>JACZKE010000038.1 GCA_014860225.1 Desulfuromonadales bacterium
TCGTACCGGTGGCCTTGCAGGAACGAGTGGTGGCGCGCATGGTCAAAGCTCACCCTTACGAAGAGGTCGCTTACGATCTGGTTCCCCTGGCTAATCCACGCCAGGATGTCGGTTTGGGGCGGATTGGTACTCTCTCGCAGAGCATGACCCTGAACGATTTTGCTCAGCAGGTAAAGCAGGTACTCGGGTTGCCGGTACTGCGCATGGTTGGTGATGGCAGTCGCGCCGTTAGCAAGATCGCGGTCTGCGGTGGCAGTGGTATGGTTGCCTATGCCGATGCAATTCGCCACGGAGCAGATTGTCTGGTGACTGGCGATGTAAAATTTCACGAGGCGCAACAGGCACATCAATCCGGAGTTGCGGTGATCGATGCCGGACACTTCGGCACGGAAAAGATCATGATTGCGGAACTGGCAAAGCGCTTAAGAGCACTGGCGGCAGAACATCAGTACCAGTTTGAGGTTTTTGAACATACAGAAGAGCAAGACCCTTTTATTACCATCGTTTAGATCTATTAAAATGCAACAGCAAATGGAGGTAACACGTGCAAGAGAAGATGAACCTGCTCAGGGATCTACAGGAGATTGATCAGGAAATCAGCAGTATTGAAGATGTCTGTTCGGAGTATCAGCAGGAACTGGGTGCATTTAAGCAGGCAGCAGCTGAAGTGCAGGCCATGCTTGATCAGCTCGCCGAAGAGATTGGTCAGTTACAGCAGGAGGAAGCGCAACTGCAGCTGGAACTCCTCAAGCAGCGGGACCATGTTGCCCGGGCTGAGGCACGCCTGCCGGGCATTCAGACTCAGAAGGAGTATGTTGCTGTTTTAAAAGAGGTTGACGTTGCCAAAAAAGGGAACAAGGAGCTTGAGGAAAAATTGCAGCTCAAGCAGAAAGAGATTGCTGTTCTGGTTGAAGATCAGAACGAAAAGGATGCTGCTCTCGCTGCGATCAATGACAATGCACAGGCTCGTGGCTCAGAGCTGAATCAACTGCTGTCTGATTCGGATGACAAGTTGCAGAAGCAGAAGCAGGCGCGCGAATCGGTTGTCACCGATGTGCCGGCATCGTTGCTGCGCAAGTATCAGGGGCTGTTCAAACGCAGAAACGGCCTGGCGCTGGCAATTGCCAGAAATGGCGCCTGTCTGGGCTGCAATATGCAACTGCCGCCACAGCAGTATAACCGGCTGCTTCAGGGAGGCGATCTGCAGACCTGCCCTCACTGCAACCGGATTCTTTATGTAGAAGTCGAGGTTTGATGATTCTCTGGCCAGAGAAGGACAGATGATCGCCGCCTGGCGCAGCGTTGCTGCGAGCGGGGGGAGGAAAGTCCGGGCTCCACAGGACAGGATGGTTCCTAACGGGAACCGGGGGTGACCCCAGGGAAAGTGCCACAGAGAGAAGACCGCTTCTCCTTCGCTAAAGCTTCGGCGAACGAGCTGATCCATGTGAAAAGCCTGTCCGCCGCAGCCACCGCTTGCGGTGGCGCTGGAGAAGTAAGGGTGAAAGGGTGAGGTAAGAGCTCACCAGTGCCGGTGGTGACATCGGCAGCTCGGTAAACCCCATCCGGAGCAAGGCCAAATAGGGGAGTGTCTGAGGACGGCCCGTCCGAAACTCCCGGGTCAGGCTGCTTGAGGCCGTCGGCAACGGCGGTCCTAGAGGAATGATCGTCGCCACGCAGCAGGTAACTGCTACGGGGAACAGAACCCGGCTTACGGTTGTCTCCGACCACATTCGGCACTTGGCTGATCGCCCGGTGCCGCTTCTTTTTTCGCCTATGATCGAGCATTTTGAAATATATCAGGCCGACTGGCCGGAGCTCCTGCGCAGAATCAACCGCGAGATTGCCATACTCAGCGAGGTTGAGCGGGAGTGGCTCAAGTTGCGGCTTGCGATTATTGCAGAAACCCAACTTGCTTTTGACGAGCTGTTCATCAAGGCCGGCGGGGCTGAATCATGTGCCGGATGTGATGGTGCCTGCTGCGGTTGTGGTCGGCATCACATCACTCTGACCAACCTGCTTGCTTACCTGCTCGAGGGGGAAGAGCCCCCTGCCCCGGATTTCAGCAGTACCTGCCCCTACCTCGGTGACCTGGGTTGCCGGTTGCCGGTTGCCAGGCGTCCTTACAACTGCATTACCTTTTTCTGCGAGACTCTGGACGATCAATTGGACTCTGCCGACCGTGAATGGCTGCGTATCCTGGATCATCAACTGCGCAACGAATACCAGCTTGTTGCTGAACGTTACCCGGTTGCCAGCCTGCGTGGACTCTGGATTGGGCTAAAGCGTGTTGGCGGTGGTCAATTGCTGCGCTCATCGGATAAAGACATGCTAGAATGACCGCTCAACCTCTGTGAAGGATTCTGTTATGGATATCAGTTTCAAGAAAACCAATGGCCCCCTTGATGACCTGATCAATGAAATTCTGTCGCTGGCCGAAGTGCATTATCCGGATATAATCCGTGAGATGGTCATCAGCGCCTTGAAGACCGGCCAGGAAAACAATTATCTCGCTGACCTCAAGATGCTGCGGGCGACCATGAAGGAGATGCGCTATACCAGCAAAATGTTCAGCCCTTACCGTGAGCGCAAGAAGGTAACGATCTTTGGTTCGGCCCGCATCGGTGCAAACGAGGCGATTTACCAGAAATGCGTAACCTTTTCCCGGCAACTGGTGCGGCTTGGTTATATGGTGATCACAGGTGGCGGCCCCGGCATCATGCACGCAGGCAACGAGGGCGCGGGTGCCGAGAATTCCTTTGCCGTCAACATCCGCCTGCCTTTTGAGCAGGGGACCAACCCGGTGATGGCAAACAGCGGACATTCCATTACCTACCAATACTTTTTTACCCGGAAAGTGGCATTTCTAAAGGAAGCTGACGCAGTTGCACTCTTTCCTGGCGGTTTTGGTACCATGGACGAGGCAATGGAAACCCTGACCATGATGCAGACCGGCAAAAATCCGCCGATTCCGCTAGTTTTGATCGACGATGACGATGGCAGCTACTGGGAGCCATGGTTTAGTTTCATGAAAGAGGTCATGCTCAAGAAAGGCTTGATCTCAGGAGAAGATTTCAGCCTCTTCACCATCACTCGCGACCCCCATGAGGCGGCGCAGATCATCCACGACTTCTATCGTATCTATCACTCCAGTCGATGGGTGGGATCAACGTTTGTTATCCGCCTTAACAAGCTGTTAAGTCCGGAAAACCTGGCAACCCTTGAAGAGGAGTTCAGTGAAATTCTGGAGCCCGGCAACCATCTGGAGTTGACCGGCGCACTCCCGGAAGAGCAGGATCAACCCGACCTCATCGATCTGCCTCGCCTGGTGTTTAAATTCAACCGGCGCAATTATGGTCTGCTCAAGGCCTTCTTACGGCGGCTGAACGGGTTCTGAAGTGCAAAAATGGTTTGCACGTTCAGCATCTGGACAAGTCGATTCCTGCCGTTCCACCCTGCTGTTGAAAAAACCTCTATTGGCGGGTTCCGTTGTCCGACTGTGCTTTTTTTTACTGCTGTGGATAACGGTTTTCATCCTCACGCCTGTTAATGCTTCCGCCGCCGAAGATCTCTTCTTCCGTAACCTTGAATCTGAAATCGTTCAGGTTGGCGGCGACAGCTTCTATCCTCCTTATGAATATCTCGATAAGGATGGCAATCCAGCCGGATTCAACGTCGAATTGACTCAGGCCATTGCCCGGGTTATGGGGATGGAGGTGGAGATTAACCTCGGAGCCTGGGGCGATATGCGCCGTGACCTGGCGGAGGGGCGCATCGATATCCTGCAGGGGATGGCGTTTACCGAAGAGAGACGCGCCGAGGTTGATTTCTCCAGTCCGCATGCGGTGGTACATCAGTCAATTTGGAACCGAAAAAAGACTCCGCAGATGACCAGGGTAGACGCTCTGGCAAACCGCGAGGTAATCGTCATGCGCGGCAGCGTTATGCACGATTTCATGTCGCAGCGGCAGGAGGGCGCCCGGCTGATTTTGAGCAATTCATTAGCTGAGTCGCTACGCCTGCTCGCCTCAGGCAAGCATGATTGCGCCCTGGTGGCCAAGCTTCCCGGTCTTTACCTCAGCCGCCAGTTCAATCTCAGCAACATAGAGCCGGTGCCGAAGCCTTTGGTCTCACAAGATTACGGTTACGCGGTACGCAAGGGTAAGGGCAGCCTTTTGGCCCGCTTTAACGAAGGGCTGACGATTCTCAAACAGACTGGTGAATACCAGCAAATTCATGCCCGTTGGCTGGGTGTACTCGAGCCGGAGAAGCCTTCTCTGAGGCGTGTAGGGGCTTATCTGGCGGCCGTGGCCGTTCCACTCCTGTTGATTCTGGGGGTCACGGTTGTCTGGTCCCGAACCTTGCAGAAACAGGTTGCCGAAAGGACTCGCGATCTGCAGACGGAAGTCGCCGAACGCAAGCTCGCCATGGAAGAGCTGGAAGTGCGCCAGCGCCAGTTGATCCAGGCCGACAAAATGTCCTCTCTGGGAATTCTGGTCTCCGGGGTGGCCCACGAAATCAACAACCCCAACGGTGTTATCATGCTTAATGTGCCGCTGCTGCAGAAGGCCTTCGCCGACACCATGCCTTTGCTCGAGGCACATTATCAACGACACGGAGACTTTCGCCTGGGATGGCTTAGCTACTCGCGCATGCGAGCAGAAATCCCGGAGCTCTTGAATGAAACCCTCGCCAGTGCCGGCCGCATCAAGCGAATTGTCGAGGATTTAAAGAACTTCTCCCGCCAGGAAGATGCCGATTTTTTTGACAGAATCGATATCAGCAAAGTTGCCGAATCCGCCGTGCGGCTTGTTGAACCGACCCTGCGCAAGGCGACAGGCCAGTTCAGTGCGCACCTGGCAGACGATCTGCCGATGGTGCGGGGCAATTTCCAGCGCATCGAGCAGGTTGTGGTGAACCTGCTGCTTAACGCCAGTCAGGCGCTCATTGATGACAGCGGAGAGATCACTCTGACCACAGTTTTTGATCCTTCAATCAATGATGTCGTGCTGACAGTGCGTGATACCGGAACCGGAATCGATCCTGAGCACCTGTCGCATCTGGTGGACCCCTTCTTTACTACCAAACGCGAGATGGGCGGGACCGGGCTGGGCCTGTCGGTGTCTGCAGGGATTGTTAAGGAACACGGTGGGCGCATTACTTTCGATTCCGCCCGGGGGGTTGGCACAACGGTGAGGTTGCTCCTTCCGGCGCAGAAGGAGAGCGAAACGTGAAAGATAACAGCAACTATCCCTCGTTCAACGTCCTGTTGGTTGATGACGAGGCTCCCTGGCTGAGAACCCTGAGTATGACACTTGAAGGACAGGGTGGCATCACCCGCTTGCTTACTTGCCAGGATGCCCGCGAAGTACCAGGGATGCTCGACAGCGAGGATGTCGGTCTGGTTTTGCTCGACATGACGATGCCCTACGTTTCCGGTGATCAGCTTTTGACCCACCTCAGGGAGCAGTACCCTGATGTCTCAGTGATCGTCGTCAGCGGTCTTAACCAGGTGGAGACTGCTGTCAGTTGCATGCAGCTCGGTGCCTTCGATTACATTGTCAAGGGAATTGACAATGACCGCCTGCTCGACACAGTTCGCCGTGCGATCCGTGTTCAGGAACTCGAGCGGGAGAACCGGGCGATGCGCCAGCGCCTGCTCGGTGGCCGTCTGGAACAGCCCGAGGCGTTTGCCGACATAATCACGCTCGATTCTGCAATGCAAAGGGTTTGTCAGTATGTTGAGGCGATCGCCGTCAGCCCCAGGCCGGTGTTGATTACCGGTGAATCAGGCACTGGCAAGGAACTGATCGCCCGGGCCGTGCACCAGTTGAGCGGCCGCAGCGGCAAAATGGTCACAGTCAATGTCGCCGGACTCGATGACAATGTTTTCGCCGACACCCTGTTTGGCCATGTGCGCGGGGCCTTTACCGGAGCCGATGCCGCGCGTAGCGGGCTGGTCGAGCAGGCCGCTGTCGGCACCCTGTTCCTCGACGAGATCGGCGATTTGAGCCAGTCCTCGCAGGTCAAGCTGTTGCGCTTGCTGCAGGAGGGCGAATATTTTGCGCTAGGTGACGATCGGCCGCGTCAGGCTAAAATCCGGGTGATTGTCGCTACCCACCAGGATCTTGCCGCCCGCCAGGAATCCGGAAGTTTCCGCTGTGACCTGTACTACCGGCTCTGTTCGCACCATGTGCATCTACCCCCTCTGCGCGAACGCCGTGGCGATATTCCCCTTCTGCTTGATCATTTTCTCGACGAGGCAGCCAGCGCTCTCGGTAAGCTGAAACCAACACCACCTCCGCAACTACGGCTGCTGTTGACGAACTATGCCTTTCCGGGCAACGTACGTGAACTGCATTCGATGGTCTTCGATGCGGTCAGCAGCCACCAGGGAAGGGTGCTCTCCATGGCGGCCTTCCAGCGTGCCATAGAACGTCAACCGCCGGGTAACCTGCCTGTCCAGGGAGAAGGCAATCCCTTTATGTCTCTCGAACAGTGTCCGAGTCTGGCGGAGGCGGTAGAACTTCTGATTGAAGAAGCCTTGCGCCGTTGTGAAGGTAACCAGACGCTGGCAGCGCGTCTGCTTGGCATCTCCCAGCCGGCCCTGAGCAAACGCCTGCGTCGAAATCGCAGCTGACCCTCTTCCCCGAGTTTTCCGTCGTTAAAGGGCCATAACCCAGGTTATGGCCTGCCTCTGGTTATAACCTCCCAACCTCTTGGAATCATGTAAAAAACAAGTTCCTTTCTCTTTTGCAATAACGCAGGTTATAACCCTTTGTGACTATCCCGGGTTGTTTTTTCTTGAAAATATGTTAATCCTTTCAGAAGGTTAGACGGCCAACCTTGGATTGGTACAGCTCTTGCTGAATACATACATACCGTACCTGGCTGGTATGCGGTTCCGCCACCGAGAGATTGCGGTACAACGGTGGCGTCATGTTGATCAGCCCCCTTGCTCCGGCAAGGTAGATCCTGACACCCTTGAGAGGAGAAAAAAAGATGAGAAAGTTCCGTATGTTGGTTCTGGCAGCAGCATTGGTAGTGTTCGGCGCGAGCGACGTTCTGGCCGCCGTCCAGTACGTGACCATCGGCACAGGTGGTGTCACGGGCGTCTACTATCCGACCGGTGGCGCGATTGCCAAGATGGTCAACAAAAAGCGCAAGGAATACAACCTGCGCGCCACCGTCGAGTCGACCGGTGGTTCGGTGTTCAATGTCAACGCTATTGATGCCGGTGACCTCGAGTTTGGCGTGATCCAGTCCGACCGTCAGTATCAGGCCTACAATGGCAGCGCCGACTGGGAAGGCAAGCCGGTCACGAAACTGCGCGCAGTGTTCTCAATTCACCCTGAATCAGTGACGATCGTCGCCAATGCCAGCAAAAACATTAACTCCGTTGCTGATCTCAAAGGCAAAATTGTCAATATCGGTAATCCCGGTTCAGGGCAACGCGGCAATGCTGAAGACCTGTTCGCTGCCGCCGGTATCGATGTTGATAAGGATATCAAAGCTGAAGGCATGAAGGCCGCTGAGTCGGCTGGCATGCTCCAGGACGGTCGCATTGACGCCTTCTTTTACACGGTCGGTCATCCGAATGGCTCGGTTAAAGAAGCTGTCTCCGGCGCCACAAAGGTCAACTTCGTTGCCGTCCCTGCCGAGATAGTCAAGAAGCTGACCGACAAGTTCAGCTACTACGCTCCGGCCGATATCCCGGTTGCCGATTACCCGGGCGTGACCAACTCCTCTGACGTTCCGACTTTCGGAGTCAAGGCAACCCTTTGCACCAGTGCTGACGTCTCCGACGATGCAGTCTATGCGATCACCAGGGAAGTCTTTGAGAATTTTGATGAGTTCAAGACCCTTCACCCGGCATTTGCCAACCTGACCAAGGAAAGCATGCTGCAGGGCCTTTCCGCTCCGATTCATCCGGGCGCTATGAAGTACTACAAAGAAGCTGGCCTGGTTAAATAAGGCCTGATGGTCTCAGGGGGCACGTTATCGTGCCCCCTGATTTTCTAAGCTCAAGCGTTTTTGATTGAGGAGTGCGCCGTAATGAGTGAGGAACAGCAACACAAGCTTCCGGTAGATGAAACAGATGAGGGCCTGGAAAAAGCCCGCCGCATGATCGAAGAAGAGGAAATGGGCCTGCGCCACGTCTCCGGCTGGCAACGTTTCCTGGTGCCGGTCGTAGCGCTGAGCTGGTCGTTGTTTCAGCTCTCCCTGGCGAGCTGGCTGCTGCTCGATTCAACTTACGTGCGTGCCATCCACCTGGCGTTCGCTCTGTTCCTGATCTTTGTTTCTTTTCCGACCTTCAAGCGTCAAATCAATATCCCGGGGCTGCGCTGGCTGTCGGCCACCGACCGGATCCCGCTGATGGATCTGCTGCTCGCGAGTTTTGCCGCGTTCCTTGCGCTCTATATCGTGATCGATTTCGAGGGGATCGCCAGCCGCGTCGGCCTGCTCAACACCCGTGATATGGTGTTTGGCACACTCTTGATCCTTTTCCTCTGGGAAGGCGCGCGTCGAGTGGTCGGGCCAGCGCTGTCGATCATCGGTATTTTCTTTACCATCTACGCTTTCTTCGGTCCCTATTTCCCCGATTTCCTTGCCTTTAAAGGGGTCAGCATCAACCGCTTCGTCGGCCAGATCTCGCTGACCACCGAGGGAATCTTCGGGGTGCCGATCTATGTTTCGGCCAAGATTGTCTTTTTGTATGTTTTGTTCGGCTCGCTGCTCGATAAAGCCGGTGCCGGGCGCTTCTTTATTGATCTGGCAATGAGCCTGCTCGGTCGCTACAAGGGCGGACCGGCCAAGGCGGCGGTTCTATCTTCAGGCATGACCGGCCTGATCTCCGGCTCATCAATTGCCAACGTCGTAACCACCGGAACCTTCACGATTCCACTGATGAAGAAAGTCGGTTACCCGGGAGAGAAGGCGGCGGCGATCGAAGTCGCGGCTTCAACCAACGGCCAGTTGATGCCGCCGATCATGGGGGCCGCAGCCTTCATCATCGCCGAATACGTCAACCTGCCGTACCTCGAAGTCTGTAAAGCGGCGGCCATCCCGGCCTTCGCCTCATACGTGGCACTCTTTTTCCTGACTCACATCGAGGCCTCCAAGCTTGGCATGAAGGGTTTGCCCAAGATCGAGTTGCCGGTCTTTTTCCAGGTGTTAACCAACGGTTTTCATTACCTGGTGCCGATCGTGTTCTTGCTCTACGAGTTGATCGTCCCGCGCCATTCACCAGACATGGCTGCTTTTCGTGCAATCATACTGCTGCTGGTGCTCATGTTCTTCCAGCATGCGGTGCGTGCACGAAAAGAGAAGACCTCTGTCGCTAATGGTTTTAAACGCGGCATCATTGATATCTACGAAGGCATGGTGGGTGGCGCGCGAAACATGGTCAGCGTCGGTGTCGCCACCGCTGCGGCCGGGATTGTCGTCGGGGTCGTCACTATGGGACTCGGCGGTCTGGTTACCGATATTATCGATGTCCTGAGCATGGGCAATATCTATTTGATGCTCTTTATCGTTGCGCTCTGCAGCCTGGTGCTCGGCATGGGCCTGCCAACCACCGCGAACTACATTGTCATGGCCAGCCTCACAGCGCCGGCGCTGGTGGTTGTGGCTGATCTCAACGGTTTCGCTGTGCCGTTAATCGCCGCGCATCTCTACTGCTTCTATTTCGGAATTCTGGCCGATGATACGCCGCCGGTCGGCCTGGCCGCCTACGCGGCTGCGGCAATCGCCAAGAGCGACCCGATCAGGACCGGGGTGCAGGGTTTCATGTACGATATCCGCACCGCAGTGCTGCCATTCATGTTCATCTTCAACACCGACATTCTGCTCATCGGCATTAACAACTTCTTCGAAGCGATTTTTATCTTCATCATGACCTGTATCGGTACCTGCGCCTTTGCCGGAGCAACCCAGGGGTGGTTTATCGCCAAGAACCGCTGGTATGAACTGCTGGCGCTGCTTCTGGTCTGCGGTATGACCTTCCGTCCCTACTTCTTTGCCGAAATGCTCGGCATCGAAGAGCGTCACCTGAGTTACCTGTTGGGCGCGGCCCTGTTTGCGGCCATCTATGCAGTGCAGAAACTGCGCGTTCGCGGCAGCAACCCGCCGGCTATCGCCTGAGGAGGACGACATGATTCCCCAATACCAGATGATTCTTTACGCTACCGATCTTTCCGAGAACGCAGCCCATGCTTTCCGGCACGCCATCGCCATCGCCCGCTGCTTCGGTGCGCGCATCCACCTGTTGCACGTCCTGCCGGACGTGGACCCTGCGGTCATTAATTATGTCTCAACCGTAATGGGCGAGGACAAACTGGCTGATTTTGAAATCGTGCATAAGACAGAGATCAAGGACGCGATCCTCAAGCGGATGCATACATTTGCCAAAGAAGAATTGATCGATCACCCTGAAGACATCGAGCGGATTGCTGATATTGAAGTGCATCATGGCAGCCCGCTCGTGGAAATTCTTGCTGCAGCAGAGCGTATCAATGCCGACCTGATTGTTATGGGAAGTCACAGCAAGGGAGCGCTCAAATATGCTTTCCTCGGCAGTGTCGCCGAAAAGGTTCTGCGCAAGTGTCATCGGCCGATGCTGATCATCCCGCTGCATGACTGAACACTCAACAACTCCACCTGGATTTGAAAGAAGGCAAAATCATGATTGATGGGGCCAAACAGCGCCTGCATGGGAACGTTCTGCGTGAAATTGGCGGGACCTGTGGTGCTGCCGTGGAAAATTTGCAGTGGCTGCTCGACAACATGCACCCGTATTTCGCGATCACCATGCAGGATGTTCCTGAAGCGATCGCAACCCTGGCGACACGGTTGTCCTCATTGCGGCACGATCAGCGCCTGGTCCTGGCTGATCGTGAGAAGCGACTGATTGTGGCTTGTCCGAACCGTCCCGGGTCGCTCTACAATACCATTCGCAACCTGCATGAACGCGAGATTTCCTATGCTCAGTTCACCCAGTCATATCGTACCCTCCCCGGGGTGGAATTCGGCCTGGAAATACAGCGATTCGAGTTTGATCGCAAAGCTCATCAGGATATTGCAGGGGCTGGCCGGCAGAAGATTCCCGCCAGTATCCGTCTGGGTGTGGCCGCAGCCCTTCGGGAAAGTTACCCGACTTTCGACCGGCGCCAGTTCGATCGGCTGCTGCAGCTGATCTGGTTGAACAATGAAGCATACGTCCGGGTTTCTCCCTTTCGGCGCGTAGCGCAGCTGTTGTGGATGTACCAGCAGAGTTTCTTGCAGGGGGGGATTTACTTTGATGTCGAGAAGACCGATGACCCTGATTCTCCCCGTGAGTACCGCGTCATGTTTGCCGCCGGCAATCCCCCGCAGATTGATTTTCTCACCCAGACGATGGAGGTCTTTCACCGACTCGGTCTCGGTGTACGCCGCGCCTACTGTCTGACCATCAGCAACGGCGTTCATCCCTATTTCATCGGCACTTTTTACATCCATAGCCGAGATTCCGGCCTGGTCGAGAAGGGGTCTGAACTGTTTAATCATCTACAACAGGAGCTTTACAACACGCAGATCCTCTCGACCGCTTCGCCGGTCTACCAGGATTTTGTGGTGCAGCGGGTCATGACCGGCGAGGAAGCCTCCCTTGTCAACGCTTTCATCAGCTTTTGTCACACCAACCTGGCACACAATCAGCCCGACCGTTTTGGGTTTGAAAATGTCCTGCGAGCCTTTCATAGCCATCCGGACATGGCGCTTAAGCTGGTCTGGCTGTTCAAGACCCGCTTTGACCCGCTGGTTCCTGGCCGGGAGGAGCTTTACCAGACAACGCTCACCGAAATGGAAGTCGCTATTGACGACTACAATACCGGCCACCGCTATCTCGACGAAATCCGCCGCGGCGTCTTCAATTGTGCGCTGCTGTTCATTCGCCATACGCTCAAGACAAATTTCTTCGTTGCCGAGAAGCAGGCTCTCGCCTTCCGCATCGATCCCTGCTATCTGGAAGAGCTTGGCCCTGATTTTACCGCCGACCTGCCAGCCGAGCGGCCTTTCCGGGTGACTTTCTTCTTCGGACGTCATGGAGCAGGATACCACATCGGCTTCTCCGATATCGCCCGAGGCGGCTGGCGCACCGTCCTCAGCCGGGGCTGGGACGACTACATCACCAACACCAACACCATTTTCCGCGAGAATTATGTTCTGGCACACACCCAGCACCTGAAGAACAAGGACATCTACGAAGGTGGCTCAAAGATGGTGGTGGCCCTCGATGCCGCTGATCTGACTGATCTTGACCTGGTTACGCGGCGCCTCTACAAAGTCCAGTTCGGTTTTATCAATGCTTTCTTCGACATTTTTGTTACTGAAAACGGCCAGGCGAAGGACCCGCGTGTCGTTGACTATTACGGCGAGGATGAGGCAATCGAGCTCGGGCCCGACGAGAACATGCACGACTCCATGGTCGAGCTGATCGCCCGCCAGTCGGTTCGGCGCGGATACCTGCTCGGTATCGGCGTCATTTCGAGCAAACAGGTGGGAATCAACCACAAGGAGTATGGCGTGACCTCGGCGGGAGTGGTCAAGTTCGCAGAGATTACCATGGCGGAGCTCGGCATAGACATCCACAAGGAGGCCTTTTCCGTCAAGTTCACCGGTGGGCCGAATGGCGATGTGGCCGGCAATGCCATGAGACTGCTCCTTGACCGTTGCCCTGCGGTCAGCATCAACCTGATCATCGATGGCTCCGGTGCCTTGCACGATCCGGCCGGTGCCGATCACGCAGCGCTGCGCAAGGTTGTCCTGGCGCAGGATGTTGATGGCTTTGATCCACAAGCCCTGCACGATGGCGGCTTTATATTGTTTCGCAACCAGCGACGCACAGAGGGACTGCGACAGCTCTACCGCAGAGTGTCTCGTAAGGATGGCGTGTTGATCGAGGAATGGGTCACGGTCGACGACTTCTACCGGGAGTTCAATGGCCTGGCCTTCACGGTCCCTGCAGATCTCTTCATCCCGGCCGGTGGTCGCCCCGAGACGATCGATGGCAGCAACTGGCAGCGGCTGCTTGACGATGACGGTCAGGCAACGGTGCGTGTGATCGTTGAGGGAGCCAATTCCTTCCTGACCCCTGATGCGAGGATTGAATTACAGCGTCGCGGGGTGCTGATCATGCGTGATGCTTCGGCCAACAAGTGCGGCGTCATCTCCTCCTCCTACGAAATTATAGCCAACCTGCTGCTCACTGATAAAGAGTTTCTGGCGCACAAGCAACGCTATGTTGCAGATGTTCTGGAGATTCTCGAGAAGCGTTCCGGTGACGAGGCGAGACTGATTTTGAAACGACGGCGCGAGCCGGGCAACAGCCTGCTGTGCACCGAGATCTCGGCGGCAGTCAGCAGCGAGATTAACGCCCACTATGCACGGCTGTTTAATTTCTTCCAGGCTAACCAGGACCTTTGCGAACAACCGTTGTTCCGGAAGGCGATCGAGGCGCACCTGCCGCGCCTGTTACGTGATAATCAACGTTACCGGCGCCGCATCCGTAATTTGCCACCCAAGTACCGCTCTGCCATGCTCGCCGCTGAAATCGCTTCCTCTCTGGTCTATCGTGGGGATAGCGAGGCAGCCTTCCGTGCGATGTTGCAAGCTCATTTGCAGCGGGTCTTTGGCTGAGAGTCCCGTTTGCTATCAAGTCTGTCAGCGGGAAGATGTTCGTCTGTTTCTTTCGCATAAGGAGTAAACCCTATGGTACACCAGATTTGCCTGAACCTGAACGTTCGGGGGCTGCCGGTTTCGGCGACCCTCGGCATCAACGAACTGAGCAACCGACTGATTGCCGAGGGACGCAAGGTCTACAAGCTCGGACTTGGCCAATCGCCCTTCCCGGTTCCCCTGCCGGTGGTCGAGGCACTGCAGGCCAACGCCCACCAGAAGGACTACCTGCCGGTACGCGGCCTGCCGGCCTTGCGGGAGGCGGTCGCCAACTACTATCAGCGCACCCAGAATCTTAGTTTCCACGCAGACCATATTCTGGTTGGACCGGGTTCGAAAGAACTGATGTTTATCTTGCAGCTGGTCTACTACGGTGACCTCGTAATCCCGACGCCGAGCTGGGTCTCCTATGCTCCCCAGGCACAGATCGCTGGCCGGCACGTGCACTGGATACCGACCAGACGTGACAATCGCTGGTTGTTGACGCCGGATGAACTCGACAAGCTGTGCCGCAAAGATCCGAGCAAGCCGCGCATCGTCATCCTTAATTATCCAAACAACCCGACCGGCTGCAGCTACTCTGACGCGGAACTCGCCGCTCTGGCCGAGGTGGCGCGCAAGTACCATGTCATCATGCTCTCAGATGAAATTTATGGTGAGCTTCACTTCGAAGGGGAGCATACATCCATTGCCCGCCATTATCCGGAAGGGACGATCATCAGCAGCGGCTTGAGCAAGTGGTGTGGTGCCGGCGGCTGGCGTCTCGGGACTTTCGCGTTCCCTGCAGAACTCGACTGGTTGGCGGATGGTATGGCTGTTGTGGCGAGTGAGACCTTCACCGCAACTAGCGCTCCTATCCAGTACGCAGCTGTGCGGGCCTTTCGGGGCGGGCCACGCATCGAAACTTACCTGAGCCAGTCGCGGCGTATCCTGAAGACACTTAACGATCATATCCTGGCACGGTTTACCGCAGCCGACGTCTTCGTTGCTCCCCCTCAGGGTGCTTTTTACATGCTCCCGGATTTCTCCGCCTACCGCGATGTTCTGCAGTCTCGCGGGATCACCACGGGGACAGAACTGTGTCAGCGGATTCTGGAAGAGGCCGGCGTAGCATTCCTGCCGGGCAGCGCCTTCGGTCGTCCTGAAGAGGAGTTGACAGCGCGTATTGCACTGGTCGATTTCGATGGTGCCAAGACGCTGTCCGCAGCAGAGCGTACCTCATTGCACGAACCCCTTCCCGCCGATTTTCTCAACACGCATTGCTTCAAGATGGTCGAGGCGATTGATCTGGTCTGCGACTGGCTCAAGTAGCTTTGAGATCTGAATAGAACACTGAACACCCAAAAAGGCCAGGGGCAGCAATCTTCGCTGCCCCTGGCCTTCTTGGGAGAGTCTTCTGCGTAATGTCAGCCGTGTACCGCTTTGCCGAAAGCGCCGAGAGCCGCTTCCTTGAATGCTTCGCTCAGTGTCGGGTGGGCATGCATGGTCAGAGCGACATCTTCGACACTGCCACCAAAGGCCATAACGGTGACCGCTTCGCTGATCAATTCAGAAGCACTGGGCCCAATAATATGTACACCGAGGATCCGTCCGCTTTCCGGGCTGGCCAGGACTTTGACAAAGCCGTCAACGTTGTCCATTGCACGAGCACGCCCGCTGGCCATGAAAGGGAAACGACCAACCTTATAGGGTGTCTCCTCTGATTTAAGCTGCTCTTCAGTTGCGCCGATAGATGCAGCTTCAGGATGAGTGTAGACAACCCCGGGAATCAGGTTGTAATCGACGGCAGGGTGTTCACCTGCCAGCCTTTCAGCGAACACTATCCCTTCATCCATCGCCTTGTGTGCCAGCATCGGACCGTGAATCAGGTCACCAAGGGCATAGATGTTCGCCACGTTAGTCTGATAGTTGTCATCGATCACGATGCGGCCGGTTTCGCTGAGTTTAATTCCTGCTTCATCGAGACCGAGCCCGTCAATGCATGGCTTGCGACCAGCGGCAACCAATACCTTGTCGCAGGTTAAGGTCTGTTCCTCCTTGCCTTCAAGCTTGAGGGTAACGCCCTGGTCGGTCTGTTCCATTCCGGCGACTTTCGTTCCGGTGTGAATTGTCATCCCCTGCTTCTGCAGGCTTTTCAGCAGGGCTGCTGTCACCTCCTTGTCGGTACTCGGCAGCATCTGCTCGAGCATCTCGATGATGGTGACTTTGGCGCCGAGCCTCAACCAGACGGAACCGAGTTCCAAACCTATGTAGCCGCCGCCGATCACAGCCAGGTGCTCGGGAACGGCAGTATACTCAAGAGCGTCACGGGCCTGTCCGACCCGTTCACCATCCTGAGGCAAGCCGGGTATGTCAACGGCAACACTACCAGTGGCCAGTAGCACGCGCTTGCCCAGGACCACCTGTTCGCCATCATCCGTTGCTGCAATAACCTGCAATGAACCTTCAGCATCAATCGGGCCGAGACGGCCAGTGCCTGTGATCAAGGTGATCTGGTTCTTTTTGAAAAGGCTGGCGATGCCACGGGTCAGACGCGTGACGACGTCTTCCTTGCGCTTCATCATCTTGCCGAGGTCGAGCGAAGGAGGCTCGACCAGAATGCCGTGTCCGGCAAACTTATCGCGAGCCTGAACGAAAAGTTCACTTGAGTCGAGCAATGCCTTGCTCGGAATACATCCTTCGTTGAGACACGTGCCGCCGAGAGCTTTGCGCTTTTCGATGACAGCAACCGTTGAACCGAGCTGGGCAGCACGAATTGCGGCAACGTAGCCCCCGGGGCCGCCACCGATGATGATCAAATCGAAGATCTTACTCATTTAGTGCTCCTGAAATTGAGAGGGACGCCTAGTACCCTGTAACCCATAAACTATCGCATCTTGCTGGTTCTTTGCCGCGTCAGCGGCGTTACGCCTTCAGCTGAGTAGCTACGGCTGGGCAGCTGAAGGCGCGCCTTGCTGACCCGCCAAATCCCTGCGCAATCTTGCGAAATCCTATAGGTTACAGGGTACTAGCGCTTCACAGCTGCCTAAAGTTCCAAAAAAAGTTCCGAGGGGTCCTCAATATACTCTTTGATCAGTTTGAGAAAGCCGACGGCCTCGCGCCCGTCGATAAGGCGATGGTCATAGCTTAAGGCCAGATTCATGATCGGACGAATGATGATCTCGCCATTTCTGGCAACCGGACGATCCTGGATCGAGTGCATGCCAAGCACCCCGCATTGCGGTGGGTTAATAATCGGCGTGCTCAGTAGCGAGCCGTAGACGCCACCGTTGGTAATGGTGAAGGTGCCGCCTTCGAGTTCAGCCAGAGTCAGTTTGCGGGCATTGGCTTTGACGGCGAGGTCGGCAATCCGCTGTTCAATTTCGGCAAAGGTCATCTGGTCGGCATCGCGCAGGACCGGGACCACCAGGCCTCGATCGGTACCAACAGCAATGCCGATGTCGTAATAGTGGTGATAAACGATGTCGGTGCCGTCAATCCGCGCGTTGACCGCTGGAAATTCCTTGAGGGCCACGATGCTGGCTTTGATGAAGAATGACATCAAGCCAAGCTTGATGCCGTGTTTCTCTATGAAATGTTCCTGGTGCTGGCTGCGGATTTTTTTGATCCACGACATGTCCGCTTCATTGAACGTGGTCAGCATGGCGGTCTGTTGGCGGGCCTGAAGCAGGCGCTCGGCAATGCGCTGTCGAATCGGCGTCATGGCCTGTCGGGTGACCGGGCGGCCATCGGCCGCAGTCTCGGCTTCCGCTGTTACGGGTTTGGTGCTCTCGGCTTTAACGCCCGGGGTCGGGGTCTTCTCGTGGGCCAGGACATCGTCGAGGAGGATCCTGCCTGCCCGCCCACTTCCGGAGATCTCCTCAAGGTTGATGCCACGTTCTTGCGCATTTTGGCGGGCTGCGGGATTCACCGGAGGTTGAGATGACTGCTGATCCCCGGATATTTCCGAGGCAGGCGGAGAGGTCGTCTCAGCCTCTGGTGCCGTCTTCTGCGGTGGGGGCGTCTGCACGACAGTCTCCTGCTCTTGCGAGACATCACCCTCTTCAATCGTAGCGATCAGCGTGCCGACAGGTACGGTCTTTCCTTCCGGAACGACAATATGCAGGCGACCGGAAGCTTCCGCGGTTAATTCGACGTTGACCTTGTCGGTTTCCAGTTCGCAAATGATATCATCCTTGGCGACTGCAGCGCCGTCCTCTTTCAGCCAGTTGGCGACCAGTGCTTCGAGAATCGATTCACCGACTTCAGGTATTTTTATGTCCATTATGTATCCTTGCTGCGCAGGGCTGAGTCAATAATCTGCTGTTGTTCTTCACGGTGACGTCGATGCGAGCCGACAGCAGGCGCGGCGGCAGCGCGACGGCCGCAATATTCCAGGTCTTTGCCGAGGGTACGGGCCAGGCTGTATTGCAGATGAGGCCAGGGTCCCATGTTCTTCGGCTCTTCCTGCACCCAGGCAATGCGTCCGGCATTGCCGTAGCGGGCCAGTTCTTCCTGCAGACGTTCCTGGTGCAGGGGGTAGAGTTGTTCAATCCGCAGCAGGCCAACGTTCTCTCTGCCCTCATCTTCAAGCGCAGCCTGTAGCTCGTAATAGATTTTACCGCTGCAGATAAGCAGTGTCTCGACCTGCTCCGCCGGTATGGCACAGGGGATAATCGCCTGAAATGAACCTTCGCTCAAATCCTCAAGAGCGCTGCTGCAGGCCGGCAGGCGCAGGAGGCTTTTTGGTGTGAAAACGATCAGTGGCCGGCGATAGGGTAGTTTGCACTGACGGCGCAGGAGATGAAAAAATTGCGCTGGTGTGCTCGGATAAACGATTTGCATGTTGTTGTCGGCACAGAGATTCATGAAGCGCTCGATGCGAGCGTTCGAGTGCTCCGGGCCTTGACCTTCGTAGCCGTGAGGCAGAAACAGGACCAGTCCACTGGAGCGGTCCCATTTGCTGCCGCTGGTGCCGATGAACTGATCGATGATCACCTGGGCGCCGTTGGCAAAGTCACCGAACTGGGCTTCCCAGATCGTCAGGCCATACGGTGTTTCCAGTGAATACCCGTATTCAAGACCTAAAACCGCAGCTTCCGAAAGCATGCTGTCGTAAATCTGGATAGCTGCCTGGCCTTTTTCCAGGAAGGCCAACGGCACATAGAGTTGGCCGGTCTTCTGGTCAACCAGGGTCGAATGGCGTTGATTGAATGTGCCGCGACGCGAATCCTGCCCTGAAAGCCTGACCGGAACATTCTCAATCAGCAAAGAGGCAAAGGCGAGGGCTTCTGCGTTGGCCCAGTCAATCCCTGTGCCCTCGAGAACGCTCTCCTCGCGGCGCTTGAGAAGACGTGCGATTTTTGGATGAGCATTGAGTCCAGCCGGTAGAGTTGCCAGGCGTTGAGCCAGGCTGGTAAGAGACTCCGCGGAGACTTTCGTTTCCGGTTCTTCCAGCGTGTATTCGCGTTGGATGCCGGCCCATTTTGCCTGAAAACCCTTATCCCCCTGGCGCTTGGGTTCTAACTCGAGGGCCTCCTCAAGTCGCTTGGTTATCTTGTTTGCTCCTTCTGCGATTTTCTCGGAATCAACGCCGGTCTCTATCAGGCGTTCTGCATAGATCTCATGCAGAGGGGGCCTTTTGCGGATTTTTTCGTACATGAGCGGTTGGGTAAAAAAGGGCTCATCCCCTTCGTTGTGACCATGGCGACGATAGCAGATGACTTCGACCACCACATCTTCACCGAAGGTCTGGCGATATTCCAGTGCCAGGCTGGCCGCATACACGACAGCTTCGGGATCTTCACCGTTAACGTGGAAAATAGGTACCATGAGCATCTTGGCGATATCGGTGGCGTAAAGGGTCGAGCGTGCATGGTCCGGTGCGGTGGTGAAACCGATCTGATTGTTGACAACCAGGTGAAAGGTGCCACCCGACTGGTAACCGTCAAGCTGTGAGAGGTTAAGTACTTCTGCGACCAGACCCTGGCCGGCAAAAGCTGCATCACCGTGAATCAGTACCGGCAGGACCTTCTTCTTGCCGCCGGGCCCGTAAGTGACATGGCGGGCTCGGCATTTGCCGATCACGACCGGATCAACAGCCTCCAGGTGGCTTGGGTTGGCGGCCAGGCTGAGATGAATGTTGTCTCCCGAAGGCAGTGAAAGATCGGCAGAATAACCCGTGTGGTACTTCACATCGCCTTCACCGACAAAAGCCAGTTCGAGATTATCATGGAATTCGGCAAAGATGTTCTCCAGCGGTTTTTTGAAGATGTTGGCCAGCACGTTGATGCGTCCGCGGTGTGCCATACCCATGATCACATCGCCTACCCCTCTCTCTGCTGCTCGAGTCAACAGCACGTCTAACATTGGAATGATGACCTCGCCGCCTTCCAGAGAGAAGCGTTTCTGGCCAAGAAACCTACGGTGCAGAAAAGCTTCGAAAAGGGTCGCCTCCTGGAGTTTTTCAAGGATATGCATCTGTTCGCCACGATCCATCTGCGGCCGGTTGCGTGTCTCCTCCATACGTTGCTTCAACCACTCCCGTTTTGCCGGATCCTGGATGTGCATGAATTCCACGCCGATTGCCCTGCAATAGGTCTCCTCCAGTAGAGCGATGATTTCACGAAGTGTGGCGCTCGGTTTCGGGAAACGCAGCGGATAGAAGGTCTGATCAAGGTCGGTTTCCTTGAGACCGAATGCTGCAAGGTTCAGCTGTGCATGATTGGCCGGGGCTGGGGAGAGCGGGTCGGTTCTGGCCTGTAAATGACCAAGGTCCCTGTAGCGGTAGATCAAAGAGTCGACAGCTGAATTTTTAGCGGCCAGATCGCCAACGTTTGCCGGCGTTTGCCTGGCCAGGTCGAAACCCTCAAAAAAGGCCTGCCAATCAGGAGAGACCTGGCCTGGTTCAGATTTCCACAGTTGATATTGTGCCTCCAGCCACTGCGGGCTGACATTTCCGGAAATGCTCATCGATGTCCCTGTTGATAACAATCAGTATTGGCTCAAAACTCCGCAAAGTATATCAAGGTTGCCAGTCAGGCAAACAGGACGCTACTGCGGCTTGCAGATCCCCTTCTTGCAGGAGAGGCTCGGATCGTAAGGGAGGTCGTCGAGAAAACGTTCGGCCTGGATCGCCGCCATGCAACCGGTTCCGGCAGCTGTCACGGCTTGACGGAACTGTCGATCCTGAACATCGCCGGCGGCAAAGACTCCGGGGATGTTAGTCCCTGTGCCGTTTCGGGCAAGGAGATAACCTTCATCATCCATTTCCAGCTGACCGGCAAACAGTGAGGTGTTCGGCTGATGGCCGATGGCAATGAAGACGCCATCGCACGACTGTTCCGTTTCCTCCTGCGTATTGAGGTTTTTGATGCGGACGCCGGTCACGCCGTTTGCGTCGGCGATAATTTCCGTCAATATGGAATCCCATTTGAAATGGATCGCTTTATTGGTTAGTGCCCGATCCGCAAGAGCCGGAGTTGCCCGCAGCGAATTGCGGCGATGGACCACTGTTACCTGTTTGGCAAAACGGGTCAGAAAGACCGCTTCCTCCATTGCGGTATCGCCGCCGCCGACCACGATGACATCGCGGTCTCGAAAGAAAAAGCCGTCACAGGTTGCGCATACGGAAACCCCGCGTCCATAGAGGGACTCTTCGTTGCCCAGACCAAGCAGCCTGGGCGAAGCTCCGGTGGAGATGACCAGTGATAGGCAGCGATAAAGTTCCTCACCGATCCAGATGCGAAACGGGCGCTCCTGAAAATCGACTTTTGTGACCTCCCCCTCGATGAACTGTGTGCCGAAGCGTTCCGCCTGTTGGCGCATCTTGTCCATCAGCTCAGGGCCGTCTATCCCTTCCGGAAAGCCGGGGTAGTTGTCGACTGCTGTTGTCGTCGTCAGCTGTCCGCCCGGTTGAACACCGCTTATCAATAGTGGACAGCAACGGCTGCGCGCGGCATAGATTGCGGCTGTCAGTCCAGCAGGTCCCGAACCGAGGATGATGGTTTCGTAAATAAAGTCAGGACTGGTCATGGTGATCCCCCTCAAATTGCTCCGCGGCATGATATGAAGAACGCACCAGGGGGCCGGCCTCGACATGAGCAAAGCCGAGCTGCAGCCCTGCCTGGCGCAGATCTCTGAATTCATCCGGATCGACGTAACGGGCGACTGGAAGGTGGTTGTGCGTCGGTTGCAGGTATTGCCCCAGGGTCAGCATGGCACAGCCGGCCAGCTGAAGATCTTTCATTACGGCAAGAACCTCTGCAAGCGTTTCCCCCATGCCTAGCATCAGGCCTGACTTGGTGGGGATGTTGGGGAACATCTCTGCGCCGGCAGCGAGAAGTTTCAGGGAACGTTGATAGTCGGCGCCCGCCCTGGCCACAGGATAAAGTCGGGGAACTGTCTCCAGGTTATGTCCCAGGACCTCCGGAGCGGTCGCCATAATAATCTTCAGGGCATCGTGGTTCCCCTGCAAATCAGGGATCAGTAGTTCAACACGACATTCCGGGCAAAAAGTATGGATCGCTAGGGTGACGGCTGCAAACTGACTGGCCCCACCATCGGCGAGGTCATCGCGTGTCACAGAAGTGATGACCGCGTGGCTTAAGCCAAGCTCGGCAATGGCCCGGGCTACCTTGTCGGCCTCTTGCGGGTCGACAGCCAGTGGCGATGCATGGGCAACATTGCAGAAACGGCAGTCCCGGCTGCAATGGTTGCCCAGAATCATAAAGGTGGCGGTCCCCTGTTCCCAACATTCACCCTGGTTGGGACAGGCGGCGCTGCGACAGACAGAGTGCAGACCCTGCTCGCGATGCAGGCGATCGATGCGTGCGTAGTTGGGCCCGGCAGGAAAACGGACCTTGAGCCAGTCAGGTTTACGTGGTGGTCGAGTTATCATGATGGCTGTCCGGTAAGGATCGTTGCAGAATCTCGGTGAATTGGCAGATTAACCCTTCAGCAACAGCGTTCTTGTCGACCTGGCGGCCTAGGCTCTGAGTCATTCAGTCTTTGAAAGTCGATACGTTTCAGAGTCAGGTGGGTTAAAGGTTGGCTCACGCTGGTTCGAAGTTGCTCTTGTCGGCACCACAGAGAGGGCAGCACCAGTCATCCGGCAGGTCGTCGAATGCTGTACCGGGATCGATGCCGTTGCCGGGGTCGCCTTCAGTCGGGTCATAAATGTAGTCACAGATTACACAGCGGTACTTGGTCATAATTCTCTCCTTAAAATGTTATGATTCATCTGGCCGGATGGTCGGACAAACAGTATGACTATTCTAGAGCAAGAATCTTTTCTGGCAAGCCTGTTCATTGGAAAAAGGGAAATATGAATAAAAACAAAAACGTCCTAAAAAAATATAGAGGTCATAACTAGTTACCATCCGTAAACTCCGGAAAACACAAGCCCGGTTTTCGATCTGGAAACGAGCAATTTTTCGCAAGGTCAAGGAAATCAAGGATTTGAGCGGAGGCGTAGCACTTTACGCCGCACAATCAAATCCGCCGATTGACGCAGAGATTGCGGAAAAGGGCCGTTTCTGGACGAAAACTAACTATAATTTCTCAGGTTGTCAGACACAAGCTATTCTTGTGTCTGTGTCTGAGTAATTCAGCGCGTGCTGATTTATTCGATCAGGTCAATCAGCGCCTGAACTGTTTTCTCAATGCCTTCGGCAGCTTCGGAAATCCTTCCTGCAAGCATGTAGGCCGGGCTTGAAACCAGTTTGTTCTTATGATCGATGACAAATTCCCTGACGGGGCACTGGATATGCTCTGTACCCATTTTGCTCATTGCTTCTGCGGTCCCGGCATCCGTACCAATCGTCAATTGGTGTGATACCTTTTCGCTGCCGAGAACTTTGGACAGAATAGTCGGCGCAATGCAGACCGCAGCAATCGGTTTTTTTGCGGCATGCATCTCCTTGATCAGGCGTGCCACATCGGCATTGACCGAACAGTCAGAACCCTTGACAGCAAAATCACACAGATTCTTTGCCGCCCCAAAACCGCCGGGAAGTATGAGCGCATCGATGTCCGCAGCCCGGACAGTCGCCAGATCTTTAATATTACCGCGGGCAATGCGGGCTGATTCAACCAGTACGTTGCGGGATTCGCCAGCAGCAGGTTCACCGGCCAGATGATTGATGACGTGCATCTGCGGAATGTCGGGGGCCATGCATACAGCTTCTGCGCCGGCACGGTCAATGGCTAGCAAGGTAATGACTGCCTCGTGAATTTCGCTGCCGTCATAGACGCCGCAACCGGACAGAATAATTCCAATGCGTTTTGACATTTTTTCCTCCTGGAGGTTCTGATGACAGTGCTTACATTCTGTAAAGCTTAAAGAAAAATCCCGGCATGTCAAGACTGTTGCAATTGTACGCTGGTCGTTGCCTGACCGGTCGTGATATCGTATCGTTTATGTTCCCGGCCTTTTTAAGTAAAACGACTCAAAGCATGATTGATCTGAGTAATATTCAGGCAGTTCTTTTCGACCTTGATGGCACCCTGATCGATGTTGACATGGATCAGTTCATACCGATTTATCTGCAGCGGTTGACGCAGTACATGAGCGGTCAAGTCAGCTCCGCCCGTGCTGTCAAAGCTATACAGCATGCCGTTGCGGCCATGTTCGCCAATACAGATGCAGACAGGACCCTGGAGAGCATTCTGCACGAGGTGCTGGAGTCTGAGTTGGCTGTGTCGCCAGCACGGTACGCAGAGTGTCTCGAGCAGTTTTGCCGGAATGACCTTGAAAGCTTACGTCCGATGGTTACAGGCCACCCGTTGTCAACTCAACTGATCAAATCCTCTCTCGCTAAAAGCTGGAAAGTTGTGCTGGCGACCAACCCGATTTTCCCAAGGGTTGTCATTGATGCGCGACTGGCCTGGGGAGAGCTGGATGGTGATGCTTTTCATCATGTGACTGACTATGAAACAGCGCATTTCTGTAAACCGAGTCCAGGTTTTTTTGAAGAGATACTGGACCGGTTGCAAATCCCGGCAGAAAGATGTCTGATGGTTGGCAACGATACCCTGCACGATCTCTCAGCCAGCCAGGTTGGTATGCAGACCTGCCTGTTGACACCGTGGCGCATTAAACGCCTTGGTGCACATTTTAAAGCTGATTGGCAAGGGGACCATGGGGAACTCCTCGCCTTGATTGAGTCAGCAGGTTCCATGCCTCGGGAAGAGCAGGTTCCCGGAAACCTGGCAGGCTGCCCATGAACCGGATTTTCGCGTCGGCCCGTATAGCCTGGCAGACTCCCGGATTGACATAAAGTCCTGTTTTAGCTAACCTGTTCAGCCGAAGCTGAGGAGTTCAAAGTCAGATGCACAAGCCCTTTTCCAGATTGTCTGCAAGTTTGTTGCTGGTGTTGCCCTGGCTGTTGATTGGCGGTTGCAATGAGCAGCAGGAGACCCGCATGACAACCTCTGTCCGCCAGGTGGAATCTCCACCTCCGGTAGCAGCTCCTGCGCCGGAGTTGCTGCTCTCACAGAGGGCTTTTATCGAAGTTTCAGAGAAAGTAACGCCGGCGGTTGTGAATATCCGTGCTGAGCGAGTGCGGCCGATCGACCGGCTCAGTCCACTGTTCGAAGAGTTCTTCGGCGATTTCTTTCGGACGCCGCCTACAGAACAGCGTGAACGCAGCCTTGGCTCGGGGTTCATTCTCAGCGAAGATGGCTATATTCTGACGAACGAGCATGTGATTTCCGGTGCGGAACAGATCAAGGTGCGCCTGACGGATCAGCGGGTGTTCCCCGGCAAGATCATCGGGGTTGATCCGAAAACCGACGTAGCGGTTGTCAAGATTGAAGCTGACAAGCCGCTCCCGGTTGCCGTGCTTGGCGATTCTGATCGGCTCAAAGTAGGCCAGTGGGCTTTGGCTATCGGTAACCCCTTCGGACTTGACAGTACGCTGACCGTTGGTGTGATTTCCGCTACTGGCAGGACTGATATCGGGATTGAAGACTATGAAGACTTTGTGCAGACCGACGCTTCGATCAACCCCGGCAATTCGGGCGGCCCTCTTCTGAACATCTACGGTGAGGTGGTCGGTGTGAATACCGCTATTGTCGCCAGTGGTCAGGGCATTGGTTTTGCGATACCGATCAACCTGGCCAAGCTGGTTGCCGATCAATTGATCAGCCGTGGCGAGGTCACCCGCGGCTGGCTGGGAGTCAGCATCCAGCCCCTTGATGCAGACCTTGCTGAATCGTTCGGCCTCGACCGGGTGACCGGTGCTCTGGTTACGAGCGTTTTGCCTGGCACCCCGGCGGAAAAAGCCGGGCTGCAACGCGGCGATGTTTTGCTCAGCTTTGATGGCAAGCCGGTCCGTAGCGTTAAAGAACTGCAGTTGCTGGTTGCCAGTTCGCCCCTTAACGTGGACCTGCCGGTTGAGGTTTTGCGGCAGGGGACGCGCCTGACGCTTAAAGTGTTCATTGTGGCGCGTGCTGCCGAAGCTCAACCCGTTAAGCAGGAACTTGAAGAAGACGTAACACCGTGGCTCGGTATGAGCTTTGATGAGACCGAACAAGGGGTACGTGTCGCAGTGGTTGAGCCGGGGAGCATTGCTGCCAGAGCAGGTGTCCAGATCGGCGACCTGGTTCTGGCGATCAATCACCATGCAGTCAAAAACCTGGCTGATATCCATGTGACCCGCCAGCGGAGCAGGGCGAAAGAAAGCGCCCTGTTGCTCCTGCAGCGAGGCGAAACAACCCTGTACGTGGCACTTCCCCAGAAGGAATAGGAACCGGGTGCGATTCACCCGGGAAAATAGATGTTCACTCCACATATGGAGGTCTCATGGCCAGACTGGTAGACAACCCTAAATTGGCATTTCGTTTAGCCCGTGCCATTGTTTCGGATATCGCCCTGTATAATCAGGATAAGGTGAAGGAAGGGATCAAGAATGACTCGATTTTTGAAGTCCTGACCAATGAACTGGAAGAAGGGCGCGAGCATTTTTATGGTCGGGTTTCCCCTGAACTGACTGACCGTTCACATCTTTATGACCGGGCGATCGTCGATGTCATGATCAAGCAGGCAGGCAAGATCGAGAGCTCGATCTGGTAAATTGCGTGCATGAGTCCTGCTGTCTTCAGGTCACCGCAGATCACGTTGCCATGCGCCTGGATCGTTTCCTGGATGACTGCCTGCCGGAGCTGAGCCGCTCGCAGATCAAGCGCCTGATTGATGAGGGCTCTGTAACTCTGGACGGCGTCAAGAGTAAGGCTGGTATAAAACTGCGAGGTGGAGAAAAAGTTTGCGTCACTCTGCCGGAACCGATTGCCACCTCAGCTCTGGCAGAAGAGATTCCGCTGGAGATCCTTTATGAGGACTCTGCGCTGATTGTTGTCAATAAACCCGCGCATTTTGTGGTACATCCTGCACCTGGCCATTATAAGGGGACGCTGGTCAACGCTTTGCTGCATCATTGCAAGGATCTCTCCGGGGTCGGTGGGGAGCTGCGCCCCGGCATCGTCCATCGGCTCGACAAAGACACCTCCGGAGTGATGGTCGCAACCAAAGACGACCGTACCCACCAGTGCCTGGCCAGGCAGTTTAAAGCACATACGATTCAACGACGCTACCGGGCGCTTGTCCATGGCATCCTGAAAGGCTCGAAAGGGACCATGGACCAGCCGATCGGCAGGCATCCTGTGCAGCGCAAAAAGATGTCTACCACTGCGCGTATCAGCCGTCATGCTGTCACGCACTGGCAAGTGTTACGGCGTTATGAAGAGGATCGCCTGACTCTCGTTGATCTGCTGCTGGAAACTGGACGAACTCACCAGATCCGGGTGCACCTGGCCGAGATGAACTGTCCGGTAGTCGGTGACCCTCTTTACGGTGGAGCAAACCGTGCCAAAGCGATGAGTGACGTGGCTTTACGGCAGATGGTCAGCCGGCTGGACCGACAGTTCCTGCATGCATGGCAGCTCGGTATTGAGCATCCAAACGGCAGCGCAATGCTCTTTCAGGCGGCGCTGCCGCCAGAACTGCAGGACATACTCGATTATCTGGAAGATAAATATAACTTCAAGCTTGCCGACCTCGACATCTCATCGTATGCAGGTACGGTTGGAATAACATCAAATGAAAACAGTTAAACAGGGTAAAATCCATTATTTGCAACCTTCCTGGGCAGGCCAGAGTAATCTGGTGACCGGTTTTACCATGCGTAATGGCGGCAGCAGCAGGCCACCTTTCAACTCGCTTAATCTTGGTTTCGGATCCGGGGACCAGTTATCGCAGGTGGAAGCCAACCGTGCCGCAGTGGCCAGAGCTTTTGACCTGGAGCCTCATCTCTTCCTGACGGTTAACCAGGTCCACGGTAGTGAAATCCTGGTGATTGATCAGCCCAACCCGGATGTCTCTCATTTTCAACGTGTGGATAGTGATGCAATTATCACAAATCAGCGTAATATCCTGATTGGTATCCTTGTTGCGGACTGTTTCCCGATTATAGTCTATGATCAGAAAAAGCATGTCGCCGGAGTTGTCCATCTTGGCTGGCGTGGCACCGCGGCCGGCCTGCTGGGACGTACTATTAAAGCGATGCGCGAGATTTTCGGCTGCCAACCGGAGGATCTCTTTGCTGCTATCGGTCCCGGTATCGGCGCACACAGTTACGAAGTCGATCGTCCGGTGCGTGACGCTTTTCGGCGGGGGACGGACCAGTGGGGGCGGATCGCCACTGAAGTAAGCCTCGGTCACTGGCAACTTGATCTGCAGAAAAGCATTGTGTTGCAGCTTGATGAAGCAGGCGTCAATCGGGCTACAGCCGATATTGTCAAAGAGTGTACCTGTTGCCATAAGGAGGCTTTTTTCTCCTATCGGCGAGATAATGGCAGGACTGGTCGCCAGATGGGCTTTGCACTGTTGCGCTAACCTTGAATTCAGGCAGAGGTTTATTTATGGACAAACCGCATGTGCTGATCATCGAAGATGATGCCGGTGTCTGTGAACTGCTTTTTACCTGCCTGAGTAAGGCTGCGTATCGTGTTTCTATTGCTCAAAGCGGCGAAGCCGCTTTGCTGGAAATAGAGGAAGACCCTCCTGACGTTGTCGTACTCGACCTCAACCTGCCAGGAATGAATGGCCTGGATGTCTGCCGCGCCATGCGTCAGGACCCCTGGATGAGCAAAATCCCAGTCCTGATGTTGACAGGGAAGGCTGACGAAGAAGATGTCGTCGCCGGGCTTGAAGTCGGCGCCGACGACTACATGACCAAGCCATTTTCTCCGAAGCTCCTGACTGCCCGTGTCAGAGCTCTGCTTCGCAGGGGCAACGGCTCGCACAAGACGAGCTTTCTTGTAGAAATAACTGATAAGACGGATGGCCCGCCGGAAACCCTCATGGTGAAAACGCTGGGCAAATGCGAATTGCGTATTTATGACCGTCATTTGTCGTGGGTTGAAGAATTCAGCCCGGCGCAGCGCCAGCTCATGGCGATGCTGGTGGCGACACCGGCAGGCAGAATCTCTCAAGAAGAGGTTCAAGCTGCCCTCTGGCCGGACAGCTCTACATCACGGGCCCGCTCAAGTTTTGATTCTCTCCTGCTGCGGGTACGTCGTACCCTGGATCAGGCTCTCGAGCCATTCGACAGCAAGAAATACCTGGCGGTCAAGCGCGGGTACCTCTGCCTTGAGAACTCCAGGGTTGATGCCCATGAGTTTTGTCGTCTGATCCGTAAAGGAACTCAGCAGTTCGCTGCCCGCGACTTCTGGCCGGCTGAAATCAGCTTTTCTTCTGCGTTCAGTCTCTGGCAAGGGCACTTTATGCCAGGTGATTTCGGCAGTGACGCCGCGACTGTCTTCCAGGACGAACTGGAGCAGCTTTACCTCGAAACCAGCCTGACGTTTGCCCGCCTGCTTTCCGAAAACAAACGTTATCAGCAAGCTGCCAAACTTTTACATGATGCTTTGCGATACGACCCTACGAACGATGATGTTAACCGTCTGCTCTATCAGTTATGTATTGTTCAGGACCGACCGCAACAGGCCAGTCAGATTCTGAAGCAATACATTGAAAACTTGGCCCGGGATAATTTCACTGAACCTGAGATTCAGGAAGTCCTGCAGGGATTCACGAAAGTCAGGCCTGCACAGGGGTGGCTGGTTGCAAACAGTGGGGAAAAGTAGGCTTTTTCAGGAAGGGTCAACTTTTTTCCTGATAAAATAGCCGTTGTGAGAAATTTGTGAGTAGGGATGTGTATAATACAAGCAAAATTCCGCTTGTGTTTGCAGGCTTGATATTTGAAAGAAGAGAGGGTTTGTAATTAGATTTACAGGGGGGCCCCCATCCGATGGATGGGGGCCATTTTTTTTAAAAAGGTATTTGGATTTTCTGTTGAAAATGTCCCTGGATCAGCGCGCTAATATTCAGCCATCAGTGTTGAAAATAGTGTCCTGTAAGCCCTAAGTACTTATAGTAATTCAATTCTTCAACATTACTTATAGGAAAGCACAATCCAGAAAAACTGGATGTGGCTTAATTTTGTTGGAAATGGTGATCAATGAGAAAATGCCCACTCGTTGCTGATTCAAGTGATTATCATATTTTGGTTAATGAGCGCCCTCATTGCTGAGAAGCGTCAATACTGCCAAGATGGTTCAAGTTGTTTGTTTTCAATGAAATTGCGGATCGTATGTAGATCTTCTAGCGAGAGTCCAACAAATTGGATACCCATACCGGGAGGTAGGTCTGACCTTTTCAGATTCGGTAGTGAATTGATCCAGGCGACCTGGCACTTACAGACGATTTCCCTTGCAGAACCCTCTAGCGAGAAGCGAATGACCAGAGGTACACCAACATCAAGTGTGTTCTCGGTGCTGATGTAAAGCCCTCCCGAACTGATGTCAATGCTGAATCCGGTCAAAGAGGTTTCTACATTCTCACCATACTTAACCTGACTTTTCACCTTGTATCTCTTGCTGCGAGAGGGTATCTGCAAATACTTTTCAACAGTCGCTAGGAACTCAGTTCGGTTGATCGGTTTAAGCAGTACCTCGTCACAACCGGCCTCGCGACAGCGCTTTTGGTCTTGTGTGCGGCCCTTGGTGGTAACCATCACGACCGTCGTATCCTTAAGCTCCGGATCCTGCTTGATAGCACGGCAGCACTCATCACCATCCATTTCCGGCATATTCAAATCTAGAAAAGCGACATTGGGGTGATGCTGGCGAGCTAGTTGCAGGGCCTGTCTGCCGTCGCTGGCGGTAAGAATCTCAACACTTGTCCGTTGGAGAAACGTCTTCTCGATCTCTAAGAAGAGTTTGGCATCATCGGCTAGCAGTATTTTTTTCTTTTTATCCATCAGTTAGCTCCATTAACAAACAAATAATCACCCGACAATCTACAGCATTCGAAAAGCAAGGTAAAGGTGTGGCTTTCTCAGAAGTTGTGAAATTGATTTTGATGGATCGAAATCAGATAATTTTGCCAGCGTCCCTGTTACCTTGACCAATAAGAAATACCACCTGAATTTGTTCAAGGAGGCCATAATGTGGCAATTTCTTGAAAGCCCCCCCTGCATTATGAGACAAAATTTATACCATGCCGGTTTCATTGTAATCTGCACTCTAGATCGTCTTGGAATCATGACGTGTCATGCAGCTCAATATCAAACGACCTCAGATCGTCACTTGATGCAGTGTGCTATGCTTAAAATAAAAAGATATTCTTCGGATGTGAGAGATATGCATAAGACTCCTTCATTCCATTATTTCGTAATATTTGCTTTGTTGCTTTTTCCCTTGGGATGTCAACAGGAGGAGACACCTCCTGAAAGAGCTGGTCTTGTCACGGCAAGTGAGGCTTATTTGGAAAGCTTTGGGACGCCACCTCAAGGAAAATCTGGCCGAGCTTATGCTGTTGTGGTCTATTTACCAATCAAAGAAAGGCCCGTGAAGTTGTTAGCATTTCCAGTTTTCCTCTTTACGGAAGAGAGCCAACTCGAGAAGGTGCTTGAAAAACTTATCTCCGGAGATCTCGTATCTTCCGAGAAAATGAATGTCTACAGTCCTTTTCCTGATGGCCTCGAGCTGGTTATTGAGTCTCTTAAGGATGATGTTCTCACGCTAAACTTGAATACAAATAAACGGTGGGCTGAGGCCGATCAAAAGTCCGCGGTAAATGCTTTAAAAGAAACAGCACTGCAATTCAATGAAGTGAGCGCCGTTAAGATTATGTTGAATGGGTCCTTTGTGTCGGGGATGCCTGAAAACGGTTTTCAACACGAAAAAGAATTGATAGCTCAAATGGCACCTCCATTATTAATACTTATGGCAGGCGCTTGGGAAGAGGGCCAACAAACGCCTGAGGAAATTCTCATAGAATTTGATCGTCCAATAAAGATAAAAAGCTTCAATCTCTATCACTCGGATGGTAAGAAGATTGAAGGGGATTATTACACCTCAATTTTTCAAATGGCGGTCGTTCTACATCCCGAGCGCCCTGAATTTTTTAAAGAGGGTGCCGTTCTAAGAGCTGAATGGAGTGTTGTCGATTATTTGGGAAGAGAAAATAATGGTGTTGATATGATGGCGTTAAAAAAATATCTGCATTGACGGCCATTGCGACTTGTGAGTTTTATATTGTGTGGCGGACTCAAGTGCGTAGCCCAACACAGACAATCTAAAAACTGCCAAAGAACTTGATCTTTCATTATCCTCTGATAGTAGTAAAGGGCAAGAGTTGGCGGGGAGGGGCAGGTCACAGTACCGCAGGCGCGATCCCCGAAATTGCAACTGTCAGAGAGGGCTTTGCCGATGGCAGGTGTAGAATTACAACCTGGGAGAAGCCAGTTTCGGCCGGATACCCTTATTCGGGAAATGGTCGCCCTGAAAAGAAGAATGTTTTCGGTTCACAGCCATGACTGACGCACGTGAACACATGAGTGAGTATTCGCCGGCCTGCCTCTTTGACATTCCAGAGGGAGGCTCATCTCTGAGGTTTCCGGTGCTGGCAAAGGACGACATTACCACCCTGGCTCACTACTATCGCGGTGAAATGGCGCGCATGATGAGCTGGCGTGACCGGCTTGATCGCACGACTAACTGGGCCATCGGCGCCGTGGCCGCCATGCTTTCCGTCACCCTGGCAACTGCCAGTGCGCACCACAGCGTACTCATCTTCTCAATGGTGTTGGTCTTCCTGCTCCTGCAGATCGAGTCACGAAGATATCGTTTCTTCCACCTGTTTCGGACACGCGTACGGCTGTTGGAACGAAATTACTACGGCCCGTTTTTCGATCCCGAGAAACAAGCCACGGCCCGCGACTGGGCAGCTGAACTTGCGGAAACATTGCGGCATCCAAGATTCACCATCAGTCGACGCCAGGCCATGGCGCGCCGCCTGGCACGGAACTACTGCTGGATCTTCCTGATTCTGCTGGGGGCATGGATGTTGAAAACCACCAGCGCGGTGTTGCAACCCAGAACTGGAGAGGCGGAATTCGTCCACTCGGGTAAGGAGTTTCTGCAAAACGCTGCTATCGGGTACATCCCGGGCGGGGTTGTCTTGGCGGGCGTACTGATCTTCTATGTTTGGCTATTCTACATTATGATCCGGCATCGGACACTGGAAGGAGAGTTGACTTTCGGCGATGTTCACGTCTGAACGGTCTACCTGTCTGCTCCAAGGCATCCAGCAGCCCTGTCGCGGTTTCCATGATCAAAAGAGCCTTCGCCAAACTAGCTCAGCGGTAATCAACTGACTCTTTGACGTGTTGGCTGCCTTCCAAGGTATCACCCGGGAACGTTCCGAAAGAACAATCTTTCAGACACAGGGGGCTATAAACCCTGATAAATAATAAATGGTCATTCAGAAGTGATCCAAGTGGCCATCATTTTGTTGATTATAAAGCGTCTTAAATATTTTTATCAATAACACGCCCGTTATCCAGGTAGCCGTTGTCGTTAGGATTATAGAAGCTCTGACAAATCACTATCAATAAAAAACCGGTTCTCCTGCAAGAAAATATTCTGACGATACATTCGGCCTGAAGTATCAGAAGCAATACAGCAACTGGATTAATTGCGAACATATGCTAGCGTTTGTCAGATCACATCTTAAAAAGAGGTGATTTATGCTGGTATCGAAAAAACTACGTATTATTCTGCTTGAAGATGAGAAAGCTATTTCTGAGTTGCTCAGAAAAATAATACAGGGCTTCGGTCACGAAGTCTTAGCTTTCTCTGTTCCCACAGCTTGTCCTTTTTGCAAAAACCATGAGTCTGAATGTCTTCAGGAATATCCATGTGCCGATGTCGTCTTGTCTGACAATATGATGCCAAACTTGAAGGGTATTGATTATTTAAAACTTTTAAGAACAAGAAATTGCAAAATAATAGATGAGAATCAAGCGCTTATGAGCGCCGCAATTTCAGCAGAGCATCAAGAAGACATACGTGCACTTGGGTGCCAATTCTTCCAAAAACCATTCATGATTAACACATTGCAAAGCTGGCTTAATGAATGTGCAGCAAGAGTCTCTGAAGATCGACTCCTGGCTGACCTTTAGGGGCTGACTGTTTCAGAAAATGCGCAACTTCATCAAGAAAGTGATTGTGTGATTCTCAGTCAGCAGATAAGTGGACGTACCCACCATCGTTCCTCCCTTTTCACGTGTTTCCTCCAGTTGTGACAAAAAAACTTGCCGTTGCCACAAAATTGACTTGAGTCAAATACTTAGATAAATCGCTTCAGCTATTCTTGAGAAGGTTCTCATGTAGTTGTGCTAATTGAATTAGTGTCCACGAAGACGGTGGTCGGAGGTAGTGCGTGCGCCTGGCTTCGGTTTTTCAGTAACAGGACACCATGGCTTTTCTTCCAAACACGCAAAGGGCATACCCAGATAAAAAGCACAATCAACCGCGAAATCGGCGTGAGTGTTCACTGCTCCTCGCTTACGCCGAAATCTATAAACGTGTCATCTGATGCAAAATGATCGGGATAACACAAATCTTCTTATGGCTACAGGAGGAAAAATGAACAAAGTATTAATCAGTTCCGTTGGCGTACTTGCTGCTCTGCTCTTCATAGGCATTGCCAGTGTCCAGACCGCAATCGCGGCAGATATGGAAGGAATCAAGAGCAACAATCATGACTGGGCAGGCTCTTACCCTCATCAATACGGTACCTGGAAAAAGACTTCGGAAAGTGACGAGATCACCGATCTTCTGAAAGAAAAACCTCAGCTCGCGATTCTGTGGGCCGGATACGGATTCTCCAAGGACTACAATGCTCCAAGGGGTCACTTTTACGCCCTGCAGAGCAATCAGAACACACTTCGGACCGGCGCACCGGTTGATGCCCAGACGGGTCCCATGCCGACCGCTTGCTGGACGTGTAAATCCCCCGACGTTCCCCGGATGATTCAGCAGGACGGGGAGCTCGAATTCTTTACCGGAAAGTGGGCCAAGTACGGGCATGAAATTGCCAATTCAATCGGTTGTGCCGATTGTCACGACAGCAAGACTACCGAGCTGACCGTCGGTCGGCCCTCACTGCAAAGAGGGCTCGAAAGTGCCGGTCTGGACATGCAGAAAGTCAGTGAAACCGAGATGCGCTCACTCGTCTGTGCCCAGTGCCACGTCGAATACTATTTCAAGAAGACTGACTGGAAAGACGCCGCAGGGAACGCGCAAGTTGCAAACGTTGTTACCCTGCCCTGGGCCAACGGTATGACCGTCGAGGGGATGGAGAGCTATTACGACACGATTGAGTTCAAAGATTGGACGCACAAGATCAGCAAGACTCCGATGCTGAAAGCGCAGCACCCTGGCTACGAAATATTCCTGTCCGGTATCCACGCGCAAAATGGCGTGAACTGCGCCGACTGCCACATGCCCACTATCAAGGTTGAGGGAGAGACCATCACCGATCACCAGATCAAAGGCACCCTCGATCAGATGATGAGCACCTGCCTCAACTGCCATGATGAGAGTCCGGAGCAGTTCAAGCAGATCCTCACCCGGAAACTTGAACGCAAAGAACAATTAATGGAAATCACCATGAACAACCTGGCCAAAGCCCATCTTGAAGCGGGCGAAGCCTGGCGCCTCGGGGCAACCGAACCGGAGATGGCTGAGATCTTATCGGATATCCGTCACGGCCAGTGGCGCTGGGATTATTCCATCGCCAGCCATGGTTCCTTCTATCATGCCCCTGAAGAGACACTGAGAATTCTGGGCATTGCCAACGACGCAGCCCAGAGTGCAAGGATTAAACTCGCTAAAGTTTTGGCCAAGCACGGAGGCATCGGCTATGTCGCACCCGACTTCTCCACCAAGGAGAAGGCCCAGACATTGGCTGAGGTTCCATTACAAGCGCTTGTGGATGAGAAACTGGTATTCAAGAAGGGGCTTCTCAAGGAATGGGAACAGGACGCTATAAAACGCGGAATTCTGGATCCAGAGACTAGAAAAGGGATGAGCGACAACACGGCCTACAAGAAATAATCGACTCCATCCTTAACCGCAGAGTTCGGTTGTTATGATAAAAACAGTCGCCCGGTCTGTTCAGGCCGGGCGACTGTTTTAGCTTAGACTGATTAAGATTACCTTGGTGGCGTTCCAACAGTAACCTTAGGAAGCATGCATGACAGTGACATAGATAGGATTTTTGAAGCACCTCCGTAATCCAAAGAGGGTCGCCGGTTATGCTGCCTACCTAAATAAGTTTCTTACCGGTTAACGGGTTCGTGGATACTTACATAGCCCAGAGTTTTGTGTCGGTTTGACTCCTGTTGATTGACATGCACCATAGAGCACATATAATCTTACAAAGAGTACAGAGTAAATTTGTCAGGTATTCCGTTTGGCGTCTTATCTCCTGCCTACAGGGGTGTTACGATGCAAAACTTTTGCGTATTTAAAGCATATAGATGGCTGCTCACTCATCTGGTCATCGCTGCCTCAATAGGTTATGCCGCCACGATGTTAGTTGCCTGGCTGTGGCAGGCGGAACCCACAACCCTCCTGAGGGCAACGACATTTGGTCTGCCACATGTCGGCACAATGATTACGAACCAGGGGATTGCCTTTGGTATTGACTCATGGCTCATGTTGTTTTTCTGTAACCTCACAGTCGCCCTGCTGATAGTGGTCCTCGTCTACTGGGCCCAACTGCTTAACCCTCACAACAGGGACCGGTCGTTCTTGCGTCTGCGAAGATATCTCCAGAAAGATCGCTCTGCCGAATATTTGCTGAAAATTCCCATCTTTGCACGCATCCAGTCACCTCAATTGCGCTTGGCTTCGTTCCTTTTACTAGCCATACCGTACATCGCCACAATCGCCCTTGGTTTTCTGGCCGGGGCTTGGGTCGGTGTTGGGGTTGTGTTTAGTTCTTCGCCGCTTGTCGCCTTAGCTTACCTCTTGCCGCACGGCATTCCCGAAATTGCCGCTATACTGCTCGCTTGTAGTATCCCGGTCGGGACTTGGATGACAATTAAACCAGAGGGTGGCAATGAATCCACTTCCGAGTCCTTCATGGGTATTGATCGTGTGCTTGACTCGCCTCAGTTCCAACAGAACTTGAAGATGATCATCAACCTTCTCCTGATCGCAGGTCTGACCGAAGCTTATTTAACGATTCAGGTTGTCGACATGCTTAGAGGTAGCTAGGACTCTGTCGAACTTTTCATCCGAAAAAGGTTAAACTCACCGAGTCATAAAAAATCCCTGCGAAGGTGAAATGAGGTCGGTCCGCAATAGTCAGTCTCTTCCAATTTCTAAATGTGACTCACAGGTTTGCCAGTTCTATTTTTCAACACCAGGAGCCTGTTGGACTACACGGGCCGAAGCGAAAAACCGGCTCATGGGTAGTCCGAAAACTCCTGGATTCCAAATATCCGTTTTAAATTGAGGAGAGATCCTGTCAGGTTGTGCCAAAACTGTTGATCGAACGAGTACCCGTGTCAATTTCCGACCATCAGTCCATCTCTGTAGCGAATCCGGTCCATCGGGCGATAGTCTCCCTCAGGGTTTGCCGGTAAATCTCGCCACCCACGATAAAGCCATTGTTGTGGTCGGCACCGGGAATCCATAAAAGCTGTTTTTCCTCTGGTGCCCTGTAAAAAAGCTCTTCTGCCATGCGTGGCGGGCAAATGGTATCATCTTTGCCGTGAATGAGCAGAACGGGACTCTTCAGGCCGCTGATCTTCTTCAGGTTGTCGTACTTTGCACCGATCAACCAACCCAGTAAGCGATTGATCAGAGGGTAGTGGTGCTGACCCATGGCAGCGATCGAGGTAAAGGCTGATTCCATGATCAAGCCGGCTGGAGGGGAGTGCAGTGCAGCTTCGAGACCGATTGCGGCACCCAGCGAGCGGCCGAAGATGATTGTACGTTCTGATGGCCAGCCGCGTTTGTTCAACAATTCCAAAGCACCGGCGACATCGTGATAGGTCCCATGCTCGCTAGCTTTCCCTTCGCTGAGGCCATAGCCGCGGTAATTGAAGATGAAGACGGCAACCCCGAAATCGTGAAGCAATTGCAAGGTTTCCAGCCGATGGGAGATGTTTCCTGCGTTGCCTATGCAGAAGAGCACGATCGGAGCGTTTGGTCGCCCTGAAACGAGCCAGCCGCTCAGCCGGGTGCCGTCGGTTGCCAGAAACGCAATCTCTTCGTAATCCAGTCCCACGCTCGATGGTGTTGCCTCGTGACGAGGCTCGGGAAAGTAAAGAAAGTGGTGGTCAAGAGCGGTTCGCGCAGGCATGGCAAAGATCATTGCAGCCAACAGGTAAATGAGCAACCGGTAACGCAGCTTTTTGAATCCGGCAGCTTTCGAAGTGAGAGACATCGGAGGATCATTTTCGCCAGAAACTCGGAAAAACCAGAACCAGTACGGTAAACAGTTCTAGTCGTCCCAACAGCATGCAGAATGCGAGCACCAGCTTACCGAATGCCGGGACATGAGCGAAGTTGTCGACAGGCCCGACCGAACCGAGTCCCGGGCCGATGTTGCTGAGAGTGGCGATGACCGAGGCGCCTGCTGAGGGGAGGTCCATACCGACACCGGCCATGACGAATGAGGCGGCAACAAACACACCCAGGTAGAGCGCAAAGAATCCGAGGATCGACTGCATGACTTCCTTGTCCACCGGTCGTTCGCCAAGTTTGACCAGACGTACGGCACGGGGGTGAATCAGTCGGAAAACCTGCACATGAGCATGCTTGAACAGGAGCAGGATGCGGGCGACCTTCATGCCGCCTCCAGTAGAGCCTGCGCAGCCGCCGATGAACATGGCAAATACCAAGAGATACTGGCAGAGGACCGGCCAGAGTTCATAATCGGCCGTGCCGAAACCGGTGGTGGTCATAATCGACACCACCTGGAAGGCGCTGAAACGCAGGTTGTCGAGAAAGTCGGTGTAAATGCCCCCCATGTTGAGCAGTATTATCAGAGCTGTCCCGACCAGAATCAGGCCGGTATAAAAGAGAAACTCATCGTTGCGGATGAAGTCGCCGAACTTGCCGCGCAACGCGAGGTAGTGCAGGGAAAAGTTGATGCCGGCCAGGAACATGAAAAAGGTGATCACCCACTCGATGTAGGCGCTGTCGAAGGCGGCTACGGATGCGTTGCGGGTTGAAAACCCGCCGGTGGCCATAGTGGTGAAGGAATGGTTCAGGCCATCGAAAAAGCTCATGTCACCAGCCATCAGCAACAGGACTTCAGCGCCGGTGAGCAGCACGTAAACGCCCCAGAGCAGCTTGGCGGTGTCCTGGATGCGCGGTTTCAGCCGGTCGGCGGTCGGACCGGGGACTTCGGCCTTGAATAGCTGCATGCCGCCGACACCGAGCATCGGCAGAATGGCCAGGGAGAGGACAATAATCCCCATGCCGCCCAGCCATTGAGTCAGGGACCGCCATAGCAGAATGCTTGGCGGCAGCACCTCGATATCGGTAAGAATCGTCGAGCCGGTGGTGGTGAAGCCGCTCATGGTCTCGAAAAAAGCATTGAGATATGAGGGGATTGCTCCCGAAAAAACAAACGGCAGTGCCCCGAAGAGAGCAAAAAGTGTCCAGCCGAACGTGACGACGGCAAAGCCTTCACGGACAGAAAGGTCGGTTTCAGAGCGGAACAGGTTAAAAAGCAGTCCGCCGCATGCTGCCGAAATAACCGATGAAAGAATAAAGGCGCTCGCAGCGCCATCGCCGTAAAACCAGGAAAAAGGCACAGGAAAGAGCAGGGCAATAGCCAGGAAAAGCAGCAGGGCGCCGAGTATGCGCAGTGTCAGAGTGATGTTCATCTATTCGAAGAAACTTTCAACTTTGGGAAGGGCTTCAGGCAGAGCGAAGACCATCACCAGGTCTCCTACCTTCAGGCAGGTCTCACCGTCGGGAATCTCATAGCTCTTCTGGTGAACAATGGCACCGATGATAGCACCGCCGGGAAAGTGCAGGTCCTTGAGAGGGGTATCAACAATCGGGCTGCCTGCTTTGATTTCAATCTCCAGAACCTCCGAATTGCTGCCTTCAATAGTCGCTACGGAGATAACATTGCCCCGGCGGGCAAACTTCAGGATCGCACCTGCGGCTGAAAGTCGCGGTGAGACACAGGCGTCAATACCAAGAGAGGGCGCCAATTCGAGAAGTTCAGGTTTGTTGACCAGGCAAAGGGTCCGTTTCGTGCCATGACGCTTGCAGAGAAGTGAACAGAGGATATTGGTCTCGTCGTTGTCGGTCGCGGCGATGAACACGTCGGCATTGGCAACGCCTTCATCAAGCAGGACCCGGATGTCGGTCCCCTCGGCGTGTATAACCATGGCCTTTTTCAGCTGCGCCGAGAGTTTTTCACAGCGCAATTGATCACGTTCAACGAGTCGGACGCTGAAGCCGCGCTCCTCGAGGTTGCGGGTAACCCGCAGACCGATCCGGCCACCGCCGAGAACGAAGGCCCGTCGGGAGCCACGGCGCTTCTCTTCCTTGATCTGCAGCATGTACTGGATGGCAGGCAGCTCTTCCTTGTGGGCAAAGATGAAGATGCTGTCGCCTACCTGGATGGTGTCGTCGCCGCGGGGAATGATGGTGCGCCCATGGCGCGTGATGGCAACTACGACGAAACGATACATGCCGCGGATCTCGCCAAGCTCTTTCAGGGTCAGATCACATAACGGGCTGTCTTCGGTGATGCGGTAACCGAGAAACTGTATCTGGCCGCCGACGAACTCGGCAACATCGAAAGTCCCGGCCCTGGCAGCCAGGTTGGCCAGTTCATCAGCCACGGCATCGTCCGGGTTGATCATCAGGTCGATGCCAAGTTTGTCTTTGGAGAGCACTGCTCCCCGGCTCAGGTAGTCAATACTCTTGACGCGGGCAATGCGCTTGCCGACGCCATATTCCCGCGCCAGCAGGCAAACCAGAATATTGACCTCATCAAGATCAGTGACAGCCATGACGATGTCCGCCTCCTTGATGCCTGCCTGTTCCATGGTCTCAGCGCTGGCGCCGTTGCCGAGGATGCCGAGCACATTGAGACGGTCCTGGGCTTCGCTGAGATGCTCCTGATCACGATCTATCAGAGTGACTTCATGCCCTTCCAGAGAGAGCCGTTCGCAGAGGAAGTAGCCGACCTGGCCAGCCCCGACTATGAGTATATTCATCTGGTGTTTCCCTTGGTGTACGTCCGGTATCGGTCCTTTTTTGCAACCTCTGCTGGCCGTTCGTTTTTCAGTTCTGACGATCTTGTGTCAGAGGCTTGCCTGAAATCCCGAAATCGCTTAAGATTATGCAGACTCAAGCGAGGTTGATTGTGGAACCCTGGTTCGATATTACTGAAGAACAATTGCGCCGCGAACGGGAAAAGTCGCGTGAATTACGGCGCTCCCAGTGGTGGCGCAATCGGATTGATACAGGACTGTGCCATTATTGCGGTGGCCATTTTGCTTCTGATGAGCTGACCCTGGATCATGTCGTGCCACTGGTGCGCGGTGGCAGGAGCACGCACGGCAACTGTGTTCCGGCCTGCAAGAAATGTAACACCCGTAAACGTGACCTGCTGCCCATCGAGTGGCAGGAGTACCTTGACACCCTCCTATAGCTCTTCCAGTTGGTCCGGTTCATCCTCCTCGGCGTTGCTTCCCTCGTCATCGTCATCGACCATATCATCGAAATCTTCATCCAAGAAGCGTTCCAGAAAGCGCTGATTGCTGCGCAGACGACGTTGAATCTTCTCTTCCAGCTCAGCGAGTTCAGGGAAACGTTCCTTTCTTTCCTCCACGGCAGTTTGTTGCGCTTCAGTCACATTGTCCTGCTGGTCGGTCATTTTAGTTCCTTTGTACACAAGTGATAGAGGCCTTCGTATTGTTTGGCCGCGTGGACCCAGGATATCTCCAGAGTCATTCCGCGCAACACCAGCTTTAGCCAGTTTTCCGGCTTCGCATAAGTCGACAGGGCCCTGTCAAGACAATGCAGAAGACTGCTGTGCCGATATTCATGAAACACAAAACCGTTGGCCTGGTCTGCCGATTCCAGCGGGTCGAAGATTGTGTCTGCAAGTCCTCCTGTGGCATGAACCAGTGGTACCGATCCGTAACGCAAGGCAATCAATTGTCCCAAACCGCACGGTTCATAGCGGCTCGGCATCAGGAACATGTCGCTGCCTGCATAGATGCGCCGCGACAGCCTATCGTCGAAACCCAGAAGAACGCTTGCCTGGCCAGGATAAAAGCTGGCGGCCTCGGTAAGGCGGTGTTCATAATCGGGATTGCCGCTACCGAGGATCACCAGTTGCAGGTCGCGTGACATGATCTTGTCCCAGCTTTCAAGGACCAGATCTATACCTTTCTGGGTATCAAGTCTCGTGATCATGGCGACAATCGGTGCTTCTGATGATACCTGCAGGCCGAGTTTCTCCTGCAAGTCTTTTTTGCATGCGGCTTTGCCGGACAGGCGTTTCGGGCTATAGGTGTGTGTCAAGGCCAGATCGTCGGCTGGTGACCACAGCTGGCTATCAAGTCCGTTTAAAAGGCCATGCAGCTGATCGGCTCGTGAACGCAGCAGACCATCCAGGCCTATACCGCACTCGGGCGTCTGGATCTCGCGACAGTAGGTCGGAGAGACGGTATTGACCTGGTCGGCAAAACGGATGCCGCCTTTCAGCAGGGAGATCTGGCCGTGATATTCAAGGCCGTCGGGAGTGAGCAAGGATTCGTCAAGACCCAGGGCCCGTCCGGCAGTCAGTGGAAATACCCCTTGATAACCGAGATTGTGAATGCTGAAAAGGCTGCCGGTTTTTGCAAAGAACGGGTCACTGCCGCGTTGCTGGTGCAGGAAAACCGGAACCAGGCCAGCCTGCCAGTCGTGAGCGTGTATAACGTCCGGGACAAACGTGATCTGACGGACAAGTTCAAGGGCGGCTCGGCTGAGCAGGCCGAAGCGCTCGGCATTGTCCGGATAATCCTGGCCATGTTCTCCATAAAGTTCGGGGCGGTCGTAAAGTTCCGGTACATCAATGAAATAGACCGGCACTCCCCTGAGATCACCAGTGCGGAATCCTACCCGGTAAACCTGGTCTCCCATGGGGATCAGCAACTGTCGCTGGTTCAGGCGGAGATTGCCGGTGACATCGCGCACTCTACGATACCAGGGCATAATCAGCCGCACATCATGACCAAGGTCATGCAAGGCCGGCGGCAAAGAACCGATCACATCTGCAAGTCCGCCGGTCTTGGCGAAGGGCGCTGCTTCAGAGGCGACCATGAGTAATTTCAGGGCCGTTTCAGGCATAATTATTTTCACAGTCAGGATTGGTCATTTCAGGGAGGCATTCTAACCCAGGCGCAGGAATTTATCCAGTCGATAGCCGACGGCCGCGGCGAGTGCCAAACGTTGACGCAGAACCTCGGCGGAAGCAGAGGCAGGTACCTTTGCGTCTGCCGCCCCGTCTTCGCTCATAAGGTGCATGATCTCGGCCTGGAGAGCGATGGCTCCGGCCAGCGCAGTCATACCCTCCTGCACAAACCAGGTTTTGCCAGCATGGCTATTGATACCGAGCAGGCCGGTGTTGTCAGGATCATTGCACAGCTCTGCAAAACGCGTTTCGCTGGTTGCGGGGTGGGGGGTCAATCCGGATGTCTGCATCAGTAATGTGGCGAGAAAGACATCTCTTTGCTGCTCTGCAGAGGTGGTGCTCTCCTGCCAGGCGTAATCAAGGCCGAATCGGCGAAGGTATTGCAGGCAGCAAGAATCATCAGAAAGCCCCAGCATCTTACCCAGACTTCTCAGCAGCAGCCAGCTAAGGAGTGATACGCCCAACCCAGGCTGCGCACGCAGACCGAACCAGGCCTCCACCAGCAGTTTTTCCGGCAGTTTTGCGGCTGAAAGAGCGGACAGCCAGGCCGGCAGGGCTGCAAACAGAATTTCCAGGCCGGTGGGGACGGTCATCTGGTCATCGTGACATTCGTCCGAGGAGCGCAGGGCGGCAGCAAGATCAGCGAGTTCTGTGAACAATTCCATCATCGATGCTTTGACCGGCTCCGATAGAGGAGACACAGTCGCTCCTCCGGACAGCACATGCAGGCGAGCCGGGTCGAGCAGCCTGGTGAATGCCTGCCAGAGCGGTTGGTGAAGCATCTGCAGTAATTCGCGATCGAGGTTCTGCACCGCGCGCCCCTGCAGACGTTGGTGGAGTTTATACCAACGTCCATCCGTATCATGGAACAACTGGAAGTCGAGGAAAACCTGGTGTTCATAACCATCCAGAGAAAGCTCGAGACCATGAGTTGCCTGATCGATCTGCTGCAGGTATTGAGAACCCTGCAGATTGCGAAAACGACAAAACTTTCCAGGTGCCGGGTCCAGACCCAGCTCCCGCCAGAGATCCGGCATTGGATGAGCAATGCCTTCCTGCTCCGGCGCCGCTTTCGGGGCAGCTTGATGCAATCGGCCTTGTGTGCGCTGCATGGCGTTGTTGTAGACGACCAGGACTTTGCTTTCGTCAGAACCGTTGCTGAAGGCATAGACGTTTTCATCAATACCTTGAGATGTTGTAAAGTCGTAGAGGGAAAAGTGCTCGACTCCGGAAAAGAGTTGCCGAATGCGCAACAGGGGGAAAATCTGTCGTTCATGATGCGAGACAAATCCGCCATCCGGTGATTCTTCCCAGTAGGCACGACGATATTCCATGCCGTATTTTTCCCGGTAACCTTCGATCTGACCATGACCGAACATGGGCAAGCCGGGCAGGGTGGCGAGCAAGGTAGCGACGCCGAAATATTTGTCGCCTTTGGCAAACTGTTCTACGGCCGTCGCTTCGTCCGGGTTGTTCATGAAGTTGACGTGCCGCTTCAAAATTTCCGGATTGTAGGCCAGGATGTCTTTCAGGATTTTACGGTATTTTGCGTTGTCTTCATGCTTGAGCATGTTCATAAAGGCGCTGTTGTAGACCCGGTGCATGCCGAGATTGCGAACGAAATAACTCTCCATCATCCAGAAAGCTTCAGCAATTAACAAGGTGTCCGGGACTTCGCGATTAATGCGATCAACCACCTCCCGCCAGAATTCAACAGGGAAAGCCTCTTCAAAGTCATCATCAGACATCCAGAAGGTCGAACGCGACGGAACTCCGGCACTGCCACCCGGCGGTGGAAACCAGAGTCGGCGGAAATGTTTGCGGGCCAGGGTCATGGCGGCATCAAAGCGAATCAGGCTGAAACGTCTGGCGATGGAAACGATCAGGTCGCTCATTGCCCGGCGCACTTCCGGGAGCAGGAAGTTGAGCTGGGCCGTGTCGTTCCAGGGCATATGAGTACCGTCGTTTCCATGATAGATGTAGCGGCGGCGTCCGGAGCGATGATCATGATATTCATAGACGACGGCTGCATCGCTATGGTTCCAGTAACCATCTTCGATACGGATGCTTATCTCATCTGCATCGCAAAGATCCGGTCCACTGAAGCGATAGGCCGGGTACGGTGGCTGATCAGCCTGCAGAAACCAGTCAGGGTGGTGTTTGACCCATTCAGAATCGATGCCGGTATGGTTGGGGACCACGTCGCAGGCCAAACGGATGCCGTAGTTGCGGCAGCGCTTCTCAAAATCCTGCAAAGCGCTCTCGCCTCCCAGGTCTGCGGCAATCCGATACGCATACAGTGCATAAGCAGAGGCTTCAGCTTCCGGATTGCCGCACAGCTGCTTGATGCGTTTTGAGGCCCCTGAGCGCTCCCAGATGCCGATCAGCCAGAGTGCGTTGAACCCCCAGCCCGCCAGACACGCCAATTCTTCATCCGGGATGTCTGACAGAGTGGTAATGGCGCGCTGGTAACGGCTGCTGAGCTGGTCAAGCCATACATAGATCGATTTGGCCAGTAAAACAGAGCTGGTCATCCAGTCGATATCCGCAGTGAAAGCGGCCGGAGCGTTACTGCCATCGCCCTTGCCGAACAACGGGCTGAGTGATGGCCCTGGCCCGGGCAGGTGCGGCCGGCTTTCCTCGGCTGCGATGGCACGGGCAAGCTGTATGTCCAGAATGATGCTCTCCGGAAGCCATGCAGCCCAATGCTGCCCGATGTAAGCGATCTGTTCAGCCAGGCTGTGCGGGGCTGCACGCATCGGAGCACGCAGGAGATCCGGCAAGCTCTGCCCGAAGGTGACATGAACTTGTAATCGCTCTGATAGTTCGGTGAGCCGTTTGATCAACACATGATAGTCAAAGCGCGAGCTCAACTCGGTATCATCAAAAAGGTTGAGAAAAGTCCTGGTCGCCGGGTTGTCGATCAAAGCTTCAAGAATAAACATTTCGGCAAGCAAGTGCTGACGCGTCAGAGCTTCTGTCCCGGTCGCACCATCGCTGCGCGCTGTTGCCAGATCCTCCCTCGGGTAACAGTGAAGAAATTCGTGATATGCTTTTTTGAGCTCCGGTAGAGAATGCGTTATACCGGCAAGCTTGATTTCATTGAGGCCCGGATGCAGGTCCAGCTGGGCAAAGTAGTGTAGCGCCACATGTCTTGAAGCCGCGGTCAGTAGCGTGAACATGTAAACTTCTGCACCGGAGGTCCGGTGCCAGAGCGCAAACTTGCGAGCCGCATTGATATCGGGCATTCCGTCTGCCAGTTCGTGCAGGCCTGACTGTTGCAGCTGGTGAAGTGCCTTGCGATTCAGCAGTAATCTTTTGTCAAAAGGAATTGGCATTCCGGTTGAGGCTCCATTTTATAATAAAAAGTCAGATGCTTCAGAAACTGAGGTTCGGATCGGTTGCGCGTAGAAAGCGCGCCGCATCCTCGGGAGGTAATGGATTGATAAAAAAACCGCTGCCCCATTCGAAACCAGCGGTCTGGCTGAGGCGAGGGACGAGCTCGATATGCCAGTGATAGTCACTGACGATGGTCTCCCAGTAGCCCGGTTTACTAACCCGTGAATGAATCGGCGGTGTTGTATGCAGGATGAAATTGTACGGCGGATCCTCGAGCAACCGATAGAGCCGGCGCAGCATGTCCTGCAGAGCTTTGGCACAGTCGGCAAGCTCCTGGTCGTTCTGCAGGGCAAAATCGTGATTATGCCGGAGCGGAAAGAGCCTGAGTTCAAAAGGGGAGCTCGAGGCATAGGGAGCCAGGATCAGGAAGGTGCCATCGTTGGAAACCACGCGTCGGCCATCGGCAGTCTCTTGTGCCAGTAAATCACAGATCAAGCATTGACCGCTAGTGAGGAAATGATTGCGGCACATGTTTAATTCGCTGTGGATCACTGGAGGCATGATCGGCACGGCCATGAGCTGGGAGTGGGAATGGGGAAGTGGTGCGCCAGCCTCAATGCCATGGTTCTTGAAGATTTGCAGGTAGTGAAAGCGTGAGTCCTGACGCAGGTCCAGAAGCCGGGCACGGTATGCGATCAAAACATCTGTGATCTCTGCAATGTCAAGCTGCGCCAGGCTGCGTTGGTGATCGGCCGTTTCGATAATGACTTCGTGCGCGCCGATTCCGCGCATGGACTGGTTAAGGCCAGAGGTTTGCCGGTTCAGATCGCCTTCGATTCTCAATATCGGGAACTTGTTAGGAACGACCCGGACTCGCCAGCCAGGCTCGTTAGCTTTTGTGGTGCCGGGGCGCAGGGCAAAAACTTCTTGAGGAGTCTTGCTCTCCTGCCCCGGGCAGAAAGGGCATATCGTTAGCGTCGGATGCTGGCGATCGACGAGAAATTCGCGCGGCTGGCGAATGCGTTGATTTTCAGTGATGACCCAGGTACCCCTCAGGGGGTCCTTTCGGAATTCAGACAATGCAATGGCCTTTATGTTTTTCTTGAGTCGTCAAAAATCTGAAGTTATCAGCTGTCTGCCAGCTCGTTGAGCCATCCGGAGACTTTCTTCTGGTATTGGTCACGCAGAGAATCGGCATCACTCCGCTCGATGGCTTCCACATAGATGTGGGCGATTGGTCGATGCTGATCAGGCAGGACCAAAACCCAGCCCCGATCAGTATCAATGCGCACTCCATCGGTAAAGGATGCACGTTGATCAACGGCATCCTCACTCATACGCCGCATCAGCCTGCCCTTGCTCTCCCAGGGACAGGGCATTTGCAGGTGATGAAAGGTGTGCAGGGGCAGCTTGGCAAAGGCCTGATCCAGAGAAAGCTTTGCCCGGGCCGTGAGCTCCATGATTTTGGCGGCCGAAAAGAGGCCGTCAAAGTGTGGCTGGAATTTCGGGAAGCTGTAACGATCATCCATTGAGGCAGCAAAACGTACCTGGCGACTACGTGCCGCTTCGACCAGTGAGTAGCCGTCACCACGGGTGCGTTGCACTGTCAAGCCGCTGGCCTTGGCCAGCGTGTCCACTACCTGGGGGGCACCCACCGGCATCACCAGGCTGCCTTCTCGCTCTACTGCACAAACCAGGACCGTCAATGTACTGAGCGCTTCACGGTCGGAAAAAATGTGGCCATTACCGCTGACCAGCCGGATTTTCTCACCCGAGGGCCCAATCCAGAAACCAGCATCTGCTTCAAGTGTTTTGACAATGCGGCTTAAACGATCCAGGGCGACAGTGAGCTTGTCTGCGGCCATGTCCATGGATTTTTCGTGGACATGGGAGTTCAGCTCAGTGATTTCGAATCCGAGGTCCGTCAGCAGAACGGGCAGAAGATCCGCAGCGGGTGAATGGTTAAGGTCCAGGACCACTTTGGGCGCGGTCTTCTTCAACAGGGCATCATCCAGGTTGCGAAGGAAACCTTCACGATAGAAATCGTAGACGCGTGGTAGTTCTTCGATGGCGCCCGGTTCTGAATGATGGGCGCGTCGAAAGTTCTCTTTGAAGTAGATACGCTCTATTCCCTTGGTGGTTCCAGGTGATATTTCGTTGCCGTCACCATCGAAGAAGACAATTTCCGTGGCCGCTGAATCTTCAGGAGACTGGCGGAAATGGATGCCGCCAACCTCACCAAAGGTCGTCAGCTTGTAGCGAAGCACCGGCAGGGATATCATTCTGATGTCACGGACATTGATTCCGGCGGAGAGCAGGCCGCCGACAAAGGATCGTTTGAGCATGCGTGAGGAACGGATAGCGTCGCGGCCGGCCAGGACGTAGCTGCCTTTGGGCAGGGTCGATCCATAAGCTGCGCCGAGCCGGGCAGAAAATTCAGGAGTCATTTCCACGTTGGTCAAACCACGGACCACGGCACCTTCAAAGAGGCTCTTGCGCCACTTTTCGCCCCAGATCAGGTTGATGGACACCGTCGAGCCGCTCTCGATGACTTTGCGTGGCCAGATTTTGACGTTAGGACGGATGTTGACTTCGTCACCGATTGTCGTCTCGTCTGCGATTACGGCACCCGTTTCTATGACTGCCCGCTGGCCAACCTGAACCCGGTGACCGAGATTGGCACCGGTAATCCTTGTGCCAGCCTTAATGTAGACGTTATCCCAGAGGACAGAGTCTTCGAGGACGCAGTCCTCTTCAATCAGGCAGTTTCGGCCGACTACAGAGTTGGTGAGCTGAGCGTTGCCCTGGATCCGGGTATTGTCACCGAGAACGACCATGCCAGAGAGTTTTGCCTGCTCATTCACCTGGGCATCGGGGCTGATATAAATCGTGCTGCCCACTGTATGTGGCGGCTCATTGACCTGAACGGTGACCATGCCGTGACAGATGTCATGGCATGCTTCGAGGTATGCCTCCGGGTTGCCGATGTCGGCCCAGTAACCCTTCATATCACAACCAAAGAGAGCGTCGTTGTTTTCAAGCATTTTTGGAAAAACGTCTTTGGACCAGTCGCGATTCTCACCGTCCGGGATCAGTTCCAGGACTTCCGGTTCCAGAATGTAAATCCCGGTGTTGATGGTATCGGAAAAGACTTCTCCCCAGCCGGGTTTTTCAAGAAATTTGGTAATGCGGGATTCTTTGTCGGTGATCACAACGCCGAACTGCAGAGGGTCAGTCACAGATGTCAGGGTTATGGTTGCTTTCGCCTGCTTCTCTTCGTGAAATGCGATTACCTTTGACAGGTCAATATCGGTCAGCAGGTCGCCGCTGATAATCATGAAGCGTTCATTAAGATGGCGTGCTGCGGCTTTGACCGCACCAGCTGTCCCGAAATCTTCCAATGGTGTCACGTAGGTGATGCGGACACCGAATTCGCTCCCGTCGCCAAAGTAGTTTTTGATCACTTCGGGTTGATGAAACAACAACAGGATCAGGTCGGTAATGTCGTGCTGTTTTAGTAGATTGACGATATGCTCCATGATCGGCCGGTTGAGCAGCGGAATCATTGGTTTGGGCATACTTATGGTCAAGGGGTGTATACGAGTGCCGAAGCCACCCGCCATAATAACAGCTTTCAATGGAGCCTCCCTGTGATTTCAGGATAATGCAAGAATGCGACGTACTTCGTTTTTTAACTCATCGAGGTTGGAGCTTTTGACTACGTATGCGTCAGCCAGCCATGAGGAAAAGTCATCCTTGTAACAGCTGTAAGCTGTACAAAGCACCACCGGGGTTTTCTCTCGTTCGCGTGCGATCTGTTGCAGGAGCTCCAGGCCGCTTTCTTTGTCAAGCTGTATGTCGAGAATGATCAGGTCAAAAACCTGACTGCGCAGCAGCTCCATGGCATCATTGCGGTTGCCGCATGTGACAACTGTATGGCCTTCATCTTCCAGTTCGGCAGCATAAAGGTGGCGGATGTCGCCTTCATCATCAATTACCAACAGATGTGCCATGGTGTACTCCTTGGAAAAAATCAAGATCAGCTTATTATACCAAGCAAAAGTGCGACTGCAATCGCAGAGAACAGATTGTCCGCTTGCCCTTGAATGATGGCAATGGCATAGTCCTGTCATGCCAATGAAAGCTTATCATATCTTTTCCGCACAGCTTAAAAAACGTTTCGGTGTTCGGGTTCACAAGATCTCCGTTGACGCGGGGTTCGGTTGCCCGAATCGCAATGGTGGAAGAGCAGGCTCAGGTTGTCTCTTCTGTGACCCGGGAGGCTCCGGAGCCGTTGGCATCGAACGACAGTTGTCTATCGCCGAACAGATTGAGCAGGGTAAGGACGTCATGAGCCGCAAATACAAGGCGAATAAGTTCATGGCCTATTTTCAGCCTTTTTCAAATACGCTTGCCCCGGTAGACAGGTTGCGGGCTCTCTATGATGAAGCTTTGGCCGTCGATAGTGTCGTTGGCCTGGCGGTTGGCACAAGACCCGACTGCGTTCCTCCTGATGTTCTGGATTTACTCGCGGAATACCACCGACGGACCTACTTCTGGCTGGAACTCGGATTGCAGAGCAGCCACGACAGGACCCTTGCCTGGTTGAAGCGTGGTCACGATTTTGCAGCATTTACAAAAGCCTACCACGCGGCAAAGTCTCGCGGTCTGCGTGTATGCGTTCATGTGATTCTCGGTCTCCCCGGCGAGAGCCGCGCTGACATACTGGCGACGGCCGACGTTTTGGCGAAATTACGGGTCGACGGTGTCAAATTGCACCTGCTCCATGTCTTGCAAAAGACACCGCTTGGCAACTTATACCTCGAGGGTAAGATCCAATTGTTAGGTATGGATGAGTATGTAACGCTGGTTGTCGATTTTATGGAACGACTTCATCCCGACACGCTGATCCACAGGCTGACCGGCGATGGTCCGCGGGACCAATTGCTTGCCCCGCTCTGGTCGCTCAACAAGTGGGAGGTCCTCAATGCAATCGATGCGGAGTTTGTCAGGCGAGGTTCCCGTCAGGGTGATCGCTGCCAGGTCAAATCGGGCAGAAACGCTAATACGGACATTGAAAACGCCCCCTGAAATCAGGGGGCGCTCTTTACAATGGGTGTCGGCTGGGCTGCTGTCTCTGTCGGACTACTCCAGGAAAGGAGCAGCAGAGATGCCCAGGCGATGCTGACGAATAAGATTACGAAACGGAACATGGCGCGGAGCATAACTGAGCGAGACAGAAAAATCAAGAAGGCAAAACAAAGTAATCAAAATTTTTCGGACGCTCCGAACTGCGACCCCTTTAACGTTATAAGAGCAGGTAAAGCAGTAAGGCAATGACCGTTGCCGCGATAATAATACCCGTGGTCTTCATGCCGCTGCCGCCGGGAGTTTGTGCCGATGGCTTTTGACCGAGGGTCCCTACGACGGGGAATCGTTCAACAACCGTTCGAACGTGCGGCGCTTTGGCCAGTTCTTCGGTCAAATCCTGCCCCGCTTGATGATCGGGAGGATGCAACCCGTTTTTCCAGAGAGTGCTGTCGGTGACATCATAGATGGTGCCGTTGACAGCGATGTAGGCACGGTGACCGTTCTGGCCATCGTATCCGGCAAGTTCACTCAGGGTCATGAAGACTCCTCCTTTTCAATGATTGCATGCAGCCTGTCGGACTATCCATGAGCCGGCTGCAAATTCGGCTGTTTGGCCCATATTTCAGCTCCTTTTTGGTCCATAGCTACGGCTATGAACCTGCAAATGAGCTAAAATCTGTTCTCAAACATCCAAATTTTCGCTTCGGCCCGTATAGTCCGACAG
>JACZKE010000039.1 GCA_014860225.1 Desulfuromonadales bacterium
TACGGGCCGAAGCGAAAATTTGGATGTTTGAGAACAGATTTTAGCTCGTTTGCAGGTTCATAGCCGTAGCTATGGACCAAAAAGGAGCTGAAATATGGGCCAAACAGCCGGATTTGCAGCCGGCTCATGGATAGTCCAACAGACTGCTAGTGCAGGCAGCAGGAATCTCATGCTATTCTGGTCATCAACGATCGGCGTTCTCAGCGGGGGGATATAAACACCCTTCCGGGCAGCCAACGATTTGGAATCACTGAGTCTTCTGCTGCAACCCTGTTATTGCGCAGAACATGATTACAGTGCAGGGTTGACACCCACCATATCTTGTGCTTTAACATTCAATACCATACAATATAGTGCATATCTGCATTATTCAATTAAAATCCTTATCAATTGCAGGAAGGTTCGTCCATGTCCAGGAAAGCCCCAAAGCCCACTCTCGAACTGTCTCCAAATGCCGTCACTGTCCTTGAGCGCCGTTATCTGTGCCGCGACAAAGAAGGCAAAATCCTGGAAACCCCGCTTGACATGTTTGAGCGGGTTGCCAAGACCATCGCTGCCGGCGAAAAAGAATTCAAGACCGGCCGGGTTCCCGCTGAGCTTGCAAAAGAGTTCCTGCAGATGATGACGAGCCTGGAATTCATGCCGAACTCACCTACCCTGATGAACGCCGGCCGTGAACTGGGGCAACTCTCTGCATGTTTCGTCTTACCTGTCGGTGATTCAATGGAGGAGATCTTCGAAGCCATCAAGCAAACGGCACTGATTCACAAAAGTGGCGGGGGTACGGGTTTTTCTTTCAGCCGTATTAGACCGGCGAATGATCTGGTTCTCTCCACCAAGGGAATTTCCTCGGGACCGCTCTCCTTTATGAAGGTCTTCGATGCAGCGACCGAGACGATCAAACAGGGAGGCACCCGACGTGGCGCCAACATGGGCATTCTGCGCGTCGACCATCCCGACATCATGGATTTCATCATGTGCAAGCGGGACCAGACAGTGTTGACCAACTTCAACATTTCGGTCGGCATAACCGAGGCTTTCATGGAAGCCGTCGAGAAAGATGCCGACTACGACATCGTCAATCCACGCAACGGCGAGGTTGTCGCCCAGCGCTCGGCCCGCAAGGTGTTTGACCGTATTGTCGATCTGGCCTGGACCAACGGCGAACCGGGCATCATTTTCCTCGACCGCCTCAACCGTGACAATCCCACTCCGCATATTGGCGAGTTCGAGGCGACCAATCCCTGCGGCGAGCAACCGCTGCTTCCCTACGAATCATGCAACCTCGGCTCCATCAACCTGGCCAGAATGGTCACAACTGACGGCAAAGTAAACTGGGACAGGCTGGCTGAGGTTGTTGATCTCGGCACCCGCTTCCTCGATGACGTCATTCAGGTCAATAAATACCCGATTAAAGAGATCAAAGAGATGACCCGGGCCAATCGTAAAATCGGCCTTGGTGTCATGGGTTGGGCTGACATGCTGATCCTGCTCGGCATCCCCTACAACACTGAAGCGGCTATCGAACTGGGCGATCGGGTCATGAAATTTATCAATGACAAGGCGCACATGGCCTCCAGGGCTCTTGCAAAGGAGCGCGGCGCATTCCCCAATTTTAAAGGCAGCATCTTTGACAATGGCGGTGGCCCGATCCGCAATGCCACCTGCACCACGATTGCCCCGACCGGCACAATTTCAATCATCAGCAACACTTCGAGCGGTATTGAGCCGCTTTTTGCGGTGTCCTATGTCCGTCAGGTGCTTGACAATGACATTCTGGTCGAAGTCCATCCGATCTTCGAAAAGATTGCCCGGGAACGTGGCTTCTACTCTAAAGAGCTGATGAAAACGATCGCCGAACACGGCACCATCCAGGATATTGACGAGATTCCCGACGATGTCCGCGATATCTTTGTCACCTCCCACGACATCACTCCGGAAGACCATATCCGCATGCAGGCGGTCTTCCAGAATCACACTGATAATGCTGTTTCAAAAACCGTCAACTTCGGCAACGATGCTAACCGCGAAGATGTGGCCAAGGTCTATCGTCTTGCCTATGAGAGTGGCTGCAAAGGCGTCACAATCTACCGTGACGGATCGCGTGACATGCAGGTCCTCTCAATCAAGAAAGTGGATAAACCTGAGGACACTGTCCCTCATGAGTCGTCTAAAAAACATTTCAAGCGCGATCGCCCACGCGCACTCAAGGGCAGCACCTACCAGATGCAGACCGGCTGCGGTCCACTCTACATCACTGTCAACGAGGACGACGCCGGCGTTTTTGAGCTGTTTACCACCATGGGTAAAGCAGGCGGTTGTGCCTCATCCCAATGCGAGGCAATCGGTCGCCTGGTGTCTCTGGCCTGGCGATCGGGTGTGCAGGCGCGGCAGGCCGTTAAGCAGATGATCGGCATCACCTGTCACAAGCCGGCCGGTTTTGGCGAAAATCGAGTCACCTCCTGTGCAGATGCGGTTGCCAAGGCGATCCAGATGCACATGGCCGATCACGAGGAGATCGAGCTCAAACATGCCAACAATGGCGGCGCCTGCCCGGATTGCGGCGGTCCGGTCGAACATGAGGGCGGTTGCTGCGTCTGCCATGTGTGTGGCTATTCAGAGTGCGCATAAGATCGTCGGCAGTCCGTCAATAACACAATTTAAATCCCGGGCAGGCTGATTCACAGCCTGCCCGGTTTTACTCTCTTTAAGGGGTTACCATGTATCCATTGAAGCTCAAAAGATTCCAGAGGTATATTATTCTGTTCGGCTTTTTGCTGCTCCTGAGCGTCATTCCCGCCGTTGCCGGGCTGAATGACCTGTTTGGCAAAAAAGAGGTTGATGAAACGGAACGCAAGGAAACCATCGAGAAGATAGACAGTATTCAGGAAAAGCTTAAACTTCTGCAGGACAAACTGCGTGCTCTGGAGCGCCGTAAAGCAGCGAAAGAGGCTGCGCAAAGAGCAGACGGAACGACTGGAGCAATTTCTGCAACTCCGGTGCAGATCAACTGGCAACCGATCGATGAAACGACTTTAAATCCAGGGGAATTTGGTCTTTACACCTATCTGCTCTTTAAAGGCGAACTGGCAGACAGCGCTGCAGTTGGTTCCCTCGAGGATTTCATCCTGACCATCGAAACCCTGCCAGACAACGACATTCCAGTCAGTTTGGCCAACCGTTTTTTGATCCCGGTAGAGAAACCGCAATCAATGGTCAGTCTGGGTCGTCAACCCTATGATTTCAAACTGAATGCAGCCTGCCTCGATCGCCTGGGACTTCAGGACAACCTGCCCGATGGCCCGGTTCTGGTTTCAATGAGAGGGCCGCTCGATCCTTACGGTCTCGATGAGGTGCCCGCTTTTCTGGCAGTCAGCCTGGGCCGCCAGACTCCGCAAAGAGCTCTGGAGTTAGCCAGAATCTGGCATCAACAGGAAAAAGATGCCCTCGTTAATAAAGAAGTGTCTCAATTCTCAGAACTTTTCTGGGAGATTATCGACGGTGCCGGGCCGACCCGGGTTGCGCGCTACCAGCAGCGCATTATGGTTGAATTGCCGCAACAATGATGGAATGGGACAAGCTTTGCAATCGCTGCGGCCTCTGCTGTTTCGAGAAATCGGTCGATCTGCAGGGGCGGTTCGTGACGACCAGAATCCCCTGTCGTCATCTGGATATCATCAGCCGGGAGTGCCGGGTTTACCACAAACGTCTGGATGTCGGAGAAGGGTGCGTTAAGTTGACTCCAGAGGTTGTCCAGCAGGCAGATTGGCTGCCCGAAGCTTGCGCTTACCGCACAAACGCTGGATGCGTGACGCGGGATGATGAACGTGGTTAAAACCAATCCTTAACGTGTTTGCGACCAGTTCAGCAGACGACTAGTGATTTTGATTGCCGCGTCCCGCGTATCTCATTCAGGATTCTTCATAAGGGATAGACTTTGCGCCAACTCATCAGTAATAAAGCGCAATTTGGCTGGTGCCTCTACGACTGGGCCAACTCGGCTTTCGCCACAGTGATTCTCGCCGCAGTACTGCCGGTTTACTTTGCAAGCCTGGTTCCGGCAAGCGGCGCTGAACTCTTCTGGAGTTCACAGCCCGTTCCGGCAACAGCATTGTGGGGTTACACTATCTCACTCTCCATGGTCCTGGTCGCCATCGTCGCTCCGGGTCTCGGCAACCTGGCTGATCGCCGGGGCTGGAGGTTACGCCTGCTGGTCTTCTCCTGCCTGCTTGGCTCTCTTGCCACCTGCGGTCTTTTCTTCGCTGGGTCTGGTCAATATTTACTGGCTGCAGTCCTCTTTATTCTCGGCAATGTTGGCTTCGCCGCAGGCAATATCTTCTACAACGCCTATCTCCCGGACCTGGCATCCGGTCATGAAGCCGATCGGCTTTCAGCCCGCGGCTTTGCCCTCGGCTATCTTGGCGGCGGTTTGATGTTGTTGATCGTTTTCCTGATGATCCAGCAACACACTTTTTTTGGTCTGCCTGACAAGGAGACGGCAAGCCGGCTTGGTTTTCTGCTGACCGGGGCCTGGTGGTTCGGCTTTGCCCTGCCGGCATTTGTTTGGCTCAAGGCTGTCCCGGTTACGCCAGGGTCAACCTTTAGCCTGCGGACCCCGCGTGATTACCTTAAAACCTTTGCTGACTTGCGGCGTTATCGCAACCTCAGCCGATTCCTGATCGCCTTTCTGCTTTACAATGATGGTATCCAGACGATCATCGCCGTCTCAGCAATCTTCGCACGCGAGGAACTCGGTCTGGGAACCGGTACCATCCTGGGCTGCTTCCTGATGATCCAGTTCGTCGCCATGCCAGGGGCCCTGCTCTTCTCCCGTCTTGCCGGTCGCTTCAACACCAAGCGCGCGGTCATGACCAGTCTGATACTCTTTACCATGATTGCAATGTACGCATCGGTAATGCGTACTGCCGTGGAGTTCTGGATTCTCGGCTTCGCAGTCGCTGTCGTACTCGGTGGCAGTCAGGCTCTCAGCAGGTCGCTTTTCTCCAGTTTGGTCCCCAAACAAAGGAGTGCCGAATTTTTCGGTTTTTATGCCATCAGCTCAAAGTTCGCATCAATATTCGGGCCGCTCACTTTTGCGATTCTGATTGATTTGACCGGATCCAACCGTTTCGCAATTCTGGCCCTGGCAATCTTTTTTGTCGCGGGAATAGTCCTGTTGATTGGCGTTGATGTGGAGAAAGGCAGGGCACAAGCGCTTGAAGGTTCCTGACTTGTTGCCATCCGGAAACTCCGCATAGCACAGGCACTGTTCTCGATCTGGAAACGAGCAATTTTTCGCAAGGTCAAGGAAATCAAGGATTTGAGCGGAGGCGTAGTCCTTTACGCCGCACAATCAAATCCGCCGATTGACGCAGAGATTGCGGAAAAGGGCCGTTTCCGGACGAAAACTACCCCTTGCGAATACGTGGGTCCGCCATGGCATAACTGATATCAGCCAACAGATTGCCGATCAGGGTCAGGACTGCGCCAATCACCAGAATTCCCATAATCAGCGGATAATCCCGCATCAGAACCCCGTCATAGAAAAGTTTGCCCATACCCGGTATGGCGAATATTGTCTCAAAGATGACACTGCCACCGATCAAACCGGGGACAGAAAGCCCAAGAATAGTGATAACCGGCAACAGAGCATTACGCAGTGCATGCTTGTAGATAACCACTCTTTCTGACAGTCCTTTGGCACGGGCGGTGAGGATATAATCCTGACGGATCACTTCGAGCATGTTGGAACGCATGTAGCGCGAGAAGCCGGCCAGCCCGCCGAACGCCGAAACAAAGACCGGCATAATCAGGTGGTGAACAATATCCCAGAACTGCCTTACCGGACTGAGGTAATCATAACCTATGGATTTCAACCCGGCAACCGGGAAGACCCCCAGGCGCACACCAAAATAATCCATCAACAGCAGCGCCAGCCAGAAAGACGGCATGGCGAAGCCGAGAAACACGAAAATCGTAGTGCCGCGATCGAACAAGCTGTTCCGGCGTACTGCTGAAAGGATACCGATCGGCACGGCAACAGCCAGGATCACAACAATGGACAAAACATTGATAAGGATCGTTATCGGCATGCGTTCGCCGATTTTCTCCAGAACCGGCCGGTTGTCCTGGGCAAAAGAGTCTCCGAAATCGAGTGTTACAATCTGCTTCATCCAGAGGCCGTACTGGACATACAACGGTTTGTCAAGATTGTAACGCTCGCGCAACCTGTCACGCATTTCAATGCTTGATTTAGGATTGAGGTCGGTCTGCATATCGGTCGGCTCGCCGGGAGCCAGGTGAATGACGACAAAGCTGATCAACGTGATGCCGATCAACAGGGGTATCATCATGACCAGTCTTTTTGTGAGATAAACAAGCATAGATTCTTATGTAACTTCCTGGTTCAGAGGAGAATCACACTGCACGCGCTTCAGCGAGTATATTTCTGCTCGCTCTTCGGCACCCACCATTTAATAAAGTTATAGGTGATCCCCGCCGGTGACGGTTCAATACCCCGGAAACGTTTGGCCACTGCCGGCAAGGCTTCAGCGACATAAAGAAACGTATAGGGTTGTTCCTCGGCAAGGATTTCCTGAAAACGATCATAGATCTGCTTGCGCTCGGCCTGGGCAAAGGTTCGCCGGCCTTTTTCCAGCAGCTCATCAATTTCAGGGTTGCTGAACTTAACGAAATTCAGCTCACGCGGTGCTGTTTTGCTTGAGTGCCAGATATTAAACTGATCCGGCTCCGGGCCGCCGCTCCAGCCGAGGATTGTCGCATCAAAGCTTCCCGTAAAGATGAATTCTTTAAGGAAAGTCGCCCATTCGACAACACGGATTTCTATAACTATACCAACTTCCTTGAGACGTCTCTGGATAATCTCGGCTGTCTTTGAACGCAGGTCGTTGCCCTGGTTGGTAACAATCGTAAAAGCCAGCTTCTGGCCATCCTTATCCAGAACACCATCGCCATCGCTATCAGTCCAACCTGCCTCGGCAAGCAGCGACCGGGACAACTCCGGATTGTATGGATAGCGTTTCACATTGGCATTGTAGACCCAGGTATCCGGCTTATAGGGGCCGGTCGCGGCCTGTCCAAGCCCGAGCAGAACGCCATCAATGAGTTCCTGCTTGTTGATAGCGTGGGATATGGCCTGTCGGACGCGCTTGTCCTGAAAGAGCGGCTTCGTCAGGTTAAAACCGAGATAGGTGTAACTGAATGACAAATAGCGATACTTGTTGAAGTTACGGGTAAAGGCAGGTGTGTCTGTCTGGGTCTGGTACTGTATCGGGGTCAATCCCATGAAATCGAGGCCACCCGATTGCAACTCGAGAAATTGCGTTGAGCTGTCAGGAATAACCCGGTAGACGACACGGTGGATATTGGGTTGCCCTTCAAAGTAATCAGGGTTAGCTAACAGCTCCAGCTTTTCACCAGCATCCCATTTAAAAAATTTATATGGGCCAGTACCAACAGGACGGCGCGAAAGAGGACTTTTAGTGATATCCTGATTTTCGAGCAGATGCTTGGGATGAATCGATGTTCCCCAGCTTTCCAGAGCCGGAGCGTATGGTTTTTCGTAAGTGACGCGGAAGGTATAGGGATCGACGGCTTCAGCTTTGGCAACCTGCAGGAAATCCTCTGCGTATGAGGTCGGCACCTCGGGATTGATGTATAACTCATAGGTGAAGAGAACATCGTCACTGGTAAACGGGGCGCCATCATGCCAGGTCACATTTCTGCGCAGATGAAAAGTAAAGGTCAGATTATCCTCTGAAATTTCCCAGGATTCGGCCAATTCCCCCTCGAGCTGCAGATTTTTGTCATAACGTATCAAACCATTGTAAACCAGGCGATTGATATCACTTGAGGCCGAGTCTGAGGATAACACCGGCAGCAGATTGTTCGGTTCGCCGATCGACGCCTCGATAAAAGTATCGCCGTGAACCGGCTTCGCCGCATCACCCTCAGCCGGAATGATCGCCTGCTGTTGTTCGCAGCCGGCCAGCAGAGACAACAGAAAAAACAAGATAAATCTCACAAGTGACTCCTTTGTGAAGCAAGGGCAATTACACCCCTCCATGTCGCCATGGCCCGTATAGTCCTACAGAATCCTGGAGACACATGCAGAACTGCCACAGCCCCCTCACACTTATACATCGTCTAATGAAATAATTGTCACACCTGCCGGCGGAGGTAACTGAAAAATTCCGGGCCGCAGTTCACCGTTTATTACCGGGTCAGAAAATTCAAGACTGGCCCTGGTTTTCTGCTCAGGAATCTCAATATCAAATAAATGCGGGAAACGGTCGCCTGCTTCTGCGAAATTACCGAAAGTAATCTTCAGGAACAGATTATCACGATTGAAGTAACTCACTTCAACAAGTTGACGCAAGGGGTTAAAGATCAATTCCTGACGATGCGGCGACCCGTGACGCACCAGCAGCCATCCGCCGTCCCGGAGCTCAAAAGCCTCTTCACTCCTGGCATTTATCATCGGCGGCTGGTAAAGCAGAACACTGATCAAATCAGCCAGGCGCAGGGGAATGCGAACAAAGCGACCAAGGTTTTCAGGTGTCGCAGCTCCGGTGTAATAAAGATTTTGTGAAGGGAGCAAAACCCCAAGGGCGTCACCGTCGGCGGCCAGCAACAACAAGGGCGAGCCAAAAAGGCTCAAGGTCTCGGCACGTAGTCGATCAGGTTTTTCGGCCAGTATGACCTGGGTGCCATTCAACGAATTCTCGGGAGTGTGGACCTTAACCTTAGCCAGTCCTTGTACTGATGAAACTCGGCCAGAACGCACAGACCAGTCCCGCATGAGCTCCCTGGCAACGCTCTGGCTCACCTGCTCACCAACGAGAATTGGACGAACAGGGGCACAGGACATTATCAGGACCATGCACAGCAGCAGTGCAAAGAGAGCGGAATGACGGGACACAGGCTGGACCCTACTGATTATCTGCAAGCGTATCAAGCTTGCTGCGAAGTTCGACATTGTCCGGTTGCAGCTGGAGTGCCTTTTCAAAGGCGGCACGGGCCTGCTTCAGGTTATTCATCGCAAGGTGAATATCGCCGAGGTGTTCAAATACGACAGCATCTTCTGGAAGTTGACGGCTGGCCTCTTTTATGATCTCGAGAGCCTCATCCAGGCGACCAAGCCGGTAATAAACCCAACCCAGTGTATCCAGGATATGTGGTGCGGGCTTTAATTTGTTGGCACGTTCGGCATAGTCCAGAGCTTCATAGAGATCCCGGTTGTCAACAGCCAGCGAGTACGCGAGGAAGTTCAATGCTTCAGCGTGTTCATCATCAATAACAAGCAGATCTTTCGCTGCCTGTATAGCCTCTTCGTGCTGTCCGATGCGCTCCAGAATCAACGCTCTCTGATAGAGCAGATCAATGTTGTCCTGGTAAAGCTTGATACCTCGCTCGACAGTCATGAGAGCTTTATCATTCTGAGCGTTAACCATGTAGAGTGATGCCAGGGAGTTGAATACCTGCGGCCGTGGTTGCCCTTCAGCCAATCTCGATTCGAGCAGCTCGATCGCTTCGCTGATGCGTCCGGTTTCCAGGAAGATGTAACCGATATGGGACACGGCATCGTCATAAAGCGCCGAGTTCCGGTCAATACCTTGAAAAGCTTCAAGCGCGAGCTCCCACTCAGACAGACTCTCATAAGCTGTGCCAAGGTAATAACGGGCTGGATCGAGATCCGGCTGGAGGTCGAGAATGTCCCTGAAAGCTGAAATGGCGTCGGCCCAACGATGCTGCTCAAGAAAAATTAGTCCTATCTTGCGACGGGCATCGAAATCTTCGGGTTTAAGCTCGACAATGATATTCAATTGCTCAAGGGCATCATCATATCTCTTCATACCGACATAAACGCGGGCAAGGTGATGACGCAGAGCAAAATCAAACGGACGTTGCTCAAGAGCTCCCGAAAAAACATCCAGTGCATTCTGCCACTCTCCGAGCTCCTCATAAAGGATGCCAAGCTCCAGATAAGCCTGGTCCATACCCGGGTAACGGCTAATCAGATCACGATATTGCTCAACGGCCAGAAGATTCAAACCGGTTTCCCGATAGAGACGAGCCATCGCCAGCCGTCCCGGCATGGAATCCGGAGAGCGTTTCAGCAGTTCTTTCAATTCTTCTGAAGCAAGGTCAATATCCCCGGCACGCACCAGAGCAATTGCCAGGTGCAGACGAACCGCTTCGTTCTCCGGATCGAGTTCCAGGACGTGGCGGAAATACGGTACGGCTTTTTCCGGTTGACGATTGCCTAAATAGGCGTTTGCCAGAATCAGATTGGCCTTGATGGACTCAGGATGACGCAGCAGAACATCTTCCACAGTGCGAACAGCTTTTTCAGGCTGCTCAATGGCGAGATAGAACTCAGCAAGCTCAAAGCGCAGGTCTTCACTGCCAGGATCGTAGTCGATAGCTCTCTGATAGGCTTCGAGTGCACCTTCACGATCATTCTCGGCCATCAGCATGCGTGCGCGTGCATAATGAAAGTATGCGTTCGATTGAGGTTCGTTCAGCCGAGAAACATAGGGCGCCTCATCCGCTACGACCCCCTGGATATCACCATGGACATCGGCAGCAACACAGCCGCATAAAAAGAAGGTCAGCAGAACAAGGGATTGGCAGCGAAACAAAGGCATAAAAGATCCGTGATGGGGGTGAATGACAATGTTTAAAAATATCACAGTGTCCTCGTATGGTCAATCAAGCTGCCCCCTGCGCACAGGCTTTACATGCATATATCTTCTGATAATCTTTAGGAAAATTTGAATATGATAACCAGGCAGAAGCTGGCGACAGCAGCTTGCTTGAGAATATTGTGATCGGAGGCATAAAAACTCGTTTATGAAGATCGTGTAACTTGATATGGACCAACTTCATCAACAACTGCTCGACCCTTTATCTTATCCGGAGACGACTCGATCCGTCGACTTCAAGGAAACCCATATTTCGCGTATTTACCTGACTGATCTCCATGCATATAAGTTTAAAAAACCAGTCAATTTAGGATTCCTTGATTTCAGCTCCCTGGAGAAGCGGCGTCATTTCTGCAATGAAGAGGTACGCTTGAACAGGCGCTTTACAACCGGCATCTACCTGGACGTTGTCGAATTACGACAAATAAATGGACGCGTCTACTTCGGCAGTCGCGGCAGATTACTCGACTATGCGGTTCAGATGCGGCGCTTGCCGGAGAACCGCATGCTGGATCGTTTGATCGAGGCGGAGTCACCGGAACTCCCGGAAGCCATGCCGCAGCTCGGCAGGGCCGTGCACAAAGTCACGGAGCAGGCCGAAATCTGTCGCGATGAAGCTGTTCGAAACGCCGTAACAGTCAGAAGGAACTGCGAGGAGAATTTCAAGCAGACGTCATCGGCAATCGGCTCCTCGCTGACAAGTGAGGCGCATCAGCTGATGCAAAGCTTTACACTGCACGACCTGGCTGAGCTTGAAGGGATTATGCTTGAACGCGAAGCCGATGGCTTTGTCAGAGAGGGTCATGGCGATCTTCATGCAGCGAACATCTGCATGACTGATCCGATCTGCATTTACGACTGCATCGAATTCAATCGTCAGTACAGGGTTGCCGACATTCTTGCCGAACTGGCCTTTTTGATCATGGACCTTGAATTCCGTGGACGCCGGGACCTGGCGGATGGACTGATGACACAAGACCATGGACACGTTAAGTCCGATAGCCTCAAGAAGCTGCTGCTCTTTTATAAACAGTATCGGGCCTGGGTGCGGGGCAAGGTAAACGCCATGCTGGCCACTGACCCGGAAACTACCGCTGACACCCGTGAACATGCTCAAAAAGTGGCCTGTCGTTATTTCAATCTCGCTCTCGGCTATCGGATCAAACCGACGCTGTTTTTGACTTCGGGATTGATGGGTGTCGGCAAGACAACTGTTGCTCGCGCTCTGGCACAAGCAACCGGTGCAAAACACCTGCGTTCAGACGTCGTCCGCAAACAGCTTGCGGGACTGCCGGAGGGACAAAAAAGTGAGGACACCTACGGTACAGGTCTCTACACACGGGAGATGACAGAACGAACCTATGATGCCATCTTCAAAGCTGCCAAAGAGATCATTGCCTTTCAGCAAAGCGTTATTGTCGATGCTTCCTTTGCAAAGGATAATGAGCGTAGAAGATTCATCGATCTCGCCGGGCAGATGGGATGCCCTGTCTGGTTGCTGCGCCTGGAATGTCCGGACGATGTGACATTGCAAAGGCTGGATCAACGTGTTGGTGATGCCTCAGATGGCAGAAGAGAACTCTATGTCAGGCAGAAAAAAGACTTCAGTCCGATACAAGCAACAAACCACGTAGTTCCTGTCGACACCACCGGTGCTGTCGACTATAATGTGCAGTCACTTATTTGCAGAGCATTGACCAGTCAGGAGCAGTTCACATGAAAACGGAACGTAAACTGCCGTTAAAAGATGCCTGGGTCATCTGGTTTATTCTCGGTGTGGTGATGATTAACTACCCGTTTCTGCACATTTTCAACAAAGACATACTTGTTTTCGGGATTCCCTTGACCATCCTTTACTTCTACATTGGCTGGCCGGTTTCTATCTTCGTCATCTATCTCTTTTCAATTTATCTCGTCAGGCACTCCCCGGAACATGATGCGCCCGGGAACGATCAGGATAACAATTCGCACGGAGGAGCAGCGTGATTTCCGTCACCACTGTCATCCTGACATCAGTGTTGTATTTCGGTATTCTTTTTGGTGTCGCCTATTACGCCGACCGGCAGCGCGAGCGCGGACACAGCCTGGTTGACAACCCTTCTGTCTACTCATTGTCTTTGGCTGTATATTGCACATCCTGGACTTTTTACGGCAGTGTCGGACGTGCGGCTACAAACGGCATCGACTTTCTGGCCATCTACCTGGGTCCGACTCTGATCGCATTTTCATGGTGGTTTTTGCTGCGTAAAATGGTACGCATCAGCAAAGAGCAGAATATCACCAGCATCGCCGACTTCATTTCCAGCCGCTACGGCAAATCGCCACTGCTCGGTGCAGTTGTGACTGTATTTGCAGTTATCGGCATCATGCCCTACATCGCTTTGCAACTGAAAGCCGTTTCCCGCACCTTTGACCTGCTGGTCTCCCCTCTTGCCACTGTTAACATAAGGATGCATGTCCTGCCAAAATTTGACCTGCATTTTGATTCTGCACTCGTGGTTGCCTTAATACTGGGAATTTTCGGCATTATATTCGGAGCAAGGCATCTGGACGCCTCGGAGCGACACGAAGGGTTAGTTGCCGCAATCGCTCTTGAATCGGTAGTTAAAATCATCGCCTTTGTCGCTGCCGGTATATTTGTCACCTATGGTCTGTTTGATGGCTTTACCGAAATCTTTCACGACTTTCTGATCCGTTTTCCTGAACGCAGACATCTGCTGATGCTCGGTTCAGGTGAAAACACCTACGCCCACTGGTTGAGCATGACCTTCATCTCAATGATGGCCATTATGTTCCTGCCTCGCCAGTTTCATATCATGGTTATCGAGAATTGCCGCGAAGACCACATCCGCAGCGCCATGTGGCGCTTTCCTGCGTACATGGTCGTCATCAACCTGTTTGTGATTCCGATCGCTCTTGGCGGGCTGCTGCTTGCTAACGGTGACTCATACAATGCCGACTTTTTCGTAATCACTCTGCCGCTTCAATATGGCCAACCCTGGCTTGCCTTGTTGGTCTTTCTCGGCGGATTCTCAGCATCGGCAGGCATGGTGATGGTTTCATCGGTGGCATTGTCCACCATGATTCTCAACCACCTGCTCATACCGATCATCCTCAAGTTTCATACCGGGGCCAATGAACTGTCCGGTCTGCTTCTCAACCTCAAAAGGCTTTGCATCCTGGCGGTTATCTTTCTTGGTTATGTTTATTACCGTTTGCTCGGCGAGTCAGCGGCCCTGGTCAATATCGGCCTGATTTCCTTTGTCGCAGCGACCCAGTTTGCCCCGGCAGTCATTGGAGGCCTTTACTGGCGTCAAGCAACCCGCCGCGGAGCAACAGTCGGTTTGGTTCTCGGATTTTTCATGTGGTTTTATACTCTCCTCATACCATCATTTGTTCAATCCGGCTGGATCAGCCCGGGTATTGTTCAAGAAGGTCTTTGGGGACTGGCTCTCCTCAAACCAACTCAGCTATTCGGGCTCAGCGGATTTGATGTATGGACTCATGCCCTCTTCTGGACCATGTTCGTAAACCTTGGCAGTTACCTGGCCATCTCTCTTCTCACTTCACCAAGTAAAGAAGAACGCGAGCAAATAGGCAAGTTTGTCGATGTTTTCAATCCAGCGCCCTTAAAAGCAGAGAGAACCCGGATCTCCAAGGCACCGACAATCATGGAATTTGTCGACCTGATGGCTAAATTCATTGGTATAAAACAGGCTCATACAGCGATCAGTGAATACATGGGTAATCGTGAAATCGACGAGAAAGGCGGCCTGTCAGAAAACGACATCCTCAAACTGAAGCGTTTTACCGAACTGACTCTGGCCGGATCTGTCGGCGCAGCACCAGCCCGCATCATCGTCGATAAATATCTCTCGGCTCGTGGCAGTCACATGGAAGATGTTTTTGACCTGTTCGGATCGGTCAACATCAGCCGCACCGCAAGCCGTGAGCAACTGAGCGTCCTTTACGATGCGGCACGAACTATCGCTAGCGGCAATGACCTGCAGTCGATACTCGATGCACTTCTCGAGGTATTTACTGATCAATTCAAATTTGACCTTTGCGTCATCCGCATACTTGACGAGGACCGTCAAACCTTGACCGTTCGCAGTCAACGCGGCATGTCTTCCGAGCATTTTGGTGAATCGGAACGCGATCTAACGAGTGAAACGTTTATTGGGGAAACCTTTCTGACCAACAGTGTCAGCGTGGTCAACGATTCTGATGTGATCAGTAAACCGACAACAGCACAGATTATTCACCGCGAAAAGATTCTGTCCTTTGCCCACGCTCCGATCTCTATTGAAGGACAACCGATCGGGGTACTTTCTGCATTTTCACGCACCGCAAAAGGGATTTTTACCAAAGAATTCGTTGAACTGTTTACCAGCCTTGCCGGGATGGTCGGAGTTGCATGGCGTAATGCTCAGCAAACCGAACATCTCATCAGAGCGCGAGAACAGCAACGAGAGCTTGCTATCGCCAAAGACATTCAGCTCAGCTTGCTGCCGACCAGCACCCCCGAAGTACCGGGGGTAGCGCTTGGCGGCATCTGCATTCCTGCACAGGAAGTTGGTGGGGACTATTACGATTACCTGCATCACGAAGATGGCCGGCTCGACCTGGTAATCGCAGATGTATCAGGTCACAACGTTGGGGCTGCACTGCTCATGGCGGAAACCCGCACCTTGATACGTTCCCGTAAAGGTCACCTTAACAACCCGCAGGAGATCATTAGAGAGCTTAACCAGTTCTTCTACGAAGACCTGACCAGAGCAGAACTTTTCATCACACTTTTTTATCTGCAATTCTGTCCTGAGACGCGTCAAATAACATTCGCCAGCGCCGGTCACTCACCTACCCTGCTCTGGCAGTCGAAATTGAAAAAATGTATTCGTCTTGACCCTGAGGGCTTGATTATAGGCGTTAAAGAAGATTTCCCATATGAACAGGAGTCACTCAAGCTGGTGGATGGAGATGTTCTGTTGCTGTACACTGACGGTGTGATTGAGGCAGAAAATGACATGAACGAACTTTTTGGTGAAGATCGTCTGGTACTCTTACTTGAGGAGCATAACAAGCTGCCGCCACAGGACATGATCGATCATATCATTGAGCAGGTTCGACTCTTTTCAGGACATCGCAGTTTTAAGGATGATGTATCTTTGATTGTCATGCAGGTCAAACAACCGTAAAGGCTTGTCATCTGAAAGAGTATTGAGAAGAGAAAATAATTTTTGTGGCGTTTATCATGACAGGATCGTGTTAAATCAGACAGTTTTCTAATGATGTGATAGTATATTTTCGAGAATGCCAGTATTTCTGGCACAGCAATTCCAGCAAGGAGTACAAGATGAATTTGCAGATTGAGGACAAAGGAGCCGCCGTTTTGTTGGCGGTACAGGAAGAGCGACTTGATGCTCACAACAGTGGCGATCTGAAAAACCACATGCTCAAATTATTTGAAGAAGGCAAGAGTAACCTGGTCGTGGACCTGCAAGCAGTGCGTTTTGTCGATTCTTCAGGGCTCGGCGCACTGGTTTCAGGTTTTAAGAATGCGAGCTCCCGCAACGGCAATCTGAAGCTATCAGGTCTGCAACTCCAGGTAAAGTCGATGTTTGAGCTGACCCGTCTGCACAGGGTTTTTGAAATTTATACGGACTCAAGTGAAGCTCTGGCAAGCTTCCAACAATAAAGTTTTTACTGTTAAATACAATTTCAGATTTCAACCAGGCATGAGACCATGATCACAGACCGGATCGCTGTCGACATAAAAGTTCCCAACCAGACACGTTATCTGTGCCTGATTGGCCATATCGGTGAGAACATTGCCCGTACGCTCAGGAACTACAGTGGTGATCGAGACAAACTGGCATATGACCTCAACCTGGTTCTGACCGAGGCAATGGCGAATGCAATTCAGCATGCCAACGTGGATGATCCGACCAAAGAAGTCCATATCGAGATCCTTCTTGTCGAACAAAGGCTGATTATTCGGGTTTTTGATTTCGGTCAGGGCTTTGACGTCGAACAATATCTTGAACCGCGACATCCACTTGAAGAACATGGTCGGGGAATCTATCTTATCAATACGATAATGGATGAGGTTTCATACCAGACGACGGAGGTTGGACATGTTCTGGAGATGGTCAAGAATTTATAAGATATGACGCTTAGCCGCAACACGACAGTTCACTCAGAAAGGGCACCTTCATATTGAGGATGCCCTTTCTGATTAATCCAAACAAACGACATGAAGCCCTTGTTTCCGAGCCACCCGCTAAGCACCCTTCGCCACATCTTTAATAAACATCTCCACCAACTCTCCATGATGTTCAAGGCGCACATCAGCCTGTAAATCACCACGATATACCGCAAAAGGCATTCCGGCCATTCGGGCTGCGGCCTGATCCAACTCTGAGTCTCCGACAAAAAGGAGCTCGTGAGTCGCATATTGCAGGCGCCTGGCTGCTTCGTGTAGCATGTCAGGTGCCGGTTTGGGATGCGTAACATCTCGACTCGTGACAACCGCATGAAAAAAATCATTCAAGCCGAAATGCTCGAGGATGCTCAGCATACTGCAACCACGATTGGTTGCAACCGCCAGAGGGTAAGACCCGGCCAGTTGCGACAAGGCTTCTATCATGCCGGGTTCAGGCTGCATGTACTGAATGAACTGTCGATAATCAAGGTCAGCTGCCAGGGCTAGAGCCCCTGGTGTGCGCTCCTCACCGAGGAGTTGCGCAAAAACCTGCGGGCTTGCTGCAGTGTGACATAGATGTGCCCTGGCATGGTCTGATTCTTCGACAGGGGATTCATTTAACAGGCCCAAGATGGTATTGTAATAAGCCAGATTGGCCTTGCGGCTTTCAAAAAGCACACCATCGCAATCGAAGATAATGCCTCGGATGCCATTCATTGTGTGCCCCTCAGTCGATAAAGATAAAAGCATCCGGCCAGTCCGAAGAGAATCATCGGCAATGACAGTAGCTGCCCCATAGTTGCTCCCCCCCAGAGAAAGCCGAGATGAGCATCTGGCTGACGGACAAACTCAATAAGAAAACGGAATAGACCGTAACCGATAAAAAAGCAGAAAAACGGCACGCCTTCAGCAACCCTGCGACGATGCAACAGGTACAGGATGAGAAAAAGCAAAAAACCTTCAAGAGCAGCTTCATAAAGCTGACTGGGATGTCTTGGAAGAGGACCTCCGCCAGGGAAAATCATTCCCCAGGGAAGATCGGTTACCCTTCCCCACAGCTCGCCATTGATAAAATTGCCGATTCGACCGAAACCGAGACCGATGGTTGCAGATGTCACCAGGATATCCCCGGTCATCAATATTGACAGCCCTCTGCGCCGACAAAAGATCACCACAGCGATCACGACACCAAGCAAACCGCCATGGAAACTCATGCCACCTTGCCAGACAGCAAAGATTTCCAGCGGGCGGGAGAGATATTGTGCCGGATTATAGAACAGAACGTAACCAAGGCGGCCGCCGAGGACAACGCCAAGGACGCCGTAAAAAAGCAGATCAGAGGCATCATCCCTGGATAAAGCAAGATTGCGTAGACGCGACAGGTGCCTGATGAGAATGTAGCATGCGCCAAAACCAAGCAGATACATCAGGCCGTACCAGCGGACTGCCAGCGGTCCAACATGAAAAATAACCGGGTCGATTTCAGGAAAATTTATCATAACGGACGATACAATACCTTATGTATCAATGCTATTCAAGGAGTCATGGATATACTGCAGAACTGAAGAAAAATCATTCGGCAAAGACGCAGTAAATACCATTTTGCTGCCTGTCACAGGATGGTCAAAAGATAATTTATGGGAGTGCAGCATCTGGCGGGGAATTTTAAGATGATTAACCATTTGTGGCCCGCCATAAGCGATATCTCCCAACAACGGCAAACCTGCTTCTGAGAAATGAGCGCGGATCTGGTGTGATCGACCGGTTATCAGTTTTACTTCAACCAGACTGACCTGGGCCATGGTCTGAAGAAGGCGATAACAAGTTTCTGCCGGTTTACCTCCTCGAGCAACAGAGACAGTCAGATTGGTCGAGCGGCGCCGGGCCAGCAGAGAAGAAAATTTTCCTTTTTCCGCAGATGGCCGCCCTGCAACCAATGCCAGGTAAACTTTATCGATATCACGCCCGCGAAAGGCTTCGGTCATCGATCTGTGTGCTCTTTGATGAATCGAGAAGACCATTACACCGGACGTATCGCGGTCCAGACGTTGCATCATGCCAATGCTTGGACTATATCCTTTGCGTTTCGGTTCGCTGAGAAGGTTCTGCAGTTCAGCATAAACAGTGCCCTTGTAACGGGACGGAGAAGGTTGAGTCACCATCCCCGACGGCTTATCAATCACGATCAGATCCTGATCACGATACAGAATTTGCTTTTTATCCAGCTTCATCGGCTCCAAAGGTTGATTGTCTATAAACACTTCGACGTTGTCGCCGGCCGAAACCGGTTGACTGCAGCAACGCATCCTTCTTCCTGAGAGGTGCACACCTCCTATATCGATCAGGCGTTTTGCCAGATTTCGCGAAAATTTGTCACTACACGCAGCCAGGTACTGGTCGAGGTGTAATCCGGCGAACCTGCCTGTTACCGTAAATCGATAAGCACCGGGACCGGGAGATTTGTCAGGATCTGTCATGCAAAAAAAAGCTCTGTTTTAGAATTTAGTGGTGGTTTGGAAAAACTTCGGGTTGAAAGTAACGCTTGTCACCAAGATATATCAGGGTCATCTATTGACAAGGCGATGCTCTATGCTAGCATGAGAGTTAAGCACTACCTAGATCTTTGACAACCTCTGGAATGCGCGACATATTCCTGATTGTGCTGACCAACTGAACCATTTCTTGCCTGGAGTCGGGTTGTGGTGAGCAAGCCCGTCCTTGAACGGGACGCCTAAAACGCCCATCCTGGGTACATTCGGATCAACAGGTTCTCTCTAGGGGGTAAGCGTCGGTATTCCGGAGGTTGCATGAAAATTAACCCACAGAATTCAGCGTCATAAAATCAAGTGAGGCCCCGTTTTTATAAACGGGGCCTCACTTGTTATTGCTTGTGAAAAATTCTAGCACTCAAGACACAGAACAAATCACGGTACGTTGACCCGTTCCCTTAGCTCTTTACCGGTTTTGAAAAAAGGGGTCTTTTTTGCTGAGATTCGCACGATGTCGCCACTTTTCGGGTTGCGTGCCTCGCGTGCATCACGTTCACGAACGGTGAAGGAGCCGAATCCCCGTATCTCTACACGGTCACCTTCAACAAGAGCCTGGCCGATACTGTCAAAGATAGAGTTGACAATCATTTCAGCTTCACGTTTGTTGAGAACATCATTATCAATTGTCAGTTGTTCAACCAGTTCACTTTTAGTCATGGCATACCTCCTGATTAGTGTTCATCCGGAAACTCCGGATTGCACAAATACCGTTTCCGATCTGGAAACGAGCAATTTTTCGCAAAGTCAAGAAAATCAAGGATTTGAGCGGAGGCGTAGTCCTTTACGCCGCACAATCAAATCTGCGATTGACGCAGAGATTACGGGAAAGGGCCATTTCCAGACGGAAACTAATTAAATCCTCGCCAAATATATTGCAAACCAACTGAATGCTGTTTCTGTAATGCGAATTGAAGTCGATTTAAAGTTTCTTCAATGAACAGATCTATAAACCATGGCTTTTTACCCGGTGGGTAAATAACCTGTGGTTCTCCTACGATACCGGCCAACTCCGCAGAGCGCTTGATGGCAACCTCAAGGTTGCCCATCCCGTCGACCAGGTTCAATTCCATTGCTCTGCGACCTGAAAAAACGCGGCCATCGGCTATTGAGCGGACAATCGCTTCATCAATGTTGCGGCCTTCTGCAACTGATGCTACGAACTGATTGTGAACGTCATCGATCAGATTTTGAAGGATCTCGCGTTCTGCAGCTGACATCTCCCGTGTCGGTGACCCGATGTCCTTGTACTCTCCACTTTTGACAATGACACTGCTCAGACCAATCTTGTCCAATAACTCCTGGAAGTTGGTGAACTGCATGATTACGCCGATGCTGCCGACAATCGTTCCCGGGTTGGCAATGATTTCACGGGCCGGGGCTGCAATATAATAACCACCGGATGCGGCAACAGAACCCATGGATACGACGACAGGCTTTACTGCGTCGAGGGCCTTAATTTCGTCATGAATCTCCTGCGAGGGGCCGACACCACCTCCGGGAGAGTCAATGCGTAATACAATCGCTTTGATACTGTCGTTATCGCGAAAATCGTGGAGTTGCTCAATTATCAGCCTGGAATCGGCAATAACACCATAAACTTCAACGACACCAATCTTGTTGCCGATGGCAAAATTAGCTGGTCGTCCCATGAAGCTGGCGACGGTAACGGCCAGAGCCAGGAAAAAAACGAAAAGGCCTGCCAGCAGGGCTGAAGCAAGTAGAAACGGGCGTTTCTTCATGATTTTCCAAAAAAAAGCGCGTTTCCACTTTGAATGGAAACGCGCCGCAAGTTGTTAACTGAATTATTCGACAGACTCCTCGCCGTTGCGGTCCATAGCCCCCTGAAGAAGGGCGCCAAGGTTGGAGGTTGCCTGCTTCTGTGCACCGAGGAATTCCTGTACTTCGGCCTTCTCTTTGTGATGGGTCAGTTGCTTGACTGAAAGTGCTATCTTACGATCCACGGTGTCGACATTCAGGACAACAGCTTCAAACTCATCACCAACACTGGCAAAATCTTTAGGGCTTTCCACTTTTTCCTGACTCAGTTCCGAGACATGAATCAAGCCTTCGATACCTTCTTCAATCTCCAGGAAGACACCGAAATCAGTGACCGAAGTAGCCTTACCGCGCACAATAGTTCCGGGGGCGTATTTGACAGGGATTGCTTCCCATGGATCAGGAGTCAACTGCTTGAGGCCGAGGGAGAAGCGCTCGTTTTCACGATCAATATTCAGGACAACAGCCTTAACGGTATCACCCTTTTTGAATATCTCGGAAGGATGCTTGACGCGCTTGGTCCAGGAAATGTCAGAGATATGCACCAGACCATCGATCCCTTCATCGACACCGACGAAGACACCGAAATCGGTGATATTTTTAACCTGGCCCTCAATAATGGTGCCGACCGGGAATTTCTCACCGATCACTTCCCATGGGTTTGGTTCAATCTGCTTGAGACCAAGTGAGATGCGGCGATTGGGAATATCCAAAGCCAAAACCAGAGTCTCAACTTCATCACCAACAGTAAGAAGCTTGTTGGGATGTTTGATTCGCTTGGTCCAGCTCATCTCAGAGACATGAATCAAGCCTTCAACGCCATCTTCCAATTCAATAAATGCGCCGTAGTCAGTCAGACTGACGACCTTGCCCTGGACCCTGGCACCAACCGGGTAAGTGCTTTCCACTTCCAGCCATGGATCGGGAGTAATCTGTTTCAGGCCGAGGGAGACGCGCTCACGTTCGCGATCATATTTAAGGATCTTGACATTGATCTTTTCACCGACAGAGAGCACATCAGAGGGATGATTGACCCGTCCCCATGACATATCGGTAATATGCAGCAGACCATCGATACCGCCGAGATCAATGAAGGAGCCATAATCTGTCAGATTTTTGACGATACCCTCAACAACCTGCCCTTCGGTAAGCGTTTCCAAGGTATCAGAACGCATATTTTCTCGCTGTTCTTCGAGAAGAACCCGCCGGGAGAGCACGATATTGCCACGACGCTTGTTCAGTTTGATTATTTTGAAATCGAAGGTCGCACCGAGCAACTTCTCAAGGTTGCGAACCGGACGAAGATCAACCTGAGAGCCTGGCAGAAAGGCATTGATGCCTATGTCGACTGTCAAGCCACCCTTGATGCGCCCGACAATCCTGCCTTCGACCACAGCACCCTCTTCAAGAGACCCCCAGATTTTCTGGCGATCTGCTTTTTCCTTCGAGAGCCCTATCTGTCCACTATCGTTCTCGCGACGTTCAAAAAGGACATCGACCTCATCACCGACTTTTACATCGATTTTGCCTTCTTCATCCTTGAACTCTGCGAGAGGGATTACCCCTTCCGACTTGTAGCCAACGTCGACGACCACGTGGTCATCAGTGACTTGTACAACTGTACCGAGAACAACGTCGCCAACATTCAATTCCTGCATGCTGTCTTCGAACATGGATTCAAAGGATTGCTCCATATCCATTTCTTCTTCGTTGTCCATTTCTTCTGTTTCGTCGTTGAATTTGTCGTTACTTTCCACCATTCACTCGTTACCCCCTAACAAATTCCACCGTAAAAACGGTGGTATGGCTCTTAGGCCATGGTTGGGGAAGATATCACAAGCACTCAGGAAACTCAAACTATTATTTTCCAAGCTCAGCGATCCTCGTGATAACCTCATCAATCAGCCAGCGCGGTGTTGACGCGCCTGCGGTGACTCCCACTTTCGCAACGCCGTCAAACCACTCCGGCTGGATTTCTTCAGTGGTCTCGATATGCCAGGTTTGCGGCTGTATCTCCCGGCAGATCCTTGCCAGTCGCGAGGTATTTGCGCTGGCATGCCCACCGATCACAAACATCAGGTCAACTGATCGTGCAATCTCTCGAGCCTCGTTCTGACGCACGGAAGTCGCATCACAAATCGTGTTAAAAACGCGTAACTCCTGACTTTTAGTCAGGCAGATATCCATAACATCCTTGAGATTTTCATAAAGTTGGGTCGTTTGTGCGACAATGCCTACCTTTTTCATACGCGGCAAAGCAACGGCCTGCTCAGCATCGGCAACAACGTGCACCACGGCATTGCCCGAATACGAGACAATCCCCTGAACTTCGGGGTGCTCCATTTCACCGACGATAATAACCGTATAGCCCTCCTTGCTGAGCCCGGCCGCGTACTCCTGGGCTTTTTTTACGAATGGGCAGGTAGCATCGACAATCGTCAGGTTTTTCTCCTGGATGCTGCTCATCTCTTCCAAAGTCACGCCATGGGAGCGAACGATGACGGATCCGGGCGGGATATCCTCCACATCAGCAACCACGCTAACGCCCTGCTCTGCCAACCGTTTGACAACTTGTGGTGAATGAATCACAGGGCCAAGGGAACAAATATTTTCATGCTCGGCGGCTGCCTCAAAAGCCATCTGGGTGGCGCGTCTGACGCCGAAACAAAAGCCGGCACTTTTGGCGAGAACAATTTCCATCTTTCAATCCAATACCTTTATTCTCAGGATTGCTGGTGATCGGCGATAACCGAGAACATGCGTTCCATGACCTGTGCTATACCAAGCTCCGTGGTATCAATAACTACGGCATCAGCCGCTTGCCTTAAGGGTGAAGTCGTACGATTGGTGTCTGCGGCATCACGCGCTTCAACCTCGGCGACCGTGCGCGCCAGATCAACAGCGACACCCTTCGCCTGAAGTTCCAAAAAGCGCCTTTGCCCGCGCACTTCTGCCGAAGCCTTGAGAAAGAACTTAACATCCGCATGCGGAAAGACAACCGTGCCTATATCACGACCCTCCAGAACCACACCGCCACCAGCTCCGAGCTCACGCTGTCTGGCAACCATAGATTGTCGCACAGCAGGACAGGCGGCAACTGCCGATGTCAGAAGGCTGATCTCCGGGGAGCGTATTTCTGCCGAGACATTTTCACCATTCAGCAAAACAAGTTCTTCACCTTTATTGCGGGCGAACTCAATAACAATCTCATCACAGAGCTGACGCAACGCATCATAGTCGCCGGCATCAATCCCCTGACGCGAAGCTGCCAGGGCAACGCAACGGTACATAGCTCCCGTATCCAGGTTGAGATAGCCTAGCTCGTGAGAGAGGACCTTGCTCAAAGTGCTTTTACCAACTCCTGAAGGTCCATCTATGGCGATTATAAGTTTTTTCATAAGAAAGCTCGTGATGCGAGACTCGTGACGCGTGGCGTAAGAAAAAATATTTGATGTCCGTTGTACGGTTTATGATCTTCAGGTTTACAGATCAGTCTCGATAGTTCCATGAGCATATGACATGTTCTTGATTTTATACTTTCTCGTTGCGCGTCACCTGTCACAGATATTCTCAAGCAACTCCCAGAATCCCGGGAATGAAGTTTCCGTGCATGCTGTATCTTCGATTGTGACTTCACCTCTGGCCGAGAGTGCTGCGACGGCCAGGCTCATGGCAATACGATGGTCACCATGCGATGAAACCGTACCCATCCTGAGTTGTTCGACTCCGGTAATCACCATGCCATCCGGGAGAGCTTCGATCTGAGCGCCGAGCTTGCCCAATTCACTAACCATAGCAGCGATACGGTCGGTTTCCTTGACGCGCAATTCTGCTGCGTCGCGAATGGTTGTAGTCCCCTCTGCCAGGGCTGCGGCAACACTGATCACAGGAAATTCATCGATTGCCCGTGGCACCATGTCTCCGTCAATTTCAATGCCCTTGAGTCGGCTGTGCCGGACCAGCACGTCTGCCACAGGCTCACCGGATTGCTCCCTGATATCGTGTAGTTCAAGCTGACCGCCCATGGCTGTCAGAATATCAATAATGCCGCTGCGCGTCGGGTTGATACCGACGTTGCGAATCGTAAGCTCCGCGCCAGGAGTTATCAGTCCAGCAACCATAAAGAAAGCCGCTGAAGAGATATCACCGGGAACCATTACATCCTGGGCTGCCAGATGTGGCCTGCCGATCAAACTGACTCCACCTGCAAAGGGTCGCACGTCGGCGCCGAAGCAGGTCAACATGCGTTCACTGTGATCACGCGACAGGTGCGGTTCAGTCACCCTGGTTTCGCCTGCGACGGAAAGTCCAGCCAACAGCACGGCTGATTTCACCTGGGCGCTCGAGACCGGAGATGCATAGCTGATCGGCTTGAGTGAGCCTCCCTGGATCGCCAACGGCGCCCGTTCCCCGCCGTCACGCCCCCAAATGCGGGCGCCCATGCCAATAAGTGGCGTCACCACACGCTTCATCGGTCTGCGCCTCAGATACTTGTCTCCAGTCAGCACTGAAAAAAAATCTTGCCCTGCCAGCAGGCCGCACATCAGGCGCATGGTTGTCCCGGAGTTGCCACAATCAAGGACGTCGGCCGGTTCTGCAAGACCATCGAGACCGACACCGTCGATCTCCAGAGTGTCTGATCCTGTCTGGCGGATTGTGACTCCCATGGCTTGAAAAATTTTCCAGGTGGAAAGGTTGTCTTCACCCATCAGGAAACCACTCACCCGAGTTGTGCCATCAGCCAGCGAGCCAAGCATGATCGAACGGTGAGAGATGGATTTGTCTCCGGGCACGGAGATTTCTCCTCGAAGGTGGTTAACCGGAGATACAGTTCTGGTTTTGGATGGATTATCACTCATGTTTCGTCTTATCACTTTGCAGGGTAAAGAGGCCACTCCCAAGGGTGGACAGAATCCTAAAGGATTTCGTCACGACTCTGTTTGGAACGACGGAAAAATTCGTAGAGACGGTCACCCGAGCCGATGGCAATATCTTCTTTGAGCTCAGCAAAAAAGGTTTCGAACTGTTCCATCATTTCAATCAACGCCTGCCGGTTGGTCAGGGCAATATCTCGCCACATGGTCGGATCTGAAGAGGCAATGCGCGTAAAATCACGGAAACCGCCCGCTGAATACTCAAGAACATTTTCATCATAACGGTCGTAAGCGCCAACAGCATTCACCAGTGCATAGGCGACCATGTGCGGCAGATGACTGATCGCCGCGAGCACACGGTCATGCTTGTCGACTTCCATGACCACCACCTGGCTGCCGACGCATTGCCACATGCGGCGAATGAGATCCAGAGCTTCATCTGCGGTCCTCGCTGTCGGCGTGAGGATACAGCGGCGATCGCGATAGAGTGTAGCAAATGCAGCCTCTGCACCGCTGTTTTCGGTCCCGGCAATCGGATGACCGGGAACGAAATGAACATCAGGGCGCAGATGTGGCTCAATTGCGTCGATCACCGCCTGTTTGACACTGCCGCCATCGGTAATAATGGCCCCCGGCTTAAGATGCGGCATAGCCTGTTTGGCCACAGAACCGAGAGACTGCACCGGCGTCGCCAGAAAAACCACGTCGGCATCAGCGACACCCTCAGCCAGATTCTGGGTAAGACTGTCAACCACACCGAGCCTTAATGCGGTTTCCAGGTTCGGCAGCCCCCGGCCGATACCGACCACATGACCAACAACACCGGCCTCTTTAAGAGCCAGAGCCAGCGACCCGCCAATCAGGCCGACACCCACAATCGCGAGCTTATCTATATAAAAACTTGTCATGGTCACATCAACCCACCCCTCACGTCTCACCCCTCACCCTCCTGAGCTATCGGGCCTTCGGGTACGAACCGAGCACCTTGAGAAACTGGCAGAGAGAACGCAGTTCTTCTACAGCATCCGCTATCTTCTGCTCCCTGATATGGCCCTCCATATCGAGGAAGAAGATGTATTCCCAAGCCTTGCCCTTGGTTGGACGGCTCTCGATCTTGGCCAGGTTGATATCGCGTTTACTGAAGGGTTCCAGCATATGATAAAGAATCCCCACCTGGTCCTTGACGCTGAACATGATCGACGTCTTGTCATTGCCGCTCGGCCCCTGGATTTCTCTGCCGATGATCAGGAAGCGTGTAAAGTTATTCGGGTTGTCTTCAATTTTGTGTTTGACCACCCGCAAGCCGTACAGCGAGGCCGCTGATTCGCTTGCAATCGCTGCGACCCCGGCATCCTCTGCAGCCTGTTGAGCAGCTGAAGCCGTACTTGCCGCATCAACCAACGGGACATCAGGGAGATTTTCTTCCAGCCAGGATCGGCACTGGCCAATGGCCTGGGGGTGAGAAATCACTTTGCGGATATCACTGCTCTGCCCTGAAAGGTTCAGTAGATCATGGGAAACCGGCAACAGAATTTCAGCAATGATCTTGAGCTCCGAGGACATGAACATGTCAAGAGTGTGAGAGACCACGCCCTCATTGGAATTTTCCACCGGTACCACGCCATAGCTGGCCCTCTCCCGACTGACTTCGTCAAAAATCGACGGGATACTTTTCAGTGGTACCAATTGAGCGGAAAAACCGAACTGCTGCATTGCGGCAACGTGGGTATAGGTTGCCTGTGGGCCGAGGAACGCCACCTTCATTGGTTGCTCCAACGACAGAGAAGCCGAAATAATTTCCCGGAAGACCCGACGCACCCCTTCATCGGAAAAGGGTCCGGGATTGCTGGCGATCAGGCGATCGTAGATCGCTTTCTCCCGACTCGGCACATAGTACTCGCCGTGGCTCTTTTGTTTGGCTTTACCGACCTCAATTACTATTTCTGCACGACGATTGAGCATCTCCAGGATCTGGTTATCGAGAGCATCAATCTTTTGCCGCAACTCCTGCAGTTTCTTTTCGTCCACGAAGTCTGTCCTCTCCAGTATTTTAGGATCTGTGAATTTATCCCATGAAACGGTAAAAAGCAAGCAAGCACGCCCTGCAACACTCCTTGACCAACGCCGTAGGGACAGCTAAACTCGCAGCTCAGATTTTCAAACCTGAAAAATGTAAATCATAAAGGAGTTCACCGATGACTGTCGCCAACAAGGTCCGTAGTGCTATTGAACGCTCTTCCTGGATTCGTCGTATGTTCGAGGAAGGTGCTGCCCTGATTGCCGAACAAGGCGCAGAGCATGTTTACGACTTCACTCTCGGCAATCCCTCCGTAGAGCCTCCGGCCGCATTTCATCGCGAGTTGCTGCGCATCGCCGAGCATCCGTATGCCGGCATGCACCGCTACATGAACAATGCCGGTTACCTGGAGACAAGAGCCGCCGTCGCTGAACATATTGCCGAGGATTCCGGTGTGCCGGTGAAAGCCAACCATATTGTAATGACCTGCGGAGCCGGCGGCGCGCTGAATATTGCTTTAAAAACGATTCTCAACCCTGGTGAAGAAGTGATTATTCTGACGCCATTTTTCGTCGAATATAAATTCTACGTCGACAACCATGGCGGAGTGACCACCGAAGTCTGGACAGATCCGGAGACCTTCCAGCCGGACATTGACGCCATTGAGGCTGCGATTACCGACAATACCCGGGCCATCATCATCAATTCACCGAACAACCCGACCGGTGCCGTTTACAGTGCCGAAACGCTTGCCGCCTTAGGGCAGATGCTTGAACGCAAGCAGACAGAGCTCAGCCGGCAGCTCTATGTCATTTCCGACGAGCCTTATGCGCGACTGGCATTCGACGGCAACAGCGTGCCGCCGGTATTCAGATATATCCGCAATGCCATCCTGGTGACTTCACACTCCAAGGACCTAGCCCTGCCTGGAGAACGGATCGGCTACCTGGCCGCCAATCCGGCCATGGAGGAAGTTGCCTTGTTCATGGAAGGGGCCATCTTCTGCAACCGTGTGCTTGGATTTGTCAATGCCCCGGCCCTGATGCAGCGACTGGTCGCCGTACTGCAACGCGAAAGTGTCGATATCAGCGAATATCAGGCAAAACGCGATCTGCTCTACAACCATCTGACCAAACTCGGTTTTACCATGGCAAAACCGGGCGGCGGTTTTTATTTCTTTCCGAAATCGCCCCTTGCTGATGATGTCGAATTCGTGCGCCGTGCGCAGCAATACAACATTCTGCTCGTTCCCGGATCCGGCTTCGGAGCTCCTGGTTATTTCCGCATCGCCTACTGCGTCGATATGGGTATCATCGAGCGCAGCCTGCCGGCGTGGGAAAAGCTGGCGAAGGATTTGGGGCTGTGAATTGATTTTATGGAAAAACGTTTTCTGACACCACTCGAAACCACCCGGGCAATTACCGACAACAGCCGGCGGATTCTGACTCAACCGATTGCCCGCACCTGGGTGCTCAGCCTGCTGGCAGGTTTTTATATTGCCTTCGGCGCTGAACTGACAACCCTGGTCACTGCTGATGCCGCGACACACCTCGGTATCGGTGTCTCGCGCCTGCTCGGTGGCAGCGTATTCTCCCTGGGCCTGATGCTGGTTGTCATCTGTGGTGCAGAGCTCTTCACCGGCAACAGCCTGCTCACCAAAGCCGGTCTGCATGGAGAGATTCCCTGGTGGAAGATTGCCGAGAACTGGACGGTCGTCATCATTGGCAACCTGGTTGGATCACTGTTTCTGGCCTGGCTGATGGTTGAATCCGAGCTCTGGAAGACCGGTCGGGTGGCCGAGCACGCCATCGACATCGCCACGGTCAAATGCGAGCTTTCTTTCAGCGTCGCCCTGATTCGCGGTATCCTGTGCAACTGGCTGGTTTGCCTCGCCGTCTTTATGGCAACGGCAGCCCGTGACATAACAGGAAAGATGCTGGCATGTTATGTACCAATCATGGCCTTTGTTGCCAGTGGCTTCGAGCACTCTGTTGCCAACATGTACTTCATCCCGATCGGTCTGCTGCTGAAAGCAGAACTTGGATTGACCGCTCCGGAGCTCACCTGGTCGAATTTCATCTTCAGCAACCTGATCCCGGTAACACTTGGAAACATTATTGGTGGCGTGGTGTTCGTCGGCTTAGCTTACTGGTTTATTTATCTTAAGGGAACACGTAAGGCGTGATGTATGACCTCATGACTTATGTCTCCCGGAACTGGGCCTGACATCCCTGACCCTCAGCTGCACCGTCTCACGTCCACGGAAGCTATTGATCTGAGGCGTCACCAGCAGATCGATTTCCCCTTGGAACTCCTCACGACGTTCAAGCATACCGAAAGCGATTGCCGGGTGGCTGAAAGCCCCTTGGCAAACGGTAAAGCGCAGGTGATTATCGCCTGCTGTCTGTACCTGCATTGCACGTACTGATTCTGCGACCAGCAACGGCTCCGGGTTTCCCATCCCGAACGGAGCCAATGCTTCCATCTGTCGCAATACTTCAAGGTCAATTTCTTCGAGCAGAAGCACGCCGTCAAAATGAAGTTTCGCTATCAGGTCAACAGCGGAAAGTTTTGCCCTTGCATGGGTTTCAAGCGCGGCTGCGAAACCTGCCAGCTGATCTTTACCCAAGCTCATCCCGGCGGCCATTTCGTGACCACCGAATGCCGCAAGGTGATCAGCACAGGCCTGAAGTCCCTGGTAGAGATGGTAACCACGGATAGAACGCGCCGATCCCTTGCCGCTGTCGCCGGCCAAAGCGATCATGACTGTTGGTCGGCAATAACGTTCAACCAACCGGCTGGCGACGATTCCAATCACCCCCGGGTGCCAACCATCACCGCCGAGGACAATCGTGTGAGTATGATCTGCCGAAAGCCCTGCAACTGCTGCCTCGGCTTCTTTTAACGTTTGTTTTTCAAGAATTTGCCGTTCACGATTGCACTGGTCCAGATAGCGCGCCGTGTTCAATGCACGGACCATATCCTGCTCCAGGAGCAACTCGACACCCAGACCGGCATCTTCCATGCGCCCGGCAGCATTCAGGCGAGGCGCCAGTTGAAAGCCCACCACCCCGGAATTAATAGCCTTGACACCAGCCACCTGTTTAAGCGCTCTGACACCAACCCGATGATCACTGTCCAGAAGGGCCAGGCCGTAGCGAGTCAGGGTACGATTGATTCCCTGCAGGGGGACCAGGTCGGCGATTGTCCCCATCGCCACCAGGTCGAGATATTGGCGCAGATCCGGTTGCGGGCGGTCAGCGAACCATCCGGCATCACGCAAACGTTTACGCAAGGCGACCAGCAGGAAAAATGCTACGCCTACACCGGCAAGGTTCCGAAACGGAAAAACGGAGTCCTGTCGTTGTGGATTAACCACAGCGAAGGCATCAGGCAAGGTAGGCGGCGGCTGGTGATGATCAGTAATGATCAAATCGATGCCATGCTCTTTGGCGATAGTTGCTTCTGCGTGCGCAGTTACACCACAGTCAACCGAGACGACGACCCGGGTCCCCTTCGCGGATGCCTCCTTTAAAGCCTCTGCTGACAGACCATAGCCATCACGCAGCCGCAAAGGGATGTGATATGTCAGTTCCTTGCAGCCCATTTCACCCAGCCCGGCAAGGAGAAGCACGGTGCCTGTAATGCCATCAACGTCATAGTCACCGTGAACGGCAATCTTCTCGCCATTTTCAATGGCCAGCTGAAGACGGCAAGCGGCAATATCCATATCCGGGAGTAAAAAAGGATCAGGGAGATCCGCGAGACGTGCAGTCAGAAACTGGCGGGCGGATTCAAGAGAATAGTCCCGGCCGATCAACAACCGTGCGACCAGCTGGGACAGCTGTAATTGTTCCTGAAATTCAGAGATCGCGGAGAAGTCTGACGATTGATTGCGTGGCACCCAAAGACGCGTGCTTACGGGATTCACAACAAGTCTGCCAGGGTTGATGATGAGCGTTGCGGTTTAATAAGCACTTGGCCAGGAGAGGGGCTGCATCCATGCTGCCTGTCAGCGCCTTCCGGAATGTCATCCCCGGAAACAAGGACATCACCCTGCCGGGTCAAATCGTCGCGAAGAACACCGTTCACAGGCGGTTTCTGACCGACAAAACAACCTGCAAGTGGCAGGCAGAGGGCAATTGGAGCCTGGGAATACATACGTTTGGAAAAAGACCGGAACATAGTAGTTAACGTCTTGGAAAGACCAAAGCTAACACAAACACGCAAGGAAAGGCGTACAGGGTAATGTTGTTGTCATGAACGACGACTTTCTTTGCGTCTTTTCCTTAAACTTTGCGACTTTGCGTTAAAGGTTTGCGATCTTTTGTCTGGTCGTAGACATGAGAAAGAAATCGGGTCGGAAAAAAACTCCGACCCGAATATGATTTTGAGGCTATTGCTGAGCAGGCGGCTGTGTCCGCAAAAACTCCAGATCCTGGCGGACCCGATCCGAGCCGGGACCGGTCGGATTGATTTCCAGGAAACGCGTCCAGGCTTCCATCGCTTTGGGAAAATCCTGCAAGTCATATCGATAAATGATGCCGATGTTATAAACACTTGTAGCATGGGTCGGATCGATTTCATTGGCTTTTTTGAAATTGCTGATGGCCCGATCAAACCAACCCAGACGTTTGAACATGACCCCCTGGTCGGTAAGAACATCCGGCGAGTTCGGCTGAATTTCGAGGGCCTTATCATAAGCTTCGATCGCATCCATAAACTGGTTGCTGTCAAAATACTCATTGCCGAGGGCGACCCAGGCCTGGAAATTAGTCGGATCAGCCGCTACGATATTTTTCAGCTCGTTGAGCTTCTGCTGCAAATTCACGGTCGGTGGCGGTCCGGCAGGGGAGCCGGAGACGACCGGTGCCGTCGGCCCGGAGGTTTTATGCCCAGCGATATAACCTATGATGCATCCAGCAACCAGTGCCACAACGGCAACCAGAAGAGTTTCTTTTTTCATCGGGTCCCCCCTTCAGCAGCCACCTTTTTCTGCCCTCGGGAACGGTAATCATCCCAGAAGATCAGCACCGGACTGGCAACAAATATCGATGAATAGGTACCAACCAGGATTCCTACAAGCATGGCGAACGCAAAATTATGAATCACGCCGCCGCCGAAGACAAAGAGGGCCAGCACAACCAGCAAGGTTGTCCCGGAGGTCAATATGGTCCGTGACAGGGTTTCATTGATTGAGTGATTAACAACCTCGCCGAAACCCTTCTTCTGATGCTTGCCGTAGTTTTCACGAATCCGGTCATATACAATAATAGTATCGTTCAGCGAGTAGCCGATGATCGCCAGAAATGCCGCAATAATCGGTAAATCGATTTCCCGACCGGTGATAGAAAATGCTCCAATCGTAATCATCACGTCGTGTAATAGAGCAACTATTGCGCCGATTGCAAAGCGCAGTTCAAATCGCCAGGAGATATAGATCAGAATGCCGATCATGGCATAGACAATGGAAAGGATTCCTTTCTCACGCAGATCCTTACCGACTTGCGGACCCACCATCTCTACCCGTCGAAGATCAACCATTCCCTCACCATAGACGGTATTGAGGCTTCCGGAAATCATCCCGGAAAGGTCCTTTTCTTTAGTGCTTTCCTGGACACGTATTAAAAACTCGTTGGGATCGTCTCCGAAGCGCTGTACGACCACTGAACCGAGATCCAGTGAAGAAAGACTGTCTTTGATTTTGGCAGCATCGGTGTTCTCGGTAAATTTAACCTGCACCAGGGTGCCACCGACAAAGTCGATACCGAGATTCGGCCCGCCTTGAACCACCAACGACACCAGGCCCAGAAGGATGACAATTCCTGAAACAATCAGGGCAATTTTACGCTTGCCGACAAAGTCGATATTAATATCATGCTTAATAATCTGCATTGAGAACTCCTAGATACTCAAACGGTCCACTTTACCGCGCGACAGATAAAGATCGAATATCAGTCGCGATACGATAACCGCGGTAAAGAGTGAAGAGATGATGCCCACCGATAACGTGACGGCGAACCCCTTGACCGGGCCGGTGCCAAACTGGAACAACACCAAAGCGGCAATCAGAGTCGTAACATTTGCATCGATAATTGTCAGCTTGGCTTTTTCGTAGCCGGCTTCCAGTGCGGCTTTGGCCGTTCGTCCCAAACGTATTTCTTCGCGGATACGCTCAAAGATCAGGACATTGGCATCAACCGCCATGCCGATTGTCAGAACGATACCCGCGATCCCGGGCAAGGTCAGGGTTGCACCGAGAATCGACAATATGGCCATGATCAGGATCAGGTTCAGGAACAGCACAACATTGGCCACCACACCGGATAATTTGTAGTAAATCAACATGGCTACCATCACCAGTAAACCACCGATTATGATAGAAAGAATCCCCTGGTTGATCGAATCCTGCCCCAAAGACGGTCCTACGGTACGGTTCTCGAGAATTTCAACCGGTGCCGGCAGCGAACCGGCGCGTAGAATGATCGCCAGGTCCGTCGCTTCCTGCTCAGTAAAGCTGCCGCTGATCTGGGCGCTGCCGCCGGAGATGCGTTCGCGGATGACCGGAGCCGAGTAGACGGTATCATCCAGGACGATCGCCATACGCCTGCCGACATTGGCCGCAGTGATCTGGTCAAAGCGCTTGGCACCAACCGCGTTGAAATCGATGGCCACGTAAGAGTCGTTAAAGCGATTGTCAATCCGCACCTGGGCATCGGCGAGCAGATCACCGGTAAGAATGGTTTTATCCTCGACCACCAGCGGCGTTTCTGAGGTGGCACCGGTACGCGGATCAACGCGACGTTCATAGAGAAGTTGACCACCCGGTGGCAGATTGCCGGTGACAGCATCTTGCGGGTTGGCATTCTCCATAACCATTTTGAACTCCAGGCGAGCCGTTTTGCCGAGCAGGTCGATGGCGCGCTGAGGATCCTTTACACCCGGTAATTGAATCAGAATCCGATTACCCTCCTGGCGCTGCAGGGTCGGTTCACTGACGCCGAACTGGTCAACACGGTTGCGCAAGGTTTCAAGGGCCTGGCGAACGGCATACTCACGCACCGCCGCAATTTCACTGTCGCTCAGACGGTAATTCTTCTGGATATAACCGCCCTCGGACGTCAACGTCATCGCTTCAAGATTAGGGAAAGCCTCTGCCATCACGGAATCTGCCTTGTCACCGGTTTCTTCATCATACACGGTGATAACAACGCGTTCTCCGGATAACCGATCAACCCGTTTGAATATGATATCCTTTTCGCGGAGCAGTTCTTCAGCCTGGTCGACAACCGCATCAAGACGGCTTTCAACCGCTTTATCGGCATCGACGCCGAGCACCAGGTGCATTCCACCCTGCAGGTCCAAACCAAGGTGAATCGGATCAAAGGCCTTGCGCCACCACTCCGGCAGATTGCCGCCGAAGAGTGTAGGGCCAAGCGAAACCAGAGCCAGCACGAGGCAGGCCAACACCAGGCCGGTCCGAATCTTAAGGCTATTGGACATTCTGTTGCATCTCCTTTCAACCGATCCGCTGACAGCGGATCGTCCTGTTCTCACTAGTTTTTATGAGGAAATAGCCCTTTCCGCGATCCTGTCCGCGAGAAATTACTCGTTTCTCATCTGTAAACTTCTACAGTGTACATTCGGAGTTTCCGGATGAACCCGAAGCGATCCCGCTACTCTGCCAGCTGTTCGGTCTTGGTGCCGACAACCGCACTGCGGTTGATTTTGATACGGACATTGCTGGCAATTTCCATGGTCACCAGCGTGTCCTGAACTGCCACGACTTTGCCATGAATGCCACCGGCGGTGACCACCTGATCACCTGCTTTCAGGTTTTCAATCAGAGCCTTGTGCTGCTTGGCGCGCTTTTGCTGCGGACGAATCAGCAAAAGGTAGAAGATCGCAAACATGATGACCAGCATGACGATCCCTTCCATTCCGGAACCTCCCGCCTGCTGTTCGGCACCACCGGCCATGGCATATGCATTTGTTGTAAACATGGTTTTTCCTCCTTGTATCAGATGCTTAAAGATTTAGTCCAACAGTCATATTGAACCGGTGATAGCCGTCAGGCTTCTCCGGCCGAAATTTGTTTATGGTAGAACGCTTCGCGAAAGGCCTTGAACTTGCCGGCAGCGATCGCGTCCCTCATATCTTGCATGAGGTGCAGATAGTAATACAAGTTGTGGGTAGTATTCAATACCGATGCAAGGATTTCGTTACTTTGATAAAGATGGCGCAAATATGCACGACTGTAGTTGCGGCAAACATAGCAGGAACACTCAGGATCGATTGGCATTGCATCTTCAATATACCGCGCCTGCTTGATACTGATTCTGCCAAAACTGGTAAAGAGCACACCGTTTCTGGCATTGCGCGTCGGCATGACGCAATCGAACATGTCTGCCCCTCGGGAAACCGCCTCAACCAGGTTTTCAGGTGTTCCTACGCCCATGACATAGCGGGGTCTGTTCTGTGGTAAAAGCGGCAGTGACCACTCCATGACTTGATACATGACATCCGCTGACTCACCTACAGAAAGACCACCCAGAGCATAACCGTCAAAACCTGTCGCAAGCAAATCCTCGGCACTCTGCTGGCGCAGCTCTCTGTCCATGCCCCCCTGAACAATACCGAACAAAGCTGCACTTTCATCGGTGCGTGCCTTTTTACATCGTGCTGCCCAACGGCTGGAGCGGGCGGTTGATTCTGCAACATACGAGCGCGTAGCCGGATGAGGGATACATTCATCAAAAACCATCATGATATCGGAACCGAGAGCTTCCTGGACAGCAATAGACAGTTCCGGAGTCAATATATGTGCACTGCCGTCGAGATGAGACTGAAAACGTACGCCCTCTTCGTCTATTTTACGCAGAGCCCCCAGGCTGAAGACCTGAAAGCCGCCGCTGTCAGTGAGGATCGGCCGGTCCCAATTCATGAAATGGTGCAAACCACCTAATCGTGCCAGTCGTTCATGGCCAGGGCGCAGGTAAAGATGATAAGTGTTGCCAAGAATAATCTGGGCACCGATCTCTTTAAGTTGTTCGGGGAGCATGCCTTTGACTGTCCCCTGCGTACCAACCGGCATGAAGGCCGGTGTCTCAATAACCCCTCTGCGAGTATGCAAAGTCCCGCGACGCGCTTGTGTGTCAGGACACTCGTTCAGCAGCCTGAATTCCACCGGCCTGGCATGCGGCAACTCTTGATGCATTTTCCCCTCACTCCTCACTCCTCACTTCTGGCTATTCAATCAACATACAATCGCCATAGCTGAAAAAACGATAACCATGGTCAACCGCCTCGCGGTAAGCCTGGAGAATAAAATCCCGCCCGGCAAAAGCCGAGGCCAGCACAAGCAGAGTGGACTTAGGCAAGTGAAAGTTGGTGATCAGGGCATCGACCACGCGGAATTTGAACCCCGGCAGAATAAAAAGGTCCGTTTCACCCTGACCAGCCAGCAGCAAGCCCTGATCATTTACAGCATACTCGAGGGTTCGGGTTACAGTCGTTCCTAAAGCGACAATTCGACGTCCATCCGCACGCGCAGCATTAATCCGTTCCGCAGTTTCCTCCGGAACCTCGTAGAATTCTGTGTGCATGCGATGATCGGGTAGGTTCTCGGTACGAACCGGCAGGAAAGTGCCAGGGCCGACATGCAGGGTAACACCACAGACATCGATATTGCGTGCAGCTAAAGCGTCAAAGGTCTTTTCGGTAAAATGCAGACCCGCAGTCGGCGCAGCCACTGCCCCGGGGTTGTTGGCAAACACCGTCTGGTACCTATCCTTGTCGAGGTCATGGTCTTCGCGGCGAATATATGGTGGCAGGGGCACATGCCCGGCTTGTTCCAGTAATTCAAAAAAATCACCTGGGCAGGTGAACCGCAACAGTCGTTGTCCATCAACCTCTGCGTCGATCACTTCGCCACAAATTCCCTGCGGGAATTCAAGTAAACAGCCAACCCGAACCGGCTTCGAACTACGTGTCATACAACGCCAGATATTTCGTGATGCATCAAGCTGGCGAACCAGCAAAACCTCAACTTGCCCACCACTCGATTTCCTGCCAAGCAACCGAGCCGGCAACACCCGGGTTTCATTACGTACCAGGAGGTCGCCTTCTCGCAAAAGTCCCGGCAGCGAAGAGAAATGGTGATGGGCAATCTTCCTGTTCAACCTGTTGAGCAGCAACAGACGAGAAGCAGAACGATCGCCGAGGGGCTGTTGTGCGATCAGTTCCTGCGGGAGATCAAAATTATACTCAGTTAACAGCATATGAATTTTGTACGCGTTATTATCATTATAAGTGCAGATATATGCATCTTTAGCTCTTTACAAGATAGACAAGGAGTAGACCTGTCAGCATAAAAACAACGCCGATGCCACGCAGGGAAAGATCATTCATTTTGGAGAGTTCAGCCAGCATGCGTTTGGTCCCACGTGGTGACAGAAACCACGGAATGCCTTCAAGGACCAGAACAACACCGAGCACAACGACCAGGGATTCAGGAAACATGAGCAGAAGATAATATCCTTGAGATGTTTTTGTGATGTGCTTTTTGCTGTTTTTAACTTATGCTTTTGGCTTATTCTGCCAGTCATAGAACGGAAGTTGACTCCCCCGCACCGTCAAACCTGATCAATCTATAGAGATGTGCGAAACGTGTCAAGTTAAGACGTTATTGCTCTGTTCATGTTGGCAGCAGCGAATGCATATTAATGCCAGATGAACTCGCCTCCGAGTTATGGTGCAATTTTCCAGAACAACTCTGATGGGATCCCCAAATTCAGACTATGAATTCACTTAAGATAAAATTTCTAGGCTTGTGCAGCATCATCCTGATAATCGCTATCGGTCTGACGACCTGGTATAACCTGCAGACGCAGAAAGCCATACTGAACAAATTAGTGACAGATCACGGTCGCGTGCTGGCCGAAACAATCCACAACAGCATTATCACGGACATGGCCAACGGCAATAATCACCGAGTAAGCCATATTCTCGGCAAGATTAAAAAAGAACCAGCCATTGACAACGTACGAATCTTTGATGAATCCGGCCGTATCCTCATGGCAGCAAGTCCCGGGGAGGTAGATGGTCTGGTCTCAACTTCGGAATTGATGGCCTATCGTGACGGCAATTTTTCCTTTTCCAGCGATTTGTCAGATCATGAACATTTCAACTCCATTGTACCGATATACAATCAACCTCTTTGTTATACCTGCCATGATAAGGACATCAAGGTGCTCGGCGTCCTGAGCCTGGAACTTTCCCTCGACCAACTTTCTAACATACAAAACAGTGGCCGCAACACAACGTTGATCGCCTCCAGTGTCATGCTGATTATCCTTGTCATGACAATCACTGCATTCCTGCTGGTCTATGTTGATGCACCGATCCGCAGACTGGTCTCTGCCATGAATCATGTTGAGACGGGCCAGTTTGAAGAAGCCCACACGATGATCAGCAGTTCTGATGAGATGACCCTGCTCTCTTCCAAGTTCAACGGTATGGTACAGCGACTTCGGGAACTTGTTGAAAACACGGTCAAAAATGAACGCGAGTTGGCCATCAGCCAGGAAAAGCTTACTCACAGTGAAGAGCTTGGGGCCATGAACATGACCCTTGAGGAGCGTCTCAGGGAGATTGAATATCTTAACATCAACCTTGAGGAGCGTATCGAGGAGATCGAGGAAGCCAACTACAAGATCGCCGACCTTGCCAGCGAACTTGAAGATAAGAATATTGGCCTCACTCAGGCAGTCGAACGCCTGCAATCTCTCTATAAAATGGGGCTTGCTGTCAATTCCACCATGGACCTTGGCAGGTTGCTGAACATGCTCTGTCAGAAGAGTATGAATACCATGAAGTCCAAGGCCGGATACATACTCATGCTTAACGAGAAAACCGGCAATCTCTCAATAGGTGGTGCCGCTGGTATTCCTGAAGACTTTGACCTTGAGCTGGAAATTCCACTCAAACCTGGCGGCGTCTCCTTCTGGGTTATAAACAATAATAAACCGAAGCTTCTGGCAAATGTTGACAAGGAAAATGAGTTCAGCAAAATGAGCCAACTGGGCTTTATCCGCGAATCGGTCCTCTGTGCCCCTTTGACCGACAAGGATAAAGTCATTGGCACAATCACAGTCGCCAATCCCATCGATGGCTCAAGCTTTGGCATCCCGGACATTGAACTGCTCTCAACCATCGCCGCCCAGGCAAGCATTGCAATCCGCAATGCCCGTCTTTATGAATCCCAGGAGACCACCTATTTCAACACCGTTCAGGCGTTGGTCTCTGCTATTGAGGCAAGCGATGCTTACACACGCGGCCATTCTGAGCGCGTGACCCGTTACAGTGTAGCCCTGGCCAAAAGACTGGGGATGGAAGGCGATCCTCTCAAGCAACTCGAACAAGCCGCGATCCTGCACGATATAGGCAAGATCGGCATCGACGTGGCACTGCTTCACAAGAAAGAAAAGTTGACGGCAGCGGATATCGATGTCCTCAAGTTGCATCCCTCAATCGGCATGCGCATACTTGAACCGATTCATTTTCTGGGCACAGTTCGCGAGATTATCGAGCAACATCACGAACGTTATGATGGCAATGGTTACCCGAATGGCCTGAGCGGTAATGAATGGCGTATTGAAGGCAAGATTCTCGCGGTCTGTGATACCTACGATGCCATGACTTCAGACCGTCCCTACCGCAAAGCGATGTCTCACGAGATCGCCATACGGGAGATTCACGATCACTCCGGTTCTCAATTCGATCCGGAAGTGGCCGCAGCCTTTATCGAAATATGCAATGAAGGTTGCCTTCCGCAATAGCACACGTGGCGCGATGCGAGAAACCGGAAACCCAAATAGCGAAGGCCAGCTGAGAAACAGCTGGCCTTCGCTATTTGGGTTTTGAGAACACCTTTTAGCCGGTTTGGTTCAGAGCCTTAACCATGTGCTGAAAAAGGGTTCGGATATGATCTAAAATCCAGATTTGCATCAACTCATGGGACAGTTCGACAGGTCCCTATAGCATGTCCCTGTCTCTGACAAGCCTGGACAATGATCGGTCGTATCCGCGTTCTGCCTCTGCGGAGAAAAAGCAGCCCGGGATTTGCCCGCGATCTTTATGATAGGCCACACATTTGCAACAGTGACCGTGTTTGTCGCAGGAAGTGTAGGTGCAGGAACAATGTTTTTTGCTTTCTTCGGAAATACAAGGCATCCGGGACCTCCGGCAACAATATCAAAGCAACTTACGTAAAGCGGCGACTGACTTCAACATCTTACGGAAAAATTGGAGGAAACATCAAGCCGGTATTTTCTGGCAGAGACAGCATAAGGTTCATATTCTGTACAGCTTGACCGGCTGCTCCCTTGACCAGATTGTCAATTACAGCCAGAGCAATCACACGACCGGTCCGATCATCGACAGACAAACCGATATCACAGTAATTACTGCCGCGAACCTGAGAAATGTTTGGCAGATGCCCTTTGGGAAGGACGCGCACAAAGGTCTCTGCCGCATATTTTTCACGATAAACAGCATGCAGGGCATCCAGTGAAAGTGGACTGGACAGGCTGGCATAACAGGTGCTGAGGATACCTCTGCTTACTGGCAGCAAATGCGGTGTAAAACTGATCGTCACAGCCCTTCCTGCCAACGTGCTGAGCGTCTGCTCAATTTCTGGAGTGTGGCGATGCCTGGGCAAGCTGTAGGCTTTGAAGCCTTCATTGACTTCACAATAGAGGGTGTCCACTTTGACCGCACGACCGGCGCCACTGGTACCCGACTTGCTGTCAACGATAATGGTCGTCGTATCAATTAGATCATTTTCAAGTAATGGGGCCAATGCCAGTGCCACACTGGTAGGATAACAGCCGGGATTAGCAACCAGTCTGGCTGAAGGGATCTGCTCACGAAACAGTTCAGGAAGGCCATAGACCGCTTCACTGAGTAATTCTGTGGCCGTATGTTCCTGGTACCAGGCTTCGTAAATGGCAACATCACTGATACGGAAATCTGCCGAAAGATCAACCACACGACAACCGGCAGAGAGAAGTTCGGGAATTATCCCCATGGCTGTTTGATGAGGCACCGCAGTGAACACCAGGTCGGCTCGTCCCGACAGCGAGGCTGAATTGATATCCTCAAAAACAAGGTCCAAACTGCCTTGCAGAGAAGGGAACACCTCACACACTGCTTGTCCGGCATATTGACGCGATGTCACGCACACAAGCTCCAAATCGGGATGCTGAGAAAGCAGCCTGAGCAACTCTACGCCGGTATAACCACTTGCGCCAACAACTGCAATCCGATGCATATTCCACTCCTTAACATTCAAGCGATCTTGCCGGATAAGCATTCCACAAACGGCAAAAGGGAAACCCGCAGGCTTCCCTTTCCAACCAAATATCCAGACGACCCCAGGGGCCGCAAGGGTTTAACGCTTGGAGAACTGGAAGCTACGGCGCGCGCCGCGCTTACCATACTTCTTACGTTCCTTGATTCGACTGTCACGTGTAATAAAGCCGGCCTTCTTGAGCGAATCACGAAGTGCCGGATTTACCTCGAGAAGGGCTTTGGTGATACCGTGTTTAATTGCACCGGCCTGGCCGGAAGGACCACCACCACTTACGTTGACGGTAACATCGAATTTACCGATATTTTCAGTCAGTTCAAGAGGCTGGCGTACAACCATTTTGGATGTCGGGCGACCAAAATATTCGTCTATCGTCCGCTTGTTAATAGTAATCTCACCAGTACCCGGCTTCATCCAGACGCGGGCAATAGAGGTTTTTCTCTTACCGGTGGCATAAATCTTCTGCTCGGCCATCGCCTATATCTCCTGAGTTCCCTTAAACCTGAAGTTCTTTGGGCTGCTGTGCCTGATGCGGATGGTCGGCACCGCAATAGACTTTGAGTTTTTTGTACATCTGCCGTCCGAGTTTATTCTTCGGCAACATTCCTTTGACCGCTTTCTTGATCAGCTCTTCAGGTGCTTTATCAAGCAACTTGCCAGCCGGAGTTGCGGTCAGACCGCCGGTGTAACCGCTGTGACGGTAATACATCTTCTTACTCAGCTTGTTGCCGGTCAGACGTACTTTTTCCGCGTTGAGCACGATGACAAAGTCACCGGTATCAACACTCGGCGTGAAAATGGCCTTGTGCTTGCCGCGCAGAACACGGGCAATTTCTGTAGCCACCCGGCCCAGAACTTTGTCTTCCAGATCAACGACGTACCAATCTTTCTGGAGATCTTCTTTTTTGGCAACTGGTGTACTCATTACGATCCTCTCTATATCAAATCTGTGGAGTTAACGGGGCTCACAGAAACTCGAAATTTAGTCAAAAGGCCCTGGGTTGTCAAGCTTTTTTTAAATTTTATAAATACTTAATTCGGCACGAAGGAATGACTCGTGTTAATCTTGCCGCAGAGTGCTGACAGGAGCTTCACAGCACCTTCGAGATCAGTCCAGTCCAGGACTTCAACCGGTGTGTGCATGTAGCGCAGAGGAATGCTGATCAAAGCGGTCGCAACGCCTCCTCGTGCCAGTTGCATGACATTTGCGTCAGTCCCTGTGGCACGCGGGATTCCCATGATCTGGCAGTCAATTCCCTGCTCTTTTGCCGTGGCCACCAGGAGTTCGAAAAGAGCCGGGTTGATGTTCGGACCACGGGCAATAACAGGCCCTCTACCAAGCCGTATCTCACCTGAGTCCTTATGGTCGGCGCCCGGGTAGTCGCTGGCAAAACCGACCTCGACAGCGATGCCTATGTCGGGCTGCACACCGTAGACACTGGTCGCTCCACCGCGCAAGCCAACCTCTTCCTGAACTGTAGAAACGCCATAAAGATCAACCGACAGGTTGTTTTGTCGACGGACTTCACGCAATACCTGGGCGACGATAAAGGCGCCCATCTTGTCATCGAAGGCACGTGAGGTCAGACGTGTTCCCTGTAAACGCTCGACGCCGACGCTGAAAGTTACAGGATCACCGATCGATACAAGCTTGGCAGCCTCTGTCTTGTCTACACAGCCGATATCGATAAACTGGTTTTTGAACGGAACCACCTTGTCACGGTCTTGCGTCTCGATCTGGTGAATCGGTCGCTTGCCAACCACTCCCGGAACCGGTCCACCCGAGGTATGAACCGTTACCCGTTGGCCCGGCACAAGGTGCGCATCGACGCCGCCGATCGGTGCGAAGAAAAGATATCCCTGATCATCAAGGTACTTGATCATGAAACCAATTTCATCGCAATGACCGGCCAGCATCAGGCGAGGAGCACCCTCGGGACCCTTGATATGGGCAATCACATTGCCCATGACATCAGTGCGCACATCATCTACATCATCAGCCAGGGCTCTGCGAATGATTCTTTGTGCCGGTTGTTCAAAGCCTGAGGGGCTAGGCGCTTCGACCAGTTCTTTGAAAAACTGGAAATCCTGTTCGTTCATGGTCGTTCGTCCTTTAGCAGTACTCAAGCAATTCGCCCAGCAGTGAATTGCGAAATGATTTCGATATTCTTACCGACACCAGCCGTCCAGCCAACTCCGCCGGCCCGGAGAAATTAACAATCCTGTTCCAGGTGGACCGGCCGAAAAGCTGGCCCTCTCCCATTTTGCTTTCGCCCTCGACCAGCACCTCCTGAACAGTTCCGACATCGGCCTCCCAGATCTGGCGACTGATCTCCTGTTGCAAGGTGAGCATGCGCTCAAAACGCTCCTGCTTCACCTTCGCAGGAGTATCGTCTTTAATGTCTGCGGCAGCAGTGCCGCTACGGGGGGAATAGATGAAGGAATAAATCTCCGCATAACGAACCTGTTCGAGCAATGACATGGTCGCGGCGAAATTATCTTCTGTCTCACCGGGGAAGCCGACGATAATATCTGAAGACAAACGGATATCGGGACAGACCTGGCGCAAACGGGCAACAATGTTCAGGTAACGTTCCCGCGTATAGCCACGATTCATGGCCTTGAGTAATTCGTCGGAACCGCATTGAACCGGCAGGTGCAGATGTTTGCAAAGTTTGTCAAGACGGCCAAAACACCCGATCAGTTCATCGGAAAGGTCTTTCGGGTGTGACGTGGTAAAACGTATCCGGTCGATGCCAACAATGGCGTTGACCTGCTCGAGGAGTGCGGAGAAGCTGATCTCCTTCTCCTTGGTGCCGTAAGAATTGACATTCTGTCCGATCAGGGTCACCTCACGCACGCCCTGCTCCGCCAGTTCACGGATTTCATCAAGAATCTCACCACTGGGGCGACTGATCTCACGGCCGCGAACATATGGAACGACGCAATAACTGCAGAAGTTGTCACAACCCTGCATGACTGTGACAAAGCGCGTGAAAGCCTCTTTGCCGGTACGTGAAGGAAAGAGCTGCAAGCGGGTTTCACGATCGAGGAACTCCGTCTCCTCACAGCGCACCCGCGTATCCGCAACCTGCTGCACCAATTCGGGGAGACGATGGACGTTATGGGTACCGAACACCAGGTCCAGATAAGGGAACTCTTTCAGGAGCTGTTTCCCCTCCTGCTGGGCAATACAGCCGCCCATGCCGAGAATCATTTGAGGGTTGCGTTCCTTGAGTGGCTTGAAGCGTCCCAGGTGTCCATAAGCCTTGCGTACTGCCTTGTCGCGCACAGCACAAGTATTCAGCAGGATCAGGCTGGCCTGATCGGGTTCATCGACCTGACGATAACCAATACCACCGAGCAGCTCGACAATCCTCTCCGAGTCGACCACGTTCATCTGGCAGCCAAAGGTTTCCAGGTAAAAAGCCTTGTTATTCATACAGTTATATCCATTAACGCATTAGTGGGGCTAGAGGATAATCAAAAAACCGGCCAAAGGCAATCTTATTACGTTGCGACTTTGACGCACGCCTTGTCACCCATCGCCTGTTCCAGCAAGTCTGTCGCGTGACGTGGATATTCAAGGCAGTGCAGGGTCAACGACTTCTCTTTCCCTTTGTGAACCCGAAGCGTTCCAAGCTGCTCACCTTGGTGAAGCAAGCTGAAATAGGTAATCTCCGACAGTTGCAGAGAGTCGATGCGACGCTTGAGCAGACCACACTTAACCAGCAAGCGACGATCAGTAATTGCGTAATAAACGTGGTTCCATTCCAGGCGGGCTTGTAACAGGTGGCCTATAGCCAGACAGAACCCCAGGAGGACAAAAGGCGCTGGCAACCAGGCCAGCCAGATTGAGTCATATTCCTTTGACAATTCAAATCCGAGAATCTGCCAGTAGCTGCAGATAGACAGAAAGATGATGCCAAAGATTGAATGTCGCCAGTGTCTGAAGGTATAACAGCGTGGTGCAGGTCGGCCTTCCCAGCGAATCTCTTCGCCGTCAGCCAGAACAAGATCCTGTCTCATTTCACCCCTGTCGGTTGTGCCAGGCGACCTGCGGCAGCGCGACCAAGCTTACCGGTACGATCAGATTCGGCAACCAACCGGTAAAGTGACAAGGCAGCATCGACATCGCCAATTTTCTCTCTTGCTTCAGCAAGCAGGAAGAGATTTTCTGTCACCGGCAACAGGCTGGCGCTGGTGGCCAAAGATTGATTCGCCTGGTTATATCTACTCAGCTGCAGGTAAAGGTATCCGAGCCCCATCTGGGTTCGATAATAACCCGGCTGTAACTCGACCGCCTTTTGCAGGTGCCGGCGAGCGGGCTGCAACTGCCCGGCGCGTAGATATGCCAACCCCAGAGAGCCCAGAATGCGGGGTTCGTCAGGGGTTGTTGCTGCAGCCTGTAGATATGTTGCTATCGCTTTCGCCTGGTCGCCAATCTTCTCGAATTCCTGTGCGACGGCAAGGAGATCATAACCGGGCTGTAACGTAAAAAGTCTTTTGACCGATGCGGGCAGATCTGTCAAGCCCTGGACGCCGATTTTATCACTGTTCTGTCGGATTGGCGTCAGACAGTCATGCTCACAGGGATTCTGCTCGAACAGTTTTGCCAAGCGGATTTCCGCGGAGTCCGGGTCGTAAAGACGGGACGGCACAGACAGAACTTCTTCCGTCGCCTCGACCATGCTGCGCGCCACATGATTTTCATAGACATTACTTGACATGCGAACAGCATGCGCCAGCAGTGCTTCCAGTTCTGCCCGACTGCGCACTTCGGTCAGCAGACCACGGGAGATGATGGCTCGACCACCTGGCAGGGGGTAGAGAGCAGGTATGCTCCGGTCTGCAACTGATATTATGAACGGTTGAGCGCTCTGGACAGAACGGCTGAGATCTTTGCCTAGCGCCTTGTCGTGGTAAGGCCCGCCAAGCATCTGCATCAGCTTTTTCTCTACAGCAGCACCGACCCTGTCTTGCTCGGCACTCGTCAGCTCCGGGGGTTCAACCGGGACGTACTGAGTCAAGCCGGAGCAGCCACCCAACCATGTCAATGCAACAAACAGGCAGATAGTGTATAATAAATTTTGAAAAATTCGCATTTGACTCACATCCATCCAACTGTTTCCGGATCAAGAGACTGCATCTTAGGCTATGCATAGCAATCAGACAAGTCCATTCCATGAGCTTTTGCGAGTGCATCAACCCATAGATTTGACAATTTTCTCAACGCAGGACAGGTCAGTTCCGGTTGCATAAAAAAAGCTGCTTGCATTTCCCTGCCAAGTGACTATCATGTCCCGCCCTGACTGTTGCAGATTAATCGTATATTACATAAGGTATCAATCATGACAAACCATTTACGCAACATCGCTATTATCGCTCACGTCGATCACGGTAAAACCACCCTGGTCGATGCTATGCTCAAGCAATCCGGAGTCTTTCGTGAGAACCAGGTGATCACCGAACGGGTGATGGACAGCAACGACCTGGAAAAAGAACGCGGCATTACCATTCTCTCCAAAATCCTGTCGATTCATCATGGCGGGGTTAAAATCAATATTGTCGACACCCCCGGCCATGCCGATTTCGGTGGTGAAGTGGAGCGTGTTCTCAAGATGGTTGACTCTGTCCTGTTGCTGGTCGATGCTTTTGACGGACCGATGCCACAGACCCGTTTTGTCCTCAAAAAGTCACTCGACCTCGGCATCCGCCCCATCGTAGTCATCAACAAAATCGACCGACCGGGAGCACGTCCCGAGAAGGTCGTCGACATGGTCTTCGACCTGTTTTGTGAACTTAACGCTGACGAGAAACAGCTCGATTTTCCCTTTATTTTCACCAGCGCCAAACAGGGTATTGCCAAACGTGAGCTGGAGGATGATTCCGACAACCTCGAACCGCTGTTTGACATGATTCGCGAAAGGGTTGCGCCACCGTCCGCTGATGCAGAGGCCCCTTTCCAGATGCTGGTGACCTCGATTGACTACAATGACTACCTCGGCCGTATCGCGACCGGCAAGATCTTCAACGGCAAGGTCTGCACTGGAGAAACGGTGGCGTTGATCAAGAAAGGCGGTGAAATAAGCAAAGGCCGTATCACCAAGCTGCTCGGCTATGAGGGCCTCAAGCAGGTTGAGCTCACCGAAGCAAGCGCTGGTGACATCGTCACTATTGCCGGCTTTGAGAACGTCGGCATCAGTGAGACCCTGGCCTGTGTCGAGCATCCCAAATCGCTTCCCTACCTGGCCATCGATGAACCGACACTGTCTATGAACTTCATTGTCAATTCTTCGCCGTTTGCCGGACGCGAAGGAAAGTATGTGACCTCGCGCAACATACGCGACCGCCTCTTTAAAGAACTGCGCACCAATGTTTCCCTGCGTGTGGAAGAAACCGCCAATACCGACACATTCAGGGTTTCGGGACGCGGTGAACTGCATCTGTCTATCCTGATCGAGAACATGCGCCGTGAAGGCTTTGAACTGGCGGTTTCCAAACCGGAAGTCATCTGCCGCGAGATCGATGGCGAGAAGTGCGAACCGATGGAGTATCTGGTTATCGACGTCCCTGAAGAATTCCAGGGCACAGTAATCGAAAAGCTTGGTCCACGCAAAGCGGAAATGGCAGCCATGAATGCTCTTGAAGGTTTCAACCGCCTGGAATTCGTGATACCTGCCCGTGGCTTGATTGGCTTCCGTAACGAGTTCCTCACAGACACCCGAGGGACCGGCGTCATGAACCATACCTTCCAAGGCTATTCGCCCTGGAAAGGTCCAATTCCGGGCCGTAAAAACGGCGTGTTGATAGCCATTGAAACAGCGGAAACCGTGGCATACTCTCTCTTCAATCTGCAGGACCGCGGCAGCCTGTTTGTCGCACCCGGCGTCAAGGTGTACGAAGGCATGATTCTCGGTCAGCACGCCAAGGAAAACGATCTCGTGGTCAATGCCTGCAGAGGCAAAAAGCTGACCAATGTTCGCGCTTCGGGCACCGATGAGTCAATCCGTTTGACACCGCATCGGGACCTGACCCTTGAGCAGGCCCTTGAATTCATCGACAACGATGAGCTGGTTGAAGTGACCCCTCAATCAATTCGCCTGCGCAAACGACTGCTCGACGAAAACGATCGCAAAAAAGCTCAGAAGAAAGCGCATTAGTTCATATTTCTGCATCTTAAACGGGGCAGTTCCGAAACAGGACTGCCCCGTTTGTTCATTGACAGCAGCAGAAACAAGGACAGCTCTTCACCGAGGCCTTGAAAAAACGCTGCAAAATGGACTTTTATGCAAAGCCGCCATTTTAAGGACACCTTTCTAACCTCAGACAGCGATAAACATAATCGGTTCAGGGCCCGGATTTATCCCCATAAAGATTCTCAAAGTCACAATCAGGCAAATTAATGAGTAAAGGGCATCAGAGCCCTTGAAATAATCAGTGTTTGGCTCTATCATTGCCGCGTTCTTCAAGTACAACAGTCATCCCTGAAAGCATCGGAGGAAGCGTGAACCGAGAGTTGAACGCTCACGAAAAACAAGTCCTTCTGGCCATTGCCCGTGAAGCGATTATTCATGGCGTGCGAACCGGCCAGGAATTCATTGAACCCCGTGAAGAAAAAGTCCTCAATCAACGTAATGGATGTTTTGTCACCATTAAACAGAACGGACAATTGCGCGGCTGCATCGGCAACTTCCAGTCTGAGCTGCCCCTTTTCAAAGAGGTTGCCCAGATGGCTCAGGCTTCGGCAGCGAAAGACCCTCGTTTCTATCCACTCAAAGAACAGGACCTCGACAACTTTACCCTGGAAATCTCCGTACTGTCGCCTCTGCACAAAATAGAAGATATCGAGGAAATTGAAGTTGGCAAGCATGGCATTTACATCGAGAAAAGCTTTTACCGGGGGGTCCTGTTACCACAGGTTGCAACGGAACATAATTGGGACCGCCAAACCTTTCTTAAACAAACCTGTATCAAGGCGGGCTTGCCTACCGACGCCTGGAAGGCAGATGATGCAGATATCTATGTGTTCAGTGCCCAGGTCTTCGGCGAAGAGGCAACGGATTAGCATCCTGTCAGTCTAAACGGGCCGCAACGGCGTCTATCCTGAAACTCTTAAGGCTTGTTATCGTTATTAGCCTCTTCCTTAAACCAGCGATCAAACCATGTCCGGTGGTCTTTCTCCGAGAGGAGTCTAAAATCATTCGGCCCCAACCAGACGCCCCCACAGCCAGGGCATTTGTCCATGGGAACCCCCCTGAAATCAATGGGTTCAATCCGGTCCCCACATTTCGGACAACGATCGCGACAATACTGACGTACCAGCTTTTCCCGGGTTTCTGCCTTAATCTTCTCAATCAGTTCTTTTTCCAGATCATGAAAATATTTATTTTCCAAAGCCTTTTTGCGCTCTTCCCATGCATCAGTCATGTCAACACCTCCAGGGCAAAAGAGTTTCCCCAATGAGTGCCCGTCCGGACCCCGGATGACACAAACGCAGCTTTAAATCCTGAAACGAGCAATTTTTCGCAAGGTAAAGAAAATCAAGGATTTGAGCGGAGGCGTAGTCCTTTACGCCGTACAATCAAATCCGCCGATTGACGCAGAGATTGCAAAAAAGGGTCGTTTCCAGTTGGAATTCAATTATAACAGCTATTTGAAGACCAGCAACAGCTCTCATGAACTAAGGACAAATCGACCTGCACCATAAGTTGCCCCTTTCCCGATGCCGAGCAGAGAAGCAACGGCAAAGACCCAATAAGTTTCTTCAAGGGCCGGCCCTCCCAAAATCATTTCTCCGAGGAACCCACCGACTGCCATACCCTGTCGTCCTGCCAAAAAACGCCAGTCCTGCCACTGCAGTTCGACTTCAGCCACATTCAGGTGGTGGACCTGTTCAAGCAGGTACTGAGGATCATCGAGCACCTCGATGCCACTGTGAGCATAAAGCATGGAAGTGCTTCGACGCAGCATGAACGGGAAAATCTGCGTGAGTTTCGGTTTTCTAAGTGGCTTGCCGTCAATCATAAGACGAGTCGGCGTTATGAACTTTACGACTATGTTTCTCGCAACTCGATCCGTTTGCAGCAACCATGTCAATGGCTGGACAGGACAGGTCAGTGTCTCAAGCGGCTGGTTCTGTCGCCAGGCCAAAGCTTCTGAGTGGTCAGATTCCCTGCTGAATACTTCTGCAACTGCAAAGCGCCCCTCACCAGCAGCCAAGCCAATATGGCCGAGATGGATCAGGCTACGCAGGAATTCAGGGATCAGCGGTATGCCGGTGCCGAGGAAAAGGACCTCAAGCTCAAGTTGATCACCTGCATCAAACAACTTTTTGTGCATAATCGGCATGGTGATAACGAAAGCCGGCGACGGCTTCTGGAATTTTCGCAGAGCAATTGGATCATCACTCAGTGGCGGTTGAAAAAGAATCTTCCATTTCTGGATTGCAACGTCATCACTTGCATCGAGCGATTGTCTGCCCGCAAGGCGCAACAAACGCCCAATCGCCAAAAAATCGGCAGGAAGCAGCTGGAATGGCGATATGAAGTCGAGGACAAAGCGTGTCTTGACAACATCGATTTGCTGCAGTCCCTCCGGCCAGGCCGGTATCATGAAATCATTCTCTACAATCATTGCTGGATGTTGTAGTCCACGCACACTTCTGTTAAAGTCCGTCAGACTTATACTGTGTACCAGTTGAATTAAGCTGCATCGTCAGCGCCAGAAGAGCCTAACATATCATGATGACGTTTGAACTGCTCTCCAAAGATCAAAAGACCCGTGCCCGCCGCGGCCGCATCACCACTCCGCACGGTATCATCGAAACACCGATTTTCATGCCTGTCGGTACTCATGGCGCTCTCAAAGCGATGACCCCTGCACAAGTCGATGATGCCGGGGCACAGATTATCCTCTCTAACACCTACCATCTGCACCTCAAGCCTGGCGAAGGGCTGGTGGAAAAAGCCGGGGGATTACATCGATTCATGAACTGGCCCAAGCCGATTCTGACTGACAGCGGCGGATTTCAGGTGTTCTCTCTTCCCAAAAAAGAGATTACCGATACCGGAGTCTTTTTCAAACATGAAATCAACGGCGAACGCATCTTTCTTGGTCCGCGCGAGGCAACCGGTATCCAGAACCGCCTCGGGGCCGATATCATCATGGCTTTTGATGAGTGTATCCCCTACCCGGCCACCCATGATTACACCAGTAAATCGATACGCAAGACCCTGCGTTGGGCAGAGGAGTGCCTCAATGCGCACGATCGTGTAGACCAGGCTCTTTTCGGGATTGTTCAGGGTAGTGTTTACGATGATCTGCGCCGTGATTGTGCGCTGGCTCTCAAAGAGATGAATTTCCCCGGCTATGCCGTCGGCGGTGTCAGCGTCGGCGAGGGGTTGGAACTGCTGAAAAAAGTCGTTGACTACACCGAGCCCTTCCTGCCCGAAGATAAACCCAGATACCTGATGGGAGTCGGCCTTCCCGAAGACATTCTGGAAAGCATTGAACGTGGTATGGATATGTTTGACTGCGTTATTCCGACCCGTTACGCCCGCAGTGCCACCCTCTTCACCAGGCGCGGCAAGATACGCCTGACCAACAAACGTTATCGTCGCGACTTCTTCCCTGTCGACGCCTCGTGCCGTTGCTACTGCTGCAGCAACTTTACCAGAGCCTATCTTCATCATCTTTTCAATGCCAACGAAGTCCTCTCAGCGACTCTGGCTGCGATCCATAACGTACGCTTCTATCTCGATATGGTTGCGGGTGCAAGGGTAGCTATCGAAGCCAATGACTACGTCAGCTTCAAGACTCAGTTCCTCGAAGAGTATCTGCGTGATGATGGTACTCCAGGCCGTTGACGATTCCCTCTTCGGCCTGCATAATTGAGCCATGGCCGATGAATCATTATCTCCCGGGATTGACACTGAACAGGGCAGACGGCTCTATAAGGCTCTGACCGCAACTGTTGATGAGCTCTTCCAGGTCTTGCTGGACCCGGAGATGCAGATCCTGCGTTCAGCTTTGCATAACCAGAACCTCACCGAGGCTCATCTCCTGACCCTGCTCAAGCGCCGTGATCTCAGCGAAGATCTTCTTAAAACCATATTTCAGATGGACATGTCCAAAAGAAGTCACCGCCTGCAGGTCGCCCTGGTAAAAAACCCCGGATCACCATGCCAGATATCACTTGCGTTGCTACCACATCTCCACCTGTTCGAGTTGGTAGATCTCTGTCTGGTCCCGGGCATAACGCCGGACCAGAAATTCGCCGCAGAACGTGCCATTCTGCAACGCCTGCCGACCACAGAGTTGGGCAACAAAATGACTTTGGCCCGACGCGCAACAGCCACAGTCGTTGGCGAGATTCTCAAGGGAGGTGAAAGTCCTCTGGTTGAGATTTGCCTGAGCAGCCCGCGTTTGCGCGAAGTCTCCATCCTGCAGTTCATCAACAGCGCCAGCTCTTCTGCGGAAACCATCTCCATAATTGCCCGGCATCCCAAATGGAAATTACGGCCCGACCTGAGGCTCGCCATTCTCAAAAACCGGCGAACCCCATCCGTCTGGTTCACCCTCTTCCTGCCCCAACTGCGCACTCCCGATGTACGCAGTCTCTTGACCTCCCGGCGGCTCAGCCCGGCTCAAAAAAAACTCGTTCAGGACGAGCTGAAAAAACGCGGGATTGCCTGAGTAGCATTCCGTTAAAAGGTTGAACAGATGGGTCTCGTTGCCTGTTTCAGATATCTACGCTTGCAACACTTCCATGTGACCTGGATAATTGATCGGTAGTATGATCATCCGTCATCTTTTATAAGAACCTATGTAGATCGCCGACAGGATAAGTACGACACCGAAAACTTCGTACATGCCCGTCGGTCTGTCGAAAAAGATCACGTCCCACACAAAAGCGAGCGTGGGCTGCATGAGCAGAATCAGTCCTGCTGAAGTTGCAGAGATGTGCTTGATCGCCGATGAAATCAGCGACCAGCCGATTGTCGTACTCACCACCCCGGCGCCTGCCAGTGCCAAGAAAGACCCGGCATCCGGGATGATGAATGAGGATCTGGTAAGGGGAGTGACCAAGCCCAGTAAAACAGTGCTGGCGATCGACACCACCAGCATTGCGGATACGCCATTAACGGATGAGTTGTTCATCGATTGCTTTAACAGCATGACGTAACCGGAATAAAATATTGCCGTCGCGATACCCAGAATGATGCCCAGCCTGGTTTTAGCATCCAGGTTGACCCAATCCATACCGGTAATCAGGAACAACCCGGCAAGTGCAATAAGGACCGCCAGTATAAAAAGATTGGATATTTTTTGTTTCAGGAAGACATACGAAAAAACAGCTGTGAAAAACACCTGGAAGTTACCCAGCAAGGTGGCGAGACCGGGCCCGACGAGATGAATGCTGCGGTGCCAACACATAAAGTCTATCGCCAGCAAGGTTCCTGCTCCGGAAAGCAGGTAGATCGCGTTACGGTCTATACTCAATCTGTCGCCTCGCAAGCGAAGCAGTACAAACAAGGACAATCCGGCAAACAGCATACGGTAAAAACCGGCGCTGTCCGGAGAGACGTTGGCGAGTTTGATGAACACCGGAGAAAAACTGATGCAGACAGAACCTGCCAGTAATTTAAACAGAGGAAAAGGTGGCTGTCTCGCAGTAATGGCAGAGTCCATGTAAAGGGATATCACCAGAGTTGAAAGGGTAAGGGTACCGCTACCGCTTAAACGACGATAGCCTCAGAGGTAATTTGCTGAACTCTCAGTCATTATTCAGATTTCAATTCAACAGCTTTTCACTCTAACTGTAAAAGAACATTCTGTGGCGAAGAAAAACAGCGCTATTCTTTCTTGTCCAATCCAGGGAAACTACTTTTGCATGATCTCTTCCAGGGTCTGACGAAACGTATCGAGGGACGAACCGCCGAGATCCACGGCGCGCTGCGCCGCTGCAAGGGCTTCTTGTCGCTTGCCCTGTTCTGCCAGAACATGGGCGAGGTTGTTGAAGGCCATGCCATTTTCCGGTTCGAGCAGGGTTGCCTGATGAAAGGCCTCGGCGGAGCCTTCAAGATCATGCAGACGGTATCTGCTGTTGCCAAGCCCCATCCAGGCAGCAAAACTCGTCTTCCATCGCTCCAGGGCCGTTGCATAACCGATTGCTGCAGCCCTCCGCTGACCGGTCTTTTCCAGACCTGAAACGGCGGCAAGCCACGCCACTTCTTCACCTGTAACCGGCAGCCGGTCAGGTGGAAGAACCAGCAGTCCCCAGTACTCACCACGCCTCCAGAGATTCATAAAGACTCGAGAGCTGAGGACCTCCCTGGCGGTCAGGCCTGAGTGGAGGATAACCTCACCCTGTTGCTGATCATAGCCGATGACCACGGCATAGTGCCACTTCGGATACCAGAAAAAGCTGAGGTTGACCAGAACGATAACCGGATGGCCGGCAGAGACCTCTGCCAGCAGGGCTTCACTGCCTGTGATCGGATATGCGACCCGGCCATGCCTGCGGGCTGAACCAATCAGAGAACTCTGCAGACTGCCCTTGAGGCCGGGACTATAAACTTCGGGAGAAAGATCGGAGGGCTGCACGGCAATCCCACTCCAGTTAAGCGCCATGGCAAGGGCTGCCGGGCCGCACTGTAGTTCATCCTGGGCAAAGAATGGAACTCCGGAAACCATGGCACTGTCCGGTTCTCCTGGCGTCTGGGGCATCGGACCCATCGGCAGGAGGCTGCAGCTGGAGAGGACAATGGTCAGCACAGAAAACAACAGGCCGGCAATCATCCGACTGCCGGCCTGGATCAAACGTGGACTTGCCTTGGGTTCAGTTCTGGGCATTAACAAAACTAAAAACATGGGTGAGACCCAGGAGGTCGGTTATCAACAACACCACAAAGATGAAAACTACGGCGCCGACGATCGCGCCTGCCGCACTGGCACCAGCAGGCAACTGATCCATGGAATTGGCAATTTTCGCCAACTCTGCATTGGAAAGGCTGTCCACTCTTTTCTGAGCTTCGGCAGCATCAACACCATGCTGAATCATGACCTGCTGCACATCTTCACGACCGAGAAAAGCGGCAACCCGCTCCCGATCCGCCTGCTGCTGTTGCACCGCGATCACGGTACCAGTGTCGACCATCTGTGCCATAGCAGTCTGCACTGAAAAATCGAGTAGAATAAAGGAAAGAACTAGGAACAAACTCACTGGCCTTATCAGTTTTTTTAGCATGGAGACCTTCCTTAATGTTGAAGTTAGAGAGCATGCCGATTAAAAGTGATATTAGTAATCAATTATAGACAGTTGCTTGCCAATGTCAATTTTCTATCTGTGAATAACTACCCGGATTCAACATGTCGGCGATTTTTTCACAAGACCTGAATGGCGGCTCTGATCTCCATGCACTGCAATCATTGCATGATTCAGAGAGTTTTATACCAGACATTCATACTCTCCAGCTGGCCGGAGATCTGGGTGTTGTTGGTCAAGGTCCCGGCAAATCTGTAGCCGTGCTTGGCAAAAGTGATGTTCATACCGTAGGAGTAGGCTCGAGCAATGGTATAGGCAGTGCAAATGCCTTTGTTACGGACATCTGTTTCCATTTTTTCCAACAGGTAAGTGGCGAAGCCCTGGCCGCGACAATCCGGCCGGGTCGCAAAATCAGTCATCTCGACATTCTTGCTGGAAAAGTCGATCTCTGCCGAAGAGAGAGCGATCAACTCCCCCTCCCTGAAGATGCCGTGATAGATGACGTCCTCGTCCATGGTCCTTTCCAGGTAGTCGGGATCATCGATCGGGAAAGGATACGACTTGAAAACCAGCTTATAGAGTCGAGCCATTACTTGTGCGTCATGCTTCTGCATGATGCGCCACGTGAAGTCCGCATCAAGCTCGGGGACCAATCCCACTTCAGTGAACTTGCTGTTGGCGGCGGCGATCACTTTTTTGACGATTTCCGGAGCACCTTCCTGGCGCCGTTCAGGGAACATGAATTTACTGAGGAAATAACCGTCTTCCGCGCCGTTAAACAGATTAGGAACCTTTGCCTCTTCAACAAAGCGCTCCTGCAAAAAAGCCTGCCGACTGAAAGCCGGGGCCTTGGCGAAAATCTTGGAGTAACGGTTGTCAACCGCCAGGTTGACGGCATCGTCAACCACTGTCGGGCAGTCTTGCGGGCATATCTTCATTACATACGCCCGATCGTTGCTTTTGCCGTGCTGTATTACAGAAGAACCGAAAACTTCGATTTGATCGCTCATTTGCCTCTCCGCTCCATTCTCGCATTGTTTTCCGGGGTCAGGGAAATCGTCTGATCATGATCGGACAGCAGCTTTTCGATGCCGGTGGTGCAGCACTCTTCGGCACCATCCAGATGTAATTGCAAGTCGCATTTGTCGCAATCGCGGTTACAGAATGTCTCTTCGTAGCTATCAGGTTCCTTGTATGTGGTAATGACACCCTCAAAATTGCGCAGGATGACTTTATTGGTCGACAGTGAGATAAGATAATTCGGGTTCAATGGGATCTTGCCACCTCCACCAGGCGCATCGACAACAAAGGTCGGGACGGCGAAGCCACTGGTATGACCCCGCAGGCTTTCCATGATTTCAATCCCTTTGCCGATCGGGGTACGGAAATGTGTCAATCCTTCTGAAAGATCACATTGATATATATAGTAGGGGCGAACCCGGTTCTCAACCAGTTTATGCACCAGCGATTTCATGATCCGCGGACAGTCGTTGACGCCGGCCAGAAGGACGCTTTGGTTGCCGAGTGGAATGCCTGCATCGGCCAGCATGGCAAGGGCTTCACGTGACGATGCAGTGACTTCACGCGGATGGTTGAAATGGGTATTGATCCACAAAGGGTGATGCTTCTTCAGCATCTTGACCAGGCTTTCCGTCACACGATAAGGCAGCACCACCGGCATTCGCGTTCCCAGGCGGACCACCTGAACATGTGGAATCTTGCGCAACTCGGTCAGAATCCAGTCCAGGTAATCATCGGAGAGCATCAGCGGATCACCACCGGAGAGCAATACGTCACGCACGACCGGAGTCTTGCGGATATATGCCAAACCGGCCAGGATATCGACTTTGCTGGGAATTGAGTCAACATCGCCGACCTTGCGTTTGCGGGTACAGTGCCGACAGTACATCGAACAGACATTGCTGACATGAAACAGGACCCGATCCGGGTAGCGATGGGTAATCCCCGGGGCGGGACTGTCCTTGTCCTCGTCGAGAGGGTCAGCCATATCATGCCTGAGTATTTCCAGCTCCTCGGGGGCCGGGAAGGCCTGGCGGAAAACGGGGTCGTTCAGATAGTCTTCGGTGTTGATCAGGGACAGGTAATAAGGCGAGATGGCCAGAGGAAACTTTTTGATCGTCAGCTCGACTTTCTTCCGGTGCTTATCATCCAGCTTGATACCTAGCAAGGATTCAAACTGATCGACTGTCTTGATGCAGTTTTTAAGCTGCCATTTCCAGTCCTTCCATTTCGCTACGGCAATCTTCTCATCACCTAGCTGATCTGCAATTTCCTGTTGTGCACTTGAGAATATAGGCATTGTTCCTCTTTCTCTTTCGAGTTAATGGTTACTGACAATAAAAAAGTCAAGAAACGCTCTTGACCTGATGAAACAGATGGAACCTGCTCCGCCCATCGATTTTGTTGTCAGGGTTTGTTTTTCTTATCAACAAGCTTATTGACCAAGGATCCGGTTACCAGAATCGGTGCCGCGTCGATACCTTCCGCTTCCATCAGCTTAACGATCTTCTCCAGAGACGAAACAATTGTGATCTGCTCGATTTCCGGAAGACCCTGCAGTGCCTTGGCCAGAGTTTCCTGCAAAGGAGATGGTGCCGAGCTGACAAGCTCCATGCCTTTTGACGTGATTTCGATGTTGATGACGCGACGATCCTGACTGCTGCGACGTCTGAGCACTAACGCCTTCTGCTCCAACCGGTCGATGATGCCGACGATAGTGCTGGGGCTGAGGTGAATCTCGCGGGCCAGGGATGATACCGTCAATGGCCCATGCTCATTGACGGCAAGCAGACATGCCAGTTGCGGTCCGGTGATGTTATGCTGCATCGAAAGCTTGCGAGAATGCAGATCCACGGCCCGAATGATGCGCCGCAATGATTGCAGAACCCTGAGGCCATAACTGGTTCTGGGAACCGCAGGATACTCTGAATCCGGTATTTCGCTGGAGATGATAACCGCTGGTTTAATTTCATCTTCTGGTTGCTCTGTTTTATATTCACTCATAATTTATTGTCAAAATAATAGTTTGAATTGAAACTATTTGTACCATAACTATATTTTTAGGTCAAGTTGCAGCCTGAAGCAAAGCTCCTATGTGACCATGAGAGGCAGCAAAAGGTTTGAAAAGACTAGCAGTCTGTCGGACTATACGGGCCGAAGCGAAAATTTGGATGTTTGAGAACAGATTTTAGCTCGTTTGCAGGTTCATAGCCGTAGCTATGGACCAAAAAGGAGCTGAAATATGAGCCAAACAAACGGATTTGCAGCCGGCTCATGGATAGTACGACAGGCTGCTAGGTCCGGATAGATTCTTTCAGGGGCTGGGATTGACAGAACGATCAGAGTCTCTGGAATCTGGTTAAACAAGACTCATTTTTTTGAAGGGAGCATGATTAAATTGAAGGGCCTATTCAATCGATCTGTATAGACGATCACAGGAGTACAGGTGATGATAGATTCCAGCCTTTGATGGGTGGGATCGCGCATCCTGACCCCGGTGAAAATGACCGATTGAGATATATCTATTTCAAGAAATCGTCAAGCAAGTAACAAGGTTCTGCAAGACTTCACTGTTAACAACCATCTTACATCCCGGGAATTTTACTTTGCAGGGTTATGCGGCGGCAAAGGCTGAACGATATCTCCTTCAATATTAGACACCGCCAACGAAACAATCCTGGCCTGCCCTTCCTTTTCGACCTCATCTATGCGACTGACAGAATGGTAAGGGATCAGCAGGCGCTTGACGCCGGCAAACTCCTTCTTCAAAGCTTCTTCGTTCGGATCAACCACAATTGCTGATTTTTCACCGAAAATAATATCTTCGATTTCAACAAAGCCATACATATCGCCTTGACAGACCTTGCGTGCATAGATCTCATAACCCTTGCCCTGGCTGGTAAAGTATATCCGGTACGCTGTTTTCTTCTGTTTATTCATAGGCTTAAAGTTCTCGATTATTTTCAAAACACCAGGGATAGTCTATCGAAGGGCAGCCCCCGCCACAGAGTAAAGGACGTTTTCGAGCAGACTTACCTGGCAACAATGAAACTGTTTGGATAACCGTTGGTTTCAAATTGCAGCAGAGCATCATCAGCAAGAGTCATGGAAGAGTAAAGACCAACGCGGACCCGGTAGAATTTCTGGCCATTTACCAAACCTTCAGTCACAGCCGAACTGCCGTACTGTCCCTTGAGTTTTTCTGCGAGTCGATAGGCATTGTCTTTGACAGTGAACGCCCCGACCTGCACCATAAACGGCCCGGCATCGTAGCTGACCGGATGCCGATAGTAAGGTGCCGCTCCGGTTTGCGTTTCGTCGCGATAACCGAGAGCTTCAATACGAACCGGCGCAGTTCCGGGACCGACCACACCTAATTCGTTGGCCGCAGAATAAGAAAGATCAAGAATCCGGCTCTTGACGAATGGGCCGCGATCGTTGATCCGCACCACCGTTGAGCGACCATTATCAAGGTTGGTGACCTGCAAATAGACGTTCATCGGCAACGTTTTATGCGCTGCCGTCATTGCATACATATCGTAAATTTCGCCGTTGCTGGTTTTCCGCCCGTGAAAATCTTTGCCGTACCAGCTGGCAATCCCTTGTTCGGCGAACCCCTCCGCCGTCAGTATTGGTTGATAACGCTGGCCATTAATCTCATAAGCGCGTTGCGTATACTTAAGACTCGGCTGGGAAGGCGTCTCCATGACCCTGACCTTATTGGCCGGAGTACCGCAGGCGGCAAGCAGCAGAACCAGTATGAACAGACAACAATAGTGAATATGTTTCATCATCTCGGCATTGATAATTGAAGAGGATCGTTAAGTCAACAGGTGCAATTATCAGGCGATCACATTAATTCTTGATTCAGTGGGGAGTGAGGAACGATAAATATCTACGGAGACAGAGTCATCTCCTGTCCCCGTAGCTTGACATCCTGTTGCGTCGAAAAAACAGGATTATTCTTCGATAACAGACATGGCCCTGAATTTCTGGTAACGCTGTTCAACCAGTTCCTCGGGTGAAAGCTCTCTCAGTACGTTCAGGTGCTTTTTGAGATATTCCTTCACGGTTGCAGCGGCAGCTTCATGATTATTGTGTGCGCCACCATCAGGTTCAGGGATAACATCGTCGATGATCACTCCGAGAGCATCAATATCCATGGAAGTCAATTTAAGGGCTTCTGCGGCTTCGGGTCCGCGGGCACCGTCACTCCAGAGGATTGCCGCGCAGCCTTCCGGCGAGATGACTGCGTAAACGGAATATTGCATCATCATCACCTTGTTGCCGACGGCAATCGCCAGGGCGCCACCGGAGCCGCCTTCACCGGTGACAGTAACGATCACCGGTACGGTCAGGGCCGCCATCTCGCGCAGATTACGGGCAATAGCTTCCGCCTGGCCACGTTCCTCGGCGCCGATTCCCGGAAAGGCTCCCGGCGTATCGACAAAGGTGAAAATCGGCAGCCCGAATTGCTCGGCCATCTGCATGATGCGCAAGGCCTTGCGATATCCTTCCGGATTCGGCATACCGAAATTTCGATAGACCTTCTCCTTGGTGTCCCGGCCCTTTTGATGACCGATGACTGCACACGGCTCGCCATCCAGACGGGCGAAGCCACAAACCAGAGCCGGATCATCGCGGTAGTTGCGATCGCCATGGACCTCAAACCAGTCGGTGAAAATATGCTGAATGTAATCAAGGGTATGGGGTCGAGACTGGTGACGTGCCAACTGGGTACGCTGCCAGCGGGTCAAGTTGGAGAATATTTCATCACGTAACTTTTCAGACTTCTTCTCTAACTTCCTGATATCAGAAGAGAAATCAACACTATCGGTTGAATAATCCCGTAGCTCCCTGATCTTCTGGTCAAGCTCTACCAGGGGTTTTTCAAAATCCAGATAAAACTGCATTTGCAGGCTCCTGTCAATTCGTCGTTGACCCGATCAAGAGTCAAACTCATTCGAAAGTGACGACATTATAACCGAACAATTTCTCAACGTCATCCATCATTTCATCGCTGGCACTGAGACGTAATGTTTCAGGCAACGATATCACGGTTTCGCTTCGATTGGGCACAACCAGATGAATCAGCGCTTCACATTCACCGCGATAGCGCATCATGATTTCTTTAAGAGAGCGCAACTGCCGATCATCCAGTCCGGGAGACGTCAAACGAAAATGGACCATCTTGGTCATGCGTTGTTGTACATCCTTGAGAGCCAGCACCTCGTTGACCAGAATCTTGCAGGCATCTTCGCCAACATCAACCGAGCCTTTAACAAGCAGCGCTTCTTCACTGTTCAGAAGGTCGGCAACCTGGGCATAGGTCTCCGGAAAAATCACCATTTCCACAAAACCGCTGAGATCCTCAAGAGTCACAAAAGCCATGCGGTCACCTTTGCGGGTGTTCAAAAGCTTTATCCCGGTGACTATGCCGCAGACGCTTACTTCTTCCTTGTCTGCCCGTTCGATCAGACCGGCCGTATCACACGTACTGAAACGCTTGATGGCATCGCTGTGCCGCGCCAGGGGGTGGCCGGTAATGTAGAACCCGATTGATTCCTTTTCATTGGTCAGCAGAACATTTTCCGGCCATTCCTCAACATCCGGAAGCTTGCCGTACGCGTGACCGCTCTGAGTGACGATCTGATCTGAACCGAACAGCGATTCCTGTCCGGATGCTTTTTCACGCTGGAGTTTTTGACCGTACTCCATGGCTTCTTCAAGAGCGGCCATGAATTGTGCGCGCTTGCCCTGCAATGAATCAAACGTGCCGCATTTGATCAAAGCTTCGACAACACGCTTGTTGACACGTCGCAAGTCGACACGTTCACAGAAATCATGCAGAGACTCAAAAGGACCATCTGCTCGTGCTTCAACAATCGCTTCGACCGCCCCGCCGCCGACACCTTTTACTGCACCCAGGCCAAAGCGGATATCCTTGGTATGAACGGTAAAGTCGCGACACGAAGCGTTGATATCAGGCGGAAGAATTGCAACCTCCATGTTGCGTATTTCATTAATGTTCTTGATGACCTTATCGGTGTTCTCCATGTCTTCAGTTAACAGAGCAGCCATGAATTCAACCGGGTAGTGAGCTTTGAGATAAGCAGTCTGGTAGGCTATATAGGCGTATGCCGCAGAGTGTGACTTATTAAAACCGTACTCGGCGAATTTCTCCATCTGATCGAACACCGCTTCGGCCTTCTTCGTATCCAGCTTGCCATCTTTGGCGCCGTCGAGGAAGATTTTCTTCTGCTTGGCCATCTCCTCGGCTTTCTTCTTACCCATGGCACGACGCAGCAGGTCGGCGCCACCGAGCGTGTAGTTGCCCAGGACCTGGGCAATTTGCATGACCTGTTCCTGATAGACAATGACACCATAAGTATCTTTAAGAATCGGCTCCAGCTGCGGGAAGTCATAGGTGAACTGTTCAACCCCGTGCTTACGCTTGATGAAAGAGTCGACCATCCCTGAGCCGAGCGGGCCCGGGCGATAGAGCGCCACCATGGCAATCAGGTCTTCAAAGCAGGTCGGTTTGAGCTTTATCAGGTATTCCTTCATCCCTGAAGATTCCAGCTGGAAGACTCCGGTGGTTTCTCCGCGGCTGAGCAAATGGTAGGACATCTCGTCATCATTCGGGATCAGGTTAAGATCGAAGTCAGGATTCTTTCCTGCTCTGATGAGACGGATTGCGTTGTTAATGACGGTCAAGGTTTTCAGGCCAAGAAAGTCGAACTTGACCAGGCCGATCTTTTCAACGTAACCCATATCGAACTGGGTAACCTGCCCATGCGACTTGGGATCGACATAGAGCGGCAGGTAGTTGGTCAGAGGCTCGGGAGTGACAACAACGCCGGCGGCATGGGTAGAGGCGTGGCGGGTCAATCCCTCGAGCGAGAGAGCAACGTCGAACAGCTTCTTGACCCGGCTATCCTTCTCGACCATCTCGCGCAGACGCGGCTCCTGTTTCAGAGCATCTTTGAGCGTGACTTTCTTGCCGGTCGGATTGGGAATCAGCTTGGCAATCGTATCAACCTCACCGTAAGGCATCCCCATACCCCGTCCGACATCGCGGATGACCGCGCGGGCCATCATGGAACCGAAGGTGATGATTTGCGCGACATTCTCCCGGCCGTATTTGTCCCGCACATAGTTGATGACATCTTCACGGCCATTGATGCAGAAGTCGACATCGATATCAGGCATGGAGATGCGTTCCGGATTAAGGAAACGTTCGAACAGCAGATGGTAGGGAATGGGGTCGATGTCGGTAATCTTCAGGGCGTAGGCGACCAGGCTGCCGGCAGCGCTGCCGCGACCGGGGCCAACAGGGATGTCGTGATTCTTGGCCCAGTTTATGAAATCGGCTACGATCAGGAAATAGTCCGGGAAGCCCATCTGGTTGATGATTTTCAGCTCTTCCTCAAGACGGGCCTTGTAGGCGTCAACATCCTCTGTGGAGAATTCAGTGCGAATTTTACGAATATCCGTAATGCGCTGCTCCAGACCCGAAAAAGACTGTTGCTCGAGGGCCTGGCTCGGGGTCTGCCCCTCATTGAGAGCCAGAGCCGGAAAGTGGTAGTTCTTGCCGCTGACATCCAGCTCGAGATTGCAGCGTTCGGCGATCTCCACCGTATTGCTGATCGCCTCCGGCACATGCTTGAACAGCTCCGCCATTTCGTCGGGCGTCTTCACATAAAACTCATCATTTGCAAAACGCATCCGGTTCGGATCATCCAGCGTCTTACCTGTCTGGATACAGAGCAGCACTTCATGCGCAAAGGCGTCGTTGCGGGTCAGGTAGTGGCAGTCGTTGGTGGCTACCAGCGGCAGTCCAAGCTCCTGACCGATCTCAATCAGGCCTTTGTTGGCCTGTGCCTGTTCAGGCAGATAATTTTCCTGTAGCTCAAGATAGAGACGATTTTGATCGAAGACTCTGGACATTGCTTCTGCCCGCAGACGGGCATGGTCCATGCGTCCCCGGGTAATCAGGCTGGGGATCTCACCGCCGAGACATGCCGTCAGAGCAATCAAACCCTCATTATGTTCGCTGAGCAGATCCCAGTCGATGCGAGGCTTATAGTAGAATCCGTCCTGATAGGCCGTTGAGACCAGGCGGCAGAGATTGCGGTAACCTGTACGATTTTTGCAGAGCAGAATCAAATGCCCGGACGCATCACTGGAGGATGCCGCCCCACTCTTCTCATGGCGGGACCCAGTGGCAACATAAACTTCACAGCCGATGATTGGCTTGACGCCGGCGGCATGAGCCTTGGAATAAAACTCTAAAGCACCGAACATATTGCCATGGTCGGATATAGCCATGGCCGGCATCCGATACTCTTTAGCCCGCTCGACCAAATCACCGACCCTGATGGCGCCATCAAGCAGACTGTACTGGGTGTGCACATGTAAATGTACAAAATTAGCGTGCTGCATGTATCAAGAGTACCTTTAGGTCGCAGAAGAGGGAAGAATCAACGGGTATAATAATTCACACCCCGGGGGGAGCAAGAAAACCGATGGAAAAAAGTGGGCACCCCATAGGCTTTTAATTCTGAGGGATACTAGCACCGCCCCAGGAAAGTGGTCAAGAATACTCAGGTGTTTTTTCCAGGAACGGTTCCTTTACAGGACCTCGACATCGAAGTGGCTCAACATGCTGACCAGGAGGATCAGCGGCAGGCCGATCAGGGTATTGTAATCATTGCCGGACATTTTCTCCATCAAAGCGATTCCCAGGCCCTCAATCTTGAACGAACCGGCACAATCAACCGGATTTTCTTTGGCCACGTAATGCATGATTTGCACTTGAGTCAGTTCCCTCATTGACACTGAGAAGGTGTCGAATTCTGTCAAACTTTCGCCACTTGCACTGTCATAGATAGCCAGTCCGGTATAAAAGGTGTGCTTGCGCCCTTGCATTTCCAATAACTGTTCAATGGCTTTTTCCGGCGTTCCGGGCTTGCCAAGCACACGGTGTCGAGCATCGACGAAGACTTGATCGGAACCGATAATCAAGGCATCATCATAATTTTTTGCGATGCTTTTCGCCTTCTGCAACGCCTGATGCTTGACCAGAAGTTCTGCAGAAACGCTGGAGTCCATCCGTTCCTTGTAGCGCGGGGCTGCGACATGAAAGCTCAGTTCAAGTTGACGCATTAACTGCAGACGATAGGGACTGGTTGAAGCAAGAACCAAGGTGCGCATGACTACCTTCCGGAGAGGTGATATGTTTGCACCTTTTTACCTCAAACAGCCATTGCAATGCAATCGTCAGGCTTCAAGGTACCAGACCGGGGAAGACTCTGTGACAAGAGTCCCGGCACTAGTCATGCTGTGAGCATGTGGCTTGCTGCGACGAACGTGGAGCAGCGGCAACTCGCGAACCGAGGCAAGCAAAGCTTTCTCCAGGACATCAGGACCACATCGAGCCATAAACTCGGTGAACCCGGAGCCACCAAGCCATGCGTCCGCAAAGGTCACAGAATCACTGCGCCCCACCTCGACGAGGACTTCACCTTCATAGCAACCGTCACCGATTGTACCGGAGATGCGCATGCCGCGCCCTTGCCGCACGGCTGCGTAGATATCAAAATAAATGGCGCTGCCGCTGTTTTCTGTCGTACCAATGTAGATCATAGTCGCCTCCTTGTTGGCTTTGACTTTATTTTACCAAGGCTCGCGACAGAATATGTCACACAATTGATTCGCGCCGTTTTCTGCACTTTTTATAAAAAAGGGTGTCGCCGCAGCGACACCCCTCAAATTTCTTCTCTTACTGTTAAACCAGAATCTCGCCTTAAGTCTCGTGTGCAGCTTCGAGGTCGGCCAAACGGTCGAGCATTCTTTTCTCCTTCTGGTGTCGCTCGGTGACGTCCCGCAGGATCGCAGCGACACCGATCGGCTTGCCGTTATCGTCATTCAACATCACAATGGAGAATTCGGTCGAGATCCTTGACCCGTTTTGATGCATTGCCGGGACAGCCAGCAAATCGGTGCCATATCGCGTTTCACCGGTCGCCATGGTTTTATGGTAACCATCCCAGTGGCGTTTGCGGAGTTTTTCCGGAATAATAAGGTCGAGAGATTGACCGATGGCGTCATTTGCCGAGCAGCCGAAAATCCGCTCCGCGCCCTGATTCCAGAGGCGAATAATTCCACGTTGATCGGCAAAAAGGATTGCATCCGGAGCGAGGGCCACAATCTGTCTGCATAAATCATTGTTGTCTAGATCTGTCATTAAATCTCCTGTTGTCCAATTCGTTGCGGCTGCTTGCCTGTGATCACCAAGCAGCATTGTCCATGAGTGTGCTTATGGATTCTGGATGTAAGCGTTCTTCCGGGTATAGAACCACCAGTTGAGCACCAGGCAGAGAAAATAGAAGATCGCGAATCCATAGAGAGCATATTCCGGGGTTGTTGCCTTGATCTGTTCACCGAACACCTGGGGGATAATAAAGGCACCGTAGGCCGCAACCGCCGAAGTCCATCCTAGCACAGGTCCTGCCTGCTCCTTGTTGAAAATGATGGCAATGGAACGGAAAGTCGAGCCGTTACCGACGCCGGTGGCAGCAAACAGAATGATGAAGAGGATCAGAAACGGCACAAAATAGGTTTCCGGAGTTGCCGAGCCGTAGGCGGCCTTCATGAACCAGGCACAGCCGAAGGCTGCGGCAATCATGACAATCGAGACCCACTGGGTGACGATGGCGCCGCCGAGCTTGTCAGCGATCTTGCCGCCGACCGGGCGGATCAGGGCGCCGATGAAGGGTCCCATCCAGGCGAACATCAGGGCACTGGGGCCGTTGGGATTGGGCGTATTATGTGTCATCACACCGTCGACCAGGATGTGCGAGAAGCCGAAGATGACCTTGATCGACAGGGCGAAGGCTGCCGAGTAGCCGATAAAAGATCCGAAGGTCATGGTGTAGATAATGGTCATTGCCCAAGTGTGTTTGTTGTTGAAGATCTGGTACTGGCGGTCAAGGCTAGCGCGCAGGGCACCGGTGGTAAGGTACTTCATGCCGAAGACCGTGGCGGCGATCACCAACGGCAGAACCACCCATTTGCTGAGCAGACCGAGACCGATGGGTGCAGGTAACAGCAGATAAAGACCAATGCTGGCGGTGACGAAGGCGATCAGCAGTAGACCGGTGATCTTTATAAAAGAGCGAGGTGTAGAACCGATGTCGGGAGAAACTGTATCGGTGGTGATGTTGTTCATACCAAACCAGCCGGCAATCGCCAGGGGAATCAGCAACACCAGCCAGACATAACCGGCATTCTGAATATAGGTCTCGGTCCCCGCCGGGATCTTGCCGATCAGCGTGCCGCTGGTATTGATCAGGGTCTGCGGAGTACCGCCAAAGATGCCCATTGTCATCACCAGAGGAATCAGAATCTGCATGGTGGTGACGCCGAAGTTCCCCAGCCCGGCGTTCAAGCCGAGTGAGGTTCCCTGCACCCGCTTGGGGAAAAAGTAGCTGATGTTCGACATGGATGAAGCGAAGTTACCGCCGCCAATCCCTGAGAAGAGAGCGAGGATGTAGTAAACCTCGATCGGGGTCGCCTTATTCTGTAAGGCAATGCCAGTGCCGATCGCGGGGATCATCAACAGCGCCGTAGTAAAAAAGATGGTGTTGCGGCCGCCGGCAATCCTGATCAGGAAAGAGCTGGGGATACGCAGGGTGGCACCGGTCAAACCGGCAATGGCGGAGAGCGTGAACAGCTGGGACTGGCTGAAAGGGTAGCCCAGGTTGAGCATCTGTACGGTAATGATGCTCCAATACAGCCAGACAGCAAACCCGCACAACAAGCTTGGAATCGAAATCCAGAGATTGCGGGTGGCTATTTTTTTGCCGGTGGAATTCCAGAACTGCTCGTCTTCGACATCCCACTTATCAAGATTAATCGACATGTGCTGCCTCCTTGCAATCATCCTCAAATAAAGTTGCTTTATCTTCTTCAATCCTCTGCATATCTTCAGGGTGTTTCTCGCGCATCATTTTCTGGGCAGTCAGATGCAGCCAGAGCAGGCAAACCAGGGACAATATGAACATGAACATCCAGCAACTGGTCCACAATCCGGTATACTCGAGCAAATAACCAAAAATGATCGGACAGAAGAAACCGCCCAGGCCACCGAGTACACCAACCATGCCGCCGACGACTCCCACCTCTTCCGGGAAATAATCGGGAATAAGTTTGTAAACGGCCGCCTTGCCGATTCCCCAGATACTGCCAAGCAGAATAATAAGCCCTGCAAAGATCCAGACATTTGCCTGAAAAAAGATCCTCGTCACGCCTTTTGCCAGCAGTTCCTTTTTCAAAACGCTTTGTCCGACTTCAACCACAGGCTCCTGCCAGGTCTGTTTCCCGGGCAGGATAAGCATCTGGTCGTCGAAATTTTTCAATGGTTCGGGCTTGAGCTTGACGCTGTAAGTCTTGCCATTGACCGATATGACTTTATTGGAAACCTCGGTGACAACGCCGGCCTTGTTCGCCATGATGCCACGCCCGGGAGAGTAGATATCCATCTTTGGAATGACCAGCATGAAACTGATCAGGACCGAAGTGCCGAGGACCCAGTACATAACCGCTCGCCCGCCGAACTTATCGGACATCCAGCCACCCAGGGCGCGAATCACTCCGGAAGGCAGGCTGAACATGGACGCAAACAGACCGGCAGTAACCAGCGGCAGATAGTAGACGTTGACAAAATATGGGACCAGCCACTGTGAGAAGGCGACAAAGCAGCCGAACACCAGGAAGTAGTAGAGACCGAAGCGCCAGACGCGCACGTCTCGCAGAGGCGTCAGCATCTGGCGAAATGACTTGCCCGAAGAGGCCGGCTTCCTGTTCTCGGAGAAGATAAAAAAGATCACGCCCATAGTGGCGAGCATCGCGGCGTAGTAAACCGGCAGATCACGCCAGCCTTCGAGGTTGGTGCCATTATTGGTCAAGCGATTCAGCAGGGTTGGTGCAAAGAGAGTGGTCAGAGCGGCTCCGGCGTTACCGGCACCAAAGATTCCGAGGGCCGTCCCCTGACGTTCCCGCGGATACCAGACCGAAGAGAATGCGATGCCGATGGAGAAACTCACTCCGGCCAGACCAAAACCGAAGCTGCAGAGGGCAAAGGTGGTAAAGCTGTCCGCTTTTGAGAGCAGGAACATGGGGATAGCACAGACCAACAGCAGGGTGCCGTAAACCGGCTTGCCGCCGAACTTGTCAGTCAACATCCCGGCCGGCAGCCTGAAAATCGAACCGGTCAGGACCGGGATGCCCATCAACCAGCCGATCTCGATCGGTCCCCAGTCAAATACCTGGTTGTCGGCCAGAAAGGTCACCAGCACACCGTTGAACATCCAGGCGGCAAAGCAGACCGTAAAGGCAAGCGTGTTCAGGAAGAGGACTTTGTGTGATTTTGCAGTTGCAACTTCAAGCATCAGACCTCCTGCAATAAATTTGGACTCACAGATTCGGTGGATTAAAAGCTCAACGCCCGTTCGCTTCGCTCACTCAAGACGCTAAGGAAACCTAAGAAAGACACGAAGAGAACCTTGATTTTGGTTCCACCATAAAGTCTTTCCTTTGCGTCTTGTCCGTTACCTTTGCGTCTCTGCGTTAATAAATAGGTTTTGCTCATACATTTCAATCGGCTCGTCTCTCGCGGTACCAGACCACAAGCTGGTAAGGCCGCGACAAGTAAGTCAAAGGGACACTGACGACATGCACCAGCCTCGAAAACGGGAAGAGAGCTATAATCATAAAAGCGTTGAAAGTGTGGAGCTTGACCACCATCGGCATCGCTGCGAGATAATGCACCTGAGGATCGAGTTTAATTAGTGACCAGAGCCATGGGGTTGCCGTGTGCAGGTACCAGACCGAGCCCCAACGCAGGGTGAAGGCAATATAGACGCCGGTGGCTACCTGCAACAGCAGGGCCACAAGCACTAGCCAGTCAATCACAGTGGTGACCGCTGATACCCGGGCATTGTTGATGCGGCGGAAAATCAGCAGAAAGACTGCAATCAAAGTGCTTATGCCAAGAGCCAGTCCAGTCACCTCGAGCAGATAGAGACGCAAAGGGTTGCCTAGCACGACCCCCCAGGCAGACGGAACGAGGAAAGCCAGGAAGTGCGCCAGCAGGATGACCAGGATGGCATAGTGCCAGGGGACCGAACCCCAGAAAAGCACACGACTTTCCAGAAACTGCGAGGATTGCGATGACCAGGAGTAACGATCGACAGTATATCGGTAAATGCCGACGCCGATCATCAGTGCCACCGCGACATAGGGGAACACGCCAAACAGAATCATGTCAGTCATAATGAACGCTCCTTTTGCCGACCGACTGGCAGCTGCTCGCCAGCGGGTTCTGCTGTCTCAGTCAGAAAGCTCTGCAGAGCATTGAGCAGGGCCACGTAGGGACGACCGTCGCTCTCAATCCCCTGAGTAATTTTTGCCAACGCCGGCAAAAGTCCGTCCTGGATGATCTCAAGCCGACAGTCCTGATCAGCGATCGATCCGATAAATCGCAGCACCTCAGTCAGATGATCCGGGAGTTCGTTGCCGGAGATGAAATCATACTGTTGATAAAGTTCCCGCAGTTTGATCATGAACATGGTGCGCTGCTGGCTTTCCCCGCAAAGTTGGAACCCAACGTAGGGGTGACAGAGCGATTGCAGATCAAAGGTACCGGTAAAAGCTTCCTCGATGCGGCTGATATCATTGGATTCGATAAAGTGCTTGAAGCTCTGCAGAGAGGCCGATGCGTCGGGGCTGATCTGCTGCAGAGGTTTAATACAGGCATCAGCCGCTACAGCAATACCCTGGTCCGGATAACTGAGCAGAACTGCAAATTGCTGGCAGAGGTCCTGATGTCGTTTCAATTCATTCATATCTACCACCGCCTCTTCGGTGCCCGCCGACTGCCGAATCCCATCTCCTGCCTGTGTTGATGCGGGTCCATCCCGGCTTCGATGGCCTCTTCCCGCAGCATCGGCGGCACAACGATACGTTCCTTGATTCGTGTCAGTGTGGTCATACGATAGACGGCATCGACTGCTTCAGTACTCAATTTGGCAACACTGCAGGCCTTGCTGACTTCTGCTGCAGGCAGGTCGCCAACCGTGACACTGCGCCGTTGGATACGGACCGCGATAAGTTTACGGTACACGGCTTTGACTTCCTCTTCGTTGCCGCCGGCAAACAACCCGGCCAGGTATTGCATCGGCAAACGCGCCTGTTCCAGGGTGGTGAAGAAATCATCGGCCATCTTCTGTTTACCCTGGTTGTCCATTGACATGACCGGCAGCAACGGTGGCACATAAAAGAGCATCGGCAGGGTACGGAATTCGGGATGAAGCGGTAGAGCAATCCCCCACTCCTTGACGAACTTGTAGACCGGAGATTTCTGTGCTGCCTTGATGACTTGCGCGGCGACACCTGATTTTTTAGCGTCCTCGATGACCTGGGGGTCGAAGGGATCAAGGATTATGTCTCTCTGTGCAGCAGCCAGATCTTTATCGTCCTGTTTGGCAACCGATTCGATACGGTCGGCATCGTAGAGGAGTACACCGAGATAACGGATCCGGCCGACACAGGAATGGAAGCAAGCCGGGGCTTGACCGGCCTCCTGACGTGGATAACAGAGAATGCATTTTTCCGACTTGCCGGTGGTCCAGCCGTAATAGGTCTTCTTGTAAGGGCAGGCGGAAACACACATCCGCCAACCGCGGCACTTGTCCTGGTTGATCAGGACGATACCGTCCTCGCCGCGCTTGTAGATGGCTCCGGACGGACAACCGGCGACACAACCGGCATTCAGGCAATGATTGCAGATTCGCGGCATGTGGAAAAACACCATCTTCTCGATCGCAAACAACTGCCGCTGCTCCTCATCAGTGAGTTTCACCACTCCCGGGTCATTGGCGGCATAGATGTTTGACCCGGAGAGATCGTCATCCCAATTGGGACCAGCCTCAATTTTCATAGGTTTGCCGGTGACCATGGAGACCGGACGGGCGGTCGGCTGATCCTTGCCGGCCGGGGCGCTGGTCAAATCATCGTAGCGAAACGTAAAGGGTTCGTAATAATCATCCATGGTCGGCAGGCTCGGATTGTGGAAAATTTTTCCTAAGGTGCTGCCGCGGCCACCGATCTTCAATTGCAACGTCTCACCCTGCATTTCCCAGCCGCCCTTGTACTGTTCCTGGTCTTCCCATTTAGTCGGGTAACCGGTGCCGGGCTTGGTCTCCACATTGTTCCACCACATGTATTCAGCACCCTTGCGGTCTGTCCACTGGTTCTTGCAGGCGATGCTGCAGGTGTGGCAACCGATACATTTATCGAGGTGGAAAACCGATGACACCTGTGCGCGTATATTCATGGGTTGTCTCCTAATTGCTAGATATTGCAATGAATTTTGTAGGGGCAGGCCTTGCGCCTGCCCTGGGCACCCGCAAGGGGCGCCCCTACAATTCTATTATTGTCAATGGTTGTTCTCACCATTTCGGCTCCCCTTTGAGTTTGCGCACCATGATGTAGGTGTCGCGGTTGGCACCGGTCGGGCCCCAGTAATTCCAGCTGTAGGTGAACTGGCCGTAACCGCCCAGCATCAGATTCGGCTTAAGCCGTATCCGGTTCAGGCTGTTGTGCCCGCCTGCCCGTTTGTTGCCTCGCAGCGGTGACTTCGGCACACCGACAGTGCGTTCCGGCGAGTGGTAGAGGAACGAGATGCCGCGCGGCAGTCGTGAGCTGACGATGGCCCGGGTGACGACGACCCCGTGATCGTTGTAAACTTCTACCCAATCATTGTCGACAACGCCGATCTGCTCTGCATCCTGAACGTTAAGCCAGAACGGATGACAGCCACGGGACAGGGTCAACATGCGATGATTGTCACCGTAGGTACTGTGGATGCTCCACTTACCGTGCGGTGTCAGATAATTGAGCATAATGCTCTTTTCGTCGGTTTCGGTGGCCAGAAAATCCTGCAGCGTCGAGTGATCCGGCTTCGGCTTGTAGGTCGGCAGATGTTCGCCGGCGGCGATATAGCCCTGGTGATCGAGGTAGAAATGCTGACGGCCGGTCAGGGTGCGCCAGGGAACCAGCTTTTCCACGTTGAGGCAGTAAGCGGAATAGGCCCGGCCGTTGTTGGTCAATCCGCTCCAGATCGGGCTGTTCAGCAGGCGGCGCGGCTGCGCGGCCAGATCAGCAAAGGTGGTGCGCACCTCACGGTTGCCGACCGCCAGATCGGTCAGCGGCAGGCCGACCTTCTTCTCTTCAGCCTCAAAGGCGCGATAGGCGATCTCTCCGTTGGTCTCCGGGGCCAGCGTCAGGATGACGTTGGCGGCATCAGCGGCTTCTTCCAGAGAAGGATATTCTTCACCGCCCCACTTCTGCGTCGGCGCGGTCAGTTTCAGTGCATCGTAGAAATCATCAACGGCAAAGTTGAGCCCGTGAGCGCCAATGCCGTTTTTACGGACTTCCGGCCCATAAGAGATAAAGCGTTTGTACAGATCGACATAGTTGCGTTCGACAACCACCATACCGGGCATGGTCTTGCCGGGAATCGCCTCGCATTCGCCCCTGCTCCAGTCCTTGATCTCGGGCTGGGCCATTTCGGCCGGGGTGTCGTGCTGCAAAGGCACGGAAACGATTTCACGTACCGGTTCCGGCAGATGCGTTTCGGCCAGCTGACTGACTTTTTTAGCCAGCCCCTTGAAAATATCCCAGTCACTCTTCGACTCCCAGCAGGGCGGTACGGCCGCCTGGAGCGGGTGGATGAAAGAGTGCATATCGGTGGTGTTAAGGTCGTCCTTTTCGTACCAGGTTGCTGTCGGCAAAATGATGTCCGAGTAGAGCGCCGAGGTGTCCATGCGGAAGTTGATGTCGACCACCAAGTCAAGCTTGCCCTCGGGGGCCTTCTTGTGCCACTTGACGTCTTTAACAAACTCCTCTGCCGTCTCGGGGGCGATGGTGTTGGTGTGGGTGCCAAGGTAATGCTTGAGAAAATATTCATGCCCTTTGGCGCTCGACATCAGGGCGTTGCCGCGCCAGATAATCCACAGTCGCGGCCAGTTTTCAGGCGCATCGGGATCTTCGACGGCAAACTTCATCTTCTTCTCGACCAGTTGCTTGACCGTCCAGTCGACAATTTCCTGGTTGCTGCTGGCGCCGGCGGCTTCGGCCTGCTTGACCGACTCGATCGGACTGCGGTCGAACTGCGGGTAGAAAGGCAGCCAGCCATTGCGTACCGCACGTACCTGGTGATCCATGGTATGCCCTGCGGTAATCTGACTGTCCTCTGACACCGGGTTGATCCTGGCCTCGTCGGAAGTGCGCTCGTAGCGCCACTGATCGGTATGCACATAATGATAGGATGGCGCATTCTGGAAACGGGGCGGTTTCGCCCAGTCGAGAGCGCCCATGATGGTCGCCCAGGGTGCTGCCGGGGCGAGCTTTTCCTGGCCGACGTAATGGTTGAGACCACCACCGTTCTTACCGACACAACCGCACAGCATCAGCGCGACGATACCGGCCCGGTAAGTCAGGTTTGCGTGATACCAGTGATTGATGCCGGCACCGATAATGATCGAGCACTTGCCTTCGGTCAGTTCGGCAGTCGAGGCCCATTCACGGGCAAACTGGACGACGTTGGCGCGGTCGATACCGGTGAATTTCTCCTGCCAGGCCGGGGTATAGGGGCTGTTTTCAGCATCGTAGTTTTGCGGATAGTCGCCAGGCAGGTCTCGGTCGACACCAAACTGGGCCATCAGCAGATCAAAGACAGTGGTGACCGGAAGCCGGCCGCTGGCCGTTTCAAGATAACGAACCGGAACGCCGCGCTGCACTGAATTGCCATCGGAAAAATCGTCAAAAGCAACCTGCAGAATATCCTGACTTCCATCCAGCAGAGAAAGGGCAGGAGCGAGTTCCGAACCATCCTGACCATCCTTCATCTGCAGATTCCACTCGCCTTTTTTCTCTTGCCAGCGGAATCCGAGAGTGCCAAGCGGCATGCGCGGTTGTTGGCTGTTTTCATCCCAGACCAGGTATTTAAAGCCGGCATTTTCTTCCTTGCTGTAGCGCTCAAGATCGGCAGCCTTGGCCATGCGACCTGCAGTATAAGCACCGTCTTTTTCCTGCAGTTCGATCAGGAACGGGGTATCGGTATAGCGCTTCAGGTAGTCCATAAAGTAAGGCGTTCTGGCCTTGTGATGAAATTCGCTGAGGATCACATGGTTGACCGCCATCCAGAAGGCACCGTCCTGGCCGGCATGAGCCGGAATCCACCAGTCGGCGTGTTTTGAAGTAATATTAAAATCGGGCGCAAGGACCGTGACCTTGGTGCCATTATGGCGGGCCTCGGTCAGATAGTGGGCATCGGGGGTACGGGTCATATCCGGGTTGGAGCCCATGACGGCGATGTATTTGCTGTTGTACCAGTCCGCGCTTTCGGCGACATCGGTCTGCTCGCCCCAGACTTCCGGGGAGGCATTCGGCAAGTCGCAGTACCAGTCGTAAAAGCTCAGATTCGCACCACCCATCAACTGCATGAAACGAGAACCACCGGCGAAGCTGAGCATCGACATGGCCGGGATCGGCGAAAACCCGACCATGCGATCTGCCCCGTACTTCTTGATGGTGTAAATCGACGAGGCGGCAATGATCTCTTCGACCTCATCCCAGCTGGAACGCCGGAAGCCGCCTTTGCCACGTGCCTGCTGATAACTCTTGCGGCTCGCCTCATCTTCAACGATCGACGCCCAGGCTTGCACCGGGTCACCGTGTTCAGCCTTGGCTTTACGCCAGAGGTCGGTCAACACTCCACGCAGGTAGGGATACTTGATGCGCAGCGGACTGTACAGATACCAGGAAAACGAGATCCCCCGTTGGCAACCACGCGGCTCGTAAGGGGGGATGCCTTCCTCAAGTTCCGGGTAGTCGGTGGCCTGGAGCTCCCAGCCGACGATGCCGTCCTTTACATGAACATTCCATGAGCAGCCACCGGTACAGTTAACGCCGTGGGTACTGCGCACCACCTTGTCGCACTGGCTGCGGTTGCGGTAAAACTCTTCCCACTTGCGGGACTGGGGGTCTACTATGTCCTTGATCCAGCTCATGCCAACTCTCCCTTTCCTTTACGGACCTGTTCAACCAGGGGACGCCGTACTCCCTGTAGTCGCCGCCAGCCCAAGACTCCAATAATCGCAAATATCACCAATGTCGCCAGCACAACATGAAGAGTCAGGGCACCGCTGATCGGCGACACCTGGCCGCTGACACTTCCCATGAACGCTGACAGATCGGCACGCTCCTGCTCATTCAGGGGCCTGGTGGCGTAAATAGCCTCCATGCTTGGAAACGGTAACTCGACCAGCATATCGAGAAGATCCTCTTCGCCAAAATCGGCGAAGGTCGAGGACAGGTCCGGTCCGTAGCTGGCACCGGCGGCTCGACCAAGTCCGGCATTGGCGATACCGTGGCAAGCCAGGCAGGGTGCACCGCCGCCAGAAAAAGCGGTCGTTCCAATAAACAAGGCTTCTCCACGAGCATGATCTCCGGTTAATTTGGGAGTCGCGACTTCAGCGGGATGGTGCGCAACTTCCTCTGGATGCGCGAGATACGTCAGCAGGGCGTCCATCTGCCCCGGTTCCATTTTCTGAGCGGGCATCTGCAGGTTGGGGAACTTCTGCTGCAACTCCTTGGCCAACGGATCCCCCGACGCCAACATCTTTTCGGGATTCGTGATGAAATCAATCAACCACTGATGGTCGCGACGTTCCGTCACCCCGGCAAGGTCGGGGCCTGTTACACGGTCCCCCTGGCCGAGGGTATGGCATGCGATGCAGCGCTGGTTAAACAGGCCCTCCCCCTCTTCTGCCAACTTTGTCAGTTGCTTCCCGGTCGGTTGCGCAGCAACCGCAGCAGTAGCGGCAACCAGCAGCGCAGTCAGCCACGTAAGACATTTCCATAGCCATAGTCGTTTTGTCATCGGCTCACCTCAATTTGGCGAATTGTAAGAACGTGCTAAGAATGTGCATCAAGAACATCAAGAATGTATATAGGTTCCGTGTCACGCTTCATCCGTGCACGTCATCCCTGAATAAACAGTTGGAGAGATTCTGACAACATCAACCAACACTAGAAATCTAACAGTTAAAATGAATAAATCCAGTTGCATATGAAAATAATACAATGTTCTATTCATTAAATTGACTCACATCAAAAAGCTGGAGATAATCAGCTTCCACAGATTTAAAATGTAAGTGCAACTCTAATGTTTGGTTTGAGGTAAAACATCTATGATATGACCGAGAGCCATCAATCAGTGAGAGGAGGGTGAAGTTTTCTTGCTGGGGAATTATCGTTAAAGCAGGAGATTGTCTACTCTTTGAGTAACCCGTTCCGCAACCCCTGATAGAAAAGCGTCTTTAAGCTCTCAGGCTCCAGAACCTGTACGTGCGGCAGATAAGAATAGAGCCATGCCAGGATCTCCTTTTCACCACCAGCATCAAAGGTGAGGACCAGCGAACCATTAGCCTCTTCGATCAACGTCTGGCTGGGATGCCAGACCCGCTCACGGATCAGATGACCGATTTCTTCATCAAAACGGACTTTAATCGTCTGCTGCTGTTCATCGATCAAGCCGAAGGCTGAACCGGTCAAATCTCCAGCGGAAAAACCCTCTGGAACTTCAAAGCGTTCGCCAAGTACCGTCACATTTTCGATACGGTCAACGAGGAAGAGTCGTAGCGCTTCGCGATTATGGGCATAGCCGCCCAGATATAGCGCACCATCATAAAAAAGCAAGGTATAGGGGTCAAAACGATAAAGCTCTGTGGCACGCCGTGCCGGGGTGTAAGAGAGATCAAGACGATACTGGTAGAGCAGCGCCCGTCGCAATTCCTTCAGAAGTTCCTTTTGCGCAGCATAATCGCGTTCTCCCTGAAACTTGGGCGATGCCGTTTCGGCAATCCTTTGCAAATGGGCCACGCTGCGCGGAGGCAGACTCGAGTGGATACGTCCAAAGATGTCGTCGAGGTCATCCTGGAAAGGTGTACCGCGCAAAAAACCAAGCTGACCGCGGCAGAGAGAGAGTGTCATCAACTCTTCAAGAGAGAAGGTGATCGGCGGGAGTTTTTTAAAACCGGTGATAAACCGGTAAAGGGTTTGACCATCGGCTTCAGGCTCAGACATCAAAGGATAGCCGGCATCACGAATCGCGTCCAGATCACGATAGACCGTTCGCCGGGTGACGCAGCACTCTTCAGCCAGTTCATCGACCGTTGCCCCGTAGCGTGCCTCGAGAATGCGAATTACATCGTGCAGCCGCGCCGCCTGGCTGTATTTCTTGGCTGGCTTGCCGGGCTTCCTTTTAGTTTTGCTCACCATCCCGCTTGTCATCTCAGATTTTTTCGCAGAGCGCACCTCAGCAAACGCTACTGATTTATTCCCATTCAATCGTCGCTGGCGGTTTGCTCGAAATATCGTAAGTGACGCGATTGATGCCGCGCACTTCGTTGATGATACGATTGCTGATACGTGCGAGATCGGCATAGGGCATTGGATACCATCCGGCAGTCATGAAATCCATGGTCTCAACAGCACGGAGCGCGATCACGAATTCGTAGGTACGGCCATCGCCCATGACGCCGACGCTCTTGACCGGAAGGAACACTGCAAAGGCTTGGCTGATCTTGTCATAATGGCCGCTCTGGTAGAGTTCGTCGATATAGATGGCATCAGCCTGGCGAAGCATATCACAATATTCTTTTTTGATTTCACCAAGGATACGCACACCCAGGCCTGGACCCGGGAATGGGTGGCGCCATACCATGCGATGCGGCAAACCGAGCTCCTCGCCTATTGCGCGGACTTCATCTTTGAACAACTCACGCAACGGTTCAAGCAGCTTGAGAGTCATGTAATCAGGCAAGCCACCGACGTTGTGATGGCTCTTGATGTTTTGGGCCTTGCCGGTTTTGGCGCCGGCCGACTCTATGACATCGGGATAGATGGTTCCCTGGGCAAGCCACTGGGCATTGGCAAGCTTTTTCGACTCCTCTTCAAAAATATCAACAAACAGGTTGCCGATAATCTTGCGCTTCTTCTCAGGATCTGTTTCCCCTGCCAGCTTGCTGAGAAAACGCTCCTCTGCATCAACACGAATAACCTTAACACCGAGGTTTGCAGCAAAGGTGGCCATCACCTGGTCGCCTTCACCAAGGCGCAACAGGCCATTGTCGACGAACACACAGGTCAGTTGATCGCCGATAGCGCGATGGATCAGCGCTGCAGCGACGGAAGAATCAACACCACCGGAAAGGCCGAGTATGACTTCCTCTTCACCAACCTGAGTGCGGATTCGCGCGACTGCATCCTCGACAATCTGCCCGGGTGTCCATTTGCCGGTGCATCCACAGGTCTTGCGCACAAAGCTATCAATCAACAACTGGCCTCGCGGCGTATGGTTGACTTCGGGATGAAATTGCACACCGTAAAGGTTACGCTCAACATTCTGAATACCGCAAACCGGTGCGTTGTCGGTGGCTGCAATCTCTTCAAAACCTTGCGGCACAACCTCAACGTGATCGCCATGACTCATCCAGACCGGGCTATGTCCATCAATAAAGAAACCGTCAAAAAGTGGACCGGGAGTTCCCTTAGCCAACAGATCGGCATGACCGTACTCGCGCTTGCCGGCCGGCACGACCTTACCGCCGAAGTGATGACACAGCAACTGCATACCATAACAAATGCCAAGGACCGGCACACCAAGCTCGAAGAGTTCCCCCTCTATGAGCGGAGCACCCTCGTCATAGACTGATTTCGGCCCTCCGGAGAGGATAATGCCCGTAGCTTTGAAAGCCTTGATCTCATCAAGGCTCATATCAAAAGGGTGCAGTTCGCAATAGACGTGCGTCTCACGCACCCGCCGTGCTATCAACTGGGTGTATTGAGATCCAAAATCGAGGATTAGTATCTTTTCAGAATGAATATCTTGCATTGCATCAATTCCAGGGAAAAGGTGAGAAATGAGAGGATCAGTTCTTCTCAATCCGGTAGTTCGGTGCTTCGTGCGTGATATTGACATCATGAACGTGCGACTCACGCAGGCCGGCGTTTGTGATGCGCATGAACTGGCCTTTTTCCTGTAATTCCTTGATCGTCCGGCAACCGGTGTAGCCCATGCCGGAACGCAAACCGCCCATCAGTTGATGGATATTGGCAGAGAGTGGACCGCGGAAAGGCACGCGGCCCTCAATCCCTTCCGGTACAAGTTTTACGTCAATTTCTTCACCCTGGAAATAGCGGTCCTTGCTCCCCAGCTTCATGGCGCCGATACTGCCCATACCACGATAGGTTTTATACGTTCGTCCCTGAAAAAGGATCGTCTCACCGGGTGATTCATCTGTTCCGGCAAAAAGCGAACCGATCATGATCGTATCGGCACCGGCAGCAATCGCTTTCGGCAATTCACCGGAGTACTTGATTCCGCCGTCGGCTATTAACGGCACACCAAGTTTGCGGGTGATTTTGGAGACATCGGCGATTGCTGTAATCTGCGGCACACCGACACCTGCAACCACACGAGTGGTGCAGATTGATCCGGGACCGATGCCGACCTTGACGGCATTGGCGCCAGCCTTGATCAAAGACTCGGCAGCAGCAGCGGTTGCGATATTGCCGGCGATTAGAGAGAGAGCAGGATAATTGCGCCGGGTCTCGATAAGCGCATCAAGCACCCCTTGAGAATGGCCATGAGCCGTATCGATGATGATTGCATCGACTCCGGTCTTTACCAACAGGTCAAGGCGCTCATACAGATCGTCACCAACGCCGACTGCTGCGCCAACCCGCAGGCGGCCCATATCATCTTTGCAGGCGTTGGGGTATTTGCGGACTTTTTCAATGTCCTTGATGGTAATCAGTCCTTTAAGTACGAAGTGATCATCAACAACCAGCAGTTTCTCAATACGGTGCTCATGAAGATGTTTTTTGGCCTCTTCGAGCGTTGTGCCCGGGGGCACCGTGACCAGTTTTTCTTTAGTCATGACGTTGGAAATCGGCTGATCGAGCTTGGTTTCAAAACGCAGGTCGCGATTGGTGAGGATACCGACCAGCAGTCCGTTTTTGGTGATCGGGACTCCAGAGATACGATATTTTTCCATCAACTCCAGAGCTTCGTAAATCTTTTGATCTGGGTCCATGGTGATCGGGTCAACGATCATACCACTTTCGGACTTCTTGACCTGATCGACCTCCATAGCCTGAGCGGCCGGAGACATATTCTTGTGAACAATGCCGATACCACCCTCACGAGCCATAGCAATCGCCGTACGCGCCTCGGTGACTGTATCCATTGCTGCAGAGAGCAAGGGGATATTCAGTTTTATCTGGGGGGTCAGGTAAGAGGTCAGGTCGGCATCGCGCGGCAGTACTTTGGAATGGGCGGGGAGAAGCAAAACATCATCGAAGGTCAAGCCTTCGCGAATCTCGGAATCGAGCATCGCCGAAATCTCCATATGGGGGCTGGGGGTGAAATTATTAACCGCTATGTTTAGTTCAGGACAGCAGACCAGTCAAGGGGAATCGAAGTAAATCGGGGTTATTTTTTTCTGATTTAAAGACTGAGAATAGGACTGAACTTGTTCATTCAATGCTCACAGCTTTTGATCAAGCTGATACCATACTTCCTGCAGGCACAAGCCATGCGCCGGCGCAGTTGGCCCGCAAATCAGGCCTTCCTCTCCACGCAAGAGTTTCGGTAGATCACTTGCCGACCGCTTGCCCTGGCCGATTTCAACCAGGGTACCAACAAGAATCCGGACCATGTTCCTCAAAAAACCCGAGCCTTTGAGATCAACATAAACGAGATGTCGATCGGCGACAACCTCTGCCTGATAAATCTCACGGACACTCGTTTTAGCAACGCAACCGGAGGAACGAAAGGCTTGAAAATCGTGTTTACCAACTAAAAAATCGGCAGCTATGCGCATCTGGGCCAGGTCCAGACTGCCGCGCAGGTGCCAGGACGTGCGGGCGGCGAGAGGTGACCGCACATTGTCATTGTAGATCGTATAACGATACCATTTACCCTTGGCCGAAAAACGCGCATGAAAACCCTCTTGCATTTCAAGAGCTTCCCGTATGACCACATCTCTGGGGAGAAAACGATTGACCCCTTCCCGGAAAGCTTGCAGGGGCAGGTTGCTTGCTGTCAGAAAATGAGCGGCCATATTGAGAGCGTGCACCCCGGCATCAGTTCTTCCGGAAGAATGGATACGAACCTCTTGTCCCAGGACTTGTAGCAGAGCTGCTTCAACAACCTCTTGAACCGCAAGCCCGTTGGGCTGGATTTGCCAACCGACGTAGGCACTGCCGTCATATTCAATCATCAGGAGAATTGTGCGCATACCATCAACCCGCTAACCAATAAAAGAACACCACCATGGCGATGGTTAAAGAAAAGAGTCGATCATGCAAGGCCAAGGGCATCAATGGAGACAACTCAGCCTGGCTGTGCAAGGAGTCCCCAGATCCGGCGATACGATGCGCAATCAAGTCGCCTCGATTCGCCAAACGCAAAACAAAGCCATACAGTTTCTGCCTCCACATAGACCAACGCCCGGCTTCGGTACTCAAAATGGGTTCGGCATGGTTGTTGATTTCAGACGTACTGCAGGCATAAATTTCTTCCTGAACAACCGGAATAAAATCCATGGTGAGCGATAAGATCTTCTGCCACTCTTCAGTTTTGAAACCCAACCATTGCAAAGGCTGCACAAACCAGCCGAACGTTCGGGACAAAGTTTCTGTGGAGGTAGTTATAGCCAGAAGTGCAGACACCACAATAGCCATGAGCATTTGTACACAGACAAAAGACCCCATCAGCAGACCATCGAGAGAAAGCCAACTGATCCCCCAAAGAGTGCGTCCGGAAGACAGCAGCAGGTGCATCAACAAGGTAAACAGCAATAGCCATCGTAGCATCCAGCAAACACGCCAGAGAGAACCGGTATAAGGGGAAGTCAACCAGACAGCCAACACAACTGTGGCGATCAGGGGGAAAAGCTTCATCCAGTCTGTCGCAGCAAAGATGAGGACCACCAGAAGAAGACTCGACAAAACTTTCACCCGAGGGTCAAGCCTGTGCAGGAGTGTTTGCCCGGAATGATAAAGTCCATTTTCAGAGGCTGCGATCAAGTCCTGTACCTTAATACATTCGGGGGGCCAAACGGCCCCCCGGATTCGAGTCAGATTTATTCAAGATGCAGGCAGTAGAAAAGCAAAACAGTTCGTGCCTGAATGGTTCAAGATTGTTCCAAAATGATGCGAAGCATGCGTCGCAGTGGCTCTGCTGCCCCCCAAAGCAATTGGTCCCCGCAGGTAAAAGCGGAAACATACTGAGGACCCATCTTCATTTTGCGGACCCGGCCAACCGGGACAGCAAGCGTTCCGGAGACGGCCGTAGGGGTCAATCCTGTCAGAGAGTCTGCCTTGGTATTGGGAATCAGCTTTACCCATTCGTTATCATTATCAATTAATGCTTCGATTTCAGCAATAGGCATGTCTCTGTTCAGCCGAATCGTCACTGCCTGGCTGTGGCAACGCATGGCTCCAACCCGCACGCAGAGGCCATCGATCGGTACCGGGACTTTATTGCCAAGGATTTTGTTGGTTTCGACAAAGCCTTTCCACTCTTCGCGACTTTGGCCATCTTCGACTTCACGGTCAATCCACGGCAATACACTGCCGGCAAGCGGATAGCCGAACTCGCTGGTCGGCAGATCATCGCTACGCAAAGCATCAGTGACCTTGCGATCAATATCGAGGATAGCTGAACCAGGGTTGCTCAATAAATCTGCAACGGAGCCCTGGAGGTATCCCATCTGACTCAGCAATTCACGCATATTGGGGGCACCGGCGCCGGAGGCTGCCTGGTAAGTCATTGTAGACACCCATTCCACCAGACCAGCACGGAACAGCCCGCCAAGCGCCATCAGCATCAAACTGACCGTACAGTTGCCGCCGATAAAGTCCTTGACTCCATTGGCCAGGGCATCATCAATGACATTCCGATTGACCGGATCAAGGATAATGACTGCGTTCGGCTCCATTCGCAAGGTGCTGGCCGCATCAATCCAATAACCATTCCACCCCGAATTGCGCAAGTCAGGATGAATGGACTTGGTATAATCGCCACCCTGGCAGGTGATAATCACATCAAGCTGACTTAACTCTTCAAGGTCATCAGCACTCTTGAGAGTTCCGGCTCCCATTGGAGCTTGCTGCCCGGCCTGTGATGTAGAGAAAAAAACCGGTTCAATACCAGCCAGATCATTTTCTTCCTGCATACGCTGCATGAGGACTGATCCGACCATCCCTCGCCAACCGACGATACCGACCTTCATCTTAATTTTCCTTTTCTCGTTTATTGTTATAAAGGTACAGAACTTCTGCACCGCAACGGTTCAAGTCAAAAGTTAGCATTCAGTTTTTCATAATAACACGATCACACCCCTGGAGGCCAAACACCTCCAGCCTCAAGCCTCCAGCCTCAAGCCCCCAGCCCCTGAAGATTGGCAATAATTGCGTCACCCATTGCCACAGTGTTTACCTTCTGCTCACCGTCTTTGCCCTGGAATATATCCGCGGTGCGGAAGCCCTGATTGAGGGTTTTCTCTACGGCATTGTCGATGGCATCAGCAAACTCGATCATGCCGAAAGAATAGCGCAGCATCATCGACGCAGACAGTATCTGGGCGATAGGGTTGGCAATCCCCTGCCCGGCGATATCAGGTGCACTACCTCCGGACGGTTCGTACATGCCAAAGCTTCCCTCGGCCAGGGATGCGGAAGGCAGCATACCGAGAGAACCGGTCAGCATAGCCGCTTCGTCGGAGATAATATCGCCGAACATGTTGCCGCACAACATGACATCAAACTGCTTCGGCCAGCGCACCAGTTGCATGGCCGCATTGTCAACATACATATGGGTAAGTTCGACGTCAGGATATTCCTTGGCTACCCGTATTACGACTTCGCGCCAGAGCACCGAGGTGGAGAGGACATTCGCCTTGTCGATGGAGCAGACCTTTTTGCTGCGTTTGCGGGCAGTCTGGAAAGCAACATGGCTGATCCGCTCAACTTCTGCGTCGGAATATTTCATCGTGTCAAAACCGGTACGCTCACTGCCTTCACCCGTGATGCCCTTCGGTTGAGCGAAGTAAATGCCACCTGTCAGTTCACGCACAACCAGCAGATTAAATCCTCCGTCAATGACTTCTTCTTTGAGACTTGAAGCACCGGTCAGCGCCGGAAAGATGATAGCCGGACGAAGGTTGCAGAAGAGGCCGAAGATCTTGCGCAACGGCAGCAGGGCTGCTCGTTCCGGTTGTTCGTCGGGTGGCAGGCTTTCCCATTTCGGGCCGCCGACCGAACCGAACAGGATGGCATCCGAGGCTTTACAGATATCAACTGTCTTATCTGGCAGAGCCTTGCCATCCACATCAATGGCAACACCTCCAACATTTGCAAAAGTACGTTCAAAGATCACACCAGATCTCTTTTGTACAGTATCCAGGACTTTTAGCGCTTCTGCCATAACCTCGGGCCCGATACCATCGCCGGACAACACAGCTACCTTGAACGTTTTGCTCATCTCTTCACTCCTCTATCTCATTTTAAACAGGGAATACATCATCAGGCTCAGAGTTAACCGGGTGCCACTATAAAAAGGGAGCATCACTTTGTCAAATGCTTTCAAACGAGGTGAAACATGCTGCTTTTGCGACACTTCTCATGTTTTTTGACAAGCCGATAGCTTGTTTGCCACAATTCAGCCGGCTTGCAGATCTGGCGCATGCTTTGCGCCGATCATCAAATTTCCATTTAAAATAGATAGGCTGATAGTATTGCATAGTTATGTATAGTTATACTTAACTATTCTACATTATGTTTTTTTAAACAATTTTAAATGTTTTCAACCCACGAAAGCAACCCTTGCTAATTCTCAATAAACTGGATAAACATCAATTTGACGGTATACTCACCTTCGGGGGCGTGACCATGAAAAAAGTTATCTTGCCATTGGGCGTTTTTATCCTCTGTCTGGCCGTTGCGAAGTACTTCTTCGGCGTTGACGTTGAAGGACTTGCAGAAGGATATATCGACTTTCTGTCTGACATTCTCGACGGCCCGGGTTGATACGCAATCGGTGATTCGCAAAAAAGAGCGGGAGAGAATGATCATCACCCTCCCCCGCCCTCAATCGATTTACACCTGAACCTCTATTTTTCTCCTCACTGCTTACGACTCAATCTCACCGACTCAGGTTTGATTACAGGCCCAAATAGGCTTCACGGACCTGATCATTATCAAGTAAATTTTCCGCTGTATCGGTTAAAGTAATTCGGCCATTCTCCATCACGTAACCACGATGCGCCAGCTTCAAGGCCTGGTTGGCATTCTGCTCGACCAGAAATACTGTCGTATGCTGCTCCTGATTGATCTTCTTGATGATTTCGAAAATCTGCTTGATTATCAGTGGCGCCAACCCCAGAGATGGTTCATCCAGCAGCAGCACGCGTGGACGCGCCATCAGAGCCCGGGAAATCGCCAGCATCTGCTGCTCACCGCCGCTTAATGTTCCGCCCATCTGGGAACGCCGTTGCGCCAAAATCGGGAAGAGATCAAAGACGTAGTCGATGTCCTTCTGTATATCGCTCTTGTCACGACGTAGGAAAGTCCCCATTTCCAGATTTTCCAAAACCGACATAAGCGGAAAAATCCGGCGTCCTTCAGGAACCTGAACAAGGCCCAGTGCCACGATCTTGTCTGTCGACATGGTGTGAATCGGAGTGCCTTTGAAATAGATTTCACCATTCCGGGGTGGTGTCACTCCGCAGATTGTCATCAGCGTGGTACTCTTGCCGGCACCATTGGCGCCGATCAGGGTGACAATCTCTCCCTCATGGATATCAATGGTAATTCTCTTCAGTGCCTGGATATTCCCGTAATAGGTATCAACATTACGCAGCTCAAGCATCGGCTTCCTCCCCGAGATAAGCCTCGATGACTTTCGGGTTGTTACGGATATCCATTGGCCCCCCCTGGGCAATTTCCTTGCCGTATTCCATAACGTAGATTCGATCGGAAATATTCATAACCAATTTCATATCGTGCTCAATCAAGAGAATCGCAATTTTTTCCGTGTCGCGAACACGGACAATCAGTTCATCGAGCGCTCTGGTTTCCTGGGGGTTCATACCGGCTGCCGGTTCATCGAGCAACAGCAGGAACGGGTCGGTTGCCATGGCGCGAGCAATTTCAAGGCGGCGCTGAGCACCATATGGCAGATTTTTTGCGAACTCGTCGGCATACTTGAAAAGGTCGACCTTTTCCAGCAGGTCATAGCTTCTGTTAACAGTCTCCTGCTCTTGGCGCATGGTTTTAGCGCCTCGCAATATTGCACCGAGGATACTGGTTGTGGTCCGGCAATGGCGACCAATCATGACGTTTTCGAGAACCGTCATGTTCTGGAATAACCGGATATTCTGAAAGGTTCTGGCCATACCGATGGTGGTTACCCGATTCGATTTGAAGCCGTTGATTCGCTGCGATTTCTTAGCGGGAGGATGTACCAGAACATCGCCCCTGGTCGGTTTATAAATCCCGGTGACGCAATTAAAAAAGGTGGTCTTCCCGGCACCGTTAGGTCCGATCAGGGCGACAATCTCTCCGGTACAGACATCCAGAGAGACGGTGTCGACAGCACGCAGGCCGCCGAAATCCATGGTTAAACCCTTGACCTCAAGTAGTTTGTTCGTGATTTCAGGCATTGACATCCTCCGTCATCACCTTGTGACCGCGATATTTCCGGCGCACATTGGCAATCAGACCTTCGGGACGGAAAATCATCATCAGCACCATTATTGCACCGAACATCAGCATGCGGTATTCAGAGAATGCTCTCAGATATTCGGGCATCAGGATCAGCACCAGCGCGGCGATAATAACGCCGACAATTGAGCCCATGCCGCCCATCACAACGATAGAAAGAACCAGGGCTGATTCCATGAAGGTGAAACTGTTCGGATTGATATAAGTGTTACGGGCCGCAAAAATGACTCCGACCAGACCGGCCCAGAAGGCACCAAAAGCATAAGCGCCCAACTTGGTCTTTGCCATATCGACCCCCATGGCCACACAGGCAATTTCATCCTCACGCAAAGCCATCCAGGCTCGTCCGATTCGTGAGTCCTTCAGTCGATTCGTAATAAAAATTGTAAAAATGACCATCAGAATCATCAAATAATAGGTGTAGGTCGTTGCGCTGGTGATACTCATATCGGCGCCAAAGAATCCGGGGCGGGGAATTCCGGCAATCCCCTTGGCACCGTTGGTGACTTCTTCCCAGTTTTCAATAACAATCTTGGCGATCGAACCGAAACCGAGAGTAACAATTGCCAGGTAGTCCCCACGAAGACGCAATATCGGAAAGCCCAGCGCGATGCCGAACAAGGCACCCATCAGACCACCGATCGGCAGACTTGTCCAGAAACCGATTCCCCAGAAGCTGTTCAGAATGCCGTAAGTGTAAGCGCCAACAGCGAAAAAGGCGACATAGCCGAGATCAAGAAGGCCGGCAAGGCCGACAGTGACATTGAGGCCCAGGCCGAGGACGACGAACACCAGGGCCAGAACCATGATATTGGTCTGATAGATGTCGAACAGCAACGGAAAAGCGATTGTCGCCACGAATAGCACGGCCAGAACCGGTTTATAAAGTTTGGGTTCCACCAGCAAGCGCTGGCCGAAACCAAGCCTGGTCGACTCATCTTCGCCGCTTTCAGCCTCTTTGTTTTTGAGTTGCCGCCGCTCAAGAGCCCAGCGCCAGAGGAGAGACAACACAAAAGCACCGATAGCGACCCACAACATATTCATCCAACGCCACTCAACGGTATTCTTGAGGGTATTAACCTTGACCACCATCAGCGGGAAGGTCAGGAATACAAACCAGAGAGCAACCAGAAAAGATCGTTTCATGTAATCAGACATTATTTTCACACCATCTTCAGCTTCAGGTTCAGACCTTCTGCTTGACAGCTTTGCCAAGCAAACCGGAGGGCCGCAAGATCAGGATTAATACCAGGACACCGAAGGCAAATACATCTTCATAAGCACTTGAAATATAGCCCGCGGCGAACGACTCGGCCAGACCGAGAACCATAGCACCAAGCACGGCACCGGGGATATTGCCGATACCGCCAAGGACAGCTGCCGTAAATGCTTTTACGCCCGCCATAAAACCTATATAGAAATTGATCTGGCCTATGTAAGAGCCGACCAGGACCCCGCCAATAGCCGCCAGAACAGAGCCGAGAACAAATGTCACGGAGATGACATTGTCGACATTGACTCCAACCAGACGAGCCATGGTCATATCCTGTTGGGTGGCGCGCATCGCTTTACCGATGCGGGTATATTTAATGAGTACGGTCAGGGCAACCATGGCTACAGCACTAGTCACCAGAATGACCAACTCGGCTGAACCCATTATATGCGCAACCGGTTCCATGAAACCGAAATCAGGAATGAGCGAAGGAAACGAAAGAAAATCCGGGGTTTGTGCCAGAAGTACATAGTTCTGCAGAAACAGCGACATACCGATGGCACTGATCAACGGCGAGAGGCGCGGGGCATTGCGCAAGGGGCGATAAGCGATTTTTTCCAAAGTATAGCCATAGGCCGCAGCATAGATGGTGGCAATCAAGCCCGCCAGGATAAGGATGGACACCCCGGAAAAACCATAGATGGTCAGCACCCCGGCGACAATCAGTGCAATGAAAGCACCAATCATATAGATTTCACCGTGAGCGAAGTTTATCAACTGGATGATGCCGTAAACCATCGTGTAGCCCAGCGCGATCAGGGCATAAATACTGCCTCGGACCAATCCGCTGCAGGAGAGTTCAAGAAAATATTGCATCGATGTTTTCCGAAGTCGCTAAAGGTGAGAACCCAACCGGCAGCCCAGTTGGGATTTTATCATTGCTGCTTTGCCGGCATATTGCCCGCACCAGAGCAAAACTGAAACAATTTATGCAAAAAGCTGGGGGGCAAGCCAGGCCTGCCCCCCATCTTTATCATGCTCGCTCTGCTGATTACTTCAACTCGACGAATTTGCCATCCTGCACTTGGTAAACAGAGAAGCCGACACCTTCTGCATCACCTTTAGCGTCGAACTTGATCTTGCCAACCGTAGTGTCAACAAAAGAGTTTTTGAGAGCTTTTTCCAGACCGGCATAATCGGTGCCTCCGGAGACCTTAATGGCATTCAGAGCAGCTTGCATGGCAGCGTAGCCCTGGTCAAAAAAGGTGCCGGGCTCTTTGCCGTACTTGCTGGTATAATCAGCCTTGGCCTGCTTATTTTCGGGATAAGCGGACACATCCATCGGTCCAGTCGCGTAAACGCCTTCAGCATCTTTGCCGGCGATTTCGAGAAAGCCGTCACCCTTGACACCATCGGGCCCGACAAAAGGGATCTTCATGCGCTTCTTGTTCATCTGACCAACCAGCTTGGAGGCTTCCGGATGGTAGCCACCAAAGATAACCGCATCGGCGTTCTCATGACGGATTTTCTGCACAACTGCTGAGTAATCCATAGCGCCGGGGGTGATCCCCTCAAAGAGGACGATTTCAGCCATGCCGGCGGCCTCGATAAACTGCTTGGAGAAATCAGCAAAGCCTTTACCATAATCGCCTTTGTCATGAATAATGGCGATCTTCTTGGCGCCGAGTTTCTTGGTAACAAAATCAGCTGCCAGTTTACCCTGGTCGTCATCGGGAGCGATGGTACGATAGAAGTTCGGATATTCACCGCTCTGGGTCAGAGGTGGGTTGGTCGCAGAAGGGGAAATAGCAATAATCTTGGCTTCGTTGTAGATACCGAGAGCGGCCTTGGTTGCTCCGGAACAGACATGGCCGATGACCACGCTGACACCCTCGGAAACCAGTTTTGTCGCAACGTTGGTAGCAATCTCAGGCTTGCACTGATCGTCCATCGGCAGCACTTCCACCTGCATGCCAAGCACACCTCCGGCTGCATTAACTTGTGCAGCAACCATCTCAGCGGCTTCCTTGGTTGGAATACCATAAGCTGCCAGGTCACCTGAATGAGGACCGGCAACGCCAATTTTGATCGTGTCTGCAGCAAAACCTGTCGCGGGGATAATCATGCTCAGTAGCACGATGAGAACGAACTTTTTGGTTACCAACTTACGCATACAGCCTCCTTTTGAGAAATCAAGATGTTGTTTATGACCAAAACAATAGTATTTTATAAGGGAAAGACCCTTTATACGTCAAGATTTATCAGTGGGAAGCCTTTGAGAGGGAATCTGTCGTCCCTGAGATCAATCCTCAGGATTACTCCAGAACAACCAGCAGATCTCCCTGGCCTACCTGATCGCTCTCGCCAAAACGCAGTTCGGCAACCACGCCGCCAACCTTTGCCTTGACGTTGGTTTCCATCTTCATCGCCTCTGTGGTCAGCAAGGTTTCACCGGCGGAAACTTTTTCTCCAACATTCACCAGTATCTTAAAAATCTTGCCTGGCATCGGCGCTCCAACATGCTTGGAATTGGCCGGATCAGCCTTTTCGTGACTGACATCATCGGTATCGACCGAGAAATCCTTGACTGAGACCACACGCGGCTCGCCGTTCAGTTCAAAGTAGATGTTGCGGGTGCCATCTTCGTGAACCCGCCCCACGGCATTCAGTTTGATAATGAGAGTTTTACCTGGCTCGATGTCGATGCTGACTTCGTCACCGACATCCAGTCCATAGAAGAATACCGGAGTAGGCAAAAACGAAGTGTCACTATATTCTTGGCGAAAACGATCATACTCTTCGAAGACGCCCGGGTAGAGGACGGCCGAGAGGACATCGCGATCACTGACGTTGTGACCAAGTTTGGCTTGTAGCTCGACCTTTTTGTTAGTAAAGTCAACCGGTTCCAGTAGTTCGCCAGGCCGACAGGTAAGCGGTTGTTCGCCTTTGAGGATGATCTTCTGTAATGCAGGCGGGAAACCGCCGACCGGTTGACCGATCATCCCTTTAAAGAAGTCGACCACGCCCTGGGGGAAAGACAGCTCTTCGCCCTTGCTGAAGACATCCTCCGGTTCAAGGTTGTTCTGCACCAGAAACATCGCCATATCACCGACGATTTTCGACGACGGAGTTACCTTGATGATATCGCCGAACAGATCATTGACCTTGCGGTACATCTCCTTGCACTCTTCCCAGCGATGACCGAGTCCCAGGCCTTCGACCTGCGGCTTGTAATTGGAATACTGACCACCGGGGATCTCATGATAGTAGACTTGGGCGGTTCCGCTGCGCAGTTCCGATTCGAACGGCGCATAGTAGGTCCGCACTGTTTCCCAGTAATTAGCGAGTTTCTGCAGGCCTTTCTGGTCGAGTTGTGGATCCCAGATCGATCCTTCCAGGGTCGCGAGAAGAGCATTCATGTTAGGCTGAGCAGTCAGACCAGAAACCGAAGAAAGCGCAACATCGACAATGTCGACTCCGGCCTGAGCTGCCATCATCAGAGTAGATCCGCCGTTGCTTGAAGTATCATGGGTATGCAGATGGATCGGGATACCGATTTCGTTTTTCAAAGCCTTGATCAATTTCTCGGCAGCAAACGGTTTGAGCAGGCCGGCCATATCTTTGATCGCCAGGATATGGGCGCCCATCTTCTCCAGGTCTTTAGCCAGATCCACATAGTATTTGAGAGGGTACTTGTCACGCTTTGGATCGAGGATATCACCGGTGTAACACATGGCCGCCTCGCAAACAGAATTGGTCCTTTCACGTACCGCCTCCATAGCCACCTGCATCCCCTTGGTCCAGTTCAGTGAATCGAAGATGCGGAAAACGTCGATACCGCTCTCCGCAGCCTTGACGGTAAACTCCTGAACCACATTATCAGGATAGTTGGTGTAACCGACGGCGTTGGAGCCGCGTAGAAGCATCTGGAAGAGGATGTTGGGCACCTTCTTGCGCAGGCGTTCCAGCCGGTCCCACGGGTCCTCGGTCAAAAACCGCATGGAGACGTCGTAAGTCGCTCCGCCCCACATCTCGAGTGAAAAGAGACCGCCACCGAGATACGCCGTCGCTTCGGCAATGCAATCGAGATCATGGGTTCGCACACGGGTTGCCAGCAGCGACTGGTGAGCATCGCGCCAGGTGGTGTCGGTGACCAGCAACTGCTTGTTCTTGCGGGCCCAGCTAGCCAAGCCTTCCGGACCCTTATCGAGCAGGATGTCGCGGGTTCCGCGTGGATGCTGTTTACCGTATTCAATCTCCGGTACATGCGGCTCGCGAAGATCTCGAAAGTTGAGCCGCTTTTCAGGCTTGATCCCGGGATAGCCGTTAACCGTGGTGTGGCCGATCAGACTGAGGATCTTATTGGCACGGTCTTGCTTGACAGCGATTTGAAAGACTTCAGGATACTCGTCAAGGAATGAGGTATCGCATTTACCTTCGAGGAAGACCGGGTGTGTGATCACCTTTTCAAGGAAACCGATGTTGGTCTTCACTCCACGGATGCGGAACTCCTGCAGGGCGCGGTGCATGGTGCGAGAGGCATCACCAAAAGTCAGCCCCCATGTGGAGATTTTCACCAGCAGCGAGTCGTAGTGCGGGGTGATCACTGCGCCGGCATAACCGGCAGCGGCGTCAAGACGCACACCAAAACCAGCTGCGGTTCGATAGGCCTTAATCGTGCCGAAATCCGGAGCAAAGTTATTTTTGGGATCCTCGGTAGTGATCCGACTCTGGATGGCATAGCCACGAAGCTCAATGTCCTTCTGGCTCTTGATGCCAATCTCAGGGTCTGAAAGCTTGTGACCCTGGGCAATACGGATTTGCGCCTGTACAAGATTACGCAAGGTAACCAGCTCGGTGACAGTGTGTTCGACCTGGATGCGCGGATTCACTTCAATAAAGAAGAAGTTACCCTGCTTGTCCATCAGAAACTCTACGGTCCCGGCATTACGGTAGTTGACATGCCTGGCAAGGGCCAGGGCATAGTCGCAGACCTCTTTGCGCTTTTTGCTGTTGAGATAGAGAGACGGCGCTATTTCGATCACCTTTTGGTGACGGCGTTGTATAGAACAATCCCGTTCGTAAAAATGCACAACATTGCCGTAGTTGTCGCCCAGGATTTGCACTTCGACATGTTTTGGTTTTTCAATGTATTTTTCGAGAAAGATAGTGGCGTCACCAAAAGCCGCCCTGGCCTCTGAAGAAGCTGACTTAAGTCCATCAAGAAGCTCTTTCTGGTTAAACGCAACCCGCATGCCGCGGCCGCCACCGCCAGAGCTCGCCTTGACAATAACCGGGTATCCGGCTTCCTTGGCAAAGATCAACGCCTCTTCTTCAGTACGGATCGGATCATCTGTGCCAGGCACCACAGGCACCCCTGCTTCAACAGCCACCTTGCGACCGGAAATCTTGTCGCCGACACTTCGTTGAATCTCAGGTGTCGGACCGATAAAAACAATACCGGCGCGCTCGCAGGCCTCTGCGAATTCGGCATTTTCTGAGAGAAAACCGTAACCGGGATGGATCGCATCAACATCTTTTTTGCGAGCCAGATCGATAATCTCGTCAATACTCAGATAAGCATCGACGGGACCTTTCCCCTTGCCGATTAGATAGGCCTCGTCTGCCTTGTATCGATGCAGGGAGAGCTTGTCTTCATCTGAGTATATTGCCACGGTGTTGATACCGAGTTCGGTACAGGCGCGGAAAATCCGGATTGCAATTTCTCCCCTGTTGGCGGCCATGACTTTACGAAATTTCTTGATGGGCATATCAATCACTCTCCTGACGAAGTTTTGCTTTAAATGTTTAAGTAAACTAAAAAGCTACAGTCGTACTAAATATTTAGTAAGAATAAAATATTTCAATAAATCTAAATACTTACGGCTATGTCGGTCGTCAATATAATCAAAACGTCCGCCCGTATGTCAAGCAAAAAACTGTTATATTTTAACGCTTTGAAATAACTGATAATAATTACCATTATTAGATTATCCGCGAGGCAGTTCGTAAAGATCCGAACATGAAGAGTCCAGATATCAGCAAACAATCAAGAAAAAGGGATAAGCCTCATTCTTGCATTCCGAAAGCATCTTATCTCCTTGCAAGCCCTGCAATGCTCATGATAATTTCATACAATGTCAATTTCATGACGCAGCAATGGGAGGATATAAAGCATGAACGATGTTGCCCGCATCCTATTTATAGATGATGAGCCTGGCAGCCGCGAAGGACTCACACTGCTTTTTGAGCGTGAAGGTTATCAGGTGGAGGCCGTTGCTGCCGGTGAAGAGGCGATCAGTTTGCTCTCCAGAAAGGTCTATGACGTCATCATCACCGACCTCTTCCTGCCCGGTGTAAGCGGCATAGACATCCTGAAAAACGTCAAAGAAAATCGCCTGCCTTGCAATGTCATCCTTATAACTGGTAATGCGACCGCTGAAACGGCTGTCAAAGCAATGAAGGAAGGGGCTTTCGATTACATCACCAAACCTGTCAACTTTGAAGAGTTAAAGTTGATCGTCTCTAAAGCCGTCGAGAAAAGCCGACTGGTTGCTGAGAACTTGTACCTGCGCCAGCAATTGCGAGGCAAATACAAATTCGACAATATTATTGGTAACAGTCCGGCAATTCAGCAGGTTTTTGCACGGATGGAAAAGATCCTCGTTACCGATTCTACGGTCCTGATCCTTGGCGAATCCGGGACTGGCAAAGAGTTGGTGGCCCGTGCCATTCACTTCAATGGCCCGCGCAAAGAGAAACCGTTTATCGCCATCAACTGCGGGGCGATTCCAGCCGACCTGCTGGAAAGTGAACTTTTTGGTCATATGCGCGGCTCATTTACAGGTGCTGTCGCCGACAAACCGGGTAAATTCGAGTTGGCCAACAAGGGGACTATTTTTCTTGACGAGATAGGCACCATGCCACATCAACTGCAGATGAAGCTGTTGCGAGTGCTGCAGGAAGAGGAAGTCGAAAGAGTCGGTTCGACAAGCCGGACGAAACTGGATGTACGCGTAATTTCCGCAACGAACGCCGATCTCGATGAGAGGGTTCGTCGTGGTGAATTTCGGGAGGATCTCTATTATCGACTGAATGTCATCCCCATCCATTTGCCACCACTGCGTGACCGTCGTGAAGACATTCCATTACTCGCAAAACACTTCTTGCGAAAAATCTGTATAGACATGCGTCGACCTGTACTTGAGATAACACCAGAGGCAGTCAGGGCGCTGGAGACTTACGAATGGCCGGGCAATGTTCGCGAGATGGAGAATGTTATCGAACGTGCTGTTGCCCTGACAGACAGTGAAATTATTGACAGACAGGATTTGCCATCGCAAATTGGCGGTGTTTCTCAGGAGAACAGTCACTTCCCGACCCTGCGAATCCCCGGAGACGGCATTGATCTGGCTGAGACAATAGCTCTTATCGAGAAGACACTAATCAAGCAGGCGATGGAGAAATCGTCCAACGTCAAGGCCCGTGCCGCCTCTTTGTTGAATATTAATCGCACGACTCTGGTAGAGAAAATCAAACGCTACGACATGTAATTATTTTTAAAACCTAAATCGCATGCTATGCAAACGGCCGGGCATCTCTGCCCGGCCATTTCTGTTCATGCTTATTACTATCCAGCCTAGCAGCCTGTCTGACTATACGGGCCGAAGCGAAAATTTGGATGTTTGAGAACAGATTTTAGCTCGTTTGCAGGTTCATAGCCGTAGCTATGGACCAAAAAGGAGCTGAAATATGGGCCAAACAGCCGGATTTGCAGCCGGCTCATGGATAGTCCGACAGACTGCTAAGAGGCCATCTCATCGAAAGCCTCCTAAGTCTTAACGGAGGGCGCAGCCTTGCCGGTCATCAAGGTAATTGCTATCTTGACAATCTTTGTTCTGCTGTCGAACTGCTCTATATACTTGCGTCCCTCCGTTACAAACTCTGGAGAGTATTTTTCAACAAGACCGAACAGTGCCTGATATCTATCATCACCTTGAACGACTGAGGCTTCACCAAAAACAATGACGCTCTCAAATTCCGTGCTGAATTCTGCCGGCAGCACCCTGGTTCGACCGACAACACAAAAAGACACTTTGCTGTTTGCAAGGATATTAGCAATTTTGTGCCCTTGCAGGGCGCAGTGGAAGTAAATACAATTATTCAGATACACGTAATTTAACGGCACACCGTAGGCTTGTCCCTCGGCGTCAACCGTCGACAGGATGCCATATTCACCTTCCAGCAAGAGACCAGCGATTTCGTCTGCAGGTAACGCCTTGTCTGCTCTTCGCATCTCAATACTCCATATTTATTGCTGAACTCACAGATCAATCTTCACGCAGACTCTGATGAGAGGTGAAATATGACCGATAACCAAGCCTCAATATCAGGAAACTGGTGAGAGAAACGCTGCCGGTAATCACACACATGATGGCAATCTGGTATTTGACTGCGATCAAGGGCTCGGTTCCTGACAGGATCTGTCCGGTCATCATACCGGGCAAAAAAACCAGGCCCATGGCGGCCATGGCATTGACAGAAGGAATCAGCGCCGCCCGGAAGGCGCTACTGACCGCCGGTTCGGCAGCCAACTGCACACTACTGCCTAGACAGAGCGCCGTTTCTATCTCTTCGCGACGCTCTTGAAACTCTGCAGCCAGACGCTCCACAGCCAAACTTGCCCCGGTCATTGAGTTGCCGATAACCATGCCTGCCAAAGGAATCAGATAGCGCGGATCGTACCATGGCTCCAGGCCAATCACCAGGGTACAAAAGAAGAAGGTCATGCCGCCGCAGCCAAAGAGGATGGCAGTACCGACGATACGGTAGAAATGCGGCATCTTCACCTGCACCCGTGAGCCGACGGTCTGTACTGCAAAACCTATCATTACTGTCAGAATCAGTAGAACTGGAAGCGCTGTTTTCAAGGCAAAGACCAGATGCAGGACATACCCCACCACCAGCAACTGTACAAACATACGCAAGCCTGACCAGAAGAGATCTTTGTTCTGACCTGCTTTGAGCAGGTGAGCCAAACCGATACTCATCAGCAACAGGCTGTATACTGTAACCAAGTCCCATAAACTGAGGTTGATAATTGTCGTGTTCATCCTTTAGTTTCGCTGTTTTCTACGGGTTCTGAAGAAAGAAACTGCCGGGCTGCAGCGGTAGTCGGGTGATGCAATACCTGGGTGGCAGGGCCTTCCTCGACGACAGAGCCATCCAGCAACAGGGCAAGACGATCGGCGCAAAGCTCTGCCAGGCGTAAATCGTGAGTAACCACAACGATGGCCAGATTTTTCTGCCTGGCAAGTTCTCGAAAGGTTTGCGCCAACTGATCGGCCGTGGGCCGGTCCAGGGCACTGGTAGGTTCGTCAAGCAACAGAGCCTCGCAGGGTCCGACCAGGGCTCGCATTAGACAGATCCTTTGCTGTTGACCGATCGAGAGTTTGCGGGCGTCACGATCGAGCCAGGCAGAGTTAAGCTGGCATAACTCGAGAAGTTCCTGCAGTTCCGAAGCGTTGAGATCAGGAAATACTGCCCTGCGCAGCCTGGCCGATGCCTGTAAATTATCCAGGACTGTGCCGGAAAAAAGGAAAGGTTTCTGTGCGACTAAAGGAATGCGTGCACGCACTAGTGGCGGGTCGATGGTCTGGATATTTATCCCTGCAAGCAGAATCTCACCGCAGTCAGGTTCCAGTAAACGGTTAAAAAGGCGCAACAATGTGCTCTTGCCGCCGCCAGAGGGTCCGACTACGGCAAGGACTTCTCCGGCTTCGATTTCCATACTTACTTCTTGCAGGACCCGCTGCGAACGCCCTGCTTCTCCTGGACGACTGACCGTGACCTCGCGTGCCTGCAGCAACGGGACAGCACGGCTCATTATCCACCGCCCTCGGCATTCAGCATACGCAGAACCTCTTTCATATCTTCCCAGACATCCCGCTTTGCTTCCGGGTTGCGCAGCAGATAGGCCGGATGATAGGTTGGCATCAGAGGAATTCCCTGATAACGTTGCCATTCTCCACGCAAACGACTGATCGGTGTCTTGGTTTTCAGCAGACTGTGCACAGCGAATCGCCCCAAACCGACGATCACCTGAGGTCGGATTACGGCAAGCTGACGAACCAGGAAGGGCTCACAAGTCGCCACCTCATCCGGATTTGGGTCACGGTTATCCGGTGGACGGCACTTCAACACATTGCAAAGATAAACGTCCTCGCGCTGCATTCCCATTGCCAGCAGGATTCGATCGAGCAACTGACCAGCCTCACCGACAAAAGGCTCTCCCTTCAGATCCTCTTCTCGACCGGGAGCTTCGCCGACCAGAACCAGGCGCGCATTCGGGTTGCCGACTCCGAAAACCAGTTTCGTGCGGGATGCGGCGAGGCCACAGCGTTGGCAATCTCCCAAGTCTGTGCGGATAGTGTCGAGAGTTTCCTGCAAAGCCGAGTAGGTCCCGATGCACGGATGGTTCTTGCTGCCGTCATGAAATTCTGTCGTTTGAGTTTCTATGCCCAGGTCAGACAGATATTCAAACTGGCTACGCGCTAAAACCAGGGCTTCGCGAATTTCATTTATAACTTGATCAGGCATATTTAGACTGACAAATCCTTATGAACGTGTATTATTTAAGAAAAGGACGGTACACTTATCCAATGAAATGGTTGCTTTCTGTTAGCTTGACATGTGTCCTTGTTCTCTTGTTGTTCCCGTCTGATGCCTTGGCCTGGGGGATCGGTGTCCACTTGCAAACCGGCGCCTGGATTCTCGACAATCTGGCCCAGCTTCCTGACCCGATTCGTGTCCTGTTGTCGGCACATCCCAACGATTATCTTTACGGCTGCATCAGTGCGGACATTACCCTGGGTAAGAAATACACTCACTACCTTAGACACTGCCACTCGTGGCGGATGGGAGACAAGATTCTTGACCATGCGACCACCGGAAACCAGAAGGCTTGTGCCTATGGTTACCTGAGTCACCTTGCCGCCGATACGGTGGCCCATTCCTACTATGTGCCCTTCAAGCTGATTCGTACTTACAACACGGTACTTCTCAAACACACTTATTGGGAAATGCGTTTTGAGGCCCACGTTTCCCCGGAAATCTGGCCCCTCGCGCGCTCAATCGGCAGGAAAGACTTCTCGGAGAATGACAAGCTCTTGCGCAGCATCCTGGCCGATACGATCTTTTCTTTTGCCACAAATAAAAGGCTCTTCAACTCGCTGCTTTTACTGAACCGGCTACAACAGTATCAAAAGGTACTGCGCTCACTGGCCAGGACAACAAAATGGGCAATCACACCCGAGAACCAGAAAGAGTACCTTGACCTGACCAGCAAGGCCACCCTCAGTCTCTTGCAGGACCTGGATAACAGCCCCTTCCGCAGTGCCGATCCGACTGGAGAGCGAGCTCTGAGCACCGCCAACATGATTCGCAAAAACCTTCACACTCTCTGGCTCGATGGTCGACTGCGTGAAACTGACGCCGATGAGATATTCACCGTAATCAAAGCCAGGCTCAGGGAAGGGATCTGCAAGCCTGACGATCTTCTCAACCTGCTCTCAACCTCCTGACGATCAATGACCCGGTAACAGGGCTGTTGCACGATCCAGCAGGAGTTCAGCGACTTCTGCTTTGGTCATCTTTGGCAACTCTTCCACCTTGCCGTCAGCTGTCAGGAAACGCACAATGTTGGTATCGCTATCGAACCCGGCACCCTCTTGGGTCACGTCGTTGGCGACAATCATATCAAGATTCTTGTCTTCGAGCTTCTCGCGGGCATGTGTCAGCAATTGTTCCGTTTCTGCAGCAAAGCCGACCAGGATACGAGAACCCTTCTGCTTGCCAAGTTCAGCCAGGATATCCGGATTACGTTGCAGTTCAACTGTTGCGGTCTCAACGCCACCTTTTTTAACCTTTTGGGCATCCCGTATCACAGGACGAAAATCTGCAACGGCAGCTGCTTTGACTATAAGGTCAGCTTGCCCGGCGCGATCCATCACAGCCTGATACATCTGTTGCGCGCTGACGACCTGAATCGTCTCAACACCTTCGGGCTCAGGCAAACTTACCGGCCCGGAGATCAGGACAACCCTGGCACCACGGTTGCGGGCGGCGCAGGCGACAGCATACCCCATCTTGCCAGACGAATAGTTGCTGAGGAAGCGAACCGGATCGATCTCTTCGCGCGTTGGGCCAGCCGTCACCAGAACCGTTTTCCCCTCCAGGGTATTACTTGCAAGCAACGTTTGCGCAGAGTTAAAAATTTTCTGGGGCTCAGGCAGTTTGCCCTGCCCTTGCCAGCCGCAAGCCAGGTCACCATAGGCTGGTTCGATAAAATGATAACCAAAGCTCTTCAGCTCTGCATGGTTCTTCTGATAGATCGGGTTTTCCCACATGTTGCTGTTCATAGCCGGAGCAAAGAGAACTTTTGCACGGGTTGCCATGATTGTGGTTGTCAGCAGATCGTCACAAATTCCATTAGCTACCTTGCCGATAAGATTGGCTGTTGCCGGAGCAACCAGTACCAGATCGGCACGATCGGCAAGTGAGATATGACCGATTTCCTGTTCCTGGATAAGATTGAAAAGCTCTGTATGGACCGGGTTGCCAGAAAGGGTCTGAAAGGTGAGAGGTGTTATGAACTCCTGCGCACTGCGTGTCATAACAACATGGACTTCAGCACCGGCCTTGACCAGCAAGCGCAACAGCTCGGCAGCCTTGTAGGCGGCAATGCCACCAGTCACACCCAGAATAATGCATTTACCTTGCAGCATTTTTGCTCCAGACCGGGGCTCTCCGTCTTGCCGGAAAGCAACCAGGAAAACGAGACGAAAACAACGATTAACATTGAACGCCATAGAGTTAAAAGAAAGAGCGCAAAGAGAGCCGTTACCAATACCATAGGCATCAGCAGCCAACGACTGGTCAGAGTTTAGAGTCTCCCATTGCGTTATCTTTTTGACTTCGGGACCTAGCAGCCTGTCGGACTATCCATGAGCCGGCTGCAAATCCGGCTGTTTGGCCCATATTTCAGCTCCTTTTTGGTCCATAGCTACGGCTATGAACCTGCAAACGAGCTAAAATCTGTTCTCAAACATCCAAACTTTCGCTTCGGCCCGTA
>JACZKE010000040.1 GCA_014860225.1 Desulfuromonadales bacterium
TACGGGCCGAAGCGAAAGTTTGGATGTTTGAGAACAGATTTTAGCTCGTTTGCAGGTTCATAGCCGTAGCTATGGACCAAAAAGGAGCTGAAATATGGGCCAAACAGCCGGATTTGCAGCCGGCTCATGGATAGTCCGACAAGCTGCTAACAGCCTGTTGATGAGATGTACAGCCGGCGGGATGAGGCAATATCAGGACAAATGGAAAGTTGAGAGCCACTTCATACACTTTCCATCAGATGTTTTAAAATTCACTGCGGCAAAGGTCTCTTAGGAGCTTCGCCCTCGGATATCAGCAATATTTTTCAATCATTGATCTCAAGAGCTCCGCTCGCAGTGGCTTGACCAGCACGTTATCCATACCTGCCTTCTGACAAGCCTCCCGGGTATCCTGCATGGCATGAGCGGTCAGAGCAATTATTGGGATATGTTCTCCCTCTTGTTCCAGGCTGCGAATCCGGCGGGTCGCGGACAGACCATCCAACCCTGCCATCTGCACATCCATCAGGATCAGATCGTAACCACCCTGCTCCCAGGCCGCAACTGCCTCCTCACCATCCGTCACCATGTCCACCGTCCTATCCTCCCGGGCCATGATAATCTTCATCACCTCGCGGATGGCAGGGTCATCTTCGACCAACAGGATGCGACAATGAGACCTTGGTTTGCTGCTTGTCTCCGCCGGCACGTCCGTTCTCAAAAGATGGCTAGTATGGCTTTCGACATTAATCGGCATAGTGAAGGAAAATACGCTCCCTTTCCCTATCGTGCTTTCGACCCAGATGTGCCCGCCCATCCGTTCGACGATCCCCTTACAGATTGCCAGGCCCAGGCCGCTGCCACCGTAACGGCGGGTGACCGAGGCGTCAACCTGACTGAAGCTCTCAAACAGGCGATCCATTTTTGCAGCTGGTATGCCGATGCCGGTATCCTTGATGGTGAACATCAGCACTCGGCAAGAGTCATCGGCGTTTGCTGAGGTCAGCTCGACTTTCAGCGCTACCATCCCTTCATCGGTAAACTTGATGGCGTTGCCGATCAGGTTGGTCAACACCTGTCGCAAGCGGTTCTGGTCGCCATCCACCGTCGTCGGAACCTCGTCTGCGATTTCAAGCTGCAGTTCCAACGACTTCTTCTCGACCATATTTTTCAGAACTGCCATCGTTTCATTTACGCAGTCCCTGATGTGGAAAGGCTTATGTTCAAGTGTCAGGTGACGGGCCTCGATTCTGGAAAAGTCGAGAATATCGCCGATCAGCTCGAGCAACGCCTGGCCGGCCCGTTCGGCCATGTCCAGGCATTGCATCTGGTTGTCATTGAGCTCCTCTGACTTCAAATGTTCCACAGCACCGAGAATCACCGTCATCGGCGTGCGAATTTCGTGGCTCATATTTGCCAGGAACTCCGTCTTGGCCTGACTGGCCGTCTCGGCACGCTGCTTGGCCTGGCGCAGGGCGTTTTCCAGAGACAAACGCTCGGTAATATCCTGGATGGAGAGTAAAATCCTCGGCTGACGGGCGGTCATCGGCCGGGCTGAGACCAGCATCGTGCGTTCACCGAGAGTGGGAAAATCAAACTTGACCAGGAAATCATCCATCAAGCTGCTCTTGGGAAGGATATCTTTCAGCAATTGCTGCAAGTCCGGGTTGTTCCACTGTCCCGAACCGAGATCAAAAATCTGCCTGCCCTCGGTCTCTGCCGGCGAAACCCGGAATTTCTGGTAAAAAGCGGGGTTGGCGGTCAGCACCCGGTAATCGCTGTCGAGGACCAACAGAGGAAGCTTGACTGCTTCGACGATTCCAAAGGCGTAATGGTACGCCCGCTCCACTTCTTCCATCGATTGCTTCAGGCGATCGATATCAATCAGGGTCAATATCGCCCCATCAATGTCCTCGGCAGAGGTCCGGTAAGCACGGATGCGCAGCAATTTCCAGTGGCCCTCGCCATCACGCAGCTCCTGTTCCAGAGGTTGGCCGGTATCTATTACCTTGCGCAGCGAAGCCTCCAGGTCCGGAAGTTCGAATCGCAGGTTGATGTCGCTCAGCGGCCGACCGACATCACTGCTGCGGATATTGAGGTGATCCTCAGCTGTCGGGCCGATGCGGCGGATGATCAATTGCCTGGTGACGATGATAAAAGGGATCTCGGCGCTCGCTATCAGGTTGCTGAGATCTTCATGGGAGCGCGTCAGCTCATCGTTGCGATCCTGCATTTCCTGGTTGACGGTGGAGAGCTCTTCGTTGCTAGACTCGAGCTCTTCCTTCGCGGTTTCCAGCTCTTCATTGATGCTCTGCAGCTCTTCATTGCTGGAGAGGATCTCCTCGTTGGCAGTCCCGAGTTCTTCCACGGCACGTTCCTTCTCCGTGATCAGGGTCTGCTGAAAAGCATGGCTGGCTGCAAGGTCCTGCCTCAGGCGGGCCAACTCCTTTTGGTAGGCATCGGTCGGCAGGTTTTCGCCATCGTCCTGAACGTCTTTATCGGTCAGCGCCGGCCGGCTATGGAATTCGATCAGGAAAAGATCCTGCCCCTGGTCGCTTGTGAAAGGGACCACATCCAACCGCACCAATCGTTTCCCCTCGGCAAGCTCGATGGAAAGGTCGTCGCGGCATTGCGCCTCACCGTCTTTAGAGGCCAGATGGATCAGGGTCCGCAATTCCACGCGCAGGGCGTCACGGATCATTTTCATCAGGTCGAGAGTCGCCCTGCCCGTCACCGGCTGCAGATAGGGTCCGGTATCGCCGCGAAAATGCAGGATCTGTAGATCTCGATCGACGACTACTGCCGCCGGATTGTACTTACGCAACAATAATTGCTCCACCACGCGCTCCAGATCAGTTTCCCGGGCTGGTCTTGGGACAGGCTTGCGTTGTGTCAGGGGAGAATCACTCCGATCCTTGTAGCGTCGGGGCTGGTCAGGCCAGAAATCCATACCCGAAGGGCGAGCATTCGGTTTCTTGTGGTAGATGCGGGCCTTCGAATCTACCAGCGCGAACATGCCGTTGAACTGACCGATACTCTCCGAATTGCCGAGCAGCAGGAAACCGTCGTTTGCCAGGGCATAGTGGAACAGGGGAATGACCCGTTTCTGCAGGTTCGGTCCGAGATAAATCAGCACATTGCGGCAGCTGATCAGGTCCAGGCGGGAAAACGGAGGATCGCGGGTGAAGTCCTGACGGGCAAACACGCACATCTCCCGCACCAGCTTCTTGATCTGGTAACCGTCGGTGGTTTTGCTGAAGTACTTATCCACAAGATGAGGTGCGACCTCGGCCAGGTCAGCCTCAGTATAGAGGCCGTGGCGGGCTTTTTCAATGGCGACATCGCTGAGGTCGGTGCCGAAAATCTGCACCGGCATACCCGGAGAATGGGTGCCGAGATACTCGAGCAAGCTGATCGCCAGGGAGTAGACCTCCTCGCCGCTGGCACAGCCGGGCACCCAGATGCGTATCGGATGATCGTGCCCCCGGTCTTTGACAATAGCAGGAAAGACCTCTTTTTTGAGGGCATCAAAGACTTTTTGATCACGGAAGAAGCTGGTCACCTTGATCAGCAGGTCTTCCTTGAGAGCGTTCAATTCTTCGGGAGAATCTTTAAGGTGGGCCACGTAATCCATCAACGTCCGCACCCGACAGAGGGCCATCCGTCGCGCAATGCGCCGTTGTACCGTGCTCTGTTTGTAATCCGAGAAATCGACTCCGGTCTTGCGCAGCAGCTGCTGTATCGATTCCATGCCTTTGTCTGCGTCCATCTCCTTACTCGACGACTCGGGCAGGGCATCGGGGTAAAGGTGGGGATGCCGGGCGATGTCCCCCAACAGGCGGCCGATTTCTGCTGCACTGCCGCAAAAATCGACTTTATCGGTCAGCAGGGCCTGACGGGGCATACTCGAATATTCAGCCGTTTCTTCACTCTGGGCCATGGTCAGTCCACCGGCGCTGCGAACCTCGATCACCCCTTTGGAGCCGTCCGAACTCGAGCCCGAGAGTACGACAGCGATAGCCTTCTCCTGCAGTTCTCTGGCCATGGCGATAAAAAACCGGTCAATGGGCTGAAAAACTCCGGCTGCTTCCTGCCGTTTTTCGAGGATGAGGGTGCGCCCCCGCAATGAAAGACTGAAACCGGGCGGAATGACCGATAAGGTATCCGGCTGCAGCATCTGCCTGTCTTCTGCGGATTGCACCCTCATCTTTGTGGCTTTACCCAGGATTTCAGGCAGGGAGCTCTCGTGGCGGGGGTTGAGATGCTGGATCAGGACAAAAGCCATTCCGGTATCGGCTGGCAGTTCTTTAAGGAGTTCCCGCAGGGCCTTGAGACCGCCAGCCGAAGCACCGATTCCGACCACCGGAAAGGTACTCTGATCTTTTGTCTTTGCTGCCGGAGCTTTTGCTGCAGATTTTCGCCCGGACTTTTGTACCGGATTCCGGGGTTTTTCAGTGCCCTTTTGCGATGGCGCGTTATTTTTTTGCTGGTCCTGATTTTTCTTGGGCATCAACTTCCCCTTCATCTGATATCGAATGACAAACTCATAACTTCAACCACTTTTAAAACCTTTGGCATCAGCATGAGAATAAATAAATTAAATTTCCGCTAAATAAATTTTAGTATATAGAGGGCGGTTTGGCAACAGCATGACACGGAAGGATGAAGACAGGAGGCTACTGGATGGGTTGACACAATGTATCAGAGAACCCCTGAGATCGCTGTGCCCCAGTAATTATAAGACGCCGGGCGCCAACCAGAGATATACATTGCCTCCATTTCCTTGATCCTGAAACCATTTTGTTCAATAAGTTTTGGAATCTCACGATTCAGGTGACAGCCACCACCGATTCTTTTCCACAACGGATTGATACACTTTTGCAAGCGGCGAACACTCACATCCGGCGCGATTCCATGTTCACAGAAGACAAGTTCTCCATCTGGCCTGAGAACACGCAGCATTTCCTTAATCGCACGATCGACATCAACAATTGTACATAACGTGTATGTTACAACGACCGTATCGACGCTGTTGGTCTCAAGTGGTATATGCTCCCCGGGCAAATCAATGAATTCAACGTCAAAATTAACCGAACGCGCTCTCGTTTCTGCGATCTGAATCATTTCTGGTGAGGGATCAAGACCCCAGACTTTACTCACTTTGCTGGCATCATAGTAGGGAAGATTTAAACCTGAGCCCAGGCCAACTTCCAGCACCCTGCCTTTGGCGAGAGGAACAATTTTCTGCCGCTGGCGCATTGCAGGCTGCTGACTACATGCAAAGTGCACCAATTTTGGAAGTACGTGCTTGTCGTACAGGCTCATAAATTCCTCAGCAGAATTTGCGACAGTGGGAAGGCTGTCTCAGACACCTTATCACAACAAACTTCAACTCAAACTATTTGGATCTACCATGTCTTCTGACAGGATCAAAATGAGTGATTTGAGTAATGCCTAACAAACCCCTGATTTACAAAAAAAATACCCCACAGTCAGGAGGGGAGACTGTGGGGCAAAGGTTTCTACTTTCAGGAGGTTTTGAAGAAGATTATCTCTGGCCTGCCTGCCACAGCAAGCCTTCGATGGTTGTTAATATATCCTGAGATTCAAGAAAATCAAACGTGGATTTTAGTAAAAGATTATTCGTTACCCCACAAAAAGCAACTACGCAAATGCACACTCAAGGTACAGACATTCGGAAGAGAATTCCGCCAGGCGAATCAAGCGGGCGAAGCTGACTGCCCTCACGAAAGCATCCCTTCGTCTTTGAGACGGTCAGCGAACGCGGAGACCAAAGACCTCACCACAACCCATGGTCCTGTTTCTCTGTACATCCAATTCGATTTCGAAAACTGGAATCGAATGGACCTACCTTCCCGGCAGCTCCGTGCCGCGACTCATGATCTCGATATAGCCCGCGTAGCTGAACAGGCGGTTGCGCTTATGGGCGGTCAGCTCCTTGACGATGCCGAGATGCTCAAGATGACCGAGTGCCTTGTTGACCGTGGCCGGGGTGATGCCGGTCTTCTTCACCAGAGAGCCCGAGGTGGCGATGGGATGCTCCATCAGCGCCCGGTGGACCTGCAGTGTGGATGCCGCCGCCCGTCCGAGGCCGCTGATCTTGTCACGGTCCCTGTTCGACAGGTCGAGAAGCTGCTGGGCGGTTTCCACCGCCTGTGTGGCGGTGACGATGACCGCCTCGGCGAAGAAGTCGAGCCAGGCTTCCCAGTCGCCGGTCAGGCTGACGTTGTTGAGCAGCTCGTAATAATACTGGCGGTGCGTCTTGAAATAGAGGCTGAGGAAGAGCATCGGTTCCCGCAGCACCTTCTGCTCGCATAACAGCATCGCGATCAGCAGACGCCCCAGACGGCCGTTACCGTCGAGGAACGGGTGGATCGTCTCGAACTGCACATGTGCCAGCGCTGCCTTGAGCAGTACCGGGGTCGGCTCAGGCTGATCGTGCAGGAAGAGCTCGAGCTTGCTCATGCACTCCAGCACCTCTTCGGCTGGAGGCGGAACGAAGGACGCGTTGTCTGGCCGGGTACCGCCGATCCAATTCTGGCTGCGCCGGAACTCACCCGGTGTCTGATTGCTGCCTCGGCCCTTGGTCAATAGCACGCCGTGGATCTCGCGGAACAAGCGCAGCGACAGCGGCAGCCCTTCTGCCAACAGACGCAGGCCATGGTCGAGGGCGGCGACATAGTTGCTGACCTCCCGCACGTCATCCAGCGGCACGCCGGGTTCCTGATCCAACTCGAACAGCAGCAGGTCCGACAGCGACGACTGGGTCCCCTCGATCATGGAGGAGAGCACAGCCTCCTTGCGGACGTACATGTAGAGAAACAGCGAGGTGTCCGGCAGCAGGGTCGAAACGCTGTCCAGCCTCCCGAGCGCCAGCAGCGCCTGGTCGAACTTGCTGCGCAGCTCCGGCGTCCAGTCGATAGGTGGACGCGGCGGCAGCGGCGCGGGCACGAAGGCCTGGGCCTTCTCACCCACCGTCGATATGGTCACGTATCTGCCTTGGAGTTCTCGCTTCATCCTGCCTTCCTTGAACCTAAAATAAGATTGCCCCTTATTTTACATTAATGCCATATTCTAAAATAAAGAGCCTGAAAGGAAAAATCAAGCAAATTTCCTGATTTCCCGGGACCGGACGAGGGTGACGGGTTTGCAATAAAACCGGATACCTAGCGTCGAACCGCAGCAACTTCGCATCCAATTTTCGGACGCCGGTTCGGTTTCCAAATCGGGAATCGAATTGGACTATGCCTGCTGGCCGAAAACAGTACTGACCAAGTAGACCGTGTAGCCCACGTAACAGGCCAGCAGCACAGTGCCCTCGATGCGGTTAATGCGGCCCCGCCCACGGAACCCGTAGCCTATGACGAACAGCGACAGAGTCAGCGCAGCCATGACCAGTATGTCGCGATTGAAGACTTCCGGCCCCACCGCCAGCGGATGAATCGTTCCGGCGATCCCCACCACGGCCAGGGTGTTGAACAAGTTGGAACCCAGGATATTGCCGAGAGCGATATCGTGTTCGCCCTTCCTGGCTGCAATGATCGACGAAGCCAGTTCCGGAAGTGAGGTTCCGACCGCGACGATGGTCAGGCCGATGATCAGGTCGCTGACTCCGAATCCATGGGCGATTTCCATTGCACCCCAGACCAGGATGCGGGAACTGACAATCAGCAGCAGAAGACCCACCACCAACCAAAAGACTGCACGGCGGATGGGCATGGCGCGGACTTCCAGTTCCTGCTCCATCTCGCTTCCCAGCGTATCCCCTTTTTTCTGAAGTCCTTGCCAGATGGTCCAGGTAATCAACCCGCAGAACACGGCAAGCAGCATCATGGCATCGATTCGGGTAATTTCACCGTCCCAGAGTTGCCATGCAGCCAGCGCAGTAACAATCGTGAGGATGGGCAGCTCCTTGCGCAGAACCTGTGAATTGACGGCAATAGGACTGATCAAGGCCGTCACCCCCAGGATCAGGGCGATGTTTGTGATGTTCGAGCCATAGGCATTGCCAAGCGCAATCCCCGGATTGCCCTGTGAAGCCGCCAGTGCCGATACCACCATCTCCGGAGCGGAGGTGCCGAAACCGACAATCACCATGCCGATTAAAAGCGGCGGCATGCCGAAATGGCGAGCTGTGAAGGCCGAACCCTCGACAAAACGGCCGGCGCTCCAGACGAGGAGCGCCAAACCAATAACTACAGCGATAAAGGCCAGTGTCATACAGTTCCTGTTCTCATTTCGATTCCCCAAGATATTTTTCAAACCTGCGGCACATGCGCTCGAAGGCTTTTAATTCGGCCTGGGTCATCTGGTCATAATGATCGGGCAGAAAACCGTCATCAGCGACCGATTCGCGCAGCTTCTCCAGCGGGTCGTCCAGGTACTCCTCGTATAGTGAAACCCTGCTGATAATGGATCCGCCAAGCAACCAGAGATGGCCACGATAATGGGTGAAGATTTTTCTGGACAACCCCTCGGCATAAAGCGCTTGCAGAAAACCGGCAAAACAGGGCAACAGCTTCCGGCCGTAGGCGAGATCTTCCGCAACGCCCATCCAGCTCTGCGGCCACCTGTCGAAATCCGGCACCCAGGCGCGAAAACTCTCCGCTTCGCTGTTCCTGTCGACGTTCACTTGTCTCGCCAAAATCCCGCTTTGACCAGACGCTGCACGAGGGAGTGGCGTCGCAGATGTTCGGCCATGAACTTCTGAAACTCCTTTTGGAACGCTGCCAAGGTGGCATGTTGGCTGTAGGCGTCGCGTAGATCGACCAGTTGGCGGCACGCTGCGTCGTAAGCATGGGCGTGGCCCTTTTTGGCATCGTCATTAGTTGCTATCCAGGCCTGGGGGAAATCGGCCGCCAGCTTGGCGAGCCAGCTATCCCGTTGCCTCTTGCGCTCTGCCTCGGCCTGGCGGCGGAGCTTTGCCTCCTCGATCAGTCGCAGGCCTTTGGCCTGCTCGGTCAGCTGCCACAATTCGTCAACCGAGCGGCGAACTCCCTTGGTCAGCGAAGACTGCTCCTGCCAGGCGGCATGCCGTCGTTTCAACGCCCGTTCGGCGCTGGCACCCTGCCCATCCAGCATCTGACAAAGGTAACCCCTGACTTCGGTCTTCGGCAGGTTGTCGAGCCAAGCATCGAGTGCCCCGTCATCCGCTGCGTCTGTTTGATTCGTTTGACTCCCGTAGCCCACCCCGGCCAGCAGGTCAATGTCAACTTCGAGAAATTTCGCCAGCGACTGCTGCGCAGTTGTCAGTTTATTCAGTCCGTGTAACGCCAAAGGCTCCAGGTCATCCGGGTCGGGTTCCTCGGTCGTCACGGCACGCAACCAGCCGATATACAGACTGCGCAGATCGCCTCGCAACAGTTCCTCACGCAAAGGGGCGAGAAGGGTCATCAAGCCGGGTCCTTCATCAACATAACCGAAACGGTCATAGTCCTCCGTTTCACCGAGGGACCAAGTCAACAGCCAGTGCTCCGGCAACTTCTCAAATCCCAGATGCGGGCTGGTACAAAAGGCCTTGAGCGTCTTTTGGTCTATGGCCTCTTTGGGCAAACGAACCATGAAGATGGCATCTCCCCAGTTGGCGATAAACACATGGACATCGAAGAAATGCCGCATGAAATCGCGAGGATCGGCCTTCAGTCCGCCCCAACTGTATTCGTTGATGAAACTGATCGGGGTTATTTGCGCCCGAGTGGAAATCCCCCGCAGGTGGTCCATCTCCCGATCCGTCAAGGGACAGTCGACGGCGAGAAACTCAAGATACTGATATTCGCTCACGGCAACGCCTCACGCAGTTTTCGTGGCCCGAAAGGCCGAGTCGTCAGCTAGATGCAGATAGATGCGGCCGTTCAGCTCGCCATTTTCAATGACCGCCCAGCCCCTACCGCAGACCGGATCGTTCTCTTCCTGCCCAGACCAGGAGAAATCGAAACGTGGCGCATTACCGCATTGCTCCACTCGGCCGTCGATATCCCCGGATACCAGGCCGAACTGAAACTGTCCGGTCCCATCCGAACCGATGCGGACAAATCCCGGCACCTCCATATCCACATAATCCTGGCCCCATACCTCCATCTCGACGATGCGCCATTTTCCGGCAAACGCTTTCATCTGTTTCATTTGATGCCTTTCTGTTACCTCGCTCTGGCCAACCAAGGTGTCACAGCCCTTGTCATAGCAGTGTCACAGCTCGATGTCACAAGCCATGTCGCAAGTTATCCACCGCCGTGCTGGGCCACCACCTGACGGCCCTTGTCTGTCAGCCGGTATTTCTGTTTGCTGCTGTGCGGCTTGTCGGGGATGGTCATTTCAATCAAACCGACCTCCAAAGCGGGGAGTAGATAGGCCTTGCGGAAATGCTCATCGCCTTTCAGCCCGAACGCCTCTTTGAGCTGTTGCCGGATCGTCTCGGAGGTCAAGACCGAGAGCAGTCGGACTTCCGGGGTGACTTCCGGTGCGACTTCCGGGGTTGAGATGGTCACAGTATCCAGGATCATCCGCAGCATGAAGGTGATGAAGGGCGCGGAGTCGGCCTGCTGGGTGCTCTCCTGCAGGGCCTGATAATACTCAGCTTGGTTCTCGAAGATCAGACTTTCCACCGGGATGTCGGCGAACAGGGGATTTCAGGATGGGCGGCGTGGACTTCATCCGGGATATGGGTGGCGGCTTCGCCGAACAGCTCCAGGTTGCGCAGGGCGGCATCGTAGGTCAGACCGCTGGCTACGAAACCGGCCTGGTCGAGTCCGTCGGTGTAGGCGAGCATCTTTTCGGCGAAGTCGATCATGTCGTCGAGATAAAAGCGCCATTCGCGCTGGCGGGCATCAGACATTGACCCGCTCCTGTTCAATATAGGGGCGCAGCTCCGGCCGCAGGGCCTTTTCGGTGACCAGGTCGACCGGGCAGCCGAGCAAGTCCTCTAGATAGAACTGCACACCGAAATAGCGCTTGGAGGTGGCTGGGCCGTCAAAGGCCACCAGCACATCGACATCGCTGCCGCTGGTCGCCGTGTCACGGGCGGTGGAACCGAACAGGGCCAGCCGGGTCACGCCGAAACGGGCCTGCAACTCCGGTTTGCTGCGGCTCAGCAGTTCCAGGGCACGTTGTCTGTTCATCGCTCAGCCTCCAAATGGCGTTTCATCTTCTGGGCTTTCGCGCACCCGAAACCGCCGAGCGCACATGGGCCATTCAAAACTATTCGACAATATAACATCTGCTATGCGGCGTGCAACGCAGAATTCGAGGGACTCCCGACAGATTTGAAATCGATCCGTTAAGTAAGGGCATAACCAATAACGAGGAACGATTGACCATGGACAGCAATCCACCTCTGCCAAGGCTTCGGCGGACAAGCGCTGGAGTCAGGAGTCAACTACCAGAGATGTTTTTGAGCAAATGCCCTGCCTGACCCGGACTTGAGGTATTTCTCGAATTCTGTGGCTTTGAGTATGTTGGTAAAGGCCACATAGGTTACCATCTGCCAGGGGCGATATTTTGCTGTGTGTGCTGATTGGCCGGAATTGTGAGCAACGAGACGCTTATCAACATCTGTAGTCAAACCGGTGTAATGCTGTTCGGGGTGGGAAACACTTTGAAGAAGATAGACGAATTTCATGGAGCCCCCTCCAATAACAATTCAATGCAGGCAATCACAGGAAATCAGCAACCTTCGCATAAAACACAAGGCTACGATTGACAAGATGCTGCGAATTGTTACAAGGCACTGATTTTCACCAGTCACAAGTCACAGATCTTCACCAGTCACAGCCCCCCAAACTCCATAAACGGTGTCAGCTCCCAGAAAAGGATCTTCCCAAACTCCAACCACACCGTCTCAAGGGGGGGCGGTCAACTTGTCAACTTGGAAGCCTCACGTTGAATGTCCCACCCCCCATCAATACACCTCATCATGGCTGCCGACGTTCACCGGGATAATCTTACCGTCTTCGACCAGGAATTCCAGCGTGATACGATAGCTGATATTGATCGAGACAGAGTGCAGGTCACTTAAAGAACCTTTCAGCCTATGCAGCCGCAAGGAAGGATGATATGGGTTGAGTTCCAACAGTCTCAGGGTCTTTTCGTATTGTTGGGTCAATTCGGGATGGCGTTTGATGAATCGTGCCGCTCGCTTGACGTAGCTCGGCGTATAAAGGATGCGAAAGCTCATTTCGTTTCGGCCTTGATCCGGGCTATGTGTGCTTCGACACTTTCCTCGACGACGTCTCCCGCAGCGATCTGCTGACGGGTTTCATACAGGGCGGCTTCGAGTTCGCACACCCGCAGCCGATTGTATTCCTCCAGATCCATGACCACGTAGCGTTCCTTGCCGCGGACAGAGATCAACACCTCCGAATCCTCCTCAAGCGCGTTCTGGATCGTCGAGACACCTTTAGTTTTCAATTCGTTTGCCGCAATCGTTTTCATAGCACCCCCTTAAGCACTTTCTATCGCATTGAAAAGAGTACTTCGAAAAGGCCTTTGTGTCAAATGATCGGTGATTTGTGATCCGTGACCCGTGACCCGACACCCGGCAGGGCAAAGAATCGCCCCGATTTGAGGATTAATTGCTTACAGGGCTGTTTTCGGCCCCAAAAATCGCGCTATAAGACTCAAAAAGGGCGTTTTTAAGGGTCTAAATCCTATGATTTCGGATGTTTGGCTTGGTCCGACCCCCGGTCAGATTAAGGTCACATGATTACTGTCACACGTTACTGTAAGGAACGAGGCCATGGCACATTCTCCGAAAACCACCGCGCTGCAACGCAGCGCCGGGGCCAAAGGTAACGGCCCCGTAAATCAAGTAGATGGATAATGTTTTGGTCGGATAATCAAATGTGAATAGAACGAGATGAACGATCGAGCAAGAAGTGCCCTCCGCAGGAGCAAGCCTTTTTGCTTACTTTTCTGGCGTTGAAAAAAGTAAGGCGTCTGGCGAGACGCGACCCGCCGGTTTTGACTGATGTTACATCACCAAAATCTGTGACTGGTGATTAGGTAAAACCAGACTTCCATATTAAGACTAAAAGACCTTTTCGTCACGAGTCACGGATTTTCACAAGGAACGCAGGAATGTCAAAATATCAACTACGCCCCCTGACCCCGCTCCACACCCCCCGGGTCCGACCCGCCATTGTCAGAGGGAATCGCTTCGAGCTTGACGTGCACCTCCCATATGTTTAAAATGTTAAACATGCTAAACAAAGAAGACTTCCCGGGAGGAAAAAGATGATCGGACTACGAGATAAAGAGATCGAGGCAAGGCTGGATAGGCTCGCCCAGAAGACGGGCAGAAGTAAGTCTTTTTATGTGCGCCAAGCTCTCCAGGAGTTTCTGGAAGATCGGGAAGACTACCTGCTCGGCTTGGCGCGCTTGGAAGCCGGCGGCCGCCGGCTGAGCCTGGAGGAGGCGGAAAAGGAACTGAATGGCCTGGACAGTTGAAATTCAGGAGCAAGCTCTGGATGATCTGTGTCGGCTGGACCATGAGCCTCGAAGACGCATTCTGAAATATTTCAGGGAGAGGCTTGATGGGACCGAAAATCCCAGACAGTTCGGCAAACCCCTGGTTGGCGACAGGGCTGGCTTCTGGCGGTACCGTATTGGGGATTACAGGGCCATTTGCCACCTGGAAGATCATGCTCTCACGATCTTGGTGGTCGAGGTAGGCCACCGGAAAAATATCTATGACTGAAGACCTGCAGATGGTCAAAGGCTTTTTTGCCGCAATGAAAATCTGTCAAGGTCCGTGGTTAAACCAAGAACCAAGGCTTTGAGCTCTTACAGATTTTCACAGATCTTGACCTCGGCTAAATTAAAGGTTTTGCTTCAAGGTCAAAGGCAATGGGACGCTGATTAACGATGAAAAAGCGGATTAAGCAAAAGTTTCAAGGTTCTAACCCAGAATTTAGGTTTGGCTTAATCAGCGTATGCGGAGCATCAGATTTGATCAGCGTCCAATTAAGGTTCTGAGATTCAACGATTCAACAGTTCAAAAGTTTTTTGCCCGATCAGCGTCCCATTCAGGTTTTCGGCCATTCCATAAACGGCGTCAGCTCCCAGAAAAGTATCTTCCCAAACTCCAACCAAACCGTCTCCAGCGTCACCCGGTCACGCCACCAGTCTTCGTTTGGTGTGAGCAGCCGGCCGTAGTCACCTGAGGAGATGACCGTGGCGGTGATGCCGCTGCCGGCGAGGATGTCGTTGAAGACGAACTGGGAGCGGCGGCTGTGGTAGGGGGAGGTGACCACCAGCAGGGTCTGCAGGTTGTTTTTGCGGCAGTAAGCGAGGGTGAGCTGGGCGTCGGTGCGGGTGTCGATGGAGCCATCGAGGAAGATAGCTGCCCTGCCCTCCAGGTTGCAGTCGGGGCAGTGTTTTTTGGCAATGTATTGCCATGCCTTGCTGTTCCCTCCTGAAACCAGGATCAGGTGGGGTGCGAGATTTTCATCGTGCAGCTGTAGCCCTTTGCGCAGGCGGCTGCTGTCGCTGTCGCCGCCGAGGATGACGATGGCGTCAGCAAGGGATGGGGTGTGGCAGACGGTGACCATGTGTGGGAGGTAGATAATCGCCAACACGACCAGAAGTGCAGCAATGAGCAGGCCGGTGACGGTGCCAAGGATAAGCGGGCGGAGTTTGATCATGGTTTTATTGTGGTTCACTAAAAGGTGCCCGTCCCCAGAACCCAAGGTTTATTCAATAATAACAGACAGTTGATATGGTCAGACCCCAGCTTTCTTTTGACATCTTGGAAGCCTGACCCCACGTCTTAAAAGGTGCTGTTCCCTGCCATTAGCTCTTGCAAACGCCTTAAAACTTCACTATAATGTCAACGACATTACAAATCACGGAGGTTCACATGTCTCAAATTACAGCACGACTTCCAGACACAGTTGTCTCGGCCCTTGATCATGCAGCGCAAACGCTACACCGCACACGCGCGGAGGTGATTCGTCAGGCTATCGAAGCCTACCTGAAAGATTTTGGCGATCTCTCTGTTGCCCTTGAAAGGCTTCAAGATCCAACCGATGAAGCACTTGATTGGGAGGTCGCAAAGCGTGCCCTACTCTCTGAAGATTAAACAAAGCGCCTATAAGGAACTGCAACGGCTCGACAAAAAGGAGCGCATCCGCGTCGTCTCAGCCATCGACCAACTTGCAGAAAACCCGCATATCGGCAAACTGCTTAAAGGTGAACTTTCAGGACTACGTCGTATTCGAAGCGGCAACTACCGTGTCATTTACGAAATCAATGAAGTAGAAGTAATAATCTTGGTACTGCGCATCGCACACCGCAAGCAGGTTTACAAATAAAGATTTTGATTAAAAAATATCAAGAATGCCCCCTAGACCTACATCCCTCCCAATAAATTGCATGGCAGTTTGCATTAAAATCCATTTTAGCCCCAAAAACATGCTTCTAAGGTCTTTTTTAGGGGGTGAAATTGAAGCTTTATCGTGCAAAATCAATCAGTTGCTCGGGTCCGACCCGGCAGTGGCCATTTGCCACCTGGAAGATCATGCTCTCACGATCTTGGTGGTCGAGGTAGGCCACCGGAAAAATATCTATGACTGAAGACCTGCAGATGGTCAAAGGCTTTTTTGCCGCAATGAAAATCTGTCAAGATCTGTTGTTAGAATCTAAAAACCCAAGGCATTATGCATTTGACACGGACCTTCACCAGACACCAGTCACGGATTTTCACTAGCCATGGATCTTCACCAGTCACAGCCCCTCAAACTCCATAAACGGCGTCAGCTCCCAGAAAAGTATCTTGCCAAACTCCAACCAGACCGTCTCAAGGGTGGTGCGGTCAACTTGACATCTTGGAGACCCCGCTCCTTAATGTTTTAAGAACGTCCCCTCCCCCACCTTCACTTATCATGGATGTCCCCAAAACCCGGCAGTTTTATACAAGAAAGCCGACAATTAAGTCAGCTGTCCCCAGAACTCCAGTCGCAAACAAGTTCTGCGCCTGGCGGGGCTTGATCTGAGCGCGTCACGCAGCGGCAAGACCAGCAGCAGCGCGATTCCGGTCATCTCCAAACAAGGCAAAGCGGGATTGCGCTATGCCCTGGTTCAGGCCGCGCAGA
>JACZKE010000041.1 GCA_014860225.1 Desulfuromonadales bacterium
TACGGGCCGAAGCGAAAATTTGGATGTTTGAGAACAGATTTTAGCTCGTTTGCAGGTTCATAGCCGTAGCTATGGACCAAAAAGGAGCTGAAATATGGGCCAAACAGCCGGATTTGCAGCCGGCTCATGGATAGTCCAACAAGCTGCTAGAGAGCCTCTATCTGTTCCAGCGTCCAGGTCGTATCGCCCAGGTCATAGACCAACTCATAAAGGGCACCCTCGTCAGTGACATGAAAGTGAACACGCACGACCTCTCCCTGCCGGTCGCGCCAGATGTTGGTAATCTCGCGGATCGTGTGCTTACGGTGTTTCAGATCGAACCAGACGGGAGTCATCCGGCGGCCCGGACCATGGATGACACCGACCCGGATATCACTTTCAACAGCCTGCATGCCAGCTACTCCAGAACACGGTAGAGACCGGTGACCTTGCCGACGACAGTCACCTCCTGCGTATCGGCGGCCACGAATATCGGCTGCAGGTCATCATTCTCCGGCTGCAGGCGAATGCGGTCGCCTTCATGGAAAAAACGCTTCAGCGTCGCTTCACCATCAATCATGGCGACCACAATCTCGCCATTCTCCGCTGTTGACTGCGGGCGCACCACAACCAGGTCGCCTTCAACGATATGCGCTTCGATCATCGAATCGCCTTTGACGCGCAACAGGAAAGAACCTTTTGCCTTGACCAGCGAACAATCCACAGCGATGTACGCTTCAATCTCCTCGATTGCCAACTGCGGCAGACCAGCCCGCACCGAACCGACCAGCGGCAGGACCACTGACCCGGACTCGACGCCGCCGACCAGGGCAATTGCGCGTGAGCTGCCGGGATTACGGGTAATCAGACCTTCGCGTTCCAACGCCTTGAGGTGACGCAGCACGCCGAGGTTGCCGGACACACCGAGGTGCCCGGCAATCTCCTGCAAGGTGGGCGGGTAACCGTTTGCGGCAAGATACGCCGTCAGAAAATCATAGACCTGTTGTTGACGTTCGGTCGGTGGTGACATCAAGACCTCGCTTTCTCTGTGTGTTACTAAAAAGTAACTATCACAATGTTTGCCGGGAGTCAAGCAATCAGGGGTGACGTGAGGCCGACAATTTGCGATGATAGAGTATCATGCCCAATACGCCCATCGACATAATGCTCCCGGACCGGAACTCTGAGGACTGGCGCCCTCTGCCATCACGGCTGGAGGATTCATCGGGCAGAATCCTGTCGCGGTTGCAGATGCGCAACTGGTCACTGGTCCTGGAATCACGTCACATCCCCTGGCGTGCCGAACGGCATGTCTTTGGCTGGCAACTGCTGGTTCCCGCAGACAGGCTGGAGAAGGCCAGCAAGGAACTGCGCCAGTATGAGAGCGAAAACCGTGGCTGGCCGCCTGCGCCTCCGCAGGAGACACCGCTGGTCGACAATCGTGCGACAACCATCTGGGTTCTGATTGCCATCGGCGTTTTTTACAACCTCACCCTGCACAATATCAGCCTCGCCGGGCACCAGCCAGTCGACTGGGTCGGCCTTGGCAACGCCCATGCCGGCAAGATCATGAATGGCCAGTGGTGGCGGCTGATCACCGCTCTCACTCTGCATGCCGACTGGCAACACCTGCTCGGCAACCTGTTGATCGGCGGAGTCTTCATCTCCAGGCTCTGTCGCGATCTGCGCTCCGGGCCTGCCTGGCTGCTGCTGCTTGCGGCAGGCGCATGCGGCAACCTGATCAATGCCTGGCTGCAGAACCCCGCCCATCGTGCAGTCGGCGCTTCCACCGCTATCTTTGGCGCCGTCGGTTTGCTCGCGGCCATCAGCATGGTGCGCTACCGCCATAACCTGCGCCCACGTCGCCGCTGGACCTTGCCGGTCGCCGCCGCCCTCGGACTGCTTGCGATGCTCGGTGCCGGCGGCGAGAATACCGACCTCGGCGCTCACCTGTTCGGTTTTCTCTTCGGGCTCCCGATTGGCTTTGGCGCAGAACTGGCAGTGGAGCACTGGGGACGTCCGGGAAGGAAAGTCAATGCCCTGCTGGCGCTGACAGCCATTGGACTCGTGGCCGGAGCCTGGTGGGCAGCCCTGCTGTGGGGAGGTTAAAATTTTGCTGTTGACTGTCTGCTGATGAACGTTATTGTGTTAATGGTAATCTAAGCCAAGCAGCCAGCTCATGGATAGTCCGGCAGGCTGCTAGAGCCCTGGAGACAAACACCATGAAAAATTGGCCGTCCTGGATTGGTTACATTGCTATCGGTGCCATTATCGCGATTGCTTACTGGATGTTTTATCGCCCTGAGCCACTGCCCCCGGGACATATTGCTGTACCACCTCCGGTCAGTGGACCCCAGGCGGAGCCGGCAATCCAGCATCCGATCACCACGGATCCCGGAGAACTCAAAGCCGCCGAGCCGGCCATCGACCTGGAGCAGCCGTTACCCACACTGAAACAAAGCGACACGCCGATGGCAGAGATTCTCGCCAGGCTCTTTGCTGACCAGAAGCTGGATCGTTTTTTTATCCTCGAACATTTTATCGAGCGTTTTGTGGCGATGGTTGACAACCTGTCAAACCCGCAGCTGCCCACAGCCAGCCGACCAGTCAAGCAAACACCGGGGCGCTTTCTTGCCAGCGGAGAACGCGGCAATCTGACCATTGACCTGGCCAATTACAAGCGTTACACACCCCTGGTAAAGATGCTGGCAGCACTCGACACACAACAGGTTATCGCCGTCTATAAACACTTCTACCCTCTCTTCCAGGAGGCATATGCAAAGCTCGGCTATCCGGACGCTTACTTCAACGACCGGCTGGTTGAAGTCATCGACCATCTGCTGACCACCCCGCCGGTTTTAGGGCCGGTTTACCTGGTTCAGCCTAAGGCTCTCTACCTCTACGCCGACCCTGCCCTGGAAGAGCTCTCGGCCGGACGCAAAATCCTGCTCCGCTGCGGACCGGAGAATGCCGCGCAGATCAAGGCGATGCTGCACAAATACCGCCGGGCTCTGACCGCTGACAACGGGTGACGACAACCACATCAGGGGCCTGACCCCTATTGCACGAATTCGGCGTGGAGGTTATTCTGCCAGGAGGAGAGCAATATGGATATTTTCGCCAAACTGGCCATCGCCGCCCGCAGAGGCAATGCAGAGGGTGAGCTGCCGGACTTCATCATGCCCCTGTTGATGAAAGTTGCCGACAACCCCGGGGATTTTTCCGGCCGCGAAGAGCTGGTTGCCGAACTCGTGATGCGGGTGGAACAGTACGAGACCTGGTCCGAGTTGTGCTGCGAAAAGCAGGGCTTCAGCCTTGAGGATATTCACCGCACCCTGGATCGCCTCAAAATCAGATACTGAGCGGACCCAGTGCCAACCTGTTCGCAACCTCATGAGCCGACACCCCCCATGCAGAGCATACTCAACGAAATCAGCAGACACCTGCCGCACTCCGGCGAAGCCCGCCGTCTCTTTCACGGTCGGGGACAATGCTTTGCAGGTTATGACGACCTGGTGATTGATTATTTTCCTCCTGTCGTCATGGTCATCCTTTACCGACAACGGCCTCAGAGCTGGCTGGATGACCTGGCGCACTGTCTTGACACGCTACTTCCAGACAAGCCCAAAGCTATTCTCTTGCAGGAGCGGTTCTTGCCCGGCGGCCCGAGCCGAGTGCTGCAGGGAACATTGCCTGTGGATTTAAATGCACTGGAAGCGGGATTGTCCTTTCGGCTGCGCCTCGGCACAGCACAGAATGTCGGTTTCTTTCCGGACATGGCGATGGGTCGCAAACTGGTTCTGCAACGGGCGGCAGGTAAACGTGTGCTTAACCTGTTTGCCTACAGCTGCAGCTTTTCGGTCGCCGCCCTGGCCGGTGGTGCCTCCCGGGTTGTCAATCTCGACATGAATCGCGGTGCCCTGGAACTCGGCAAGCTCAATCATCGCATCAACGCTATCGACCTGCGCCAGGCCAGCTTCCTGCCACTGGAATTCTTCCGCAGCCTCAGCAAGCTGCGCAAGCTGGGCCCCTTCGATTTAGTCATCTGCGACCCGCCAGCCTCTCAGGGGCAAAGCTTTACCGCCGAGCGCCACTGGCCGAAACTGATTCGCAGTCTGCCTGGCCTGGTCAATCCCGGTGGAGAAATTCTGGCCTGCCTCAATGCGCCCGACCTTGGCCCCGACTATCTTGATAAACTCTTTGCCGGTTACATCCCTGCAGCCAAAAAACTGGGTCTTTCCACTCCGGGAGAAGATTTTCCCGAAGCACGTGCGGAGCGCGGTGTGACTCTGCACCACTATCGCCTGCCCTGAACCCAGTATTTTTAGGACCTATAACCTGAACTAAAGGTTCTAACCCCAGGTGTTAGGTTTGGTTTGATCAGCGTTCATCAGATTTGATCAAGCCTGTCCACCGTAGCCTTGGCGGAGGTGGGCGTCCCATTCCAGGATTTGATCTTAAAAGCAAAGTCAAAGGCAATAGGACGCTGATTAACGCTGAAAAAGCGGATTAAGCAAAATATTAAAGCTTTAACCCCAGGTGTTAGGTTTGGCTTGATCAGCGTTCATCAGATTTGATCAGCGTCCAATTAAGGTTTTGATCTTTTTTTTGGGTTATAGAACCGTTATTTTTTCTCCCGGCTGTGTTAATCTGAGCCTCCTGCAGCATATTGTTATTAAAGGATGGCATCTCCTGTCATGACGACAGAAAACTCCCGGCTTTATCAGCTTTGCAGAATCACCGGTTTCTCCCTCTTGACGTTGCTCGTTGTGGCCGGTTGCAGTACGTCAGGCGTACAGAAGCAGGCCTCTACACCTCATCCCCCGGCAGCGCAGCGCTCCAAAGACCCGATTGCCGCGCTGCTTGACGAGCGTGTGCCTGACCAGCAGGAAGAGGCCCTCCTGCAGAAGATGGGTTACGCGACCCAGGTCGGCGCTTTCGCCGACCTCGATAATGCCGTACGTCTTGAGCAGGCTCTTCAGGCGCGCGGCATCGACGCTTACTATTTCCGCCATGAATCGGGCCTCTACAAGGTTCGCTTTGGCAACCATGCCAGCTACCAGCCGGCGCGCAGCGAAGCAGAGCTGCTGCAATCCCAGGGGCTGATCGATACCTTCTTTATCGTTTTCCCGGAAGATTACGCCGCCGCCCGCATCAAACAGAGCGGTCGGGGAGATTTGCGCAGCGAGTTGGTCGAAACGGCCAGGCAATTTATCGGTATCCCTTACCGCTGGGGTGGCACTACCGTCGAAAACGGCTTCGATTGCAGCGGACTGACTATGGTCAGCTACCGCCTCAACGGACTCAACCTGCCGCGGGTCTCGCGCAACCAGTTCCAGGCCGGCAAGTGGGTTTCCAAGGCGCAACTGCGCCCAGGCGACCTGGTGTTTTTTGCTACCGGGGGCGGCACACGGGTCACCCACGTTGGCATGTATGTCGGCGATGGCAACTTCATTCATGCACCTCGCACCGGCAAGAATGTGCGCATTGAAAAACTCTCGAACAGCTTTTTTGCCAAAACCTACATGGGTGGCAGGAGTTACCTGTGAGAAGTTACCTGTGAGGAGTGAGGAGGGTGATTCAACGTCAAATCCGGATCAAGGGATTTCGCAGCATGCGGAGGAATTACCGATGACTGGCCAGGTGTCCCGCTCTGCAACGCTCCTGGTCGTCTGTACCGCCCACTTCCTCATGCCTTTCATGATGTCGGCGGTCGGTGTGGCCCTGCCCGTTATCGGCCGCGAATTTTCCGCGAGCGCCATGCAGTTGGGGTTAGTGGAAACCGCCTACGTGCTGTCAGCCTCGATCTTCCTGCTGTCGATGGGACGCATGGGAGACATTTACGGCCGACGTCGCATCTTCCAGTACGGCATCGTCATCTTCACCATCGTCGGCGGCCTGCTTTCGCAAGCCTGGTCAATTGAGTCGATGATCGTCATGCGTTTTTTGCAGGGGATGGGTGGCTCCATGGTCATGGCGACCACCTTTGCCATCGTTGTGTCGGTCTTCCCGCCGAAAGAACGCGGCAAGGCCCTTGGCATCGCCGTCGCCTGCGTCTACGCAGGCATCTCTTGTGGACCGTTTTTCGGCGGGGCTCTGGTCAGCGCTTTCGGCTGGCGTTCGATTTTCTACCTTGCCGTGCCGCTCGGCATCATCACTTTTGCCATCACCTGCGCCAAGCTGCGTGGCGAGTGGGCCGAAGCCAGGGGCGAACCCTTCGACTGGCGCGGCAGCCTGGTCTACGCCGTGGCGATTCTGCTGCTGATCAGCGGAGCCTCCAATCTGGATCAGGGCCTTTGGGCCTGGCTGCTGGCATTCTGCGGAACTGTCGGGTTGATTTTCTTCCTGGTACTGGAATCGCATACTGAATATCCGGTGCTTAATGTCGCCTTGTTACGTAGCAACCGGGTGTTTGCCTTCTCCAACCTGGCAGCCCTGCTTAATTATGCCGCGACTTTCGGAGTCACCTTCTTTCTCAGTCTCTACCTGCAATACGTTAAGGGCTTGAGCCCGCGCGACGCGGGTATGATCCTGATGATCCAGCCCATCATGCAGGCAATCTTTTCGCCGCTGTGCGGGCGACTTGCCGATCACTTTTCCGCAGCAGGCGTGGCAACCATCGGCATGGGCCTGTGCGCAGCTGGCCTCACCGTCGCCGCCAGCATTACCGCCACCACCTCAATGACCCTGATCATGGTCATGCTGGCAGTCCTCGGCCTTGGTTTTGCCCTTTTTTCCTCACCAAACGTCAGCGTCATCATGGGCAGTGTCGCCCCACGCTATCTCGGCGTGGCATCAGGCCTCAACAGCACCATGCGTACCCTGGGAATGATGACCAGCATGACGGTTATCACCATCACTTTTTCAATCTTCATGGCCGGTCAGGCGGTCACCCCGCAAACGCAAGCACTGTTTCTCTTCAGCATGCATACGGCTCTGGTGACCTTCACTGTGTTCTGCGTCATCGGCATCTTTTTTTCTATGGCCCGGATCCGTAAGCAAGCCGAAAAGCAGTAGCTCTACCTGACCGCATCGAGCGACAACAGATGTCGCGACAAATCACAAAACCTTGTACGATTAGTAACCTGTCAATTCCCTTACTCAACGGCACAGCATGTGGGCTGCAGCTGTTGCTTGCGGGAAGTTAAGTGACAACGTTGGACGCAGGCAATGGCTGCAGACCACATGCACTCGCTTTTGTGCTGAATAGCTACTAAGATTAAAACAAAGCGCATTTCAACACTTTGACCATCGGACCAATGATGAACGATCAACCCCGCGGCATATCACCACTTTTTCTCAGCCAATTCGAGGTCGATGAAGCGGTCCCTTTTCAGCGACACCTGAATCGCCTTGAAGTTGAAATCGGGCGGGAGGACTACAGTCAGCTGAAGCGTGTTGAACGGCTCGATGAAGTCCCAGACGACCAGACGTTCGCTGCCATGGTTGAGATCACCGAACGCCTGCTGAAGAACACTCAGAACAACTACAACCGGGAGCTGCTTAAGCACCTTCAGGCGCGCATTTACCTCGACCCCGGTCACTATTCAATCTACTATCGCCTGCCTGGCAGCTGCCTGCGCTTTGTTGCCACCTGGCGTCAAGCAGTGCTGCAGCGCTTTTTTGCCCAGGTGCCTACCAAGGATTCCGGCTGGCGCTCCTGTGGCCAGTCCCTGCCCGGGTTCGAAGGGCGCTTCCTGCCGGACACCGCGGGAGGAGCTTTACTGCTGAGGCAGAAGCGCGTCGACCTCCGTCATCAGCACCCCCTGATCACCGCGAGCCATGGCCCCTACGATCCCCACACCCTTGAAGTGACCCTGTATTTCCTGCGCACCGGCAAGGGCGGTACGGCGATCATCAATCTTGGCTTCGCCGGGCGGGAACCCTTGACCGACGCAAACCTGGCGCAGTTGAAGGCTTGGGGCGTAGCGCTCAACCCGAGTAATATTGATGTCATCTATCCCTATGTCGATGAGCACGGTCACCCGTACTGCTACAAACTCGAAGAGCGGTTGCCAGACTACGTTGCGGCACTGGAGCTGTCGCTTCCTGACCTGGTGATTGATATTCACGGTTGCGTGGGAACTTTCAGCGACGATCGTCGTGTTCTGGTAGGGCTCGGCGGGCTGCCGCCTTTTCGGGAGCCCGCGCAAATAGGCACCTTGCGTAAAGCCGAAGGCGTTCTTCATCTACAGCCGAACGCAGCCATGCATCGCGGCTTGACCATGATCCGAGACCTGTCCGCCGAGATGTATGTGCAGTTCTGTTCCGGCACCCACCAGTGCTATAATTTTGCCCTGCTTGGTGGCATGCAGCTGCTCGGCACCCGGATTGACCCGAGTCTGGACTCCGAGAGCCTGCTCGACGGCGAAGAACGCGCCTTTTTGCCGGGCGAAGATCTGCGCTGGCTGCCCGGCGCGGGAGCCAATGCCCTGCAACGCATCGCCGCGCGAAAGCTCAATCCGCACACACAATGCCTGCATGTCGAGATCCCCACCGCGGTGCGCCGCAAGATGGTCCTGAAACTGCGCTCTCTGGAAATCGAGTCTTCGCTTGACGCCAGCGGACTTTAATAAGCTGATAACTGATAGCTGAAATCTGATAACTGAAATCTGATAACTGATAACGTGAACGATGCCCTCGCAAAGACTCATGGGATGGCTAAGCAAAAATTTAATCCTGCAAGGCTTGGTGTTTTTTCAGGGACGAAGGCATACATATGGTATGTCGAGGTCCTGAAAAAACGCCATAACGCCGCAGGGCGGACTTTTTGCGACGCCACGACGCCATCATCAGTAGATCACGATGTAACCATGGGCCGTGGCGATTCTGGAAATCTCCAGGACATCTTCAATCTGGTAGGATTCGCCGTCGAGCACAAAGGTGTAGCCACCTTCCGGGTTCGGCTTGGCGAGATCGATCAGGTATTCAAAGCTGGCGGTCTTAATCGTCTCCATGCGACAAACTCCACATCAAAGTAGTGTCATAACCTGTTCATGCAGCTGCCGGTTGGCGGCTGCAACCACAAAACCACCGGCGACCGGGGTCTTGCCCCAGGCATCAGTCACCACACCACCGGCCGCCTCAATAATCGGTATCAGCGGCACGATGTCGTAAGGTTGCAGCGTATCCTCGATCACCAGATCGATCTGGCCGAGGGCCAGCATACAGTAGGCGTAGCAGTCGCCGCCAAATCGCTGCAGGCGGGCTTGTGCCGCCACCCTTCTGAATGCCGCCAGGTTGTTTTCACTGGCAAACATGCTTTCATGGGTACAGTACAGCAGCGCCTCTTCAAGGCGGGTCGCCTGCCTGGTCTGCATGGCGACCGTCTGCCCCCTGTGCTGCAAAAAGGCCCCGGCCGCACTGCCGTAAAAAAATTCACCGGTCACCGGCTGATGCATGAGCCCTGCCAGAACCCGGTTGCCCTGCTGCAATCCGACTAGAATGCCCCAGGTTGGAAAACCGCTGATATAGGCCTTGGTGCCGTCAATCGGGTCAATCACCCAGTTGATATCCGAACGCCCCGGTGTCGTGCCGCCCTCTTCACCGATGATGCCGAAATCAGGGCAATGCCGGCCAAGTTTATCACGCAGGTAGGCTTCGACTTCGCGATCGGCACGTGTCACCGGATCGAAACGACCTTCACCGAGTTTATTGTCTACTGAAAGCGGCTGACGAAAATAACGCCTGGCGATATCGCCTGCGCCTTGCATGGCCTGTTGCGCAAGCAGCAACAGCTCGGCGATCTCAGCGGCAGATAATGCTGTGTTGTCGTTACCCATAATTTCAGAATCCTGGAAAAATAAATGATTGCCCATAGCCTTTGTATTGGTTACAAGCCTTTGCTTAATCCGCTTTTTCAGCGTTAATCAGTGTCCTATTGCCTTTGCCTTTAAGATCAAGAACCTTAATGGGACGCTGATCAAATCTGATAAACGCTGATCAGGCTAAGCTTTAAACCAAAACCTTTTTATTTAGCCGCGATCAAGATCTATGAAAATCTGTAAAAGCTAAAAGCCATGGCTCTTGGTTTAACCATAGACCTTGATAGATTTTCATCGCGGCTAATTTGTCTTTACCTTTGTTTGACGGACCTATAACCCAAACAAAGATCAGTCCAATAATTAACGCAGAGACGCTGAAAAGAGTGGCCAAGGTGTCAGTCATTTTGCCTTCAAAATCTTTTTCCTCTGCGTCCTCTGCGACTCCGCGTTAAACCTTCTTTTGATTTGCCTTTGCTTTTGTTTAACGGACCCTATCCCCCAAGCAAAGGTTTTATTTGCATTGCAGCCCGAATCTGTCGGTTACTGCCGCGCCAGGCGCAAATTCTTTACCTCATACTCGAAATTACTGCGAAACGGATTGATATCGAGGCCCCCGCGGCGGGTATAGCGGGCGTAGACCGTCAATTTCTGCGGCTGGCAGAAACGCATCACGTCACAGTAGATCCGCTCAACGCACTGCTCGTGGAATTCGTTGTGCTGTCTGAAGGAGATCAGGTAGCGTAACACAGCCTCTTGATCAATCTTAGCTCCCTGGTAGCGAATCAGCACACTTCCCCAGTCAGGCTGGTTGGTCACCAGGCAGTTGCTTTTCAACAGGTGGCTGTGCAGCGTCTCAGCAACCTGCTGTTGTGGATCAGCCGCCCCTTCGAGCAGACCAGGGTCCAGTGAATAGTTGTCAATCGCAAGGTCGAGATCATCGATACAATGGCCCGGCAGGGTGGAGAGCGACTCAGCGGCAAACGCTGCGGCACTGATCAAGCGAACATCCACCGGCGCTCCGGCGGCGCCACCAAGATCGCGGCTCAGCAAGGCCCGCACCGACTCGAAGTCATCAAAGCGGGTCTGGTTGAAAGCATTGAGATAGAGTTTGAGCGATTTTGACTCGATCAGGTGAGGTGATTCGCAAGGGACGCGCAACTCGCCCATGGCAACCACCGGCTTGCCCCGCGAAGTCAGCCAGGAGATCTCATAAGCATTCCAGATGTCCACGCCGTGAAAGGGCAGTTCATCGGGCAGACCAATCTCGTCACGCTTGAGTTTGCGTGGTATCGTGCAGAGCAGACCGGGGTCGTATTCAGAGGTGTAAATTGTGGCCTTGCCCAGGGGCAGATTGGCTTCGAATTCATTCATATGTTGGCACTCTGACATAAAGGAGAACTGTTGAATCGTTGAACTGTTGAATCGTTGAATCGCTTAAGGCTAATAACTGTTGAATCGTTGAATTGCTGAAGGCGAAAGACTGTTGAATTGCTTTAGGCTTAAAACGATTCAACAGTTCAACGATTCAATGATTCAACGTGCGTAGCACCATCAACGCGCGCAGCACCTGCTTGAGTCTTGTGGATAAGCGCGACAGCTCTATTCTGCCGTTTCACCCATCAGTTTGGCAAGCATATCCGAAAGGCTGGCGTTTTCATTGCCTTCTGCAAGATGGAATCCGGCTCTGGCTTCCTCCTGACGGACCTCTTCAGGAATCTCTGCCAGGAAACGGCTGACCTCACGCGGCTCCGCCTTGCCGTACTTCATGCGCGCATCGGCGTGCAGAATGGTCAACTTTTCCCGGGCCCGAGTAATGCCAACGTAGCAAAGACGGCGCTCCTCGTCGACATCGAAACCTTCGGAGACTGACTTCTTGTGCGGCAGAAAGCCTTCTTCGAAGCCGGGCAGAAAAACATGCGGGAATTCAAGCCCCTTGCTCGAATGCAGGCTCATCAGTACCACGCCATCTTTGGCCAGTTTTTTCTCCTTGCTGTCGGAACCCGGTTCGTCACGATCAAGCAGGGAAACCTTTTCGAGAAACCCCGACAAGGTCGGCTTGTCCTCACGCCCCTCGTAGGTGGCGATGGCGTTGATGATCTCCTGGACATTCTCGACGCGCCGCTCGACCTTCTCGCGGGAATCCGGTTCACGTCGCAACTCGGCTTCAAGACCGATGGCAGCGAACAACTCTTTTGTCGTCGCGACAAGCCTTCCACCGCCACGGAAGCTGCGCTTATGGTCTTCAACCAGAGCGACAAATCTTTCCAGGGCCTCGGCGGCCCTGGAATTAATCCCAGTGATCATGCGTGCCTTTCTGATCACCTGCCAGAGTGGTTCCTTGCTGGTAATCGAGGTGCGGATCAGCTGATCGGCAGTGGTGCGACCAACGCCGCGGCGCGGGTAGTTAAGGATGCGCAACAGATTGACCTCGTCGTAGGGATTGACGATGAAGCGCAGGTAGGCGATGGCGTCCTTGACCTCCTTGCGGTCAAAAAACTGCTGGCCGCCGATCAGCACATAGGGGATATCAGCGAAGCGCAGCTCCTGCTCAAACACCAGGGTCTGGGAGTTGGTGCGCATCAGAATCGCGTGATCCCGGTGCGCCATGCGTTTGTTCTGTACATTGTGTCGAATGCGTTCAATCACGACCCGTGCCTCATCTTCGGCATCGATGCACTTGACCACGCCGATCTTCTCGCCAGCGCCTCCGGCAGTCCAGAGCGCCTTCTCCTTGCGCTGCTTGTTGTGCCTGATCACTTTATTGGCAGCATTGAGGATATTCGCTGTCGAGCGGTAGTTCTGTTCGAGCTTGATGACGCGGGCACCGGGAAAGTTTTTTTCAAAATCAAGGATATTGCCCGGATCGGCCCCACGCCAGCCGTAAATCGACTGGTCATCGTCGCCGACCACGCAGAAATTGCCCCATTTTTCGGCGAGCTGCCGCATCAGGGTGAACTGGGCGGTATTGGTATCCTGGTACTCATCGACCATGATGTAGCGGAAACGGTCCTGGTAGCGCTCGCGGACCTCCGGAAACTCCTCAAAGAGACGCACCACCAGCATGATCAGGTCGTCGAAATCGACGGCATTGTAGCTTTTCAGGCTCTTCTGATATTCGGGGTAAACTGCCTTGGCCATCTCACCGATCACATCACCTCGCATGCAGGCACCGAACTTCGCCGGCGGCAACAAGCTGTTCTTGGCATCGGAGATCTTCCAGAGGATGACATCTGGCGAGAGACCATGGTCGGCATGGATCCTGTTCATCAGATCTTTGATCAGGCGCTGCTGATCTGAGGCCCCGTAGATGCTGAAGTTGCGCTTGTAGCCGAGCTGTTCGATATCTGCGCGCAGGATGCGGCAGCAGAGCGAGTGAAACGTCGACACCTGAATACGTTCCGCCTTGCTGCGGCCGACCAGCTCGGCGACCCGTTCCTGCATTTCGCGCGCGGCCTTGTTGGTAAAGGTGACGGCCAGTACCTGTTGCGGATCGACGCCCTTCGCCCCGACCAGGTGGGCAACCCGGTGCGTGATCACTTTGGTCTTGCCCGAACCGGCGCCGGCCAGCAGCAGCAGTGGTCCTTCGGTATGCAGCACCGCCTCACGCTGCTGCGGATTGAGGGCGTGCAAACTCACGAGGCCATCCGTTGCAGCAACAGGTTGACGGAAATATCCCTGCCGCAGGGTGCGGCCGGACGTTTACAGAACATCAGATTGTCTCCCCGGGATTTGGCCGAATGCCGATTTGAAATGTGCTCGCCGATCAGGTTACAGGATACTAGGTAAATCGTCGGCAAAAGGCAAGGGAATCTAGGCTGGAGGCTGGAGGCTGGAGATAAAAAACCAGGGGACCTCTTTCCAGTCAAGTGCGGTACCAGGCGTGAGAGACATTGCCAGCCCCCAGTCCCAAGCCCCCAGCAACCATCAAAGCCGATTGTAGCCGTTCAACGCAGCGACCCGGTAAGCTTCGGCCATGGTCGGATAGTTGAAGGTGGTGTTGATGAAGTACTTGATATTGTTGTAGGGCGCCGGCTGGGTCATGATCGCCTGGCCGATATGAAGGATTTCGGCGGCGTTGTGGCCGAAGCAGTGGATACCGAGGATTTCCAGGGTTTCGCGATGGAAGAGCAGTTTGAGCATGCCGGCCTTGTGCGCCGTGATCTGGCCGCGGGCCAGGTTACGGAAGAACGAGTGGCCCACCTCATAAGGAATGTGCTGCTCGGTCAAGTCACGCTCCGTACCCCCCAGGCAACTGATCTCCGGCGTGGTGTAAATGCCGGTCGGGATATCCCTGACCAGACGTTCGTCGCAGAAGCCCTCGGCGATATGCGTCCCCGCAAAGCGCCCCTGGTCGTAAGCGGCACTCGCCAGGTTGGGAAAGCCGACAATATCACCGACCGCATAGATATGCGGCAAGGCTGTCTGATAGGCCTGGTTGACGCCAAGGTTGCCGCGATGATCAATCGCGATGCCGAGCGTCTCAAGCCCCATCCCCGCTGAATTGCCGGTACGCCCGTTGGCCCACAGCAGCATATCCGATTTGATGACCTTACCGGTTTTCAAGTGCAGTACAACCGCGTCGTCTCGCACCTCGACCCGCTCATACTCTTCATTCTGGCGGATCAGGATGCCCTGTTCATCACGCATATGGTAGCTGAGCGCATTGCTGATCTCTTCGTCGAGATATTCGAGCAGTCGCTCCCGGGTGTTGACCAGATTGACTTTCATGCCGAGGCCCTTGAACGCCGAAGCATACTCGCAGCCGATCACGCCGGCGCCGTAGACCGTCAGCGTGCCGGGGAGTTCACGCATCTGCAGAATCGTATCGCTGTCGACCACGCGAGCGTTGACGAAATCGACATCATCCGGCCGGTAGGGATGCGAGCCGGTCGCAATCACGAAATGACCTGCCGTGAGCTGACGCGGGTTGCCCGCCTCATCGACGACCTCAACGGTGTGCGCGTCGATAAAACGCGCATGCCCCTCGATCACCTCTATCGCGTTGCGCGCGTAGAAGCCTTCGCGTTCACGGACTTGCTGGGCCACCACATCCTGCACTGCAGCCATGAGATCGTCGCAGGTCACCTTGACCTGCTGCAAGGCCCGGCCGAACAGCCGGCTCTTCTTCTGCTCGGAATACTGACTGATCTCATGGATCAGGGTCTTGCTCGGAATCGTTCCCAGGTGCGTGCAGCCGCCCCCTACCATAGAGTGGCTTTCAACGACCGCGACCGACTTGCCCGTCTTGGCAAGCTTGATCGACGCGCCTTCGCCACCCGGTCCGCTGCCGATGACAATGACATCAAAATGGTTTTTCAGGGCGTCCATAGGAACTCTTCACTCACGTTATCGAAAAGCAAGCAACACAACGTCTAAGAATAGTGGAAACTGGGAACTTTGCAAGAGTCACCTGAACCACCAGGATCTCACGACTGCCCGTCCGTTAAGCAAAGGCAGTGCTGCGCACGTTTAATCGTTGAATCGTTTTAAGCCTTAAACGCTTCAACCGCCTTTCGCCTAAAGCGATTCAACGATTCAACAGTTCAACGATTCAACAATTCCCTTGACCTTGATGACGATCCTTCTGCTCAGGTTGACGGCAGAGAGCACCAGGCCACCGGCGATGATGCCCGCCAACGCATTCACGGTAACGGGCGCGAGCGCCGTCAATAGCCCGCCGATGACCGCGATACCCTGGACAGCCTCAACCACAGCGTGCGGCACCAGCTGTGCCCCGGGCAGACCATGCATGAGTATGCCGCCACCGACCATGAACATCGCCGCAGTACCGACAATCGACAGGGCCTTCATCAGCAACGGCGCCAGCCGCAGCAAAACCTTGCCCAGGGTTCGGCGGCAGACACTCCAGATATCAAATCCTGCGGCTTTGATCAGGTGCAAACCGGCATCATCCAGCTTGACAATCCCGGCCACCAACGAATAGACGCCGATGGTCATGAGCAGGGCAATGCCGGCAACCACGGCAATCTGTTTGCCCATGACCGCTCCCTGCACTGTCCCCAAAGCAATAACGATGATCTCTGCAGAGAGGATAAAATCCGTGCGAACGGCCCCCTTGATCTTCGCCTGTTCAAAGGCCACCAGGTCGATGTCCGGATTGCTCAATACCAGGATTTTCTCGATATGTTGCGACTGATCCTCGGCCTTGCTGTGTAAAAACTTGTGCGCCAGCTTCTCGAATCCCTCAAAGCAGAGGTAGGCACCGCCCAGCATCAGCAGCGGGGTAATAGCCCATGGTGCGAAAGCGCTGACCGTCAGGGCCGCCGGCACAAGAATCAGCTTGTTTTTCAAAGAGCCCCTGGCAACGGCCCACACCACCGGAAGTTCGCGCTCTGCACGGATCCCGGAGACTTGCTCGGCATTCAGGGCTAGATCATCACCCAGCACGCCGGCGGTCTTCTTGGCCGCCACCTTGGTCATGACCGCGATGTCGTCAAGAACCGTTGCGATATCATCAAGCAGAGCTAATAAACTGGTTCCGGCCAAAAGGATCCCTCATGTGGTCAGGTTGGTGTTGAAACGGCAATTACAACGTACATCAAATTTGATCTGCATCCCATCAGGTTTTTGATCTTAAAAACAAAGGCAAAGGCAATGGGACGCTGATTAACGCTGAAAAAGCGGATTAAACAAATGCCATGCTGGCCATCTGATAAAGTTGTAGTCTGAAGCAGGCAACTTCAACTACCAGATCAGAGGAGGCCAGCATGGCATTTGGGTAAAAATGGGTTTTAATGCAACTCCCCTCTTCAGTTCCTCGATAATATCTCCTTGACTTTAGCTGCACGCCAGCTATGCTATGCGCATAAAGTGCGCATATTGTTTTGTCGCTAAGAGACTCTGCTTACAGAGGAGATTGTATGCGAGATACAGCACGCAAGCAGGCCACCAACCTCAGCATCAGAAGCGATCTTCTGCGTCAGGCCAGAGCCAGAAAGATCAACCTTTCTCAAACTCTCGAAGAAACGTTGGAAAAGATTCTGAACGAACACGACCGTCAAGCCTGGGTCGAGGAAAACCGCGAAGCGGTTACGGTGGCGAATCGGTTTGTCGAAGAGAATGGTTTGTGGAGTGACGGGTTGAGGACATTCTGATGGCACAGTTTGATATCTATCCAGGTACGGGGGAGGGGTGTGATTTTCTTCTCGAACTTCAGGATAATATGCTCGACGGTCTGTCGACCCGGGTCGTTGCGCCGCTCGCAGCTGAAGCTACTTTCGGTCCCGCCATGCGGATTCTCAATCCACGTCTTGTCTTCGACGGGACACCCTATCTTCTGTTGACGCATCTACTGGCGGCGATCCCGGAAAAAAGCCTTGGTCAACCTGTCAGGAATCTCAGCTCACAGCGGGATGCAATTGTCGCTTCAATTGATTTGCTTTTCACCGGGATTTAGAGGCTTGGACGCTCGGAGAGCAGGATGTTGTTGATATTTTGACATCTCCGCGTTCTGAATGAATGCGGTCTAAACGGTTATCACGTGTCCTAAACCACTTCCGCAAGAAATAACAGCACAGAAGTTCATTGTCATCACGTCAGAATATTAACGCGGGGGCCGATAACACAGGCCCCCTTTTTTCGTTGATTCGCAAAACTCATCGAGTCGCCATAACAGACGATATTTTTGGATCAGATACCAGGCAAAAGAAGTGCCCTCCGCAGGAGCAAGTGTACACTCTCCTCTAAGCGGCAAAGCCAAAGACTGCCGCAAAGGCCAGAAACATAAACGACGACATGGCCAAAAGGCGGTAATAATGAGCACTGTTGGAGCACAAGGTCCGTACGGCCAGAATGGCGACCAACGTCCGAAGCAGGGTTGCGTTCAGGTTGAAATCAAAAATATTCTGTTGCACAGCGATTGCAAGAAAGACACAAACCGTTAACGCCAGATAATCTGCCGTGGAGAGGAAGAGTTCACCTATGCGGCGAAACTGAAGCTTGAAAATTACGATGAGAGCCGCCACCGCCAGCAGGATATCACCACAGCGCTTTATACTGAAGCCGGCAAAGACCACATCGTCTGCATTGCAGACCTCCACAGAGGCCATACCGAAAACCACATAAAGCACCAGCATGAGAAAACTGCGGGACTCGTTAAGAGGACGATACCAGAGGTAAAGACCGACGGCCAGAAGAATCAAAGCTATCTTCCAGGACAAAACATTGTGCGAAACGATTGACCACAAAGCCAGCAGCAGGTAACTGACCAGAAGAGGCAGCAGACCCGGTATCAGCTGATCCATCAATGCGGCAATACGCAGATACGTCACAGAATTTCGTATACTGCTGGCCGAATCCCGGCTCAGAAAAGTGAACTGTGCCTGGTGGCGTAACATGTAACGCAGGCACAGATAAAACATCGCGGCAGAACCGAGCAGGGAAAACAGCAGTATGGACTCCGGCGCAGTGCGGAACAATAACGCAAGGCTGATCCAGAACAGCATCAGGCTGTAGATGATAATCACCGTGAAGCGATGTTCGAAACCGAGATCGAGAAACTTGTGGTGCATATGACTACGGTCCGCAGTAAAGGGACCGACGCCCTGCAGGACACGCCGCGACATCACCCATACTGTATCAAACACCGGCAGACCGAGAATCAGGATCGGTATCATCGGGCTGATGGTCGCATTTGGCTGCTGGGTCGTGTAAACCGCCAAAAAGCCCAGTATGTAACCCACCGTCAGGCTGCCCGCATCGCCCATGAAAATACGGGCCGGGTAAAAATTGTATTTTAAAAACCCAAGGATACCACCCGCCAGCGCTGCTGCCAGCAATGCCGTCTGCTGATCATCGGTGATCCAGCCGAGCAGAAAAAACGCCGACAACGCCATGACCGACAACCCGCCCGCCAAACCGTCAAGGCCATCGATCAGGTTGATCGCATTGATCACGCCCACCACGGCAAAGATGGTGAAGGGGATGCCAATCCAGACCGGCAGAATGATGTCGCCGAAACCGAACAGGTCACCGAGATTGGTCAGCCAGATTTTTCCCACCACGATCATCGCCAGGCAGGCCACTACTTCACCGGCAAACTTGCGTTTCGGTGAAAGGTTGGTCAAATCATCAACCAGGCCGGTGACAAAAACAATCAAACCGCCGACCAGGAAACCACGGATAGCAGGCGTCACCGGCACATACACCAGAACAACCAAGAGGAAAGAGAAGAATATGGCAATGCCGCCAAGCGTTGGCATCGGCTCGGTATGCTGCGCACGCTCGCCTGGAATATCCAGAGTCCCCTGATCGAGCGCCCACTTGCGCAGAAATGGCACGATGATCAGCGCCGTAAAAAGTGCGGTCATGAATGTATAGAAACAGATCAAAAGATTCATGGTGTGCACATGTCCTGCAGATTTCTAGGAAATTGGCGAACAATCTACGAACCGGCTGCAAACGAGCTAGTTTTTGTCCTGAAACGAGCTAAAAGCTGTTCTCAAACATCCAAATTCTCGCTTCGGCCCGTATAGTCCGACAGTTTCCTACGAGTTTAATTTCTGCCATGCTTTTTTGAAACCGGCGACCAGAACACCCTCACCGGCAACTTCCAGCTCTTCGCCGTAATAACCGCGGTACTGCTTGTTGCCGTAATAGCCGTAGTTACCGTAGTACTTGAAACCACGGCCGGTTTTGTCGTTGAGGATGACACCGGCGATTTTGGCATCGACAGCGCGCAGCGACTCGATCATCTGCAAGGCGGCCTTTTCCGGCACCCGGCACGGCTCCAGTACTACCAGGTTGATATCAACCCTGGGTGCAAGGATCTGGGCATCGGTGACCGGCAGCACCGGCGGGGCGTCGAGGACCACGTAATCGTAGTGGCCACGAACCTTGTCAAGCAGAACAGCCATGCGGTTCGAGTCGAGGATTTCCGCCGGGTTGGGCGGGATGCTGCCGGCCGGCAGGAAGTCCAGGCGCGGCTCGCTCAGATGACGAATGGCGTCCTGGTCATTGTCCATGAGCAGGTTGACCAGGCCCGGCTCGTTTTTCACGCCGAACATGTCAAACAGCTGCGGACGGCGCAGGTCACAGCCGATCAGCAGCACCCTGGCGCCAGTCTGCGACAGGACCACGGCCAGGTTGCCGGAGATGGTCGACTTGCCTTCGCCGGGCAGGGAACTGGTCACCATGATCACCTTGTGCTTTTCCTTGGCGATGAGGAAATTGAGATTGGTGCGCAGTGCACGGAAGGCTTCCACCACCGGTGAATGTGCATGCAGGGTGGTCACCAGACGCTTGCGCGGCAGTTTGGCATCTTCATCGGCAAAGGGGATGCGCGGGATAATGCCAAACACGTTGAGACCAAGCTTTTCCTTGACGTCTTCGCTGGTCTTGATGGTTTGGTCCATGTAGTCGAGCAGAAACGCCAGGCCGACTCCGAGCATCAGACCGAGGATGAGACCGAGGGCCAGGTTTTTCTTCTTGTTTGGCTTGATCGGCTCCTTGGGCGTGATCGCCGGGTCGACAATCTGAACATCACTGATGGTGGACGCTTGGGCGATGCGCGCTTCCTGCTGTTTCTGCAGCAGGAAGGTGTAGAGTTCAGCGTTAACCGTGTTTACGCGGGTGCGCTTGGCGAGTTCCAGTTCCGCTTCCGGAATATTTTCGAGCTGGGCATCGAAGCTGGTGATGGTTCTGGACAGGTCTCGTTCACTCAAGAGCAGTTCCTGGTGTATCGCCTGATAAGTGGAAAGCAAAGCCTCGCGTACCCGGTTGATCTGTATCTGGACGTCAACCACCGCCGGGTGAGAGGAGGTGTAGTCGATCAGCATGCCCTTTTTCTGTGCATCGAGATCGGCCAGCTTGGCCGCAGAATCGGTAATCGAAGGTACATCTTCAATGGTCGGCACAGTCAGCGGACCGCCGCTGCGGATCGCTGCCTCGATGATGCTGATGGCGCTCTCGACGCGCTGGCGCTTCAGCTTCATCTCGGCCTGACGCTGTTCGAGCTCAACCAGCTTCTGCACCAGAGAATTGCCTTCCGGGCCGAGGGTGGTCAAACCGGTCTGCACCTTGTATTCCTGCAGTTGCTGTTCAGAAACATCGAGGACATCCTGTAGCCCGCTTAACTGCTGGGAAATGAAGTCGACGGTCTTGCCGGCTTCCTGGGTGTTCCCTGCAATGTTCATTTCACGGTAGACCTCGGTGACGATATTGACCAAATCACGGACATGACCGGGATCAGTGCCCTGACTGGAGACACGCAGGATATTGCTGCCCTTGCCCATCTCGGTAATATCCAGGTTGTCAATAATCTGCTCGACAATGACGTACATCGGCTGACGTTCCAGAACGATGCGTTGCCCGGCAACCCCTTTGGTGATGGTGAGCAGCAGCTTGACACCGTTGAAGCTCAGCAACTCACCGCTCCGACCTTTGCCAAGGTCACGGCCGGAAAGATCTGACAACTGATAGTTCTGAGTATTGACCAGGGTGACAATCAGTCCGGGAAGGGGCTCGTTGACAGAGAATTCATCAATCGTCACTTCAAGCCCTGCGCTGGTCTCGGCGATCTGCCATTCCAGGTTCATACGCCGGGCAACTTTTTCCGCCACCGAGCGCGAGCGCAGCACCTCGATTTCGGTGGAAAGCGTGTTCTCTTCGCCCATGCCGAGCTCTTGAAGCATGCCGCTTTTCTGGGCCTTGCGTATTTCCAGGGTGGCGTAGGCCTCGTAAACCGGCTGGGTCAAAAACGTCTTGAGCGTCACACCGACGAAAACCAGCAGGAACACAAGCAAAACGATCTTCCAGCGACGCAGGACAACATTGATGTAATCGGTCAGGTGCACTTCTTTTTCGAGTCCATTGGAGTATTCGGGAAGTTTTTCGTTTGACATAAGATTCCGTGACGCGCTGTGTGGCTTATGGAATGCGATAATTTTTGCTTTTTTCGCATGTGCCAAGCTGCTCAACGCATGGTTGCAAGTAACAAATTTACTGGTAAGAGAAGTTCTTCTTTAGTTGACATGAGGATAATGCGCCACAGGCTACCAGCAGTCTCTTGATGATGAAAAGCATCAAGAAAATACCGGATAGCTCTCGCAAGCGATGTGACTGCACCGTTGTCAGACCCAGGAGCCTGTCGGACGACATATGAGCCGGGTATTCGTTTTGGTCAGTATTGTTCGACAGGTTCCTAACGATCACTATCTTTAAGATATTCAATCTGTACAAAGGGCTGCAGGACCCCACTGATGAGCTGCAAGCTCGGCAGAAGCTCCTGAATCGCTTCATTCCAGCCGCCCATGGTCGTTTTCGGCACATAGATGATATCGCCATCCATCAGCGACATTGGCATGGTCAGACCGTTCATGACTTTGCTGAGATCAACCACCATCAGCTGGCCCTTGGTGGGCGAGAGGGAACGGATGATGCGGACCTGGGTCTGATTGTAGGGTTTTTGTTCGAGGCTGGCCTGAGATAGAGCCTGGATCAGATCGAGGCGACCATTGACCATCGGCACCATACCAGACTTGCCAACAGCACCGAAGACGAAAACGCGCTGATCTTCGTTGCCCGGCACATAGATGGTATCACCGGAATGCAGCTGGATATTCTGTGCCAAGTCGTTGCGGTGCAGCAGTTCGTAGATATCGACCGGCTGGATGCGGTCGTTACGCACCAAGCGGGCACCACGCATGTTCGCGTCAGATTTCAGACCCCCGCCAAGAGCAAGGCCATGCAGCAACTCAGTGGGACGATCAAGGTAAAAAAGACCAGGCTGGTTAAACTGACCGAGCAGATAAACGGGTTGGGACTTGAACTCGATAATCTCAACCGTGAGGATCGGATTCTTGATGAATTCTTTGAAGATTCCGATCAGTTTTTCCTGTAACTGGGTAACCGAGAGACCGGCAACTTCGACCCTGCCGACGTGCGGCAGAAAGATACTGCCATCGGTATTGACGCGAAAACCGCCAGCTTCATTACCGGCGTAACTGACGCGGGCAGTATTCTCGACCATGTCGGGAACATGCACCGAGATGACATCACCCGGGCCGATGATGTATTCGGTAATCTTCGGACCATCGTCTATGGGTGCCGCAACCGAAACATTTTCGACTTCTATCACACCGGCGCCCGAATCGCTGATATCGAGCACAGTACCGGCGGCATAGTTTTCATAGCGGGTACACGCCGACAGCAGAAAAACCCCCATCAGTACACCCAGAAACAAAACGTTTCTTTTCATTGCAATCCTCCCATAAAACACACTGTTGCATAACGCAGAACGCACGTTGAGACACACTCAAAAAACTGGTTTTCGTCCGGAAACAGCAGGTGTGCCGTTCGGAGTTTCCAGAGGGGCACTCATCTATCCGGGGTCTAATTCCAGTACAGGTGTCCAAATCAGACAATACTACGAAATTTTGAGTACTTAGCAGCGACATTTATATAGAATTAGAAGTATTAAGTCAAAGCAAAAAGAAAGCAGGGTCGAGATCCGGAACGAGGCTCAGAGTTCCCTGTCTCGATCTCACCGTACAATGCTTCAGACCTGATGCTTCAACAGGTTTCCACCGCACTGACCGGAAGCTGAGCTACAGCGTTCCATGCCAGATAACTGGCAAAACCTATACAATGCGCGCCTTCAATTCTGTTTCTGGACATTTCAGGCAACAACAAGGATGTTCTCGTAAAAACCACGAAACTGCTTCGACAAATAAATATGCAACTATACATATCAACACTCACAATTATCTCACACCAGGGTTTTTAGAGCGGACGACGACGGTTAAGGCTATGGCAGACAAGCTGGGGTCCGTTAAGCAACGGCTTAAAGGTTCTAACCCCAGACGTTTGGTTTGGCCTGATCAGCGTTCATCAGATTTGGATTCTCCCGACTTGACCGCAAGGATATCGCATGGCACCGTGCGCAAGGCGTTCTCCGTCACGCTGTCGAGCAGGACATTGGGGTGTCCCGAGCGTTCGACGGTGCCCATCACGACCAGGTCGGATCTCCTTTCCGCAGCAAACAGGGCGATCCCGGATGTGGCAGACCCTTTTCGCAAGTGTTCCTCGACATGATGCCCGGAGAGGTTGATGCCTTGTCGCCATTTGACCATTGACATATTCGCCCATATTTCGGTCCGCTGCCGGTACCGTTCGAGAACTTCTTCACTGGCATGGGCCATACTCAACTGCTCTTCCCCCCAGAACCCGTATACATGCAGCAAGTCGATGCCGGCTCCAGACGCCAGAATGCTCGCGGCGGCCAGGGCCTGCCGCGAAGCCTCAGAAAAGTCAGTCGGCACAAGAACCCGTCTGTAGGCGGATTGGGACGACTGCTTGACCACCAGGACGGGAGAGGCCGTCTTGCGAACCAATTTCTCTGCGGTCGTGCCAAGAAAATTGTCACGCAATGAATGATGGCCGTGTGCGCCGACGACAATCAGGTCGGCCGTCATCTTCTGAGCGCTCTGGATGATGGAGACAACGTTTTTCCCCGTCTCGACCTGGCAATCGCAATCGACACCCAGCGACGCGGCGACACCACTTGCAGCTTGCAGTTGCCGCCTGGCTTCTTCCTTTAATTGGTCCGGAGGGTTGGGTTCCGGGGACGGCAATGCCTCGATGACATGCAGCAATTCCAGTTTCGCGCCATGCTCCTGGCAGATTAGCGCGGCCCGACGGATGGCGACCTGCGACTGTTCAGAAAAGTCGCTAGCGGCCAATACATTTCTAATTGTGGTCATGACATTCATGCAGGTTCGTCTGCTGGTGGTTAACGCCCGGGTTTCAACACTTTTCATGTCCTGATTGAATGCAACCGTACGCCCGAGAGCGACGCTCACAGGCGCCAGTCGTAGATGGAGGTGCTGTTATTAGAAACAATGGCACCATAATACCCATGGTTTTTAGTATATCATAATCCATCGTTGGACTTGGGACGTGAGCATCCACTCCGCGGAAGCGTTCGAAGGGGTCATGCCCCATGAACTGGCACACATGCAAAACCACGATAAACTGATATCCACGATCGCCGCCGGATTCGGCCTGGCCTTCGATGCGCGATGCTCACAGGGCATTGATCACATCCAGAGATAGCGAATAGAGGACTTTCATTGATATGAATACTGATGTCGTACTGTTAATTGCCTATGTGATGCTGGCGTTATGCTTTTCGTTTCTCTGCTCGGTGGCAGAAGCTGTATTGCTGAGCATTACGCCTTCTTATATTGAGGAACAGAAGGAGAAAAAGCCAAAGCTTGCAGCGCTATTGAAGCGATTGAAACAAGACAATGTGGATCGCTCTCTTGCCGCTATTTTGACTCTGAACACCATCGCTCACACAGTCGGCGCCATCATGGCCGGGGCCAAAGCCACCGTCGTCTTTGGAAGCACCTGGTTCGGCCTCTTCTCCGGAATCATGACGCTGCTGATCCTTTTTCTTTCCGAAATTGTTCCTAAAACCATAGGCGCTCTCTACTGGTCGAAGTTCGCAGCACCAACGGCTTTTTTTGTGAACAGCCTGGTCGTGGCACTTTACCCGATGGTCCGTATTTCGGAGTACCTGACGAAATTCATCTCTCACGGCAAAGACATCCACATCTTCAGTCGAACGGAGTTCTTTGCCATGGCAAGGATCGGTGAGCAAACCGGATACTTAAGTGATAATGAATCTCTCATTATTACCAACCTGTTTCAGTTCGGCTCGCTGAGAGTGGCGGAGGTTATGGTTCCACGCCCCCGGGTTGTGCCCCTGGATCTGGAGCAGAGCCGCGAACAGGTCCTGAATATCGTTATGGAGAGCCAGTATTCACGTTTTCCGGTTTGTCGGGGCGAGATTGACAATGTGGTTGGTTACATCCATGGCAAGGATCTGTTGTGCCAGGCGATAAAGACTCCAGAATTCGATCTTGAAAGCCTTCTGCGGGCCCCTTTATTTGTTCCGGAATCGAAAAAGGTCAATGAGCTTCTAAAAGAGATGCAGCTCGGCCACATCCATATGGCTATGGTCGTGGACGAGTATGGCGGCTTGAGCGGGGTCGTGACCACCGAAGACCTGCTGGAAGAACTGGTCGGCGAAATGGAGGATGAACATGATCTGGGTGAGCCGAAGAGAATCCAGCGTCTTCAGGAGGGGAGCTATCTGGTCGACGGCCTGCTTCCCATCAACGACCTGGCTAACCTTCTGAATATCAGCTTTCCCGAACCGCGCCCTTATGAAACCCTCGCCGGACTGATCCTTTTTGAACTGAACCATCTGCCTGTGAAAGGCGAGCGGGTTCGGTGGGGGGATTTCATGATGATCTGTGACAAAGTCACGCAGACGGCAATTCGCCGGGTGAAAATCGAACCGGTGAACCGTGGGGATAAGTCGAAGGCAGAGGGATAATCTGTCACGCTTTCACCTGTCTCGTTGCCATCCGGAGTTTCCGGATGGACACTCATTGCGCAGATTTTCTTCGAAGAAAAATGTAAAGAGTGCGGCAGAGCATTGCCATTTGCCAGAGGAGCTGAAAACCATGTCTGACGAGACGAATAGACCGAGCAGAGAGCAGGCCAAACTGGAGCAACGCTCTTTTCTCATGCTGCTCGTACTTGTGACCTTGTTGTTTCTTTTTCTGCTCAAGCCTTTTTGGGGGGCGATTTTCTGGGCGTGCATCATCGGCCTGCTTTTTTATCCCCTGAATCGGCGCTTTTTAAGGTCCTGGGGGCAGCGACCCAGTCTGGCGGCACTGGCCACACTGGTGGTTTGCGTGGTCATCTGCATTGTTCCAGCGATGTTTGTCCTTGGCTCATTTCTTCAGGAGGGTGCCGGTCTGTACCAGCAACTGCAGAGCGGCGACCTCGATCTTGGAAATCGTATTGAACGCATACGCGAGGCATTCCCCGCGGTGCAGCTACTTCTGGAGCGTTTAAATCTTGACCTGAACAACGTCAAGGAGCAACTCTCCGGCGCGGCCCTTACCGCCAGCGGTTACATTGCGCAGAATGCCGTGCAGTTCGGCCAAGGTATTCTGCAGTACTTCGTCAGTCTCGGTCTGATGCTCTATATGGCGTTTTTCATGCTGCGCGATGGGGACCGGCTGGTGGCCCTGTTGGTTCGCGCCCTGCCGCTGGGTGACGAACGGGAACACTTGCTGTTCGTCAAGTTCGCTGAAGTGACCCGTGCAACGATCAAAGGCAACCTGGTGGTCGCGGTCGTTCAGGGGACCTTGGGTGGCATCATCTTCTGGGCCCTCGGCATCCCCGGGGCGTTCTTATGGGGTGTGGTGATGACCTTGCTTTCGCTGGTCCCCGTGGTCGGAGCCGGCTTGATCTGGGTACCGGTTGCGATTTATCTGTTCGCCGTTGGCGAATGGGGGCAGGGACTAATTCTGGTGGGGTTTGGCGCAGGTGTCATCGGACTGGTCGACAATATTCTGCGTCCGATTCTCGTGGGTCGCGACACCAAGCTACCCGACTATATTGTATTGCTCTCGACGCTCGGCGGCTTTGTGCTGTTCGGCATGAACGGGTTCGTGGTCGGCCCGTTGATCGCGGCTCTATTCGTGGCCTTCTGGGGAATTTTCATAAGGGACTTTAATGCGCCACAAACGGCTATACCCAAAAATGATTCCGCTGCTGACGGGCAGCGTTCCAACTATGAGTGAGAGCCTGTGCCGCAAAGCAGGCGTGCCTGAATGCGTATTCCGAGCCAATTCCGCCACTGATTCCGACGCAAATCGTCCACCCGTTCCGATCCAATTCGTCCACTGATTCCGATTGAATTCGGCCACCCATTCCGATGGCAATTCGTCCAATTTTGCCGAGCTGTCGGAATCG
>JACZKE010000042.1 GCA_014860225.1 Desulfuromonadales bacterium
TACGGGCCGAAGCGAAAATTTGGATGTTTGAGAACAGATTTTAGCTCATTTGCAGGTTCATAGCCGTAGCTATGGACCAAAAAGGAGCTGAAATATGGGCCAAACAGCCGGATTTGCAGCCGGCTCATGGATAGTCCGACAGGTTGCTAAGTCAAGGAAATCAAGGATTTGAGCGGAGGCGTAGTACTTTACGCCGCACAATCAAATCCGCCGATTGACGCAGAGATTGTGGAAAAGGGCCGTTTCCGGACGAAAACAAGTTAACGAACGATATATACAGAGCAGTGGGCATGCAGAGAAATTTTTGTAGAAACACTTCCTAAAAGAGTTCGCTTCATTCGACCTTTTCCAGAAGAGCCAACAACAATCACATCACAGCTCTTCTCCTCTGCCACCACCATCAGTTCTTCGGCAGGATCGCCATACACGACCAGCGACTCCAGCTGGACACCAGCTTCTGCAGCGGCCTTCTCGACCACGTAAAAGAGGCGGTTGCGTTTTTCCTGCCAACCGGGCATTTCAGTCGCAGGTTTATCAGGGAAAAAATCCGTAAAGGACGGTGTTTTCATACTGGGCAGGACCATAACGGCATAGAGTTGACTTTTGAACTTGGTACCGGACACCAGAGCCAGGCGCACAGCTTCCTCTGCAGCCTTATCGGATTGGGGGGAGCCATCAATAGCAACAATAATTTTTTTACTGAGTGTCAACATGTCGAGCCCTCCCAAAATTCATTAGCTTGAATTTACCTGCCGGCCACTGATGTGTCAACCACCCCATATTCGAGAAAAGACACTAATCTGTTTGACTTCTATAAAACACTATTTTAGAATTCATAAAACCGTAAAAATTAAAAGCACTGCCAGATTTCGGATTCAACCATTTATCACAAAAATATCCATTCTGGCTTGACAGTTTCCGACTGTTTCGTTAGAAAATATAGTTTGCTTAATATGAAGTGTCTTATTAATTATATTATTACTTAAGGATTTTCAGACAATGGCAAGAAAAGAAAAGTCCGAATATATCATCCAGGCGGTCTCCCACGCGCTGGACCTGCTTGAGCAGTTCCATGACGATGTGGACGAACTCGGTGTAACCGAACTCAGCAAGCGACTGAAGCTGCACAAGAACAATGTCTTCCGTCTCTTGGCAACTCTCGAGTCCCGTGGCTACATTGAGCAGAACAAAGCTACCGAAAACTACCGACTCGGACTCAAGGCCCTGGAGCTCGGTCAAACCTTCATCAAGCAGATGGGCCTGTTGCGCCAGGCGAAGCCGATCCTCGAAAAGATGGTCGCCGCGTGCAACGAAACCTGTTATGTTGCGATCTTCAAAGAGGGCCATGTAGTTTATCTCGACATGGTGGAAACCGACATGACAGTCCGTGTCGTCTCCCGCGTCGGCTCACGCCTGCCGGCCTATTGCACGGCCGCCGGCAAAGTTTACCTGGCCTACATGTCTGAAGATGAAATCAACGAGATCCTGCCGGGAGATAAATTCCAAACTCATACGGATACGACCATTACAACCCGAAAGGCTCTCAAGGAAGAGCTGGAGAAGGTTGCTGAGCAGGGTTATGCCATTGACAATGAAGAGCTTGACCTTGGTGTTCATTGCGTCGCCGCGCCGATTCGCGACTACACGCGACGGATTGTCGGCTCGATCAGCATCTCCGGGCCGAGCATGCGTCTTGGAGAAGAGCGAATCGTCAAAGAGCTTGTCCCCCTGGTCTTGAGTGCCTCCGAAGAGCTTTCAACCCGGCTGGGCTATCACAAATAATCATGTCTCCATATCTGGTTGCAAAGCCTCTGCCTTTCTGCAGGGGCTTTTTTTATGGTTCGTCCGGGATTACCTGAAAAACACATTCATTGCCGTCATTATTACAGTTCAACAAGCAACAGACAGTCCGATTGACACAAGTACCCTGTAACCTATAGGATTTCGATGGATTGCGTAGGGATTTGCCGTGTCAGCAAGGCGCGATTTCTGGTGCCTAGCCGTAGCTAAGCAGCTGAAATCGGAACGTAGCTGACGCGGCAAAGAACAAGCAAGGTGCGAAAGATTATGGGTTACAGGGT
>JACZKE010000043.1 GCA_014860225.1 Desulfuromonadales bacterium
AAAAAAATATTTTGAGGGCAAAAGACTGAACGATGTACTCGCAAATACTTCATGGAATGGCTAAGCAAAAATTTCGTCCTACAAGGCTTGGTGTTTTTTCTGGGGCGAAGGCATACATATGGTATGTCGAGGTCCTGAAAAGACACCATAACGCCGTAGGGCGGACTTTTTGCGACGCCATCAATAAACGCTGAATAGCTGCCTTCAATGGCCAGTTTCAGCCATAAATGCCTGCAAATACACGACCCGATGAACAATGAAGTGACTTGACGATTACGATAAAAGCGATACATTATTCTACTTAGTTGCCATCCGGAAACTTCGGATGAAAATGCACAGTTTTCGATCTGGAAACGAGCAATTTTTTGCAAGGTCAAGGAAATTAAGGATTTGTGCGGAGGCGTAGTACTTTACGCCGCACAATCAAATCCGCCGATTGACGCAGAGATTGCGGAAAAGGGCCGTTTCCGGACGAAAACTAGTTAAAATTCATTTCAGGCAACATACATATTTGGCATTGGCGTTGCTGTACAAAACAATGGCCATTCTCATCTTTCGAGGTGTTTTTCCTTGACAAAGGATGCCTATGGGTTTTATCTAGGGTTTTTATTATTGCTAAATTATTTTTACTGAAACAAAAATCCAACACAACGATTGGCTTTAGGCAATAAGCCAGAGAGGACACAAAACATGTCAAAACGTCAGGAAGCGCTTGATTATCACTCAATGGGGCGCAAAGGTAAAATCGAAGTCATTACCACCAAACCATGTGAAACCAGCAGGGATCTCGCTCTGGCTTATAGCCCGGGGGTAGCAGAACCTTGTCTGGAAATCGAGAAGAACCCCGATGATGCCTACAAATATACGGCAAAAGGCAACCTGGTGGCTGTTGTATCGAATGGTACTGCAGTCCTCGGCCTCGGTGACATTGGAGCTCTCGCAGGCAAACCGGTCATGGAGGGAAAAGGCGTCCTGTTCAAGACTTTCGCTGACGTCGATGTTTTCGATATAGAGCTCAACACTAAAGACTCCGACGAAATCATCCGCACCGTCAAGCTGCTTGAGCCGACTTTTGGCGGCATCAATCTCGAAGACATCAAAGGTCCGGAGTGTTTCTACATCGAGGAAGAGCTCAAGAAGATCATGAACATCCCGGTCTTCCATGATGATCAGCACGGCACAGCCATCATCTCCGCCGCTGGCATGATCAACGCCCTCGAGTTGACCGGCAAGAAGATCCAGGACGCCAGGATTGTGGTTAACGGTGCCGGAGCAGCAGGCATTGCCTGTGCCAATCTCGCTGTCATTATGGGCATCGATAAAAACAACGTCATTCTTTGTGATACCAAGGGCGTTATCTACAAAGGCCGCACCGAAGGGATGAACCCTTACAAGGAGCGCCTGGCCGCCGAGACCGATGCCCGCACTCTCGATGATGCCATGGTCAACGCCGACATCTTCTTCGGTGTCTCCGCCAAGGGCGCCCTGACTGCCGAAATGCTGAAATCCATGGCCAAGGATCCTATCGTTTTCGCCATGGCCAACCCCGACCCGGAGATCACTCCGCCGGAAGCCAAGGCCGTACGCGACGATGTCATCATCGGCACCGGCCGTTCCGATTACAACAACCAGGTCAACAATGTCCTCTGCTTCCCCTTCCTGTTCCGCGGCGCCCTGGATACCCACGCCAGCGCGATCAATGACGAAATGAAACTGGCAGCGGTCAAGGCACTCGCCGAGCTCGCCAAAGAAGACGTCCCCGATTCAGTGCGTAAAGCTTACGGTGGCGAAGTCATAAAGTTCGGTCGCGAATACATCATTCCCAAGCCTTTCGATCCGCGCGTACTGCTGCGGGTTGCCCCGGCCGTGGCGCAGGCAGCCATGGACTCGGGAGTTGCGCGGAGCCCCATCGCAGACATGGGTGAATATCTGGAAAGACTGGAAGCCATGCAGGGGCGTTCCAAGCAGATTATGCGGACACTGATCAACAAAGCCAAAACCTGTCCGAAACGGATCGTCTTCCCCGAAGGAGAAGAAGAGAAGGTGCTTCGTGCAGCCCAGATTCTGGTCGATGAAGGTATCGCCAAGCCGATCCTGCTCGGTGACGAAGACGAGATCAAGCTCAACGCCGCCAAGCTGGACGTCGAACTGAGTGGAATAACCATCATCGATCCAACCAAAAGCGAACTGACTGAAAATTATTCAGCAGAGTTCTTCTCTATGCGTCAGCGCAAAGGCGTCACGCTGGCCGAAGCCCGTCGCACCATACGCAAAAGCCGCAACCACTTTGGTTCCATGATGGTTCTCAAGGGCGATGCCGACACCCTGCTCTCCGGGATCAATCATCACTACCCGGAGACCATCCGTCCGGCCCTTGAGGTCATCGGCAAACGTGAAGGCCTGTCCAAGGTCCACGGCATGTATATGATGGTCACCAAGAAGCGTGCGACCTTCTTTGCCGACACCACCGTGGCCATCGAACCAACGGCCGAAGAGCTGGCTGAAACCGCCCTGCTGACCGCCCAGAAGGCGCGTCAGTTTGATTTCGAGCCCAAAGTTGCCATGCTGTCTTTTTCCAACTTCGGCAGCTCCCCGCACCCTCTGACCCTCAAGGTCAAACGTGCCACAGCGCTGGTCAAAGCCCAGGATCCGGACCTGATTGTCGAAGGTGAAATGCAGGCCAACGTGGCTCTCGACCCGGAATTGGTAGAAAAGCAATACCCCTTTTCACAGCTCAAGGGTGATGCCAACGTCTTCATCTTTCCCGACCTGCAATCCGGCAACATCGCCTACAAGCTGCTGCACAAACTGGGTGGTGCTGAGCAGATCGGTCCAATCCTCATGGGCATGAAAATGCCGGTCCACGTACTACAGCGTGGTGATTCCGTCGCAGAAATCATCAACATGGCAGCAGTGGCTGTAGTCGATGCCCAGGAATATGCGTTTAATAACAAGTGATGAACAATCCGTAACGGGTGATACGTGATGAACAACCCGTAACGTAGAACGAGAAAACCTTTAAAGGGCAACCCACTGCGGGTTGCCCTTTAACTTTCGGACCTATACCCCAAATGAAGGTCAGTCCAATATTCAACGCGGAGGCACGGAGACGCTGAGAAAATGTTTTTTTACTCTGCGCGCGCGTTAAACCAGCTTTTGGTTTATAAAACCGTTAACTTTTTAGTGGATCGCACCCTTCCAGCCTCCAGCCCCCAGCCTTATTTCCCTTCCCCGTAGTGGCAAGTCCTGTTAAAATAGCTTCGATTAATAAACGATTTTAAGGATGAAATTCGATGAAATACCAAAGTACCCGTGGTCAGGTTCGGCACATTCCTTTCAAGCAAGCCGTGATGATGGGCCTGGCCGAAGATGGAGGGCTGTTGTTGCCGGAAACAATCCCGCAGCTTACGCCCGGTGATCTCGATGCACTGGCAAAATTGGCCTACCCGGAACTCGCCTTTCAGGTTATGAGCTATTTCATTGAGGACATCCCCTCCGCAGACCTGAAGAACATGATCGACCGTTCCTATGCAAGCTTCACCCACCGGGACATCACGCCGGTCGTGCATCAGGACGGTCTTTTTATTCTGGAACTCTTTCATGGCCCCACCCTCGCCTTCAAGGATGTTGCCCTGCAGTTCCTTGGCAACCTGTTCGAGTACCTGCTGATAGAGTCCGGCGAGCACATGAACATTCTGGGTGCCACGTCCGGGGATACCGGCAGCGCAGCTATTTACGGGGTGCGTGGCAAAAAAAACATAAACATTTTCATCCTCCACCCGCACAAAAAGGTTTCGCCGGTGCAGGAGCTGCAGATGACCACCGTTACTGACGCCAACGTTTTCAACCTTGCCATAAAAGGGACCTTCGACGACGGCCAGAAGATTGTCAAAGAAACTTTCGGCGATCTCGACTTCAAGAGACAGCATGCCCTCGGTGCCGTCAATTCCATCAACTGGGCGCGAGTCCTCGCCCAGATCGTCTATTATTTTTACGCCTGGGGTCAGGTGCGCAAACAGACCGGGGCAAACAAAGTCTATTTTTCGGTACCCACCGGTAACTTCGGTGATATTTTCGCAGGCTATATCGCCCGCAGGATGGGGTTGCCGATCGAGAAGCTGGTGCTGGCCACCAACGCCAACAACATCCTTTCCCGCTTCGTCAATGCCGGCGACTATTCGATCGACGAAGTCCACCCCACCTTTTCACCATCGATGGACATCCAGAATGCGAGCAATCTGGAGCGCTATCTCTTTTACCTGTTCAATGAGGATTCCGCGCGCCTCGCGGCCGCCATGCAGCAGTTTGCCGCTACGGGCCAGCTAACATTTACCGATTCCCAGATAGCTGAAATCGGGGAGATTTTCCTGGCATCGGCAGTTGATAATGACCAGACCCTCGCAACGATTCGCGAGTTCCATACAGCCACAGGTTACGTGCTGGATCCGCATACAGCCACCGGTGTCAAGGCAGGCAAAGATCTTGCCGGCGGCGAGTGTCCTATCATCTGCCTGGCGACAGCCCACCCGGCAAAGTTCCCCGATGCCGTCAACCAGGCAATCGGCAAGGACCCCGAGCGTCCGGCGAGCCTGGATGGTCTGGAAGAACGTGAAAAACGTTGCGAAATCATTGAAGCCAATGCAGAGAAGATCAAAGCTTACCTGGCCGAGAATGCCTTGTAGCGCCGCGCTTGACCATATCGATTGAAGTAACGCCCATGAGTATTCAGGGGGGGGGTTTTGCCAACAAATAACCAGTGGACCTTATCGATCGTTGTGCCGGCCTTTAATGAAGAAGAGGTCTTGCCCGCATTCCACCAACGCCTGACCAAAGTCCTGGAAAAGCTCGACTGCGCCAGCGAGATACTCTACGTCAATGACGGCAGCAGCGATGCGACACTTAAAGTCATGAAAGGATTCCGGGATCCGCGGGTAGCGGTTATCGACCTGAGCCGCAATTTCGGCAAGGAGATTGCCCTGACTGCGGGCCTTGATCACGCTCGCGGCGAGGCTGTCGTCGTGATTGACGCCGACCTGCAGGACCCACCCGAACTGATCCCGGAGCTGATTGCCAGATGGCAAGAGGGCTACGATGTCGTCTTTGCGCGACGATCCGCCAGGGATGGCGAATCCTTTCTGAAAAAGTCGTCAGCAAAACTTTTCTATCGCTTCATCCAGGGAGTCAATCGGGTAAAAATCCCGAAGGACACGGGAGATTTCCGCCTACTCAGCCGACGGGCAGTAGAAGCGCTCAAGCAGCTCCGTGAGAGCCACCGCTTCATGAAGGGTTTATTCGCCTGGATTGGATACCCACAGATCGCCGTCACCTATCGTCGCGACCCCCGATTTGCCGGCAAGACGAAATGGAACTATTGGCACCTCTGGAATTTTGCCCTTGAAGGCATCACCTCGTTCACCATCACCCCGCTGAAAATTGCCACTTACCTTGGGTTAGTGACCTCTTTCGGGTCATTCACTTACGCGCTGTTTGTTATTTACAAAACCCTGGTTTACGGTGACCCTGTCCAGGGTTACCCTTCCCTTATGGTCGTTGTCCTCTTTCTTGGCGGCGTTCAACTGATGAGTCTCGGGGTCATTGGCGAGTATATGGGCCGGATGTTCAACGAAACCAAGCAGCGTCCGCTCTACTTCATCAACAGCTTCAGTCCGTCAACAGTTCACGATGAGGCTAAATAGACATTGTTCAAGGAACGTTGAAACACCTGCCTCAGAGTACTCAAAGGAAAGCTGTTCATGTCCAGATATCTTCCTGATTTCGCAGGCGTTTTTTGCCTGGTGACTTTTCTTGTTTCCCTGGTAGCGAAGCGCGACGGACTGTTTAGTGACGGCGACCCCTTCTGGCATATCAAGGTCGGCTCCGTCATGTTGGAGCAGCAGAGTCTGATCGATAGTGACATATTTTCACATACCGCCTTCGGTACGCCATGGACAGCGCATGAGTGGCTCTCCGAAATCATTATGGCAGGCATACATAACGTTGCCGGCCTTGAAGGCATCCTCTGCTTTTTTCTGCTTATTGCAGCACTCTCCTTTTGGCTGTTGTTCAAAATCACCGAAAAATACGCTAATCAGTGGGTGACTCTGGGTTGTGTCGCTCTGGCTTTGACTTTCAGCCAAGGCCACCTTGCTGCCCGCCCCCACATGTTTACCTGGCTGTTCATGTTGATCACCCTGGCAATCCTCACCTCGGGCGGGAAATGGCTGTATTGGCTGCCGGTTGTCATGGTGGTCTGGGCCAACCTCCACGGTGGCTTTATCCTCGGTCTCGTCTTGCAGATGATTTTTATACTCGGATCAGTTCTGGAAAATCATTTCTCTCTCAAAACCCCGTGGCACGAGACCCTGCGTCTACAGAAGCTGCCGGCAGTAGTTCTGCTTCTCTGTATCCTTGCTGTTGGCTTGAACCCCTTTGGCTATGAGCTGCTGGCATTTCCTTTCCAGGTCTCAAAAGGGGTGTTTTCGGTGATGATCAATGAGTGGAAAGCTCCGAACCTGCAGGATATGTGGTACTTCCGTCTGTACCTGGTCGCACTCGTTCTACTTATTTCACTCGCTAAAAGTTCCGTCACCTGGACGGAACGACTTTTAATTGTTTTTTTCCTCAATGCAGCGCTGACTCATATGCGCCACGTCAGCCTGATGCTGATTGCGTTGACACCTTTCATTGCCAGGATGGTCTATAACCAGCTTGACAGATGGCGCTATAGGAGTATTGAGAACCAAGAGAAAAATCAACTTCATTTGTCGACAAAGACTGGTCCTATTGTCACTGTTGTCATTGCTTTAGGATTGTTTATTTCCAGTTCGATTGATCATCGTTCGCTCATGTTTTTGACTCCGGGGGAAATTATCAAAGTTGAAACAGAGCAACTGAACCAGCTCGTCGATTATCTTGAAAAAGACTTGCCTGACGGGAAAATGTTCAATGAATATTCATTAGGTGGGTATCTGCTTTACGCTCTTACACCGCCGCCAAAGGTCTTTATCGACGGTCGTGCGGACATGTACGGAGAACAGATTCTGTCTGACTACGACAAAATTCAATCTTCAAGTCCTGAACGTGAAAAACTGCTCGATCAATATGAGATTGATTGGGCTGTTTTTGAAAAAGACTCGGACCTTGTGAGAGACCTCATTGGGACAGGCTCTTGGCAGACAACTTTCTCAAATAAATATTATGCGGTAGTCACGAGAACCGCCACAATATCTAACTTATTGCTTTCGGAAGAACCTCATCCAAACGATAAAAATGATTAGCAACGACAATAGAGAAACTACTTCATGTCATTGGTTCTAAAAGGTCACCAAAAACGCTACCAATGGGTCTTACCCGTATTACTGCTTCTTGTTCTTTCTCTGGTTTTTTGTCTACCACTCCTCACAAATCTCTATTCATCCAGTAGTGGTGACTGGGATTACTTCATGTTTTTATATGAGGTCCCGTCAATTACCTTTTTCGAATACCAGCAGTTCCCTTTATGGAATCCTTATTGCGGTGGTGGTTTATCACTGATCGGCAATCCACAAGCAGGCCATCTTTCTCCTATATTTTTGATAACATCACTCTTTGGTGTCGTAGCAGGGCTGAAAATAGCTGTATGGTTGCATACATTCATTGGCTTGTGGGGCATGTGGCTCTTAAGTGGCCATTTGGGAATGGCTGGATCCGCGCGGCTAGCAACTTCATTCGTTTTCATGTTTTCGGGAGCATGGGCACTTCACATCGCAGCAGGGCATATTGTCTGGCTGCCGGCAACTTTATTGCCGCTATTTTTTCTGACATTTTTAAAAGGGCTGTCAAATAAATGGTGGTTATGTACCGCTGCAGCAATTGAAAGCATTATGTTTTACGAAGGAGGTACTTATGTATTCGCGTTTTCTCTTGTCTTCGTCTGTATATATGCAAGTGTTTATTCACTAGAGAACAAGACTTTTCAGCCTGTCATGGCTTTTGTCATGGTTAATTTACTTGCGGCCGCGTTATCCGCACCCAAGTTGTTGCCAGTAGTTGAGCTTCTGCAGAGCCACCCTCGTCCGACCAGCGTTGGCAGCAGCATCCCTTTAGATATTTACTTTTCATTCTTTATCGATCGCTTCAAAGGGCTAGAAAGAAGCTTGAATAATACAGGATGGTGGGCATTTGGCTCGTATCTTGGCATCGTGGTTATTTCACTATATTTGTTCAGTTTAACTCTTTTCAAGAGCAACAAAGCCCTAATTCTCTCTTCCATGTTCTTGCTGTTATTATCAATGGGAAACTTCGGTACATTTTCGCCATGGAATATTCTTCATGAACTTCCGGTTTTTAGCGGCTTTAAAGTACCGACTCGCGTATTGCTCGTCTTTTGTTTTACAGTGGCTCTTCTTGTTGGACGTTCTCTGACTCACCTGAAGAGGGAAAGTCATGCACGTTCGAGGCTACTAGTCGGAATACTTGTTATTTTCATACTGTGTGATTTGTTTTCAGTAAGCGCTCCTATCCTTGGGAATGTGTCAAAATCACTTACAACACCATATTGGCATGATATTCGGTCAGAACAAAATCTCGAAGAGCCAAAGCTATATAAAATCCCGCCGGAAACTTCATCCGGGCTGTGGCAATCGATTCCATCAGTCCATCAACCATTTACCCAAGTAAGCATTCCGTTTTCTCAGAGAAATGTTCATGGTGCGTGGAGTAATCAATATCTTCCTCTACTGCAAAACAAAGGCGTTGTAGATGCTTATGAGACAATCCCGTTTCAGCGTTATGCAGCTGCAAGCACTGATGACGAGTATATAGCTGAATATTATCTTACTGGAGATGGTAGCGTTTCTCTCAAAAAATGGAGCCCGAATAAACTCGTATTTCACATCGATAGCAAGAGTGAAGACCGGCTGGTTATCAATCAAAACTACGACAAGGGATGGCGCGCTTCCCATGGAGTTTTGACGTCCCATAAAGGATTGCTGTCAGTCGGTTTGCCTCCTGGGGATTATGAATTCATAGTCTATTATTTGCCGACCTCATTCTTGATTGGCCTTGTTGTATTCATAATTACTTTAAGCGTGATTCTGCTAAGCTTCGCTGCAATGAGAGTACGCCCAGGGGAATCTAAGTCATCGGCTCACTGAACGAATTCTGCAGGCAAATACTAATCTTGTCGCATGTCAATAATACCAACTGCTGACACCTACTCCTGAATTTTCAAAACAAAACAACTGAAGGGGACAGGCCTCATGCCTGTCCCCTTCAGTTATGTTTCTTAAACGCTGAGTAATCAATGCAGCGTATTACATCAATTTAGCAGTCGAAGTAAAGAGCAAACTCAACCGGAGTCGGACGCATACGCGTCACGTCAACTTCAGCTGCACGCTTGTAGGAGATCCACATATCGATAAGGTCCTTGGTGAAGACATCACCCTTAAGCAGGAAGTCATGATCAGCTTCCAGGGAGTCAAGAGCCTCATTCAGAGTGCCTGCAACACACGGAATGTCCTTCAACTCTTCAGGTGAAAGCCCGTAGATATCCTTGTCGAGTGGATCACCCGGATCGATCTTGTTCTCGATACCGTCGAGACCGGCCATCAATTGGGCGGCAAAGGTCAGGTAGCCGTTGCAGCTCGGATCAGGGGTACGATACTCGACGCGCTTCGATTTCGGATTGTCGGTCACCGGTATACGCAGCGAAGCAGAACGGTTGCGGTTGGAATATGCCAGGTTGACAGGCGCTTCGTACCCCGGCACCAGACGCTTGTAGGAGTTGGTGGTCGGGTTGGTGAAGGCGCAGAGAGCCTTAGCGTGCTTCATGATGCCGCCGATGTAGTACATGGCCATCTTGGAGAGACCGCCGTAGCCGTCACCGGCAAACAGGTTGACACCATCCTTCCAGATCGACTGGTGGCAATGCATTCCGGAACCGTTGTCTCCGAAGATTGGCTTGGGCATGAACGTAACGGTCTTGCCGTTGCGAATGGCGACGTTCTTAATGATGTATTTGAACCACTGCAGTGTGTCTCCCATGCTCAGCAGTGAATCGAACCGCATGTCGATCTCGCATTGACCACCGGTAGCGACTTCGTGGTGTACGGCTTCGATGGTCATGCCGACGCTCTGCAAAACTTCAACCATCTCGTTTCGCAGATCAACCATGGAGTCGGTCGGAGCACAGGGAAAGTAACCTTCCTTGTGGCGAGGCTTGTAACCAAGGTTCGGGAACTCTTCCCGGCCGGTGTTCCAGACACCTTCCACCGAGTCTACCGAGTAGAAGGATTCGTTGGCGCTGGAATCATAGCGGACATCATCGAAAATGAAAAATTCCGGCTCAGGACCGAAGTAGGCAGTATCAGCAATGCCGGTTGACTTCAGGTAGGCTTCGGCTTTCTGGGCGATGAAGCGCGGATCGCGGGTATAGCCTTCCTTGGTGATCGGGTCGATGATATTGCAGATCAGACTCAGAGTCGGGACCTTAACAAAAGGGTCGATTTTGGCCGTGGTCGGGTCGGGCATGATCAGCATGTCCGAGTTGTGAATCGGCTGCCAGCCGCGGATCGAGGATCCGTCGAAACCGATCCCCTCTTCGAAGGTGTCTTCACTGAACTCGCCGATCGGTGTGGCAAAATGTTGCCAGATGCCGACAAAGTCGAGGAACTTGTAATCGACCATCTTGCAATTATTGTCCTGGGAAAACTTAACTACGTCTTGTGGGGTCATCGCTGTCACTACTTCTTGTGAACTCATCGTTTTCACTTCTCCTTTGAAATGGTCTTGGCTTCTTATCTGATACATCCGCAGAAAATCATTTTATTAACGCGGAGACACCGTGGCACTGAGAACATAATAGTGCTTGTTAAAGTCTTCCCTCTGTACCTCCGCGCCTCCGCGTTAAATTTACAGCAATCTGGCTACAGGGCGTCGTCACCCGTTTCACCTGTACGGATACGAATCACTTCGTCGACAGGAGTTACAAATATTTTGCCGTCACCGATGCGCCCGGTTTTGGCTGACTCACCGATCACTTCGACCACCTTGGCGGCCATTTCATCGGCAACAATAATCTCCATTTTGATCTTGGGGATAAAATCGACTACATACTCAGCTCCGCGATACAGCTCGGTGTGCCCTTTCTGGCGGCCAAAACCTTTGACTTCGCTGACCGTGATCCCCTGAATCCCGATCTCATTCAATGCTTCCTTCACCTCATCGAGCTTGAACGGCTTAATGATGGCTTCGACTTTTCTCATATTTTAAACTCCTTATCTGAAATTTCGCTGCAAGTTGTTCAACAGTAATCACCGCTGCGTAAGATTAACAGAAAATGCATACTGCACCACCTATAAAGCAAATTGCCTGCCTAATTGCTCCTCTGCCAGGAAAAATCTGCAAACCGTTGTTTTTAAGTAATTTATTATTGCAAGACAACCGTCTATAAAAACTTAAATAATCGGCGGCATCTATCATCTGATTATTTCGTAACCACCAAAAGTGTGATCTGCCTAGATTTCAGGCATCAAGTTCAAAGATAAGAGCAGCATAGGAGCTTGATGTCCGCTATTGACGACCGACCACAATTCAACGCTTCAACGCTTCAACGCTTCAACGATTAAACGATTAAACGATTAAACGATCAACCTCATCTGCTCCTGAAGTTGACTCTTCTCAACGACTATTCTGCACCAAAAAGCTTATGACTATGTATATCTTTTGTTATAGAATGATATGCAGCTTGTTAAATTTGAAAGCTTTTTTAAAAGAATAAAGATTATTTCATGTTGACATCAAATTGGATGAGGATATGATAATTACCAAGTCAATGGGGAAGAGGGATTGTCACTCATCTTGTTAGTTAACCTGAAGGAGGAAATCAAAATGGCTATCAAAAAATTTCTCAAGAAGTTCATCCAGGAAGAAGAAGGCGCAACCGCAGTTGAATATGCCGTTATGATCGTTCTGATCATCGTTGTCTGTCTGGCTACCATCACACTCCTGGGCACAAGGGTAGAGAATGCATTCAACAGAGTAGCGCAGACCTTAAACAGATAAGTCGGGAAAAAGATTAAAGACAAATTTAAGGATCAATTATTTGAATGAGGCGGCACCATTGGAAAGGCTACGGGTTGAAATCACACCAAGTCATATAACCGGCTTGATGGCAGTAGTCATATCTGCCTACTTCCTGATCACACACAGTAATGATCTCTCCATTGTCGCCGCCTCAATTTATTTCACGCTCGCCTGTACAACAGACACTCTAAAGTCCAAAATCCCCAACCTACTCAATGCCTGCCTGCTCCTGGCAGGCATTGCTTTAAGTACATTGACTTTGGGGTTGCATGGCTTCCTTATGAGCCTTGCAGGTCTGGCCCTTGGGATCGGGTTGCTGATACTGCCTTATCTCATGGGCGGGATGGGCGCAGGGGATGTCAAGGCTCTCGGCGCACTTGGCGCCCTTATCGGGCCCTATGACTTGCTGCAAGTGTTTGTCTATACAGGGCTTTACGGCGGTGGACTCGCACTGCTCCATTATCTCTTTAAAACTGGCTTCAAAAATGCATTTCACAAAGGCTGGCTCTCGATTCGTCTTTTAGTTCTCGCCAGGGACGCCCATTTACTTGTTCCTGCAAAAGAGAGCTCAGGCAAAAATTCGATGCGTTTCCCATACGCAACGGCAATCGCTTTTGGCTACTACAGTTTTCAATACTGGGGAGCTGTATTATAACCTGCAGCTTTCGTCAGTTCAAGCAGGCTCAATGCTTTTTTGGCCTGGTACATTTTCAATCTTAATTGTTAATAAAGTCGTCCATCCTCAGGGGGAAACATCACATACAAAAAAAACAAAAGTTGAAAGAATATTCTTTTATATCTGATACAATATGTTGAAAGATCAGGGGAAAATTTACCATTGATAGTCATCCGAAGGTATTAGCAGGTACAAAGAGAAAAAACTAACGCAAAGACGCAGAGAATAGGGGCAAGCCGCAAAGTAAAAGCATAAATAACACATGTCTGAGAAAGGTTTACTTTGCGTCTTTCTTTATCCTTAGCGCCTTTGCGTTAGTTGACCATAGCCAGTGTTTATTTAAGAATTTATTCCAAGGAGGTTCACCATGAAACAATATGGCACAATGATCGCCCTGGCAGTGGCAGTGATTTTCGGCATTATAGCCGTCATCCTTGCCAACAGGTGGTTGAGTACTCAGGTTCCGGAGGACAACGTCGTCATCCAGAGAGAGCAAATCCCCATCACCAAGATTGTTGTTGCCGGCCAGGACCTTGACATCGGCACGAAACTAACCGAACAGAACCTCCTGCTGGTTGACTGGCCCAAGGCCAACGTTCCAAAAGGAGCATTCGAAAAAGTCGAAGACATCAGCGAACGCGTAACGATTAACAAGGTTTTTGCAGGCGTGCCGATCGTTGCAGCAGAGCTCGCAGCGCCCGGTTCAGGGGTCGGGTTGGTTGCCAGCATCAAACCCGGCATGCGTGCTATGGCCATCAGAGTCAATGAAGTTGTCGGTGTTGCTGGTTTCGTCTTGCCTAACACCTTTGTCGATATCATCTCTGTGCAGAATAATGTAGCTCAAACTGTGCTCAAACGCGTCGAGGTCCTTGCGATTGCACAGCAGACGTTTGTTGAAGAGGGAAAAGCAAAAATTGTCAGCACCGTCACGCTGGAGCTCACCCCGAAACAAGTGTTAAAGATTGCGGAGACAGTTGACAAAGGCTCATTAACCTTAGCCTTATTGAACCCGGCTGAAGACATGGAAGAGCCGCCTAAACCTGAGCCGAAACCGGAACCAGCTAAAGTAGCCACCCAAAAACGCGTTTACAAACCTCGACCGGTCGTTCCTCAAGAATCTACGTACGATGTTGTTATGATCAAGGGAACTCAATCCGTTGAAACCGTTAAGCTGAAAAACCAAAATTAGATTGATATATAAAGGGAGGCGGACATGACACCGAAAAACCAATCTGCATTACGGCTTCTGCTCTTTGCTTTAGCCTGCTTGCTGGCAACAGGCAGCACCGCTATCGCCCAGACATGGGAAGAAAGCATAGAGCTCTCTTCCGGTGACAGCAGAAATTATGTTTCCGAACATCATCCTTTGAAAAGAGTTATCGTCGGTGATCCCGACATGGTTCACGTCGACGTGATCGCCAAAGACGAAATCATACTTGTCGGCAGAACCATGGGGCAGTCAAAAATCCTGCTGCGTGATGATATGGACAATACAACCACTCTCAATGTCTTCGTTTCACCAGACGTCAGCCTGTTGAAAAGACGCATTCATCAGCTCTTCCCCAACCAGGACATCAAAATCTATTCCAATGCCAACGGGGTGATTCTGGGCGGTACCGTCACTGGCGCCGAAATTATTGAACAGGTGTTACGTGTCGCCGGCCAAATTCTAGCAGCACCTACAGGTGGCAGTCCTAAGCCAATCAAGGTTGGTGATAATGTCAAGCAGGCGGCTGCCAAAGATGAGCTGGCCACGGTCATTGCACAGAAGCAGACTATCTCGGCTAAAGCCGGCGATGGCGCTGAAGGTTCTGGTACCGGCACATCCAGCCCGCAGATTATCAATCTGATGAAAATAGACGGTCCGCAGCAAGTCATGCTGGAAGTCAAGTTTGCTGAAGTGAACCGGACCTCGGGACGTGACCTGCAGGCCGCTTTCAAGCTAGGGAAGCTGGGAAGTGATTTTGGCGGCGCGGTTGGTGTTAATTCATTAGGGGTTGTTGGCGGCTCAGGGGCCCCTGCCCTGCCGAACCTTCTTGGAGATCTCTTTGTAAACTTTGCGGGTCTCGGTGATACTGCGAACGTCTTCCTCAACATCGACAATTTCTCTCTGGCAATGCAATTCCTTGAGCAGGAGAGCTTGGCAAGGATCCTTGCCGAACCGCGGCTGGTCACCCAGAGTGGCCAAGAGGCAAGCTTTCTGGCCGGCGGGGAATACCCATATCAGACCGTCAGCGACCAGGACGTTAATATCAACTTCAAGGAATTCGGCGTCGGTCTCAAATTCACCCCGATCATCGGCAGCGATGGCATGGTGACTCTGCGAGTCAGTCCGAGCGTCAGTGAAATTACCGAATTGGTGGAAACCTCGACAGGACCGCAGCCAATCCTCTCCACCCGCAAGCTCAACACGACCGTTCGCCTCCGTGATGGCCAGACTTTGGCGTTGGCTGGTCTACTTCAGGATGACCTGCGTGAAATTGTTTCAAAAGTGCCGATGCTGGGCGACCTCCCGATTTTAGGCACCTTGTTCCGCAGCAGCAGCTACCAGCAAGAGAAAACCGACCTGTTGATAGCGGTTACTCCGCATATCATCACGCCGGTCCGCGAAGGTGAGATCAGTTTCCCCGGAGAATTTCTTAAGCCACCGAGCCGTTTTGAATTCTACCTCGAAGGCCGCCTCGAAGGCCGCCGGACAGCAACTGATCCGTCCCTGCTTTCTCAACACAGCTTTGTCGCAGGAGTCGCTGCTGACAATGGAGGCATGGAAGGTGATTTCGGTCATACGGAAGCAACCCAATAATTATAAAGGGGATGACTAACATGAAATATTTGACGTTCGTATTTATTGCCGCTGCCGTTCTGACAGGATGCGCCCAGGAAGCCTACTATGCCGACCGTGAGTATGGGGTTGCCTCAATGGATGCCTTTGATCGGCAGATCGTGCATAAAGATTATGTTTACGCCAATAAAACAGAGGACAAGATGGATGGACTTCATGCCGAACCGATCATGGAAATGTATCATGGCTCGTTCGGCGAGGGGTTCACGCAGGAATCGATCAGTACAATGGAACCATGACCTTATTAACAACTCGCTAGATAAGGACGATTTTTTGAAATAATTAATTGGGTACTAACGCCCACCAAATAATAAGACACGTAATTAGAGCACCAACTACGTTATGACGCTGTAATATATGAATATGCAAAAGTGGTCTTGTGCTTAGGATTACAATATCACAATATATTCTGTAATCAGTTAAGAGGCCAACATGAATATCAACAAAAAGAATGGCCAATCTGGTGCGGCACTTATTGAATTCGTTCTTGTCGTGCCATTGTTACTGCTTTTTCTATTCGGTATTATCGAATTCAGCGTTATTCTATACGATAAAGCAGTAATCACTGGTGCCAGCCGCGAAGGTTCTCGAGAATGGATTGAATACAAAGATGTTCCAGTTACAAAAGCCACTCTCGATAATATTATAGACAACTATACTTTAGACAGACTTATTTCTTTGGGCCCGGGTAGCACGCCTCCTACCAAAAAATATAAAATTAACGATGCAGACTGGGTTGCACAAACGATAGGCAGTGGGGATAAACTAGCTGTTGAAGTTACATATACATATAATTTTTTATTCTTACCGGCATTTATAGAAGGTTTTTTACCGAGTGTAACATTATCAGCAGACACGAAAATGATGGCGGAATAACGTAGAGGATGATTGCTATGTGTGCAAAAAAAACTCATAAAAAAGACCGCGGTGCTATTTTGGTATTGGTTGCGTTTTTTTTGATTGTGTTGATTGCCGCTATCGCTTTTGCAGTCGACATCAATCACTTATATGTTGTGCGCAATGAGTTACAAAATGCTGCCGATGCAGGGGCACTAGCGGGGGCAGGGGCATTGTACACTGAGTTTACAGATGCTGATGGCAACCTAGTCAAGGCCGGAACTGCTGTCAACCCCGGAGCCAACCAAATTGCATTCGATACTGCCAAGTGGAACATGAGCGACAACGAATCCGTCGACATCAACTGGCCTACAGGAAACATTGTTACGGATGACATCCAACGTGGCCACTGGTCATTTTCCGAGGATAAATTTTACGAATCAAACTCGACTGTTGCAGTCCCTCTTTGGGGAGTCTCCGATGAGGATTTGGATAAGATGGATGGAGTTAATTTCACTGACCCTGACGGCAACAAGCCTGTATTCATAAATGCCGTCAGGGTCGTGACACGCAGAAGTGAAACCCCGGCAATTTCGTTATTTGCCGAATTTTTCGGAATTGAAGGATTTGATATGCAAATGGAAGCAGTTGCTTATATCGGATTCGCTGGCTCGCTTGGGCCACTGGAAGCTGAGCAGCCTATCGTCATTTGCGATGAGACACTGACTAACAATAATGGTGAGTACGAGTGCAATGTCGGACGCATGCTTGATAGCGGATCCTCATGCTCACCCAGCGATCCTTCATGTGATCCATCGATCAATACAGCCGGTTGGTCAGACATGACAGTCTCTGAAGAAGTAAATCAATGCTCTGGATCCTCATCCGCTTCAGATGTCAAAGCCCTGGTTTGCAAAGGCGGTGCCAATCCAACAGAGATTAAAGGGGGTGACTATCTGTCGGCAACCAATGGTGTGCAAACCTCTTCCTACAATGACATGAAGAGCTGCTGGAGTGCTGCCACCTCTGGTGGGACCGAACCCTACCAGATGATGTTGCCCGTAGTTGACTGCGGTAGTGGCACATCAGTTGATAATTGTGTACGAGTTGTCGGTGCTGTTACCGTTAACATGCTGTTCATGTCGAAAAATGGTGGGACAAAACCAGAAGACGCGCCCACGACAATGGCAGATCCGGTCCCTGATGACGATAAATTTGAGAACTTCAATAACTGGTCCTATGATGATAATTGCGGTGCATTTAATGACCTGATCGGTGCACCTACACTCCCTCCCGCAGCGGGCAACGCATTGGACAGTTTGAATGAATTATTCCCTGGGCCTGGTGTTTATGACCGTTGGTTGGCATATCCTGATAATCCATCGGATCAACGCTGGAAAGGTGAAAGCATTACGTATACTTTGGGCATGGCACGATGGGATTGTTTTGTTAACCATTTCGGACTCATTAACACCAACGGCAAAATGGCGCCGTTAGCTAACGAATCAATGTATTTTATGCCGGACTGTTCACCACACTTACCTTCGGGTGAAACCGCAGGATCCAATTTCGGAGTACTGGCAAAATACCCGGTTCTCGTCGAATAATTATGTTGAACAGTTTGCCTTTAACATTATTCAAGATTGCAGGGTGTCAAATTTCAATGCTCAGAGTAGAGGCTTTAAAGCCTTCTACTTCAAGCAAGTATTAAACGAGCTCTTATCGAGCTCAATCTGGTTTATTGATTTTACAGATAGAAGAATAAACCTTGTAGGTTATGTTTTGCTATCGAATCAAGAATAAGGGCGTTTCTAAATGTCGAAAGAGCTGATCTTTGCAATTCAATTAACCAAGCCCAACCTGGCGAAACCCTTCTCAGGTTCGGCCAAAAAGCTGAAAGGCGTCAACACCCTACAGTGGCGGGAAAACACTGCGGAAATGGGTCCCGTTGCTGCCGAGACCATACCCGACATTATCATGATCGACGATAGCCCTGAAAACGGAGACCTCTTCACCAGGATTAAATCCATCAAGGGCCATTTTCCCCAAACCACCCTGTTTGTTGTATCCGACAATAAAGACCATCATTTCATCATTGCAGCCATGAAGGCAGGGGCTTCAGAATTCCTGGTTGAGCCAATTTCAGAAGATGCTCTGCAAAACGCCATCGACGAAGTCAGGGCCAAACTTGCTAACGTCGGTCGCATTGCTCATGGACGCGTCTACAGTTTTGTCAGCGCCAAAGGCGGTGTTGGCTCAACCGTCCTGGCAGTCAATACGGCGGCAGCACTTGCCATGGGTCAAAAAACGGCTGTTGCCCTCATCGACATGTCATTTCAGTCGGGAGATGCCTCGGTATTGCTCGATATTGTACCGCAGAACTCGATTACGGATATCAGCACAAACATCAACCGTCTTGATGTTTCTTTCCTGCATGGCGTGATGACGAGCCACTCGACTGGTATCAACTTCCTGCCAGCGCCGCTCAACCCGGAGGATAGTGAAGAGATTATTGGTGAGCATATATCCAGCATCCTCAACCTCGCCAAAAAATTATACGACCATGTCATTCTCGACTGTGCTTCCATGCACGTTAATAATTGCAGCATTGAAGCCTTCAAAAAATCCGACAAGGTATTTGTTGTCACAGACATGTCTGTGCCATCGATCCGCAATACTGTTCGTCTCTGCAAGCTGATCAGGAAACTCGGCATCAGCCTCGAAAAGATTGAAATTGTCATCAATCGTTTTATTAAAGGTGGGGCCCTCTCGCTGGCCGAGGTTGAAAAGAATTTCGACAAACCGGTCTATTGGCTGATCCCCAACGATTTCGCTGATATCGTTTCATCGATTAATCGAGGTATCCCACTGGTTAAGCTGTCACATGGCGCTCCTTTTTCGAAAAATGTGGTCGAATTTATCAAGAAGTTTCAGGGGCTGCTTGATGACCAGAACTTCAGGGGTGTAAAAGGAACTTTCGGCAAAAATATCTAGGCCTTCAGGGCTTTGGTTATTCAGGAGGACTATATGTCCATCAAGAGCATGCTCAGCAAAAGGGAAGCGATACAAGACACAACCTACCAACCCAGAACAGAGCATTCAGACTTTTACCATGAGATCAAACGTAAAATTCATGGTCGACTGGTGGAGGAAGCCAACCTGGCTGCCCTGGACACTCTCGAACCGGGAGAAATCCGCAATGAGATCGAGAATGTTGTTGAATATTACCTGCGTGACGAAAAAGCCCTCCTCAACGAGGAAGAGCGCAAAATCCTCATTGACGACATCATCGATGAGCTGACCGGGCTTGGTCCGCTGGAGCCTTTCTTCAAAGACCCGACGGTCAGCGATGTTCTGGTGAATACCTACAAAGACATTTACGTCGAGCGTTTTGGCCTGATAGAGAAGACCAAATCACGTTTTATCGATGAAACACACCTGCGCAACATCATCGACAGGATCATCTCCCGGGTTGGTCGTCGCATCGACGAGTCTTCACCGATGGTCGATGCCCGCCTGCCGGATGGGTCCCGAGTCAATGTCATCATCCCTCCCCTTGCAATTGATGGTGCAATGCTCTCCATTCGCCGGTTTGCTGTTGTTCCTCTCAAAATGGATGATCTGATTAAATACCAGACGCTCACGCCGGAAATCGCTCAATTGCTGGCCGGCTGTGTTAAGGCAAAACTGAACATCATGATTTCAGGCGGGACCGGTGCCGGCAAGACGACCCTGCTGAATATTCTCTCCGCAAACATCCCCGGCAATGAACGCATCATCACCATCGAGGATTCGGCCGAGCTGCAACTGCAGCAACCCCATGTTATCCGCCTGGAGACACGCCCACCAAGTATCGAGGGGACCGGCCAGGTCACTCAACGCGACCTGGTACGTAACAGCCTGCGTATGCGCCCGGACAGGATCGTTGTCGGTGAGGTGCGTGGCGCTGAGGCCTTCGATATGCTGCAGGCCATGAATACTGGCCATGATGGCTCACTGACAACCATCCACTCGAACAGCCCACGCGATTCACTGACACGACTCGAATCGATGATCTTGATGACCGGAGTCAGTTTACCGGAAAAAGCCATGCGCTTCATGGTCTCTTCAGCTCTGGATCTCGTGATCCAGTCCTCGCGCTTGACTGACGGTACCCGTAAGATCACCTCGGTCGCGGAGGTCGTCGGCATGGAAGGTGACGTTATCACCCTTCAGGAGATCTTCGTCTTTGAACGCAAAGGTATCGATAAAGACGGGAAGATCGTCGGCCAGCACCGTTCTACCGGGATCAGACCGAAGTTCTCTGACCGTCTGGAAATGGCCGGTATTGAAGTCCCTGAGAACCTGTTCAACAGCTACATGAGCTGACGTCGGAGACCTCATGAACCTGACTACAACATCACTTTACATCGCTGTATTCATTTTCACGGTGGCCATCGTCCAGGTTATTTACCTGGCCTGGTCGGAAAGCCGGTTCATTGAGAAGCGCAAAGTAAAGAAGCGTCTGCTGTATATCTCTGCAGGCGGCAAGCATGGCCAGGAGAAACTCGCCAGATACCGGAAAAGCGTCCTGAAAGACATCGGGGCATTCGAGCGATTTATTTTCAGCATCCCGCGTCTGAGTGAGCTCGACAAGCTGCTGATCAAGATCAATATCCCTTTCAATGCGACTTTGTTCATTCTGTTCAGTGTGACCCTGGGTATGCTCGGCTTCGGGATCGGTTATCGTTTCCTTCCGCAAACAATCGCGGCTGTTGCGGTGGGTATTGCTTGCATGCTGGCCCCTTATTTCCTTTTGAAGCTGGCCGAAAAAAATTATTACAGTAAATTCAACGACCAATTGCCAGAGGCTCTCGACCTGCTTTCGCGAGCCGTCCGCTCTGGCAGTGCTTTGACAGCGGGGCTTGCCATGATCGGCGAGCAGGTTGAAGACCCGATCCGCTCGGAATTTGCAGCGACTGTTGACGAGATCAATCTTGGCTTAACCTTGAACGAGGCGATGGAAAATCTTTGTGAACGCGTTCCTGTCGCAGACTTGAGATTTTTTTCCATTGCAATCCTGGTGCAAAAAGAAACAGGCGGCAACATCGGAGAGATCCTCGATAACATCAGCCGTCTGATCAGGGAGCGCATCCAGTTCAAGCGACATGTCTCTGCTTTAACAGCAGAAGGCCGCTTGTCGGCAGTCATCCTGATCGGGTTGCCTATTTTAATGTTCGTTTATATGTATCTGACCAACTACGATTATCTCTCGTTGCTATGGACAGAAAAAATGGGCCATTACATGATCTATGGCGCAATCATTCTGCAAATTATTGGTGCATATGTCATCAAACGCATTGTAGACATTGATATCTGAGGGATCCCATGCAAACGATTAGAAATATTTACTATACATTTTTGGAGAACGCTGATTATTACGGCATTCTTATCCTCATGTTTCTGGCTATAGTCAGCATGATACTCGCCATAGCCTTCATCATTAGAGGGTATCAGAATAACGCCCAAAAACGTCTCGGCAAGCTCGTTGGCAACGAAGGGACTTCAAAATCGGGAGCGGAATCCCCAAGGTTCCTGGGACCTAAACAAAACACCCTGGCAGCCAGGATATCCAAACCGCTGCACAAGCTTTCATCCATTGATAAAAGAAGTGTTCGGCAAAAAATGCATCTGAGGCTTATCAAGGCGGGCTACCGTTCTGATCAGGCTATTTATAACTACCTGGCTGCGAAAATTCTATGCCCGATAATCTACGTCAGCATCTTCCTGATCTCACGAATGGTTTACAAATTCGAGACAGAAGTCATTCTCTCCATTATTGTGTTGCTTGTGCTCGGTTTTTTCACACCCAGTCTCTGGGTGTTTCTGATGACCAAAACCCGTCAGGAAAAGATTTTAAAAGGGTTACCCGATGCGATGGACCTTATGGTCGTCTGCGTGGAATCAGGGCTTGGAATCGACATGACATTCAAGCGTGTCGGCGATGAGATGCGTCCTATCTGCAAGGATCTGAGTGATGAATTCACCTTGACGACTCTGGAAATCAGAGCAGGCATGTCCAGGGAGGATGCTTATAAAAACATGAATTTGCGCATCGGTCTCTCCGAGATTAACAGCCTCATGGTTTTATTATCCCAGACCAGCCACTTCGGCACCAGCCTGGCGAAGGCACTCAGAGTGCACGCTGATGGAATGCGCATCAAACGTCGTCAGATTGCGGAAGAAACGGCGGCCAAGTCCTCGGTCAAACTGGTCTTCCCACTGGTTTTGTTCATTTTCCCGGCCATCTTCGTCGTGCTGGTCGGTCCGGGCGCGCTCAAGATTATCAAACATCTGTTGCCTGCTCTCGGCGGTGGCGGCTGAGTGCTTCTTTTTTCATGATCTCAGGAGATTCAAATGCAATGCAGTTCCTGCTTATCCGGTAAATCAAAAAGCTTTGTTCTGATTCTGATCTGTATCATTTTATCCATTATATTCAGCGGCTGCACCAAGTCAGTCCGGAAAGTGAACTATGTCACTGATGACTCCGCAGCGCTTCAGGCTCTGTCTGCCAAAGACGATATTGCGCCGCTGCAAAGCAAATCAGCACAAGACCTTGTCACTGCAGGCTTTCTCTATCTCGCTAACAAAAATCTGAAAATCGCAGAGTTGCACTTCGTCACGGCAATCGGCAAAGACCCCAAAATGGTTGACGCGTTTATAGGCCTTGGCCGCATAGAACTGCTAAGAAGTAATTACAGCAGTGCCCTGGTTGCTTTTGGCAAGGCAAGAGCATTAAAACCGGACTCAGTACCGGCCCTGGTAGGTGAAGCCCAGGCTTTACGTTTTGAAGACAAGCTCAATGCTGCTATAGAAAAAATAAACGCAGCCATGATGATTGCCCCTGAAGACATCAGCGTTCTCAAGGAGCTTGCCATGATTTACGACCTCATGGGCAAAGAAACCCTCTCGGCTCCGCTCTATCTTGAGATCGTTGAAAGATCTCCCGATCAGGCACAAAGTCACAACAACCTGGGATTGAACTTAATGATGCGGGGGATGTATCCGGAAGCAATACTATCATTCTCGCAGGCACACAAACTTGACAGGGACAACCTCCGCATCAAAAACAATCTAGCCTCGGCATATCTTTTAAATGGCAACGAAGTAAATGCCATAAACCTTTTCAAGGGAACCGTTGGCGAAGCAGCCGCCTACAATAATATTGGCTATCTATATATGACCCAAGGTCACTTCGACGAAGCGGAGCAAGCTCTCAACAAGGCCTTGCAACTCAACCCCAGGCATTACGTGCGCGCGCAAGAGAACCTTGAAACACTTCAGGAAATGCGACGCGCAGAACGCCCTTCTCGCCTCTAGCGTAGTGAATTGACCTGTAAAAAAGAAATATCATAGACACAATGCGTGAACGTTTAGTTGTCCTGATGATTATGATTCTGGGTCTGGCACTTTATCTGCCAGCCGTAAAGACGGGGACCTTTATTCTCGATGATGGCGACGTTATTGCGCAGGCCAAAAGTCTCATCGACAGGTCAATTCCGGATTTATTTATTCGAGGGGGTGGCAGCACTTATTATCGACCGGTATTAATGCTCAGTTTCATGGTCGATATAACACTCTGGAATGCACATCCTGGGTTCATGCACCTTTTTAATATCCTGCTCCACGTTGCCAACGCCATTCTGATTTATCTGAATGTCCGAATTTTCTACCCACAAAGGGAAAACGTCGCACGCATACTCCCATTTGCAGCGGCCATCCTGTTTTTAATTCATCCTATCAACACCGAATCGATCAACTGGATTTCTGGACGCTCCGACCCGCTGGCCGCTTTTTTTACGCTGATTGCAACGTATCTCGTCCTATTTTCAATGCAAGACCAGAAAAAATATCGTCTCTGGCTGGCGGCTCTGTTCCTGATACTCGGCAGCATGTCCAAGGAAGTCGCATTTTTCAGCTTTCCGGCAATAATCCTTTTTCTTTTGTTATACAAGGTGCAACGACCTCTTTCGTTGACTTTTCCAGACTGGTCATGGCGCTTAACCGCCATTGTGCCAATGTGTCTCGGTGGAATAACTTACCTTTTTATGCGTACGGCTTCATTCAAGCACGTTGACAAAGGGATATCCAGAGTGACAGATGCAACGGCTTACCAGTTTCCCTTTACCGTAGCAAAACAGGTCATCACCGATTTTGGTTTTTATATAAAAAAACTCTTTATTCCGCAGCCACTCAGTTTAGCAATCGATCAGGTGCATCCGAATTATTTTTGGTTCGGTATCATGGTTATCATTCTTTTTCTATTGTTGATTTTTTCAAGAAATTACCTGATGGGCATGTCTCTGCTTATTGCACTGACGATTTTTCCAGCCCTGTTGAATGCTTTTCTGCATATCGCATGGACACCTTATGCTGAGCGTTATTTGTATCTTCCCTCTGCGTTCTTATGTATCGCGCTCGCCCTCCCTTCAGCTCTCAACAAAAGCAGATATCAAAAATATCAGAAAATTCTCTTGATCATTCTCATCTGCATCTTCCTGCCGACAACAATCAGTCGGAATTGGCTCTGGGCTGAGCCCCTTGAATTGACCCGCCTCAGCCATCAGCAGAACCCTGACAATCCAACGATGTGGAGCATGTACGCTGTGATGCTCGCTAACCAGGAATTTTACGACGAAGCAAGAAATGAGTTTAAAAAAGTCCTCAAGCAACACCCTGACCATCTTTATACTCACGACAGCCTCGCAAGTATGGAAATGTATATTGAAGATTCTGAAGCAGCAAGAGATGCTCTGGAGTTGTTTTTCAATAAAGAATTAAAACCGGACAGAAAGATTCTGCAGGTCATGCTGGAATGCAATCAAGAACGCCTGAACATTGAAGCATTGGCCGCAGACCATTCAGAAATCCGCAATGAACTAATCGAAACTCATCTGATGTTGTATGAAGTGAATAAACGACCTGAACTTCTTTTGGAAGTAGCTGAATTAGCCCTCCAGAATAAGGACTTCGAAACGGCTGAAATCAATCTCAAGGTTCTTCTGGAGAGTGACGGGGTCTCAACCGAGATAGCTTCTAAAGCAAGGTCACATCTTACTACAATCTTTATGCAACACTAGGTTTCAGGTTTCATCATGTCCGAGTTTCTGAAAGAGTGAGTTTTATCGTCCAGTGCACTGGAAGGCATTCGAATTATTATTTCTCATGATTGGCTTCAGACCCCATACCCGGCACTTTTCGCCTAATCCAAACGCCTACCTTTATGTCCTGATCCTTTTGATTCTGATTGAAGCATCGTTTTTTTCTTTCTACGGCGTTTCCCGCCACTACAATTATTTGACATCGATCGTTGATCTTGGGCATATGGATCAGGCTGTCTGGGGTACGCTGCACGGACAACCTTTTCTCAACACGGATGTTTTTAATACTGCACTGAGCAGGCTGGGATTTCATTTTGACCCGGTACTGGCACTATTTGTGCCTTTCTACCTGCTTGCGCCAAGTGTTGTCTGGTTGATTCTGGCGCAAGCAATCGCGCTCCCTCTGGCGGGTCTGCCGATCTATTTTCTGGCCCGTCAAGTCACCCGATCGGAGCAGGTGGCTTTTCTATGGGCATCAACCTGTTTAATCTCTCCGTTTATCTTGAGCGCTGCCTCCTGGGATTTTCATCCTGCATCTCTTGCTGTACCGTTTATTGCTCTGGCTTATCTGGCTGTTGAGAAAAAACAATACCCCGCCTTGTTACTATCATGCTTTCTCATCCTCTTATGCAAAGAGCATTTCGGACTGCTTGTTTTCGGTTTTGGGTTGCTTTGGTTTTTTAAACATCGTGATTTTGGAAAATCTTTTACTTTGATCCTGGTTGGATTGGGGCACTTGTATCTGGTCGTGAAAATCATAATGCCGGCTTTTTCACCTACGGGACAACACTTGATGCTCTCAAGCGATCTGGGACAACTAAGTCGATATGGTTGGCTTGGCAGTTCTTTAGAAGAGATAGTCATAAATTTCATGACCAATCCGGCTGAAAATGTTCGACACGTTCTGTTTGCAATGGACGGATTGGAATATCTTCTGCTGCTTATGGCCCCACTAATTTGCCTGCCTGTTCTTGGTATCGAATTCCTTTTGCCCGGAGCAGCTGATTTATTGGCCAACCTGCTATCAGCGAACCCCATGCCTAGAAGCATTTTTTCATATCACAGTGCAACCTTGATCCCTGTTCTCGTTGTTGCAGCTATTTATGGCAGTTGTCGCACCAGTCGTTTTCTTGCTATTTTTACACCTGTTCGTCAGGCATTTGCTGCATTAGCTATAACATTTTTTCTTGCTTGGATAGGGTTCCCCTTCTTCTCATTGCCAGGAGGGTATCACTTCTGGGAGCCAAAAAGGATTTTTGCAATTTCTGACGATGGTATTGCCATAGTTAAAGAGATGGTTTCTTCGGAAATGAGTCTGTCAGTTCAAGCCAACATCGGAGCCCATTTTACACAAAGACAAGAAGTTTACGCTTATCCGGAAATGGTAGGTGATGTTGATGTTGTCGTCTTGCGTCTGGACAGCCCTACATTGTTGCCGCGAGGACGGAATCCTGGCAGAATCGCCTCACTTGCTCACCATCTTCAGATGGATCCCATAGATTACCTCGACTCGATCAAAAAATTGCTGGAGAGTGAAATCTATTCAGGAATTGTCTGGCACGATCCCTGGCTGATTTTTACGAAAGAGATCAAGACATCACAGGATGTTGATGATATTATCAGTAAAATTGAAATATTACAGCTTGAATGGCAGCAGACAGAATCGCTCCACGTCAATTAGATTGGCTGTGACACTATGGTTTCTTCAGGAATAAGTTCTGTAAACATCTCGGTTCTGATCCCTTTGTTGAATGAAAGACAGAGCCTTGAAGAACTGTATCAAGGGATCGTTCAGGAAATCCAGTCGCTCGGTTTCACCTACGAGATCCTTTTTATAGATGACGGCAGTTCGGATGATTCCTTTGAAGTCATAAGAAATCTTCAGAATCGGGATTCCGCAGTAAAAGGCATCCGTTTTCGACGTAATTTTGGTAAGTCCCTGGCCTTGAACGAAGGGTTCAGACATGCCAAAGGGGATATCCTCATCACCATGGATGCTGATCTACAGGATGATCCGAAGGAAATCCCTCGCTTGATCGACAAGTTAAACGAAGGCTATGACCTCGTCTCTGGGTGGAAGAAAAAACGTAAAGATCCTGTGCTTAGCAAAAACCTTCCTTCTAAACTTTTCAATATGATGTTGAGATGGGGATCAGGGTTGAAACTGCATGATTTTAATTGTGGTTTTAAGGCTTACCGGCGATCAGTTGTAGAAAAACTGCATCTTTACGGTGAGTTGCATCGCTTTATTCCGGCTCTTGTGCATGCTCAAGGATACAAGGTTACTGAAATTCCAGTCGAACACAGTTCGCGTCGTTTCGGGAAATCCAAATTCGGACTGACACGATTCTCACACGGTTTTTTTGATTTTCTGACGGTGATTTTCCTGACTAAATTCCTGAAGAGGCCGATGCACTTCTTTGGTGGCCTGGGAAGTTTGATTTCGGCAATTGGCTTTCTAATCTGTGGTTACCTGACCTGTCTGTGGCTTTTAGGTGAAGAGATAGGTCATCGACCTCTGCTGATCTTGGGGGTTTTGCTGATTATTGTCGGGATGCAGATGGTGACAACCGGCTTGGTAGCGGAAATGGTTAATTATCGACATCGCAGTTTTAATAATGAGGGGATCGTAGCTGAATTGCTCGGCTGCTGAGACCCAATTTTTCATCCTGAATTTTACCCATGGCAATTCCTGAATGGCTTCTGACAAAAAGCTTGACCGTTCGCGTCAATAAGATGATCGAACTGTTTCTTCCGCCTGTGTTGGCGGATCGCAAGTGGATAGCGTGTTTGTTCAATTACTTCCAGGGCCGTGGCTTTCGTTACTATGATGTGACCAAGAACCCAATGGGTTTTCCGCGCTGCAATCGGGTTTCAGACTGCACCGAAACCATGCTAATGACAGCAGCGGATCTTGTGGTCGGCAAACGAGTACTTGATATTGGTTGCGGGTCCGGTCGTTTCATCAAGCAACTTGCCGCGAACAATGTTGAATGTACAGGGGTTGATCCGAATCAGAAGAATGAAAAAGGAGACAACTGGCAAATCTCAAAAGGTATCGTCGAGGATTTCAATTTTCCAGAATCAAGCTTTGATACAGTTGTTTCCTTCAAGACGCTCGAGCACATTCCTGACCCAAAAACAGTTCTGCAATCATGGAAGAAACTTGCTCGATACAGAATTGTCCTGGTTCTGCCATGCCAACGTTATCGTCGTTATGTGTATGATGGACATATCAATTTCTTCCCGGATGAATTCCAGCTAAGAAACCAGCTCGGGCTGCCTGAACATGCAGTTGTTGAAAAACTAGACTATGACTGGCTGGTTTATGAAGACGTTACTCCCTTACAAAGATAAATTCCTCAAATTTCTTGTTGTATCAATCATTGTCACAACGGTTGATTATCTGATCTTTTTTTCTCTGTATCGGTTGATGGGAATTCTAAGCGCGCATGTGCTTTCTTATAGCATCGCTTTATTGCTTAGTTTTACGCTTCAAAAACGATTCGTCTTTCAAACAAATAGATCGGCATCTGTTGCTTTCTTCAGAATTTTATTCTTTTCCCTAGTCGGCATCTCTTTGAGTTACGTTGTCCTTTTTGCATATAACTGGGTATTCAGTAATATCGCTATAGCCAAAATTCTCATGACGACAACTATGTTTTTTTATAATTTCTTCTCAAAAAAAATCGCTTTTGGGGACCACCACTGAGAAATTCCGGAAAGAGTCGGTCAAAGGGACATAGTTGATACTTTGACATCTCATTTTCAATTGTCCCTAAAAATGACCAACATTCTCGGCACGAATTGCCTACTCAGATACTATCAGCCAGGCAAAACACTGTCAGACAGCAAAGCGATTAACCCTCATAAAAGACAACTCGGATTGACATACCCCAGCTAAAATGAAGTAAATGAAGTTAACGAAGGGATGATGTCGGGTCAATTGAGATCTGGACGCCCCCTCTGTGTTTCGTACCCACCTATGCGCAAGCCTTAAAACTGTGGCAAGCAGGCACATCATCGCCTTAGCCTTGGACCGGTAATACCAATGCCCTGCAATATCAGCACCGAGAATATCTGTTTCTTTGAGATCCATTAATCAGCCAGGCTTTGGGTTTTTACAGGCAACATTTTCTGTCTCAACAAAAGGGGCCAGGGCCAGGTCTACACATTCCACAAAAAATGCATAACACCCTTGAATCATAGAATACTGCACCCCTTCAGCTTCCCGCTTCATGAAGGCAACGAACAGGCGAAAAATCAGGTATTGGCTGACTGTTCAGCCGATTTTTCATGTTTGGCTTTTTCGGCGGCGATGGCATCTTTACCAGCTTTAACCGCAGTTTTGATAAGATCGGCATTCTCCTCAAGAACTTGCCGACCCTCCTGGATCGCCTGTTTGATCCGTGTCTCTGCATCCTCGGTCATTTCGTTCAATTTTCCGCGGGTTTCATCCACCATACCATGCAGTTTTTCCCGCGTTTCCGGCCCGGAACGTGGTGCCATCAATAAAGCCAGACCGCCCCCGATGAGTGCACCGAGTGTAAAAGCAAGAAAAGTTGTTCCCGATCCATTATTTTGTTCACCAGCCATTGCTATTCTCCTTTTTCCCGAGTTTCTTTAAAAAAGACCTTACCGGCAGCTCTAATACCCATTATCAGGCAGGCAGCATTCTCGGCAATATGACAAGCGTCCTGGCGAAAAAAACGGTTGACCTGACGAATCGAAGTGAAGATTTCGTCCAGTGACTCAAGAAGATTCTCGGTGTGCACGCTGCCTTTTTCAATTTTCGCCGACGCCCGGTTGATCCTCTCCGTGATTTCCCTAAAATCCTGCAGGCTCGGGATCAATTCCCGGCGTAAATCATGCAAAAGAGCATCGGTCTCCCTGGCGGTTTTTTTTAATTGCCATATCAACGGCAGAAGAAATGCCGCAATGACAATGACCACCACCAGGATAATCAGGTTTAAAATGTCGATTTGGACTGTCATGTGTCCTCCTGTGCTGAAAAATACTTCAAGTATCCTGATTAATTAACCATATGCCAACGCGATACATCCGCACGAAAACACATTTGATTTCTACCAGCTCATGGATAGTCGGACAGGTTCCTAGTCACCGAGAAGTTCGCCGATGGGTTTCAGATCCTCTACATGATCGCAAATCGCCTTGATGATCATGATGACAGGCACGCCCAGTAAGAGCCCCCACAACCCCCACAACCAACCCCAGAAGAGCACGCTGACGAAAACCACTACCGGACTCATCCGGCTTGCCCGGCCGGTAAGCCACGGCGTCAGCAAGTAACCTTCTAAGCTGGTGATCAGTAACGCGATTCCCGAGACCAGAAGGACCATGCTGAGCGTTTCAAATTGAAGAAAGGCAAAGAGCGCCGTGCCGCTGCTGACAATAATGGGACCAAGGTAAGGTACTATTTTGAATACTCCGGCGACGATACCCCAGATTGCCGCATGCTCCAGTCCGATCCAGAGAAATGCCAGCCAGGTTGCCACACCCACCAACAGACTGGTGAATATCTGTACCAGCAGATAGCGTTGGATCTGTTCGGCAATTTGATCCAGCACACGCAGGGTGATTTTTTTCTTGCTGAGGGTGGGACCGGCTATTTTTACCAGCTTGCGCCGGAAGGTATCGCCCGAAGCGAGCATGAAATACGACAGGAACAAAACCAATAAAAGCTGGCCGGCAAAGGCAACGACTCCCTTTGTTCCCATCCAAAGATACTCTTTTATATTCAGCTTGGGTTTTTCGATCTGAACACGCGTGACACCGCGCGGAGTGTCAGGTGTTGAAGAGCCTGCCTCACTCGCAGCCTGCTCTAGCTTGTCGGCAGCTTTTTGCATACTCTCCATTGCGCCATCGGAGGTTCCCGTTTTTTTCAGGTTGGCAAGGCGCAGCTTATTCGCTGCATCGGGCAGGGTTTCAATCAGCCTGGTGGCTTCATCGCTGAGGGAATACACCAGAGAGCCTGTCCCTGCCACAATACCAAGTAGCAGTACCGCGGCTCCGATGGTGTTCGGAATCCGCCATCTACGCATCTGGTTGACCAGCGGAGCAAGCGCGTAGCTGATCATCACGCCCAGCATCAGCGGAATGAATATCGCCATGGCCCATCGCAGCATGAAAACGGCCGCGAGTACTGCAATCAGCACGAGCGAGACACTGTGTGTATCAATCGGAATGGGCAGGGTTAATGGTGCGGGTTCAGAAGACTCCTCGCCGTTCTTGTGTTCGTCACTTTTCGCTTCAGGTGAAAGTTGGTTATTCATTTTTGATTCCTGTTATGTCTGCAAAACTTGGCTTTTTTCAGCAACAACCGTAGCCGGGGCCAGGGCTACACATTTCACAAAAAATGCCTAAAAGCCTTGGATCATGCTACCCACAATTCCGAGAATTGTGCTCCCGCAGCAATGGGAACAACTGCTGCAGGGCTTCTGCTGCTCTGCTCTGATCCGGACGGGCAAGCCTGCCAGCCTTTCTGATGATCAAGTGTTCATCCAGAGTGAATAATTTCATTCGAATGATTGATGATGCAGGCAATCCTGCTGCATCCAGATCCTGAATTTCAATATCGAGCGGCCAATCGGAGTTTCTGGCGCTGGTAATCATCGCCATTACGGCCTGACCTGCCTGCTGATTAAAGGCCTTGGCATCGGACAGTATCAAAGCGGGTCTGCGTTTGGTGGTGGCATTGTCAGTGAACGGGAAAGGGACGACAACGACATCAAAGGCCTCAAAGGTCACGGTATGCCTCCTCATCAGCGGGCGACTCCCATTCGTTCAGCGTCCCTACAAGCGCCTTTGCGAAGGCGACATCGATTGGCCTGGCTTTTCTGATACGGATCTGGTGATCCTCTATGTCAAAAGCAATTGCGTCTCCGGCTTTCAAGTGCAGGGCTTTGCGGACCGGTTCAGGAATAGTGGCTTGATATTTGGACGTGATTTTGCTTGTTGCAGTCGTCATAGTATAACCTCCCTTCTGGTAATACTACCATTACCTACCTTACTTCACAAGAAGTTCGGGTCAACTACGTCTCGCTTCCCACCAGAGTTACAGCCTTTGCCAAGGGCTTACTTTTTTTGGGGTGCTTGCAAAAAGTATGGCGTCTAGCGGGACACGCAGGTTCTAAGTCTATGATTTTTCATGTAATTTCACCACAAAAAGCAGAACCGCAGGAGCTGCGCCCTGCACCCGCCTCACTTTCTTTTTATCCCGCCGAAAAGAAAGTAAGCAAAGAAAACGGCGGCCATGGCATGGAGCATTGCTTGCGCGAGGTTTTCTGTGGTTTCAATTGTCCGGGTTCTCGGGAACGACAGGG
>JACZKE010000044.1 GCA_014860225.1 Desulfuromonadales bacterium
TTCGTGTATAACGGCGATGAGCTTCGCCAATGGCGCGTGCCAGTGATTCTTCACGCTCGGGAACTGCAATCAGATGGACATGGTTCGTCATAAGGCACCAACCCATAAATGTGACGCCAAACCGAGCCGACTCCTCTGCCATAAAATGAAGATAGCTAAGACGATCCATATCATCCGCAAAGATGTCTATGGAACGGACGCCGCGCTGGGTAATGTGATGGGGATAGCCTGGAACAACCAGGCGCGATAGACGTGGCATGATATTCCCTCCAGATATAACAATTCATAAAAGATAATCAGGGGCCAGTTTATAGAAACTGACCCCTGATCGCAACTTGGCTGACATTAGAATAGGTATTATGTCCCCCGATTCCCATGTCCCCCGATTCCCAAGCACCTTCCGGAGCATGATACAATAGGTTCACCTCGACCCAATTGTCGGTCGCGTCTTTCATTCGGGATCATGACCATGACCGAGCAAACAAACTCTGGCGTGAAGGCCGCCGGCTGGAATTTCGACAACAGCTACTCCCGGTTGCCGTCCTCATTCTTCGTGCGGCTCAGTCCGGTGCCGGTAGCAACCCCCCGGCTGGTCATTCTCAACCGGAACCTGGCCGAAACGCTGGGATTGAATGACGACGCCCTGCGCTCACCTGAGGGGGTCGAAACGCTCGCGGGAAATCGCCTTCCGCCCGGGTCCGACCCGCTGGCCCAGGCCTATGCGGGTCATCAGTTCGGCCATTTCACCATGCTCGGCGACGGTCGCGCGATCCTGCTGGGCGAACAGCTCACCCCGCGCGGAGAACGTTACGACATCCAGTTGAAAGGGTCGGGCCAGACACCTTTTTCCCGTGCCGGAGACGGCCGTGCGCCCTTCGGAGCGATGCTGCGGGAGTACCTCATCAGTGAAGCGATGTACGCCCTCGGCATCCCCACCAGCCGCAGCCTTGCGGTGGTCACGACCGGGGAACCGATCTATCGGGAGACTGTCCTGCCGGGTGCGATTCTGACCCGCGTCGCGGCCAGCCATCTGCGCGTCGGCACCTTTGAATATGTTGCCGCCCGGTGCGGCAGGGAGGAATTGCAGCTGCTCGCCGATTACTGCATTTCCCGCCATTACCCGGCCCTGGAGTCCGCCGCCAATCCCTATCCGGCCTTACTGGAGGAGATCATCATCCGCCAGGCCGCGCTGCTGGTGCAATGGCAGCTGGTCGGGTTCATTCACGGCGTCATGAACACCGACAACACCGCCCTCAGCGGCGAAACCATCGATTACGGACCCTGTGCCTTCTTGGACGCCTATGAACCGGCGACGGTCTTCAGTTCGATCGATCTTCATGGCCGTTACGCTTATGCCAATCAACCCCCCATCGCCCAGTGGAATCTGGCCCGACTGGCGGAAAGCCTGCTACCGTTGATCGACCCCGACCCGGACCGGGCGCTGGCTGTCGCCCGGGAGAAAATTGCGGCTTTCACAACACATTTCCGGCACCTTCAGTTGACGGGATGGCGGGAGAAACTGGGGCTGTTCAATGCAGAAGACGGTGATGAGACCCTGATCGAGGAACTGCTGGCCGGCATGCAGCGGTTGCGGGCCGATTTCACCAACACCTGCCGCGCTCTCGCCGACGGTGCCAACCGGCCGGACCCGCTGTTTGAGGATGATGACATGGTCCGTTGGCAGGCACGCTGGCAGGCGCGACTGGGACGACAGGCGCAATCGCTGGCGGAAGCCGGCAAATTGATGCGCTCCCGCAATCCGGCGGTGATTCCGCGCAACCACCGGGTCGAGGAAGCCCTGGCCGCGGCCGGACAGGAAGATTACCAGCCGTTGCAACGGCTGCTGTCGGTGCTGGCCAGGCCCTACGACGACAGCCCGGAGCAGACCCCTTACCGCTCTCCGGCGCCACCTTCGGACCAAGCCTACCGCACCTTCTGCGGCACCTGAGCGGGGCGGTTTGTCAAGCCGGGGGTACGGATTTGTTTGCTGGAGGCAAGAAGTAATAAGGAAGGGGTCAAGGAAGGGGTCAGCCCTTGAGTTTATTTATCATGGATGTCCCCCGATTCAAGACCTGAACCCGCGCACTAAGAAATAAGCAAGGATAAGCAGCGGGTAGACAGAAAGGGCGGCGGCGAATTTCCCCTGGAAAAGAGCGAATGTGCTGAATGTCAGGCTCGCTATTATGAGGACTATCAGCAATGTGGCAATCGGGCGGTTCATGGCATCTCTGGTTTTGATAGACTGAATTTTTACATTTCGGGTGTTCTTTGATAAATGACCCGGCTTGATTCTACTCCGCCATCGTCCTTTTTTCAATGTCGGGGTCGCATAAAGGATATTGTCGGGATTCTGGTTCTGGGGACACCTCACTTAATTGCTTTCTTCGGCCCCGGCTTACTTCTTCTTAGCTGCCGATTAAGGGTTTTCTCAATTGTGGCTACGAACACATCACTGCCCAGAAGTCTCCCGCTACGTTCCGCACGCCGGATATTCTCATTGTGCCTTACATCGCCTGCTGATGATAAAAAAACAGTCCAATCATCGACAAGGTGACTCAGTGGCGATGCTGCTAACAAAGGATCTTCATGCTCACCGAGATAATGGCGAGCACTGCTCCAATGATAGTCTCCTGGAGCTTTGACCAATCCTGCCTTGACAGGATTCAGTTCAATATATCGTGCCGCAGCAAGCAGGTAATCTTCATCCATAGGAAAGGAATGAAAGCGACCCTGCCAAAGATGTCCCCTCCATCCCATGCGGAAGTTGATTGCCCTGGTATAGCGCCGGTGGATTTCTCCCACAGCTTCAGCCAGGCTCTCTTCTTTCTCTGGGACAGCAACCAGATGGACATGGTTGGGCATCAGGCAGTACGACCAGATTTGCATGCCATGCGCCTGACTCCATTCAAGGGCCAGATCGAGATAAAGTTGATAATCCGATTCGTGGAAAAACGTTGATTGGCGCCGATTGCCGCGCTGAGTGATATGATGCGGAATCCCAGGTGCAACGACTCGTGCGAGACGTGCCATCCCCCCTCCTCTAAACATTGCATTACATAAAATCAAGAGTAGTCATTCTAGTAGAAAGGACCTCTGTCGACAACGAATATGTTTTGCCGCAATTAAGTGAGGTGTCCCCGGAACTCCGCGCTGGGTAATGTGATGGGGATAGCCTGGAACAACCAGGCGCGATAGACGTGGCATGATATTCCCTCCAGATATAACAATTCATAAAATAACAGGGGCCAGTTTATAGAAACTGACCCCTGATAGCAACTTGGCTGACATTAGAATAGGTATTATGTCCCCCGATTCCATGTCCCCCGATTCCCCAATCCATACCTATACACGGTTAACTAACTCCCTCAAGTATTTTCCATATGCGATAGTAATCGTGACCTTTTCTACCTAAGGACTTTGTCCAATATTGAGCATCTTTTTTTGCAAGCTCGACTCTAAGTCTTGGTATTGGCAAGTCTATCGAAGTCCCCATACTCACAGCTAATGGCTGAGCAGCGCTCCTTGGGACACCAAGTAACCGAAGAGCAATAGCTTCGTCAGTATTAACTCCATAAAAAACCCTAGCCGGCAAGTTTCGCAGTGTCTCTTGCTCGGCCTCAGACATTTTGTCAAAATTGTCACCAAAAGTCATAGACTGGAGAGCAGCAAGCCCCCAAGAAGCCGTTTGAGTTAATTTTCCAAAAAGATTTTTGCAACAATCACTCATTGCCGTAGTTGGATCGACACTATCTCCATTAGGTTTTTCAGAAAAGTATTCACCAGCCATATCTGTTAAGCTCGTACCATTGACCCAGTCACGAACCATACATGCTAGCATGTCCCCATTAGGGCCTCTTCCCCCTGTAGCAGCCTCCAAGTTTTCACGTAATTCTGGCACAGAAAGTAAAATACCCATCAACTTCTCAAGATCCTTCGAATCATGCCCAAAAAGCCTTTTTTCGTCCCAGACATCCTCATTTATCCGCTCTTGAGATAGTCGACTTAACGTTGTACTAACTGTCTCCCAAGAAAAACCTGTGGTATCTACAAGCTTAAGAGCTTTTCCGTGAAGACGCACACCATATGACTGAACACTTTTCACTAAACTATTTGCCCACTCAGTATGTGATTTACGAAGGCTTTGGAAACCTAGAGTCCCTCTCAACACCTGTTCAACTTCATTAGCAAACCTTTGAGGATCTCCTATTTGTCGATAAGTATGTGCTAGGTATTGTAGAAAAGCAGACCATTCCGGCCGCTTGTAAAGTAAATGTAATTGTAGCTCACCATATTGTTCGATGACTTCTTGGACCATATGAATAAGCGTTGAATTAAGAGTTGAGACTTGTCTCTCTACAAACGAGCGCAACTTCTTTGCTTTTTCCTCATCAGTTGCGACAAGGGCAACAATACCAACACTGCCATGATCAACACGACCTGCGCGTCCAGCCAGATTCCAAAAGTCTTCAGGTGGCATATCCATTCCATATGGATATTGGTGTGCGGCAAGAACAACTCCCGAGACAGGAAAATTTACTCCCTGAGCAATCGTGGTTGTTGCTACAAGAACATCTATTTTTTCCTTTTCAAAAAGCCATTCCATTAAGATTTTAGCTTCATCAGACAACCCAGAATGATGTACACCTACGCCGTAACCCAAAAGCTCAGATAAAGCAAAATCATTTCCAAATTCATCATTCAAATATCTCTGGACCAGTTGAATATCGTCATCTGAAGTGCGTAAATTGGCTTCATGCTTAAAGTTCTCCGCAAGTCTCCAGCTGTTAGGTATAGTTCCAGACAGCACTATTACCGGGCCGCGGACTTTCATAACTTGTGCTGTAGCAGCAGCCAACTTACTTGAATTATGGCTGACTCCAGACCAATTCAAGCCTAAAGGCCTATCTACATCGAGCGTCAAGATTTCGGGAACGCTTAATGTATCTTTTGTTGTGTGGAGCGTTTCTAGCTCAAGACTAAAATTACCGGAAATTATTCCTTTTTGGGGTTTGCATATTAATACGGCGCGATCATTCGGCTTCCAACTTAAACCTAACTCTATCTCTTGGTTATTATTTGGAGCTAGCCATTTGGAAATATCCTGCGCATTTGGAATGAAGGGTGTCAAAAGCAAGAATTGCGCATAACGGCATTCTCGATTGATTGTTGCTAACAGTAACTCAAGCTTTATCCCACGATTTGGCTGTGACAAGTTATGTGCTTCATCAACAACCACTAAAGTTAGTGGTCGCCCTATTTTGTCTTCCCAGCCCCCTCGTAGCATCAAATCCAACTTTTCAGGTGTGGTAACCAATACTCTAAAACGAGTTTCATCTTGGATATCAGTTAATAGCCCCGCCTCCAAACCATCAACTTCTAATGCAGGGCTCACCTTTTCAACGTTTACATTTAGAGAAGCAAAATCTTTTCGGAGTCTTGCACACACCTGGTTTACAAGGGCACGAGTTGGGGCCAGGTAGGCAACCCAACCCTTTTCATAGTCAAATTGATTTAATGCTTGGAGTATCCGGAATTCGGCTATAAAGGTCTTGCCGCTTGATGTGGGTAAATTAACAACAACTGCACGATGAGCAGAGCCAAGTAAGCCAGCCTCCTGAAGAGCCCCGCGTTGTGGTGGCAGCATCTCGAATATCGGCTTGTGTAGTTCTCTAGAGACTAGGTGACTGACAAACTTTGTGACCCTTGAATTTACAGCACGCGTTACAGTCCAGATGGAATTTTCAACCATTTGCCGTGCAGTACGCATGAGCAAACGTGTCAATACTTCAAACTCTACCAACCCTGCCCGCCCACAAGCCGAAAGCGCTCTATCGAACTGAGCCTCAAGTTGCTGCAAGGCATCGAAGTGACCGTCAATTTGCCCTTGGGTTGTAAATGTTGCTAGTAAATCTGCTGCCTTTGACAAATGATAGAGCGCAACAAGCTTCCATGCAGCTGAACGAGCATTCTCTCCCTGCTCGTCTAAATATCGAGCTTCATAATTTCGTTGTTGCTTACGAAGGTCAAAGACTCTTGCTTGGATTTCATCAAGGTCGGCCCACCCATCTTTTCGAATCAGACGCAGCCAGACTTCAAGAATGGTAGAAAGTGTGCGTTCATCCCATTGATCAGAGTCTAAGGGGAGAGCCTGCCACGTATCTTCCTTTAATAGCCGAGCAGCATCAACACCTCTTTCCCCTAAAATGCCAAAACATGCAATTCTCAAACTCTCTTTTGCTGCAGTAACAGGATCCTTTGAGCGTGGCAGAACTCGAAACAATTGAAATGCTTCAGCGCTTAGCTCTCGCAAATCTTTTATATTGTTATCGTCCTCAAAGAGATCGGCAAGAGCAAGATTTAAGGCTTCCGCAACAAACCTAACATTAAGGTCTTCAACTTCCTCTGTCTTTAGTCCTAATGCATTATTAATCAATCTCCTAGAGGATTCTTCTTGTGCACTTAGGATAGCTTTCTGATCAATGTTTTCATATATCCAGGAGGTCATGTGATACCTCCTTTTGCACACTGTACCCAGGCACTAATTGGCACAGGAAAATACCAAGCATCCAATTCGACGTCAGTTGGAGGTGTTACTTTATTAGCTAATTTGCGGCCTCGACTTCTTAAGTCTGATTCTGCTGGAGCAGTATCGCGCATCAGCATGCCAATCAATTTAATCGCTTTACCATGCGACCTAAGGTATGTGACAACTGCCGCTTGGTAGAGTTTTTCTAGGGTCGGCTCTTTACATCGAGGACGAAGCCATTGAAGAAGACAGTTGTGTATTGAAATATTGGTTGCCAGATTCTCTAACTGGTGGTTCATCCCACTTTTGCCATACATTACTTGAGGCGGAGTAGAGGAGTCGTTTGATGTTTTGACTTCTCCAATCATTAGATAAACATCGTCTCCATCATTTATAAATCCGACAATATCTGCCCCCGGCAAGCTCGCTTTTGGAGTCTTCTTGTCGCGCTCACCATTCCAAGGAATAGTTACACCACGCTCCTCTTCAAGGAGAGACTCTGCGAGGGCCTCACCCACTTCCCACGATATTTTTTCTGGTTCAGAGGATAGAAGTCTCTCAATGGTGTCGGTTTCCATATCAGTTGTTGCCAATGCTCGCAACTCGGCTTCGTAATCTTGGTGCTCTTCTTCATCATACAACCTATTTCGGACACCATCGGTACTGAGAAAACTTTTAAATTCTTCTACGTTTGCAACGTGCTTTCCACGCCATGACACCTGATCTTTTTCGTCATGATATTTCAAATCAATTGACAACAAAGGGGTCGCTCCTAATTCAAAAACCTAAAACATTCAAGGCAAAAAGACTATATCGTCAAAGTCTGCCCAGAGAAAGGAGGGCTAGGTCTAGAGATTTTCTTCATAGGCATATCAAGTATTGACTTTAACCGCTCATTTATTACTACTAAGGTCAACCAGGCCAACACCATAACGCGCTTGTCTGACAGAATGCGTCACGGCTGAGAGCTAACAATTAAGACACACACATTTTAAAATGCGCCATCATACTAAAATCATTTAACTTTCACCAGAGATATATACGGAAAGGGGTCAGCCCTTGACATGGGACACAGAGTTGTTATTGCGCCTTATTCATAAACAACCGCGCTCAGTTCAAAATCTCACAGAGCCCTTGTCCAATGTCCAGGGCTGACCCCTCTTTCCTACCCTCTCACCCCGACCCCCGCCACTATAATTGGCATCTCGAACATAAACCCCAGGAACGGCAACTCACGCGCTGCCTTCTCGTAACTCATCATCCCCGAGTAGACCGGCGGGCGCTCACGCACCGCATTTTTCCGAGCCCTTTCCCGACCCAGTTCGCACAAGAGTGACGAAAATGATGTCATCGGACAAAGGAGCATCCCAAGCCTTGCGTTACGGTGCTTCCTTGCCAACATGAACTTCACGTAGTCCTGGTAATAGGATCGGGCATTTCCAAACTCCACCTCGACCCAGATACCGTTCTTCTCGAAATCGCACTTAAGTCCCAACTCCTGGACAACTCTCCGCTCGCTATTCCATCCCTGGTTTGTCAGCCCTTCATTGATCCGCCTGTTGTATTCGGATTGGCTGAAACCGGCATCGTATTCCACGGAAGCAAGAGCTTCCCTGATCTGGCCGATCTCCGTAATGCGTTCCATCTCAACCTGCTCCAGTCTATGCAGCAGAATGTCGCTGATCTGAAGCGATGGCGAGCTGGTGCGCGCTATCGGCCTGAACAGGAAGGTAAACGGTGCGACCTCTGTCACTTCGAGCAAGCTACCCTCTATCGAATTGCCAAACACCTTCAGCAGATATTGACGCAAGCGCTCTTGCGCCTTGTTTTCATAGCGGAATTGAAGATGGCCCGGCTTGTTATTCAAGCGTCGGATCTCGGCAACGATCGGGTCTACTGTGTCGAAAAGAATGGTGACCGGCACCTTGCCACCCTTTTCGATGGCGCGCATCCGCTCTGTCTGCGCCTCAACGGGTATGGTCACACCATACCTGAAGGTGGACATCCCTACCGGGTGCAGAAACTTCACATTTTCAAGGCAGGTAAGATGCATGCGTCTTTTATCTGTCATAGGTGAACTGAACCATCTACACCAGATTGCACTCGCCACTCAATACTCATTGGAGCACTTCCTTTGTGGCGAGCGTAGGTGACAGGACCATAATAGGTAAAAGGCGCCGCCTTGTTACCGGACAATTTCCTTTCACGAACAAACAGGTGGATAGCGATACCCTTTTTCTGGTGCTCAATCAATTCCTTGCCGCGTTTACTCTCCGGAGTCGTATTGTTCTGACTCTGCCAGTGAAAGGTTGTCTCGTCCACCCAATAATCATGATAGCGGTGATCCTCGCTTTTCCCCTGTTTATTGAGCGTCACCAGCAGGATATGGGCACGGTGATCATTGAGAACCACATGACCAGAATGCCAGTTCCCTGGATTGAACTCTTCACCGAAAAGAGCCGGAATCTCCTCGCGCATAAACTCCCACCCAACAGCCAGTTCAAGGGGATCCAGTATTTCTTTTAGCCGTGCAAAAGTGCGCATATCCTCGTCGGCCTCCAAATCTTCATAATCAGGATTTGTGGCCCGAAGAACATAGCAGCCGGGGCTGGGCTTGGTGACGAGCCGTAGCAGGTATTGATTGTCACCGGTGTCCTGGCGTTCTATCGCCATGATCAAACCTGTAATCGATCCTGCGCTTTGCGGGGTGACCCGTTCCAAAAGCAAATAATCACCATCCCGAATAGGATTTTTGCCGCCATTCATCGAGTTGCCAGAAGCACGGGCGATAAAGTGGCGAGCCGGATCAAGTTTTCCGTGACGAGGTCCGAGGATGCGATACTCCTCCGCATCGGCCTGGCCCGTTTTGAAGTGGCCGCAAGCAAATTTGATGTTTGGAAAGAATGGGAGTTCTATATTGTCGGGGTCGCGGCGCAACGGCACGACATTATCAATTTGGGCCGGTTCGCGCCTTGCTTCGTAGGAGGCAAAGCGATAGTCGACCAACTCCTGGAGCAATGCCGCCAAGGTTTCACGCTCGCCAGCGTCGACCTTGAAGCGAGGCATGAATTTCCCCTCAACGACCTGGAACCAAATCTTGGCCCCGGGTTTCAGATTGCCCCCGATCCAAGCATTGACTGGATTGCCTTCCCAGTATTTCTGCCACTGAGTGATGTTTAACGACTCAATATTTTGGAGATCTGCCTTGATATCACTGATCAGATTTCTCCGCCGCTGAAAAATTGCCAAAGACTGCACAGCCAATGTTTCCAATGATGGGTGCGTGAACAATCCGCCATACTCCAGTAGGGCTTCAAGCAGGATCACCTTGAAAGATTTCTCCAGTTTAGTGGTTTCAACTTCGCGGAAAAATCCATGATGGCGGTCTGTACAACGCTTTTCCTCAGAAGGCAGATCCCCCATGGCATCTACAAAAGAAAACCAGCAACCATGCTGCCTTCTCATCTGACTGACTGATGCGCCTGCGCGGTAAAACTCGGAAAGTGTCGGGCGACGGCCAAAGGTTTCGCGCAGCGCCTCGTATTCCTTCTGCGCCCCATCGCTGTCGAGCTCTTTCAGGAAAGCGATGATTTCAAGATCGTAATTGACGAAACACCCATCGGGAAGTTCAAGGCGTTTCTGTTCGACCCGACGGGCAAATTCCGCCAGAGCCTTGTAGCTGGCGCCAACATTGAAGAGCGCCTGGGGCTTGTGAAGGAAGCTATTGTGATTGCCGATAAAATCTAAGATGACCAAATGCTCTTTATCCGGGGCATTACGAAGGCCGCGACCGATTTGTTGTAGGAAGAGAATCTTGGATTCGGTAGGGCGCAGCAGCATGACCGTATCGAGACACGGCAAGTCCACTCCCTCGTTGAAAAGATCAACTGAGAAGATAACCTGCAGCCGTCCATCAGCAAGTTGCTCAAGCGCCTCGCCACGCGCGATATTGGAACCAGCGTAAACCGCTTCCGCCCGGACGCCCTTCCGGCGAAAGATCTCGGCCATAAAGTCGGCGTGCCGAATTGAGACGCAAAACGCGAGTGTGCGCTGTTGGGCACGCTCCTTCCACTCTCTAAAGGCATGGCGGGCACGAGCTAAGGTCGCCAACTTGTTGGAAAGTTGCTCCGGATCGAATTTGCCGCTACGCCAAGGGATCTCGCGGTAGTTCACCGCTTCGTCGAAGATACCGAAGTAATGGAAAGGCACCAACAAACCGCTGTTAACACCGGTAAACAAATCCCTGCTGAACACCAAGTTGTCGTCACAAAGAGAAAGAATGTCTGACTGGTCGGTTCTGTCCGGTGTGGCCGTTAGCCCGAGGAGAAAGCGCGGTTCGAAATGTCCGAGCAGGCGACGATAAGTGGATGCGGCAGCATGATGAAACTCATCGACCACCACATAATCAAAATGCCGAGGGGAAAATAGCCCGACATGTTCGAGCTTGCCCAGCGTTTGCACCGAAGCACAGAGAATATCGACTTCCTTGTCCTTGATTTGTCCGGTATAAAAACCTACCCTGGCTTGCGGGCGAATGCGCAGAAACGTGCTTTCCGCTTGGAAAAGAATCTCCTCGCGGTGCGCTACGAATAGCACCCGTTTGGAATTCATCTGCTGACTGTCGAAGGCCGCCAACCAAGTTTTGCCAAGCCCTGTAGCCATAACCACCAGACCCCGTCGATAGCCCTCTTCGCGGGTTTGGGTGAGAGCCGCCAGTGCTTTTTTTTGGATCTCGGTTGGCTCCGGTGGCTGCTCGCGTTCATTGCTTCCGGGTGCCACGGGCATTGGTGAGAGTCTGCGACGCTGCTCGTAAGCATCAATCCAGGAATAGGTAAGCGGTACGGCACGGGCCTCGGCAAAGAGTTCTTCGAATCGACTGCGAATTTCGGCAAAGCCTGAATGATCTAATGATTCAACCGGACCTGATGTGTCGATACGATAATTCCACTCGAGCCCATCCTGCAAAGCCTGCCGACTTATATTGCTGGAGCCGACAAAGGCCGTGCCGTGCGCTACCTTCTCTCCCGCCTGTCGTACGAAAATGTAGGCCTTCATGTGGAAGCTGGAGCCAGCCGATTCGTAAATTCGAACCTGAGCACCACGCTCTTGCAAAAGCATGAGGCTACGCAAAGCTTCGGGATCTGTCACATCGAGATAGTCGCTGGTGATGATGCGCAATCTGGCTGGAGGTCTTAGACTCTCTTCGGAAGGATCGATTGCTTCTTTCAAATCGGCGAACAAAAGTCGCAAGCCAGTTGCCTTAATAAAGGCTACAGCCAGATCGATCTCAGTGGCATTTCGAATCCCCGAAAGTAAGGAAGGCAAAAAAGGATTGTTCTGACCACCCGTAATCAGCTTATCTGGAGCCGAATGCTTGCAACGCACCATGGCGTTTAGCCAAATATCGGTTCGTCCAGGCCTTTGATCCAAGGTCTGCCAACAATTGATTTTGTCGATACGGCTGAGATTGCCCAATAGATCGCGCAAAGCATTCTCGTCAAGATCGGTAAAGTGCCTGCCATCCTTTTCTCGCTCACCCTGCCCCTCTTTGAAACTCAGATAAAGAGTACCGCCAGGTTTTAACGCCACCCAGAGACGACTTAGCGCGTTGGGTATCTCGCAGAGTGGCAGATGTAAAAGACTGGCACAGGCCCAGATTCCATCATATAGTGCGACTTCGTCGATATTGGCAAACGTGCGCACTGAAACAGACTGGCCAAGGTATTCGCTGGCCAGAGCCGCCAATCTGTGCGAAGCATCAAAAGCAATAACGCGATAGCCACAATCGTTAAATATTTTAGCGTCGCGGCCCGATCCGCAACCCGCATCGAGAAGGAGCCCGCCATCTGGGATCTCCTGAAGAAACCGGTCATGGATGGCGGACATATCCACTCCCACAGTGTCATCAAAGAATCCCGTAGCGTTACGGTTATAAAACTCGATGGTCTTTTCCATTGTTATTCCAGGGCTCTTTTACTTAACCTTTAACACTGCGGACCCCAACACATTTAGAGAGATATGACTCGATGACTGGCAAGTCGGCCTCGGCCCAGTCAAGGATGTGTAGCTCGTTTGGAAGTAGCCAACACATGTCAGAGTGTTCGTGAAGAATAATTTCGCCAGATTCAATTGAACAGATAAAAGGATAAAGCGTTACCGTGAGTGACGGGTATTGATGAGTGCTGGATGGCAGGTTTTCCCCGACGCGAATGCGAATGCCCATCTCTTCATGGATTTCACGAATCAGACATTCCTCAGGCGTTTCCGACAGATCGATCTTGCCGCCAGGAAACTCCCATTTGAGTGGCAAACTCATGATGGCACTACGCTGGGCGGCTAATACGAAACCGTCCTGTTCGATGATGGCGCAGGTAACGTGAAGGTGTTTCATCTTACTTGATACCTTAAACAGCCAACCCCTCAGGCCAAAGAAAATACGGCCCGAATTTCGGGCTCATCCTGAACTCACCACCTGCATCTTTACCTTTGGATGTGATGTAATTCTTGTCGTCTTTTATCTCCAGTAAACCCTGTGAAATCAATTTGTCTACGAGCTCATTCGTTTTAAGACCAAGCTTTTTGGCAAGCTTCGAAGTTGTCAATTTTTCGTGGTTTTCTTCGCTCTCCTGGACATCCTCAGGCTCTTTTGCGACCTTTTCCAGCGACATCCTGATTTCGTCACTGACTCTTATGATTCGCTGAGCTTCTTCATAGGCATCTTTGTACAGCTCCGGATCATCGTTACGTCGGATCAAAACGCCCATTTCATTGTTGTTAACCTGACTGAATTCATACAGATTCAAGCTGGTGATGATGCAGCTCTCTTCATTGAGATAGCACTTTGCATGGAGATTCTTGCAGAAGCTTGTGCGAGTATAATCAAGCTCCTTAAGCCAATTGATTTCCTCTGGCTGCAGCTCATTTTTTCCATAAACAATGCGTACATCAATTTTGAGACGGTTTTTATCTTCGAGAAGTTCCTTGATCCGGTCGTTCAACTTCAAGAAAGGGCTGATGAGTATGACCCTGTCTCTTGCCGTTTTAATCAATTCCTCAAGAAAATAACTGGTCGCACTCGTGTTTAAAAATTTTGCCATATCCTATATCTCCTCCAAATTCGTGAGCAAGAGTTCTTGTTTAATGTCTGTAAACCGGGCAAAGACAAAGGGGGCTACGTTTGACTCTTTTCGCCGGCATACTGCCGCCTGATGATACCGATATGCCGACGAAGATCTTTACTTGTTCAAATTCGGTCTTAATGCGCTCAATAATACTGACGCCCGTTCTACCCAACAGTGCAAAGGGATTTCTCGTGACCAAATTATTCAAGTGTCATATGCGCTGAAAAACTTCGTCCCGATGTTTTCGCATAAATTCATTCTCCGGCAGAAACTTATCCGGCATCTTCATCGGCTTGCCTTCGTAGACGAGGAAGTTACGATCCAAAGCTTCATCCGGCAGGAACTTTTTTAAACGTAACCCAACCACCAGGCGGAAATCCTCATCGAAGGTAATCAGGCCACGATCAAATGCCGCATCTTGCGTCTGCGCCAGACAGAGCCCGTTGTGCGGATTGAGTCGGTGTTCCGGATGACTCCCCCAGGGTAAAATATGGCTGGCGACTAGCAGTTCCGGAACCGGGTTACCGGTGACACAGCAGCGCACGTTATAGGAGGCAAGTACGCTTTGGCGGAAGAAGCGCTGTCCAATACGAGCCTTGATGGTCAACATTTTCTCTGTCGGCCCGGTCGGAATCACAACTGGCATTGTGACGCTTTGCGGCTTTTTCTTAGGAGACAGAGTGTCGGTGACTGGCGACTTTGCAGGCTCTTCACTCAACAACTGTTGCAACCGCTCCTCGCTTGCGATTCCGAGCCCTTCCCAGTCGGCGTTGAACGCCGCCCAGATTTCCCGATCTCCCTTGCTGGTGCTACTCAGCCCTTTGATGCCGCGTTCTTTATGGTAAGGATCTAACGACGCCAAGTTACAGAGCTTCATCGATAGACTGCTTGGTGTACGCCCTAACTTGTCGGCCACCTCGTTGATCAATGGATTGCCACGGTGCAATTGACCGAATGGAAGTTTGCAATAAAGATTCATTGCAATCATCAACTCGTCGTACTTCCATCGTTTGCCAGAGGCCATCGCTAACCGCTCACTCTTGTTGTCATCTTCATTCAGTACCCCATCTTCCCAGGCACACACCCCCGCACCCCACCCCGCGGACTCTCAACATCCC
>JACZKE010000045.1 GCA_014860225.1 Desulfuromonadales bacterium
GGGCCGAAGCGAAAATTTGGATGTTTGAGAACAGATTTTAGCTCATTTGCAGGTTCATAGCCGTAGCTATGGACCAAAAAGGAGCTGAAATATGGGCCAAACAGCCGGATTTGCAGCCGGCTCATGGATAGTCCGACAGGCTGCCAGTGTAGGTTAATGCCAGTGGTTTGACAATTTTAATCGGAACTCCCGGTTTTCATGACTTCATCAAGCACGATTGTTGCGAAGCTGCCTTTCGGCAGTGAAAATGAGATCAGTATATCCTCCCCGTCCGTTAAGGCTTCGGGTGAGTGTATCGGCACTCGCAAGGGCCGTCGCTCACCATCCATCGACAGCCCTCCAGAGAGATGGAACGACTCCAGGGTGAGGTCTTCTTTGTCGAGCAGACTTTGTTCGAGCAGGCCGGCCTGACCCTCGGCAAGTTTAGTTTTACAGCCAAAAAGCGGTGCCGTCGGACTGATCTCGAAAGTGTCTGCTCGCGGTTGCTCGACAGCTGGATCGGTCACCAGAAAGCAGGCACCGTTGATATGCTTGTACGCCAGGTCGCCTGGCCAGAGCTGATTCAGGGTGTCCAGGCGCATATCGATCAGGCGATCGAAAAGACTTGACTGGTACGCAGAAAGGTAGAGCCTCAGCAGTTTACGGGGCATGGCGCGGACAGCCTTGTCTGAACTCTTGCCATCTCTGATCATTTCAAGCAGACGACGCTCCGGCCTGCAATGGCGGGGCAGTTTCTCGATTGCAGTTCCCAGGTCTTTGCAGCGATACGCTTCGACAGCCTGCTGCCAGGCGGGATGATTGATTTCTGCCGGGTCACCAATAATTTCGTCAATGGCAGCGCTGTAATCGCCGCGAAGAATTGCACGGCCGATGCGGTGAGAGTTGCCCAGGGCGCCGTAACGTTGCTCACCAAAGCGATTGGGGACACCGATATCCTCCAATACCCCGAGAATTGCTGTTGCACGCTGCAGCCCTTCAGGGTGTGGTTGATGGATGCGAATCCGAAAACGATTTCCTGCCAGGTGACCGGGACGCAGTTTGTTGCGATGCATGCACGCAGAAAGAATAGTCACCCCTGGAATCTCCAGCCCTTTGACGTCATCTGGCTTGCGAAGTGGCACGGAGACGGTCTGCCGGGTGATTGCCCTGGCATCTTTTAGCCCGGCATAGCCAAGGTCGCGTTCGTTGCATTTAAGGGCGTTGGCCAGCTCCCGGAGCAGGTCATAGGTTGTCAGCCCGCACTTTTCAACTCTCAGGTAGAGATGGTCGCCTTCGCCACAAGGCTCGTAAAGGGGGATCTCGTCAACCTGGAAATCTTCCGGTTGCTGGCGGATGCTTCCCCCTGCTCCGGCAAGTTTTGAGGTGAGGTATTCAGCCATTTTCAGCCTTTTGCCAGTCGACACGAAAGCCGCGTTGCGCTGTGGAAGAGGGGAGCTTGCCGCGGGAAACCCGCGCATCGCGCTGATGGTGAATGAAATAGATGGGTTGGCCTTTGTCGAGAAAACGCTGCATGTATTTGGAGATCGGATAGCCGGGCAGGTCATGCACCCAGTCCGATTGCAGCATGTTGCCGTAACCGGGCAAATTACGGATCTGCTCGGCAACATCTTCAGCATAATTGTCGAAGTCAGTACTAAAGAAAAAATCGCCGTCCGGCAACAGGTAGTGAGCCAGTGATTCGAGAAAATCCCGGTTGACCAGGCGCCTGCGCCGATGGCGCTTCTTTGGCCATGGGTCCGGGCAATTTATGTAGACAGCAGCGAGGCTTTCCGGCCGCAGCCCTGTTTCCATCAGCCAGCGGGCTTCAACGCGCATGACGCGAACATTTTGCAAGCCGGCTTCGTCAATTTTTGCACAGGTTTTCAGACACCCCTTGTTGTAGATATCTATGGCCAAAAAATTAATGTCCGGTTGCTTGCGAGCCTGTGCGAGGATGAAGTGACCGGTACCACAGCCTATCTCCAGGGCCAGGGGCCGGGAGTTGCCGAACACGGCTGTCCAGTCCATGGGGCAGTCCAGGACCTCGCCGGCGATAAAATTGGGAGAAGTAATCGGGATAATTCGTTGTGTCATCAGCTGTTCCAGTTGCATCAGAAGATTTAAAAAACGTAATTCTATAGAGGCGCGATCAAAATCTGTAAAATCAACAGGCAAAATGCTTTTCACCACAGAGATCACGGTGAAATTCTGAAAAGTTCATGAAAATCAGAGAGACTCTTGGTTTTAAACTCAATGGATTTTCCTTTGTGCCCTATGTGGTGAAAAGCTTTTAAGGCGCCCTTATGGTTATGGTGCTGGCTGTATGAAGCTTACCAAAGCTTCAACCTCTGCACTCGACAGATGACTGAAGTCCGGAATCGTATCGTTGCCGTGTTTCCCTCCGGGATTGAGCAGCTGCAACCGGATCTCCGCTCTGGAGCGCTTTGCGCGTATTTCTTCAAAGCTTGCGGCCACATTCCCGCCGTCACCTTCCAGGGTATGGCAGGCTTTGCAACCCTGGGAGTTGATCAGTTTGCGTGCCGGCCCGCCACCCTGTGCTTCACTGATGGCCGGTAAAGTCGTCATGCCAAGCAGTACAATGGCTCCGATGATCAAGGTTCGGTTCATGGTGTCCCTTTCAACGACTCACCAGGAACTGTAACATAGTGAAAATTGCGGGTCTATATCCCAGGCCATGGTTGTTATCATTTACGCCGAGGAGTCCGTATATGGTCTCCTAGGCGCAAAGGACTTGAAATCATCGCTTTGCCCAAGTAGTGTGATCTGATTACGCCGAAATTTCTTACGTACCTGTTTGTGTGTTCAGGACCTTATTAAGGAGTCTCCTCCATGTTGATCGTCATGCATCATTCGGCAACCGATGAGCAGGTTCAAGCTGTAACAAATGCTGTAGAGGCCATGGGCCTGATCGCTGAGCCGATTCCCGGCAGCTTGAGAACTGCCATCGGTGTGCTTGGCAACCAGGGTTATGTTGATGATACGACGATTCGTGAGCTCCCCGGGGTCCGCGAGGTCATCCATGTCAGTAAGCCCTACAAGTTAGTTTCACGTGATTTCCACCCCGAGTCCTCGGTTGTCGAAGCCGGAGGCGTCAAGTTCGGTGATGGTCAGCCGCCGGTGATTATCGCCGGTCCTTGCTCTGTGGAAAGTGAGGAGCAGATGCTGGCTGCCGCTCGGCTGGTCAAACAGCATGGCGCGCATATGCTGCGTGGAGGTGCTTTCAAGCCACGTACCGGGCCACACAGTTTCCAGGGATTGGGAGTCGAGGGTTTGAAATACCTGCGGCAGGCAGGTGATGCGGAAGGTCTTCCCGTGATTACCGAGGTTATGCGTATCGAACAGCTTGAAACGATCTGTCGTTTTGCGGATGTGCTGCAGGTCGGTGCCCGTAATATGCAGAACTTCGACCTGCTCAAGGAAGTGGGCAAAACTGGGCATCCGGTTCTGCTCAAGCGTGGCATGAGTGCCACTATCGAGGAATTCCTCTCTGCTGCAGAGTACATTCTCGCCGAAGGCAATGCGCGAGTCATCCTCTGTGAAAGGGGAATCCGGACTTTCGAACGGGCTACGCGCAATACCCTTGACCTGAGTATTGTGCCGCTGATTCGTGAAATGAGTCATCTGCCGATCGTGGTCGACCCCAGCCATGCAACCGGGCGACGCAGCTTGGTCGGGCCGATGGCCAAGGCAGCTATTGTGGTCGGTGCACACGGGGTTATGATTGAAGTTCATCCGGATCCGGACCGGGCTCTCTGCGACGGTGCCCAGAGCCTCAACGGTGACGATTTCAGCAAGTTGGTCGCCGAACTTGTTCGCTTGCAGGAGCTGCTGGGATCAGTCTAGTACCCTGTAACCAATAGGTTACAGGGTACTAGACTACGGCCGGTTAGTTTTATCAAGACTCATCCCGGAAGATAATTTCCAAAGAAATGGTATTATGTATATCTAGCAGTCTGTCGGACTATACGGGCCGAAGCGAAAATTTGGATGTTTGAGAACAGATTTTAGCTCATTTGCAGGTTCATAGCCGTAGCTATGGACCCAAAAGGAGCTGAAATATGGGCCAAACAGCCGGATTTGCAGCCGGCTCATGGATTGTCCGACAAGCTGCTAGCAGACCGAATACCATACAAAAGGAGGATTTATGGGAACTCATTACATTACAGCGGACTGTACGACCTGTGGTACCTGTGAGCCTGTCTGTCCCGTGAATGCCATCAGTGAAGGTGATCCCTACGTTATAGATAAAGAAACCTGCACCGACTGTGGTGCCTGTGATGACGTATGCCCGGTGGATGCAATCAAATGGGAAGAAACGGCCTCTTGATCCCGCCCGATGGTTTGAGACCGGAAGTCTGGTAAATGGCTTTGGGCTCTGGCCGCCAGGACAGCTCATGCCAGGAACGATCGAATCTTATGCTGCTAGCCGCCCAGTTCAAACAGCGTGATCTCAGGGCGGCAGAAAAGTCTTAAAGGCATGACGCTGGTACCGACACCGCGGCTGACATAAAGTGGAATCCGATGTTGGCTCACTTGGTAGAAGCCAGCCACGAAGCGGCCGGAATAGCGTGGCAGGTAGAGAGGCGGCAGAAACGGCAGACGGACCTGACCGCCGTGGGTGTGTCCGCTCAGGATCAGGTTGATGTATTTATTGAGCTGTTCATGTGCAAACGCCGGAACGTGGGATAACAGAAGATTGAAGCGTTGCGGGTCGACTTCTCTTTGCAGCTGGTGTAGATAATCCGTTGCTGATGGATAGTCCAGACCGAAGATTGACAGGGCGCGCCCGTTGATCTCCAGATCTGCCCGCTCATTGATGAGCAGTTTGACACCGACTCCGGCGAAATGTCTGCGCAGGTTCTCTCCCTCCAGCCGTGACCAGTATTCCCAGTTGCCCTGTACGGCATAAATACCATGTGTCGCCTTCAACTCTTTCAGGAAACTGAGCACGCCCCGGATGTTGCGCTCTTCCTCGAGATAGTCGCCGGTCAAAACAATCAAGTCCGGCTGCAAGTCGGCAACCTGTCTGGCGACTTTTGCAAAATAACGGTTGAAACCGCTCAGGTGCAGGTCACTGATCTGTAACAAGCGCACCTGCCTGCCTGGTGAGTTCGAGGCTAGGGCAATTCTCTCGACCTGTAGTGCCTGTGGCTCGTACCATGCCGTGTCAGCCACAAAAGCGCTGGCTATTCCGGCCATGCCGAGGGACAAAAACCGACGTCTGCTCACTCCTCGGCGGGGGCGAGATGAAAAGGTCATGGCAACCCACCGAAAGTTGTCGAGGAGTTGTTGCCAGGATGACCTGGTTGTATTATCTTTAAAGCCTGCATCATCCGACGATTATAAAGGCAACAATACTGAAAAGGAAAGGTGATATACGTGATGAAACAATCCCAGGAGATCGCCAGTAATGTTTTCTGGGTCGGTGTCAGGCATGCCGACCTGAAAATTTTTGACGAACTTTTTCCGACACACAACGGCACGACCTATAATGCTTACGTGGTGCGCGGTGAGCAGAAAACAGCTTTGATCGATACCGTCAAGGCTCCGTTTACCGATGAATTCTTCGCCAAGGTCGAAGAAATCATCGGCCTGGATCAGATCGACCTGGTCGTTATCAATCATACCGAGCCGGATCATTCCGGGGCCCTGGGGCGTCTGCTCGAGAAACGCCCTGACCTGCCGGTCTATTGCACTCGCCCGGCCCAGAACTTCCTCAGCCAGCTGATGAACAAGCCTTTCAATGCTCATGTAGTCAGCGACGGCGAAGAGATTGACCTGGGCGGTCGGACGCTGCGCTTTATCCTGGCGCCCTACCTGCATTGGCCGGACACCATGTTTACCTATCTGGTTGAGGATGCCATCCTCTTCCCCTGCGATGCCTTTGGAGCCCACTACTGCGCCAGCAAGCTCTTCGATGACGAAATCCCCGACTTTTCACACGATTTTCATTTCTACTTCGATTGCATTATGCGTCCTTTCAAGGACAAGGTGCGTGCAGCTGTCAACAAGATCGATGCTCTGGAAATCAAGATGCTTTGCCCCTCCCACGGGCCGATTCGTCGTAACGACCCACGTGCCGTGATTGACTCCTATCGGCGCTGGTCGGCACTGCCGCCAGAGCAGCCAAAACCCAGGGCACTGATGCTGACCTTGTCTTCACACGGTAATACGCGCAGTATGGCCGCCGCTGTGCGGAAGGAGCTTGAAAGGCAAAACTTCAATGTCGTTGAACTGCGCATGTGCGAGATGCGCGACAGCGACCTGCGCGATGAACTGGAATTGGCCGACCTGATCCTGGTCGGCACCGCGACGATCAACCGCGATGCTCCACCACAGGCCTGGCATGCTCTATCCCTCTTTTCTCTGGTGACGCCCAAGGCGAAGATTGCCGGAGTTTTCGGGTCCTTTGGCTGGAGTGGTGAGGCGGTCAAGCTGGTCGAAGAGCGCTTGCGGGGATTGCGGTTCAAGTTGCCGGTTCCCGCCCTGACTCTGCGCTTTACGCCGACGGAAGACAACCTGAGTGAATGCCGGGAATTCGCCGCCCAGCTTGCCGCGAAAGTTGTTGGGCAGGAGGCGGCTTAAGGGCAGCCGTGCAGCTGTAATTGCTAGCAGCCTGTCGGACTATACGGGCCGAAGCGAAAATTTGGATGGAACAGATTTTAGCTCGTTTGCAGGTTCATAGTCGTAGCTATGGACCAAAAAGGAGCTGAAATATGGGCCAAACAGCCTGATTTGCAGCCGGCTCATGGATAGTTCGACAGGTTGCTAAAAAATCCAGGAAAAGCTATCAATATTTAACGCAAAGACACAAAGATTAACGGAAAGTACACAAAGAAAACCTGAACCCTGTTTTGGGTAAGATTGAAACCTTAAGGCTATTATTTTTGGTTGGCTTGCTCTTACCCGCATTGATCGGTTTAAAAAAGTTTTCCCTTTGCGTCTTTGTTGGCTTTTCTTGGCGTCTTTGCGTTGTTTTTTTCTTTCCAGGATCAAGAGTAGGATTTTTTGACATCTACAACACAACCGGCGCAGGCCGCGGCGATTGCCGTGGTCGCGCCTCTTGACAAAATCCTCAGCTACGCAATCCCGGCAGCCCTGGCGGCGCAAGTCCGAATTGGCAGTCGTGTCCGCGTCCCTCTTGGTCGCCGCCATGTGGTCGGCTATGTCATGGACTGGATGGACCCCGGCGAGGCTCCATTGAAGGATATTCTCGAAGTCATCGATCCTTATCCCCTGTTCCATGCCCGTCATGCTGCCTTTTACCTTCGTGCGGCACGTTATTACGTTTATCCTCCCGGAGAAGCAGTGAGGACAGCGCTGCCGGCGGGGCTTTCCGCCCTGGACAGCAAGCCGTTGGTTTTGCGCGACAAGATCTACCAGGCGACAGTTCGTGAAGAACAACCGCAAGGTGCGCGACAGCGTGAGGTCCTCGACTTCATCCGAGCGTCCAAACAGGTCAGCCTGAGTCAACTGCGTCAACAGTTCGGGACGCCTCATGTGGTTCTTCAGCGTTTGCTGGAATTGGGTTTTTTACGGGTTGAAGAAGTCGAGCGGTGCCGGGATCCTTTTGCCGAGGTTGATGTTGATATCCATCAGGCTTTCGAACTCAACCCTGCGCAGCAGCAGGCGGTGACTCAGGTCGAAGAAGCATTGCGCGGTCCGGCAGCCTTTCATGCTTTTCTTTTACATGGCGTGACCGGCAGCGGCAAAACCGAGGTCTATCTCCGAGCGATCGCCAGAACACTCGAACTGGGCCGCCAGGCCCTGGTCCTGGTCCCGGAAATTGCCCTGACGCCGCAGCTGGTAGCGCGTTTCCGCAGTTGGTTCCAGGGCCATGATGTTCGTCTGGCCGTTTTGCATTCCGGATTGTCAGACGGAGAACGCTACGACGCCTGGCGGCAGGTGGCACGCGGGGACATTGATGTGGTCATCGGCGCCCGCTCCGCGGTGTTTGCGCCACTCCCCGAACTGGGCCTGATCGTTGTTGATGAGGAGCATGACGGCAGCTATAAGCAATCGGAAGGCTTCCGCTACAACGCCCGTGACCTGGCTCTGATGCGTGGTCAGATGGATGGAGCAGTGGTGTTGCTGGGCAGCGCAACGCCGGTCCTTACAACCTATCACAGGGCCCTGGAGGGGCACCTGACTTACCTGGATCTTCCGGAGCGGACCGCAGAACGACCTCTGCCCGGGATTCAACTGGTTGATCTGTCACTCCATGAGGGCGAGAGACTGTTGAGCGAACCGTTGCAGACCGCCCTGGCAGAGGCTCTGGCTGCAGGAGAGCAGACCCTGCTTCTCCTCAATCGCCGGGGCTATGCACCTTTTTTGCTCTGCCATGATTGCGGTGCCACCCTGCGCTGTCCGAATTGCGACATCACCCTGACTTATTCTCTGGTGCAACGTTCGCTGCGTTGTCATTACTGTGATTTTCACCAGCGGCCACCGGACAACTGCGAGCGCTGTAGTGGTGTGCGCCTGCTTCCTGAAGGCATGGGCACCGAGCGACTTGAGGAGGAAATCCTCCAGAGCTTTCCCACTGCACGGGTGGCCCGCATGGATCGGGACACCACCACCCGTAAAGGAGCTCATCATCGGCTGATAGAGCAGATGACAAGCGGTGCAATCGATGTGTTGATCGGTACCCAGATGATTGCAAAGGGACACGATTTTCCGGCAGTTACCCTGGTCGGGGTGCTCAACGCCGATACCGCACTCAACCTGCCGGACTTCCGCAGTGCCGAACGGGTTTTCTCCCTGCTCAGCCAGGTAGCCGGGCGGGCCGGGCGGGGCGATCGACTTGGACGCGTTATGATACAAACCTATGCGGTCGATAATTATGCGCTTGATTATGTCGCCCGGCACGATTACCAGGGGTTCGCTGCCCTCGAGCTCTCTCAGCGTCAGGCGTTGGCTTATCCACCGTTCGGTTACCTGGTCAACCTGGTATTGAGTGGCAACGACGAAAAAAAAGTTCACAATGCGGCAGAGCAACTATCCTCCAGCCTGGCGTCCGGTGATGTGGATGTGGAAGTTCTCGGTCCGGCACCATGCCTGCTGCCGCGGCTGCGTAACAAACATCGGGTGCAGATATTGCTTAAAGCAAAACGTCGTGAACCGCTACGCCGCCGGATCGTGCAATTGGGACGGCTGCGATCGCAGCTGCCTGCCGGTGTCGTTCTCACTGTTGATGTCGACCCGGTTGATATGTTCTGATACTCAAATAAGTGCTAGCAGTCTGTCGGACTATCCATGAGCCGGCTGCAAATCCGGCTGTTTGGCCCATATTTCAGCCCCTTTTTGGTCCATAGCTACGGCTATGAACCTTCAAATGAGCTAAAATCTGTTCTCAAACATCCAAATTTTCGCTTCGGCCCGTATAGTCCGACAGTCTCCTAATGCATCATAAATAACTGAGAATCAATTCAGACCTGCCAGAGCTGCCTGGTGCGGACATCACAGCAAGTGAGCTGGCCGCCATAAACGCAACCGGTATCGAGTCCCAACCGTCTTTCTGCCAGGCAAGGCTCTTTGATTGACGTATGACCATAGACCACAGTCTTGCCCCAGTCATAGTCCGAGTTGATGAACTCCCGGCGTATCCAGAGC
>JACZKE010000046.1 GCA_014860225.1 Desulfuromonadales bacterium
TACCGCCAGCGTTCGTTCTGAGCCAGGATCAAACTCTCCAGTTGATAACTGTATAATTTGATTCTGTTTGTTACTTTTTAATTTGTACTGCTTCTAACAAATCATCTCAAACATCTGCTATTTAGTTTTCAAAGACCCGGTATCAAGCAAACAGCTCCATTGAGCATTTTGCTTTTGCCGTCGCCGTTTTTGCTGGCAACGAGGGGGGAATCTAACGGACTTGACGCTGATAGTCAAGGGGTTTTTTCAAGTTTTTTTCAAAAAAATCAGGCTTCAGCCAACTACCTGTTTTCAGGTGAAAAATAAGCGCGCAAAACGTCGCTTGCCAGCCTGAAGAATGATCTTACCTACCGGTTCCACTTCCATCTCCGCATTGTCAATCTTCTCACCGTTCAGTTTGACACCGCCTCAATGATATAGTAATTTTTCTTGCCCTTCTGTACCAGTATGTATGATCCGCTGATCAGATCTGTCTTTGTCACCAGGTACTCCTGATCGGTCAACTTGGCCTTGTTCAGGCTGAGTCCGTTTCCTTTTATCGTACGCCGTAGCTCACCTTTAGACGGAAAAGCAGCTGTTTCAGTGGTAAGCAGTTCTACGACCGGCACACCAGCATCGAGCTTTTCACGGTCGATTTCATAGGTTGGCACACCTTCAAACACCGTAAGAAAGGTCTCCTTATCCAGTTTTGCCAGGCTTTCGGTCGTGGCGTTACCAAAAAGAATCTGTGATGCTTCAACGGCCTTGCTGTATTCGTCTTCATCATGGACCATACAGGTGACCTCTTTTGCCAGGTGTTTCTGCAATGGTCGCAGGTGCGGTGCAGCTTCCTGCTCTTTGACCAGCGCCGTCACTTCATCCTTGCTTAAGAGCGTAAAGATCTTAATGTATTTCTCAGCATCGGCGTCAGAGACATTGAGCCAGAACTGGTAGAATTTATACGGTGTGGTTAGTTTTGGATCGAGCCAGACGTTGCCGCTTTCTGTTTTTCCGAATTTACCGCCGTCCGCCTTGGTGATGAGCGGACAGGTCAAGGCAAAGGCTTCACCGCTTTCCTTGCGGCGGATAAGCTCTGTCCCTGTCAGGATGTTCCCCCATTGGTCGGACCCGCCCATCTGCAACTTGCAGTTCTTCTCTCGGTACAGGTGTAAATAATCGGCTCCCTGAACCAATTGATATGAGAATTCGGTGAAGGACAAGCCCATCTTGGCCTCTTCGCCCAGACGTTTTTTGACGCTGTCCTTAGCGATCATGTAATTGACCGTAATATGCTTGCCGATGTCGCGGATAAATTCGAGGAAACTGAAGTCTTTCATCCAATCGTAATTGTTGACCAGTTCAGCAGCATTGGCTGCATTCGATTCAAAATCGAGGAACTTCGCCAGCTGCTTTTTCAGACAGACCTCGTTGTGACGGAGGGTCTGCTCATCAAGCAGATTACGTTCCGCCGACTTCCCCGACGGGTCGCCGATCATGCCGGTCGCACCACCGATAAGCGCGATCGGTTTATGGCCGGCGATCTGGAAATGCTTAAGCATCATCACGCTGACGAGGTGCCCAATATGTAGAGAATCAGCAGTCGGGTCAATCCCAACGTAGGCCGATGTCATTTGTTTTTGAAGTTGTTCTTCCGTCCCGGGCGTGATGTCGTGGATCATGCCACGCCAGGTCAATTCTTCGATAAAGTTCATTTTCAATACCAACTATTCAGTCTGTTTGGGTTATCTTTCTACCTTGACTGCATCCGCAGACAGGCAAAAACCTCAACTGTCCCGCTCCATGACCCTCTCTATCTACCGGACCATTGCTAGCAGTCTGTCGGACTATCCATGAGCCGGCTGCAAATCCGGCTGTTTAGCCCATATTTCAGCTCCTTTTTGGTCCATAGCTACGGCTATGAACCTGCAAATGAGCTAAAATCTGTTCTCAAACATCCAAATTTTCGCTTCGGCCCGTATAGTCCGACAGACTGCTAGCCTTCAACTTGAATACGCTCTATCCCAGTGGCCTTGCCCGTCGATTCGTCGATTGAGACGACTACACCACAAAGGACCGGATCCTTCTTGGCAATTTCATAGCGAACCGGCATCTGGGTCAAAAAGCGCTGGATCGACAGCTCTTTGCGAATCCCGATCACGGAATCACGCGCCCCCGACATGCCGACATCGCTGATAAACGCGGTACCACCCGGCAGGACCCTCTCATCGGCGGTCTGCACATGGGTATGGGTGCCGACTACAGCACTGACCCGACCATCAAGGTAGGCAGCCAAAGCACCTTTTTCACTGGTCGCTTCGGCGTGAAAATCTACGAAAACGATGCGCTGCTGAGGACCGAGCGCAGTCAGGATTGCGTCCGCCTTGCGAAACGGGCAATCCAGATTTCCCATAAAAACACGGCCCTCCAGGTTCATTACAGCAACAGACAGTCCTGCCGGAGTCTGGAAGACGCCGACACCTCGGCCCGGCACATCATCAGGATAATTTGCCGGTCGCAATAGAGCAGGCTCCTGCTCCAGGCAGACCAGCCCGTCACGTTTATCCCAGACATGATTGCCCGTGGTCAGGACATCGATGCTCAGATCGAACAATTCGGCAACGACGTCAGGAGTCAAGCCGAAGCCGGCTGCGGCATTTTCGCCATTGGCAACAACAAAATCAATCATATGTTGATCGATGAGGCGGGGCAGAACATCACGGACCAGCTGCCGCCCCGGACGACCAATGATGTCACCGATAAAAAGGATTTTCAAATCAACTCCAGAAACTGGAAGAAGAGGATAAAAGAGCAACAGGGGGATAGCACAGGCCATCTCCCCCAACTGCCAGGTTCACTATTATTGCGTTTACTTTGCGTAATCAGTCGCTCTGGTTTCGCGAATTACATTCACCCTGATCTGACCAGGGTAAGTCATCTCGTTCTCGATCTTGCGGGCGATGTCTTTAGCCAGAACATGCGAATAGTCATCAGAGACAACCTCGCTGGAGACCATGACACGGACTTCACGCCCGGCCTGGATTGCGTAACAGGAGGTTACCCCGTTAAACGAGGTACCGATGCGTTCAAGATCTGCCAGACGCTTGACATAAGTCTCCAGCATTTCGCGCCGCGCACCCGGCCTGGCTCCCGACAAGGCATCGGCGGCCTGCACCAGAACAGCCAGGATCGTCTCCGGCTTCTCATCTTCATGGTGAGCGCCAATGGCGTGCACGATCTCGGACGATTCACCATGCTTCCTGGCCAGGTCGGCACCAATGACCGCGTGCGACCCTTCGATCTCATGGTCAACCGCCTTACCAATATCGTGTAACAAGCCGGCGCGTTTTGCCTGCTTGATATCGATACCAAGCTCAGCCGCCATAATGCCGCACAGGAAAGAAACCTCGAGCGAGTGTTGCAGGACATTCTGGCCGTAAGAAGTCCGGTACCGCAGCCGTCCGACCAGCTTGACGATCTCCGGGTGAATGCCGTGAACACCAACATCGAACGTTGCCTGCTCGCCCGCCTCGCGGATCGTCGCATCAACCTCCTGCTCGGCCTTTTTAACCACCTCTTCAATACGCGACGGGTGAATTCGACCGTCGGTAATCAGACGTTCGAGAGCCAACCTGGCGACTTCGCGGCGAACCGGGTTGAAGCCGGAGATTATGACTGCCTCGGGCGTATCATCAATAATCAGGTCGATGCCGGTTGCAGCCTCAATAGCTCTGATATTGCGGCCCTCACGGCCGATAATTCGACCCTTCATCTCGTCATTTGGTAAAGCTACCGAATTGATCGTTTTCTCGGCTACGTAATCACCGGCATAGCGCTGTATTGTCAGCGACAGGATTTTCTTGGCTTTCTTGTCAGCGGACTCCTTGGCCTCATCCTCAATCTGCCTGATCATCTTGGCGGCATCATGGCGAGCTTCGCTCTCCATGGACGTCATCAGTTGCCGCTTGGCCTCATCAGAGGTAAGCCCGGAAACCATTTCCAGCTTGGTGCGCTGTTCGACAATCAGAGCATCCACCTCGTCGGTGCGCTTTTGCAGGTTGCGGTCGCGATCTATCAACGACTGTTCACGACGAGCCATCTCCTGATCTTTTTCGTCAACCTGAATGGCCTTGCGATCAAGATTTTCCTCTTTTTGAACCAGGCGCTTTTCCTGGGACAGAAGCTCCTTGCGGGCTTCACGCACCTCATCCTCCCAGTCGGCCTTCGCTTTAAAAACCACGTCCTTGGATTGTATCTCCGCTTCCTTGCGGATCGTGTCTGCCTCTTTTTTCGCTGTCTCGACAATTAACGCGGCTTCACGTTCTGCGTTGGCCAGTTTTGAGCCCGAAGACTTGGCACGGATTATAGCGCCAAGAAAACCGCCAACGATCAAACCGACAATCAGTAGCAAAATCATTTCTGTATTCAAAGCCGTCACCTCCTTATTGGCATTATTTTTTGATGAAGCGTCCTATCTGCGGCAACAGCCATCAGACGGTAAAATTCAAAGTGCGACTTTCAGTAATAAGCACGGAAAGTCTCTGATCATGTTTTGCAGCTGGCAATGCATCAAGTAGCTGTGAATCGTAAGCAAAACCAACTTTCATACAATCAGCCCTGCATGCGGCCAGTGTACGGTCGTAGAAACCGCGACCGTAACCCAGGCGGTGGCCAGCTAGGTCGAAAGCCACGCCCGGGACTACAACCAGGTGCAATTCTTCGATTGGCACCAATTGGCTCCCCTTCGGCTCCAGAACACCAAATGCTCCGGGGGCCAGGTCGACCAGGCTCAAGACTTCTACAAACTCAAGTTCATCATCCTTGATGCGCGGATAAACCAGAGTCTTGCCGTCTTCAATTGCCCGCGTGAAGACTGTATCTGTCAACACCTCGTTATGAATGGCGCTGTACAAAGCCAGGCATTCTGCACGACAAAACAAGTCAGACTGAAGAAACCGTCGCTGGATCTCCATGCTTGAGTTGATGCAGGTTTCGATCGGCCGTGATCTACGTTCAGCCAGGAGCTGGGTTCTTATGGATCGCTTTGGCATTGGCAGAGATCTCACGAATCGAGATCTCCGGACGGGAGCGTTCAGATAGAAGGAGGGTATATACGGCGCAGAGCATCCGCATCAAATTATTCTTACTGAGGTCTCCACCCGCAGCATGCCTTCGGCTCGGTTAAACCGCTGACAACACTGCAAAAACATTCTGGAGTTCCTGAGTTCATAACTATCATGCAACATGTTTCTCGTCGTAATTTTTTAACGCCCATAACGGACGGTAATACCAGTGACCAATCTATCTTGAAATCCCCGTACGGAGATGCATTGTTAAATCAACCGTTGCCCGGGCAGAGAGGGGTGACACATCCCTAATCCAAGGCTGCTTCTATCTTTCCGACCAACAGGATCAAACGCGGGTCTTCCGTCACCGAACGACCCACCACTGACTCCTCTTTAAGGTGAGCGGCTGAAACGTTGAGCAGGGCAAGAATGGTTGCCTGTAGAGAGTCGACGGCCCTACCACTGGAAGTCACTTGGGCAATCTGGTCTTCTACAAATCTGGCGACCCGATGAACCTGCTCAGGAGAAGCGTCACTTCTGAGGTTAAACTGCTGTCCGAGAATGGAGACCTGGATGCTCTGTTTCACTGATTTTCCCCCTCCAGGTGTTCAAGCTTGTCCAACAATTTATCTAACTCGTCGCTAACTCTGGAACGATCCTGAAGCAACCGATCGCATTCTGCGCTGAGCTCCCGATTACGCTCCTGCAACTCGATACGTTCAGTCAATAACTGATCAACAAGTTCTTCCAGTCGCGCAATCGCTTCCAAAGCCACTTAAAGACTCCCCCCTTTAATTATAATTTTCAGCGTAGGTCAAAGACTGTAAAAAGTCAAGCGATCTCAATTGTTAGCAAAGAGTGCTGCAACAAATTCATCAGCATCGAAGGGGCGCAGATCGGCAACACCTTCGCCGACACCGATCAAACGCACCGGCAGATCGAGCTGAGAGCTGATTGCCACGACAATACCGCCCTTGGCAGTACCGTCCAGCTTGGTCAATGCGATACAGGAGACCTCCACAGCCTCCTGAAACATGCGGGCCTGAATCAGAGCATTCTGACCTGTAGTTGCATCGAGAACCAAGAGGGTTTCATGGGGAGCGCCCGCAATCTCCCGATCAACAACCCGTCGCACCTTCTTCAGCTCTTCCATCAGGTTGACCTTGGTATGCAGCCTGCCGGCAGTATCCAGAATCAAGACATCGGCCTTACGTGCAACAGCAGCTTTGGCTGAGTCAAAGGCCACGGCAGCAGGATCGGAGCCCTCGGCATGCCGGATAACTTCCGCCCCGGCACGTTCACCCCAGATCTCGAGTTGCTCGGCCGCTGCAGCTCGGAAAGTGTCGCCGGCACCGAGGACTACTTTCTTGCCCTGATCGGCAAACTGTTTTGCCAGTTTACCGATCGTTGTCGTCTTGCCGACACCGTTAACACCGACGACCATAATCACCAGAGGACCACTCTCCGGAGTCGGCCAATCCGGCTCGCCGGTCTTCAAACGGGCACGTATTTCCTCACCGAGGACTTTATGCAGTTGATCGGGCTGGTTCTGATCAATCTCCTTGAGCCGTCCGTTCAGCGCATGCACCAATTCCTGGGTTGCCCGCATTCCAAAATCAGCAGTAATCAGGATTTCCTCCAATTCCTCGAGGAATTCGCTATCCAGACTGGCATGACTTCCCAGCAAAGCATCCATCCGGCCGACCAGAGAGCTGCGCGTCCTGGCCAAACCTTGCCGCATGCGCTGGTAAAGGTTGGCCGGTTCCTCAACCTCGGGCACTGTTGTCAACGTCGACGGCGGTTCCTCAACCTCGGGCATTGCTGTCAACGTCGGCGGCGGCTCCTCAACGAAGACTTCTTCCACCTCACCCGGAGTGGTCACTTCTTCCGTTGCAACCTCATCGGTCGTCTCGGGTTCTTCAACAAGTGCTTCTGCAGACACCTCATCCCGGACTTCGCCAGGGCGGAATTTTCTTCTCAGCAGCAGCACGACTACAATCAGAGACAACAGCGTCAAAGAGAGGAAAACCAGCCCCAGGGCCGCCATCGGTCCATGCTCAGCAGGGACTCCCGCCTTAACAAGAAAATCAGCAAGTTTTGTCAGCCAGCGTTCAAAATCCATAATTCATCCTGAAACAGACAACAGTTTGCAGCTTAACACTCAACAGACTGTGCGAAGGTTAACGTTGTGAAACAGAGATCAAGCGATCTCCCGGTAAAGTCTCTTGATACAACGGCGGGCTTCCAGCAGGGCCCGACCCAACATATCCGAGCGATCAAGAGTTAATACCAGATAGTAATCTTTGGTAACAGGCAGTACCAGCGTTTGTGTCTGTTTCGTGGTAATGATAATTTCCTTGAGTTCATCTTTACCGAGACGATCAGCCACTTCACGCATACTATGGAGGATAACGCCCTTGTGTGCACCAATCACTTTAAGATCATAATCGTCCATGACACCGACATGTTCGACAGCTTCGCCTTCCCAATCAGCAACGATTGCTCCCTGGGCACCGGGGACACGCTCTATCAGGGAATTCAGCAGAGACTTGAAAGGCACGGCTCAGGCGACCTCTTTCATGCACACCGAGACGAGCTTGGAAACACCGGGCTCCTCCATGGTGATGCCATAAAGGTTGTCGGCAATTTCCATCGTCCGTTTATTGTGGGTGATGATGATAAATTGTGAAGTTTTCGCCATGGTCGTAACAATATCGTTGAAACGCCCGATATTGGCATCATCCAGCGGCGCATCGACCTCGTCGAGCAGACAGAAAGGCGATGGCTTGATCTGAAAGATAGAGAAGATCATGGCGACCGCTGTCAAGGCTTTTTCCCCACCGGAAAGTAACGTCACGTTCTGCAGCTTCTTGCCAGGGGGCTGGGCAACGACCTCGATGCCGGTCTCGAGAAGGTCGTTTTCATCAGTCAGGATCAGTTCTGCCTGGCCACCGTTAAACAAGAGCGGGAAGAGCTCCCGGAATCTGGCGTTGACCAGGTCAAAGGTTTCCCTGAAGCGCTTGCGGGTAGTGCGGTTGATCTTGGCAATTGCCGACTGCAGCCCCTCCAGAGACTTATACAAATCCTCCTGCTGCACCGTCAGGAACGTATAGCGTTCCTCGAGCTCCTGATACTCGTCGATCGCCATCAGGTTGACTTCGCCAATATCGTCAATGCGATTCTGCAGATAATCGCGACGCTCTGCAGCCGAGACTTCATCAAAGGTTTCATCAAGCTTTTCGGCAACCTCAGGTTCGGACAAATCGATACGATAGCGCTCGAGAAACGCTTGTCGCATATGTTCTATCTCCAGTTGCAACTCACGGCTCTGCATCTGCCTGGAAGACAACTCATCCCGCAATTGCTGGGCACGGGTACGGAATTGTTTGATTTCAGCTTCACGCCGCTCGATGTCCTGACGACTCTCTTCAAATCGCTCCCGCAGACCAACGAGGACATTCTCCAGTTCGATGCGCTTATGGTAAAGGAGCTCCATCCTCACTTTCAGCTCTTCAGCTTCACTGCGCAATATCACCTGCTTACCGGAAGCATCCATAGTTTCCCGGTTAAGCGTCACCTGTCGCTGGCGCAAGTCTTCGCGCAAACCCAGCAAACGTTTCAGAGCATTGCGACTGTTTTCTTCGCGTTCGCGCAGACTCGCCAGGCCGACTTTCAGGCTTGTAACGCCCTGACGTGCCTCATTTGTCTGCTCACGAAGGCCCTGAAGCTCCTCCTGTAATCGCGCCACCAGCGTTTCCAGCTCATGTCTTTCGCCTTCGCCAGTCACACGCGTGCCTGATGAGGCCTGTAAGGTCTGCCGCAGGGACTCATGCTCTTCGTGCAGCTGTTCCTCTTCCAGGCTGAGGACCTCGATACGGTCCTGAAGACGGGCATCTTCCTGCTGCAACCCGTCAAGATCCTTGCGGCTGTCAACCATGCGGATTTCCTGCTGATGCAGGTCGTGCTCAGTCTGGCGCAGAGCAACTTCCGCTGACCGGGACTCTTCACGCAGAGCTTCGCGCCGTTGATTCAGTGTAACGACTTCACAATCCAGGCTCTTGACCTGCTTCAGCAGGTCTTTCATCTCCCGCTTCTTATGCAGCAAACCCTGGTCGAGCGCCTGACGACCACCGCCGGTGACCTCGCCCCGATACGTCAGCATATTGCCGCCTTCGGTGACCAATGTGGTGCCGAAGGGCAGTTTTTGTCCATAATATCCGGTCAAATCATCAACCAGGTAAATCCCGGAGAGAAGGCGCGCTACGGCGCCCTGAAAACCGGCACGGCCCTGCAGAAGTTCCACGAGAGGCTTGCCTCCCGGCAGCTTCGGTGCTTCAGCTGCCGGAGATTCCGGCAACAGAAATGTGCAGCGTCCTTCATTCTCTTGCAGATAATCCAGGGCGTTCTGCACAGTTTCAAGGTTGTCTGGCAACAAAGCCTGTACCCTCTCGCCGAGAGCGGCTTCGATGGCTGCTTCATAACGAGCAGGCACCTCTAGGATGTCGGCAACCAGCCCCTGCATACACACCTTGTGTCTCGCATCTGAAAGCAACGATTTAACCCCGCGGGTATAGCCCTCGAGATTGTGCTCAAGCTGCTGGAGTGATTCGAGTCGTGATCGCTGGCGATTAAGCTCTTCGCGACGCTGCAGCAGTTCATGCTCGATTTGTTCTATCTGCTCTTTGAGACCGGTCTGGTGTTCCTGCAACGCTTGACGCCTATGGACAAGCTCAACGCGAACATCTTCAATCGCTTCCAGTGTATTGGACAAGTTACTTTGCTTGTTCAGCAGGTGCTCAAGTTGTCCGTTTACCGTCAATGCCTCATGGCGGTTACGTTCGGTCAGCTCCGACAGTACTGCGAGCCGGCGTTTTGCCTCTTCCTGCTGGCTGTTCATGCGGGTCAACTCAGCAAGCAGATGATAAAGTTCCTGACGAGCCTGCTCCAACTGCCGGCCAAGAGTATCTTCCTGCTCGGTCAAATCCAGCAGTACCTCTTCGCTTTCAGCCAGGCGCGTGCCTTCTTCAGCAAGCGTCCTGGTCTGATCCTCCTGGGCATGACGTAAAGTGGACTCTTCCTGATCGGCAACCGACAAGCGGCTGTCAATCTCAGCTAACTCAGTCGCTATCCTCTGTTGCTGTCGATCGAGAGACTCAAACTCTTTGGCGCCAAACTCCAGACGACTTTCAATCCGTTGGATTTCACTGGCAAGGTGAAAAACTCCGGCCTGTCCCTGAGTCGCTTCTTTATCACGCTCGGCATGAGTCAGACGGGCTTGCTCCAGTTCGAGATCCGCCTGTTCAAGCTGTCGAGTGACACTATCTACCTGCCCTGCCTGTTCTTCAGCAGAGCTGGCGACCTGTCTAGCTTTTTCATTCAGTGCCAAGTATTGACGCAAACCAAATTGCAACTCCAGTTCACGAAGATCTTCGCGAAAGCCCTTGAAACGCTCAGCACGCTGGGCCTGCCTCTTCAGGCTGTTCATTTGCCTCCGCACTTCGCTGACAATGTCACCGAGACGTACCAGATTCTGGCGAGTTGCATCGATTTTACGCAAAGCGGTTTTCTTGCGCGCCTTGAATTTGGTGACACCGGCAGCTTCTTCAATCAGGCTGCGTCGGTCCTCGGGTTTGGAATTAATGATCATGCCGATCTTGCCCTGTTCAATGATGGAATAGGCTCGCGTACCAACACCGGTATCCATAAACAGTTCCGTGATATCCAGCAAGCGACAGGGCGTTTTATTCAGCAGGTAGTCACTCTCACCATTGCGGTAGAGTCGTCTGGTGATCTGAATTTCTGCATAGTCTCGGAAGGCAGAAGGTGCCAGACCGGAGGTGTTGTCCATAGTCAGAGTCACCTCGGCCATGCCGAGGGGCTTGCGGCTTTCACTGCCGCCGAATATAACGTCTTCCATTAATTTGCCGCGCAGGTAACGAGCATTCTGCTCACCCATTACCCAGCGAATTGCATCGACGACGTTGCTCTTGCCACAGCCGTTCGGGCCAACGATCGAGGTAATACCATCATCGAAACCCAGGACAGTGCATTCGACAAACGACTTAAAGCCAGTAATTTCAATACGTTTTATTTTCATGGGAATAGGCGTCGATACAGCGGAAGATCCGCTCCGGTCCTCTACATAAGCAGCTTCCATCCAGAGTTTACGGATGGACAAGAAGTAGCCGGTGATGTTAGCAAGCTCTGACAATGCTGTAAAGGAGATTTACTGCATCAAACCCCGAGGTTTTAACCCATGTGACGGTTGCCCTGACAAGCTGTAACGGTTATGTTATGAGCATGATTGCAACTGAATGGAAAATCAATCTCCGCGAAGAGAATCTCCCCCTGCTTGAAGCCCTTGCTTTGAGGGTACCGGCTGCGCCAGATGCTTTCCTCCGGCAGCTCTGTAAGAAGCAACGGGTAACTGTCAACAAACAACCTGCCGAAGCAGGCAGTTGTTTCCGTGCAGGTGAGACCATCGCTGTCAAAACTTCTCAGCGCTGGCAGGAGTGCCTGGCGCAGTCACACCTTCAACCCGGTCAGATTCTCTACGAAGACATGTACTGTATGGTGATCAACAAACCGGCAGGACTTGCCATCCATCATGCGCTGGGCCAAGACGACAATCTGCTGCAACGCATCCAGGATTTTTTACGTCTGCGTGGAGAAACTTTTCAGGTCGCGCCAATTCACAGGCTGGATATCGGTACATCAGGTGCTGTTCTGTTTGGCAAGGGACGTGCGTCGATCAGCCAATTGGGCCAGATGATCATGGCCGGACAGATGACCAAACATTACCTGGCGTTGATCGAGGGTTGCATGACTCGTCCAGGGGAACTGGACAGCTCTGTTCCAGCCAAAGGAAGCACAAAAACGGCCCTAACCAGATTTCGGCCTGTCGCCAATACCGACCGATACACTCTGCTCGAACTGCAGTTGGTCACCGGCCGGCGTCACCAGATACGCCATCAGCTGGCAGCAATCGGCTCGCCGATCATTGGCGACACACGCTATCGTGGCAAAGTTATAAGTGACATGGACCGGCCTTTTTTACATTGCCATCATCTGGCGTTCCTACAACCGGCAACTGGCCAGACTGTGGATATCCGTTGCCAGCTATCGTTGGACTTAATGATAATTTTGAAGTCCCTTGGTTTTTCGCACAGGACTCTCACAGAAGAAGAGGTACAAAACTTTTCCACATGACTGTAAATACAGATATAATGGCAACCAGTTCATTACATAAAGCGCCAATAATACAGCAGGCTCAATCAAACCATGTCCGCAGCTGACCCGCAAGACAGAAAAATTCTACACAGGCGCACTGCGGCACGTGCCGTCGCCTTTTATACTGTCTTCGCCTTCCTGTGGATTTATTTTTCCGACACGATCCTGGCATGGTTTATCAGCGACCCGAGCCTGCTGACCCGGGCGCAAACCATCAAGGGGTGGCTCTATGTGGTGGTAACGGCAACACTGCTTTACCTCTACCTGAGTCACTGTCTCCAGATGTTGCAAAACCGCGAAGAGGCGCTTGAAAAAGAGCAGTACAAGGCCCAACAAGACATCCGCGAACGCTTCAAACAGCTCAACACCCTGTTCGATTCAATGGGTGCCATAGTCTATGTTGCTGACCTTGAAACCTATGAGCTGCTCTATGTCAATCGTTTTGCCACAGAGTTTTTCGGTCAGGATTGGCATGGCCTCAAATGCTATCATTATCTGCAGGAGGGCATTGAGCAACCGTGCGGTTTCTGCACGAACCCAAAACTCATCAACAGTGACAAATCCGGTGACCCGATCAGTTGGGAGTTCCTCAACACCAGGAACAACCGTTGGTACGAATGCTTCGACAAGGCAATCCGCTGGACAGATGGTAGGCTGGTAAGGCTTGAGATTGCCTTGGACGTGACCGAACGCAAGGAGCTTGAACAGATCAAGGATGATCTGCTCTCCTCGATGAGTCATGAGATGCGGACCCCTTTGACCGCTATAAGCGGATTTGCCGAACTGCTTATGAATGATCCGGAAATCCCGGAACAGCATAGTCGGCATATTGAAATTATTTACCGGGAAGCTGAAAAGCTGACGGACCTCATTAACAGGTTTCTGGATGCACGGCGGCTGAAAACCGACCGGTCACGTATTAATTATGAGTATTTCCCACTTCAAGGTCTCTTGAAAAAAGCGAAGGCAGGTTGTCGGGATTGCAAAGAGCATCATGATATCCAGGTCGAATGCCAAGCAGGCTTACAAGTCTATGGCAACCGTCAGGAACTGACTCAGGTTGTTACTCAACTCCTGGATAATGCTTGTCGCTACTCCCCCCGTGGGGGGAAGATTTCTGTCATTGCTCAGTCTCTCCCTCAAGAAATCTCAATCCAGATAACTGACCAGGGGATAGGAATACCGCAACACGAACTGGAAGCGATATTCAAACCGTTCCATCGACTTGACACCGGGAACAGTCGCAGTACAGGTGGTGTTGGCCTTGGCCTGTGCGTGGCGAGAGACATTGTCGCGCTGCACGGTGGTCAGATTCAGGTCAAGAGCACTCCAGGCATGGGCAGTACTTTTACTGTTTTGTTACCTATACCAGTCGCTGGACAGGATTTTATGGACAACAAATCCATAGACACCACGCAATCATGACAGAACACACACCAACAGTCAGATCGCGGAAACGTTTACTGCTATTTTTCGTACTGACAGCAATTACCCTGGCAGCAGTCTGGGTTGCCCACTTCCTGATCAATTTCGATCTCAACAATTACCGTCAACAAGCAGAAGCAAGGCTCTCTTCATTGCTGTCGCTACCCGTGAAGGCCGGTGACATACATTACAATATTCACGACACCAACCTGGCCTTGCACCTTGCCGACCTGCAGATTGGCAACGATGACTCAGACGTACTGGTGGATGTCCCCGAAATCTTGATTAATCTACAATGGTGGGAACTTCTTGCACGCAACATAAAATTTGCCAAGATCAGCCTGATTGAACCACGAATCAGGGTAAGAGTTGCGCTCGATGTGCAAACCGATGAGAGTCGTCCTCAGGAAAAACCAGTCCGGACATTGACCAACCAGGCGCTGCTGCAGAACCTCAGCATTGACAAGCTGCAAATAGTCGGCGGAACATTACGTATTGAAGCGCTGCGACCTGATCAACGGACACAACATATTAACCTTGCAGAACTTAATGGCGAGTTGATCGACATAAAGTTGAACCATACGGCTCAAATCGCCATGAAAGGCAACTTGAAAATCCCGGGGCAACGGGGACAGAGTCTTTGGCAATTGCAGGGGGAAAGTGCTCTCGTAATCAACGAATATAACGTTCTCGAACCACATTTCAATCTTGACCTGAATACCAACACTCTGGATCTCAGTACAATCGGGACTTTTTTCACCGGAGAGGCTGCCGATTATTCCATAAAGGGCACAAGCGGCCTGCAGCTGCATGTAGAAGGGTCACCGAATAGAAACATTGATTTCCAGGCAGGACTGTCGTCCAGAGATACGATGCTTCTCGCCACCACCCCCTACACAGGCCCCATCCAGTTTCAAACCCTGCTGGGCAGCGGACGCCTGCAAACTTATGGAGATCAACCAGGCATCAAGGACCTCTCATTACAGATAGACGAATCCCGCTTGGCAGGAAGAATCAACTGGGCACCAGACGGACAACCATTCTCGGCGACCATTACCCTCCTTAGTGGCAATTTGGATGTACCCAAGGTCAAAAAATGGCTGCCCGATAACCTGGGAGCATGGCAAGCAATACGGCAGGATATTCTGGACCAGGGCTCCATCCAGATTGAACTGGCAGAATTCACTCTGTTCGAGAACTCGACGTCAAAGAGAGAATGGCGGATAGACCGGTTAAAGGGAGAATTGCAGCACGTTTCCTTGAACCGTGAAAAGGCTCCTGCCATAGAGATCATTTCACTGCCATTCAACTCCTCCGGAAATCTTTGGCAGATCAACAATGCACGGGGACGATGGGGTTCCCTGCAACTGGCTGTCAATGGGACAGCAGAGCATAACGAAGACGGCATTTTACTGATGTCACTTGATTTTACTGGTGATGCCTTGCCAGGTGCGCTGTCAGATGAATGGCATCTCCCTCAACCTCCATTTTCAACAAATGGCAAGGTGGATCTCAACGGACATCTTGAGGGTTCACTTGATCAACTCTCCCTGGACCTTCATGCGGACCTGTCTCAACTCAGCATAAGCCACTCCGGCGGGTTGTCGCTCACTCCGGGGCCTGAGGACAGGTTGACTGTGCATGCCACTGTGTCTCCGCAAAAAATCAGCCTTGATCACGGCACCCTTAGATGGTCAGTGGCAAAAGGACACATCTCCGGTACTTACCTTACGAAGAATCCCGACAGTCTGGCGATCGACGCATTGCTGACGATTAGCGATATGACCAGACTTGCCGATAGCTGGCCGTTGTTGAAAAAACTGCAACTGCACGGCCAAGCCGAACTAAGCCTCAGTCAAAGAGGGCTACCTGAAAAAAACCGCCCGGAGATTGTTCTGACCTTGCGAGATGCTGGGCTTCGCGCGACCAGCCACATTGCTGACCTGAGTCAAATCAATGGCCGCGTTCAATTGACCCCAACCGGGCTGGTTGCCGACAATCTGAGGGTTCACCTGGGCAAATCTCCTCTACATGTCCAGGCAAGGCTCGAAGACTTCAGAGACCCACGCCTGTTTCTGGACGTCAAAGCGTCATCCATTCGTGCCGACGAACTGATTTTCTATTCTGGCAAAACCTTGCTCCGTGATGTTAACGGCCATTTGGAGATTGATCGCGACGGCCTCTCCTTCGCTCCGGTCGACGTACGCCTCGATGGCGGCACACAAGCCTCAGTGCGCGGCACAATTGCTTTTCATGCGCCCTTTGACACGAAACTCGACATAGCTTCCGAGTTTCTCCGCGTCGGCGAAGTGATCAGCCTGTGGGCAGATCGTTCCGAGGCATCGAAAAAACGCTCGCTCTCCAGAGGAGACAAAATCGACGGCACAGGGTCCAAACCAGTTATCAATATCAACGCCTTGGTCAAACGTGGAGACTTGTACGGGATGAGCTTTCATGATGCTTCCGGCCTCATCGTCCCGAATCGCGAACGCCTGAGCATTCACCCCCTCGACTTCTCAGTCGGTGAAGGTTTCTGCAATGCCCAGATTCTCACTGATTTTTCCAGAGAAAAGCCAACCCTGTTACGCATTTCCGGACATGCTCAAGATGTGGATGCCCTGGAGGTTTACCGTGAGCTTCTCAATCAGAAGAACGTTGTACGCGGCAAGTTACGTGGCGATTTTTACCTGACCGGAGAAATTGGTTCCAACTTTCTCCCCTCATCCTACGGCAACTTCAGTATTCAGATCATCGATGGTGTGTTGCACCAGTTCCCGGTTCTGAGTAAAATTTTTTCTCTGCTGAACGTATCGCAGATATTCGCCTTGCAGCTGCCTGACATGGATGTTGAAGGGATGCCATTTGACGTTTTGTCTGCAAACTTCCGCCTGAAAGAGGGTATTCTCACGAGCGAGGACTTAAAGATACAGAGTGAGGCAATGAACCAGTCTTATATCGGTGAATTGAACCTGATCGACAAAGATGTTGATTTTTCCGTGGCGATACACCCACTCGGCACTGTTGACAAGATCATTTCACACATTCCGGTAGCAGGATGGTTGTTGACCGGTGAAGACAAGGCTTTACTGACCGCGCATTTTACTGTCAAAGGAAAGGCCGGAGACGTATCGGTCAACCCCATGCCACTCGACACGCTTACCGAGCCGACAATCGGCCTGCTCAGAAGAACCCTGGGCCTGCCTTTCAAACTTGCTGAAGATCCGCAGATTCTATGGGGAGGGAAAGGCGGTAAGGAGTAACTTTGCGGGGGGATAAGTCAGGCGCCGCGCGTGCCGACATGGACCGCCGCAATCCCGCCGGTCAGATCATGGACTCTGACTTCAGTAAAACCGGCCTGTTCCATCATACCCTTGAAGGTTTCACGATCAGGAAATTCAAGCACTGAGTCAGGAAGGTACTGATAAGCGCTGCGTTGGGAAATCAGACCGCCCAACCAGGGCAGTACGCGCAAAAAATAGAAGTAATAGACCGCCCGGAAAAAGCGATTGCGTGGTGTCGCAAACTCCAGGATGACAGCCCGACCACCTGGCTTGAGCACACGTGCCATCTCGCACAGCCCTTGCTGCCGATCAACCACATTGCGGATGCCGAAGGCGATGGTAATCCCGTCAAAGGTACTGTCCGGATGGGGCATTGCTTCGCAAGGGGCATTCACCAGTACAATCCGGTCACGGTATGGTGATGCATCAATCTTGTCCCTGCCGAGAACCAGCATCCCCTGAGTGAAATCCGAACCGACAATTTTCACCGAAGCATCTGTCTGACGGCCTATCTCCAGCGCCACATCACCGGTTCCCGTAGCGATATCAAGTACCTTGCCGTTTTTCGGTATAACCAGTTGCCGGACCGCGAAACGTCGCCAACGCCTGTCAATACCCAGCGAAAGAACGCGGTTAAGCAGGTCGTAGCGCGGCGCAATGTGATCAAACATATCGCGGATACCGCGACCTTTGTCAGTAAGTTCGGCCATTTGCCCTCTTATGCATCAATAGAAACGCCGGTTATGTAACATGCCGATGCAGTTCATGTCAGTAAAAATGTCGGGGCCTGGCTCGTCAGCCAACATTCTTGTTGTCTTATCAGGTTAATGCAACTACAAATAATGGCCGCAATGAATTCATCTCAGGGCCGTTTCCGGACGAAAACTGTGCGTGTGTTATCCGGAGTTTGGCCTGCGACCTGATTTTCAGTGGTGTCTGGCTGAGCAGTTATCGCAGCAGGACGACAGGCGTACAACCGAACATGAAATTCTTTCTCTGAACTGCTATAGTACCCTGTATCCTATTGGATATAGGGTGCTAATGAAAAGATTAAAATGGTGTACGGGAGAAATGGCGTTTGGTGGCATCCTGAAGTTTTGATACGGCCTGAAAGGATTCTTTCAGAAGATCCTGCTCGGTTTTGCTTAAGGCATGAGGATCGAGGAAATGTGAAGGGGTTTGACCGGCTTCGACCAGATCGATCTCATGACGCAGCCGCAAGAAAATCAAGGCTTCAAAAGCAGCCCTGATGTGCTCAGCAGTCTCCATCGCAAAAACGTTTTCGGCAACCAGTGCCTGAAGGCGCTCCATCGTAGAGATTGCCTGGAGGCCTCTTTCGAGGGCAAACATTCTGACACAATCGACGATATAGACGCAGCCGCCATACTTGAGGGAGAGCAATCCCGCGTTATCACCTTCTTTTTCAACCTGGAAACGCCCCAATAGACCGAGTGGCACTTTGTAGCGCAGATCAAGTGTCATCATGTGATAAATGAAGCCCTGGTGATTCGCAATGCCCTTGGTGACCATGTCGCGCAATTCGTGAGCCAGCTCAACATCGCCAACCAATGGCAGAAAATCAAAGAATATTGATGAATTTCTCACGTGAGCCGGCTCTGGATCAAGCAGCCAGTTATTGAGACGCCCCTGCCAATCAACGAGTCGACCTCGCCATTCTTTATTGCTTGCCATGACATCGCCATCACAGAGAGGATATCCCGCTCTGGCCAGGGCCGCGTTGAGCTTTTCACTGAAGGGCACAAAAAAAGCGTCTACCTCAGGCTGGCGATCGGTTGCAAAATTCTCGAAGATGAAGCCGTTGTCCTGATCCGGATACAGCAGCATCTCCCTACGGCCGGCGCTTCCCATGACCAGGAAACAGTGACGAATATCCGGCATCGTTAAGCCATCGGCAGCCATCTCGTCAAGACAGATCTGGTAGGTACGCCGCATGATTGCATGGTGGATATGGGATAATATTTCCATGACCTCCGGGGTGCTGCGTGTCTCGGAGAGCAGCGCGCGGGCAACCCGGACAAGCTCTTTGCGAATTGACGCCAGTCCCTCAATACTCTCCTCTTCCTTGATATTGCCGAGCAGCAGCAAGGCCTTCTGGGAGCGGTATCGCATCAAATCACGCGGAGTGACCACACCGACCAGTTGATTGCGATCAACAACCGGCAGGTAATTAAGGTTATGTCTTGTCATAAGCGCCATGGCTTCGTACATATAGGTCTCCGGAGTCATGGTGCGCGGCCTGGCACGCATGACCTCCCGGGCCGTCATCGCCTGGGCATCTACATTCTCTGGAGCAAGGACTTTTGCCACCAGATCACTGCCGGTAATGATGCCTACCGGTTCGTTCTCGGTATTGGTCACAACCAGAAAGCTGATATTATGTTCGGTCAGTTGGCGGGCAACGGTACCGACGGACGTATCGGGACTGCAAGTCACTGCCGGTGAAGTCATGATTTCAGAGAGGCGCTTTTTAAATGGATAGGCCTCCATCTGGGTCAACGCTGAGCCGGAATGTTCCGAAACAATTTCTGAATAAAGCTTACGAACCCTGGAGAGGACAGCGCTGGTAAAAAAACGGCCGATCTGGGGGTTGTCCTTTTGCAGCCGATGAAGAATGTCTGCAGGTATAAGATAGCACAGTGTAGGCTTTACGGTACGAGCACCACCAGCATAAGGTTCTCCGGTAAAGATTGGTGTTCCTCCGAAGAACTGCCCTTCTTTACGATAATCAACCACCATATCTATCCCCCCTGGAGAGACCAGGGTAATAGTAACCAAACCTTCTTTAATCACATAGAGATAACCGGTTGGCGGGTTATTTTGCTGAAAAATATCGTAATTGGCCGGGTATTGCTTCTGGATCGCCGCCTCGCGCAATTCTGCAAAGACAGACTCAGGAAGTTGACTGAAAGGTTCGGTTTCCTGTAAATGTTTGATTAGCGGCATAGGAGAAATAGTGTTGTAGTTGGCTAGGAGTCTTACATTCGAGAGTTAATTTATCATCAATCGCACAGAGAGAGCAATCGCATTAATCACAAAGGCAGGGTTTGAGCTCGTCAGAAAACTGGAAACGAGGAATTATTCGGAAGATCAAGAAAATCTGGCTCTTACGCGGAGGAAGACATCGGTACGCCGCACAAGTAAGTGCACTGATTGGCGCAGAGATCGCGGCAAAGATTCGTCTCCGGATGAAAACCAATCAGGAGAACTTGCGGGGGGTCTGGGTAGAATGCCAGCCCAACTTAGAGGAAATAATGCCGCATGTGTCAAGTAATGGATTCAGAACCTGCTTTTGAATAACCTCCTGCGTAAATCTAAACTCTGGCCCGACAATACAAAGTACGCCATGAAGTTTGCCACCACTGCCGAAAAGCGGTGCCGCCACACTGATTATGCCATCGCCCAGAGCATTAAGGTCCTGCGCATAACCCTGACGACGAATCATGGCAAGGTGTTTGATATCTGCTTGTGCTATATCACTGTCCTGAGTGTTCAGGGTATTGTTAAAGGCCAACAGGGCCTGACCGGCGGCGGTTGAATCGAGAGGATAGCGGTTCCCGACCAGAGGAACAATTTTCACCTTCTGAGCAGTATCTGCCATGTCAAGAAAAAGCACTTCCTGGCCACGGCGGACAGCTATATAGACCGCTTCATTACATCCCCGCGCGAGTCGTTCGACAACCGGACGTGCATGCCTCAACAAAAGCATACGGGAAAGGAACTTCTGACCGATCTCATAGGCAGAGAGACCCAAACGATATTTTCCGGAAAGCTCTTCCCTTTCAACATAGCCACGATTTTCAAATGTCGCCAAAAGCCGAAAAACGCTTGTCTTGTTCATGCCAAGCTTTTCACTTAATTGACTGATGCGGACGTCATCTTCAATTTCACTGAGAGCTTCCAGAACATCAAGAGCATTTTCAACCGCTTGTATAGAATAAGATTCCTTATCTCTGGAGGACACCGATGACTCCTTTAGAATCAGGCAAAAAACCAATACAAAACATGAGAAATAAAATAATACGGCGTTTTATTAATGTCAACATTTTGCGGAGAGTAGTGAAAGAAAAATCAGGATATCAGGTTGTATAAATTCACAATAAATGTGCATTTCACTTTTAAGGAGCATTTAAAATGGGCAGAAAACCGATTCTAATCGAATTGTCTCGCTGATAAATGTAATTTTAAAAATACTGTTTTAAAAACACGGATTGCTCAAGATGGGTGGCATAGATGTTTTCTAAAACTTTTCAGACGGCAGATTATCGGTTGGTCGGCGGGAAGAATAGAGAAGTCCGTCAGTTCTCGGGGATGGACCCAGCGATGCTCGGCAACCCCGAAATTACGGAGATTATTTGTGAGAAGTTTGCAATTGTAAGCAAGGATCAGCACTGGTCCCCAATCGTAACGATAAAAAGCTACTTCAAATATCCCTGCAACCTGAACTTCTGCATCAAGCTCTTCGCAGATTTCGCGGTATAAGGCTTCTTCAGGGCTTTCTCCAGGATCCACTTTCCCGCCTGGGAACTCCCAGAAACCTGCATGACTCTTGTTATCCGGCCGGCGGGTGATGAGGACTTTATCTCCATTGAAAATAACCGCAGCGGTGACCAGTAGTGGCATGACAGCGTTCTCTGATTCGTGCATATCTCTCATAGGGGCAACGATAACAGATCTGACGTTACAAAAGCTATCGGGATGGTCGTCGCACAAGACGCCCTTTATCAATCCCTTGCCGCAAGGCAATGATCATGATAATTTATCGTGTTTTCTCATACAACAAAACCACTCATGATATTCAGGAGAAAAGTGTGTCTGTCCATGAAATAAAACACCCGCTGGTACGGCATAAGCTGGGGCTGATGCGCCGGGAGGGGATCAGTACCAAGGATTTTCGCGAACTTTCCTCAGAAGTTGCCCGGCTTTTGACCTACGAAGCAACCAGCGACCTGGAAACGGAAAAAGAAACAATCGAAGGTTGGGCCGGCATGGTTACGGTTGACTCCATCAAGGGCAAGAAGATCACGATTGTACCGATTCTGCGCGCCGGACTCGGCATGATGGATGGTGTCCTCGACTTGATCCCGAGTGCCCGGGTCAGTGTTGTCGGCCTGTATCGCAACGAAGAGACGCTGGAACCGGTCGCCTACTTTCAGAAATTCACCAGCCAGATAAGCGATCGTATTGCGATGATTCTCGACCCGATGCTGGCGACCGGAGGTAGCGTAATTGCCGCCGTCGACATGCTCAAGGAAGCTGGCTGCAATAAGATCAAGGGGCTGTTTTTGGTGGCGGCTCCAGAGGGGATCGCCGCTTTACAGGCTAAACACCCGGACGTCGATATCTACGTGGCGTCAGTCGATGACAGATTAAACGAAGCCGGTTATATCCTGCCAGGTCTCGGTGATGCCGGGGACAAAATTTTCGGCACCAAATAATTTCATCCCTGGAGGAATTTCAATGTCTGACAAACAGCTGGAGTACCGCTTCAGCTTCAAGCCGAAAGAGATGGTCATCGGTGCCCAGATGCTCTTTGTTGCTTTCGGCGCCCTGGTATTGGTCCCTTTATTGACCGGTCTCAACGCCAACGTCGCACTCTTCACCGCCGGTGTCGGTACCCTGCTGTTTCAGGTTATTACCCGCGGCAAGGTGCCGGTTTTCCTGGCGTCAAGTTTCGCCTTTATCGCACCGATTATATACGGAGTGCAGCAATGGGGAATACCCGGGACCATGTGCGGCCTGGCTGCAGCGGGGCTCCTTTATGTCGCCATCAGCTTCACTGTCCGCATTTTCGGATCGGAGATCCTGCACCGCATCCTGCCGCCGATTGTCACCGGGCCGGTGATCATGGTGATCGGACTGGTTCTGGCTCCGGTTGCCGTGCACATGGCCTCCGGCCGTACCGGCGATGGTGCCGCCTGGCTGGTCCCACAACCAACTGCCTATCTGATTGCCGGCGTCGCCCTGGTGGTCACTGTGCTGGTTTCCCTGCTCGGCAAAGGCCTGTTCAGGCTGATCCCGATTCTCTGCGGTGTTGCCAGCGGTTATTTGACCGCACTGATACTCGACGCTTCTGGGGTTTCTGCTTCGGTGCAGTCCGCGTTTGACCCCGGCAGCCTGCAGAACTGGACCGGTCCGGCACTGATCTCGATGCAAACGGTTTTTGGTGCTCCCTGGCTGGCCATGCCTGACTTCAGCCTGCCGGTCTGGAATCTGCAGGCTATCCTCTTTATCGTACCGGTCGCCATCGCTCCGGCGATTGAACATTTCGGCGATGTCCTGGCTATAGGCAGCATCACCGGCAAAGACTACGTAGACGAACCAGGCATTCACAAGACCCTTCTCGGCGATGGCCTGGCCACCACCTTGGCCGCATGTCTCGGCGGCCCTCCCAACACGACCTACTCCGAAGTCTCCGGAGCTGTAGCCCTGACCCGTTCTTTCAATCCGGTGATCATGACCTGGGCAGCCATAAGCGCTATCCTGCTTGCCTTCGTCGGAAAATTGGGAGGTTTTCTCAATACCATTCCGACACCGGTAATGGGCGGCATTATGGTGCTGCTCTTCGGCGCGATAGCAGTTATCGGCATCAACACTCTGGTCCGGGCAGGTACCGATCTGATGCAGCCGCGCAACTTGACGATTGTGGCCGTGATCCTGGTTTTCGGTATCGGCGGCATGAGCTTTGATTTGGCCGTGGTCAAACTCGGCGGCATCGGCCTGGCAGGTGTCGTTGGCGTACTCCTCAACCTGATTCTTCCGAACGGACATAAACAATAACCATTTCAGGTAATCGGCTTCAGCAACTAAAAAAGGCCGGAGAAAGTTTTCTCCGGCCAGACACATGTTACCTGAGTTAATAACTATTTAGCCGCATTTCGAGCGGCTTCAAGCCATGAATTCCATGTCTCCTGATTTTTCTTGATCCATTCCTGAGCGTGTCGTTCAATGTCCTTCTGGGATTTTTCACCCTCCTCCATGAGCGTATTCTGGGCATTGATGTCACCGAGTGGCAGAGTGAATTGTTTAAAGAATTCTTTCGCCGCGGGATTCTCGGCGAGGAACTCTTTGTTGGCGACAATCTGGATATCGGCGACCACGAAGCCGAGCTTGATCGGATCACTGACCGCTCCGGTGATGCCGCTGGCAGTCAGACGATCGACCTGATCTTTCTGCGCCTCTGTAGGCATGATCTCGGGAACATTTATCCAAACGACATCTTCACCTGGCTTGAACTTGAAGATGGTCCAGTTCGGCGCCCAGGTATAGAAGAACACCGGCTTGCCCGCATTGTAGCGTGCCAGAGCATCGGCCATGCTCGCCGAATAGGATGCCTTGATCGGATTGACATGCTCATTGAGGTTATAGACATCGAGATGATGCGTGATGGTTTGTTCACATCCCCAGCCGGCAGGACAAGCAGTCAGGTCGGCTTTGCCGTCGCCATTTGCATCGAAAGCCTCTTTGACTTCCGGGCGCTTGAAATCATCGAGTGACTTGATGTTGAATTTTTCCGCGTCTTTTTTTGACACCAGATAGCCTTGCAGACCGCCGGACTTGACGACATATCCAACCTTTTCGCCCTTGTCATAAAAATTTTTCGGCAACTGGCCTTCATGGACGGGAAACCAGCCGTTGGCCCAGTAATCGACATCACCCAGAGCCAGTGACTGGTAAAAAAGAGGGTTCTGCAACTCCTTCGGCTTATTCACATTATAACCGAGTTCCTCCAGGCCGGCTCTAACCAGGGCCTCCTGGAAGTAACCTGTATTCCAGGTAGCGCGGGCGGGTTGGACCTTACCCCCTTTACCGGGCAAGTGTTGGGCAGCGAAAGCCGGCAGGGCCAGCGACAAGATTAGCAATACCAGAAGTATTCTTTTCATGCTTTTCTCCTTATTACTGATGGGGTGAATGCAGCTGTGTTTGTGTCATCCGGAGTGTCAGGATGGACACTATTTATGAGCAATCCCTTGGGTGATACGATCCAGAACCATAGCCAGCAGGACTATCGACAGGCCACCGATGGTCGCCAGGCCGATTTCCAGGGTATTCAACCCTTGCACCACGGGATTACCCAGTCCGCCGGCACCGATCAGAGCCGCGATGACCACCATCGACAGGGCCATCATGATCGTCTGGTTGAGTCCGGCCATAACTGAAGGCATGGCGAGCGGCAGCTGAACCTTGCGCAAGACCTGCCACGGAGTAGCACCAAAAGCGAGTGCTGCCTCTATCAGCTCCGGATGGACCTGACGGATACCGAGATTAGTCAGGCGAATGATCGGTGGCAGGGCGAAAACGATGGTTGCCAGAATGCCGGAGACGGTGCCGATACTGAACAACATAACCACCGGGATCAGGTAAACAAAGGCCGGGGTTGTCTGCATAGCGTCCAGAAACGGCCGCAGGAGCATTTCAAAACGATCGCTGCGGCCCGCCAGAATCCCGAGTGGGATCCCAACAATCGCACAAAAAGCTACTGAGCAAATAACCATCGCCAGGGTCGTCATAGTCTCTTCCCACAAGCCGAGATAGCCGACCAGCAGGAATGACAGAACAGTAAATACGGCCATGCGTTTGCCGACATAACGCCAGGCGGCGATAGCAAAAAGCAGAATAATCACAAACGGCGGCAAGGTCGAGAAAAGCCATTCCAAGCTTTCCAGGCTGACCTCGACCGGCACCTTGATTACCTGAAAAAACTCACGATAGTTGAGCACCAGCCAGTCGACACCGGTCTGTATCCATTCATCAAGTGGTATAAATTGATCATCAAAATTGAAAATTCGCATTAGTCCTTACTTTGCTCCATGTTTTTAATCAGGCAGTCACGTCTGTAACTTCTTCCGGATCGCTGCGCTGTAGAGTCCGCAAAAAGAGATTTTTTGACACGGCTCCCAAGTAAGCGCCCTCATCATCAAGAATCGGCAGAGCCCAGGGATGGCTGACCACTTCGGGCAGAATGTCCTGCATTGAATCGCCGGCATGAGCGGGAACGATGCCCTTGATATACGCTTTGGTAATCAACTGCGGCTGTTCAGGAAGGTCGATGATCTCGCGCAGGGAATCCGTTGAAACAATCCCCTGAAATCTGCGGTTGCTATCGATGACGTAACCGAAGTCACGGTCGTTCTTGATCAGACGCTGCAGGGCGGCACGGGGGCTTTGACCTTCGGTAATAACGATCGTTACCTGGGTATCACTGGCGATATCGCCAGCGGTGAGGATATTGGTTGGGTCGACGCCGCGAAAGAAGGCCCGAACGTAATCGTCGACAGGATTCTGCAGAATCTCCTCCGGAGTACCAACCTGCACTACGCTCCCCCCCTCCATAATGGCAATCCGATCGCCGATACGCATCGCTTCATCAAGATCGTGGGAGATGAACACAATCGTCCGTTTCGCCTTGGCTTGCAGCTTCAGCAGTTCATCCTGCATTTCGGTCCGGATCAGCGGATCTAGCGCCGAAAAAGCTTCATCCATCAACAGGATGTCGGGATCAACCGCCAGTCCGCGAGCCAGTCCGACCCGCTGCTGCATGCCACCGGATAATTCATTCGGCATGCTCGCCGCATAGGCTTCCAGTCCGACCTGCGCCAGGGCCTGCAATGCGCGGGCTTCACGGGTTGGTTTGTCAATACCGTCCATCTCCAGGCCAAAGGCGGCGTTCTGCAACACCGTCATGTGCGGCATCAGGGCAAAGGACTGAAAAACCATGCTCATTTTTTTTCGCCGCATCTTGACCAACTGGTCATTATTCATGCTGATGATATCTTCACCATCGATCATCACCTGCCCGGCAGTCGGCTCAATCAGTCGGTTAAGCATCCGTACCATGGTGGATTTTCCGGACCCGGAAAGTCCCATGATGACAAAAACCTCGCCGGTATAAATCTCGAAGCTGGCATCCTGCACACCGATCGTCGTCTCGGTTTTTTCGAAAATCTCGGCTTTATCCAGGCCCTGTTTGAGCAAGCTCATAGCCTTTTTCGGATGAGGTCCGAAAATCTTATATAAACCCTTGACTGCAACTTTGACTTTTTGCGCCATTTCTCTCCTTGTTTTTCATACTCTTTGCGGAAACATACTATAAACGGAATCCGGAGCTAAAGTTCCGGCAAACGAAAAGACACCCGGAGCTACGGCCAAATGTGAAAGGAAAAAGATAGTTGCCTGAATTCAGCAGTGTCCTGGGAAGTGTCTTGATTTAATTATTAATTGACCAGAGCGACCCGCGACCAGACTCTGAAGGTAAGATCAGAACCAGGCGCTACTCTGTAAGAAAGGGAGATCTGTGAAGCACCACACGGGGCGATGTTCTTAACGATCTCCTTGCGGGGCAAGGACGGAACACCCTGGCAAGGTGTCGCCTAAGACACAACCATACATGGATTAGAGAACAAGGTCAAATCGCGCGCGGCAGTATAGCTGGCAAAGGAGCAGAAAGAGCTCTCTGGATCAACTCGATATTCATAAATCCTCTGAACGACGAACGACAGCCTGTTTTTTATTTTATCAGCGCCATAACACGTTCGGCAATATGCTCACCGATGCTCAAGGACGCAGTCGCAGCCGGTGAAGGGGCATTGAGGACATGGACCATGCGTCCTTCAGTCTGGATGCAAAAGTCATCGATCATTCGTCCTTTTCTATCGACAGCCTGGGCGCGCACTCCGCTGCCCCCTCGGATCAAGTCATCACTCCTGATTTCCGGCATAAGACGCTGCAGACTTTTAACAAACAAGCTTTTCGAGAAAGAACGACCATGCTCTTCGAGACCCACACGCCAGAAACGCGCAGACAGTTTCCAAAAACCGCGGAAGGTCAGGGTGTCAGCCAGGTCGCGCAGCGAGATGTCGCTGCGATGATAACCTTCGCGCCGCCACGCCAGTACCGCGTTAGGGCCGGCTTCGACAGTGCCGTCGATCATGCGGGTGAAGTGGACACCGAGAAACGGCATCTGCGGATCTGGGACCGGGTATATCAGGTGTTTGACGAGACTGCTGCGTTCCGGCTTGAACTCGTAATATTCGCCGCGGAAAGGGATGATGCGTAAATCCGGGTGCATACCGGCCGAGATGGCGACCCGGTCTGCATGCAGCCCTGCGCAGTTGACCAGACTGCGGGCGCGGAAAGTGCTGTTGCGAGCACGGATCAGATAGCTGTCAGAATCCCTGCTTACCTGCGTGATTGGTGTATGCAGATGAATGACGCCACCGCGGGACTGGAAGATTCCGGCCATTGTTTGCGTAACACGAACGTAATCGACGATGCCGGTCTGTGGTACTAGCAGGCCTGCTATCCCCCTGACATGCGGCTCACGCTTCTGCAGTTCGGAGGCAGTCAGCCGCTGCAGGCCGTTGAGACCGTTCTCCTGGCCACGCCGCTCGAGTTCGTCCAGCGCCGGCAACTCCGTTTCGTCAACAGCAACAACAACTTTGCCGCAGCGCTGGTGAGGGATGTCGTGCTCAACGCAGAAGCGGTAAAGAGCTTCCCGCCCTGAGGCGCAGGTCGTCGCCTTAAGGGAGCCTGGCCGGTAATAGAGGCCGGCGTGGATCACACCGCTGTTGTGGCCAGTCTGGTGGCTCGCCAGTTGCATTTCTTTTTCGAAAAGGACGATTTTCAGGCCGGGGTTGCGTGAGATGATTGCCAGGGCTGTGGCACAGCCGACGATCCCTCCTCCAATAATGGCCAGATCAGCTGATGTGCTCATGGCTTTGCCATAGACGATCCGTATGAAGCTGCGACCGGTACAAGGTGTACAGCACACGATATGCATGGATCGTAGGCACGCACGATCCGTTCCGCTCCAGCCATCAGGTGAGCATGATTCTGCTCATCAGCCAGGTCCGCCATTATCTGGGTTGCCATCACCCGCTGATTGATCGAAGTCGGCGTCACGACGTCTGCTGACACCACAGTTCCCCATTCATCGACGACATAGTGGTGTACCAGCAGGCCACGCGGAGCTTCCGTGACAGCCGTGCCGATGCCGCCGCCGATTTGCGCCGGAGCGGTTTGCAACGGTGCTGTATAATCATCGTCCAGCAAGATTTCCAAGAGATGCCCGACCCTCTGCAAGGCCCAGTCGACCTCTCTGACCTGGGCGATGTTGTTGCCATGAATGCCAAGTCCGGCCAGCGGCAAATCCACAGGCAACCCCCTGCCGGCTACCAGGCGAGCTCGCGCCAGAGCGCCGGTCAAAAAAGGGCCAGAATCGCCGGCAGCGTCCATGGCGTGTGAATCCAGCCTGGCCCGCTCCCCAAGCAGTCGCGCATAGTCGGCAACCGGGACCGCTCCGTCTTTTTCAAGCCACAGGCGATCACCTGTCAGTGTAAAAGCCCCCCCACTTCCGGCCGCAATAGCGTTGCCGATGGCCGGACATGCGTCAGGATAGTTGCCGAACTGTAAAAATCCATCGGCAAGATCCGGCCAGTCACGCTGCCAACGGAGCAGATCAACCGCAAGGGTTTCGATGTCGCTCTTGCCGGGACGATAGGCGACTCCACCAAAAACCGGATTGACCGGATGAATCAACCGACCGCCGGCAACTTTCTGAATCCGGTTGCCAAAAGCCTTTAAATCGAGCCCGGCCTTTGCCAGGGGGTCATTGTGCCGCAGCAGTTCGACGATGTCAGGCGTGCCGCGCAGATCGGGGAGAATCAGGCAGAAGAGATGCAGGGCATGGCTCTGGATATGCCCGCCCAGCAGCAGCAACTCACGGATCGTGGCGGCAAGCGGCGGGACGGTGATCGCCATAGCGTTCTCGAGGGCCTGCAGGGACGTCAATTTGTGTACTGCCGAGCAGATCGCGCAGATACGACAGACCAGGTCTGGCACTTCATCATAACGGCGGCCGACAACCAGTGCCTCAAAGAGGCGCGGAGCATCGAGCAGCCGCACCTTGACGTCATCCAGGCGACCGTCCTTGAGCAGCAGTTCGATCCGGCCATGCCCCTCGACACGTGTTAAAGGATCAACGATCAACCTGGTCATAAAACTTCTCCAAAACGTTCCAAACGATGGCGGATGTCCTGTTCCGAGAGGCCGGCAGCAAAAAACAATCTGCATAATTCGTCCTGGTTCGCCTCCGCGACAACTCCCCGGCAACCTTCACAAGGGACACCGATTCCCGGGCATAAGGCATGGCAGCCGGCACGTGTGATCGGACCTAGACAGGGGGCATGGTCCTCTTCGAGCAGGCAGCGGTTTTCATTGATGCGACACTCCATGCATACCGGCATCACCTGACGGCCGGGCCACCCGCCGTGCAGAATTGCAGCGATCATCTCTAAAAGTTCGTGCTGCTCAGGCGGACAGCCGGGAATCTGCCAGTCAACTTTTACAAAGTGGTGTACCGGTTGCGGCGGAAAAGTATCCCACTCTGTACCTGGCTTGCCGTAAATCGATTCCATGGCCCTGCGACGTTCACCCTTGACCATAACATTGACGCCCCCGGTCAGGGCACAGGCACCTACGGCTACCAGCAGACCGGCTTTGCGACGAAGCGCCAGCAGGCGCTTGACTTCGGAGGGAGACGTCAACGAGCCTTCCACCAACGCAACATCGATAACCTCGCTGTTGCCTAAAGCGGAAGAAACGAGGGCGAAATCGTGAAGTTCCACGACCGCTGAAAGCGCCGTCATGGAGGCTTCGCAGTTGACCAATGTCAACTGACAACCGCTGCAGGAGGTAAAGCGGTGCCAGGCCAGCTTGATGGGAGTTTTGAATTTCATATCGCCTCCGCCATGCCTCTCAATGCTTCAAGGCTGAAGACCGGCCCGTCCTTGCAGATGTAGCGCCCCCCTGCCACGCAGTGGCAGCATTCACCGATGCCGCAGCGCATGCGTCGTTCGAGGGTTGCGAAGATCTTTGCCGGCGGCAAACCCATTAATGCCAGCTCTTCGAGAACGCAACGGTAAAGGGCCGGCGGCCCACAGACCGCGGACACTGTTTTGCGCGGGTTGAAATCAAGGTCGGCAAGGAGCTCGGTGACCAGCCCGATCCTGCACAAGACATCACCGCAAGGACCAGGCAGGATTTCGGCAAAATCGACAGAAAAACGCACATCTACCCGGCTGTGGCCGGCCAAGCTGACGAGTTCATCACGAAAAAGCAGTGTCTCCGGTTGACGCGAACCGTAGAGTAAAATGATCCTGCCCGTTTGTCCGTTATCAAGCAGTGCTTTCAGCAGGGCCCTCATCGGCGCCATGCCGAGGCCGCCGGCAATCAGCAGGGCATCCTGTCCGGTGAACATTGACAGGGGAAAACCATTGCCGAACGGGCCGCGCATACCGATTAAGTCTCCCTCTTCAAGGTAGTAGAGTGCCTCGGTTACGCGTCCGGTGCGACGGATACAGGAGCTGATGAGCCCCTCGCGGACGAGATCACAAGGGGAGACCGGAAAACTGCCGACTCCGGGAATGCTGATTTCGACAAACTGCCCGGGGACAAGTTCAATCGACTGTTCCGGCCGGAGAGTAAAGATGTGATTGTTGATAACAGACCGGTCGATTGTATCAATAACAGCAGGAATCGGCAGCAGTGCATGGTTCATGAGCCCCCCTCCCCGTCCAGTCGTTCGGCAATCTGGTCGAGGTCAATGTCGACCGGACAGACCTTGCGGCAGCGGCCGCAACCGACGCAGGAATTCTGGCCACGCAGCGCCCCGAAGCCGAATCGCTTGTGCTCCATGCGGAAACGCAGACGATTGGCTCGGCCCGGCCGGAAATCGTAATCACCGGCAACCTTGCCGTGCTCAGCGAAAAAACAGTTGTCCCAGATGCGGTGCCGGGTCACGCTGCCGTCCAGGGCTGCTGCATCCAGCATATCGAAGCAGTAGCATGTCGGACAGACTGCGGAACAGGCCCCACAGGAGAGGCAGCGTTTCGCTTCATCTGTCCATATGGCGGCTTCGGTTGTTGAAAAAAATTGTTTCTGCGTAAGCGCATGGCGTTTCCCTGTTACAGCCACCGGCCATGACAGGGGCATCTCCTGCGAAACCTGGCAACCGCAGGCACGCAACAGCGCCTGGCCTGCCGGCGAAAGGGCCCAGACACGTTCCTGGTCGACAAAAAGATCGCCGGCCAGGGGCATCGACAGTCCGTCACAGCGGCATTCCGGACCCGGCACACACGCCATGCCTACAAGAAGAGCCTGAGCTCTCCTGGCCTGATACGGCAAATCGTCGGCAAATGCCTGGTCGAGATACCAGACCGCCTGCAGATCACAGAGAGGAACACCGACAACCGCAAAAGCTTGAGGTACTTGAGCCGTACAATACTCTCCGGAGCGAAAACTCCAAATCTCTTCACGGGGTGGCAGCAGCAATTTTTTCAAGGGGAGGAACGCCGTGATCGCCACGCGCGGCAACGATCCTTCGCCCATCGGCTGGAGTCGACAGTGACCGTCTGCGCCCGTATGTGGAGCCCAGAGAGCCCGTTCCGCTCTTATGACGCCGAGCAGTTCATCAAGGGCAACCTGTTCGAGAGGATAGCTGGGAAAGGTAGAAGCAAGCACGGAAAACCTCCAACTTGAATCTTATCACGCTTGAACACTGCGGCAAGCGATGGGTGGCTGTTCCATAACCTCCCCGGGAAGGGATGCTGGCCGGCTGCGTTTCCAGCTTCTACTGACGTTGCCTTAATCAACTCGGGCAGATTCCGGAGATTTACGCATCACCGCTTGATAGATAGCCGCCAAACTGGTCAGTAATCAAGCAGGGACCAAACCGCCGGCTCATGAATAAACCGACACACTCCCCGGAGGATTGAAATAGTCTTTGGCCATGGACGTCAGGCGTCGTTCAACCTCTGACACAAATTCGACTGAAGATTGCTGTATTGATCCCTCAAGGCAATTACGCAAGGTGGTACAGGACTCTGCGGTGAACTGTTGCAGATTGCCACAAAGACGATAGAATGTGTTGATTTTTTCGGTCGCTTCAACAATATCCATATCCACCAGTAAACAGGCATGTGCAAGTACCGCTGCCTGCTTCCGGCTGCCGCCAGCCCAACGCTGGGCAGTCCCCACCAGCTTCTGTCCCCCGACCTGCAGGTTATACCGGCCATCGCAAAAAGAGCCGGGGCTCTCGCCAGTGATCGCGGTAAGACCGTAGCTTGCCAGGAACTTAGTCAGAAAGTCACAGATCAATTTGTAGCCATTTTCCAGTTGCCAGCCGCGGACCTTGGGGTGGACTATTGAAAAGTTGATGACTCCGGGACCCTGCGGAACACAGCTACCTCCGCTACATCGAACAATGACCGGCCAGCCTTGTTCGGCCAATTCCCGGCAGGACTCCTTGAAATTGATCATTCGGGACTCCCTGACCGTCGTCACCAGGCAACGGGGAGCACGATTGATGCAGAAGCAGGGACCGCTTTTCCCATTGATTACATGGTCCAATAAGAGTTCATCAAAAGTGGCCCATCGGGCCAAATCGTCATGCTCATTAAAGGTTTTCGGTTCCCAAGGTTGGTCGAACTGCAATAGGGAGACGTCACTGTTAATGTATGGATTGGCCATCGGTTGCCCACCTTCCTCGACACAGGAAGAGGAAGCTCTTACCTGCCTGATTAAGTACGTTGATGAAAGTATACATGTTGCAGCAACGATCATACAATTGATGAAACTGTCATCCGATACGTATCACCCGATCCGCTATGACTGCAATGCTTAACGATCGTAGCGTCGCCTGCAAATCCTGCTACACTTTACAGCCTAACTTTTTTCACCCGGGAAATCCGGACAACACAAGCACAGTTTTCGATCTGAAAGCAGTAGCAAGCCATCACATGCAACAGGAGGTTAACACCATGCAAAAACTGGCATTTGTCAACAACGATCATCTGCCGATCCTCGGTCTGGGCACCTGGAAGTCCGAACCGGGAGAGGTCGGCAAGGCGGTTCGGGATGCAATCAGGATCGGCTATCGGCATATCGATTGTGCAGCCATCTACGGTAACGAAGCGGAAATCGGCAAAGCACTCATGGAGGCTATGCAGGCAGGTGAGGTTAAACGTGAGGAGCTGTGGATCACCTCAAAGCTCTGGAATAATGCCCACGCCAGAGAGCAGGCAATCGAAGCTCTAAAGAAAACCTTGCAAGACCTCTGTCTGGATTACCTGGATCTCTACCTGATTCACTGGCCGGTCGCCCTAAAGCCGGAAGTCATTTTTCCCAAAAAATGTGGCGACTTTTTCAGTCTGGAGGAGATGCCGCTTACAGAAACATGGTCCGGCATGGAGTCGTGTGTCCAGCAGGGGCTGACGAAACACATCGGCGTGTCCAACTTCAGCATCAGCAACATTGATTCGATCCGCAGCGTCGCGACACTCATGCCGGAGATGAACCAGATCGAGCTGCATCCATATCTGCAACAGGAGAAGATGCTGACCTACTGCCGGGAACACAACATTCACTTGACTGCATACTCACCGCTAGGTTCGGGGGACCGACCTGACGTTATGAAAAAAGCAAACGAATTAAGCCTGCTCGAGAACCCTACAGTAACACGAATTGCACAAACACATGGCTACAGCCCTGCACAGGTTCTGCTTCGTTGGGCGATCGAGCGTGGCACCGCCGTGATCCCCAAGTCGGTCAAACCTGAGCGGCTGGCCGAGAACTTTCAGGCGGCAGAACTTGAGCTAAGCGGCCAGGATATGCAGGAACTAGCAAAACTCGACGTCGGTTTCCGTTACGTGCATGGAGAATTCTGGACAATCAATGGGTCACCCTATACTCAGAAAAGTCTGTGGGAGTGATATCAATAAACGCTGAATAATCATAAAAAAAGGGGTGCCGCCGGGGCACCCCTTTCTGCATGCATATGTACTGACGATTTAGATACCGGCAGCTTCTTCCAGCATATCCGTAGTAACCGACTTCGGACGCTCGATACCGTAACCGAGAGCACGGTCCCAGGTGATGTTGGCGAGGCAGCCGAGAGCACGGCCAATCCCGAACAGGACGGTGTAGAACTCGTACTGGGTGACGCCGTAGTACCACTGAATCACGCCGGACTGAGCATCGACGTTCGGCCAGGGATTCTTGGCCTTGCCGTGCTCGGTCAGAACGTCCGGAGCCACTTCGAAGATCATCTTGACCAGCTGGAACAGCGGATAATCCTTGAGGCCAGGAGTCTTCATGCAGAATTCGCGCTGAGAGGTGTAGCGCGGATCAGTCTTGCGCAGAACGGCATGGCCGTAACCCGGAATAACCTGACCACTGTTAAGAGTGTCCCACAGAGCTTTTTTGAGACCTTCTTCGGTCGGCACTTCGCCGCCGAGTTTGGCCATGAAATTCTGAGTCCAGCGCAGCACTTCTTCGTTGGCAAGTCCGTGCAGCGGGCCAGCCAGGCCGTTGATGCCGGCGCTGTAGGCGTAGTAAGCATCGGATAGGGCCGAAGCGACCAGGTGCGTGGTGTGAGCGGAAACATTGCCGGACTCGTGGTCTGAGTGGAGGATGAAGTACATGCGGGCAACATCATCATAAGGAGCAGGGATGCCCATCATGCGGGCAAAGTTACCGCCCATGTCGAGATCAGGATCTGCAGCGATGTGGGTGTCGCCCATGTACTTGATGCGATAGATGTAGGCACCAATCGGGGCAAGTTTGGACATCAGGTTGGTACAATCCTCATACATGTCTTCCCAGCAGGTCATCTTGTTGAATTTACCGGCTGCATAGTTGCTGGCAAAAACCGAGTCGCGCTGCATGGCAATAATTGCCGAGGAGAACATGGCCATCGGATGGGAATCGCGCGGCAGGGCACGCAATACGTCAATGACGTACTGGGGAATCTGCGAGCGTTTCTTCCAGTCCTCGACCACTTCCAGTGTCTGCTCCATGGTCGGAACGTCGCCGGTCATCAGCATCCACCAGAAACCTTCAACATACGGATAATCACTACCGGGAACTTTCGGCAGAGCTGCGAAGGTTTCGGGAATGGTTTTGCCGCGGAAGCGGATGCCTTCATAGGGGTCGAGGTAGGAGATATCGGTGACCAGGCACTTGATGCCTCGCGCGCCGCCGATGGCCTGACCGATGGTCACGTCACCCAGTTTGACATCGCTGCATTCCTTGACCAGACGGGTGATGCGGGGGCGGTGCTGGTCGATTTTCTTACGCAGGGTTTCCTTCAGTGTTGACATACGCTCTCTCCTTTGGGAAATGGAATGGTGGCGGGTAAGAGTGCCCACCAGAGTAAAACGGTCCCTTGCTTACCAAACAACAACTGTCACATGACAAATCATCCCGCCGGCCACCCAACCCCTGGTGCGCAGAACCCGCACCAGACAAAAGGCAATACGATGGGAAAAATACAGAGAAAACGGTCAAGAGCAAATCATGTCTGTAATTCTTTACTCTTTCTCATCTTCCAAATAACGTTCTAACAAGTCACCCCTGAACTGTCAAGCCGATTTTGTATACAGTATGCGATTTCTTTTTTCGTTAGTGGTTGTAATTTTCAATTGCTTTACTATCCCATCATGTTAATATGCACAAAAAATAGGCAATCAATCCATGAAAATCGGTACCCTAAAACTCGAAAACCCTATCATTTCAGCACCTATGGCGGGTATCTCCGACCTGCCCTATCGCCTCATCATGAAGCGTCACGGCGCTGCGCTGGTATTTACAGAGATGATCAGCGCCAATGGGCTCTTTTTCAATGGCAAGGCAACCCATGAACTGCTGAAATCCAGACCGGAAGAGCACCCTCTGGGGATTCAGTTGTTCGGCGAAGAACCTGCTCGCCTGGCTGAGGCGGTCAAGCAGGTTGAAGGATGTGGCGAGCTTATTGATCTTAACCTTGGCTGCCCGGTTCGCAAAGTCATTCGCTCGGGGGCAGGCAGCGCCCTGCTTCGCGAGCCGTCCAAGGTCGCCCGCATAATCTCCTCCGTGCGCCTCGTGACTTCCCTGCCGCTGACGATCAAGTTACGCTCCGGTTGGGACCACGACTCGGTCAACTTTCTTGAGATTGCCCGTATCGCTGCCGAAGAAGGTGTAGATGCTGTCACCCTGCACCCGCGCACACGCACCCAGATGTTCGGCGGACAGGCCGACTGGCATCAGATAAAAAGGCTCAAAGAAAGTCTTTCGATTCCGGTTATCGGCAGTGGCGACCTATTCACAGCAGAGTGCATTAAAACCATGTTTGAGCAGACCGGCTGTGACGCCGTTATGATCGGCCGGGGGGGCTATGGCAATCCTTGGATCATCGGTCAGGCGCTCGAGATGCTCGCCGATCAACCCGTGACACAACCATCCCTTGCAGAGCGGTTTGCAGTGGCTCGAAGTCATTTCGAACTCTGTCTGGAGACGTTCGGCCCGCAGAAAACGCTCGGTCAGATGCGCAAACATCTCTGCTGGTATGTGCGCGGCATGGAAAACGCAGCAGGGTTCCGCATGGAGATCAACCGGACTAAAACGATCGCCGAGATGAACGACCGGCTTGAGGATTTCTTTGCCGATGCTGCCTGAACAGTGCAAAACGACAGGCAAGACTGCCGGCAAGGCTTCGAGTACAGACTCGACACTTTACGGCATGATTTTGGAGAATATTGATCGTGCCGTGGTTGCCTTCAATCAGGATGGCCGGATTACTCTCTTCAATCCCGCCGCTGAAGCACTCATGGAGCGCTCATCGCGCCAAATGATCGGTCAACACTACCAGGAGCTGTTTAAAGAGCAGAAGACTCTACTCTACCTGGTTAAAGTCGCCTTGGTGGATGGTCGCTCCATTACTGACGACGAAGGCCTCTACTTGCACCGTTCGAATGCGGCACCATTACCGGTCAACGCATACGCTGCGCCGATCTATACCCACCGGGGAGACCACGACGGAGCAGTTATGATCATCCGTGATCTGTCGCGGATCAAAGAACTGGAAGGGACTTTGCGTCGCGCCGACCGCTTATCGATGCTGGGGACCCTGGCCGCCGGACTGGCCCATGAGATCAAGAATCCACTGGGAGGAATCAAGGGCGCGGCACAACTGCTCGCCATGGAACTGGCCGAAAAAAGTTCCTTGCTGGACTACACGCAGATCATGATCAAAGAAGTGGAGCGAATCAACTTCATCATTGAGGAGTTGATGGATCTTGGCAATCCCCGAGCTCCAGAAATCGGTGATGTCGATCTGAGCAGGATACTGAACGACATTATCTTGCTGCAAAGAGAAGCGGCACGCGGTCAGAGCATCAAGTTTACATTAAAGCTCGATCCGAGTATCCCGCCGATTAAAGGAGATGAGGGCTTTTTGACCCGGCTTTTTCTCAATCTCATCAAGAATGCCAGGGAAGCAATCGCCCGTAAGGGTGAAGTATTGATCGAAACCAGGATTTCCTCCAATTACCATATGACATGTCCTGGCAGACGCTCATCACAAATGGTGGATATCACGATCAGCGATACAGGCTGCGGAATCGAAGCGGAGGAGATGGACCGCATCTTCACCCCTTATTTCACCACCAAGAGCACAGGGAGTGGCCTCGGGCTGGCGATCTGCCAGAAAATCATTGAAGACCACCATGGTCTACTGAAGATTGAGAGTTCCCCGGGTGAGGGAACGACTATGATCGTCTCATTGCCGCTGTATCGCTAATGCGTTTATTTTTTCGGACTTATAACCAAAACAAAGGTTAGCCACAAAGCCACCAAGACACGAAAAAATCACTTGCACGTTCCTGCAAACATCAATAGTGCGAGATCGGGAAGAACGATTTTTACCCTCTAAAACACACTTCTTGGTGCCTTTGTGTCTAAGTGGCAAGCACGACCTTTTTATGGGTTATAGAACCGATTTTTTTAAGGAGTATTTGTATATGTCGATCAAACGGATTCTGGTTGCGGATGATGAAGAGAGCATTCGCTGGGTACTTTCCAAGTCACTGACCAAACAAGGCTTTGAAGTTGACCTGGCCAGCAACGGTAAGGATGCTCTGCTCATGAGCAGGAAGCAGAGTTACGACCTGGCCGTGCTGGACATCAAAATGCCGGGGCTCTCCGGACTGGAACTGTTGCGCAAGTTTCAGGAGGAATGCCCACTCGCGCTGGTCGTTATCATGACAGCCGAATCATCAATGAATAACGCCGTCGAAGCAATGAAACGGGGCGCTTACGATTACCTAACCAAACCGTTTGATCTGGATGCTCTCGATGCCATCATTTTCAAAGCGCAGAAAGCTGCAGAGGTTTCCGCTGAGGTGTCGCTCCTCAAACAGGAGATCAAGAGCCATTACCAGCTGGAGCGCACGATCATCGGCCAGAGCCAGCCGATGCAGAAGATTTACAAGGTTCTCGGCAAAATCGCGCCTGCGGACGTCACCGTTCTGATTTATGGCGAAAGCGGCACTGGCAAGGAGTTGATTGCCCGGGCCATTCACTTCAACAGTGCGCGTCTCGGTAAGCCGTTTATTGCTCTCAATTGCGCCGCGATCCCCAGAGAACTTCTGGAAAGCGAATTATTCGGCCATGAAAAAGGGGCCTTCACCGGCGCCACGGAGAGAAAGATCGGCAAGTTTGAACAAGCCAAAGAAGGGACGCTTTTCCTTGATGAAATCGGCGACATGCCTTTGGAACTTCAGGCCAAGCTACTGAGGGTCCTGCAGGAGAAAGAAATAACCCGAACTGGCGGCAATACCACCATTCATGTGAACACCCGCATCGTTGCGGCAACCAACCAGGATCTCAAGGAGAAAGTCCAGCGCAAAGAGTTCCGCGAAGACCTCTACTATCGTCTGAACGTTGTCCCTCTGGAACTGCCGCCACTGCGTGATCGCCGCGAAGACATTCCGAACCTGATAGACTACTTCCTGGTGAAAGCCAGCGAGGAATACAACACCTCAGCAACCGGCCTCTCCAAAGAAGCAATGGATTTGCTCTGCCATTACGAATGGCCGGGCAATGTTCGCGAACTGGAAAACATCATCCAACGCGCAGCGCTGCTCTCGCCCGACAAGCTTCTCAACGTGGCGGATTTCCCCAGTCTGGTCTTGGGCCGCGACAACAGAGGCAATGGCACTTCTTTGGAAGGGCTGATCAATCAAAAGCTCCAGAGTTCTCTGGCGCAGATTGATTTACAGGACATGAACAACCTGTACGAGATGGTGCTGCACCAGATGGAGCGCCCATTAATTAACATCGTCCTGGAAAAAACGCGCGGCAATCAGGTCAAGGCAGCCGAAGTCCTGGGGATCAACCGCAATACGCTGAGAAAAAAAATCCAGACACTGAATATCACTGCCAAGCAGAACTAACAAGGAAGCACAAAAGCAGCTTTGCCATAACTCACTTCACAACAAAAACAGGCGGCGATCAATCTTTGATCGCCGCCTGTTTTTGTTGAGTTGTTTAGCACCTTTTGTGTGGCTGGATTAGAAACGCACCCCAATGCCAACCAGATGAAGATCGAGCCCGGGATTCTCGTTGTAGATGTCTGAGTTTGAAATGTGTTGATAACGGTAGCTGAGTGCAATCTGGTCCAGATTGAGGGTCGCCCCTACATGACTCGAGAATTGAACCGGCCCGCCAAAATCATCTTCGCCGATCTCATGCTTAAATAGCCAGGTCGGACGAAACCCACCCTCAATATCCCAGAGGCCATCCACCAGACTGAGAACAACATCCATTCCGGCAGCCAACCAGCCGTCATTCTGTGAATCGGCACGCAGGTAACCGGCGCCGACATCCAAGCGTGTGTAGAGCATTGCACCCGTGCCAAGCCGTTTCTGCCACGGCAGGTCCTGCAGGTAATAAATTTCAGCGGCAGCATAGCTCTCGTGCAGAGATCCCTTGTCTATACCTCCGCGCACGCCAAACTCCGTAATGGAGTCAATAGACCATGATGCCGCCGGGAAGAGCAGAACCATCAGAACAATAAGTAGACCAGACTTCATAAGACCCCCATAAGTAGATGTTAAAAAATTACCATATATTGACTTTTCAACACAACAGACAAACTTCAAGCAAACGTCCGTAATGCACTCTCAAAAAGGAACAGATGGTTCACATTCTTCTCTGCTTTGTCTACAACCCCTGCAATGTTATCCTGTAAGCATGCAGCGACAAAATGACCTCTCATCACAGCCGGGTATGCCCCAAGTGGCGATCATTGCCGCCATGACGGGGAACCTTGTTATCGGCTCTGGCAATTCACTCCCCTGGCACCTGCCTGAGGATTTACAGCTCTTCAAACGTCTGACCATGGGGTGCACAATAATCATGGGGCATAAAACCTATACGTCCATTGGCCGTCCTCTACCCGGACGACATAATATTGTCTTGAGCCGATCACAAAAAAACTTGCCAGGCGTTCAGGTTTGCGACAGTTTCATAGCGTGCCTGACTGCTGCAGCACAACTGGGCCGCAAGGTCTTTGTGATCGGCGGAGAAGAGCTCTACCGCAAGGCACTTCCGATTGCTTCGGAATTACACATTTCCTGGGTCAAGGATACTATTCCCGGCGACGTGCACTTCCCTGGATTTGATCTCGAGAACTGGATCATTTGCGAGAGCATGAATCATCCCGGGTTTCGCTACATCCGCTACCAGCGCAAAGACAGCAGATAGCAATCACTACCTGTTTGAGATTTCAAATCTATTATTATAAAAACTTGTGACCTTTGCGTCACAAAACCTGCAAAAACGCTTGCTAAGGACTTCTGCATGGAAGACATCAACAGGTTTCGCGCACTGGCAATGATCCAGAGCAGCTTTTTTCTGCTTTTGTTTATATTACTGCTACTTTCTGGTAAGGGGACCAGCCTTATTTACGGAGGCAGCTCTTTCGCCCTCTTGATCGGACTGCACCTTTTTGTCGATTACCGCATGACAGCGGCACGGCTTGCCTCCTCTAAATTTATAATTACCTATATTATCATCTATCTGCTGCTTTGCACCCTCGTCGTTTGGACGACCAGGGGCAATGAGGAAAGCCCGTACTGGATTGTCTATTTCCTGCCAATCGTGATCGCCGCCTCTAATCTTGGTCTCAAAGCGACTCTGGCTACCTGTAGTGCGGCGCTACTGATGTTCATAAGTCATTTGCCTCCAAGCATGTATCTCGTCAGGAAAGAGAGAATCGAAGAGTTCCCGGAACTGTTCGGCTTTGGCATCATGTTTTTTATGGTGGGGATTCTGGTTTACACCTTTGCCCATCAGCATCGTCGGCAACTGGACCTTAAACAGCAACTCAACGAAAAATTGCTGGAGAACCAGCAAAACCTGAAAAACTCTCTGGAAAGACTCGAAATTGCGGAGACGAGCCTGCGCACCAAGGAGCGTCTTGCTTCACTTGGGGAAATGTCGGCTGGAATTGCACATGAGATCCGCAACCCTCTTGGCATCATCTCCTCTTCAGCACAATTGCTCAAAAATGAAATCGCAAATGTGGATGCCGGACAGCTGCTCGACATCATCCAGGAAGAATCTGCACGTCTGAATGGCCTGATCACGGATTTCCTGATCTTCGGGCGGCAACTCGAACCGCAATGTCAGAGCTGCGATCTCGCCACACTGGTCATGCGCAACCTTGAGCACCTCCACAGCATGGCAGAGCAGAAAAGAGTCAGACTCCGTCTCGAGCGTCGTTGCGAAGCCTGTGAGGCGTTCGTCGATGCCGATATGATGCAGCAGGTCGTGCTCAATCTACTTTTGAACGCACTGGATGCCACAACTGCAGAAGGAGAAATCGTGGTGACTGTACAACGAACCGATGACCGACTGGAGGTATTTGTACAGGACAATGGTTGCGGCATTCAACTGGCCGATCAGGAAAAGATTTACGACCCGTTCTTTACGACCAAGAGTAATGGAACCGGACTCGGCCTGGCGAACGCCTACAAGATTGTCGAGAGCCATAATGGCAGCTTGACGGTGCAAAGCGTACCCGGGGAAGGAAGCATTTTCAAGATTTCGCTCCCAGTGGAGGGCAGCTGATGGCGCATATCCTGATTGTCGATGACGAGAAGAACTACCGGATTGTTCTTTCCCGGATTCTCGAGGATGCCGGACACCGTGTGTCTCTAGCGGAGAACCCGTTTGCAGCTCTGGAGCTACTGTCTCACGAAGGCGTGGCTCTGATCCTCTCCGATCTGCGGATGCCGCACATGGACGGCATGGCTTTTTTTCAACGGGTCCGTGAAGAGGTAGGTGATGTGCCGTTCATCATCATGACCGCGTTTGCAACGGTCGAGACGGCACTGCAGGCGATGAAGGCGGGTGCCTTCGATTACCTGATGAAGCCATTCCAGAACGAGGAGATACTGATTATCGTCGAGAAGGCGCTCACATTTGCCCGACTGCAGACTGAGAATGCCCTGCTGCGCCGCCAACTCGAAACCAGTATCGGCCAGGAGATCATGGGCCAGGCTCCAGCGATCCGCCAGCTTCTTCAGGATATCGGTCGGGTTGCACCGACCCCGACATCAGTTCTGATCTGTGGCGAAAGCGGGACCGGCAAGGAACTGGTGGCGCGGGCACTACATCGGTCGAGTCCCCGGAAAGCAGCTGCGTTAGTAACTATCAATTGTGCAGCGTTTGCCGAGAACCTGATTGAAAGTGAGTTGTTCGGCCATGAGCGCGGAGCATTCACCGGGGCAATTGAACGGAAGCGAGGACTGGTCGAAATGGCTGATGGCGGAACCTTGTTCCTCGATGAGATTGGTGAGCTCCCTTTGCCTCTGCAGCCAAAATTGCTACGACTGTTGCAGGAAAAACGCTTCCGTCGGGTGGGTGGGACTGCCGAGATCGAAACTGATGTGCGCGTGGTGGCGGCTACGCACCGTGACCTGCAGGCCATGATTGATGCCGGGCAGTTTCGTGAAGATCTCTATTACCGCCTCAACGTAGTGTCTCTGCAGATTCCGCCCTTGCGTAAGAGACCTGAGGATATCGGGCTGCTGGGACTGTTCTTCATCGAAGATTACGCCCGCAAGCTGGGACGTCCGGTTCATGGATTCTCTGCTGAGGCCTTGCGTCTGCTACAAGACTACAGTTGGCCGGGAAATATCCGTGAGCTGCAGAATGTGATTGAGCGGGGAGTGTTGTTCTGCAGTGGCGAGCAACTGCTGCCCGAAGACCTGCCTGATATCTTCCGGAAAGACAATGTAACTGCGGAGCCACGACCTTTGCCCCCACTTGAGTTCAACAAGCCGCTGCCTGAGCAGCTTGACGAGATCGAGGAAAACCTGATCCGCAGGGCCATGGTGCAGGCACGCGGCGTGCAAGCCCATGCTGCCCGCCTGCTGGGGATCAGTCGTAGCAATCTGCAGCATAAACTGCACAAATACGATCTTGGCTCGAGCAAATTTTCATCCGCAGAACAAACGGTTCCGGATTGAAAACTGCATCGCGACGATCCGGAGTCTCCAGTACAAAATCCTGGCACAGGGTTTCATAGCCCACCGTTGCCGTATAAATAATTGTACAATATACTCTCTTCCTGGCTGCATCCCCCACTGATATCAGCAAGTTACCCTTTTGGCACAATGTCTGCTATCTAGATGACTGTCGGTTCATATAGTCAACAGGCACCTGGAGGAACGACAATCGCCTTGCCAAGATGTTCATATTTGCCTCAGAGCCTTCCGCAGGGAGACCTTTGTTTTACAATGCAGATGATGCAACAGGAGTTTGAGTGAAGATGAGCTTCATTGCCGCGACAAGACTGCCGATCCTCGTCGTCGATGACGAGAAGAACTATCGAATCATCCTGTCGAGGATATTGACAGGAGCAGGTTATCAGGTTTTGACCGCCGACGGTTTGCAGGCCGCCATGAGACTTCTCCGGGAGCAACCCGTTGCACTGATTCTTTCCGACATGCACATGCCAGAAATCGGTGGTCTGGAATTATGTCGGCTCGTTTCACGAGACATCGGCTCAATTCCGTTTATACTTTTTTCAGCCTTTATCTCAGCACACTCTCGGCAACAGATCGATGCGACCGTTGATTCGTGGGGTAGCCTGAGCAAACCTTTCGACAATCAGGACGTACTGTCGCTGATCGAAACAGTACTGACTGCGTCGACAAGCTGCCCGCAGTCGACGCATGAGCAGAACCACGACAAAACGGCATCAAAAAAGTTTCACATCTATACTGATGAGCAGGAGAACATATGAAGCACAAAGCCCTGGCAAGCTTGGTTGTATTCCTGCTGTTGGCGACAACAGCATCAGCACTGACCCTGGAAGGGAGCTGCGACATCCGCTTCTTTGGTCGCTCGACCCTGCACAACTTTGACGGCACAGCGGCCTGTCAACCCTTCACCCTGACAACCTCAGGTGAAATCGGGGACAGCGGAATTATCCGGCAAACGGTGGTCGAAGTGTTGGTCGAGGAGATGGATACCGGCAATTCTATTCGTGACAAGCAGATGTACGCCATGTTCGGACAAAAGAGCTATCCACATATTCAGGGCCTGTTCGACGATCTCGATCCTGATGTAGTCATAAAACAGTTGCAGGCGGAGAACGATGCTTCGGCACACCTGGAATTTGACCTGCGGATTCGCGATATCAGCCAGCGGGTGAAGGCCGTGACCCGTGACCTGGTGGTTAATCCGGAACAGATTTCATTCACAATGGTATTCCCGGTTTCTCTGGTCAGCTTCCAACTGCATCCTCCCAGTGTTCTGGGCTTCATCAAGGTCGACGACCAGATACAAGCGGAAGTCAGGGTGTTGTTATTGCGGCATTGATCCATCCCATTGACGTTGAACTTACCAACAAGGAGATATCCATGTCCGTCTGGATTCAGCATATTGAAACGTTAACGCCGGATATGATCTATTCTCAGGAATACGCCAGCAGCAAAATGCAGGAATGGACCGATGATGACCGACAACGTCGCATGATTCGGGCCCTTTACCGCAAATCGGGGATTGATAAACGGCACAGCGTGATCACGTCCTTCGATCAGAACCTGCCAGGTGACTTTTTTCCACTCGGAGCTGACGGACAGCGCCGCGAGTTGTCCACGGCCGAGCGCAACAGGATTTATACGCGGGAGTCCCAGCGCCTCGCGGTTGACCTGGCCCGCCAGACCATTGACAACTGCGCCGGGCTGAAGCCGTCGGGGATCACTCATGTAGTCACGGCATCCTGCACGGGTTTCTGTAATCCCGGTCCAGACTACCACATCATTAACGAGCTCGGTCTGTCGCATGCCACGCAGCGTTACAATCTTGGCTTTATGGGTTGCTATGCGGCCTTTCCGGCTTTGCGTATGGCCAAACAATTCTGTGAAGCCGATCCTGCGGCGGTGGTCCTTGTCATGTGTCTGGAGCTCTGTACTCTGCATCTTCAGATCAACGGCGGTGAAGATTCCATGCTCGCCAACTCCCTGTTTGCTGATGGGGCTGCAGCAGCCATCGTCAGCGCCCGCACACCACAGGAGAATCAGTCCTGCTTCAAACTTGGCAATTTCCACTCCAGCCTGATCCCGAGCGGCAAAGACGATATGGCCTGGTCCATTGGTGATCTCGGCTTCGACATCGCCTTGTCAAGCTATGTGCCGAAGATCATCGGCGCCAATATCCGTGATGCCGTCCGCCCGGTGCTTACCTCCGGGGAGCTCGAGCTGGAAGACATCTCGACCTGGGCCGTCCACCCGGGCGGCAAGGCGATCGTCGACAAGGTCGCTGAGAGTCTCGCCCTCAATCAGGACCAGGTTGCCTCCGCCCGAAAAGTCCTGCGCCAGTACGGCAACATGAGCAGCGCAACCATACTCTTCGTCCTCCAGGCGATCCTGCAACAGCAGGATCGCCCGCGCCATGAAGAGGTCTGCGCCATGGCCTTCGGACCGGGGTTGACCGTTGAGATGGGGCTGTTGCAGGCGCAACGAGCCCACAGCCCGAGCAGAGCAGAGGCCGAGAGCGAGGAGGCCCTGGTACCATGAGTTTGTGGCTGCTGGCTGATTGATGTCTGTGCTGGTGCAAAAATATCTGTTTTGGCTGCTTACCAGCGGACGCTACCCTGTTCTGGGATGCATATTGTTAATCACGGTTGTTTTGGCACTCTTTGCCGCCGAGGTGTCTGTTGAGCAGGGTACTCGCTCGATGAGTGCCCACCAACCGGGGCAGTTGGCTGACCATGAACGTTTCCTCGACTTGTTCGGCAACGATGAAGACCTGTTGCTGACCATTACCCATCCACAATTGCTGACTCCGGCGGTTCTCGATCTGCTGGCCGAAGTAACCCGACGACTCAGCGATCTGGAAGGGGTCCGGAGGGTTTTCAGCCTGAGTAATGCGCGGCAGTTGGTCAGTAGCAAATATGGTGCGGAAATCCGACCGCTGCTGCCGTCCTCCGATAATGCAGATTTCGCAAGAGTCCTGCTGGCCGCACTGAGCGCTAATCCTGAGTATGAAGGCCTGCTGATTTCGACAGACCGCAAGACCGCCGGTCTGGTCATTTCACTGAAGGACCAGCGCGGCGACCCCGCTCAGCGCAGCAGACTGATTGGTGAGGTGCGCGAACTGATGGCCAATCTGGGCGACCGCGCCGAGTTTCACCTGACCGGCGTCGGTGTTCAGCAAAGCGATGTGGCCGGCTACATCCAGCGTGACCAGCGGGTCATTCTCCCCATGGTGGCAATCGCCCTGATGGTTATGTTGGCTGTGATTTTCAGAAGACTCTCGGGAATACTGCTACCGTTGCTTGCAACCGGCATCAGTCTCATCTGGACCATGGGTCTCTATGTATTGGGCGGCTTTGAACTCAACACCATCACCTCCCTGCTGTCACCGGTGGTGATGGTGCTGGCGATCTCAAACTGCGTCCATATTTATAACGGTTGGCTGCATCTTGACGGAGCTGATGACCACCGCATCGCACTGCTTGTCGACAAGGTTGATGAACTCTTTGTTCCCTGCCTGTTCACGGCACTGACCACGGCCCTCGGTCTGGTCTCCCTGACTATCAGCTCGGTGCCTGCGGTCCGCCAGTTCGGTCTGTTTGCGGCAGTCGGTGTCATGATCTCTTTCCTGGTCAGTCTGACTCTGGTGCCAATAGTCTTGAGCTACCTGCCGCTGCCCGGCCGCCGTTATCGTGACGGACTCGGCCTGCTCCGTTGGACCTTGCAGGCCATTGCCGGCCTGACAGTCCGGCATCCTCTGGCAATCATGCTGGTCGCCCTGCTTCTGCTGGGTATGGCCTTAACCGGGCTGCCAAGATTGGAGAACAACACCGCGCTGGTCGCATTTCTGCATACCGACGCGCCACTGGCTGTCGACACCCGTTATATCGATGAACACCTGGCTGGTGTCAATGCTCTCGAGTTCATATTAGAAAAACAGGATGGAAGCCCACTAGCAGAACTTGACGATTATACAAAACTAGTTGCATTCGAAGCTCTCGCCCAGCATCAGCAGCCGGTCACCAGCGTCTTTTCAATTCTGAGCCTGTTGCGCCAACTGCATCGCGCAGAGAGTGGCAGCCAGTCGTCAGAACTGCCCGCTGATGATGACGAGCTGCATTATGAACTTGACCTGCTCGGCATGGCAGAAGACCAATACATGCAAAGCCGCTTTTTAACGCCGGACCTGCAGACAGCGAGGATCAGCGTATGGCTCCACGATGTCGGCAGCCGTTCTGCCGCAGCTGTAACCGACAAGCTTCTGGAACAGGGTCGTGCCCTCTTCGGATCGGACTACCGGCTGACGCCGACCGGCAGCTTTTACCAGATGAATCACGATTCGAACCGCCTGGTAGCCGATATGGTCAAAAGCTTCTCTCTTTCGATTGGCCTGGTTCTGTTGTCGATTCTGGTCTTGCTTCGCTCGCTGCGTTTAACCCTGCTGGCGATGATTCCGAATGTCATTCCAATCCTCTGGGCGCTAGGCCTGATGGGATTCTGCGGCATCGATCTCAGCACCGGTACAGCGATGATCGGTGCAGTGGTCTTCGGTCTTGCTGTTGACGACACTATTCACTATCTGGTGCACTACCGACGGATCTATGCCGGCGTTGCCAGAGAAGCGGTGACAACCACTACTACCCGGACCGGAAGGGCACTGATGATCGCTTCTCTGGTACTGGCAGTCGGTTTCTGGGTCGGTTGCTTCAGCAGCTTCAAGCCGACCGTCTACTTTTCATTGCTGGTGGGCGGAACCCTGCTCGGCGCGCTGATCTGCGACCTGCTGGTCCTGCCTGCCTGTCTGATCCTCAACTGCCCATCTCGTAAGGGAGTGCGCTGATGAGAATTGTTATGCTGACCTGGATCGGGATTTTTTGCCTGGCTACCTGGTCGATTGCTGCCCAGGAGCCTGGGGCGCGCTATGCCGGGCAGTTGGACTGGACCCGGGATCTGATCGTGAAAAGAGTCGTCGTTCCTTCCGCAGATCAGCCCGAGGGCGAGGTGCAGCTGATCCGGCGCGGCGACCTTCTGGTGGTGCGGACTCTGCTTTCGAGTCGGATTCTGAAACGGGTAGTCGCAGCAATTGACTCCAGGGAAAACCGCAGTTGGCCAGAAACACGTGAGGGCCATATTGATTCACTCCGTTACCGTGAAGAGCTGTTTCGCGCCACAGAGAAGTCCTGGGAAGCCTTCCGGCAGCGCAGTGACCGCAACCGGGATCGTCAGACGCTGGCGATTGAATTCATCCTCGGTCCGAATCAGTCGCTGATCGCCCTGTCGTTGCCGCAGCTATCAGAAAAAGGCGGCAATCTATGTTTGATCGACAAGCGCTCGCTAAAGGTCTGGAGGGGATCGGAAGATTATGTGCGAGCGAACATTCTTGAAATCATCAAAGACAGTTTTCATCTCGATGATGCCGCTATCGCAGAACTTTTAAAACCGCTCTGGCCGAGTCATAAAAAGGCCTTGCGAGATTAAGTCATCAACGTGTAAGGAGTCAAATAATGAGATTGAGCATTGCAACCAACTTTGACCGGGAACTGGTCGAACAGTGCCGCGATTACCCGGTTACCGAGCTGTTTGGCAAGCTGCAAACCGATGCGGTGGGCGGCGGACGGGCACCTTACCAGCTAGCCAGGGTGTCGCGTCGGCAACTGGCCGACCACGTCAAGCATGTCCGGAATTCCGGAATGGCCTTCAATTACCTGTTGAATTCTTCCTGTATGGGCAATCGTGAGATTACCCGCAAAGGTCAGAAAGAGATCAACGTACTGCTTGACTGGATCAGCGATATCGGTGTCACGGCAGTGACCGTCGCTTCACCTTTCATGCTGCAGATGATCAAAACCCGTCAGCCGCAACTTAAAGTACGCATCTCGGTGTTCGGCGGGGTTGACCGGGTGCGTAAAGCGCAGATGTGGGAGGAGCTGGGTGCCGACTGCATCGTACTCGACAGCATTCTGGTCAATCGTGAGCTGGCAACCCTGGCTGAGATCCGCAAGTCGGTCAAATGCGACCTGGAGCTGATGGCCAACAACAACTGCCTGACCGGCTGCGCCATGTCGCCGATGCATATGAACGCACTGGCTCATACCGGGCAATCCTGGCACGAGAACAAGGGTTTCTTCATCGACTGGTGCTTTTTGAAATGTACCGAAATGAAGTTGCGCGATCCGGTGCATTACATCCGCTCGGAATGGATCCGTCCCGAAGATCTGCATGTCTACGAAGGAATGGGTTACGACCTGTTCAAGCTCGCCGAACGCGACATCCCCACAGAGATGATGATGATCAGGATCAAGGCCTATGCCGCGCGCCGTTATGACGGCAACCTGCTCGACCTGATTCAGGCCTACGGCTTCAAGGGGATCAAGGAGAGTCACAGTTACTACCGGCATGGTCTCAGCTGGCTACTGCGTTTCATCATCCGACCTGGCCTGGCCAATCCATTGCGAATGCTGCCACTCAAACGGCTGGCCGAACTCCGCGGCATGACCAGACCGGTCGAGGATCAAGCGCCGGTCTATATTGATAACCGTGCGCTGGACGGCTTCATAGAGCGCTTCCGCACCAACAGCTGCATGGATATCGATTGTGAGAATTGTCGCTGGTGTCATGAGTTCGCAGCCAAAGCGGTCAAGATTGATGAGACCAATCGCGACGCCGCTCTTGAAGCTTACGAAGAGCTGTTTGCATCCCTGCATGGCGGCAGCATGTGGTCTTACCTGCCTGAACGCAGCAGCGAGCCCGACCGCTCACCGCGCAAGCAGTGTAAATCGACTTGAGTCTGGAGGGATATGTGTCTAAAAACAGTAAGTTCGCCCTGAAGATCAAGGATTATATTCACTCTGCGGAGCGCAGGCGGGAGTATAACGAACAGCATTTCAGCGAGGCCGCCAGCCGTTATGATTTTGCCACCCGCGCGATGTCGCTCGGGCGTGATTCTGCCTGGAAAAAACAGCTGATCGAAGCCTTGCCGCAATTCACGGCCCCGGTCTGTGTCGATCTCGCCTGCGGGACGGGGGACATCGCTTTCCTACTGGCTGAAAAATATCCGGCCGGTCGCATCATTGGCATCGACCTGACAGAACCGATGCTGAAACTGGCCCGGCTACGCAGCGATTCAATCAATATCGAGTTTGACCGCCAGGATATGGGGGCGACTGATTTCCCGGACGAGTTCGCAGACATCGTCACCGGCGGGTATGCCGTACGAAACGCAGCAGAACTTCGCCAGGCCTTTTTGGAGATACAGCGCATCCTCAAACCCGGCGGCTTCGTCGCCCTGCTCGATTTTTCCAAACCGCCCAATCTCTGGTTCCAGCAACTGCAGTACCTGGTCTTGAAATACTGGTGCGGGCTGTGGGGTTTCCTGCTGCATGGTAATTCCGAAGTTCATTCCTACATTTCGGCCAGCCTCAGAGCATTTCCGGACAGCGTGCAACTGCGCGAGTTCATCGCGGAAAGCGGTTTTGCCGTCGTCCACTCACGGCAATTCTACTTCGGGACTCTGGAGTTGCTGGTCTTACAGAAACAAACGACGTGACCTGCGAGTTGTTAAATTCGGAGAATTGGATGACTAAGGAGATGACATCAACAAAATGTTCGTGGCAAGATACGTGGGTTTGCCAGACAATAACCTCTCGGGGATTACCTGGCGGGCTTCAGGCTGTGTAATCGTCATTTCGTCGTGAACGGCTTTCAAACCGCGTAAACTCACCCAGAAAGGTCAATTGCTCAATCCCGAGTGGACCGTTACGCTGTTTGCCAATGATCACCTCAGCGCTGCGTTCGTGATTTTCGGTGCAACTGTTGTCGCGCCTTTTACAGGCATCGCAATATACCGTTTCCCGGTAAAGAAACATGATGACGTCGGCGTCCTGCTCAATAGCACCCGATTCACGCAGGTCAGCAAGAATGGGGCGTTTGTCAGTACGGCTCTCAAGGGATCGATTCAGCTGCGACAGGGCGATCACCGGAAGATTGAGCTCTTTGGCCAGGGCCTTCAGCGAACGGGAGATTTCCGAAATCTCCTGCTGCCGGCTTTCGGTGTTCTTGCCGGTCATCAACTGCAGATAGTCAACAACAATCAAGCCGATATTTTTTTCCGCCTTAAGACGACGAGACTTGGCGCGTACTTCGAGCACACTGATCGCCGGGGTGTCATCGATATAGATCGGGGCTTCAGCGATGATGCCGGCGGCATTGACCAGGGTCGGGAATTCCGACTGGGCCAGTTTGCCGGTGCGAACCCTACCAGCCTCAATGCGTGCCACCGAACAGAGCAGACGCTGTACAAGCTGCTCTTTACTCATCTCCAGCGAGAAGACAATTGATGGGATCGGCTGTGTTGCATGCATGGCGGCATGTTCGACAAGATTGAGGCAGAAAGCGGTTTTGCCCATCGAAGGACGACCGGCAATGATAACCAGATCCCCACCCTGCAGGCCGGAGGTCATATTGTCGAGATCAGTAAAACCTGTCGGAACGCCGGTAATCAGTTCTTTGCGGTCATAAAGCTTCTCGATCGTCTTGATTGTTTCCTTGACGATATCCTTGGTAGCGAAGACCGAGGGTCGCGACTTCATATTGGCGATCTTGAAAATCTCGCCTTCCGCCCAGTCAAGTGAGGCCTCAACTTCACCGCCTTCATAGCCCCTGGAAGCGATCTCTGTAGCGACCTTGATCAATTCACGGGAGATGGCCTTCTCTTTAACGATCTTGCAGTAATAGCTGATATTCGCCGCGGTCGGCACGAAATCGACCAGGGTCGACAGATAGGAGCTGCCACCTACTTCCTCGAGCGCGTCCCGGTTTTTCAGGACTGCTGTCAAAGTGACCAGGTCAGCAGGTTCATTGCGTTCGGAGAGAGTGATCAGAGCGGCAAAAATCTTGCGGTGAGCTTCCCGATAGAAGTCTTCCGGGCGCAGTACTTCCAAAGCCCGGTTGAGGGCCTCGTTTTCCAAAAGAACCCCTCCCAGAACAGACATTTCTGCTTCAAGGTTCTGAGGTGGCAGGCGATGTTCGGCGCGATCTTGCACGTTCGCCTCGTTAGAAAGAAGGGGCCTGTAGAGTAGCAGGCCCCTGAATCAGTTATAGCTCGTTGCAGACAGCTTCAGACATCAGTGGTCAGTGATGTGAACTGAGTCTTAAGCTTCTGCTCTGAGAACATTGATTTTGATCGTTGCATTGACACCGGCATTCAGTTTGATTTCAACTTCATGCACTCCGAGTTCCTTGATCGGCTGATCAAGTAGAATCTTGCGACGGTCAATTTCTATTCCCTTGGCAGCCAGCCCTTCGGCAATCTCCATGCTGGTGACTGAACCGAAAAGTTTGCCTTCATCACTTGCCTTGTGTGTGAAGGAACACTCGACAGCCTCTATTCTGGCCTTGACGTCTGCAGCTTCCTTGCTCAACTTCTCCGCCTTGTGAGTCAACTGACGCCTGTGATGCTTCATCTCATTGATGTTGCGATCATTTGCTTCAACTGCCAAGCCTTGCGGGACCAGGTAATTACGGCCATAACCAGGCTTGACTTTGACCACTTCACCAATGGTCCCAAGACCTTTAACATTTTCCGTCAGAATGATATCCATCTTTTTATCCTCCCAAAATCTTTATGATTTAGGCTCTTTTGGTTTGCGAAAATCAGCCCACAAGTCAAAGATGCCAAGACCGGTGACCACCATGGGCAAGGGGTTAACCAGGGTGACCAGCAAATAGCCAACCGCTCTAAAAAATGGCGAAAAAGCCTTGCGGCGAAAAAAACAGTCAATTACAGCCAAGCCCTGCAGGAAATAGACCGGCAGCAGAATGACCAGTAGGTTCAAGGCAAAAATCCCCGGAAGACCATCAACGAAAGCCACCAGGAAACCGGCCAGAATCAATACCCAGACCAGATGCTCTGGAGCTTTCCATTGGGGAAACGCCTTGCCAGGGACAGAGTACCTGCCACGCGCAAGCACCGTCAGCAGAAACACCAGGCCGACAGTCATCAAACCACTGACAGTTATCGCGATTCCCGGATATGCATTCTGCAGGAAAGCCGCCATCTTTTCAACGGCCAGGCCGACCTCTTTCTTCTGGTTCGCCGGCAGGTCAGTCCCAGCGAACATTTCCTGCATGACTGCCGTGGTCTGGGAGATCTCGTTGCCAATAAGGTTACTGACCATTGCCAGAGGAGACTGCCCGGCAACGACTGAAACAACCAGCAGGCCGCAAATACTGACGGTAACCATTGCCCAGAGCACAGCAACGGTTGCCTTATCCCAAGCGATGCCGCGATTCAACAACCATGGCAATGCGGCACCTGGAATGCCAAACTGAACCAGATACATAAGCGCCGGGGAGTGACCACTCGACAGCAGCACAAAAAATGCAGTCAAAGCAACCGTGACCACGCCAGCCATAGAGCCGGCGCGCATGCCAATGAAAGCCGCCGGCAAGGGCGTCAAAAGGTTCACTGCGATAGCAGCAAAACCTAAAGCAGCAAAGCTTCCGAACAGCGCATACCCGGCTAATGCCCCGAGTACGATATAAATCCCCCGCTGTGTCATCATTGCACGATCGCCGTAATTAACGCCTCTCGAGAGCGTGGCTTGCGGTGAAGGGCAGCAGCGCAATATTGCGAGCACGTTTAATTGCTGCCGTCAGCTTGCGTTGATGATCCGAACAGGTACCGGAAATCCGGCGCGGTGTTATTTTGCCTCGCTCGGAGATAAAGTAGCGCAAGGAGCGGACATCCTTGTAATCGATAGTAGCTTTTTTATCGGCGCAGAAACGACAGACTTTGCGACGACCATAACGCCGACGAGGTGCAGCGGTACGACTTCCTTCATATGCCATGATTATTTCTCCTTCTTCATCGTCGTAGGTTGGTACGGAAGTTAGGCTTCTTCCGTCTTTTCTTCGGCAGCATCCACAGCTTCAGCTGTCGGCTCGACAGCTTCCCCGGTGGGCGCACTGGTCTCAACGGCTTCAGCAGTACCTTCTTCGGCCTCAGTAGAGGCTTCTTCAGGAGCAGCTTCAATCACTGGAGGGGCTTCATAACCGCCTTCCAGAGTGACCGTCTGGAACTTGATCACCTTTTCGTCGATGCGCATACGGCGCTCGTACTCGGCGATCACTTTCGGACCGGCTTCAAAGATCACCAGGACATAACAGCCCTTGGTTTGTTTTTTGACCGGGTAGGCCAGCGTCCGGACACCCCAGTTGTCCAGCTTGAGAATTTCCGCACCTTGATCCGTCAAGATCGTCTTGTACTTGTCGATGATCGCGGTTTGGTCGTCCCCGACAACGTCCGGGTGTACGATGAAGATTGATTCGTAGGTTCGCATTAATAAACTCCTCTTGAGTTGTTAGCCCCGTCTTGTGCGGAGCAAGGAGCGAAAGCATCCAGTATGCTTCCGTCGAAAGAACTTTGTTTTTTACCACACCCCGTATTACGAGGCAACGGATTTTTGCTATAACGGCAGACAGAATTCAAAGAAGAGACAAAACTCGGTATCCGTCCCAAGGCACTTGGTGTCAGCCTTTCATACATTAAAGCGGAAATGCATAATATCACCGTCTTTAACGACATACTCTTTACCTTCCAGGCGCATCAGTCCTTTTTCCTTGGCTTTGGACTCGCCTTTTGCTGCAACGAAATCCTCATAGCCGATCACCTCGGCACGTATAAATCCTTTTTCGAAGTCAGTGTGTATTACGCCGGCAGCCTGAGGCGCACGTGCTCCACGACTCACTGTCCAGGCTCTGACCTCCTTGACCCCGGCTGTGAAGTAGGTAATCAGGCCGAGCAGGCGATAACCTGCGTGAATCATCCTGTCAAGACCGGATTCGTCGAATCCGAGTTCATTCAGGAACTCCGACTTCTCCTCTTCTGGCAATTCGGCGATCTCTGCTTCTATCTTGCCGCAGATGACCACCATCTCCGCCCCTTCAGCAGTAGCATGTTCCTTGATGCGGGCAACAAAGGGATGCTCACCGGAAAGATCATCTTCGGCAACGTTGGCAACGTACAGAACCGGCTTGGCCGTAATCAGACACAGCTCACGCAGTGTCTTCCATTGCTCATCCGTCAACTCGGCATTGCGGGCGGGCTGGCCACTGTTAAGGCAGTCATGAACCTTCTCCAGCAAGGCCAGCTCTTCCTGCATTTTCTTGTCGCCGCTTTTAGCCTGTTTGCCGACCCGGTTGATCCGTTTCTCAACTGTATCCAGGTCCGCCAGGTTAAGCTCCGTCTGTATAACTTCAACATCTCGCAACGGGTCAATGCTACCATCGACATGCACGACATTGTCATCTTCAAAACAGCGCACAATGTGAGCAATAGCATCAACCCGGCGGATATGGCCCAGGAACTGGTTGCCCAGCCCCTCACCGCGACTAGCCCCTTTGACCAGGCCGGCAATATCGACGAACTCCATGGTTGTCGGCAGCACCTGTTGCGGATTGACAATAGCAGATAAAACATCAAGACGCGGATCAGGAACCGTCACAATACCGACATTCGGCTCAATAGTGCAGAAGGGGTAATTGGCCGCTTCCGCACCAGCTGACGTAATCGCGTTAAAAATTGTTGACTTGCCAACGTTTGGCAGGCCGACGATACCGCATTTGAATCCCATAATCCCTCAATCTGTGTAAATAACGATAGCCGGGATAAAGAACCCCGGCTATCGTTACTGTCGTGTTATATCCGCAGAGCTTAGACCAGCAGCGGCGCAATAACCAGCGCAACAACACTCATCAGCTTGATGAGAATGTTCATGGCCGGACCGGAAGTGTCTTTGAAGGGGTCACCGACAGTGTCGCCGATAACCGCGGCATTATGAGCATCGCCACCCTTCTTTTCACCGGCGAGCTTACCCTGTTCGATGTACTTCTTGGCGTTGTCCCAGGCACCACCACCGTTGGACATCATCAGCGCCAGCAGCACGCCAGCCACAGTTGCGCCGGCAAGCATTCCGCCGAGAGATTCCTTGCCAAGCACGAACCCGATCAGGACCGGGGCGGTGACCGCAACCATACCGGGCAGAATCATCTCACGCAGGGCGGCACGGGCCGAGATGTCGACGCATTTTTCCGATTCAGGCTTGACGCCTGGTTTACCTTCGAGCAGGCCGGGAATTTCACGGAACTGGCGACGGATCTCGTCAACCATCTTGCCGGCAGCACGGCCGACGCTGGTCATGGTCAAGGCACCGATGAAGAATGGCAGAGCTCCGCCGATCAGCAGACCGATCACAACTCTCGGCTCAATCAGGTTGATTGATGTGAGACCAACCGTTGTAGCATAAGCCGAGAAGAGCGCCAGTGCGGTGAGGGCGGCAGAACCGATGGCAAAACCTTTGCCGATAGCTGCGGTGGTATTGCCGATTGCATCGAGGCCATCCGTAATCTTACGGACATCAGGACCAAGGCCGGCCATTTCAGAAATCCCGCCGGCGTTATCAGCAATGGGACCGTAAGCATCAACGGTCATGGTGACGCCGACTGTGGCAAGCATGCCGACTGCGGCAATACCGATACCGTAAAGTCCGGCACAGTAGTCAGCTACGAAGATCGAAATGCAGATGATCAGAATCGGCAGCACAGTGGACTCAAGGCCAACCGCCAAACCATGAATGATGTTGGTGGCCGGGCCCGTTTTGCTGGCCTCGGCGATACGGGTAACAGGTGCGCGGGCGGTGTAGTATTCAGTGACCTGGCCAATGGCGATGCCAGCAAGGGTTCCTGCAAGGATGGCCCAGAAAACGCCTGTAGCCAAGTTGAGGTAGTTGATGAAGAAGAACGCTGCGACCAGGAAGCCGGCGGCGGCAACGAAGGTGGTGTAATGCAGAGCCTTGGCCGGATCCATCGACTTGAGAACTTTCATCGATCCGATACCGATGAAGGAAAAGATCAGGCCGATCATGGCCAGGCCAAGAGGCAGCAGCATCGCTGAAGACTGAGTCTGCAGACCGCTGGAGGCCGTGCCAAGTTTGAGCAGTAAGGCCGGGCTTGCAGCTGCGGCAATAGCGATGGTCGCGATAATCGAACCGACATACGACTCGAAGATATCCGCACCCATGCCAGCGGTGTCGCCGACACAGTCGCCGACGTTATCGGCAATAACACCCGGGTTACGGGGATCGTCTTCGGGAATACCGGCTTCTATCTTGCCGACCAGGTCGGAACCAACATCAGCAGCCTTGGTATAGATACCACCACCGACGCGGGCGAACAGGGCGATTGAAGAAGCGCCCATGGCGAAACCGTTGATATATTTGGAAGTCGCAGGGTCGCCACCGAACATGACATAGGCGACGCCGACCCCGACCAGGCCGAGGGAAGCGACGGCAAGGCCCATAACGGCACCACCGTTAAAGGAAACCTCAAGCGCCTTTGCCTGACCGGACAGGCGAGCAGCCTCGGTCGTCCGGACATTGGCGCGGGTCGCCGCTTTCATGCCAATGAAGCCACAGGTCATGGAGCATATGGCGCCGCCGACAAAAGCGAAAGCTGTCTGGAAGTTCATGCCCATGGCAATCAAACCGAATACCAGGACAATAAAGATCGCCAGGACGCGGTACTCACGGCCGAGAAAAGCCATGGCGCCAGCATGAATGTCTTCAGAGATTTCTCTCATTCTTTCGTTGCCAACAGGTTCGGCCTTGACCACGCGGTACAGGACAATCGCGACCAAAAAACCGACCACACCGAGAATCGGTGCAAACATCTGCAGTTCCATCTTTTCATTCCTCCCTGTTTTTCGTTAAATTGAGTGGTTATATACTCAGATCAATACTTCACGTTTGTTATAAATGTTCATGGCTTCCTGCGCCCCGTTTCGCACGAGCGACTCCAGGGCATCGACCGCCGTTTCAAGATATCGTTCCAGGTAAGCACGTTCGTTGGAACTGAAGCGACTCAAAACATACCCGGAGACATCTCCCCCGGCTTGAGGGCGACCAATCCCCATGCGCAACCGGCTATAGCCTGTTTCACCGAGCGACGCACAGATACTGCGTAGACCGTTATGCCCGCCATGACCGCCGTCGACCTTGATACGCAGGCAGCCGAACGCCAGGTCAATTTCGTCATGAACCACAATCAAATCCCCCGGCGTAATACCGAGGGATTGATAGGCAGGAGCAACGCTTCCGCCACTGCGATTCATGTATGTCTGCGGCAGCAGAATCGTTGCCTCTTCACCGGCCACTCTGCCTACGCCGTAGAAACCCTGGTAACCCTTGCGCTTCAGGGCGATCCCGGCTCGCTCAGCTAAGTGCGTGGCGACCATAAAACCAATATTGTGGCGAGTTTCGGTATATTCCGTACCTGGGTTGCCCAACCCGACGATCAACTTCAATGGCGCCTCGCCTAGTCTTCGTCAGCGGCCCCTGCTGCGACCACACCTTCTTCTTCCTCTTCACCAGGCTCAACCTCTTCGGCCTTATGGCCGACAACAGTCAAGACTGTGTAGTTGACGTCATGCAAGGATTCAACACCTGCAGGCAAAGCAACCTCTTCAATATGAACAACATCACCGATACTCAGTTTGGTTACATCGATTTCTATAGATGTCGGGATATTTGTTGGAAGACAGTTAAGTTCCAGTTCATGACGAACCAGCTGTAAGGTTCCACCTTCAATTTCACCCTGAGATTTGCCTACGGGATGCACAGGGACCATGATCGAAAGTGACTTTTTCAGGTCGATCGCCAGGAAATCGACATGCTGGGTGTCGCGACGAATCGCATCGATCTGCATATCTTTAAGAATAACGACCTGACCATCGAACGGGCCATCACCCTTAAGGGTAATCAGGGTGTTCCAACCTGCTTCGCTGGCAATCGCCTGCTGCAGGGCTTTCGGGTCAAGGCGAAGATTGAGTGCTTCAAAGCCCTTGCCGTAAACCACAGCCGGGATCAGTCCATCGCGACGGACTTTGCGGGAGCCGCCTTTACCTATGCGGACTCGCGTTTCTACGTTCAGTATCGATTTGGCCATTTATCTAGTTCCTCCATCTTCGTATAACTTTGGGTGTCTGTATTTTTTCCGCAGCAACTCAGACAAAGAGCGAGCTGACAGATTCATCACCATGGATACGGCGGATCGCTTCCGCCAACAGGTTTGCTACGGAAACAATCCGCAGCCGCGAGCAATCATTGATTTTCTTTTCCGTAGGGATCGTATTACAAACCAGTACTTCCTTCAAAGGGCTCGCGTTGATCCGCTCCAGCGCAGGGCCCGACAGAACCGCATGAGTTGCTGTCGCGTAGATGTCACCGGCGCCATGCGCCTTGAGCGCGGCAGCCGCCTGGCAAAGGGTTCCTGCGGTATCGATCATGTCGTCAACAATAATGCAGGTCTGGCCGTCGACCTCGCCGATGATATGCATAACTTCAGAAACATTGGCAGCGCTGCGGCGTTTATCGATAATCGCCAGTCCGGCATTCAATCGCTTTGCAAAAGCCCGGGCCCGCTCTGTGCCACCGGCATCAGGGGAAACGACAACCAGATCTTTGGGAAAACGGGACTTGATATCTTCGAGAACCACTGGAGCTGCATAGAGATGATCAACCGGGATGTTAAAGAAACCCTGGATCTGACCGGCATGCAGGTCGACGCACAAGACCCGTTGCGCCCCCGCTGTCGTAATCAGGTCGGCAACCAGTTTGCTGGTAATCGGCGTCCGGGGTGCAACCTTGCGATCCTGACGGGCATAACCGAAGTAAGGGATAACGGCAGTGATGCGGGCAGCCGAAGCGCGCTTCAGAGCATCGATCATAACCAGAAGCTCTATCAGATTCTCGTTGGCAGGCTGGCAGGTTGACTGAACAACAAAAACGTCTCGACCGCGGACGTTTTCGTTAATTTCCACCATTATTTCACCGTCTGAAAAAGTCTTGACGGTTGCTTTGGCCAGAGGCACGGAAAGGTGATCACAGATTTCCTGTGCCAGAGCAGGGTTCGAATTACCGGTAAAGATCTTAAGTTCTTTAAGCACAATGTCACCTGTTGTTTTTGGAGACTTCAGGCCATGGCAAATCGCGGCCTGTGTCTCGACTCTATTCAATTAGCAACATCGTCCTCGACACACTCTTAAAAAACAGAACTCGAGCACACAGACACTGCAAATGGCAGGGGCGACAGGGATCGAACCTGTGAATGCTGGAATCAAAATCCAGTGCCTTACCGCTTGGCGACGCCCCTATATTTAATTGTCATTGAAGCAAACTTCTATAGCGGGTTGACCACTTTAACCCACCAGTCGGTTTCCGCAGAAAGAATATGAGCAGCATGCTCAGCACGGGAGGAGTCATCGAAGACACCGAACACCGTGGCCCCGCTGCCAGACATAAGCGCACCGTCGGCCCCGCTGGCAATCAGACGTTCCTTGATAGTCGTAATCACAGGGTGGTGTTGGCAGGTGACAACTTCAAGATCGTTATGCAGCAGATGCACCAGATCACTTGCTGTTTCGGGAAACCTCGGAATTCTAGCGGTTGGTCTGGTGCGTGTCAACCCCAAATTTTGGAAAACCCATGCCGTTGAAACGACAATACCGGGGTTGACAAGAACCAGTGTCACCTGAGGCAATCCTGGCCAGGACTGCAAGCACTCTCCAATACCCGTTGCCCATGCTGTTTGCCCGTACAAGAAAAAGGGGACATCTGCGCCAAGACGCACCCCCAGAGCCATCATTTCGCTACGCGGCAATTCGGTTCCCAACAGATCATTCAGCGCCTGAAGGACCGCCGCGGCATCTGAAGATCCCCCGCCCAGACCTGCGGCAGACGGTGTTCTTTTGTCGATATTGATTGCGACACTGCACTCTTCTCCAAGGTGCTCCAAGAGCATCTTGGCGGCACGCGCGGCAATATTGTCAACGCCACTCGGAAGAGCCACGTGTGGACAATACACCGTTATACCTGAACCGCTTGATACCGCCACTTCCAATCGATCTTGCAAATCAATTCTCTGCATCAAAGTTGCCAGATCATGATAACCATCATCACGTCGCCCCAGGACATGCAGGCAAAGATTAATTTTGGCTGGAGCGTAAACCACTTTTTTCATTTGCATACCTAACATCCATCTGCCCGGCTAGTTGCCATGCTGAGGCTAATCTTTCGCATAGAAGAGTAAAAGACATCGTCGGCAGAGCTTACATGTCAATCCAAGTCAATCTTTTATGGGGCATACAGTATAGATTAATGGGGACCATGACAACACCCTTTCATCTGTGAACGACCACAACCAAAAAACACCAAATACCGTTTTAGAGCCTACTTAAACCGCAAACACAATTGGCCAATTTTCGCCACAAAAGAACGGTTTTCGCCACATTTTTGGTCGACAAGTCAGCAAACGTCAGCTAATGTCTTGCAAAGACTCTGTTATGTGCTTAAATTTATAAGCTTACAAACAACATTTTAAAGTTGGCATTCTCCTTGCGTCTTTAAACTGCCGCAAACCATTGAGTATTAAAAATTGCGGTATGCGTTCTATCTCTGTAAACCCCAAACAAAAAGAAGGAGGCAACACAACATGAAAACGGCAAAACGTCTACTGTCACTGCTTAGCGCCCTGGCCCTGATCGCCACCCTGGCCATCCCATGCACCGCCCTGGCCGCCAAAACCCGTCTGGCTTTCTCGGGCGGCCCCGATGGTGGCACATACCAGTATTTCTCCAACGCCATCTCCAGCCGCCTCTCGAAAAACGTCCCTGACATCGAAGTCTCCAACATGGCCTCGGCAGGCTCGGTGGAGAACCTGCGCCGCGTCAACTCCGGTGATGCCGATTTCGGCATCTCATACGCCGGTGACCTTTACCTGGCCGCCAACGGCAAATTGACCAACGATCCCAAGACCTACAACAACGTCTATGCGATGGCCTACCTTTACGGCGCTCCCGCACACCTCGTCGTACTTGCCGACAGCGGAATTGACAAGGTCATGGATCTCGAGGGCAAACGGATTGGCGTAGGTCCTGCCGGCTCCGGTGCCGCCGCCAGTGCCCAGCGTTTTTTCACCTCGGTCGGTCTTTGGGACAAAATGAAGGTTGAGTTCATCGGCTACAGCGAAGCCGCTTCAGCCCTCGGCGATAAGAAGCTCGATGCCATGTGGGTTTTTGCCGGCTACCCTAACTCCTCCATCATCCAGGCTGCCGCCAGCAACAAGATAAAACTCCTCAGCCTGGTCGAGACTGCCAAGGCCTCGAATTTTTTCAAGGATAATCCCTATTACGCCGAACTGATCATCCCCGCCGGAACCTACAGCGGCGTCGACTATGACGTCCAATCGGTTCAGGACTCGGCCATCTGGGTGGCTGGCAAGCATGTCGCTGACGACATCGTCTATGCCGCTCTTCAAGACACCTACTCCGATGAAGGTTTGGCCTACATGGTCAGCGTGACCAAGGCCGCCAAATCCATGCAGATCAAGGACGGCGTCTATGGCATCGTTACACCAGTGCATCCAGGGGCCGCCAAATTCTGGACCGAAAAGGGTCTGACCTTGACCGAGGACCAGAAGGTCAAATAGGATTCTGGAACAGAACGACACTGACAAAGCAACGAAGCGGGGCCCGAGGCCCCGCTTCGCATGTCACACCTGCCGGCCCGCAACTGCAATATATTCCATTCCCTGTTTTATGGAGCACCTCAATGTCTGAAGACGTCGATGAAATCAAGGAACTGAGCCCGGAAGAGAAGAAAAAGCTAAAGGCGTTAATGGAGAAGGATGCCAAGTCCTTCCGGACCCCGACCGGCTTCTGGCATTGGCTTACCGCCTTGCTCGGGGCGTTTATGGTGCTGTTTTATTTTTATGCCGCGGGCATTGCGACTGTCGGTACGCAATATCATCTGGGTATTTATGTTTTCATCACCTACGTGCTGGTCTTTCTGCTCTATCCTGCCGGCGGGCCGGTAATGCGGGGTATCCTCAGTCTCCTGCTCGCTGCCATCATCGCCTCGGTCGTCGCGATTCTGTTCGTTTTCCCGAATGCGGCGGCTTTCCACGCACGCATGATCACAGTATCCGATGCCTTTGGTGATGAAGGCCTGGTGCAGGCTTTGACCGCAGGAGCCTCGCTGTGGCCATTGGTCCTCGGCACCATCGCTCTGGCTGTTGCGCTTTTCTTCTGCGACCGCGCCATAATGGCCCGCTGGAAGCAGGCCCCCTGCCTCAGTGATGTCCTCTTCGCCGTCGCCTCCGGTAGCGCTGTCTTCTATTGGATCAGCCAGTTCGAGGTGCTCAACTATCGGGCCGGCGCTGAAACTGAATTGGACGGCCTAATCAGCATTGCCGGCGTCCTGTTGTCGATGGAGGTCTGCCGGCGCGTGCTCGGCTGGTCGATGACCCTGATCGGTGCCGGCATGCTCGCTTTCGCCTTGTTTGGTCCCCATTTGCCGGACTTGTTGGCGCATCGCGGTTTCGGCATCGAACGCTTGGCCAACGCCCTCTTCCTCACCACCAACGGCGTCTTCGGGGTCATGGCCAACGTTTTAGCCACCTATGTCATTCTCTTTATCTTTTTCGGTGCCTTTCTGCATAAATCCGGGGCCGGTCGCTTTTTCATCGATCTCCCCCTGGCCCTGGCCGGCAACAGCGTCGGCGGCCCGGCCAAAGTTGCTGTCATCGCTTCGGCCCTGTTCGGTTCAGTTTCGGGCAGCGCCATCGCCAACACCGTCTCCACCGGGGCATTCACTATCCCCCTGATGAAAAAAGCCGGTTTCCGGCCGCACGTTGCCGGCGCTATCGAGCCAGCCGCATCCATTGGCGGCATGTTCCTGCCGCCGATCATGGGTGCCGGCGGCTTCCTCATGGCTGAACTTACCGGCTTGCCCTACTCCTACATCATGATGATTTCCGTCGGACCGGCTCTTCTCTACTTCTTCTCGGTCTTCTGCATGATCCACTTCGAGGCCAGCAAACTCGGCCTCAAGGGGGTTCAGGAGGATCTTCCACCCTGGCGGACGGTTTTGAAGAAAGACTGGTATTTCGCCATCCCGCTAATTTTGATGACGATCCTCATGGTCATGGGACGCTCCCCAGGCTTTTCCGCCTTCTGGTCAACCTTCTCCTGCATCGCCATAAGCTGGGTCAAGAAGGAGACCCGTATGGGACCGAAGCAGATCTGGGAAGCGATCCTCACCGGATCCCGCAATACACTGATCATCGGTGCCACTGTCGGCGTCATCGGAGTCATCGTCGGGGTTATCTCCCTCACCGGTATGGGGCTTAAATTCTCCGATATCATCATCACTATGGCTGGAGACAGCCTGATCCTGGCCCTGATCCTGATTACCCTGGCATCCCTTGTCCTCGGCATGGGTGTGCCGGTCACCGCTGCCTACCTGATCGTGGCGGTCCTTGCCGTGCCGGCCCTGGGCACCTTCGGCGTGCCAATCATCTGCGCCCACATGATCGTCTACTGGCTCAGCCAGGACTCCAACATCACACCACCGGTCTGCGTCGCCGCCTACGCAGGCGCCGCCATAGCTGGCTCTGACCCGTGGAAAACCGGTTGGACAGCCTTCAAGTTCGCCAAACTCTTGTATGTCATGCCACTCCTGTTCGCCTTCACACCATCAATTCTTTTTCAGGGGAAACTCAACGAAATCAAGGTCCCCGAACTGGTGAACGGCGCCCCATTCGCCACCGTCCTGCAAATCAATGCCGTGGATGGAGCGGAGTATCAGCCCGACGATATTATCGCCCTGCTTCAGGCCGGCGATCAGATCATCGAAGTGAAAGCCGAGAAAAACGCCAAGGTCACACTGATCAGTAGAGCTCCGGGAGCCATGGTCAACCCCGGCGATTCCCTGATTCGAGGGGAAATCACCCCGACGCCGCTGCGTATCACGATGAGCTTTGTTTCGGCGATTCTCGGCACTATCGCCTTCTCTTCATTGACCATGTTTTACTGGATTCGCCGTACCTCGGTTCTGGAATGGTTGATGCTGGCGCCGGCCACCGTCCTGCTCTACTGGCCGACCATCGTTACAGATATTATCGGTATTGTCCTGGTAGGCCTGGTCTGGATCATTCAACGGAGAAAAAACAAGCGTGATCAGGATATCGCTGCTGTGGGTGGCCTCAAGGAGAGAATCGCATGAAAACCATCAGCATTATTCTCTATGCCACCGATTTTTCAGAAAGCTCGATACCGGCCAGCGACTACGCTTTGACCTTGGCGACATTGACAGGGGGCAAAGTGCATGTGCTCCACGTTATTGGCGAATTCAGCGACAGGCGCAAGAGCATGATCCAGCCAGAAGCGATGATTCTACTGGAACGCGAGGTGGAAATTCAGGCACTCAAGGAGATGGAGGAATTCTGTAAGAAGAGATTCAACGGGGAAATCCCCTTCACTACGGACGTTGTGATGGGCATCCCCTTCCAGGAGATCATCAAAAAAGCCAACGAACTGCCCGCTGATCTCATCGTCGTCGGGACCCACGGACGCACCGGCATGGAGCACGTTATTGTTGGCAGTACCGCTGAGCGGCTTGTCAGACACTCAAAGATTCCGGTTCTCACCGTACACAGCGAAAGCTGAACTGAACTCAAGCGTCATTCATCAAAACACGTTCCGGCAATCAGAGTTACGGGAGCTTCGAGGTAGCTTCTCAGGGAGTCAAGGAACTCGGCTGCGTCCGCGCCGTCAAGAATACGATGGTCTGCAGATAGCGTCACACGCACCATAGGCGCAACCACCAGTTCTTCATGTTCATCGACAACCACTTCGCCTTTTACTGTGCCAACGGCAAGAACCGCGGCCTGAGGCGGCGTTACAATCGCTGAAAAAGACTCCACCCCGAGCATGCCCATGTTAGAGACAGTAAACGTTCCACCTTCCTGATCATCATCAGTGAGCTGGCCGAGATGTGCTTTTTCCGCCAGATCTGCAGCAGATTTAGCAAGTTGTTTCAGTGAGAGTCGTTCGACATGTTTAATCACCGGGTAGTACAATCCACCTTCCGTGGCAACGGCCATTGCCAGGTTGATCTGAGGTTGATCAACAGCTTCACCGTCAACCCAGTGGCTGTTTACCCAAGGATGTTCCTTGAGCGCCTCTGAAGTAGCTGCCAGAACAAAGTCATTGATTGTGATCCCAAGATCCTTGCGAAAGCGAATGATATCCGTCATATCGACAGCAATGGTCACAAAGAAATGGGGCACGTTCTGCCAACTGTCAACCATTTTACGTTCAATCAAACGGCGTATGCGCACCAACTTCTTGCCACTCGCACCTTTTCCCGTTGAAGGGCTGGCATTCTTGATTTTTTCAGACATGACAGCGATCCTTTAAGTCTGTTCAACGTTGCAGAGCGCATTCAGAAAAGTACCACGCTCTGACAACAGAGTGCGTATCATTTTCACGCAATTGTAAATGAGGTGCTCATTAATTACGACTACAAACAAAGAAGAAAGGTTTATGCCCATAAAACCTGTGTGTTGAATGGTCGGCAACATGAGGGTATTTCAGCAACAGCAGCTTCTTAACTGCCTGTCAATACAGGAGATAAACAGTAAATCATGCTTTGCTTACAGAGCGTAAAAGAATAGCCCGGAACTGTTGCTCCGGGCTTTATCTGGGATGTGGTTCCTACTCAACCGAGGAAAACATTATGACTGCGGGCACGATTGGCCAGAATTGTCGGATCTACAACCTCACCACAGGAGCAACACTTCCATGCATCAAAAGCGCGAACAAAATCATAATACTTCTCAGCGTACATGCGGGCTTTACACTTTGGGCATCTCACGGTGTTACCTCCTTGCTTACATACTTAACAGAATGCGACGCGTACTTTCAAAATGTACTTAGGAGGTACTACACAAGGCATGCCAACTTCAAATTAATCATTGTCTCCAAAATAGCGCTGGCCTAGACACAAAAGATTGCGCTGTATAAACAGCTACTTGCTCTTCTTAAAAGAATTCACTCCAGCTATTAACACGCTTTTTCCCTATACCATTTACTCTCATTAAGGCTTCAAGATGTCCATAATCGCCATTTACTTGACGGTCGATTTCAATTCGTTCAGCAAAAGCATCGCCGATGCCTGGCAAAGCGTTCCAATCCGTTCTGCTCATGCGGTCCGGATGCAGCGGGATTGTCATTGCAACACGATGACTCGCCTTCATCCAACCTTGGAGCAGGACCCCGATTTTCTGATCTTTTTTTAATATTTTAAAGCTTTCACCTCCACGCAACGGCTGATACCAGACAGGATCATTTGTCAATATTTCTCGCGACAGACCCTCCGTCAATTTTATGACATCACCAAGAGTCAAACCGTCATAAAATTGATACACACCAGGTTCCAATCCATCGCCCGATAGCTCTACATGAACAAAATCACACTCCAGAGGCAGAAAAGCCGGAAGATCTTCCGTTGTGGAAGCCTCCCGGCTCAAAATCAAAATCAAAAAGATCACCACCGCCAGCACGATAATTGCCGACGGTGGCTTAATTAAGGGGTTAGTCAACATGATCGTCGCGCATCAATTTGTACTGTACGGCATCTACCAGAGCATGATAGGAAGCATCTATGATGTTGTCACTGACACCGACTGTTCCCCAACGACCAGTTTTATCTCCAGACTCAATCAATACCCGGGTCACTGATGCCGTCCCCTTCCCTGCCGGCAGGACACGCACCTTGTAGTCAAAGAGCTTCATCTCTTTTAGTTGCGGATAAAATTGCTCGAGAGCTTTGCGCAGAGCATGATCCAGAGCATTGACCGGGCCGTTGCCCTCGGCAGCTGTATGTTCAATCCGTCCGCCTACCTTGACCTGTATGGTCGCCTCGGAAGTCGGCATTTCATCTTCATGTCGTTTGGTATCGATGACCCGGAAGCCTATGACAGAGAAGTAGTTGCGCAGCTCCCCAGTGGCCCGGCGCATCAAAAGCTCAAAGGAAGCTTCCGCACCTTCAAACTGAAACCCCTGATTCTCCAGGGTTTTGATCTCTTCGAGGATTTCGAGCGTAATCGGGTCCTTGCTATTCAGATTTACATTGAACTGCTCAGCCTTGGCCAGAATGTTGGCACGCCCGGAGAGATCGGAGACCAGCACACGGGTCACATTACCGACCAGTTCCGGCCGCATATGCTCATAGGTTTCTGGGTGGCGCTGGATTGCGGATACATGCACGCCACCTTTATGGGCAAATGCAGAGTTGCCGACATAAGGCTGGTGCTTGTTCGGCACCAGGTTGGCGAGTTCGTAGATATAGCGTGAAGCGACACGCAGGTTCTTCAATTGTTCATCGGAAACACACTCATGCCCCATCTTCAATTTGAGTGCAGGTATGATCGAGCAGAGGTTGGCATTGCCACAACGTTCACCGAAACCGTTGATGGTTCCCTGAACATGTACCGCACCCTGTTCGACCGCAACCAGAGTATTGGCTACAGCACACTCACTGTCATTGTGAGCATGAATACCCAGGGGTGTCTTGATGTGTTTCTTGACCTTCTTGATGATGTCGGCAACCTCGAAAGGCATCGAGCCGCCGTTAGTATCACACAGGACGATACAGTCGACTCCTGCTTGTTGAGCCGCTTCCAGTGTTTTAATGGCGTACTCTGGATTCGCCTTATAACCATCGAAGAAATGCTCGGCATCATAAACGACCTCAGGCACATTGCCTTTCAGGTAGTCCAGTGAATCATAGATCAGTTCGAGATTTTCCTCCAGACTGATGCGCAGCGCTTCGCGAACGTGAAAATCCCAGGTTTTGCCGAAAATCGTAACTGTATCCGCCTCTGCCTGAATCAAGGTCTGAATGTTATTGTCCTTTGCAGGAGTCGTCTTTGCTCGACGAGTCGAACCAAACGCCGCAACCTTGGCATGATTGAGAGTAATCTTCTTAACGTCCTTGAAGAAGGCAATGTCCTTGGGGTTTGATCCGGGCCAGCCACCTTCGATATAGTCGATGCCAAGCTCATCAAGCTTCTGTGCAATGCGAATCTTGTCAGCGACCAGAAAGGATACATCTTCAGACTGGGTACCGTCGCGCAAGGTTGTGTCATACAGAAAAACTCTACTCATCCATCCTCTCCTAAGCCTTTATCCAGGAAGCAAAGCTCAATGTTCCTGGGTAACCTGTCCTTTATCCAGCTCAAAGGCTGCATGCAGGACGCGGACAGCAAGTTCAGTGTACTTGTCATCGATAACACAGGACACCTTGATCTCACTGGTTGAAATCATCTGGATATTGATCCCCTCAGCAGAAAGTGTCTCAAACATTTTGCTGGCAATGCCTGAATGGGAACGCATCCCCACACCAACGATTGAGACCTTGGCGATCGACACATTGCTCTCTACACCGGCAGCACCAATTTTGACGGCGGTTTCCTCCACAATTTTGAGCGCTTTTTTGAAATCGGCCCGTGGAACCGTGAAGGTCATATCGGTAGAGCCAGCATGCGAGACATTCTGGATAATCATATCCACAGTAATGTTCGCCGTCGAAAGAGGCGAGAACACCTGCGCAGCAATCCCCGGCATGTCCGGCACGCGCAGCACGGAAATCTTTGCTTCATCCTTATTATAGGTAACTCCCGAAACCAGGACCGTTTCCATATCAGCATCCTCCTTCATCACCAGTGTCCCTGGATTGTCATTTAGGCTGGAACGTACATGAACGACGACATTGTACTTCTTGGCAAATTCGACTGAACGGATCTGCAAAACCTTGGACCCGAGTGAGGCCATTTCGAGCATTTCGTCATAAGAGATCTTTTCCATCTTGGAGGCCTCGGCCACAATCCGGGGATCAGTGGTATAAACACCATCGACGTCGGTCAGGATTTCGCAGACATCTGCGTGCAGCGCCGCTGCAACGGCTACTGCAGAGGTATCGGAACCGCCGCGCCCCAAAGTGGTAATATTGTTGTCGCGATCTATTCCCTGGAATCCCGCAACGATAACTATCGTGCCATTCTGCAGGTCTTCACGAATGTTGGTATCCTGAATCTCTTCGATGCGTGCTTTCGAAAAAGAGTTGTCGGTGTAGACCGGGATCTGCCAGCCGAGATAACTCTTGGCCTTATATCCCATCGACTGCAGAGCCATCGACAGCAACGCGATGGAGACCTGTTCTCCAGCCGCGACCAGCACATCATACTCACGCTCGCTCGGGAACTCGCACATCTCCTCGGCCAGGGCGACCAGCTTGTTGGTCTCGCCAGCCATAGCCGAGACGACAACGACCATGTCATTGCCCTCATCATAAGTACGTGCAACCCGCCGCGCTACATTCTGTATTTTTTCTACGGTCCCTACTGAGGTACCGCCATACTTCTGAACCACCAGTGCCATCTGTGGTCAATCCTTCCTGGAGTGGACCCTTTTGAGGCCCTGCCAATGTTGAGATGTACCCTTACGGGATCAAGTGCCTTTAATAACAGGATTCCAGCCGGCCGTCAAAGGTTTTCACGGGACATTATGTGGGTTTAACCGTGGGAAGCCATCTCCTCACAATTTGCGCCAGGAGTTCCCGGCCGCGATCGTCTCTTGCATCAAAACAAAATTTCCGTTGCTGCGATGCAAGAGTTTCTATAGAAACGGCAATAGACGCAGGCAGCTCTTCCGTCATACGGTCTGCCCATTCGACCAGGGTCAAACCATCGCCCTCGGCAAATTCATCATAACCAAGGTCTGCAAGATCATCTACTTGTGAGAGCCGATAGAGGTCAAAATGATAAAGAGGAAGGCGTCCATAGTGGATGTTCAGCAACGTGTAACTCGGACTGGTGACCGGTGAGGCCGTGGAAACTGCCAAACCGCTGGCGACTCCCTGAGCGAAGCAGGTCTTGCCGGCACCCAGTTCACCGTTCAAAAGCACAACCATTCCGGCAACAGCAAGTTCACCGAACAACCTTCCCAGTGCGCGCGTTTCCTCAGGAGTTCCTGTTGTCGTCTCCCACAACACCAAAGTTACTCCCCCATGCTACGGATAATATCAAGGCGGGCAACAACTCCGACCATCCGGCCGTCAGAAACAACCGGGATCAGGTGCACCTTATTGTCCACCATCAAACTGGCCACTGTAGCAACCGGGGTGTCAGGAGAGCAGGTAACCACATCTCTTGAGCAGATTTCACCGACTTTGCGAGCCGTAACCTTACGCACCTCTTCCGTGAATTTTTTTGGGCTTTCCAGATAGATAACCCAGTCAAAAAGAGAAATCACGGTAGGAATGTGCAGAGGTTTATCCTGCTCGACAAGATCTGTCTGGGTGACCATGCCAACCAGCATGCCATCATCATCTACCACCGGCATGGCATTGACATTGTGCTCGACAAAGGTTTTTGCCAGGGCCTTGATCTCAGTATCCAGATGAACGGTGTAAATTTCCGTCGTCATGATATCGCCAGCTGTCAGCATTTAACTCTCCCTCGATAAAGCCTGCCGTGCGGCAGGGATCTCAAACATAACGTCAGTGGCCAGCAATCCGGCATCGCCAAAGGTCGCCAACAGTTGATCGGCAGCAAGACCATGCAGATAAACACCAAGGGCTGCGGCGTTCAGGGCTGAGAGTCCCTGGGCCAGCAAACTACCGATCAGTCCGGTTAAAACATCTCCCATGCCGCCACTGGCCAAGCCTGCGTGCCCGGTGCTATTAATGTAAACTTTTCCGTCAGGCGATGCCGTCAAAGTCCGGGCACCTTTGAGGACCAATACCACACGGTGACGTACCGCGAAATCCCTCGCCACACCAAAACGGTCGGCCTGGATCTCAAGCGTCGACAGTCCCGTTAAGCGCGCCATTTCACCAGGATGTGGAGTCAAGATGATCGCCCGATCCGCTTGATGATCAAGGATATGCAGGTGTCCGCACAACGCGGTCAGACCATCAGCATCTATCACCATCGGCAGATCAGAGTCGTTCACCAACCGACGAATCAAAGCACCGGTTTCGTCACCGAGTCCCAAGCCCGGACCGACAGCCAGAGCCTGCTTCCCTTCAGCCAGAGCCAGCAATCTATCGAAAGCCTGCAGACTGATCTCTCCTTCGAAATCGGCCATAGGCACAGCCATGACTTCGGTCAAGCGTGAGGCGATCGTCGGCTGAATACTATGCGGGCAGGCCAACGTTACCAGGCCGGCACCACCTCGCAAGCCTGACTCGGCAGCCATGACCGCAGCACCACATTTCCCTGTGGATCCAGCCACCACCAGAAGATGACCAAAGGTTCCCTTGTGACCATCGCGGCTGCGCACCGGCAACCATCTCTTGGCCTCTGCGGCATCGACCAACAGGCAGTTTGCCGAAGCCTGCGCAGCAATCTTCTCTGGAATGCCGATATCGACAGTTACCAGTTCGCCGATTAGACCGTTGCCCGGGTAACTCACTTGACCGACCTTGGGAAAGGCAAAAGAGACTGTTAAAGTTGCATTGACTGCCGCACCTGGGACCTGCCCGGTGGAAGCATCTATTCCTGAAGGGATATCAACAGCTACCACCGGGACCGACTGCTTATTAAGCCACTCGACAGCCTTCAGATAAAGACCTTCGACTGGTTTGGCAAGACCGGTACCGAACAAAGCATCAACCAACACCGAAAACTCACCAAGCTCCGCCAAGGACCTTTCCAAACCCTTTACGCTTGGAGTAAAGGTGACCCGACCGCCGCAATTCTCAAGTATTAACAGGTGCACTGCAGCATCGCCCTTGATGGCTGCACGTTCTGCAAGGACCAGGGTTTGCACATTCCAACCTTTGTTTAGCAGATGCCTGGCAATCACATATCCGTCGCCACCATTATTGCCTTTACCAGCGAGGATCAAAGCCCGTGGTGAACCTGTCAACGAGAATCTTTGGATAATTTCTGCAGCAGCGCATCGACCGGCATTCTCCATCAACACGACCCCGGGGATACCGATATCGTCGATTGTCTTATGATCAATCTCCTGCATTTGTTCAGCTGTCAGGACTTTCATAGGCTTTCCAGAATGACAGTGGCAATGGCATAGTCGCCATCATGACTATAGGATAAGTGTACCACTTCCACCTTCTGTGCGGCGGCAATCTCGGCAGCACGCCCGGAAAGTTGCAAATCAGGGCGACCCAGTTCATCATTCACAACTTCCATATCTTGCCAGCTGATACCATTTCGCCAACCGAGACCGAACGCTTTCATGCAGGATTCCTTGGCCGCAAAGCGTGCTGCCAGATGGGGCGCTGGGTCCTTTTTAGCAAGAGCATATTCACGTTCGCCAAGAGTAAAAAGCCGCTCCAGCAGAGCGGTCTTTTTATTGACGACAAACGCCCGGAAGCGTTCGACCCTGGCCAGGTCTGTTCCTAAACCGACAATTGACATGATTAGCGCCCGTGCACCAGTTCAGCCATCTCCCGGACAGCCCGGTCCAGTCCAACAAGAACAGCCCGCGCAATGATGCTGTGTCCGATATTGAATTCCTCAACGCCGCCCAGGGCGAGGATTGGCCGGATGTTTTGATAGTTGAGACCGTGCCCGGCATTCACCCCTAAACCAAGCTTTTTCCCGGCTTTGATCGCTTCTTCGATCTTGATTAATTCTACAGTCTGTTGCTTACCTTTGGCATCACAATAAGCCCCAGTGTGGATCTCTACATAATCCGCCTTAATTCTGGCACTTGCCTTTAGCTGTTCAAGGTCAGGATCAACAAAGAGACTGACTGTGATATCAGCCTGATGCAACAGATCAATCTGTCTTGTCAGCTTATCCTTGTATTTGACAACGTCAAGGCCGCCTTCGGTGGTTAATTCCTGGCGCTTTTCCGGAACCAGGGTCACGTAATCAGGAACAACCTTCATGGCGATCGCTACCATTTCATCAGTAGCGGCCATTTCAAGGTTCAGGTGTGTCTGAACAGTACGCCTCAGCAGCATAACATCGCGATCCAGAATGTGCCTGCGATCTTCTCGAAGATGGACCGTGATTCCATCAGCACCAGCCAGTTCTGCTATTGCCGCAGCGGTAACCGGGTCTGGCTCGGCCCCCCTCCTGGCCTGACGAACTGTTGCGACATGGTCGACATTGACTCCCAACCTGGTGATACTCACTCTCCTGATACTCCTTCGCCGATCAAGTTTTTTACAAGCAGGGCAATTTCATTGGCCATACTAGTAATCTCAACCTGATTCTCGCCCTCCAGCATAATCCTCATCAGTGGCTCTGTTCCGGAGTAACGAATCAGCACCCGTCCGCTATCACCCAGGCGGCCCTCAATGTCTTTTATGAGTTTGCAGACCTCAGGCATTTCCTCGATGTTGCGCCGCTCGCGTACCCGGACATTGACAAGGACCTGTGGCAGCGCCGTCATAACTGAGGCAAGTTCTGAGAGAGGCTTGCCGCTTGTCTGCAGAATCGCCAGGACCTGAAGTGCCGAGATCATACCGTCACCGGTTGTATTATGATCGAAAAACACCAGATGACCCGATTGTTCGCCGCCAAAACGGTAACCGCTACGACGCATTTCTTCAACCACGTAACGATCTCCTACGTCAGTTTTAACCACCTGTTCACCAGCTTGGCGCAAAGCGATATCGAGCCCCATATTCGACATCACAGTCCCGACAACTGTGTTATGTGGCAGAAGGTTACGCTTGATCATGTCGATACCACAAATTGCCATGATATGGTCGCCATCTACCTCATTGCCATGTTCATCGACAAAGATACAGCGATCAGCATCACCATCAAGCGCGATCCCCAAGTCTGCACCATGCTCACGAACTGCAGCAGAAATCACCTCGGGATGGGTAGACCCGCAGTCGGCGTTGATGTTGGTGCCGTCAGGTTTGACGCCATAGGCATACACCTTGGCTCCCAATTCTTCAAGTACAGCCGGAGCCACGCGATAAGCGGCCCCGTGCGCACAATCCAGGACGATTTTCAACCCGGTCAGGTCAAGCTCTCTGGGGAAGGTGTTTTTGAGGAAAACGATATAGCGGCCGATGGCGTCATCAACACGAAAAGCCTTGCCTACGTCTTCAGCAGTCGGCCGTAGTGAATTCATGCGGTCAGAGAAGATCAGGTCTTCGATCTGCAGTTCCAGTTCATCAGGCAGCTTAAAACCATCTCGAGCAAAGAATTTGATGCCGTTATCCTGGTAAGGGTTATGCGAAGCGGAGATCACCACTCCGGCATCAGCACGCATCGAGGCAGTAATGAAAGCAATGCCGGGAGTCGGCAAAGGGCCGACCAGCAGGACATCAACACCCATCGAACAAATCCCTGCTGCCAGAGCATTTTCGATCATATAGCCGGACAAACGTGTATCTTTACCAATCACGATCCGGCTGCGCCGATCATCATGTTTGAAGACATAGGCAGCTGCGCGTCCTAGCTGCATGGCCATTTCCGTTGTCATCGGGTGCATATTGGCAATGCCGCGCACCCCGTCAGTACCAAAGAGTTGCTTGGCCATTATTTTGTTTTTTCTCCTTCCGGGTTGACTGCTTCAGCTGGTTCTTCTGCAGGTTGTGGTGGAACATGCTTCGGGTCCTGCTGCACTATTATTTGGGCTTCGACAGTTTTCGTTTCTTTCAGATTGGTATAGTTTCCTGTGTAGTTGATCGCAACAGCCTGGGTGAAGCTTTCCTGGACATTGGTCAAATCTATTTCCTCAGTGACGACCTCTGAAACTCCTTTGAGCTCACTCTCTGCACCGGAAACAATGACCTTCTCCGGTACGACCTTGATCGACTTGACGCTGAAACCGGAGGCAGGATCACCTTTCACGACGACACGCACAGGAACCTCTCGATCGCGGACCCGCTCCAGCTTGACATCAACATAGGAAGGGGATATTCGGGTGATTTTCAGACCCGTCGGGATATTCAAGCTCTCTTCGAGACGTTTGAACGAGGTAACGCCTGCCGAGAGATCCTTCAGATCAACACTGAGGCTTATATCCTTTGGACTGAGATTGACCTGCAGGGTACGTGGACCACTGATCATAATCGCAACCGATGTCGGCACTTCATTGGCAATCATCAATCCTTCCGGGAGGTTCTTATACTCCAGGGGGGCGACATGAGTGACTTCCATGCGGCTTTCACCCATGACAAAGAACCAGAGAACGACAGCGAAGGCCAAAGAGATGAATTTCAACACCCAGTTTTCAAGAATCTTCTCGACCATGGTCAGCTCTTCTTGCCGCGCTGGCGGCGAGGTTCAAGCAGGCGCTTGAGAACTTTTTTCAACGTTGCCAGTTCAAGCTCTCGCGTCATTTTACCACCAACTACCACGGAGATTCGCCCGGTCTCTTCAGAAACCACGATAACCACGGCATCGACCAGTTCGGTCAGGCCGATTGCAGCGCGGTGGCGAGTGCCAAAGCGTGGATCTATATCGGGGTTCTGGGTCAATGGTAAGAAACATCCGGCTCGGGTAATCCTGCCGCCCTGGATGATGACCGCCCCATCGTGAATGGGTGAAGCATGGTGAAAAATGGCATGGATCAGGTCGCTGGATGGTTTGGCATCCAGTTCAACACCGACCTCGAGAAAGTCATTGATTCCGGTTTCTCTCTCAATAACAATCAGAGCACCCAAATTTTTCTGGGAAAGGACGACACACCCCTTGCAGAGTTCATCGATGACACGGGTTTCTTCACGGAAAGAGAGATCGGCAAAAAACGGGTTACGACCTACATGAATCAGGGCCCGGCGGATATCGTGTTGGAAAAGGACGACAATTACCAGGATGATCGAAGAAAGAAAATTATCGAGAATCCAATTGAGGGTATAGAGACCGCCGAGCTGGGATGCCACATAGATAATCAGGATAACTGCCATGCCGACCAGCATCTGCACAGCACGAGTACCCTTGATAAGCAGGATGATCCGGTAAATGATAAAAGCGACCAGCAGGATGTCGAGCAGATCCAGAAACCACCGGAAATTTGTCAGCATCTCGAACATCCAGAACATCCCCGATATTGAAAGTCACTTCAGTTGGCAGACCATTCTGCACCGCAACAGACGGCTTTGGCCATAAAGGCTGTATGGCGCGCAGCAGCAACATCATGTACCCGGAAGAGGCGTGCACCTCCAGCATAACCGAGGGCAATGGTTGCCAGAGTCCCCGCAATGCGGCAGTTCGGATCGTCTTGACCCAATACCTGACCGATAAAGCTTTTGCGAGACGTACCCAACAGGATCGGTCGCCCTAACTCGGTCAAGGCAGCCGTACAGCGTAACAGCTCAAGGTTTCCGGCGACATCTTTGCCGAAACCGATCCCTGGGTCGACAGCAATTTTTTGCCGGTCAACGCCTGCAGCAACGGCAATCTCAATGCTCCTGCGAAGCGCGGCGATGACTTCAGTAACGACATCATCGTAGCACGTGCTCTTCTGCATCACATCAGATCTGCCGCTGGTGTGCATAACGACTACTCCGGCGCCTGAATCAGCGACCGCACCGGCCATGTCCTCATCGAAGGTCAAACCACTGATGTCATTAACAAAATCTGCGCCGGCAGCAACAGCCGCACGGGCAACAGAACTTTTCGTGGTATCGATGGACAAAGGCAGGTCGATTTCACGTCTTAGAGCTTCAATCACCGGGAGGACTCTATCCAGCTCTTCCTGAGCGCTGACCCGGCGGGCTCCTGGCCGCGTGCTCTCACCCCCGACATCGACCAGATCGGCACCCTCGGTGGCCATTCGTCTGCCTTGGTCCAGGGCCTGCTCCAGACCGAGAAAACGCCCACCGTCGGAAAACGAATCTGGTGTCACGTTGAGGATGCCCATGATGTAGGGCCGGTCAATAACGAGAGAGCAACAGCGCCCGTCTAAAGTCAGATGGTCATATTCTTGAAAGCTGACCAGGCCTGACATCAGACATCGCCAACACAAGGACCTTCACCGGGAGCCACAATCTCCTCGGCAACGGCCTTTTCTTTGACTTCAGCCTCATCCGGACCAAAAATCATTGCCCTGATTTCACTGCCGTCCATATTCTCACGTTCAAGCAAGGCTTCTGAGACTTTGATCAAAGCCTCCTTGTTTTTGGAAAGGACCTCGCGGGTACGAGCATAGTTTTCCTCAACAATTAATCTGATTTCTTCATCGATAGCGTACGCGGTTGCTTCGCTGTAATTCTTGACGTGGCCAAAGTCGCGGCCGAGGAAGACCTCCCCTTCTTTTTCGCCATAAGCCAGAGGTCCCAGTTTATCACTCATGCCCCATTCACAAACCATTTTACGGGCGATGGCAGTAGCTCGCTCCAGATCGTTTGAGGCGCCACTGGTGACACTCTCGAAGATCAACTCCTCTGCAACCCGTCCGCCAAGGAGGGTGCGTATCTTGATATTCAAGCCGATCTTGGTTTCATTATACTTTTCCTCTTCGGGCAAATACATGGTGACGCCCATAGCCCGGCCACGCGGGATAATCGAAACTTTGTGGACCGGGTCGGCCCCCGGAGTGTACATCGCCACCAGAGCATGTCCGGCTTCATGGTAGGCCGTCACCTTCTTTTCTTCTTCGGTGATCACCATAGAGCGCCGTTCAGCGCCCATCATGACTTTATCTTTGGCGCTATCAAGATCCTGTCGGTTGACTTCATTCTTGTTGGCCCTTGCTGCCAGAAGAGCGGCTTCATTGACCAGGTTTTCCAGATCGGCTCCCGAGAAGCCGGGAGTGCCCTTGGCGACAACGTTGAGATCGACATCCTCTCCCAAAGGAACCTTGCGGGCATGAACCTGGAGGATCTTAAATCGGCCGCGGACGTCAGGACGCGGCACAACTACCTGGCGGTCGAAACGTCCGGGACGCAACAGCGCAGGATCGAGAACGTCCGGTCGGTTGGTGGCAGCAATCAGGATAACACCCTCATTCGACTCGAAACCGTCCATTTCGACCAGCAGCTGGTTGAGGGTCTGTTCGCGCTCATCGTGACCGCCACCCATACCGGCACCACGATGGCGACCAACAGCATCGATCTCATCAATAAAGATAATACAGGGAGCGTTCTTCTTGCCCTGTACAAAAAGGTCACGCACACGACTGGCACCCACACCGACGAACATCTCGACGAAGTCAGAACCAGAGATAGAGAAGAACGGCACTCCTGCTTCTCCGGCAATAGCTCTGCCCAACAAAGTTTTCCCGGTTCCTGGCGCGCCAACCAACAGCACACCTTTCGGGATTCGCCCACCGAGCCGTGAGAATTTTTTCGGGTCTTTCAGAAAAGAGACGACTTCTTCAAGCTCATCTTTGGCTTCGTCGATTCCGGCCACATCATTGAAAGTGATCTTGGCCGACGATTCACTGAGCAACTTGGCGCGGCTCTTGCCGAAACTCATCGCCTTGCCACCGCCGGATTGCATCTGCCGCATAAAGAAGATCCAGACAGCTATCAGCAACAGAATCGGCCCCCAGGAAACCATCATAGTCATCCAGAAGCTGTTAGTTTCGTCAGGTTCGGCCATGATAGAGACCCCCTGATCCCGTAACTGGCTGATCAGGTTGGGATCATCCGGAGCATAGGTCTTAAACGATGAACCATCAGCATATGTACCTTCGAGATTCGAGCCCTGAATTGTAACGTCGACAATTTTACCTTCTTCCAGAGCGGTTAGAAAGGTCGTATACGGTACCGGTTTGATGTCGCGGCCCTGCTGTGTCATCATATTGAACAGCATGATCATCACCAACGAGATAACCAGCCAGAGTGCCAAATTCTTATAAAACTGATTCACATTACCCCCTAAGACTAAAACACCAGGAAAATACGGCGCTTGGAGTTGAAAACGATTGAAAATCCTACCATAACGGTCACGTTATCACAAGTTGATTATGGCCAATTCTTAAGGTTCAACAACGATCTTCAGAACAGAGGCACCAGCTATGGGCAGACGCCCCTCTGCCCGACGCAAACCAACCACCCAGACGACTTCATTGTCCTTCAACAACAGCAAAACTTTTTGCCGTTCTTCTTTAGTCAACTTAAGATCAACAAAAAAATCCTGTAGCTTTTTCGACCCAAACATTCCCGATGGGCAGAAGCGATCACCCGGCTGGCAATGTCGCAATTGCAAAGGGAAGGGTAAGCATGTTGCAGCAAATTCAACGGTCCCTGCCCTCTCACCCAACGCCCGTTTCTCCAACGACACGCGCAAGAGGCGCCCACCCGGCAACGGATAACTACCTGGACCGGCGATCTCAATCTCAATCTGTTCAACGCTCTCTGGCTTCCGCTTACGAAACAAGAGCTTCTCGTAACGTCGTGCAACCCAGACACCAGGAAGACTCAGTTCTCCCTGCGGCGAATCGACACTGATCAATTTCAGAACATCTGCAACATGAGTTGCCGATATGTTACGCAGATTACCACGGGCCTGCTGTAAAGCTGCTCTGATTACACGGCCACCCAGTGCCGGTGGCAACTTAAGCACCAGGGGTCGGTTCAGGACATACACGTCATCTTGCCATCTGCCACACTGGACCAACTCCCGGGTGACTAAATCCGTCCAGAAACTTTCATCCTGACGCATCTGCTCACTGAGCCCGGCAAGTTGGCTACGAATATTCGGGTTAAAGCTTTCCAGCATCGGCAGAAGCAGATGACGAATGCGGTTGCGAGTGAAGATTTGATCAAGGTTGCTCTCATCCTCCCGCCAGGAGATACCCTCCTCTATCAGATAAGCAATGAGATCTTCACGATGGAATGGCAAAAGGGGGCGCACCATAGACTCATTGAGCATATGCATGCCTGCCAGACCGGTTGGCCCGGCTCCACGCAACAGTCGCATCAAAAACGTTTCTGCCTGATCATCAGCATGGTGACCAAGAGCGATCAGATGACAATTGCTAGCCCGTGCTGTTGTTACCAGGAAATCTCGACGGACTTCTCGGGCGACCTCTTCGAGATTGCCCTTGCGTTGCCGGGTGATTTTTGCCACATCCCAGCGCTCCACCGTCAACGGGATGCCCAAGTCAAGACACAACTGCTCGACAAACAGGGCATCATCGTGGCTTGCATCACGCAAAGCATGATCAAGGTGGGCCGCTTGCAGATGCAAACTCAATTTATCTGCTAATTGATGCAAGAGAGAGAGGAGAGCAACAGAGTCTGCCCCGCCGGAGACCGCAACAAGGACACGACTGCCGGACGGGATACAACCGGATTGGAGCAGAGATCTATGGAAACGTTTCAACAGATGCATTTAGTCGTTAGCCTGAAAGCACAGAACCCCCTTCCGGTGCTGGAAGGGGGTTCTGTCAGAGTGGTGGCGGTGCAGAGATTCGAACTCCGGACACTGCGGATATGAGCCGCATGCTCTAACCAACTGAGCTACACCGCCGAAAACCAGCAGGCCGCCGAGATGGCGGCCGTTTACTTATTTGGTAGCGGGGGCAGGATTTGAACCTGCGACCTTCGGGTTATGAGCCCGACGAGCTACCTGACTGCTCCACCCCGCAACAGGGATTTTGGAATTTACCCGCACACCTTACCCCGTGTCAAGAAAAAACGATCAACTCAACGCTTCCTGACAAGGACTGACAAACGCTCTTTCTCCTGCAATAAACCTGCAGCCTGATCGGCACTTTCACGACTTGCATAGGGCCCTGCCAGAACCCGGTACCAGACACCTTTTTCGCCAAGATCAGCTGGCTCGACAAAGGTCGATAGTTTATGGCTTTCAAGCTGATTTGCCAATTTTCCGGCATCCTCCCTGGCACGGAAGGAAGCGATCTGCACGACGAAGGCGCCATCAGTTGTAGCAACTGGTGCGACTGCCGGCTTCGGCTTTGGTTCTGAAGGCAAACTGGTCGGTTTGATAACTTCTTTCTGCTTCGGTTCATTTGTCGGTTTCTTCTGCACTGGAGGCAGATTGATTCCGCTGCCGAGCGGAGCCTGACTTCCCTTGGGGAGGGTGTCATAGAAGGTCAACGTCTCCGGGATATCCGCCGTGACTACCGGCACCGGTGATGGCTGTGGTGGCGGCACGACAGTGGCCACCACAGGCAGTTTCGGTTTTTCAACTTCAGAAGCAAATCCGTGCAAAGAACCGCCCCTCTGCCCGAACAGGACACCAACAAAAAAACTGACACCGGCCACAGCAAGGATCAAGACAACGATAAGAACGACCTGCTTACGTTCTATCCGTCGCTGCGAACGTGTCACCATCGGTTGCGCCATAATTCCTGTCTCCTGAAGCTTGCGGTCACATTCGTTCCGGAGCGTCTACCCCAAGCAGATTCAATGCATTGGCCAGAACAGTACTGACACCATCAATCAGGTAAAGTCGCGCCTGAGTGGTTGCCGGGTCCTCAACCAGAATACGCTGCCGGTTATAATAACTATGGAACTGGGCGGCAAGCTCTTGCAAATAATAGACAATCCGGTGAGGTTCGCAACTCTGTGCGGCACCGACGACCGTTTCAGGGTAGCGCGCCAGATGTTTAGCCAGCAACAGTTCCTCAGGCAAAATCAGGCTGGAAAGATCTACAGCACCCTGCTTTGGCAAAGCGACACCTTGTTCCTGTGCGTTACGCTTGATACTGCAGACACGGGCATGAGCATACTGCACGTAATAAACAGGGTTGTCGCTGCTCTGACGCTTGGCCAGTTCCAGGTCGAAATCAAGCTGGCTGTCGGAGCGACGCATCAGGAAATAGAACCGGCAGGCATCACTACCGACTTCGTCAACCACCTCACGCAGGGTAACAAAATTCCCGGATCGCTTGCCCATGGTATACGGTTGACCGTCGCGCAGCAGGTTGACCATCTGGATCAGCAGCACTTCAAGATCGTCTGAAGGGTGGCCGAGTCCGGCCACGACTGCCTTCATGCGTGGCACGTAGCCATGGTGATCAGCCCCCCAGACATCAATCACCCGCTCGAATCCGCGGTCAAACTTCTCCATGTGATAGGCAACATCCGAAGCAAAGTAGGTCGGGCTGCCGTCTGACTTGATCAGCACCCGGTCCTTATCGTCGCCGTAGTCTGTGGTGCGCAGCCAGAGCGCTCCGTCCCGCTCGTAGGAAAGTCCCTTGGCAGCAAGTTTGGCGAGTTCGATTTCAACCATGTTACGGTCATACAGGCTCTGCTCGCTGAACCAGTTGTCAAAGGTAATGCCGAAATCTTTGAGGTCTGCAGCAATCCATTTGAGAACCTCGCTTACGCCAAAGTCCGTACACCGTTTAACTGCTTCACTCTCTTCGAGCTGCGCAATGGCGGGGTCCACTTCTCGCAGTTTTATAGCCAGGTCGCGGATGTATCCCCCCTGGTAGCCGTCCTCGGGGAAAACTATCGTCTCGCCGTTTTGCTCACGGAGACGCATCCATATGGAACGGCCGAGGGTAGCCACTTGGTTGCCGGCATCATTGACATAGTATTCGCGTTGCACATCAAAACCAGCTGCCTGCAAGATTGCAGCGACAGCATCGCCAACGGCAGCCCCTCGACCATGACCGATGTGCAGGGGGCCGGTAGGGTTGGCGCTAACAAATTCGACCTGGACCCTGCGCCCCTGACCAACCCGAGAAAGTCCGTATGCTTTGCCTCTGGCTGCTATGTCATCAAGCACTTTATACCAGCAGGTCGGCGTCAAAGTGAAATTGATGAAGCCTGGACCGGCAACCTCCACCTTGCTGAGAAAATCGCAGTCGGTAAGCGCCGCAATCAGAGCGTCGGCAATCTGACGGGGCGATTTCTTCTCGATCCGGGCCATAGTCATTGCCAGATTGGACGCGAAATCACCATGTTCGGGATTTCCCGGTACTTCAATCTGCACCTCCGGGACGACTCCAGAGTGCAAGGTGTTATTATCAAAACAGGCTTGCAGAGCGTCGCCGATCTGTTGCCGCAGACGATCCTTCATAATTCAATCAATCCTTGTTTACGTCAGGGTCATCTTGCCTGGTCTTAACGCCGCACAGGGTGACATCTTCCGAGTAATCAGGGCAATGCAATGTGCCACTGCCATCCATGGAGAAGCGCTTGGCGCAATTGGCACGCCAGGCGCAGTTTAAGCAGAGCTTACGTTTATCTTCAGACATTTCAACAGCTCGCAAAAAGGTTTAAAGCAATGCATGTTAGCGCTGCCCATGTAGAGTGTCAAGGGATAGACTGCTATAGGCTGTGATCATGAATCTGCAAGACTACTGTAATTTATTGGTGGAGCAATGCGATAAATTGGCACGTTAAAGGCCCATTCCGGAAGTACAGAATGGGCCTGGCATATTGTTAAATTAGAAGGGAATTACTTGCGGTCAGTGAACTGGAAAACCAGCTCGCCATCACGAACCATCCCCAGTTCAGTACGTGCGATTCGCTCTATATAATGACGGTCATTCCGCAAGGCCGAAATTTCGGCTCGCAACTCTTCGTTTTGAGTTTCAAACTCGGCAAGTTTTTCAGACAAAACTGCTTTCTGCCCAGTAAGTTTCAACATGTGCAGAATCCCTCGTTCGCCGAACAAGGCAAAGCCCAGGAGAAGTACCACCAGTGCCAGTGGCCAGAGGTTGAGTCGTCCGCCATCAGGGCGTGAAGTTTGAGCAGGGTTTCCCGCCATCACAAACCTCTGCATAGATAATCTACCAATTTACAATAACCTCTTTCAACGTTGAGATTGTTTCATCAAACCATATTAAAAATCAAGGTATTTTGCAACCGGGATTAAACTTGAGCAGGGGCACATCGACTGATGCCATGGAGAACTGACTCGTAAATCGACAAAAGGCCTGCCGAGCGGCAGGCCTTTTGTGACTGGCTAATCTACGGTCAACTGGCTTTTCAATTTCGCTAGCTTAGCTTGACCCACTCCATTCACTTCGGTGAGCTGATCCACACTAGTGAATGGCCCGTGCTCAGTACGATAAAGCACAATTCTTTCGGACAACGCCGGACCGACACCTGGTAGTTTCTGCAACTCTTCGGCTGTCGCCTGGTTGAGACGAATTGTTTCAATAACTGTACTTGCAACAGGATTTTCAGCCGCGGCAACGTAAACCGGGGCCAACCCGGCCATACTGACAACAGCCAACAAGACCATCATTAATAGACAACGCTTCATTACATTTCCCTCCATAATTAACACATAAAAGAACCCGATGTAGGCATAACATCCTGCAAACCCTCCTGAAAGCACCTCCCCTCCGGATCAGTATCACCGCCCAACCCGGCCCACTATGAGCCCCATCGGATGGCTGGCTAATTTTAATTAAGATAACAAATTCCCCACCTTTGTCAAACCTTTAATACTTTTAGCACACTCAAAAACTGCCACCAAAGCCCTTGTCCTGTCCAAGACCGGCCAGAACGAAAGTGACCATGAGCTCTTGTTCATTCTCCTGGTTCTCCCGGAAACGATCACGGTACGTCAGCAGGAGGCTCCAGCACTTTGAGCGATATTCGAGACCCAGGATTTTTTCTAGCTCACGACTCTCGCGGAAATCGTAACGCTCTTCAAACCTGGCGTATACCGGCTTCAAAACAGGGGTATCCAGTTCGACTCTGATAAAATCCGTTGCTGCGCCAGAGTCCTCATCTCTGTAGGAATAATTGACCCTGAGGGCATTCCCGAAATCATCACTTGCAGACGAACCAATGGTCAGGCTTCGAAGGCCGGTATCACCATAGACAGCAATCCGGCTATCAAGGTCCATAGAAATTTTCGAGGTCGGCCAGAAGTCCAGTTCAACCCGCACAGGAGAGAATGGCTGATTCTCACCTGATCGATTGTTTCGGTCTTCATCAATATCGTAGCTCTGAGAAAGCCGCAAGTTGAATAACTCTCGATAAGCGCTCGAACCATCAGCAGCCGTACTGCGAGCAGTCAAGCGATTGACCAGCGCGTAGGTGACAGCATTACGGTTCAGCAGTTCAATCCGGTCATGCAGATCAAACAACGGCAGTTCATCCTGGAACTCATCAGGGGTATAAGTGTAGGTCACTTTAGGCTCGACACTGTGCTGGAGGCGGTCGATCCCCCACATGTCAACATCGAAGCTCTTCACCAGACGCGTGGCAAGCCCCAGAGAGAATTCCGGGACAAACATCTCGTCGTCGCTGTCATCAACATTGTAGAGACGTTCGTAGAGAGATATCTGTGGGACTATCTCCAACCAGGAACCTGGCGTGAAGACCGCAGACAATGAAGGCTTCAGGTAAAGCCGTTCGCCATCCTCGCCCTCGTCGCGACTGAAGCGGGTCGCGTAACTCTCCAGACCGGCATAAAAAGGTGTATCACCAAGACGATAACGAGCCAGGCCGAGACTCAATTCAGGGAGTCGTTGCAGGGTTGCATCATTATCGGTTTCAAGATCCTTGATATAGCGTGCGTGACCTACCAGGTTGAGTTTCTGCCAATTACGGCTCAGCATCAACGTCGAAACCGTCTTTTCGCGGTTATAATCCTCGGCAACTTCACCAAACTCTTCAAAGAAGAGCTTCTTTTCGGTATATTCTATATCAGCCATCAGACGCCAGTTACCTGGTAGCTTTCCGCGGTGCTCCCACCTTAAGTAATAGAGATCGGGAATATCATCTGTCTCATCGGGCATTTTGAGGTCGGGAGTCTCTCCGGTTCCGGTGACATGATAATAAAATGCCTCGCCGTTATTCTGGTCTGCCAGGGCGTAGCGGTATTCAAGCCCCTTGCCGAGACCAACTTCGGAGAGGTAATCAAGATAGACCGTAGCATCCATATTGCGATCTACAACCTGGTACCAGGACAAGGACACTAGCGCTCCCTTATTATTCGAATAACCGAATGAAGGCGTCAGGAATCCGGATTCTCGCTCCGTCTTCACCGGGAACGCCATGTAAGGGGTATACAGGACAGGAATGTCTTTGACATGGAACCAGACATTCCTGGCACGGGCATAGCCGCCCAGTGTCACATCAACTTCACTTGCGGAGAATTTCCAGTCAGGAACTTCTCCATCACAAGTCGTGAAGCTGCCCTGCCTGACGAAATATTCTGCCTGGCCATGTTTTTCGATCTGTTCACCAGCCAGGTGAAAATTGCCTTCACGCACGAATACTCTGCCGTCACGAATCTGACCCTCGCCAGTTGCCATGTTATACTGCAAACGCTCACCAGAGACCTTGGTGCCAGTATCGACAAGAGAGACTGAACCCTGCGCTGCAGCATCCTGGGTAGCAGACTGCCAGAGCACTTTCTCTGCCTTCAACTCGACGCCATCCTGGCGAAGGATCACATCACCTTCAGCCTCGTAGCTGTCATCTTCGGAATTGTACTCAAGGTAATCTGCGACAAGGGTGACCGGTGCCTGCTGACCATCTTCCGGCGAAGTGGTTGACGATGGGGAGCTGCTGCTTTCCTTTTCGACAACAACAGGAAGCGTTTCCTCTGCCATTGCGGAAGGAGAAGCCAATCCAGCTCCATCGACCGTAGTCCCATGCTGGGCAACGGCAGGCTCATTCAAAGGCCCCAATAAAAGCAGGGCAACAATAAGCATCACAGAGAGCATTGCCCTCACAGATAAACTTTGCATCATGATATCCGTCATGAACAATTAAATAAGCCGGCCGCTTCATAATCTGCCGCAGCCTCCCCCACCAGTAAATCCTGTCGCAGCTCTGCTACCAGATAAAGAGAACCACACACGACAACCGGTTCACTGTGGCTGGCATTTTTCAGTGCTGCAGCGAAACCTTCAGCAGCTGTTACATACTCAGAGACTGGTAATGTTTGCTTCTCAGCCCAGGCAACGATTTGTCTTGTCGGGACAGATGCCCCGAAAGCGACCGGGACAGCATAGACTGCGGCAGCAAACTTTGCCAACGGCATCAAGATCTTTACCGGGTCGCGCTCACCACTCAGCCCGGTCACCAGATGAATCCGGCGCACCTGCTGTTCAGCAAGATAATTGGCCAGGCAGGAAATCCCTGCAAGATTATGAGAGACATCCAGCAGAATCTGTCGTGAGTTGCCGCACCATTCCAGCCGTCCGGGCCAGACAGCCGTCTCTCCGGCAAGACGTATGGCTGTATCACTTATCGCAAAGCCCTGCTTACGCAATTGCATGGCCCCGGCAACAGCCTGGGCGAGGTTGTCCAGCTGGTGCTCCCCGGCTAAAGCACAGGTTAAACCATCAAGGCGCGAATCTTCGACAGCGACCGATAAATCATGATGGTTGCCCTGCCAGTGAAAATCGCGATCAGCAAGACAAACAGCAGCACCATTCTCAAGGGCCGCAGAGAGAATGACTTCGACCGCTGCCTGGTCCTGCTTGCCGATCACGACCGGTACGCCGGGTTTTATAATACCGGCCTTTTCCGTTGCGATCGAGGCAAGACTATCACCTAGATGTTCATTGTGATCCATGCTGATCGGGGTAATTAAACAAAGTCGCGGTTCAATAATATTGGTGGCATCAAGGCGCCCGCCGAGGCCAGTTTCAATAACAGCGATATCAACCTGGTGCTCTTTGAAAGCAAGCAGGGCTATCGCAGTCGTCGCCTCGAAAAAAGTCACCGGGACATCCTCGGCAGCCTGACGTATTTTTTCGACGCACAGTGCTATCTCATTACGACCTATCGGCACACCATTAATTCGAATGCGTTCAGTGAAGCAATGTAGATGAGGCGAGGTGTAAAGTCCTACTCGCAGCCCGGAATGCCTGAGCATTTCAGCCAGTAAGACACTGACCGAACCTTTGCCGTTGGTTCCGGCAACATGAACACAGGGCAAAGGGTCCCGAAGAAGCGGCAGGCGGGCTTTCAGCTCCCGCATATTCTGCAAGCCAAGCTTGACGCCGAAGCGCTGCAGTCCATAAAGGTAATCGAGACTTGCCGAGAAATCCACTGTCTATTGCTTGGTAAATATGCGCAGGGCCTGCGAGAGTTTTGCTTTCATTTCCTGGCGAGAGACAATCATATCGATCATGCCATGTTCCAGGAGATATTCCGAACGCTGAAAACCATCCGGAAGTTTCTGGCGGATGGTCTGCTCGATAACACGGGGGCCGGCAAACCCGATAAGGGCCTTCGGCTCAGCAACATTAAGATCGCCAAGCATGGCGAAACTGGCAGTTACGCCACCGGTAGTCGGATCGGTGAGTACCGAGATAAACGGTATTCCGGCTTTTTTGAGCTTGGCCAAAGCAGCACTGCTTTTGGCCATCTGCATCAGTGAAAGGATACTCTCCTGCATGCGCGCGCCCCCCGAGGAAGAGAAAATCATAACCGGCGCCTTTTTCTCAAGGCCCAGTTCGATTGCCCGCGTTACTTTTTCACCGACGACCGACCCCATACTGCCACCGAGGAAACTGAAATCAAAAACAGCAACAACAACTTCCTGGGCGTTCATCATACCGGAGCCGGTAACAACAGCATCACCGCCACCGTTCTTCTTAATAGCCGCCTTGATCCGATCGCTATATTTTTTTGTGTCTTTAAACTTCAAAAAATCCACTGATGACATCTCGGCGTCAGTCTCTACAAAAGTCCCTTCGTCAATAACAAGAGCAATTCTTTCCTTTGCGCTGATGCGAAAATGATAGTCGCATTTTGGACAAACATTCAGATTACGTTCAATCTCTTTGGAGTAGATGATCTCTTCGCAGTTTTTACACTTTGTCCAGAGTCCAGCAGGCATTTGAACATTCTTGGTTTCCACCAGCGCAATTGGTGCCTTTGATTTTTTAAACCAGGCCATGATTTACCTCGCGATTCAGACGGTTTCAGTGTGAGAAAGCGAACCGTTCGTTGCCGTTCAATACCCGACAGCGCTTCTGACAGGATGCCAGTTCCGCACTGATCATTTCAAGATATCGGGGCTCCATATAAAATATTTTGTCAGGTACTTCCAGTACTTCCTGTTTCTAATACAACCTGGCAAGCTCACTGGCCAACGATATTGGCATCATGGGCGCCATTCCTAAAGCCGAGAATTCCAGGCGATTCTAGGATCGAGCTATCTGCTGACCAGGACCGCAACATCCATGACCTGGCTTGTTTGACGACGAAAGATGAATCAGATCGCCGCCTTAAGTTGTCGAACAAAGGTCCTGACTTCGTCCAGCAGAGCCGGTGAGCCACTGAACTCGGCGATCAGTTTGACCAGGGCACTGCCGACAACAACAGCGTCAGCAATCTTAGCGACGGACTTGGCATCTTCCGGAGTAGAGACACCAAATCCAACAGCCACGGGAACCGGGCTCAGTTTTTTGAGTTCATTGACAGCAGCAGAAATAGCCTCTGCGTCTACCTGCTGACTGCCGGTTACACCGGTCATGGAGACGTAGTAGAGGAATCCTTCACCACCTGCAGCAAGCTGGATGCTACGTTGCTCGCCAGTCGTTGGAGCCAGCAGCGTAATCAGGTCGATTCCGGCATTTATGAGAAACGGATGCAATTCTTCCGCCTCTTCAGGAGGCAGATCAACCAGCAGCAAACCGTCGACGCCGGCCGTTGCCGCCTCACGGGCGAATCGTTCAGGCCCATAGCAGAAGACCGGATTGTAATAACCCATCAATACAATCGGCACGTTGCTATGTTGACGAACTCTTGCAACCATATCGAGCACTCCGCGCAGCGTCGTTCCGGAATCCAACGCTCGCTCCGAAGCGAGCTGAATCGTCGGGCCATCTGCCATTGGGTCGGAGAAGGGGAAGCCGAGCTCAATAAGGTCAACGCCGGATTCAATAAGCGTATGAATGATCTTTTCGCTGGTTGCCAGATCCGGATCACCTGCAGTAATAAAGGTGATGAGAGCTTTCGCTCCACGCTCTTTCAGAGCGTTCAAGGTAGCGGTAATAGTTGACATGGAGTTTATAACTCTCCGAAGAAATAAATTTTATCGGCACAGAACGATTGTTATCAATCGTTTTCTTCCTGTACCAATGATTTGACTAATTCGAGCAGGTCAAGAAACATCTTGTCATTCATTCGGCCAGTCTGAACATTGTAACGGCTGGTATGGTAGCAACCGACTAACCAGAGCCCATTGGGCAACAGAAAACTGCTCGCATGGCTGAAAGGAATATCAGACAGGCGCTTAATTAATCCCTGGGCCTGGAAGAGCCGCAACAGGCTGTTGTGAGCACCATGCCCGAGGGCAATGATCACACGAAGACGCTTCAGATCTGACAATTCTGCTTCGAGATATGACCGGCACTCGGCAAACTCGTCGGCGCTCGGGCGATTTTCAGGAGGCAGGCATTTGACCGCGTTGGTAATATAAAGATCTCGCAATGTCAAGCCATCGTATGCAGACAAGGCTTCCGCCTGGTTGGAAAATCCTGCACGATGCAACAGCGGGTACATGAAATTGCCCGCACCATCTCCGGTAAAGGGTCGGCCGGTCCGATTTGCGCCATGGGCGCCAGGAGCCAAACCGACCAGGCATACACGTGCTTGCAGATCACCGAAACCGTTGACCGGGGCATTCCGATAATCGGCACGCAGACGCCCCCTGGCTGGTGCAAGTTGGGCCATAAAGGCAGTCAGTCGTGCACACTTTGTACAACAGTCAAGACCATCAAGACAAATTCCGGGCACGCTATTGTTACCTCTTTGGACTCGGCTTGCCGCCGGGACGCCTGCGCCGTGGTGGTAACGACTTGCCTCCACCACTTCTTTTTTCCGGCGCATGCGGTTTTTTGTGGGGCACGCCACGCTTGTAATCATGACAAAGGTCTTCGTCGCGCGGGACAGTGCTCGGAATTTTCTGGCCGATATACTCCTCGATGTCAGGGAGGAAATAGGCCAGGTCTTCATCAGCAAAGCTGATCGACTTGCCGCCTGCACCCGCTCGCGCTGTTCTGCCGATACGATGAACATAGTCATCCGCATCCTGAGGCAGATCATAATTGATCACGTGGGTTACGCCCTCAATATGCAGACCGCGCGAAGCGACGTCGGTGGCCACCAGAAAATTCAGTTTTCCAGCCTTAAAATCATCGAGGATACGCAGTCGACGATTCTGGGGGATATCCCCGGACAGAACGGCCACCTTGAAATTGTTCAACTGCAGACGTCCGGAGAGATGTTCACACTCCCTCTTGGTGTTTGCAAAAACCAGGACCCTGACCGGTTCCACTTCTTTCTGAAGCAAGCCGAGCAGAAGGGGAAACTTTTCCCGCCGTGAGACATGGTAAACAATCTGCTCTACGCGTTCGGCCGTCACCTGTCCAGGTTCAATACGCACTTTCTCAGCGAGATTCATAAACTCGTAGGCCAACTCCATGACACGTTGAGACAGGGTTGCCGAAAAGAGCATCGTCTGGCGTTTCTCAAATGGCGGCAGTTTACGCAGGATATATCGCAGGTCGCGAATAAACCCCATATCGAACATTCGATCCGCCTCATCGATGACCAGAGATTCGACGTGTTGCAGAGTGAATACATTCTGCTTCGCATAATCGATCAGTCGTCCTGGAGTGGCGACAATAATATCGACGCCATCCTGCAAGGCACGTCGCTGTTTTTCATAGTCAACGCCACCGAAGATAGCCTGAACTTTGAAGGGACAGCAGACGCCCAAAGCGATGGCATCGGCACAGATCTGCACCACCAGCTCACGGGTCGGAGCCAGTACCAGGGCCCGCGGGCCACGAGACGAAGTTGATGTGTTTTTCAGCAGCCGGGTAAAGAGGGCGATAAGAAACGCTGCCGTTTTACCAGTACCGGTCTGGGCCTGTGCAGCAACGTCATGTCCTTGCAGTGCCAGAGGGATAGCTTCTTCCTGGACTGGAGTCAGGTCAACAAAGCCAACCCGCTCAATGCCTCGCATAACTTCCGAGGGGAGATCGAGTTCAGTAAATTTCATGCAAAATGACGACAGTCCAGAGATTTAAACGTTTAAAGCGTATTCTTTCCACGTTCTTATTCCGAGTACCGTGTCCCTTGTTTAGAGTTCTACACCCATTGCTTCGGCAACGGTGTGAATATCTTTATCGCCGCGACCGGAAAGGCAGACGACGATCACTGCGTCCGGGGAAAGCTCCGGAGCAAGCTTGAGAAGATGGGCAACAGCATGGGCACTTTCCAGGGCAGGAATAATCCCTTCCATTTCCGTCAACATCCGGAAAGCCGCAAGGGCCTCATCATCGGTGACTGAAACATATTCTGCGCGGCCGAGATCGTTGAGAAGAGCATGTTCAGGTCCGACACCAGGGTAGTCCAGCCCGGCTGAGATCGAGTGGGCATGTTGGATCTGGCCATCTTCGTTTTGCAAAAGGTACGTCTTGTTGCCATGCAGTACGCCGACTCGACCGGCAGAGATGCTCGCCGCATGCTTGCCGGTTGCCACACCGAGCCCAGCCGCCTCGACCCCGATCAGGCGCACTGATGAATCATTAATGAACGGATAAAAGAGCCCCATGGCGTTAGAGCCGCCACCGATGCATGCTACGGCAACATCGGGCAGACGCCCTTCCGCATCAAGTATCTGTTGTTTGGATTCAAGACCGATAACAGACTGGAAATCGCGAACCATCTGCGGATAAGGGTGCGGTCCGGCCACCGTGCCAATCACATAAAAGGTGTCACGTACATGACTGACCCAATAGCGCAGGGCTTCGTTCATGGCATCCTTAAGGGTTGCGGTGCCACTGGTGACTTCATGGACACGGGCACCGAGCAGTTTCATGCGAAAGACATTCAGAGACTGGCGTCTGATATCCTCAGTCCCCATAAAAATGTCGCATTCCATATCGAAGAGCGCTGCAACAGTCGCTGTCGCAACCCCATGTTGTCCGGCACCGGTTTCAGCAATCACCTTGCGTTTGCCCATACGACGCGCCAGGAGAACCTGTCCGACAGTATTGTTGACCTTGTGGGCGCCAGTATGATTCAAATCCTCACGTTTCAGGTAAATCTTGGCGCCTCCCAGATGTTCTGTTAATCTCCGTGCGAAATAAAGCGGGCTTGGCCGACCGACGTAGTCTTTGAGATAATTTTTAAACTCTGACTGGAACGAGGCATCGACCTGAGACTGATTGTAGCTCTCCTCCAGTTCCAGCAGTGCCGGCATCAGGGTCTCAGCAACATAGCGGCCACCATATTGGCCGAAATGTCCGAGAAGATCAGGCTGTTGGTAGCTCACTTAAAGTGCCTCCTTGGCCGCACGGATAAACCGGGCCACCTTTTCCGGGTCTTTTCGCCCAGGCTTGCTTTCAACCCCACTCGAGACATCAACTCCGTAAGGACGTACCTGGCGCACGGCCTCGGTAACATTCTCCGGATTGAGCCCGCCAGCCAGAATGACCCGATGCTGTGCAGCAATAAGTGCGGCTTGTGCCCAGTCGCAACGATGGCCGGTGCCACCGAACTGATCAGGGACGTATGCATCGAGCAACAGGGCAGAGACCTGATACGCATCGCATGCTTCACTGTGCGACATCTGTTTATTCAGGCGCACGGCCTTGATCACCCGGCAAGGAGGAAAGCTGCACTGGTCAGGTTGCTCATCTCCATGTAATTGTATCGTATCCAGTCCACAAAAATCGACTATCTCGCGAATCCGGGCCGGAGCTTCATTTACAAACAGACCGACTGTCGTTACCAGCGGGGGCAAGTCAGCGATAATCCACCTTGCCCGATCCGGATCGATGAACCGGGGGCTGCCGGGATAAAAAACAAACCCGAGGGCGTCCGCGCCGCAAACCGACGCGTGACGAGCATCCTCGAGATCAGTGATGCCGCAAATCTTCACCCGCGGCACACTGTAAATGGTCATTGATCAGCCAACCTTGGGCAAATGAGACAATGATTCTTTGATCGCGTCTTCCGGGTACTCATAATCTTGCAACTCGTTGTTGAGATAGGCATCGTAAGCGGCCATGTCGACATGCCCATGGCCGGACAAGTTGAAGAGAATAACTCTCTCCTTGCCTTCCTCTTTGGCCAGCAGGGCCTCGTCAATCGCGCCACGGATGGCGTGGGACGATTCGGGGGCAGGTATAATCGACTCAGTACGAGCAAACAATACGGCCGCTTCGAAACAGGCAATCTGTGGCACCGCTCTGGTTTCAACAATCCCTTCATGCACAAGCTGCGACACCAGAGGAGAGGCACCATGGTAGCGCAGACCACCGGCATGAATGCCAGGGGGCATGAAATCATGACCAAGGGTGTACATCCGTGAGATAGGCGCCATCTTTGCCGTATCACCGTAATCAAAAGCGTAAATGCCCTTGGTCAGAGTAGGACAGCTGGCCGGTTCTACCGCCAGGAGTCGAACCTCCTTGCCGTTTGCCTTGTCCGAAACGAAGGGGAAGGCAATCCCGGCAAAATTGGAACCACCACCATGACAGCCGATAACCACATCAGGGTAGTCGCCGGCAATCTTGAGCTGCTCCTTGGCTTCGAGGCCGATGATCGTCTGATGCATACAGACATGATTCAGCACACTGCCGAGAGAGTAGCGGGTATCCTCATGGGTAGCCGCATCTTCAACCGCTTCGCTGATGGCGATACCCAGAGAGCCCTGGTTGTCGGGATCTTTGGCGAGGATAGCCCGACCTGCGCTGGTCCGGTTTGAGGGTGAAGGAAAAACCTCTGCACCCCACAGCTGCATCATGCTTTTCCGATAAGGCTTCTGACCGTAAGAGACCTTGACCATGTAAACCGTACACTTCAGGCCGAAAAGCTGGCAAGCCATAGCTATGGATGAGCCCCACTGCCCTGCACCGGTTTCTGAAGCAATCCGCTTAGTGCCTGCAATTTTGTTGTAGTACGCCTGCGGTACTGCGGTATTCGGCTTATGAGATCCGGCCGGGGACACGCCTTCATACTTGTAATAAATTTTTGCCGGAGTTCCGAGGGCCTTTTCAAGTTTGTGCGCCCGAAACATGGGTGAGGGGCGCCATAACTTGTAAATTTCCCTGACCTCTTCCGGAATATCTATCCAGCGCTCTTGAGAAACCTCCTGCTCAATGAGGCCCATGGGAAAAAGCGGCAGGAGATCGTCCGGGGTCACCGGCTGCATCGTCACGGGGTGGATGACCGGCGCCATCTGCCCGGGCATATCCGGAATAATATTATACCACTGCTTGGGAAGTTGGTCTTCACTGAGAAGAATCTTGGTCAGCATGAGACATCTCCTTGAGATAATAGTAATGGAATAAAATATTGACTATCAGCAGATATCTACCTGAAGCTCGCGAAGCTTGGCACCGATATCATCTTCACGCATAAGCGATTCTCCAACCAGGAATCCTTGTGCACCAGCATGCTGCAGTCGCAGGATATCAGCGCGGCAGACGATACCACTCTCTGCGACGACAAAATAACCTGCTGGAATCAACGGCAACAATCGTTCCGTCGTTGCCAGATCGATCTCGAATGTCTGCAGGTTGCGATTGTTGATACCAATCAGCTCGCATCCAGTAGTCAGCGCTGTCTCCAGCTCTGATTCGTCATGGACTTCCAGCAATACGTCGAGGTGAAGCTCGGTTGCCAGTGCATTGTACTCTGCCAGCTGTCCGGCATCAAGCATGGCGGCAATCAACAGTATTGCGTCGGCACCGGCAACCCGTGCCTCGTAAATCTGATATGGATCACAGATAAAATCCTTGCGCAGCAACGGCAGGTTGACAACTTCCCTTATTTTGCCGAGGTACAGCAAATGCCCCATGAAAAAGTGTTCGTCAGTTAGCACCGACAAACAGGTGGCACCATTATCCTGGTAGATTCCTGCAATCGCCAGAGGGTCGAAGTCTGCGCGAATCACTCCTTTGCTGGGAGACCCTTTTTTGACTTCTGCAATGACTGCTGTCCAGCCAGAGTCTGCCGTTGCTCGCAGAGCCCGCAAAAAACCTCTCGGATGGTCTTCAAGGTCGTCAACGCCACGCTGTAATGACATGAGAGAGCGGCGTCTCTTGGCTAAAGCAACTTCCCGCCGTTTATGTTCGGCAATTTTATCAAGAATCATAAGCATTGACCGGATAAAGGTGAAAATAGCAAGCGATGTTCAGCTCAGGCATTCGTCAGAGCTACCAGACCTTCTAATTTAGCCAGGGCCAGACCGTCATCAATAGCAGCACGGGCTTTTTCGAGGCCGGCTTCGACATCTCTGGCCATCCCGGAAGCGACCAGTGCGTAGGCGGCATTCAACAAGACAACCTCCCTTTTCGGCCCGGGGTTGCCAAGCAAGACATCCCTGACGATTATGGCATTCGTTGTGGCATCTCCACCCTGGAGATCAGCGAGAGCACATCGAGACAAGCCAAAATCTTCGGGCTCAATCGTGAAGAGAGTTACTGCCCCATCACAAATTTCACCAATACGCGACGGACCGGTCAGGGTCACCTCATCCATGCCGTCCAATCCATGGACGACAAATCCACGCCGGCAGCCGAGCTTGACCAGGACCCGGGCCAGCACTTCGACCAGATTTTCGGCATAGACGCCGAGTACTTGTCGATCCGCACCGGCAGGGTTCGTCAAAGGGCCGAGAATATTGAATATCGTCCGAATGCCGATTTCCCTGCGCGGCCCGATTGCATATTTCATGGCACCGTGCAGAGCCGGCGCAAACAGGAAACCGACGCCGATCTCGTTAATGCACGACTCAACCTGCTGCGGTGTCACGTTCAGGTTGACACCCAATGCTTCCAACACATCGGCACTGCCGCATGCAGAAGAGATACTGCGATTACCGTGCTTGGCAACCTTGACACCACAAGCAGAAACAACGAAAGCAACGATGGTTGAGATATTGAAGCTTTTCGTGCCGCTCCCACCTGTTCCGCATGTATCCAGGATCGTTTCCCGATCAATGTTGATCTCATCACGGTCAATATCAAGGACCTTGCCCACCCGGATTGGCGTGGCATGATCGCGCATGACCCGGGCAGCACCGGCAATCTCCTCAATTGTCTCGCCCTTCATTCGTAAAGCGGTTATGAACGCTCCGACTTGGGCTGGAGTCGCCTCCCCACCCATAATCTGGTTCATCACATCAATCATCTCGGGCTCAGCCAGATCATGATGAAGCACAACTTTGCCAATCGCTGCCTTGATCATTCGCTACTCCAGTTAAGCAACAGGACAGAGCTCTTATCTCACTCGCCAAAGTTCTGCGTCCTGCTTAAGTCGTCATTTCGAGAAAGTTACGCAACACATCCATGCCATTTACTGTCAGGATCGATTCGGGGTGAAACTGAACTCCCCAGACCGGCAGTTCTCGATGGCGCAGGCCCATGATCTCACCTTCCGCAGTCCAGGCAGTCACCTCGAGGCATTCAGGCATTGACACCCGCTCGATTAACAATGAGTGATAGCGGGTTGCATCAAAGGGATCGGGGAGCCCGGCAAAAAGTTCGCGCCCGTCGTGAAAAACCGGACTGGTCTTGCCGTGCATCAAACGTTCGGCTCGCACGATACGGCCGCCGTTAGCCTGGCCGATTGACTGATGACCGAGGCAGACGCCAAGGATCGGCAGTAGCCCGGAAAAGTGTTTGATGGCCGGCACCGAAATGCCTGCTTCATTCGGCGTACACGGACCCGGAGAGATCACCAGTCTCTCAGGCTTAAGCTTTTCGATTTCAGCAAGTGTAATCTTGTCGTTACGGTAAACAACGACCTCTTCGCCCAACTCACGCAGGTATTGCACGAGGTTATAAGTAAATGAGTCATAGTTGTCGATCATCAACAGCATTTCAGTCTAGTCCCTGACGTGCGAGCTCTATCGCAAGCTTGACACCCATCGCCTTATTGACAGTTTCCTCATACTCGGCAGCAGGATCCGAATCGGCAACGATACCGGCACCGGCCTGAAGGTGAATCCGATTCTGGTGGGCAACCAAAGTCCTGATGGCAATCGCCAGGTCCATATTGCCGTCAAAAGAGATATAGCCGACTGCACCGCCATAAATTTCACGGCGCACCGGTTCAAGTTCCTCGATAATCTCCATGGCCCGAATTTTCGGTGCACCGCTCAAGGTCCCTGCCGGGAAGGTCGCCGAGAAGACATCCAGCGCGTCATAACCAGGCAGCAGTTGACCACTGACGTTGGAGACGATGTGCATGACATGCGAGTAACGCTCAATCACCATCAATTCGTCAACCCGAACAGAGCCGGTGGCACAAACCCGACCGAGGTCATTGCGGCCGAGATCAACGAGCATAATATGTTCAGCCCGCTCTTTTGGGTCGGCCAGTAATTCCTGTTCGAGATACTGATCTTCCTCGAAAGTTGCTCCACGCGGCCGCGTCCCGGCAATCGGGCGAACCTCAACATGGCTCCCCTCCTTGCGCACAAGTACTTCTGGAGAAGCACCAATGACACGGGTTTCGTTGAACTGCAGGTAGAACATATAGGGTGACGGGTTGATAGTTCGCAAGGCACGGTAGACATCAAAAGGGTCTGCGTCGAGATCACCTGAAAATCTCTGCGAAAGAACCACCTGAATAACATCACCAGACCGGACGTAATCCTTGCAACGTTCTACGGCTGATTCGAAATCAGAGCGGCTGAAGTTGGATTGCAGCTCCTTTGCTGTTGCATTTGAAGCCCCGACACAAGCTGAACGCTCCGGTAAAGATCTGCGTAATTGCGCAACCATCCCGTCTATACGCTTTAATGCCTTATCATATAAAGAAGCATGATCATCACCATCACGCAAATGAACATTACTTATGACCTTGATCTTTTGTTGCATGTTATCAAATATCAGCAGTGTTTCAGTGATCAGGAACCAGCTGTCATAAGTACCAATTTCTGCTTCATTGAGCTCTGGTAGATCTTCAATGTGACGAACCATGTCGTAGCCGAGATAACCGACCGCACCTCCGAAAAAACGGGGCAGGTCCGGAAGCGCTACCGGATGATATGGCGACAGAAAAGCCTTTAATTCAACCAAAGGGTCGTTTGTCGTGCCGGACTCAACCGACTTGCCATTTTCTAAAATCTCATAAAAATTATCACGACATCTGAACGCACGTCCTGAACCAACCCCGAGAAAGGAATAACGCGCCCATTTCTCGCCACCGGCAATACTTTCCAGCAGAAATGCACTTTGTCGATCATCGATCTTACAGAATGCAGAAACAGGGGTTTCCATGTCTGCGAGAATTTCCCGGTAGACTGGAATCAGATTGCCTTGACTGGCTAAATTTAAAAACACATCACGTGATGGGAAATACATACCATTTCCTTATGGGATTAACCGCGTCAAAGTAGCATGAAGGGTAGGAAATGGCAAGTAACCCGAAGGTGAGCCGGCTAATAAATGATTGACCGAAAACAACCTACTTGATATGCATGAGAGGTTAATTGTGCCGCTAAATAATGACATAACCCTGTAAACTCACAATCAGGAGAGAACATGATACGAGCAGCAAAACAGGATACTGTGAAGGTCCATTACATCGGACGCCTTAACGACAACACTATTTTTGACCAGTCCCCGGAGGACCGCCCCCTGCATTTCATTATTGGACGCCAGGAAGTCATTGCCGGTTTTGAAGATGCTGTTGAAGGCATGTATCAAGGCGAGAGCAAAACGGTTACAATCCCTTGCGAAAAGGCTTATGGAATCAGCAAACCGGAATTGCTAGAGCAGGTCGACCGCAGCATCATCGACAATAATGTGGAACTTCAGGTTGGTGGGCAACTGCAGATCACCAAACATGACGGCAGTGTCTTATATGTTATGGTCAGGGAGATAACTGAAGAAAGGGTAACCCTGGATGCAAACCATCCTTTGGCTGACAAAGATTTGACTTTTGAAATCAAGATGCTTGAAGTGAAAAAAAATCAGAGCGAGTGAGTTTGCACAAAACATCAGTCTTAGAACAAAAGCAGGGCGGGATGATGCATCCCGCCCTGCTTTATATGATTGCTACCCTGAGAAGCTACTTTTCTTCGACCAGCGCCTCTTCAGCAGGGGTTTCTTCAACAGTGACTTCTTCAGCAGCTGCAGGCTCAACAGTCTTCACTGTTTGTTTAGCAGGTGCCTTTTTCTGCTTCGGCTTTGCAGTAAACTCCTCTTCGACCAGTTCGATCATTGAGAGAGAAGCATTATCACCGGCACGATGTCCCAGTTTGATGATTCGTGTATAACCACCAGGGCGATCGTTGTAGCGCGGGGCAATAGTTTCAAACAGCTTGGCAACTGTTTTCGTATCTCGCACAAACTGCAACGCCAAACGGCGCGAGTGAAGATCACCGCGTCGTGCCAGAGTGATCAGCTTCTCGACCAATTTACGCAGTTCCTTGGCGCGAGCATCGGTTGTGGTGATTTTTTCACAATTAAAAAATGAAGTCACCATGTTACGCATCATGGCTTTACGGTGACTGGTGTTGCGGCCCAGCCGCTTACCGGATTTTCTATGGCGCATTGATATCAGGTCCTTTCTCTAGTTAACATTCCGGCAGGGGCAGTACCCTAGAGTTCTTCCTCGCTCTTTTCGATCATCTTCAGATATTCAGGGTCAGGGAAGCCTTCAAAAGACAAACCGAGTGTCAAACCCATTTCAGAGAGAATATCCTTGATTTCGTTAAGTGACTTGCGACCGAAATTCTGTGTTTTCAACATTTCCGCTTCGGATTTCTGTACAAGCTCACCGATCAAACGGATATTGGCATTCTTCAGACAATTTGCACTGCGCACCGACAGTTCGAGCTCATCAACGCGACGGTAGAGATTCTCGTTGATAGGCTGCTTGGTGCTTTCAATTTCGTCAGTGGCTTCTGGGACGAGTGCTTCATCAAAGTTGATGAAAAGCTGGACCTGCTCCTTGAGTATCTTAGCCGCATAAGCCAGTGCATCATCGGGCTTGACGCTACCATTAGTGTAGATTTCAAGAACCAGTTTGTCGTAATCAGTTACCTGCCCGACACGGGCATTGCTCACCGTAAAATTAACCTTCTTGATCGGTGAAAAAAGAGCGTCAATGGGTATCGTCCCAACCGGAGCTTTTTCATCACGGTTGCGCTCCGCAGGACCATAGCCCTTGCCCATGGCAACGACCATATCCATCTCGATATCAGCTTCTTTACCACAGGAAGCAATAAAGTGATCCGGATTAAGTATCTCGACATTGGGATCGGTGACAAAATCACCGGCCTTGATAACTCCAGCCCCCTTTTTGACAAGGCGGATGTTGCGAGTTTCATGGCCGTGCAGCTTAATCAGGACACCTTTCAAGTTCAGGATAATGTCCGTTACGTCTTGCGTCACACCGGGAACAGTGGAAAATTCATGCAAAACACCCTTGATGCGAACCGAGGTGATTGCAGCCCCCTGAAGCGAGGAGAGCAAAACCCGACGCAGGCCATTACCCATGGTTGTACCGAAGCCACGTTCGAACGGTTCCGCTGTGAATTTGCCATAGGTGGCAGTCAGCGTTTCGGCATCAACCTGGAGACGCTTGGGTTTGATCAGTTCTCTCCAGTTTTTAAACATGCGAATCCTCCGTTATGAGGTTGCTCTGTAAAGTTACAAATCACCGGGGTGATTGTGTCGCTTACTTCGAGTAAAGCTCGACGATCAGATGTTCCTGGAAACTTGGTGTCGTCATTTCAGCACGCACTGGCAAGGTTTTGACAGTACCCTGGAATGCATCACGGGTCAGTTCAACCCAGGACGGAATGCCTCGACGCATGACACCATCAAGAGCCTCATTGATACGAGCAATCTTACGACTCTTCTCGCGTAATTCTACAACATCACCAGGGCGCACAAGATACGACGGGATATTGACCTTGCGCCCGTTAACCATAAAATGGCTATGGCGAACCAACAGACGGGCTTCATTTCGTGAGGTTGCAAAACCCATACGATAGACCATGCTGTCAAGGCGGCGCTCAAGCATAACCAGGAGATTCTCACCGGTCACACCTTTCATGCGGTCAGCACGTTTAAAAAAGTCGCGGAATTGCTTTTCTAGTAACCCGTAAGTCCGCTTGACTCTCTGCTTTTCACGTAACTGAGTACCGTAATCGGATACTTTGATACGACCCTGACCATGTTGTCCTGGGGCATAATTGCGACGCTCCACAGAGCACTTGTCTGTATAGCAACGGTCGCCCTTGAGGAACAGCTTCATATTTTCCCGCCGGCACATGCGGCAAACGGGTCCAGTGTGTCTCGCCAACGTTCGTCCTCCTTATGTCTGGTTAGACTCTTCTACGCTTGGGTGGACGGCACCCGTTATGTGGTATCGGAGTGACATCCTTAATCATGGTGATGGTCAGACCGACGGCTTGCAGGGCCCGCAGTGCAGACTCACGACCAGAACCTGGCCCCTTGACCCACACTTCGACGCTGCGCAAGCCATGCTCCTGGGCTTTTTTTGCTGCATCTTCAGCGGCCATCTGAGCGGCGAAAGGAGTGCTCTTACGACTCCCTTTGAAACCCTTGGAACCGCAAGTGCACCAGGAAATCACGTTGCCTGTCACATCGGTGATCGTAATGATCGTATTGTTGAACGTCGCCTGGATATGGGCAATTCCATTCGGCACGTTCTTCTTTTCAACTTTTTTGCGTACGCGTTTACCAGGCTTAGCCATGGTTCCTCCTGTTACTTCTTCTTACCGGCGACGGTCTTGCGCGGACCCTTTCGGGTTCTGGCATTCGTTTTGGTTTTCTGTCCACGCACCGGCAAACCTCTACGATGACGTAAACCACGATAACAACCGAGGTCCATAAGTCGCTTGATGTTCATCGTCACTTCACGACGCAGGTCACCCTCAACCTTGAATTCGCTGTCAATAACCTTACGGATCTTGGAGACTTCTTCCTCAGTCAAATTATCCGAGCGGGTATTGAAATCAACACCGGCCTGGGAAAGGATTTGCTGGGATGAAGAGCGCCCGACACCGAAAATATAAGTCAGGGCAATCTCAATCCGTTTGTTTCTTGGTAAATCGATACCAGCAATACGAGCCAATGTCCGATCCTCCTAAATGCTTAACCTTGTCTCTGTTTATGCTTGGGATTTTCACAGATAACTCTGAGGATACCCTTGCGCTTGATTACCTTGCACTTGTCACAAATTGTTTTAACTGATGCTCGGACTTTCATGTCTCTTTCCTTTAAACCATGCCGGTTAGTACCCGACGGGCTTCACCTTTACTGATTTTATAGCCGTGTCAAAACTTCCGGACCATTGTCAGTAATGGCTACTGTATGTTCAAAATGGGCAGATCGCTTTCCATCCTGCGTCACTGCTGTCCACCCGTCTTCCAGTATCTTCACACCAGGCATGCCGGCATTGATCATCGGTTCTATTGCCAGCACCATCCCGGTTTTCAGCAGTGGACCCTGGCCAGCTTTACCATAATTAGGTATCTGCGGCGCTTCATGCAAGTTGCGCCCGATACCATGTCCGACAAATTCGCGGACGACACTAAAACCTTTTGGCTCAACCCAGGACTGAACGGCATGTGAAACATCCGAAAGCCTGCCATTCGGTACAGCATATTTAATTGCTAAATAAAGTGATTCACGCGTTGCAGTAACCAAACGCTGCGTTTCATCGTCTAACACGCCTACGGCAAAAGTAATTGCCGAATCGCCGTAGAAACCCTTGTAGAAAACTCCGAAGTCAATGCTGAGGATGTCACCTTCCTGCAAGGGGGTATCGTCTGGAAACCCATGAACGACCCGGTCGTTTGGTGAGGAGCAGATGGCATATGGAAAGCCACCATACCCTTTGAATGCCGGTTTGCCGCCCTGGCGCCTGCACTCATCCTCAGCTAAACGATTTAATTCGGCAGTTGTCACACCGGGGCGAACATGACTCTCGAGGAGAGCCAGCGTTTCCGCCACGATTCGTCCTGCATCCCGCATTTTTTCAAGTTCTGCCGGGCTCTTTAAAACAATCACGCTAACTCGCCTGTAACAGCGACAGGATCTTTTCCTTAACTATCGGAATCGGTTGCATCCCATCAAGTTCCATCAGCACGCCGGCCTCCCGATAGTAACTAATCAAAGGAGCAGTCTGCTCTGAATAGACTTGCAGCCGTTTGCGTATAGTCTCTTCCTGATCATCATCCCTTTGAAATAATGTGCCTCCGCAGACGTCACAAATTCCCGCTTCACGAGGAGGATCAAACTTTACATGGTAGCCTCGCCCACATTCTTTGCAAGTCCGCCGCCCGGTCAGACGCTCTACGAGGGCTTCTGCGTCCACCTCGAGAGAGATGACCCGATCCAACTCCTTACTCATTTCCTGTAGGCTGGCCTGCAGAGCATCAGCCTGTGCAACCGTTCGGGGGAAACCGTCCAGGATAAAACCGTTGTTGCAATCTTCTTCCTGCAGACGGTCCCGAACAATCCCGACAACAACTTCATCAGGAACCAGGCCTCCCGTGTTCATGTATTCCTTGGCCTTCTTCCCCATGGGAGTGCCGTCTTTAACAGCGGCACGCAGGATATCACCAGTTGAGATCTGCGGAATCGAAAACTCCTCGACCAGCATCTTGGCCTGGGTTCCTTTGCCGGCGCCAGGAGGTCCGAGTAAGATCAGTTTCATCAGAGACAACCTCGATTATCCGCGACGGCTCTTAATATTCACACCCTTCATGAAGCCTTCATAAGAGCGTGAAATCAAGTGAGCCTCTATTTGGGAAGCAGTATCCAGGCCAACACCGACAACAATCAGAAGTGAAGTCCCCCCGAAGAAGAAGGGAACATTGAACTGACCAATCAAAAGTGTCGGCAACACACAGACTGCCGAAATATATATTGCACCGGCAAAAGTCAGGCGTCCAAGCACTGTATCAAGATAATCAGAGGTCGCTCTACCGGGCCTGACACCGGGGACATATCCGCCCTGTCGCTTGATATTATCTGCGACGTCGACCGGGTTGAAGGTGACAGCCGTGTAGAAGTAACAGAAGAAGACAATAAAAGCGACATAAAAAACATTATACAGCCAGTGAGCAGGAGTCATCATTGATGCAAAAGTCTGAACCCAGGGCACATCAACAAAATTTGCGACTGTACTGGGAAACATGATGATCGAACTGGCAAAGATTGGAGGGATAACCCCACTCATATTTATTTTGAGTGGCAGATGGCTACTCTGACCACCGGCATTTCTGGAACCAACGACCCGCTTTGCATAATGAATCGGCACTCGCCTCTGACCGCGCTCCATGAAAATAATAGCCCAGATTACTGCGACCATCACAATCAGAAGAATAAGTAGCACAGTAAAGGTCAAGGCACCGGTCTTTAGCAACCGTATACTGTTGACCAGGGCTGACGGCAGCATGGCGACGATACCGGCAAAGATAATAAGGGAGATGCCGTTGCCGATGCCACGTTCTGTAATCTGCTCGCCAAGCCACATGATAAAAGCTGTTCCAGCAGTCAAGGTGATGACTGTTAACACAATGAAGCCAATACCCTGCATGCTAACTACAGGTTCACCTGCAGGACCGCGCATCGTCTGTAGACCAACTGCAATACCGGCTCCTTGTACAATCGACAAACCAACAGTACCGTAACGGGTCCATTTGGTCATAATCTTACGACCTTGTTCACCCTCTTTGGACAAACGCGCGACAGGTTCATAAACAACTGTCAGCAACTGCATGATGATCGAAGCGCTGATATAAGGCATGATACCCAGGGCGAAAACCGTCATACGCTCCAGCGCACCACCAGTAAAAGCACTGACAAGACCAAGCAGTGTCCCCTGGGTTCCCTCAAAAAACTGTGCGAGTACGGCACCATTCACGCCTGGCAGAGGTACGTGACACCCAACCCGGTAGACAGCAAGCATGCCGAGGGTAAAAAGAATGCGTCGACGCAGTTCAGGAATACTGAAGATGTTCTGGATGCTTGCTAACAACTTAAATAACCTCGACAGTGCCGCCAGCAGCCTCAATCTTGGCCTGGGCAGACTTACTGAATTTATGGGCCTTAACCGTTAAGGTTTTGGACAAGTCACCATCTCCCAAGATCTTGACGCCGTCCTTAAGTTGCCCGATCAGTCCGGCGATACCAAGGGCCTCAAGATCTACCACACTTCCCGCATCAAAAAGCTCCAGATCGCGGAGATTGACAAGGGTATAGACTTTTCTGCTCAGCGGTGTAAAGCCGCGCTTTGGCAGACGCCTCTGTAGCGGCATCTGACCGCCTTCGAAACCGGGCTTGACGCCACCACCGGATCGGGCGTTCTGACCTTTATGGCCCTTGCCTGCGGTCTTGCCAGTTCCGGAGCCATGACCACGGCCAATGCGTTTTTTGCTATGTGTTGAACCGTATGACGGCTGTAGATTACTTAAATCCATGGTTGTTATCCTTGCGATTATTCCTCAACGGTTACCATGTGGTTGACCTTGTTGATCATACCGCGAATTTCTGGTGTGTCCTGAAGCACGACTGTCTGGTGAAGACGACGCAGACCGAGCCCAGTAAGCACCTTTGTGAAATATTTGTTGCGACCAATACCGCTACGCTTAAGAGTTATCTTGATTTCAGCCATAATTCTCTCCTGTCTCAGGCTTTTTTATCCGAGCTGTTTGTCCCGAGACCACGTCTGGCAAGAATCTCTTCCGGGCTACACAGTTGTTGCAGCGCACGAATAGTCGCCTTGACAACATTGTGAGGGTTGTTAGAACCAAGACACTTGGAGAGGATGTCGCTGATACCGGCAACCTCCAGTATTGCACGAGCCGCACCACCAGCGATAACGCCCGTACCCTCGGAAGCCGGTTTTAGCAGCACTTTGCCTGCTCCAAACTTGCCGATTACGTCATAAGGGATAGTTGTTCCCTGGATAGGTACGGAGATCATACTCTTCTTGGCCTTTTCGACACCCTTGCGAATTGCCTCGGGAACCTCTTTGGCTTTACCAAGACCATATCCAACATTGCCGCTGCCGTCACCTACTACAACCAGTGCAGAGAAGCTAAATCGACGACCGCCTTTTACAACCTTGGCCGTACGATTGATGTGGATAACGCGATCGATTAAATTCGTTTCGTTTTTGTCAACGCGTTGCAACGCTCTTCTCCTTTACCGCTCAGAAAGTCAAACCAGCTTCACGAGCCGCATCGGCGAGAGCCTTTACACGGCCGTGGAACAAAAAGCCATTGCGGTCGAAAACCACCTGTTTAATGTCCTTGGCCAGAGCCTTTTCAGCAATCTGCTTACCGACTACTTTAGCCGCATCAGCATTCCCGCTGTACTTGACACTGTCTTCGGTGCCCTTGGCAACCGTCGAAGCCGCAACCAGCGTCTTGCCGGTAACATCTTCAATAATCTGGGCATAAATATGTTTGGAACTACGGAATACGCACAAACGCGGACGCTCTACGCTCCCGGTAATCTTTTTACGCACCCTCAATTGACGCTTCTTGCGGGCAGCCCGCCGTTCCTTTGAGATATTCACTGTTCTCACCTCATCCTATTCAGCTTACTTCTTACTAGTCTTACCAGCTTTACGCAGGATACGCTCATCGGAATACTTGATACCTTTGCCTTTGTAAGGCTCCGGCTCCCGGAATGAACGAATCTTGGCCGCCGTCGCGCCAACCAGTTCCTTGTCAATACCTGAAACGGTAATACGATTAGCCTTGGTATCGACTTCAGCGCTGATCCCTTGAGGCAGCGGAAATTCAATCGGGTGTGAGTAACCGAGCGACAGGTTCAATGTAGTACCCTTCAATTCAGCACGATAACCCACGCCGTTGATCTCCAGAATCTTGACGAATCCTGTGGTAACGCCATCCACCATATTTGATATCAAAGAGCGTGAGAGCCCCTGCAAGGCCGAACCCGAGGGATCCAACCTAGAAGCAACCAGTAACTGATCGGCTTCCATTTTGACCTCGACATGCTCATGAATGGTCCGTTCAAGGTGACCTTTAGGTCCTTCGACTTTGATCTTCTGACCATCAAGTGTAACCTTAACACCCGAGGCAATGCTTATAGGTTTCTTGCCGATGCGCGACATCTTTAATCGACTCCTTAAAAATCAGCAGCTTGCTTGTAAATTACCAGATCGTGCAGAGCACTTCACCGCCGATTGCGGCTTCACGGGCGGTGACGTCATCCATGACACCTTTGGATGTCGACAGGATAGCAGCACCTAAACCATTCTTGACCCGAGGGATATTGGCATGATTGACATATACCCGGCGACCAGGTTTGGAGATACGGGTAATTTCGTGAATCACGGGCTTGCTCTGCTCGTCATATTTCAGGTAAACACGAAGAACCCCTTGCAGGTCATCACTGACAACCTTGAAATTCTTAATGTAACCGAGATCTTTTAAAACTTCGGCAATGGCAACTTTCACATTGGACGAAGGGATGTCCAGCTTGGAATGCTTTGCCATGCCTGCATTGCGGATGCGGGTCAGCAGGTCCGCGATCGGATCCGTCATAGCCATGAATACTGCTCCTTATTGCCCGATTACCAGCTGGATTTAGTTACGCCCGGCAGTTTTCCCGCCGACGCCAGCTTGCGCAGACAGATTCTGCACATATCAAATTTACGATAGTACGCACGAGGCCGACCACAGATCGGACAGCGGTTATACTTTCTCACGTTAAACTTCTGAGGCCCTGCGGCCTTTATGCGCATCGATTTTTTTGCCACGTGCTTCCTCCGCTATGCTGCTACATTCTGTTTACGAAAGGGCATTCCCATTTCGGTAAGCAGTGCACGACCCTCTTCATCAGTACGAGCCGTCGTGACGATTGTCACATTCATACCCTTAATCTTGTCGATTTTCTCGATATCGATCTCAGGGAAGATTAACTGCTCACGAATACCGAGAGTGTAATTACCACGACCATCAAAAGCCTTGGCTGAAACGCCCTTGAAATCCCTGACGCGCGGCAGAGCAACATTGATCAGACGATCAAGAAATTCGTAAGCCCGGTCGCGACGTAACGTCACCATGACACCAATTGGCATATCCTCGCGCAGTTTGAACTGAGCTATCGATTTCTTGGCGCGTGTAATAACGGCTTTTTGGCCGGTAATACGGGACATTTCCTCAACAGCCGATTCAAGAATTTTAACGTTCTGAATCGCTTCACCCAGCCCCATATTGATGACGACTTTTTCAACGCGAGGGACTTCCATAACGTTCTTAAGTTGCAGATCCTTAAGCAACCTGGGAACCATTTCTTTCTGATATAATTCCTTGAGCCTTGCCATGAAAAACTCCGTTAATTATTCACAATCTCGTTGCACTTTTTGCAGAATCGCGACTTGCTGCCATCCTCGAGCACTCTGATACCGGTGCGCGACGGCTTGTTACAGCCATGGCACAGCAGTTGAACATTAGAGAGAGCAATCGGTGCTTCCTTTTCAATGATCCCACCCTCGTTACTGGTACGAGATGGGCGAGTATGGCGTTTGATCAGGTTGAGATTCTCAACCAGGACCCGCCCTTTATCCGGCATAACGCGCAAGACCTTGCCGCTTTTACCTTTATCTTTCCCGGCAATAATCATTACCAGGTCATCTTTTTTCACATGGAGTTTTATGACTGCCATGACTCTTTACTCCCAGCGTTTAAAGGACCTCAGGGGCCAGTGAAACAATTTTCATAAACCGCTTGGCGCGCAACTCACGGGCTACAGGCCCGAAAATACGTGTTCCAACCGGTTCTCCAGCAGCAGATACAACGACTGCAGAATTAGTGTCAAATCGAATGTATGAACCGTCTGGACGGTTCACCTCTTTTGCGGTACGCACAATAACAGCACGGACAACATCACCCTTCTTCACCTTCGAATTAGGCATCGCCTCTTTAACAGAGCAGACGATAATGTCGCCGATACCTGCATATTTGCGCTTGGATCCACCAAGAACCTTAATGCAACAGAGCTTCCGGGCACCCGAATTGTCTGCGACAGTAAGTGTAGATTGCATCTGAATCATGGCCAGTATCTCCTAAACGCTGACGTGCTTCTCTAAAATTTCACGAACCCGCCACCGCTTATCCTTCGACAAAGGTCGCGTTTCGACAATCAGCACTTTGTCTCCGGCTGCACAGATATTTTGCTCATCATGTGCCTTGCAGGTAACGCGACGCTTGATATATTTCTTATAAACCGGGTGCTTGATGATGTTATCGACCTTGACAACTACAGTCTTATCCATCTTGTCGCTTACCACGACTCCAACCCGTACCTTCTTATTACCACGTTCTTTCGTCATCGCCGTCCTCGTTCGATCGGATTAGCTGTGCTTTATTTGCAGCGCAGTTTTGATCCTGGCAATCTCCTTACGCACCTGAGGGATACGTGAGGTATTTTCCAGATGTCCGGTGTGCAATTGGAATTTCAGGTTAAACAACTCCTGATTCAGATCTGCAACCGCCGCATTAAGTTCTTCGATTGTCTTGTCACGCAGTTTTTCAGGCTTCATTACTGGCCTCCTTGCGAACCAAGATCTTGGTTTTCATTGGCAGTTTGTGAGCCGCAAGGCGGAACGCTTCACGCGCAACATCTTCGGCAACACCCTGCATTTCGTAAAGTACCATTCCCGGACGAACCACACAGACCCAACTATCCGGAGAACCTTTACCTTTACCCATACGGGTTTCGGCAGGTTTGCGGGTCAAAGATTTATCGGGGAAAGCACGGATCCAGATTTGACCGCCACGCTTGACATAACGTGTCATAGCTCGACGAGCAGCCTCAATCTGCCGCGCTGAAAGCCAGCCGCAATCCACTGCCTGCAGACCGAAATCTCCAAAGTTCAAGTCCGTACCACCACGAGCGGCACCTTTCATACGACCTTTGAACTGTTTTCTATGCTTAACCTTTTTAGGCATCAACATGACAAATAAACTCCTGATCTGTTACTTATTGCTGCCGATCCTTATTACCCAGGATCTCGCCCTTGAAAATAAGAACCTTAACGCCGATGATACCGTAGGTAGTTTTGGCTTCGGCGAACCCGTAATCAATATCGGCACGCAGGGTATGCAGGGGAACGCGTCCCTCACGGTACCATTCACGCCTGCTCATCTCGGCGCCGCCAAGACGACCGGAGCATTCGATTTTGATCCCTTCAGCACCGAACTTCAGAGACTGGCTGACTGCTTTTTTCATTGCACGGCGGAATGCGACTCGACGAACCAGCTGCAAGGCAACATTCTCTGCAACCAATTGGGCGTCAATCTCAGGTTTGCGAACCTCCTGAATATTGATAAAGACCTCTTTATCGGTCAACTTGGCCAGCTCTTTTTTAAGAGCTTCAACCTCAGAACCCTTTTTGCCGATAATGATGCCAGGACGGGCAGCAAAGATATTGATCTTGGCCTTGCCGGCCGCGCGCTCTATTTCAACCTTGGAAATACCGGCATGATGCAGGCGCTCTTTCAAGTAATTACGCAGCTTGAGATCTTCATGCAGCAGCTGAGCGTAATCCTTCTCAGCGTACCAGTTGGACTCCCATGTGCGAATTACGCCTAAGCGAAATCCTATTGGATGAACTTTCTGACCCAAAACTACACCTCCTCAGGTGGTTACTTCTCGTCAAGGACCACTGTAATGTGGCTGGTCGGCTTACGAATTTTCGTTGCCCGTCCTTGAGCACGCGGCATAAAGCGCTTGAGGACAGGCCCCTGATCAACAAACACCGCCTTGACAAAGAGACGGTCAACATCCGAGACACCCTGTTGTTCAGCATTGGCGACAGCAGAACGCACCAATTTGGCAACGATGTCCGCCGGGCGCTGAGGCGAAAACTTCAGAATATTAAGGGCTTCCTGTACAGCCTTGCCTCGTACCATATCCACAATCAGACGGGTCTTTTGTGGCGACAGGCGAGCAAATTTCAACTTCGCACTTGTTTCCATGTGCTGGTACTCCCTCAGCTAATGATTACTTCTTCTTTTTCCGGTCCGAACCGTGACCAAAGTAGGTCCTGGTTGGGGAAAATTCACCAAGCTTGTGCCCGACCATATTCTCGGACACAAAAACCGGAATAAACTTTTTACCATTATGTACGGCAAACGTCATGCCGACAAAATCAGGCAGGATTGTGGAACGTCGTGACCAGGTTTTGATCACTTTGTGTGCACCACTATCGCCAATGTTTCCGATTTTGCGCAACAGGCTTGCTTCAATATAAGGGCCTTTTTTTATCGATCTCGCCACGGTCGTCTCCTATTCTCTTACTTGGTCCGACGGCGGACAATGAAGCGATCCGTCCGCTTATTTGAACGCGTCTTATAACCTTTGGTTGGAACACCCCATGGCGTAACAGGGTGACGTCCACCAGAGCTTTTGCCTTCTCCGCCGCCGTGAGGATGGTCAACCGGGTTCATCGCAACACCGCGAGATTGTGGGCGCTTGCCAAGCCAGCGATTACGACCGGCTTTGCCAATCTTGACATTCTCATGATCCGTATTGCCAACCTGACCAACCGTTGCAGAGCACTCCTGCAGCACCAGTCTTACTTCGCCGGAAGGCAATCGCAACTGAGCATACTTGCCTTCTTTGGCCGCAATCATAGCGTAAGTTCCAGCACTACGAGCAAGCTGTCCACCTTTGGCAACCTTAAGCTCAACATTGTGAACCCAGGTGCCAAGCGGTATAGACCGGATCGGCAAAGCATTGCCTGGGACGATGTCAGCACTCTCGCTGGCAATGACAACATCGCCGACCTTGATGCCAACCGGAGCCAGGATATAACGCTTTTCACCGTCAACATAGTTCAGCAAGGCAATCCGTGCAGAACGGTTTGGATCGTATTCGATGGTCACTACCTTGGCAGAGATCTCACGTTTATCACGCTTGAAATCAATAATCCGGTATTTCCGTTTGTGCCCACCACCAGTGTGACGCTTGGTGATTCTGCCTGTGTTATTACGACCACCGGATTTTGACAGTGGTGCTAACAGTGACTTTTCCGGGGTCGAGGCCGTGATTTCCTCAAAATTCGAGGCAGTCATATGCCGGCGGCCCGGTGATGTTGGTTTAAACTTTTTGATCCCCATTATTGCTACTCCGTCAGATGGATATCAACCTTACTAAACACCAAAGAAATCAATGGTGCCGTCCGCCAGGGTCACATACGCTTTTTTGACATTAGAACGTTTGCCAAAATTACGTCCAGAGCGCTTGATTTTGCCAGCGACAATCATAGTGCGGACATCCTGCACCTTGACGTTGAAAGCACGCTCAATCGCCTTCTTGATTTCCACCTTGTTGCTGCTCATTGCAACTTCAAAAGCAACGACATTGTCGGTTTCTTTCATCAAGTTGGACTTCTCTGTAACCAGAGGCTTCCTGATAATCTGATGTAAAGGTTTCATTTTGCCAAGACTCCTTCAATCTGATCGACCGCAGCTTCAGTCATGACCAGGTTAGGATACTTCAGGATATCGTAGACATTGACACCTTCGGCGCGCAGAACTTTGACAAAAGGCAAGTTACGCGCAGACAACTCAAGGTTTGTGTTCTCACCATCAACGACGATCAAGGCCTTCTTAAGCTCAAACCGATCGAGGACTTCAGCAAAACCTTTGGTGCTGATCTGCTCAAGATCCAGGACATTGACAACGGTCATGCATTCATCCTTGAATCGAGCCGAAAGTGCGCTCCGCAGTGCGGATTGCTTGACCTTGCGGTTCAGCTTGAACGTGTAATCTCGCGGCGTGGGGCCAAAGACAACACCACCACCGACATGATTCGGTGCAGTCGGCGTACCCTGACGAGCATTACCCGTACCCTTCTGCTTATAAGGCTTCTTGCCGCCACCGCGAACCTCACTACGGCCTTTGGCCTTAGCAGTCCCTTGGCGACGGGCCGCCAATTGGTAGCGAACCATATCGTGCAGCAGGTATTCCTTAACGTCGGCATTGAATACTTCGTCAGCCAACTCCCGCTCGGAAACCTGTTTGCGGCTCATATCAAATACAGCAATTTTTGCCATAACTAAACTCCGGCACTCAATCTTGTATTAATCACTTAGACTTAATGCATTTACGGATCAGAACAAGACCCTGGTTCGCCCCGGGGATCGCCCCTTTGACCAGGATAAGGTTCTGTTCAGGACGAACTTCAACGATCTCAAGATTTTGCAAGGTGACACGGGCATTGCCCATCTGACCAGGCATTTTCTTTGCCTTGTGGACTCGCGAAGGCCAGGCACTCATGCCAATCGAACCAGGGGCACGATGGAAGTGGGAACCATGCGTTGCACGTCCACCGGAAAATCCCCAGCGCTTGATAACGCCCTGGAAACCCTTACCCTTACTGGTTCCAGTGACATCCACAATATCTCCGGCCTTAAAAACTGCATCACAGGTAATCTGGTCACCGACCTGATAACTGTCGATATCTTCTGCCGCCAACTCACGCAGGCAAGAGAATGCACCCTGATCAGCTTTCTTGAAATGCCCCATCATCGGCTTATTCACCCGGTGGGTTTTTTTCGCCGAGAAGCCGACCTGTAAAGCATTATAGCCGTCAATGGACTCCGTCTTCTTTTGCAAGACGGTACAGGGGCCTGCCTCCACCACGGTCACCGGTATGCGACGACCGTCTACTGCGAAGACCTGGGTCATGCCCAGCTTTTTACCCAAAATTCCCTGAATCATTACTTTACCCTTACTTGACTATTACAGCTTGATCTCAACATCGACACCGGCCGACAGGTCCAGCTTCATCAAAGCATCAACTGTCTGCTGGGTCGGCTCGACGATATCAAGCAGACGCTTGTGTGTACGCATCTCGAACTGCTCACGGCTTTTCTTATCAACATGGGGGCCACGCAGCACACAGTACTTGTTAATCACTGTCGGCAGCGGAATTGGTCCGGCAATACGGGCACCTGTCCGCTTGGCAGTGTCGACAATTTCATTGACCGCCTGATCGAGCAATTTGTGGTCATATGCCTTAAGGCGGATACGGATCTTCTGGTTCTGCATGATCTCGTCCTTTTTACTCAATAATGTCGCTGACGACACCGGCGCCAACGGTACGGCCACCTTCGCGGATTGCAAAGCGCAGCTCTTTATCCATGGCGATCGGGGTGATCAGGTCCACAGTGATGGCAATGTTGTCACCAGGCATGACCATCTCGGTCCCTTCCGGAAGCTCGACAATACCCGTCACGTCCGTCGTGCGGAAATAAAACTGCGGACGGTAGCCTTTAAAGAATGGGGTATGACGGCCGCCCTCTTCCTTGGTCAGGATGTACGCTTCGGCTTTAAACTTGGTGTGCGGAGTGATACTGCCCGGCTTCGCCAGAACCTGACCACGCTCGATGTCTTCGCGCTTGACACCGCGCAGCAGGATACCGCAGTTATCACCGGCCTGACCCTGGTCCAGAAGCTTGCGGAACATCTCAACGCCGGTGACGACAGACTTGGCCGTGGCTTTCATGCCAACGATCGCAACTTCTTCACCAACCTTGATAATGCCGCGCTCTACACGACCGGTCGCAACCGTTCCACGGCCGGAGATCGAGAACACGTCCTCAACAGGCATCAGGAAGGGGCGGTCAACCGCACGCTCAGGTTCAGGGATGTAGGCGTCGACCTGGCGCATCAGCTCCAGAATCGGCTCGCAGGCGGGACAACCATCGTTGCCGCAACCGCACTCCAGCGCCTTCAGCGCGCTGCCGGGGATGATCGGGATATCGTCGCCGGGGAAATCATAAGAGGAGAGCAGTTCGCGAATCTCGAGCTCAACCAGCTCCATCAACTCTTCGTCATCGACCATGTCGGCCTTGTTCAGGAACACCACCATGGAGGGCACGCCAACCTGACGGGCAAGCAGGATGTGCTCACGGGTCTGGGGCATCGGGCCGTCGGCAGCGGAAACCACCAGGATAGCGCCATCCATCTGCGCAGCTCCGGTGATCATGTTCTTGACGTAGTCAGCGTGACCCGGGCAGTCGACGTGAGCATAGTGACGGTTAGCCGTCTCGTACTCAACGTGTGCCGTGGCGATCGTAATGCCACGCTCACGTTCCTCGGGAGCGTTGTCGATCTGGTCGAAGGCCTTGAACACGGCACCGCCCTTTGAAGACAGGACCTTTGTGATCGCTGCCGTCAGGGTCGTCTTGCCGTGGTCAACGTGACCGATCGTTCCGATGTTAACATGCGGTTTTGTCCGCTCAAATTTGGCTTTGGCCATCGTCGTCTCTCCTTATATACGCTTTGCTATTAAGTTTATTCATCAACCCTTGGCTTTGCTGACAATCTCTTCAGCTATCGCCTTGGGTACCTGATCATAATGGTCAAATGTCATCGTGTATGTTGCACGTCCCTGGGTCGAACTGCGCAGGTCGGTTGAATAGCCAAACATGTTGGAAAGAGGCACATGGGCATTAACAACCTGTGCACCGCCACGTGTTTCCATGCCGGATACGCGACCACGGCGGCTGTTCAAGTCACCCATGACTTCACCGAGATATTCTTCCGGAGCAACAACTTCGACAGCCATAATTGGTTCGAGCAGAACTGGCTTGGCCTTGGCGGCACCTTCCTTAAGACCCATCGAACCGGCGATCTTGAAAGCCATTTCAGATGAGTCAACGTCGTGGTAGGAGCCGTCAAAGCAGGTAACCCGGATATCAACCAGCGGGAAACCGGCAAGAATTCCATTCTTGGCAGCCTGTTCGGCACCGGCTCCAACCGAAGGGATATATTCTTTGGGAATAACACCGCCTTTGATTGCATCGACGTATTCAAATCCACTGCCCGGTTCAAGGGGCTCAAGGCGTAACCAGCAGTCACCATACTGACCGCGACCACCGGATTGACGGACAAACTTGCCCTGCACTTCAACGGTTTTGGTAATAGATTCGCGGTATGCTACCTGAGGCGCACCTATGTTAGCCTCAACCTTGAATTCTCGCCGCATACGATCGACGATAACTTCAAGGTGCAGCTCACCCATGCCAGAGATAATTACCTGACCGGTCTCTTCATCAGTACGAACACGCAGTGAGGGGTCTTCCTGAACCAGTTTGCCGAGCGCCAGACCCATGCTTTGCTGGTCACTCTTTGTTTTCGGCTCAATAGCAATATGAATAACAGGTTCCGGAAACTCCATTGCCTCAAGAAGGCATACGTCTTTATCATCGCAGAGGGTATCACCGGTAGTGGTGTACTTCAAACCAACTGCCGCAGCGATATCACCGGAATAGACTTGCTTGATTTCTTCACGCTTGTTCGCATGCATCTTGAGCAGGCGACCGAAACGCTCTTTTTTGCCCTTGGTAGAGTTCAGGACATGGGCACCGGACTCGGCAACTCCGGAGTAAACCCGGAAGAAGGTCAACTGCCCGACAAACGGGTCCGTCATGACCTTGAATGCCAGCGATGAGAAGGGGCCATTATCATCGGCAGGGCGTGTCATCTCTTCCTTGGTATCGGGATGAACACCCTTGATCGGGGGAACGTCCAGAGGTGAAGGCATGTAATCGACGACAGCGTCGAGAAGAGTCTGCACACCCTTGTTCTTGAATGCGGAGCCACAGAATACAGGATTAACCTTCAGATCTGTGGTAACACGACGTATTGCAGCCTTGAGTTCATCAACACCGATTTCCTCGCCGGCGAGATACTTATCCAGCAAGCTATCATCGTGAGAACTCACCTCTTCCAGCATAAACTCACGGGCGGTTTCAGCATCAGCGAGCAGATCCGCCGGAATGTCCATGACTTCGTAATTTGCGCCGAGGGCCTCATTGTCCCAGACAACAGCCTTCATCTCTACAAGGTCAATAACCCCGCTAAAGAGATCTTCAACACCGATCGGCAACTGAAGAGGCACCGGATTAGCACCAAGACGATCACGCATCATTTTAACGCCGCGGTTGAAATCCGCACCGATGCGATCCATCTTGTTAATAAACGCGATCCTGGGAACGCCATACTTGTCTGCTTGACGCCAGACTGTTTCCGACTGGGGCTCAACACCACCAACCGAGCAAAAAACAGCGACGGCACCATCAAGCACACGTAGAGAACGCTCGACCTCTATAGTAAAATCAACGTGACCGGGGGTATCAATAATGTTGATGCGGTGGTCATCCCAGAAACAGGTTGTTGCAGCAGACGTGATTGTGATGCCACGCTCCTGCTCCTGCTCCATCCAATCCATAGTGGCCGCGCCGTCATGGACTTCACCGATCTTGTGAGAAACGCCAGTGTAATAAAGAATACGCTCGGTGGTTGTAGTTTTACCGGCATCGATATGAGCCATGATGCCGATATTACGAGTATTTTTAAGTGCTACTTTGCGAGCCACAGCAGTACGTCCTCCGCCTTACCAGCGATAATGCGCGAAGGCTTTGTTAGCTTCGGCCATACGGTGAGTATCTTCACGCTTCTTGACTGCAGCGCCACGGTTACCTGATGCATCCAAAAATTCTGACGCAAGGCGTTCCTGCATGGTCTTTTCGCCGCGACCGCGCGCATAGCTGACAATCCAGCGTATAGCCAATGCATTGCGACGCTCTGACCGAACTTCAACCGGGACCTGGTAGGTGGAACCGCCAACGCGGCGGGACTTAACCTCAACAACCGGACGAACGTTCTCTATGGCTTTCTTAAACACATCTACCGGCTCATCGCCAGTACGCTCCTTAATGAGATCAAAGGCACCGTATACAATATTTTCAGCGGTACTCTTTTTCCCACCAAGCATCAATGCGTTGATGAACTTGGCCACCAATCGGTCGTGGAATTTTGGATCAGGCAGGATAACCCGCTTGGCTACTTCTCTTCTTCTCGGCATAACGTCCTCTTCGTATTTCTCTATTACTTGGGCCGCTTGGCACCGTACTTGGAACGCGACTTCTTACGGTCTTTAACAGCAGCCAGGTCAAGTGTCCCACGAACGATCGTGTAGCGAACACCCGGAAGGTCCTTAACTCGTCCACCACGAACCAGGACCACAGAGTGCTCCTGCAGGTTATGGCCGACACCAGGGATATAAGAGGTAATTACCATCCCGTTGGTCAAACGAACACGAGCGACCTTGCGAAGCGCCGAGTTAGGCTTCTTCGGGGTCGTGGTGTACACACGAGTACAAACACCACGTTTTTGGGGATTACCCCTCAGCGCAGGCGTTGTTGACTTTACTTGTTTTTTTTCGCGACCTATACGGATCAACTGATTGATCGTCGGCATCGAATCACTCCCGATTTTTTTTGCGTATTCATGACGTTGAAAGAACAGGTTTTCCCTCAGGGGAAAACTCGCAGAATTTATCAAAACGAGCGCACCCTGTCAAGCATTTAAAAATCAAACATGTCTTTTTTACAACCATTCTGAAAAACTATTCTAAATCGATATCTTCGCTCTCTTCGGCTGGGACATTGACCAAAATTTCGGCAAGTTCCTCATCAAAGCTATCGTCATCTTCATCGATCTCTTCAATCTCCGGCAAACGCTCTTCCGGATCCTCGATCAAAAGGTTCGCACTGCGATACTTGGAAACGCCAGTACCGGCTGGAATCAAGCGACCCATGATAACGTTTTCCTTCAAGCCGCGCAGACAATCGACCTTACCTTCAATCGACGCCTGAGTGAGCACCTTGGTGGTCTCCTGGAAAGACGCAGCCGAGATGAAGGATTCGGTCGACAGTGAAGCCTTGGTGATGCCGAGCATGAGAGGCTCACCGACCGCAGGGCTGCCGCCCTCGGCAAGAACCTTCTGGTTCTCTTCGTCAAACTGCCAGCGTTCGACTGAGTCATCGGCCAGGAAGCGGGTGTTGCCAACCTCCTTGATTTTGACACGTCGCAGCATCTGGCGAACGATAACCTCAATGTGCTTATCGTTAATCTTGACGCCCTGTAAACGATAGACTTCCTGAACCTCATCGACCAGATACTTGGCCAATTCTTTCTCACCAAGTACGCGCAGGATATCATGTGGATTACTTGACCCATCCATGAGCGACTCACCGGCACGGACAAAGTCGCCTTCGTGAACGCTGATGTGTTTTCCTTTCGGGATCAGGTATTCTTTGGGCTCACCGATCTCCGGTGTAACCACCACCTTGCGTTTACCTTTGGAGTCCTTGCCGAATGCAACCACACCATCAATCTCGGTAATGACTGCGAACTCTTTAGGTTTACGGGCTTCGAAGAGTTCGGCAACACGCGGCAAACCACCGGTGATGTCCTTGGTTTTGGTGGTTTCACGCGGAATCTTGGCGAGAATGTCACCTGAGCTGACCATCGTATCTTCATGGACCAGAATGTTGGCACCGACCGGCATCATGCAGCGCTGGGCAGTCTTGTTGTGTTCATCTTTGACTGAGACACGCGGCCTCTTGTCAGCGGACTTGGATTCGATGATGACTTTACGGGACAGGCCGGTAACATCGTCGACCTGCTCCTCTACGGTCAGACCTTCGACCAGGTCACCGAAACGAATTTTACCGGAAGCTTCAGCAAGAATAGGCATGGTGAAGGGGTCCCATTCTGCAAGGACCAATCCCTTGGTGACAGCTTCTCCTTCGCCGACCATCAGACGAGCTCCGTAGACGACGCCATAACGCTCGCGTTCACGACCGGTCTCGTCGACTACCGCAACTTCAGCATTGCGGTTCATAACGACTCGAGAGCCCTCGGAGTTCTTGGCGGTAGTCAGGTTAATGAACTTGAGTGAACCTTCCGAGCGGGCCTCGAGAGCAGTTTGCTCCGCCTGGCGTGAAGCAGTTCCGCCGATGTGGAAGGTTCTCATGGTGAGCTGGGTTCCCGGCTCGCCGATCGACTGGGCTGCGATAACGCCAACCGCCTCGCCAAGATTGACGACATGTCCGCGAGCCAGGTCGCGGCCGTAGCAGGAAGCGCAAATACCCCGTCGGCTCTGGCATGTCAGTACCGAACGAATCTTAACTTTTTCGATGCCGGCTTCTTCAATTTTCAACACCAGGGCTTCGTCAATCTCCTGGTTGTCCTCAACAAGGACTTCGTCCGTGACCGGGTCGACAATATCTTCCAGGGCCTTCCGACCGAGGATTCGATCACCCAACGGCTCGATAACTTCGCCACCCTCGATCAGAGAGCTGATATTGATACCGTCCAGGGTACCGCAATCCTCTTCCATAATGATTGCATCTTGAGCGACATCGACCAGACGTCTGGTAAGATAACCTGAGTTGGCAGTCTTAAGCGCTGTATCAGCTAGACCTTTACGGGCACCGTGAGTCGAGATAAAGTACTGCAGCACCGTGAGACCTTCACGGAAGTTAGCCGTAATCGGTGTCTCAATAATCGAGCCGTCCGGTTTGGCCATCAGACCACGCATACCGGCCAGTTGGCGAATCTGCTGGTGGCTGCCTCGGGCACCGGAATCGGCCATCATGTGAATCGGATTGAATGAAGGAACCTTGACCTGCTCACCGTCAGGTGAGGTGATCGTCTCAACAGCCAGCTTGGAAAGCATCGTCTGGGCAATATCCTCGGTGCATTTGGCCCAGATGTCGATGACCTTGTTATATCGCTCGCCGTCAGTAATCAGACCTTCGGTGTATTGTTCCTGAATCTCCTTGACCTCTTCAACAGACGCCGAGATAAAGGCTTCCTTGGACTCCGGGATAACCATGTTGTCGAGGCAGATAGAGATACCTGCTATAGTGGAGAAACGGAACCCGGTTTCCTTGATCTTGTCAGCCAGGATAACTGTTTCTTTGTTGCCGGCAAAACGGAAGCAGACATCGATCAGTTCGCCAACATGCTTCTTGTTCATAACCAGGTTGACATAGGAGAAGGGTATGGATTCAGGTATGACCTCGCGCAAGAGAATACGACCGACTGTCGTTTCAATAATTTCCTCATCCTGGCCAGCAGCAGGCACCATGCGAACCTTGATTTTAGCCTGGAGATCAGCCTCACCTGAATCATAGGCCATGCGAACTTCTTCAGGAGAAGAGAAAATACCATTTTCACCTTTGGCAAAGATCCTCTCGCGGGTCATGTAGTAGAGACCCAGGACCATATCCTGTGACGGTACGATAATCGGTTTGCCATTGGCCGGCGACAGGATGTTGTTGGTAGACATCATCAGGACGCGGGTTTCAATCTGGCTCTCGACCGAAAGAGGCAAATGAACGGCCATCTGGTCACCGTCAAAGTCAGCGTTGAACGCTGCACAGACCAATGGGTGCAGTTGGATTGCCTTGCCTTCGATGAGAATGGGTTCAAAAGCCTGAATACCGAGGCGGTGCAGAGTAGGTGCCCGATTCAGCATCACCGGATGTTCCTTGATAACCTCCTCAAGGACGTCCCAAACTTCCGGACGCTCACGCTCGACCAGTTTTTTTGCACTCTTGATCGTGGTACAAAAGCCTCGCTCTTCAAGCTTATTGTAGATAAACGGCTTAAACAGCTCAAGTGCCATTTTTTTCGGCAGACCGCACTGATGCAGTCTCAATTCGGGACCAACCACGATGACTGAACGACCAGAATAGTCGACACGTTTACCGAGCAGATTCTGACGGAAACGACCGCCCTTGCCCTTGAGCATGTCGGAGAGCGACTTGAGTGGCCGCTTGTTTGGTCCGGTGATAGCCCGGCCGCGACGTCCATTGTCGAACAGGGCGTCTACCGATTCCTGCAACATACGTTTTTCGTTGCGGATAATCACCTCTGGTGCCCGCAGTTCCATCAGACGTTTGAGACGATTGTTGCGGTTGATCACCCGGCGGTACAAATCATTAAGGTCAGACGTGGCGAAGCGTCCACCATCGAGCGGCACCAGGGGGCGCAACTCAGGCGGCAGTACCGGGATGGTTTCCAAGATCATCCATTCCGGGCGATTACCGCTATTGATGAAAGCATCTGCAACCTTAAGGCGCTTGGCAACTTTCTTGCGTTTAGCCTCACTGGTCGCATCAATCATCTCGACACGCAAAGTCGTTGTCAGTTCTTCCAGGTCAATGGCTGACAGCAGTTCGCGAACCGCCTCTGCACCCATGCCGACAGTGAACTGACCGGCATGTTCCTCCATCAGTTCACGATATTTTTCTTCAGAAAAAATCTGTCCGGTTTCAAGGTCGCTCTCGCCTTTATCCAGAACGATATAGGCCTCGAAATAAAGAATCCGCTCGAGTTCTTTGAGGGTCATGTCAAGCAGAGTGGCAATCCTGCTGGGCAGCGACTTGAGGAACCAGATATGGGCCACCGGGCAAGCCAGATCGATGTGACCCAGGCGTTCACGACGGACCTTGCTTGGAATAACTTCGACACCGCATTTTTCGCAAACAATTCCACGGTGTTTCATGCGCTTGTACTTGCCGCAATTGCACTCGTAGTCTTTTGTTGGACCAAATATTTTGGCGCAGAAAAGACCATCACGTTCCGGCTTGAAAGTCCGGTAATTGATTGTTTCAGGCTTCTTAACCTCGCCAAAAGACCGTTCTCGAATCTTTTCCGGAGAAGAGATTGAGAGACGAATAGCGTTAAAATTCAAAGGGTCTTTCGGTCGCTCAAAAAGGCTGTAAATATCTTCCAAGACGCATCCTCCTTTTCAGGATGGGGGGTTCGCTGCAGTATCAGTCCTCTTCCAGCAACTCAACATCGAGACAGAGCGCCTGAAGTTCTTTGATAAGGACGTTGAAGGATTCCGGGAGACCGGCTTCAAGGGTATGCTTACCCTTGACAATCGCCTCGTAAATCCGGGTCCGGCCAGCCACATCGTCAGACTTGACCGTCAGGAATTCCTGCAGCGCATGAGCAGCACCGTAAGCTTCCATGGCCCAGACCTCCATCTCGCCGAGGCGCTGGCCTCCGAATTGGGCCTTGCCGCCCAGCGGTTGCTGAGTTACCAGACTGTATGGACCTATACTTCGGGCATGGATCTTATCGTCAACCAGGTGATGCAGTTTAAGCATATACATAATACCGACGGTCACCTTCTCCTTGAAGGCTTCACCGGTACGACCATCGTGCAGCGTCATTTGCCCGCTCAGCGGCATTCCGGCCCGCTTCAACTCACCCTTGATCTGATCTTCATGAACACCTTCGAAAACCGGTGATGCCATGGGAACACCGTTACCAAGTCGGCGCGCCAAGCTGAGGATATCTTCATCGCTCAACTCATCGATAAAGGTGTCCAACTCCTTGTTGCCATAGACATCCTTGATCTGCTTGCGCAGTTTGTCCGGTGCTGTCATTTGGTCAATAGAAGCCTGAATCTGCTCTCCAAGACCGCGAGCTGCCAGACCGAGATGGATTTCAAGGATCTGACCGACGTTCATACGAGACGGGACGCCGAGCGGGTTGAGAACAATCTCGACCGGTGTGCCATCCTCGCGGTAAGGCATGTCCTCTTCCGGTAGAATGCGTGAAAGAACACCCTTGTTGCCATGCCGACCGGCCATTTTGTCACCAACAGACAATTTACGCTTGATGGCGATATAAACCTTGACCATTTTGATCACACCCGGAGGCAGATCATCACCACGTTTGAGTTTTTCGATCTTGTCAGCAAAAACCGTCTTGATGATCTCTTCACGCTCGCCAAGACGTCTGACAGTTTCGTTAACCTTGCCTTCGGCATCTTCATCGTCGAGAGAGATTTCACGCCAGAGGCTGAAGGGAATCGACTCCAGAGCTTTGTCAGTAATCTTGCGGCCTTTGGGCAGCAAGGTTTTGCCGTCACGGTCCTTGACCGGGACGGATACTGTCTGGCCGTTCAACAGCCTGGCCAGTTTGCTCTGGGCAGAGTCCCGGATGATGCGGATTTCGTCATTCTGGTCTTTGAGCAGTTTGTCAATTTCTGTCTGCTCGATGAACTCGGTCCGGGCGTCCTTGTCCAAGCCCTTGCGGGAGAAGACGCGGGCACCGATAACGACGCCCTCTACACCCGGTGGTACACGCAGTGAGGTATCACGCACATCACCGGCTTTCTCTCCAAAGATTGCACGCAGGAGTTTTTCTTCCGGCGACAACTGGGTTTCGCCCTTCGGAGTGATCTTGCCAACCAGGATATCTGTCGGTTTGACCTCGGCACCGATACGGATAATACCACTTTCATCGAGATTGCGCAGGGCATCTTCGCCGAGATTGGGAATGTCGTCGGTAATTTCTTCTTTACCCAGCTTGGTATCGCGGGCAACGCACTCGAATTCCTCAACGTGTATAGAGGTATAGCGATCTTCCTTGACCAGCTTTTCAGAGATCAGGATCGAGTCTTCGAAGTTGTAACCACCCCAAGGCATGAATGCAACCATGACGTTCTGGCCGAGAGCAAGCTCTCCCCACTGAGTGGAAGGGCCGTCTGCGATGATTTCGCCACGCTTGACCTTGTCGCCGACCTTGACGATCGGTTTCTGATTAAGGCAGGTGTTCTGGTTGGAACGGATGAACTTAATCAGGTTGTAGATAGCAACGCCGGTACCGGTCTCATCGACTTCATGGTCGTCGATCTTAACGACAATACGGCCCGCATCAACACTTTCTACCATACCGTCATGACGGGCAACGACAGCGGAACCAGAGTCGTGAGCGACAATGCGTTCCATACCGGTACCGACCAGTGGAGCATCTGCACGTAGCAGGGGCACTGCCTGACGCTGCATGTTGGAGCCCATCAGGGCACGGTTTGCATCGTCGTTTTCAAGAAACGGGATGAGAGCAGCGGCCACTGAAACCAGCTGCTTTGGCGAGACGTCCATCAATTCGATCTCGCTCTGATTGATCAGCATGAACTCGCCGTTCTTACGGGCGTTAACCAGGTCGTTGACAAAGCAGTTCTTATCGTCAAGGGGGGCATTCGCCTGGGCGATTGCATGACCCTCTTCTTCAAGAGCAGAAAAATACTGAATTTCGTTCGACACCTTGCCATTATAGACAATCCGGTAAGGTGTTTCGACGAAGCCGTGAACGTTGATTCTGGCATAGGTCGACAGAGAAGCGATCAGACCGATGTTCGGGCCTTCCGGAGTCTCGATTGGACAGACTCGGCCGTAGTGGGTCGGATGCACGTCACGAACTTCGAAGCCGGCACGTTCGCGGGTCAAGCCTCCAGGTCCGAGAGCTGAGAGACGGCGCTTGTGGGTAATTTCAGAGAGTGGGTTGGTCTGGTCCATAAACTGGGACAGCTGACTCGATCCAAAGAACTCCTTGACGACTGCGGAAACCGGTTTTGAGTTGATCAGGTCGTGGGGCATCAGGCTGTCCACTTCCTGCAGGCTCATACGCTCCTTGATGGCGCGCTCCATACGTACAAGGCCAACCCGGTACTGGTTTTCGAGCAATTCACCAACAGCACGGACACGGCGGTTGCCAAGATGGTCAATGTCGTCAATCTTGACCGGCAACCTGCGAAGATTGCCCTTGTCATCTTCAACTTCCCACTCATGAACACCGTTACGCAGATCGATCAGGTAACGCACCACCTCAAGGATATCTTCCTTGGTCAGGGTGGTCACTTCAAGTGGCAACTTCAGACCCAGCTTGTGATTCAGTTTGAGGCGACCGACAGTCGATAAATCATAGCGCTCTTCGTTGAAGAAAAGGCTCGAGAACAAGGCATCAGAACTCTTGAGGGTTGGCGGATCACCGGGTCGCAGGCGTCGATAAATCTCGACCTTGGCCTCTTCCGGAGAGTTCACCTTATCCTGCAGCAGGGTATCCCGCAGGTAGGGTCCGACAAACAGATGGTCGATAAACAGGACTTTGAAATTATTAATGCCGCGCGTGGCCAGTTCTTCCAGCTTAGCAGCAGATAGCTCTTCATTACATTCGACCACCACTTCCCCGGTCGATTCGTCAACGATATCAACCGAAGCGATCTTGCCGATAACTTCTTCTTCGGGAACCTCGATGAACTCAAGTTTATTCTCTTCAAGTTTGCGAATTGCGGCCTTGGTGAACTTGCGGTTGGCCTTGACCAGCACTTCACCGTCGGCAGCGAGGACCTCAACTGTGGCACGTTGCCCGAGCAGCAGCTTGGTATCCACTTTTTTACGGTACACACCGTTTTCAACAAAGACTTCTTCAGTATCGTAGTAACGGTTCAAAAGCTCTTCAGCAGAGAAGCCAAGGGCTTTGAGGAGTACAGTGGCAGGCAATTTGCGCCGCCGGTCAATGCGCACAAACAGTATATCTTTATGATCAAAGTCAAAATCGAGCCAGGATCCTCGATAGGGAATGACCCGGGCACTGTACAGCAGCTTGCCGCTCGAATGCGTCTTGCCTTTGTCGTGGTCAAAAAAGACCCCGGGGGAACGATGCAGCTGGCTGACGATGACACGTTCAGTACCATTGATGATAAAGGTACCATTCTCCGTCATCAAGGGGATTTCACCGAAGTAAACTTCCTGCTCCTTGATGTCGCGAATTGATTGAACGCCAGATTCCTTGTCAATATCCCACGATACCAGGCGTACCTTGACTTTCATCGGTGCGGCAAAAGTCATACCGCGCTGATGGCATTCCTCAACGTCGTATTTCGGCGTCCCGAGTGAATACTCGACGTACTCGAGCGAACAGGTTTCACTGAAATCCCTGATCGGGAATACCGAGCGGAAAACCGCCTCCACTCCATTGTTCTGACGGGCGGAAGCAGGCAGATCCGCCTGCAGGAAACGCTGATAGGAATTCTTCTGGATATCAATCAGGTTGGGGATATCGATAATCCGTTTGATTTCCTGAAAATGTTTCCTAAGAAGCTGGTTATTCGCAATCGAATAAGCCATGGTGTCTCCTTTTGCTGACTAAAGTATAATAGCCAAGGCCACACAAGGTGACCTTGGCTAGGGCGTGATTATCCGAGACGGGCTACTATTTGAGCTCCACGGTGGCGCCAGCTTCTTCAAGCTGCGTCTTGATGCCAGCGGCTTCTTCTTTGGAGACAGCCTCTTTGACCGTGTTGGGGGTACCGTCAACCAGGTCCTTAGCTTCTTTCAGGCCCAGGCCGGTAATGGCACGAACAACTTTGATGACGTTGATTTTCTTTTCGCCAACAACGGTGAGGACGACATCAAACTCTGTCTGCTCTTCAGCAGCAGCTTCGCCACCAGCAGCAGGGCCAGCAGCAGCAACCGCTACGGGCGCAGCAGCAGAAACGCCGAATTTTTCTTCCAGCTCCTTGACCATTTCTGCCAGGTCCAGGACGCTCATCTTCTCGATGAATTCAATAACTTGTGCTTTTGTAATATCAGCCATGGTTCTATCCTCCGTAAATTCTGTGTCGATAATTTTTAAAAATGTGATTGGTTCAGCCGGAGTGAACTCAGGCCGCTTCTTTCTGGTCCTTGATAGCTGCCAGTGCTCGTACGAACGAACGCGGCACAGCTGCCAGCACGCCAACAAAGTTAGTTGCCGGAGCACTCATGGAGCCCAGCATCTTGGCAAGCAGTTCTTCGCGGCTCGGCAGCTCAGCCAAAGCCTTGATATCATCGACAGCAAGCAGTTTGCCATCGAGCATGCCCGCCTTCAGTTCGAAGATGCTGTTTTGCTTGGCAAATTCAACCAGTGCCTTCGCTGGCGCGACAGGGTCATTGTTGACCAGAGCTATTGCTGTTGGACCGATCAAAAACTCGTCCAGACAAGCAACGTCAGTATCTTTGGATGCCAGGCGAAGCAAGGTATTCTTGACCACCCGATATTCAACACCGACGCCCTGCAACTTACGCCTCAAAGCATTCGCCTGCTCGACACTCAACCCGCGGTAATCAGCCAGGAAAGCAGCTTTGGCTACCTTGAGCTTCTCTGCAAATTCCTCGACAAGAGCTTCTTTACTTTTTTTATTCAATGTCTCTCCTCCTTTCCTTGTAGATTTCCGAGCTTTTCAAGCTCTCCATCCTAGCCTTCAAGAAGGTGAAGAAGAGACTTACAGCCTCGTGCACCGTCCATCTTGCCTCGGCAGGTGGTGTACCATTAAACCGTAAGGTACCTGCTGTCTGTGGCCAGGATCTTCTTTATCCTGATAAATCCATTATCGCATGACGATAACGGGGTGATACCGCAAGGTTACTTGACCAGCGTCTGCAATGCCGGGACATCGACATTGACTCCGGGGCCCATGGTCGCAGAGATTGTGACCTTCTTGAGATAGGTCCCTTTTGCAGTCGATGGCTTGGCCTTCATCAGGGCATCAACCAGGGTGACCAGGTTGCCTTTGAGTTTATCGACATCAAACGAAACCTTGCCCACTGGAGCGTGGACGATGCCGGCCTTTTCGACGCGGTACTCAATTTTACCGGACTTGGCTTCATCGACGGCGCGCGCGAGCTCAAAAGTCACTGTGCCGACCTTAGGGTTAGGCATCAGACCACGGGGACCGAGGAGTTTACCGATTTTACCGACAGTTCCCATCATATCCGGAGTGGCAATGGCCGTATCGAAGTCAAACCAACCGCCCTTGATCTTTTCGACCAGATCATCACCGCCAACATGGTCAGCTCCTGCCTGCTGAGCTTCCAGGGCTTTTTCGCCCTTGGCAAAGACCAGAACCCGGATCGTCTTACCCAGGCCATTCGGCAAAACTACGGCGCCACGCACCATCTGGTCCGCCTTGCGAGGATCAACGCCGAGCCTGATCGATACATCAACTGATTCGTCAAACTTGGCAAATGACGTTTCCTTAACCAGAGCCAACGCCTCGTCAAGTTGATATGTTTTGTTACGGTCGACTTTGTCTTTAGACGATTTAAGCTGTTTTCCTGTTGCCATTGTCTATTTTCTCCGCGTTCAGCGTGTAGTAATTAAGCTTCAACCTCAAGACCCATGCTGCGCGCCGTTCCTTCTATGATGCGCATGGCTCCCTCAATGTTACATGCATTCAGGTCAGGCATCTTGAGTTTAGCGATTTCTTCGACCTGAGTCTTGGTGACCTTGCCGACCTTGGTCTTGTTTGGCACGCCGGAGCCTTTGGGGATCTTGGCGGCTTTCATCAAGAGCACGGATGCCGGAGGGGTCTTGGTGATAAAAGTGAAGGAACGGTCAGCATAAACCGTGATGATTACCGGGATAACCAAACCTTCCTGGTCCTGCGTTCTGGCGTTGTAAGCCTTGCAGAACTCCATGATGTTTACACCGTGCTGACCCAGAGCCGGGCCAATCGGGGGCGATGGATTAGCCTTGCCGGCGGTAATTTGAAGCTTAATCTGTCCAACTACTTTTTTAGCCATGAAATGACTCCTTGAGAACTATATTCCGCCAGAAACTCAGCTGGTTTTTTCAACCTGGATAAATTCAAGCTCCACCGGAGTCACCCGGCCGAAAATACTGACCATGACCTTGAGCTTAGCTTTTTCAGGCTTGACGTCTTCAACAATGCCAGTGAAATTCAGGAACGGACCATCAACAACCCGCACTGTTTCACCAACCTCAAACTCCACTTTTGGTTTGGGCCGCTCCACGCCTTCTTCCATACGCGTGGTTATTTTAGCCACTTCCTCATCAGGAATTGGTGGAGGCGTAGTCCCGCCACCGACAAAGCCGGTAACCTTGGGCGTATCCTTGACTATATGCCAGGTTTCATCGTTCAACTCGACATGGATCAGGATATATCCAGGGAAAAATTTGCGGGTGGACGTTTTACGCTCACCATTCTTCAACTCCACTACAGTTTCCGAGGGGATCAGAATTTCACCGAAGAACTCCTCAGCACCCAATGAGCGGATGCGTTCTTCAAGGTTGAGTTTGACCTTGTTCTCGTAACCCGAGTAAGTATGTACTCCGTACCATTTCTTCTCGCCCATTGGATTCACCAGCTCTCTCAGTTGAGCAAGGTCTGGATCATTGTCGACAATGCTGAGTCAACCACCCATAAAAAAACCGCCACCATCAGGACAAGCACTATGACAACCATCGTCGACCCGTAAGTTTCCTTGCGAGTTGGCCACGTGACCTTTTGCAGCTCTGCTTTGACCTGCTGAAGAAATTCGGTAACCTTGAAATTCACTATCGTAACCTATGCCGTTTGATTATCGTTAAGTTAATTGGCAGGCCAGGTAGGATTCGAACCTACAACACCCGGTTTTGGAGACCGGTGCTCTAGCCATTAGAGCTACTGGCCTGCAACCTTAAACAATTTAGCCCGTCTGCAACCAGCGTTACTTGGTCTCGCGATGAACCGTGTGCTTCCGACAGAAACGGCAATACTTTTTAAACTCCAGCTTATCAGGAGTATTTCGCTTGTTCTTGGTCGTGGTGTAATTGCGCTGCTTGCACTCGGTGCAGCCAAGGGTCACGATATCGCGCATGTATTTGTCCTCGGCGCCCTTCCGCGAGGGGAGGACGCTTGTTCATGTTAAAATTTCAGAGAATGACGAAATTACTCAATAATGTCGCTGACGACACCGGCGCCAACGGTACGACCACCTTCGCGGATTGCGAAACGCAACTCTTTATCCATGGCGATCGGGGTGATCAGGTCCACAGTGATGGCAACGTTGTCACCAGGCATGACCATCTCGGTCCCTTCAGGAAGCTCGACAATACCCGTCACGTCCGTCGTGCGGAAATAAAACTGCGGACGGTAGCCTTTAAAGAATGGGGTATGACGGCCGCCCTCTTCTTTGGTCAGGATGTACGCTTCGGCTTTAAACTTGGTGTGCGGAGTGATACTGCCCGGCTTCGCCAGAACCTGACCACGCTCGATGTCTTCACGCTTGACACCACGCAGAAGGATACCACAGTTATCACCGGCCTGACCCTGGTCAAGAAGCTTGCGGAACATCTCAACGCCGGTGACGACAGACTTGGCCGTGGCTTTCATGCCGACGATCTCGACATCTTCACCAACCTTGATAATACCGCGCTCAACACGACCGGTCGCAACCGTTCCACGGCCGGAGATCGAGAACACGTCCTCAACAGGCATCAGGAAGGGGCGGTCAACTGCACGCTCAGGCTCAGGAATGTAGGCGTCGACCTGGCGCATCAGCTCCAGGACCGGTTCGCAGGCGGGACAACCATCGTTGCCGCAACCGCACTCCAGCGCCTTCAGCGCGCTGCCGGGGATGATCGGAATATCGTCGCCGGGGAAATCGTAAGAGGAGAGCAGCTCGCGAATCTCGAGCTCAACCAGCTCCATCAACTCTTCGTCATCGACCATGTCAGCCTTGTTCAGAAACACCACCATGGAGGGCACGCCAACCTGACGGGCGAGCAGGATGTGCTCACGGGTCTGGGGCATCGGGCCGTCGGCAGCAGAAACCACCAGGATAGCACCGTCCATCTGCGCGGCTCCGGTGATCATGTTCTTGACGTAGTCAGCGTGACCCGGGCAGTCAACGTGAGCATAGTGACGGTTAGCCGTCTCGTACTCAACGTGTGCCGTGGCGATCGTAATACCACGCTCACGTTCCTCGGGAGCGTTGTCGATCTGATCGAAGGCCTTGAACACGGCGCCGCCCTTTGAAGACAGGACCTTTGTGATCGCTGCCGTCAGGGTCGTCTTGCCGTGGTCAACGTGACCGATTGTTCCGATGTTAACATGGGGCTTAGTCCGCTCAAACTTGGCTTTGGCCATTGCGTTGTCCTCCCTTACCTGTGTCTTCTCTTTTAAAGATACCTGCGTTTATTCGCCAGCGGGCTGATCTCTTTCGACAAGCAGATACCCCGCACACCCACTTTTGAAACGAACCCGATACCGTCAACCGCCTTTTGCCGTGCTAATTATGAGATGGAGCCCACAATCGGATTCGAACCGATGACCTCATCCTTACCAAGGATGTGCTCTACCTACTGAGCTATGTGGGCCTGCAAATCATCCGCTTCTGAGGCAGTCAAGAAATTGGAGCGGGAAACGGGATTCGAACCCGCGACCCTCAGCTTGGAAGGCTGACGCTCTAGCCAACTGAGCTACTCCCGCATAAATCGTTTCGTTGGGCTTTATGCTAAACCTTATGAAGTTTTCGTTGTGGAGTCCAGCTGCGCCATCCTCGCAGTTACTTCGGCTACCAACCTCCTGCGGCAAACAGCCCTGCTTTTCTCCGGCAAGTCATAAATGGTGGAGGGGGGAGGATTCGAACCTCCGAAGTCTACGACGTCAGATTTACAGTCTGATCCCTTTGGCCACTCGGGAACCCCTCCAGGGGACATCTTTTATTCAGTTTTAAGAGGAGCCAAGCTCCCCGGTAGCTCAATGGAGCTGGCGAGAGGAATCGAACCCCCAACATCCTCATTACAAGTGAGGTGCTCTGCCTATTGAGCTACGCCAGCACAAGGGGCGTTATATACAACAGCGCCAGGCGAATTGCAAGAAAAAATTTGCGTACAGCCTGATAACGCCATCACAAGTGGGCAGTTATAACGAAAACAAAGAACCATGTCAAACAACAAAACCTTTTTCAAATAAAAAGGTCTCCACGGGAGAGATTCGCCTTGACAAACGTGACCGATTTGGTTATATATAAATAACCACAGAAACCCATTTATCGGGATGTCCTTCTCCCTCCTGAGGACATCCCATTTTTTTGTCAGCTCTCCGACCACAAAAACCCTCGTGGACATTCAACCAATCCTGACAAACCGCACCCCATGGACAATCAGACGATAGCGATCTAATCTACCGCGGTATTCCGGTATTCGTTGCGACCTTTGCCGATACCAGACTGACTCTTGGTTTACCCATCAGTGGATTTTCATCTACCAACAGGGTGCAGCCATAACTTTGCGACAGCTGTTCTCCAGTCAAGACCTGCCGCGGCGTACCGACCTTCTCGACTTCACCATCTTTAAGAAGCAGTAAACGATCGGCGTAGCTGGATGCCAGGTTCAGATCATGAGAGACCATAACAATCGTAATCTGTGCCTCATGCCTCAGCCGCTCCATCAGATCCATGATCCTCAACTGGTGGGCTGGATCAAGCGATGCCGTCGGTTCGTCCAGAAGCAAAACTTCCGACTGTTGACAGATTGCTCTGGCGATAATGACCCGCTGTCGCTCGCCGCCGCTGAGTTGATTGAGTCGGCGATCCGCCAAGTGAATGGTCTCGGTAAACTGCATTGCCTGCTCAGCCAATCGCAGATCTTTTTCCCCTTCAACGGCCAGCCATCCCAAATGGGGATACCGCCCCATAAGGACAGTTTCAGCTACAGTGAATGGAAAGTCGGCATTGATCTGCTGAGGGACAAGGGCCAGAATGCGTGCTAGTTCTTTCCTTGAATATCGGCTAAGCAGCCGCTGGCGGACCAGGATACTGCCCTCTGCTAGCGGGTGTAAGCCCGCCAGAGCTTTAAGCAGGGTGGTCTTGCCGGCGCCGTTCGGGCCAATAATAACAAAAAATTCCCCTCGTTCAACCTGCACGGAGACATGTCTTATTACCGAGCGGTCGCCATGCCGAAGGCTGACCCCGCTAACCTCGATCAGGCTCATCGCCTCCCCCTCCAGAGCAAGCAGATAAAGAGAGGCGCACCAACCAGAGCTGTCACAATCCCTACTGACATCTCACCCTGACTCGGCAGGCTACGGGCCAGCAGATCACAAAGGATCAGATAGGAGGCTCCCGTAAGAACAGAAGCGGGAATCAGAATGCGATGATCGGAACCCAGGACCAGTCGCAAGACATGCGGAATCGTCAAGCCGACAAAACCGATCAGACCTGAAAAACAGACAGTCAGACTCACCATCAGGGAGGCCGTCAAAAGAAGCACAAAGGTAACCGCTGCAACGTTAACACCCATGGCCGAGGCGCTTTCACGACCGGTCAGTAACAGGTTAAGTGGCTGCGCAAGAAGAAAAATCAGCAAGAAGCATGGGAGGACTCCGAGCAGCAACGCTAAGTTGTCGACGCCGACTGAGGAAAGATCCCCCATCAACCAGAAAATTATTTTCTGCATCTGCGCGGTTTTACTGACAGAGATCAAGAACATGATGATCGCACCGCAAAAGGCGTTAACCATCACTCCACCCAACAGGAGGGAATCGCTGTTACTCTCCTTGCGACCGCTCAATAACAGAACCAGCGACAGGACCGCCAGCGAACCGACAAAAGAGCTCAGAGCCAGACCAGGAAAGAGGCTGAACCCGGCCAGTATGCCAAGGATTGCCCCGACCGCCGAGCCACCTGAAATCCCGAGGATATAAGGTTCTGCCAAAGGGTTGCGCAACAAGGCCTGGAACACCAGTCCTCCTAGAGAAAGGGCTGCGCCGACAGTCGCCGCAAGGATCACCCGCGGCCCACGCAGCTGCCAGACGATCACCTCAAGAGTTGCATCCGCTTCACCCCATCCCAACAACAGCCGCCAGGCCGCGCCGATATCACCGGATGAGCCAATGGTTAATCCGAGCACCATAGTGCCGAGCAACAGCAGGCTGAGTAACAGCGTCACTGAGATCAGCTTTTTGTAGACAGGGTTGCAACCAGCGATTCTCATGGTCACTGTCCACCGGTGTCTGCGAGTTCGGGATGAAGCAGCTCTACCAGATGCTCCAGCGCATCGATCGACCTCGGCGAAGGGCGGTTGAAGAGATCAGTATCAACGACAAGCAGACGGTTATTGCGCACCGCCGGAATCTGCGGCCAGGCTTCCCATTGCGCGCGCAGTTGCTTTTCAGAATAGCCGCCCCCCATCGAAACCAGAATAACCACATCAGGCTTGAGATCCAGCAGTTCTTCCCATGAGTAGCGTGGATAACCACTGCGATCTGCCGCCAGATTGATTGCTCCGGCACGCGTCAGCAACTGGTGCAAAAACGTGTCCGAGCCGGCAGAAAACACCGGTTGAGCATCAACCTGAAAGAAAACCCGCGGACGTTCAGTGACTCCAGCAATTTTTCGGGCAACCCGATCGAGCCGCTGCCTGTATCCTTTCAGCAGGAGATCCGCCTGCGCCTGTGTCTGGAAAATCTCTCCCAGTCGCGCCACCGTATCAATCACAGCCTCGAGGCTTTGCGGATCAAAAGCGTAGACCGGAATCCCCAGGGCCTCGAGCCGATCAATGGCTTCTTTCGGATTGCCGTCCCGGGCGGCCAGGCAGAGCTGCGGACGCAACTTGACAATCTTTTCGATATCAAGAGCGACATAGGAGCCGACCTTCGGCAAGCTGGTCGCAGCTTCGGGGAAGGTTGCAAACCGGGTCACTCCGACCAGAGCGTCCCCGCCGCCGACCTCGAAGCTGGTCTCAGTCAGGCTCGGGATTAAAGACACGACGCGCGTCAGGGGCTCCGCCACTTCAACTCTACGACCAAGCTGATCGATCAGTTCCCGGCTCTGTGCGGGGTTGGCCAGAATCAACACTGCCAGCAAAGAGAGCACCGCGAATATGCTACTTTTCATAGGAAAACCGGGTCACAAAAAAGTGAAGCGCCATCGCCAGGGGCTTCCCTGGCGACAGCCTGGTTTTAATCACCTGTCATACAGGCATCGAAGTTACTCAGAACACAAAACTGAGTCCCGCTACAAAGTTAATTTCTGGAGAGGGATAGAATCCTCCTTCTCCCATAAAATTCAGAGCTCCAAATTCGGAATACTCTTCATCAAGGATATTGTTAATGGCAATGAAGGCTGAACCTTTCTTCAACAAGTAAGAGAGCTTGCCAGTCAGGTAGAAATAATCATCCAGCTTGTCATGGCTGTTATCAAAGTCGGAGATAAATCGCCGCTCGCCGACATAAGTGCCGTTCAGACCAAGCAGAATGTGGCGGCCGAACTGCTTGCTTGCGCCCAAGGTCAATTGATGTTTCGGCACATTGGGCAACTCCTTACCGTCATACTGGCCACCGTCAATCTCGGTATCCCTGAGGGTATAGCTGCCGTTGAACAGGATATCGTAGATTTCTTTGCTGGCTGACAGTTCTATACCCTGCCTTACACTCTCACCATCTAGATTTTCATTTGCGAATGTCGTCGGGTTGAAAAAAATCTCATTCTCTGTCACAACCCGAAATAGATTTACGCTAAGGGCTAATCCCGACTCAAACGTATGGCGCAAACCCACCTCATAATCATCAGAGGTTTGTGACTTCAGGTTACTGTTTACCGAGTTCGCAAAGAAATTGAACATCTCGTCAAGGACAGGGTATCGGAAACTTTTCGAATAACTGACATAAACCGAAGAATTGTCCATAAAGCGATAATTCCCCCCGAGGGTATAAAGATCTTCACTAATCGTATTCGAATCTGACATCCCGGCATCAATCGATTTAAACTCAAACTCGGCACGATCTTTTCTGAACCCGCCTGAAACGGCAAGGTCTTCCGTAAGGGAAATGTCTGCATGGGCAAAATATCCGTAACTTTCTTTGCTTAGCTCATAAGATGCAACAGATGGAAAGCCGAAGAAGATTGACTCATTCAGGATGTCCTCGTCGCTCTTCTCATAATCGAAGCCCAACAGGACCTTGGTGACATAGCCGAAAAGTTGTTCGTTCAAAACCAGCTGGGGAGACAGCATCAGAGTATCTATCTCTGTCTTGCCGATATACTCTCCGACATCAAAAAAAGAAAAAAACTGCGATTCTCTTTGCCGGGTCGAGGCACTCACATTCAAGAAGCTGTCACCTGTGAGAAAAAGTTTCAAACCGCCCTGCAGATACCAATCCTCTGTATCCGCGTAGTCATCAGGGTGAAGCGTAGCAGTTCTCGATATACCACTGTCCAGCTCACTTTTTGTCAAAGCACCGGGAAGACTCGTCTCCTCGTCATGATAACCACTATTCAGATTAAGAGAAAGTCGGTCTGAGACTTCATACTCCAAGTTGAAACCAAGATCTTTGGCCAGAGAGTCACTATTGTCACGGTAGCCATCCGAAGTTCGGTAGTTGCCGTTCATGGCAATAGAAAAATGGTTCATTGCGCCACTCACAGCAGCATTTCCTTGAAACGTGTCATAGCTGCCGGCAAACATGGTTCCAGTGATACTCGGTTCCTGAGTGCCTTTTTTTGTAATGACATTTATGACGCCACCGGTAGCATTGTCACCGTACAAGACGCTACCTCTGCCACCACGAACAATCTCAATCCTCTCGACCCGGTCTTTGGGTATAAGAGACCAGTCCACCCCGCTCAAATCAGACTGATTGATACGTCGGCCATCGACCAGCACCAGGGTGTTCAGCGACGCCGTTTCACCAAAGCCTCGCAGGTCAACGGTGTAATGCCTGCCGTTGCCGGCGATATCGTTGACCAGAACACCGGCAACGCCTCTGAGCAATTCAGGCACCGTTTGGGCCGCCGACTGAGCAATCTCGGACTCAGTGATGACCGTCACATTGGCGGGTATCGTTGAGATCTCTTCCTCCTGCCTGGTCGCAGTGACCACAACCTCCTCCAAAACCGCTGCAGGCTGATCGGCTTCCGCCGCATAGGCCGTACTGCAAAACCACAGACACAAAAACACTCCCAGCAGACTTCTGTACATGTCCGACTCCTGTTACACAAGGGACCGGGAGACTGCAATTAAAAAAATCCCCGGTCAATAAAAATTGATCCGGGGATTCCCTGTAATATCCACGAATTTTCCGGCAACTCTCCTTCAACCACGAGGACAGCAGCGCTACTTCTTTCAGACAGGTCTTCTGACTTCCGGTTCATCCTACTGATCGCGCCTTCCCAACCCGGTAAAGAGTCAGTGGCTTCCATGCGATGTTCGTCCCCGGTTACAGCGGCGGGCCCGTCCCGGATTTACACCGGGTTTCCTTTCAACCTGAGTCCACTGTTAAAGCGCGGATTGAGATTGAAGCCTTGCGGCATCTGAAAATTATTGTGTTACCTTATCTAAACCTTTCTCGTAAAGTCAAGCAGCACCTGACCTTCTATTTCGATACAGCTGCCAGCTGCTGCCGCACTACTTCGAACAGGGCAACCGCACTCGCCGAAGCGGCATTCAGGGAAGCAATCTCACCGACCATCGGAATCTCCAGAAGACCATCACAGAGTTCGCGGGTACGATGACGCAAGCCTTCGCCTTCACTGCCAATCACCAAAGCCAGATGGCCGGAAAGATCCGTCGTAAACAACGGCTGTGCGCCGTCTCCGGCAGCCAGCCCGTAGATCCAGAACCCGCTTTTTTTCAGCAGCTCCATGGCCCGGGCAAGATTGGTCACCTGGCAGATGGCCAGATGCTCCACAGCTCCGGCCGAGGCACGATCAACCACATTGGTGATGCCGCAGCTGCGATCTTTCGTTAAAATCACCCCCTGACAGCCGGAGGCGTCCGCGTTGCGCAGAATGGCACCCAGGTTGTGCGGGTCGGTAATCCCGTCAAGCAACAGAAAGCGCCCGGTTTTCCCGGTGCTCTGCCACACTAACAGCAGGTCTTCGATCTCCGCATAGGGGAACGGTTCCATGCTTAATACCACGCCCTGGTGATGAGGCTGGCCGGCCATGCCGTCGAGGTCCTGACGTTTTCTTTGCCGGACCGGGATGCCACGCTCACGCGCCAGGGCGAGCAGCTCATCGACCCGCTGGCCGGCGCCCTTTTCATCCACAAACAGTTCGAGGGGCTGGCGACGACCGCGCAATCCCTCACGTACCGGGTGAATCCCGTATAGATAATCGATTTTCACGTTTTTATGAACCTTCCAAGGCAGTTTGCATTTCTTCAAGAATCATTTTCGCCGCCGCGACAGGGTCCGCCGCCGCCGAAATCGGTCGACCGATCACCAGGTAGTCGGCGCCGGCACGCAGAGCATCACCGGGAGTCATCACGCGTTTCTGATCGTCCTGGGAGGCAAATGCCGGGCGCACCCCGGGGGTGACGATAGCGAAATCCGCACCGCAGGCGGTGCGGATCAGGTCAACCTCCTGCGGTGAGGCCACCACGCCGTCCATGCCGGCATCCTTTGCCAGTCTGGCCAGCTTCGAAACCATGACGCTGATCGGCCGATCGATACCGACCGCGCGCAGAGTCTCTTCGTTTGATGAAGTAAGGATCGTGACTGCCAGAAGGATGGGACGAGCCGGGTTGCCACGCGGACAGACCTTGTCAATTTCAGCCACCAGCCTGGCCATCATCTCGAAACCGCCCAGGGCGTGAACATTGAACATCTTGACACCGAGTCGATAAGCCTCGAGACCAGCCATGGCCACGGTGTTAGGAATATCATGATACTTGAGGTCGAGAAACACATCGCCACCACCTGCCTGCACCATGTTGACAACTTCCGGACCGCACCTGGTAAAGAGCTGCTTGCCGATCTTAAACACACCGACCTGCCCCTGAAGTTGCTCAACCCAGCGACGTGCCTCGTCCAGGTTGCCGACATCAAGAGCGAATATCAATTTCTGCCTGGCATCATGCATAATCACGTGTCCCTATCAAAGTCTGTACGCGTTGAGAAACGTCCTGAACCCGTTTGATGAGTTCCGCAGAATCAGCCGCACCCAGTTCACGACGTGCAGCGATACACTCCATATAAACCAGTTCACTCAGGGAATCCGAAAGCAGTCGCAGTTTATCGCCTTCCTCCAAACCCGCCAGGTTGGCAAGCACACGTCCGCCATCCACGGAGCCGTCTTCCTTGAGGATGGCCTGTCTGAAGACATAAGAAAACGGTTGCGGCAGATCACGCAGGAAGCTGGTTGCCTCCTCGCGGAACCGTGGGTTCCTGGCTGACACTACCTGATGCATAGCAACCAGGATACCGTTGAAGATATTGATGACCTCACCGAGGACTCCTTCAACGGCCACCGTCGGCGCCTCTTCGATAATGACAACACCCCGCTCAACCATTTGGCTGAGAAGTCGCAAGGCGTCGAACTCACCGGAACCTGAACGACGAAGCAACTCCTTGACATCACTGATACCGGCCTGAATCAAGGCAACCATCTTCCGAGAGACGCTATCGAGGTCGTTGGGGATTTTGTCGGTCACGACCGGGATAGCATCAAAGGACTTGACCTTCTGCATATAGACAGCGCGCTCATCGACTCTGCGCAGTCCTTCCATGATCAGGTTCTGGGTGTTCATGGAGAGACTCACCACCTGATCTTCATCCAGAGAGGTGTCCACAAAGACAAAAGAGCCGTCCTGAAATGCAAACAGGTTATAAACGATCGTTTCGACCTGATTTCTGGTCGCCGCCCAAAGGTCCTTGGCAGTAATGATATTCTGGCTAATCAGGATTTTGCCAAGCGGCAGCTCACCATTGGCAAACTGACGAGCCCCCTGCAGGATTTCCCGGTCGAGCTTGCCGAGGCGATAAAGGATTTCACCGATCTCTTCTTCGGGAAAGGTACTTGTCGCATAAACAATCTCACCTTTCTGGAAGCAAAGCGTCTTGTTGCCGCCCGTCAGGATGAAATGCAAGAGACCTGATTTGCGGAACATGTTGAAGAATGAAAGCAGGTCGACTACCCCGCCATCGACAATCAGGCCGGTCATCTGCACCCTGTCATCACAGGCAGCAGATTCCAGCAGGAGATGGCGACTGGAGCAGGACGACAGTCGCAGGGGCTGTACCCCGATTATCCGTGCGACATCAGGTGGCAGAGTCAGCCGACTGCCTTTTTCAATCCGGATTTCCCTCATGAACCTATTCCCTATCCGGCATCGAGTGCCGCGCGAACCTGCGCAACGATTTTTGCACCAGCACCCTCTATCGGCAACATGATTCTCTCGCCGCTGCGTCGTTCCTGCAGTTCGAAAGACTGTTCTTTCAGGCCGCGGGCCCCGACATTGACGCGCAGCGGGATGCCAAGCAGGTCAGCATCTTTAAACTTGCTGCCGGGACGCTCATCTCGATCATCGAGAAGCACCTCGATGCCTTTCTCAAGGAGTTCTTGATAGAGATTTTCTCCTGCGGCGAAAACCGCCTCGTCATTCGGGTTCAGCATGGTCACAATCACCTGAAACGGTGCCAGCGGCATTGGCCAGACGATACCGTTCTCATCGTGGTTCTGTTCGATGGAGGCAGCTGCCGCTCGACCGACACCGATACCGTAGCAGCCCATAACCAGGGGCCGTTCCTTGCCCTGGTCGTCAAGAACAACGGCATGCATGGAATCGGAGTACTTTGTGCCCAACTTGAATACATGGCCGACTTCAATGCCACGCCAGGCCTCAAGTTTGCCGTCGCAACGGGGGCAGCTATCTCCCGCCGTTGCCTGGCGCAGATCAACAAAGGCTTCCACCTGGAAATCACGGCCATAATTGGCACCGGTGAGATGATAGTTTGCTTCATTGGCACCAAGCCCGAAATCGCTCATGGTGGCAACTTCCTGGTCAGCCAGAACACGGCAGGTCAAGCCGATCGGTCCGGAAAATCCGCTCGGTGCCCCGGTCACTTTCTGTACTACGGCCTCATCGGCAAGCTGGAGATGGTTGCAGCCGAGAAAATTACACAGCTTGATCTCGTTGAGCGTTCGATCACCGCGCAGAAGCACGGCCACAACCTCGTCGTTGTCAGCCTGCAGGACAAGCGTTTTGATCATCTTGCCGGGTGCTTCCTTGAGAAACGCGGAGACGTCCTCAATACTTTTCAGATTGGGGGTTTCAACCTTGGCCAGCGGCTGCGACGGCGCGGGTGCCGAGCCAGCAGGCGCGCGCAATTCGGCTTTTTCGACGTTCGCTGCATATTCGCAGGTATCGCACGAAACGATCGCATCTTCACCGGTTTCAGCAAGGACCATGAATTCATGGGAGAAGCTGCCGCCGATAGCTCCGGAGTCCGCCTCGACCGCACGAAAGTCCAGGCCGCAGCGTTTGAAAATGCGCCGGTAGGCTTGATACATCCTGTCATAAGAGATGTCGGCCGCGGCGTCATCTATGTCGAAGGAGTAGGCATCCTTCATGATGAATTCCCGGCCACGCATCAGGCCGAAACGGGGGCGGATCTCATCTCGGAACTTGGTCTGAATCTGGTAGAGGTTCAACGGCAGCTGTCGGTAGGAATTCACTGTGCCGCGAACGATTTCCGTCACCACTTCCTCGTGGGTGGGTCCGATACAGAACTCGGTATCCTTGCGATCCTTAAGACGCAAAAGCTCCTTGCCATATTCTTGCCAGCGCCCTGATTGCTGCCAGAGGTCCGCTGGAGACACCGCCGGCATAAGAATCTCAATGGCTCCGGCCCGGTTCATCTCTTCTCGAATGATATTCTCAACCTTGCGGATGACCCGCAGACCAAGCGGCAGGTAATCATAGATACCGGCAGCGACCTTGCGGATCATTCCCGCGCGGGCCATCAGTTGATGGCTGATGACTTCGGCATCGCCAGGAGTTTCTTTCAACGTCGGCAAAAAGTACTGGGAATAACGCATTTGATAACCTCTGAATGGTTTTCGTCCGGAAATGACCCTTTTCAAACCACTGAAAAGGCCATGAAATTAGCTTATTTCCCAAGGGATTGCAAGAGAGTGATGACGATTCAGGATCGGTACTGTTCGGCCAATTGCAGAGCTTCGGCAACCAGGGCATCAGCAAGCTCATCCTGTGGCACTTTGCGCACCACCTCCCCCTTACGGAAAAGCAATCCCTGGCCTTTACCGCCGGCAATGCCGAGATCGGCTTCACGTGCTTCGCCGGGACCGTTCACCACACAGCCCATCACAGCGATACTGATACGGCAAGGCAGGTCATGCAGACGTTGCTCAACTTCCTCGGCAATCCTGATCAGATCGATCTGGCAACGGCCACAGGTCGGACAACTGATAAAAACCGGACCGCGCTCACGCAATTCAAGGCTCTTGAGGATCTCCCAGCCGACCCTGACCTCTTCGACCGGGTCACCGGTAAGTGAGACGCGCAGGGTGTCACCGATGCCATCATAAAGCAGGGCGCCGAGACCAACGGCGCTTTTGATCGTACCACTCCAGGTCGTTCCTGCTTCGGTGATCCCGACATGCAGTGGGTAGTCGACCTGTTCGGCAAGCAGTCGATACGCAGCGACCGTACGGCGCACGTCGGAGGATTTGAGGCTGACTTTAATCTCCCGGTAGTTGAGATCTTCCAGTATGCGGATATGCCCGAGAGCACTGGCCACCATGGCCTCGGCAGTCGGATGCCCGTATTTTTCTAGCAGCTCCTTCTCGAGAGAACCTGAGTTAACGCCGATACGGATCGGCACCGAGCGTTCGGCGCAGGCGCGCACCACCTCTTCGACCTTCCAACGCTCGCCAATATTCCCCGGGTTCAGACGCAAACCCGCGACACCTGCCTGAAGCGACAGCAGCGCCAGGCGGTAATCGAAATGGATATCAGCAATCAAAGGGATGCGGCTTTGCGTACAGATTGGCGCAAGAGCTTCTGCGGCGGCTTCGTCAGGTACTGCACAACGCACGATTTCACACCCGGCGGCAACCAAAGCCTCTATCTGCGCAGTCGTCGCGACAATATCCCGGGTATCGGTACTACACATCGACTGCACCGAGATCGGCGCATCACCGCCGACGGCCACGTTTCCGACTTGTATTTTTCGCGTTTGACGTTTCATGTCTATTCACCAGGCAACAGCGGAATTTCTGACTGCGCGAGTTTACGGATGGATATCATCGCATGTCAAGAAGAGCCTGCTTGCCAATATTAAGAATCCCATATATAGTGTCTCAAATTTCAGCCTGAGGAGCATATGAGAATTATCGATTGCCGCGGCCAGCAATGTCCGCAACCCGTCATACAAACCCGCAAGACAATGCTGGCAGAACCCGATACGGCGTTGCAGGTTTTGGTCGATGATCAGGTTTGCTTGGACAATGTCTCGCGTCTGGCGACGACCCTGGGCTACGCAATCAAGGTTGAGAACATCGGGGAGATCATCCGGCTTGAATTGACCCCGGGAGAAGCACCCGCAAAAGCAGTTGCCGCTGAGGTTGTTTCAGGACCGACAATCATCTTCATCGGCTCCGACCAGATGGGCCACGGAGATTCCAAACTCGGCCAGATCCTGATGAAGAATTTCATCTTCACCCTGATCGAATCTGACACCACCCCAGATGCTATCTACTGCGTCAACAACGGTGTCAAGTTGACGATCGGCGGATCCGACGTGATTGAGCCCATGGCAGAGCTCGCCAATCGCGGGGTTGACATCGCTTCATGCGGACTCTGCCTGGAGTTTTTCGGCGCCAAGGAATCATTGGCTGTCGGCAGGATTTCAAACATGCTGGAGATGGTCAACACCCTGCAAGGGGCCGGCAAAATCATTCGTATTTAATTCAAGGGAGTAGTTCGTAGCCTGGTGGCGCGCTCGGTCTTCAAAACCGATGGGGGGAGTATCCCTCCCCTGGTGAGTTCGATTCTCATCTACTCCCGCCAATCAATAAAAACAGGGACTTAGCCAATACGGCCGAGCCCCTGTTTCTTTTTTGTATCCTCCAGGAACGTGTCCATGGTACACCCTTGGTACAGTAGATCACAAACAAGCACAGCCATACACGGCACTCGGGGGAACACTATGGCAACCATTCAGGAGCGCAAAGGCAAAGACGGTAAGCCCTCATTCAGGGCATCAATTCGCCTCAAGGGGCATCCAGCGGTATCGGCAACCTTTTCCCGCAAGACTGACGCCAAGAAATGGGCAGCGCGAACGGAAGAAGAAATCAAAGACGGGCGTTATTTCAAATCGTCAGAGGCGAAGAAGCACACCATCAACGATCTGATCAAACGCTACGAAGAAGAAGTTCTCCCGCTTAGACCCAAGAACTCCCCAAACTATAAAATTCATCTCCGCTGGTGGAAGGCTAAAATCGGTGACTATTTCCTTGCTGACGTCAACACGGCCATGATAGTTGAGTGCCGCGACAAGCTCAAAAAAGAGATGACCAACAAGGGCACACCCAAATCGCCGGCAACGGTCAATCGCTATACGACGACCCTCTCACACCTCTTCAGTGTTGCAATCAGAGAATGGGAATGGATGGAGTTCAATCCGATAAGCAGAATCAAGAAGCTCAAAGAATCGAGAGGCAGGGTTCGCTTTCTTGACGAGAACGAACGAGACAAGCTCTTAGAGGCCTGTCAGGCAAGCAGCAGCCCACTACTCTACCCTTTCGTCGTTTTAGCTCTTACAACGGGAATGCGCTACGGAGAGGTGACAAATATTCAATGGAAGGATGTTGATTTTGAAAGACGTCGCATCCTCCTTCACGAAACAAAGAACGATGAACGCCGCGCAGCTCCGCTGGTTGGCCTTGCCCATGATCTCCTAAAAAAGATCTCCAAGGTTCGCCGACTGGACAACCCTTATGTTTTTCCGGGCAACGAGGAAGGGAAGCCGGTTTATATGCGTGACGTATGGAATGACGCTTTAGAAAAATCCGAAATCAAAGATTTCCGCTTTCACGACTTGCGCCATACAACGGCCTCTTATTTGGCTATGAATGGTGCGACTCTGGCAGAGATAGCAGAAGTGTTAGGGCACAAGACTTTAGCGATGGTGAAACGGTACGCACATCTTTCAGAAACGCATACGACTTCGGTTGTCGAGAGAATGGCTTCGAAGTTTTTAGGATAGAAATATTTATTGACTCAAACTAATGGTTCGTTTATCGTCCGCCACACAAAATATATGACACTCTGTTACTCCCCCCTAGGACATACAGAGATTTAGCCCCGGCCTTCCCCTCCAGGAAACGGGGCATTTTTTATTTATCAGGGATTACAGGAATCCTTCCAATTAGCTTGTTTTGCCTTCCCCAAATTGCTGGAACAACTTCCATGACAAACCAGAATTGACCGTCTGCAATAATTCAGATACATTTGCAAAGGTCTTATATTGCAAGTTTTCTAAGTTTTCTGTTAATCGGGGGAATATGATCGATGACCACAAGCCATCCGTAGTGTTGCGGGTGGCTTTTTGTGTTTGAGAGAGCAGCCATTGATTTGACGCGTTCTCGGCCAAGCCTCTGAACAATTATGCTGGATTGGAGTAAGAGCTATGCTGGCCAGAAGGTTTTTATCCACTTGAACTGGTTAAAAGAACACCATAATTACACCGGCAGTTGGCTCGTACTTTATTAGGCCGCAATTTTGCCGCCTAATTATTGGTTGGGCACCTATGAGGATGACTATTATGCGAATCCTGTTGGCACTGTCATTTTGTCTGTTAGCGACACTAGCCTTAGCTGACCAATCCACTGACTCTACGGGCGACTACGCCATGGACCTTGGCCAAATTTACGGTGGGGTGCTCGCAGTCAAAGACATGGAAGACATTTGCTCGGAAGCCTTTCCCGCGACGGAAAACGCAAATGAAGTAGCATATGAAAAATGGAGAAAACGATTCCTGCCTTTCCTTCAGGAGGTTGAGAAGCATTTGAGTGAGATGGCATGGAGGGAGGCGAAGGGAGATTCTCAACGCCATACCGAGTTTTTGAACAAGATGGAGCAAAGTTTTGAAGGGTACAAAAATGGATTAAGGAATCAGATGGTGAGTGACGGTCAGAACGCATTCAGAAAACAGTGTGAACTGTATCCTCAGTACTTGAAAACTGATCGTACAAACCTCGAAAACTTCTATGCGGAGCAGGTCAACACTATGCGGAGAGGTCAAACGAAGAAGCAATGAAAAAGCAGGTGCCCAACAACTCCCAAGAGCGGACGGAGTGATACGGTCTTGCTTCTCGTGAAATACTCAGTTACTCCACGTTCTGTTGTCCGCCGCTCAGGTCAAAAGCGTTTGCTTCTCAAACATGAGAACAAAATATGAATAACTACATTGCGGAAATTGAGCGTTATTTGGGGCACTTTGAAAAAGAGATTTCCCAAGTAAAAAGCCTTCAAGTGGCTGACGGTTATCATGCCGCCATTTATAAAAAAATGATTTATGTCGGCATTCTCGACGCTCTTTCAAAATGCTTCCCTCGCAGGGGGAGCCGTAACCGGTTCGTTAATTTCCTGAATCAGTTTTCCGGTTGGGACAATGCGCATAAAATAAGCCTTCCCCACCTGTTCCAATTGCTCGAAAAGAACCCGGAACCTGCATTTTCTAAACTCAGAGCTTACGTAATTTCCGAACTTGAAAAATGGGTTTCTGGCGAAATAGTTACTCTAGATCGAGAACCAGAAATTTCTACCATCAAACAACTTTGGCCCAAAGAAAAAGAGCATCAAAAACCACTAAATGGTTTAAGTGCTGAGTCCTTACAGCACTGCAACCTGTTTTACAGCTACAGAAATTCTCTTATTCACGAATTTCGCGAACTTGGAAGAGGGATTGAATCACAAACAGACAATTCTCCATACTACATAAGCTATAGTGACTTTGAAGAACCAGAAGAGGAAGTGTGGGAGCTTACCTACCCAGCTACTTTTTTTGAAAAGCTACTAAAGAATTGCATTTCAGAAATGAAAATTTATTTAATGCAAAACAAAATAAACCCATATAGTTCTTATCATTTTGGCACTTACTGGATCGACGAGTTAAACACATAAAGCTAACAAATTAATCAACCGGACGGAAAATACGTCTGTGCTAAATTAAAAAGCAAAATCTATAATTACGGTGGGTCACGCAAGTTCGCGTCGCCGCCGGTTATCATGAACCGTTTTACAAGAAATATAATGAAGACGAAAAATATAGCCAAAATTCAGCATTATGTGCCGCAATTTCTGCTTAAACATTTTTCAGGTGGAAAGAAGCCGCAGGTTTGGATTTTTGACAAACATTCGGGGAAAATCTTTAAATCTCACGTCAAAAATATTGCGGCAGAATCTGGATTCTATGACTTTGAATATGATGGTCACAACTTTACCGTTGAATGTTCTCTTGCAGATATAGAAACTACAGCATCAAAAATAATTAACAAAATCATAAAGACTGAAAGTATTGGCGAATTAACAGCAGAAGAGAAGGTCTTTTTATCTCATTTTTTTGCAATTCAATTTGTTAGAACTAAACAGTATCGTTTAATGTATTTAGATTCAGCTTGTACATTGGCGAAAGCGTTGAGCCAAAAGGGGGTCAACCCTGTAGACTTAGGTTATACGGAGCCATCTGAAGAAGAGGCTAAAACATTCGCGATACAATCGATGCTGAAATCTGAAGTATATGCACCACACTTTCTGGCAAAAAAGTGGGTACTCTTAAAAGCCACCAAAAATCATCCGTTTTATATGTCAGACAACCCCATCGCTCTTCAAAATCATAAAGACTTCGGTTTTTACGGTAATATTGGCCTAGCTGTTAATGGTATAGAAATATATTTTCCCTTAAGCAAAACCCTTTCACTTGGTATGTGGTGCCCCTCGCTGGAGGAGACAGCGAGAGATGCCTACAGTAAGTATAAATTCATCGAATCACAGAGCTCTGTAATTGCTGCGCAGGTTTTCAACGATCCTCTTTACTATGAGAATCTGATGGCCGGTTTTGACACAGGCAGATCAATACCATCAAAACCTGAAAATGTAATCAACCACAATTCCCTTCAAGTTAAATATTCATCAAGATTTGTTTTTTCAAGTACAGACGATTTTTCGTTAGCAAAAGAAATGCTGGCAGCGCACCCAGAATTAAAAGATGGCCCGAAAGTGCAAGTAAACTAACCACAGCATCCACCGGACAGCGAAACAGCAGTCGCTCTCGAAAAATGTCTATTTGAGCGTAGGACACTACGCTGCCGGTGAAGCTAGTCGTTATTCCTATTAATCACTAACCTATTTGCAATAACATCGTAAAACTTGCAGAAACGATTCTTAATAATCCCCTCGAAACACATTCCTAAATAGCCTAGGGATATTTTGAACATTTATCTGGTTTAAAGAAGGGGGCTTTCGCCCCCTTAATTGCGTCTATTACTGACGCCGTTTTTGTGTCCCTAATTACATCCATTTTCTGCCCATTCAAAAAACTTCCCTTCATCGATCAAAACTCTTCTACCTAATCGCACAACACAGTGATGGAATCCGTTCGTATTTTCGTAAAAAATCAGATGGCGCAACCCGCCAATTGGCGGCCAAACATGGAAATCGTTCCATTTTGTTACAGGGATAAGTTTTTTGTTTTTTCCTTCGCAACAATTGTTTTTTTCGCTCATAATGCCCTCCACAATTTTGTTGTAAATTTATGTAATTTTTTACTTGCAGAAAAACAACTTTCCTGCACATTTCATAACTTGCTTTTCGTCTCATTTATGCGGTGATTTTCGATACTTTTTTCAACTTACAATTTCATCAATTTTCCACTTAAAAACCTCCTCCTCTTTGATCGCTATTCGGCAAGCCGCGTTCTCTGCGAAGTTGACAAGCTTCTTTCCATTTTTCTTCACCTCGATGATTCTTGATTCGCTTCTGTAAAACATTTTCTAAAAAACACTTCTCAATGTCCGGGTCATCATTGAACATTCCATACAACAGGTTAGTCAAACTCGGCAGATGCAAAAGGTCTATCCCATCTTCCTCCATCTGAAGTGCAGCCAATGAAGTCAGATGCCCCATAGCCTGAGCTTTGGCCCGCTCCTTCTCAGTTTTAATTGCTTTCGCCCTAACAGCAGACATAGCATCTTGAACACCCAAGAAACCGTTTTGGACAGCGACCCACCAAGGCTGAGTTTTTCTCTGCGTATGATGCTTTCCGGGATTATCACGAAATTTTAACCACCGTTGTGTTGCGTAGGTCCACAAACTGTCGCAATGGGCAAGAACGTCATCCCATTGGTCGACTCCAAGCTCCACCAAGACTTCCCTCCGAAACACAAACTCACAGCGAATCATTTTGTATCCTTTAGGGATGCTTTTAAGTTTCCATATGTCATACATCCAGAACTTCCTTGATTGCTGTCTGATTTCTAAGGGTTTGTCGTACATCTTGAATGAAATGTTCCCCTTGCCAATACTGATTCCGGTGAGTTTTTTTCTATTACGATGGGGAGCATCATAACCAGCTCTCGTAACTGCAAAATCAAGGATTTCACGCACCCAAAGGGATTCTGGCAACAACAAATCAACGCAGAGGTCAACGCGACTGGGCTTTACAACAACACGCTTCGCGCCTTGGGCATGAAGAAGGCTGATTAGTTGAAGAACAGCTTCTCTTTCTCCAAGTCTCCAAAGCATTTCAGAGCTAAAAATGACACTTACGCTGGGCCTTGAAATCGGTTTTAGCCAGTTACCAATATTTATCCTCATATCCTTATTTTCCAGCAACCACGCATACCCATTTCCACCATGCGGTTTGATCATGAATGGCCAGCACTGATTTAATTCATCTTGCTTAGTTAACCCCATGATTTCTTTTTTTGATTCAATCGCCCTTTCCTTCAGCATACTTAGATATTTAAAAAAACCATCATTTTCCCAGTGAACATCTACGTTTACATATAAAGAGTCGATACCTGAAGCGTGGACAGGGTACCCATTGAACTCCTCATTTTTCACCTTTGCGGGGGGGCTGATAGTCATTTGCCCCCCCTTCCTAAAATCAAAAAAGCCCAAAAGCAAAAACGCTCATTTCGGTCTTGGCCGATAGAGTGTTTGCCTTGGGCAAATTTGTAGTTGGTTGTGAGTTTTGTTGAGTTCATGTCGCGATTAGACATGAACCTTTGAAGCTTTACCCGGACATGAAAAAATTAACTTTTGTCCGGGGCGTATTTACCTATCCAAAACGCACGTTCCCGCTGGACCGCTTTTGAGAATGCCTCATCACACAAAGGAAGATCATTATCAACCATTCCCCTGCCACTATCTTTACTTAGAGCATCGAACAATGCTCTAATATCGGGCGCAGTTATCTTGAAGCCAATTTGTTCAGCGAATGCAGAGATTTGGCCAGACTTAACACATTTTATTTTCTGTAATGTGAATTTTAGTTTCGGCTTTTTACCCAGGCAGCCCAGAACCCTAAGATATTTCGTTCGTTTCCCTTTTGAATGAAGATTAAAAACTTGCTGGGCAATGCGTGGCTCTGAAATCATTCTAGCATCTAACCGCAGAATCTTCTCCAGGGCGTCAACATCTCCAAGGCGTGCTTTACGCAACAATAAACCAGGCTCTTGTCCGTAAAACCCGTTGCAAATCAAGCAAACATTTACAAAAAAGTTAAACCTCGGATTTTTGAAAATCATGACCATTTTTCCCTGCTCTTCAACTGTAAAGTCTTCGGCAGAATATTCAGCGATAGATTCGCTAAATAAAAGTCGATAAATGTCTTGGGCATGCTCATCAACAAGCTTTGTTAATTCTTCTGATTTTTCGTCCTTACTTGTCGAAGAGGGTTGAAGGTTTTTTGCCATCTGCGAAAAGACTGAAGCTTTTGATGGGAAAAAGTCCGACAATACGTCTGTTAAAAATGTAGAGATTTCCCTATGCTTTTTGTAATAGCCGTACCACTCGGGCAATGACGGAAAAGTAAGTATTTTTGCATAAGGGCCAGTGTCATAAAAGTACTCAGCCATCTGGCACATTGACTCAGCGCTCAGAGCTAATTTTTGGGCAAGCAAAGCAAACTCTTTTGGTTTATTTTTTGCCCATTTTTCTACCGCTAACATGGTTCTTCTCCTATTGATTGACTGAAACCTTATAACACACTAACATCACTAAGCTCTGCAATGTTATAGAGATTTAGGAAGAGATCAGTAATCAATCAAACTACCAGATAGAGGCTAGATGACCGTGTGGTTTCACTTGCTCTTAGAAGAGAGCCCATTCTAACCACTATTGGCAAGGAAGTATTATTGCTCCATTTTCGTCACAAACAAAAATAAACAATAAAAGATTTATAATGCTGTGATTACCCACCACAAAGGAGCTTTCAATGAGCGGCCTAACACACCTTAGACTAGAGAACTTTAGGTGCTTTAAAGATTCTGGCTACGTACCCATTAAACCCATTACAATTTTTGTAGGTAGAAATAGTAGTGGGAAAAGTTCTTTTTTGCGTACTCTGCCATTGTTACGACAATCCGTTGAGAGCAACACAAAAGGCCCCGTTCTCTGGTACGGAAATTATGTAGACTTTGGAACCTTTGAAGATATTAAGTCGTTTTCTGGTGAAGATAATCAAACCGTGATCTTATCTTTCAAATTTGATGAACCGATATTGCGATCAAGACAGAACGCGCTTAGCCGTAGAACAAAATTTCCAGATGGCCACAGCAAAAACAGTAGTATTGGGGTTTCTATCGGGTTAACGGGAGACAAGAACAAAACAGAAGCTAAAAGTTTAAAAATTGACATTAACAGAAATACCGTTGAGTTTGAGCTTAAGAATGAAAGAGTTGTAAATTTCAGAATAAACAACATTGATTATATGGAACATTTCGGCACAATAAGAATTTCATTTAAAAAAGGACTAATTCCTGAATTTCTTGAAGAACTTGAAGATGAATTCATTGATGACGATGGGGAAAATCATAGAATTACTTATCTAGAAAAGTGCAAATTCGAGGAAAAGTTTAGACAAGTTGCAATACTTTCATTAGGAAAGCATTTTCATAAAAATACATCACGCGATACAATAAAAACAAGTATAAATAGAGTCAATCTTTATCAAACAGATGAACATATTCAAAACGTTTTATACTTAACAAATAGGACTCAAAAAAAATTCACCAAAAACTTAAAAAATAACGGTGATGAAATAATTAAAGACTTTAAACACTTTTCGTTTTGCTTAAATATAGAAGCTATATTGAATGATGTTGAGAAACACCTAAAGTCATACTTCATGTCTGTGAAATATCTCGGTCCTATACGCGCCGTTGCAGAGAGATATTATCGCCACCAAGACTTACAGGTTAGTGAAGTAGATCACACAGGATCAAATTTACCAATGGTGCTAAAGTCACTGGCCCGGCATCACACCAAAAACTTTACAAAATGGACAAATGATAATTTTGGTTTTTCGGTAAAAGTCGCTGAAGTTGGTCAACATTATGCCCTTAAAGTAACCACGACAGAAGACAGTCAAGAATACAACATTACTGACATGGGTTTTGGATTCTCCCAATTACTGCCAATAATAGCGTCTCTTTGGCTAAATGGTGTACAATCACATCCGTTTCTACGGGAACAAAGTTACTTTGTATTGGAACAACCAGAACTTCACCTCCACCCAGCACTGCAAGCAAAGTTGGCCGATGCTTTCTGCCAAATAACCAATTTAACAAAAGGACATTCAAGCGAACAGTCCAGCTATAGGATCATCCTTGAGACTCACAGCAAAGCTATTGTGGATGCAATAGGAGACAACATTGCTTCAGGTAAAATTTCCTCAGATGATGTTTCTCTAGTTTTTTTCGAAAAAAGACAAGGCCAAGACACTAATGTTCAATTGGCCGAGTATGATGAGGGTGGTTACCTTAAGAATTGGCCAATTGGCTTTTTCTCTGGGAGAGCATGATGCTATTAGAGGTCATAAACATTGAATACGAAAGTCTAATAGCAACAACAGAGAAGCTAATCGCATTTCAAAACATTTTAGACTCTTATGGATCTGGGGAGAATCTTGTACTGGTTGAAGATAACCTTTTAGCAATTATTATGACTTCTAGTGAATTCGGAACAGTTTCAAAAACACAAGCAAGTAATTTACGTGAAAACCTCCGAGAAATAAAAAACGTTACTGACTATTTAAGTACATATATAAGGGTTGATTTTTCAACAACTAATAGTACAGAAGCAAGAGAAGTGGCCAATAAAATTATACGTACTATAAGTTATAATTACTTCGAAAAAAGAAATAATTTTTCACCAATCAATCTACTCTGTGAAAATACTCTAGACTGCTCTCTTTATGATATTATTGGTCAATATAAAATAACTAAAAACAAATTATCATTAAAAATAAACACATCACATTTTAATGGCGGGGGAGGACAAATAAAAGAACATTATTACACGAATAGAGCAGAGAACAAATTCTGTTTATGCATTGTTGACAATGACAAGAAGCATCCGAACGGACCAACTGGCGATACATGCAAAGCATTTAGCACTTATGACAAAGGTATTTTCCCTTTCACGCAAGTTTTTGTACTTGATCTACATGAAATCGAATCTCTAATTCCACACAAGACAATAAACCAATACGTTACCAAAAACCGTCGCAATACTGAACACATAGATTCGGTTGACATTCTCAAGATTATGCAGAAACATAACTTTTTTACAAAAGTATACTTAGACCATAAAAATGGCCTCACTTTGAATCAAGCAATCAATCTTGATAATCTTCATGGACCTTTTTGGATTGAGAGTATAAAAACATTAAGCACCTTACCCACAAAAAAACACGACAACAACTGTCTCAATTCTGGCAAGTGTAATTGTGATCCAGAATGTAGAGTAATTTATGGTTTTGGTGATAAGCTACTGAGAGAGTCTATCAACATCTATAAAAGGACTTCAAGGAATAAACTTCAAGAATGCTTAGACAAAGAAACGGAAAACATATGGGACAATATTGGCACTGAAATTTTCAGTTGGGGATGTGCTCCTCCAGCTAAAGCGATTTCATAACCGATAGTGACCTGTGGCCTCTATCGCTTGCAATCAAAAAAGATAACTCAAATAATTTTTGGTACACTCTTGGTACACTGGACCACAAAAAAGGCCCAATCTTCACCAAAGACAACAAAAGACCGTATTCCAGAAACGACTGATTTAATTACGGTAATATTTCGTAACCTTTTGTAATCATTTGTGAAAACACGACTTCAAAACCGATGGGGGGCGTATCCCGTCCCTGGTGGGTTCGATTCCCATCTACTCCCGCCAACAACAATCCAATAGGCCCCTTCAATTTGGGACCTGTCCCCACATCATTTTACAGAATTATCCGCCGCCTCGCCCAGCAGGCGAACCTGCCGATGCCCAAAGTCTATATCATCCCCCCGGGAGGAGCCAACGCCTTTGCTACGGGGCGCAATCCACAGAACGCGGGGTGGTGGCCACCGAGGGGATCATGCGCATCCTCACCGCAGAAGAGCTCGAAGGGGTCATGGCCCACGAAGTGGCACACGTGCAAAACCGCGATACACTGATAGCCACGATTGCCGCCACCTTTGCCGGCGCCACCTCCATGCTCGGCAACATGCTGCAATGCAATGCCATCTTTGCCGCCAATCACTTTGATAACGAGGACGCGGGGGTTATGTCTTGGTCAAAAGCCGGGTCAACGAATGACACGGCTTTGGAGATGATTTGATGAACCCATTCTGGATGTGGGTCGGCTTCAACGTCTTTGTCCTGGTCCTGTTGGCCCTGGATCTTGGCATTCTCCATCGCAAGAGCAAAGAGGTGGGCATACGCGAAGCTCTTTTTCTCAGTCTCGGCTACTTCGTATTGGCCATGTTGTTCGGCGCTGGAGTGTTTCATTTCCTCGGCGAGAGCGCCGGAGTCGAATTTTTCACCGGTTACCTTTTGGAAAAAAGCCTGAGCGTCGACAACATCTTCGTCTTCGTTCTGATCTTTAGCCATTTTTCGGTGCCGGCCTCGTATCAGCATCGCGTCCTGTTCTGGGGAATTCTGGGCGCGCTGGTCATGCGTGCGGCAATGATCTTGACGGGCGCAACCATTATCGAAGCTTTCCACTGGGTGATCTACCTGTTTGGCGCCTTCCTCATCTTTACCGGGGCCAAGATGCTGGTGACGATCAACCAGGAACCGGACATGGAGGGCAACCGCCTGGTCCGTATGATTCGTCGGCATTTCAGGGTGACGGAGGGGTATGAAGGGAACCGGTTCTTCGTCCTCCGGGGCGGTCTGCTCTACCTGACTCCGCTGATGGTGGTGCTAATTCTAGTCGAAGTCTCCGACCTGGTGTTTGCGCTCGATTCCATCCCGGCGATTTTTGCCATCACCACCGATCCGTTCATCGTCTATACTTCAAATGTCTTTGCCATCCTTGGCCTGCGAGCGCTCTACTTCGCCCTGGTCGGCATCATCCACCGGTTTCACTATCTCAAGTACGGCCTGTCGCTGGTGCTCATGGTGGTTGGCGCGAAGATGCTGATCAACGCGGCTTTCGGAAAGGTCATCCCTACCGAGGCGGCGCTGCTGGTCACCGCCCTGCTGATCGGTGGCTCGATGCTGGTGTCGGTCATCAAAACCCGGCATTTGCCCAAAGCGGCCGCAGCAAAAGAAGCCATTCACGGCTGGGTGCCGGGCAGCCCCGTGAAGCCGACCAAGGGCGAGGACTTGCCCGTGGATAAAAGGTGACATCGACGTGATGGACGAATCGATCATGAACAAGTGTCCGCCGGATGGCCTTCGGCATGCTTCCTCCCTTGAGAACGTGCAAATCCAATTGAACTAAAGGCGTATGGAGCTGTTTTTTTAATGAAGACAGAGGGAAATGATCATCGCCTGCAAGAACAATTTTGATCATCGCAGGGATGCACCTCAACACTGATGTGTACAAGGTTCGGTAATAATTTCAGTCTGGATCGATACTCTTCAGCATTGCGCATCGCTCCGGTGACGACAGATACGACCAGGGCCATATCCCTGGAGCCAACCCGCCAGATATGCAGGTCAGTCACCTGGCTTTCATTGTCGGATTCAATCGCCTCCCGTACCTTGCTTTTGATGGTGGCGCCAATCCCTCCATCCAGCAGAATGAGTCCAGTGGTCCTGATTAACTGATAAGCCCAGCGGCTGATCAGCAGACCACCCACGATCCCCATAATTGGATCCAGGAACGCCCACCCCAGAAAGCGGCCGGCCAGCAAGGCTGTCAATGCGAACACCGAGGTAAGCGTATCAGCGATTACATGCAGATAGGCCGCACGGTAATTGTGATCGTGATGCGCGTGCGCTTCATTACGGTCATGGTCATGGTGGTGGTGATGGTCTGACTGATGGAGGATCAGCACACTGGCGAGATTGACAGCCAGCCCGACGAAGGTTACCCAGATCGCCTCCGTAAAGGCAATCTGCACCGGGTTGATAATGCGTGCGACGGACTCAACGATCATCCAGACTGCCGCAATGCCCAAGAAAAGTGCACTGGTGTAGCCAGCGAGCACTCCGAATTTCCCTGTACCGAATGAAAAATATCCGGAGTCATTGTGTTTCCTGGCCAGCAGGTAAGCAACATAGCTGATGCCGAGAGCAAAGGCGTGCGTCCCCATGTGCCAACCATCGGCCAGCAGCGCCATCGAGCCGGTCCAGTGACCGGCAATTATTTCCACCGTCATCGTAATGCCGGTAAGTATCACGACGAGCAATGTCCGGCGCTCATTTGATGTATTGATGTCGCCAGACTCATGGTTATGAGTAAATAGAGTGGCTGTTTGTTCATGCTTGATCATGAAATCCTCTGCGGCCACAGTACGTTCATAGGCCTTTCTGTCGTAAGGTCAATCAGCGAATCTTTTGTAGATGTTCGATGAGCTCATCGATCAGTTTTTCATCGTTTTCAGCAACGGCTTTTGATACGCAACCGCGCAGGTGATCGCCGACCACTTGCAGCCAGACGCCGCGCAGTGCGCCGGTTGCCGAGGTGATCTGTTGCAGGACTTCGATACAGTCCCGATCCTGCTCTATCATGGAGCACAGACCCCGAACCTGTCCCTCGATGCGCCGCAGACGGCTAACCAGCCGCTCCTTGTCCTGATCTGTTCCGCACAGACTCATGGTTAATACCTCCCTTGATATAGGCAATAGGGGTATACCCTATAATAATAAGGTTTCTTGTGTCAACTCAGCCTGTCAAAACGTTCCAGTTGCTTAATCAAACCAATCAACAGCACTAATTTAGACCTGAACAATGGATCTCTCCCAGGCGAAAGAAAGCATGCTTCCGGAGAAGTGCGATTTGGCTGTCGACTGTTCCACATTCAACTGTGGCTGAAGATGGGCTCTGGCAGGTCGGACTCAGGAAAGGGTCATTGAGGTCCGTGGGCTTCGATGGTGCGGGTATGTCCGGAGACCAAGGTGGGAATTACTTCTAAATATCAGCAGTTCTGTGCAATATCGCCATCATCCATAATTGATGCGTCCATAAAATATGGAGTAAGTTAATAGACACATAGCCTCTTGGTGTTCGAAGAACCCATGCCTCAGATTTGATCCTGCTGCATTTATGGGGAGGAAAAAACCCTCTCAATTTGAGAGGGCTTTCCAGGAAGATCAATTCATCATACCGCCCCCACCAGGCCCCATCGGCCATGTAGGGTTCTGAGTGTCCATTGGGCTGTTGAAGTTTTGGCTCATGTGGTAACCGCCTCCGTCATAGTGAAAGCCGAAATAATCATTAACGCCATCTCCGTCGGCGTCTGCAAAGACATCATTGACACCATCGCCGTCATTATCGACCCAGCCAAAACCATGCCGGTAGGGCATTCCGGAGACATCATCAATCCCATCGCCCATAGCATCCTGATAACCCGCCATGTGGCCGTAACTGGAACCCTGTCCGGAGAAAGGTCCGCTGGCGAGATCATTGATACCATCGCCATCGGCATCGATGAAGCGGTCATTGATGCCATCACCATTCTCGTCCACCCAGCCATATCCATGGCCATAATTGGTCCCATTACAATCGGCAAGAAAGTTGAAGAAATGCATCAAAACGACTGGAATGCAGAGGATGATGTAATCAAAAAATACAATGCAACCATTCGACTTGCTGCTGAAGTCGGTGACAATGGCACCAAGACAATGCTTGAAGAGATTTTGAAGGACGAGGAAAACCATATTGATTGGCTGGAAGAGCAGCAGGATCAAATCGACCAAAT
>JACZKE010000047.1 GCA_014860225.1 Desulfuromonadales bacterium
TACCGAAGATGGGCCTATAACTCTTTCATCTGGGAAGGCTTTCTTCAGCAACCCGGCTATCCGTGTCATCCTTTTCATGGATGACTGAGGACCCGTGGCTTTGCGTCTCCGGATTTCTCCGAGTTTGCCATTTTCGAAATCGAATAACATTTTAAAGCATAATCGCTTTCAAAGCAATCGATAAAACCTTCAACATATCGGTATCTTATATAATGAAAAGCTCTGGACGCTGGCTTGAAAAGCTGCTTGCCGCATTGAACTCGAACTATTTTTGACAAATAGAAATTCTTATTTGTCCTGCATTCTAAGAAAAACCCCCGATCTGAAGGTTGGGGGTTTTTGTGTTTTATATGTGGTGCTTTTCAAGAACTTGAATTTATTTGCTACAGCTTGTCAATTATGTTAATTGCTATCCCGTTATGATGATTGTTGCTTTTTCAACTCCACTGTTTTTCCTTTGTTCTTACCTCGCATTCCTCTGCTTTCGGAAAGCCCGCTACCAACACTCAGCAGTTTTAGCTTTAGTTGCGACTTTTATGCTCATTCTGACTGTAAGTGTACTTTGTGGTATCTATTTCCTTGGCATCCAAATGTCCTTGGAAACTTCCTAAATGTCTGTATCAATAACACGCCCTTTTCATATCGGCAGTGGTGACATTTGAGACTTTAGTCAAAAGGCTCAGCCTTTCTCTATGATTTGGTCCAATACTCCCGCTAGTTCATTCATGCTATATGGTTTTTTAGCAACCCCCTTGAAGCCGTGGTCAGTGTAGCTCACGATGATTGGATCATCAGCATATCCACTGGAAACTATCATTTTGACCTCCGGATCAATCTGCAGAATGCCTTTGGCGGCTTCCTGACCACCCATACCGCCGGGGATGGTCAAGTCCAGAATGACTATTGCAAATGATTTCCCGGTGTCCATAGCTTGTTGATACATGTCTATGGCTTGTTGTCCCTCGGCCGCCGTTTCGACTGCAAAACCTAGTTCTCCCAACATCTCATTGAGCATGTTGCGAATCATCTCTTCATCATCCATGACCAGAATTTTGGCTCCCTGGGTGAGCGGCATCTGTGCCACCCCAGGCTGCGTTAGAGGTGTCTCTTCCACTACTTCGGTGGCAGGCAGGTAGATGGCGAATGTCGTACCCTTGCCAAGCCGAGAAGTGACTCTTATGTGTCCTCCGTGTTTATCGATAATGGAATAGGCTGTGGCCAGGCCAAGCCCACTACCCATCTCTTTTGTGGTGAAATAGGGATCAAAGATTTTGTCCAGCAGTTTGTGTTCAATTCCAGTGCCTTCATCGGTCACGGTAATCTGCAGATACTTCCCTCCAATGAGACCATGTTCAGTTTTGTCGGCAAGCTCTGCATTCTCCATGGCGATGGTCAGAAGTCCACCGCCGGACATGGCCTCCCTGGCATTAATTGTCAGGTTAGCGAAGACTTGTTGTATCTGTCTCTGGTCCACTCTGACCTGCCATAGATTGGTTACTGAGGTAATAACCGGTTTGACGTTGCTGCCGGACAGACTGAGGTTGACGACTTCTTCAATCAGGCTGACCAAGCTTATGTTTTCCGTGACAGGGTCACCACCTTTGGCGAAAGTCAGTAACCGGTTGGTAAGGAGGGTTGTCCTGAGCATGGATTGCTCCGCTGCTTCAAGGAACCGGAATCCGGAGTGATCATTGGCAAGCTTCATTTTGGCAAGGGCGATGTTGCCGTACAACCCGGTCAGGACGTTGTTGAAATCATGGGCAATGCCACCGGCCAATACACCAAGACTTTCCAGCTTTTCCAACTTACGCAGTTCAGATTCAGCCTGTTTGCGCTCGGTGATTTCTCTGGAAATCCCATAATACCCAATGACGGTACCGTCAGCATCCCGCTCCGGGGTAGCGCTGACTTCCCCACAGACCCAGTTGCCATCTTTACAGCGGTGAAATGCCTCAAACATGATGCTTCCGTTTTTTATTCCTTGCAATTCAGCCTGCTGTCTTTGATATGCGAATTTTTTGACTGTGGCAATTCCGTCCTCGTCAAAAAAATCAAAAATATGCTGACCAAGAACTTCGTCGGCGCGGTAGCCACGGAGTCTTTCATCAGAGGGGCTGATATAGGTGAAGCGATAATCTTGATCCAGTTTCCAGACCACATCCGAAACATTATCGGCCATAATCCGGAAATGGTCTTTACTCTCCTGTAGTGCCTCCTCTGATTTTTTGTGTTCTGCAATTTCATGAGCCAGTCGTTCATTGACCTGTTGCAGAGTCGCGTTGACCTCGGACAGCTGCCGGGTGCGTTCGGCAACCTGCTCTTCCAGGATGCGATGACTCTCCTCCAGTTTCTGCAGGGGATAGACTTCACCTTCACAAACCAGATTGTAGGGGATAGAAATACTACTGTGACAGATTTTCCAGCCGACGGGTTCCTGACGAAAAATCAGTACCAGGCGGGCTGTTTCGCGCGACAGAACCAGATCTTCGATTGGTAGATGGATATGGAAAAAACCGGTCGCAACGGCTACGGTCTCGGCCAGAGACTGAACGGATAAATCTATGAGTTCAATCCGCAGAGGGTGTTTAACCTGCGCAAAATCCTGACGAGTGATGGCAACCCAGGCGTCGCGATCTTTCACCAGGAAATCTCCGCCACCTGTAAAACCGGAAAAGTCAGCGCTGAAAAAATCTACGAGTTGATCATCGCGGGAAGAGTACATCCGCAAGTAGTCATCGAATAGTTGCCGGATTTCCTGCTCGTCTCTTACATCCATCGATATCGGCCCTGATTGCTATATGGTTTTGAGAGGTTGGTTCCACTTGCGGAAATGAAATTGGCACGAATTAAGAATTTTACAGCATTTCGCGAGGAGTTATAACATTTTTCCGTTCGGTTCCGGCAAAAACCTAAAACCTAATAAGTTAGGTGCCAGCACTTTCACATTTAATCCTTCTGTTCACTTTAGCAGGCCAATAGCATACTAATGCAATACCTTGATTGTCTGATAAGTTGTTTACTTTCACTGTCACTGATTGTGGAAATGGGAAGATTCTTGCGGATCCTGACTTCTAAGACTATCTGCAAACTGCCTCACATGGCGAACCGTCTTTATCGCCATCCAACCCACCCAACTCGCACTCATGCAAGTAGAACTTAGCTTCATCGCATGTCGTCATCTCTTTACAATATTCTTTACTGCCGCAGGTAAAATCTTTGCCTGATGTCTTTGCCCTGGCTATTTTACGTATACCCTTTCGCCACTCCCAAGGAGGGACAGGTTCCTTATCTTGCCATAGGCCTAGCTTCTCAGCTCTTGCCTCTGCTTCAAGATCACCATACTTAGGGTCTTTACTATATTTCTTATATTGCCAAGCGTACCCTGCTTCAACGATCTGCTTATTCAGATTTGATCCATCTGGAAGGAACACTTATCCAATCGTCCTACCGTAACGATCAACAGTATCCACCTGGACAGAGACGATCCTCATTGCAGCGATATCCAGGACATATTCCTTTGCTGCTTGACCAAAAGGCTGCCCCTTCTCTGTTGCCTGGTAGAGAGTTTTTGCAGTGTGCTGGCGTGGAAAAAACAGTTAACTTTTACTGACTATATTGCGTTATTGGTGTGCTGATATGGGAGTAAAGAGAACGTGCTTTAGGCAGGAGATTTGGCGCTGAAAGGGGTGCTTATTACCAGCGTAATGCAATCTATATATTCCTAGATGATCTGACAATCCGTTGCAACAATATCAAATAATATGTGCTATATGCTTCCAGTGATTACTGAAAATCGTGATAAATAAGAAACTGTGGCTTATTGACCGTCCAGCACTTCTCTCACTTTAGCCGTTAACGTTTGAAACGAGAAAGGCTTCTGCAAGAAATGGATTTCATCTTCGACCACCCCTTCGCTTGAGATGATATCTGCAGTGTAACCGGACATAAAAAGAACCTTCATATCAGGTCGAAGGAGCATTAATTTCTCTGACAATTCTCTTCCGTTTATCTCTGGCATGATCACATCTGAAATCAACAAATGAATTGGGCCCGGGTGTTCCTTTGCGAGAGTTTGGGCAAGGCCTGATGTGTTTGCGGCCAGCACTGTGTAGCCGTTCTCTTTGAGCATGGACATTTCCATATCAAGGACCATCTTGTCATCTTCAACGAGCAGTATAGTCTCGGTGCCGCTAAGCAGTGGTTTTTCAGTGCTCTCCTGTTTCTCTTCAACAGCCTTACTCGCCCGGGGAAGATAGATATTGAATGCCGTACCCAGCCCCGGTTCGCTGTCGAAGGTAATAAAGCCGTGGTTCTGCTTGACCGCACCATAAACTGTGGCCAAGCCCAGCCCGGTTCCAGAACCAACTTCCTTGGTGGTGTAGAAAGGCTCAAAGATATGAGCCTGGACCTCCTTATCCATACCGCAACCATTGTCACTCACAAAGAGTAGAGTGTAATCACCAGGCGCGGCTTCGTATGGAAGAGCGTTAGCAGCGTTCTCGCTCAAAGTGCTGTTTGCCGTCTTTATCGATATTTTGCCGATTCCGGTGATCGCATCCCTGGAGTTGACACACAGGTTAGCCAGAATCTGATCAATCTGCGATGGATCGACCTCGACTGGCCAGAGGTTGGCTGCTGGGTTCCATGAGAGCTGGATATTCTCACCAATGAGGCGCTGCAGCATTTTGAGCATTCCCCCGACAGTTTCATTCAGGTCCAGAACTTTGGGGGCGATGACCTGCTTGCGGGCAAAGGTCAGCAGCTGCCTGGTAAGTTCGGCAGAACGATTGGCCGCTGTACGGATTTCCTCTAAATCAGAGATGAGTGGGCTGGAGGGATCTGCTTTCATGAGGGCCAGTTCTGTGTGGCCAAGGATGACGCCGAGCATGTTGTTGAAATCGTGCGCCACACCACCCGCCAGCTGACCGATCGATTCCAGCTTCTGCGATTGTCGAAGTTGTTCTTCGAGGTGGATGCGTTCAGAAAGCAATCTTGTTAGCTTGATTGAACTGAGACTCAACGTTGAAATTATTTGGGTTAGCTTGGAATAGAACTTCATACCCGCATCCACTACTTCCGGGCTAAAACGTGGCGCGCGGTCGAGTGCTTCCAGATATTCCTTCTCGTCAAAACCGTATAGACGAGCCTGCTCGCGGAATATCTCCCTGTCAACTGTTTCGCCTTTGAAAAAAAACTGACCAATAAAGATATTGCCTATATGCCTACCCCCCACTTCAAGAGGAGTGACCATGTCCCACATGTTATTCTTGCAGCGATATTTCTTGAATTCCCCTAAAGGGACGTCATTGGTAAGAGCAGTATCGCTTTCAAAGCAGTTTTTGAGCGTTTCAGGGTGACACCTGTGGAACTTCACACAGATATCTTGCCAACCAACAGCTACTAAAACCTTTCCTGAAAGATCAAGAACGGCACCAAGTATACCCGTAACCTTATAAAAATCTTCCATCAGGGCTTGTAGCATCTCACAATCAACAATATCGGCGAGCTCAAGCGTGCTAATGTCACCTTTTGGTTCAAGGATGGCTTTGAGTTTATTCTGGACGGTGGCTTCACTCTGGCGCATGGACTCTTGCGCCCGCCGCCGCTCTTCAATCTCTTCCTCAAGAACTGCGGTCTGGTCCTCTAGGGCTTCCTGCGCCGCTATTCTCTCTGTTAATTCTTCTTCAAGTTGCGCGGTCTGATGGTGAAGCTTTTCTTCCAGCCGTTTGCGCTCGGTGATATCATTCACGCTCGACCAAATAAACGTTTCACCCCTAATTTCTATGAGCAAACCTTGCAGTAGAACGGGAACAAAGTGTCCATCCTTGTGAATATATTCTTTTTCATAGGGACCATATCGACCCTTGGTCTCTAATTGCTCTAAGTACTTCTCTTCTTGCGGAGCATATTTATCCGGGGTGATATCCCAGTAAGTGAGTTGCAGGGTTTCAGCGACACTGTAGCCGATAATCTGCGCGTAGGCGGGGTTTACCGTCACAAGCGAACCATCAATTTTACTTAACGCAAGGCCAATGGGCGATTGCTCGATCAACATGCGAAGTTGATTTTCACTCTCAAAAAGTGCTTGTTCAGCAAGCCGTTGTGCAATAAGTTTCTCTTCTAAATCACCCGTTTGCTCTTTAACTTTTTCAGTAAGGTAAGTCTGGCGACTGGCAATAGTATAGGTAAGTAAACTCAGCAATATCAATGCCATTGAGGAAAAACCATTGAATATGTTTTGCTGTTTTTTAAGATGGGGCAGTAACTCTCTGGGCTCTGCCTTTGCTATTTCCCAGAAGCCATCTGGCAAATCAATGCGTTGTAAAACTGAACTCTCAGCAAAGATCTGTTCATTACCATAAAAACATTCTCTTCCTGCTTTGCGGAGGCTGACATCCGATTTGTCCGACGGCAAGTCCAGTCCAGCATCTGTCAAGATGGGGGGCATGTCCAAAACCATTGTCGCTAGCCCCCAAAATTGATCTCCCTGAAAAACGGCTTTTCGGGCAACGAGGCCGAGCCCACCTTGTCTTAGCTGATAAGGACCGCTCAACGTGATTTGTTGTGATTTGATAGCACGTTGCACATCGACTCTGACATTTGGCCGTTGATCATCAATCAGGCTATAGCCGAGAACCTTTTCGTTCCCCTGCAAAGGGTAGACATAACCATTTACACCACTGGGAGCCAAAGCAAAGTTGCGAATCCCGCCAATACCTGTCTGGAGTGCAGAGGCAAAGGTTTCAAATTTCGCATTCAGTTGTTCTTGATTGGGATTGGCAAGGACAAATGCGGATAACCCTTCAAGTAAGGCAATACGCTTTTGAATTGAATTTCTGAGAGGATTTGCATGTTGAGCGAGTTCGTTTGTAGTCAATACTCTTTGTTGTTCAAATAGTTCTTTTTCATACTGGTAGCTCACAAAAAAACAGGCAGGCAGAAAAACAAATATGTTGATGAGGATGGTAATGACTGCAGCTTTGCGCAATTATATCACCTAATCCCTATTGCATATCTAGCACGTTGCAATAGCTGACTTCTCAAAACTGTAGTCAGGACCAACAAAATATTTTAACGAGATATCGTTCTTTTGTTGGCAATTACCACAGTTTGAAGTTATGACTCGGGTCTCTAACAGGACACTTCCCCAGAGCAGCAATGTTGAAAGTACGAGCACTATACCAAAGAGAACTCAAAATAATCTTATATCGAGGACTTCAAGGGAAAGGGCACCAAGGGATTACACTAAGGCGGCCATCATTTAATCGTTTTAAATTGCTCTATTAATAACATGCACTCTTTCGTCTCGGCAGTGGTGATTTATAAGTCTCTTCTACTAAGCCTCCAGTATATTTAACCAATTTTCAAGAGATTCAGAAGTCACCGGTTTTTGAAGCACATGAAATCCTAGGCGACTCGCTTTCTTTTGGTCTTGCTCAGACATGCCACTAGCCATAAGAGCTTTTCGTCGTGAAGCTACCTTACAACCTTTTTCTATTTGGCGTTCGATCAAACTCAAACCATCAATTGCTGGTAACTCTTTATTAATGAGCAGAATGTTTGCACAAGGCTTATGGGCGGAACATTTCTGCTCTCTAGAGTTCAGAGCTTTACACACTGAAGGATCTGATATGAGTATGGGCTTATATCCTAGTGCCTCGGAATACCTACCAAGTGCTTCTCTGTCACTATCCACATTCTCAATAATCAGTATATGCTGCATACTTACCCCTTGTTAAAATGACGAGTAATTTAGATTAGGCCTTTGTAACATTTTTAATTTTTTTGTTCATTACTGAAATTACTGACTAGTAATAAATAGCCACCTGGAATTTATCCGAGTGGCCATCATTTAGTCGTTTTAAATTGCTCTATTAATAACACGCACTCTTTCGTCTTGGCAGTGGTGACTTTTAGGTCTTCATTGTCTGGACTAAATCTTTAAAACAGTAGGAAGACAAAGATCAAGCCCCACTCCCAACCCGAAGGCTCAAAGTGGGGCTCTCCTCAGATGATCGGAGGGAGTACATATCACACCCGAAGTGCACAAAATATACATCAGTTTCAACACGGATAACAGGGAAGAATGTGCTCTATAATGTATGGATGATCTGCTCAGGAAAGGGAGGTCGTTTGGTGTCTTATAGACGGTGGCTTTTGAACAAGATAAAGCCAATAGTTCGACTAACACTAGACTCTCCAGTACGGACGAAGATGGGCACCGGGAAGAGATGTTTGACTTGCCTATTTTTTCCAGTTGAATAGATTCGAAAACACACCGTCTTTTCTTTTGACTTGGGCGTCACATATTAGATGTAAATATTTTGTAAAATCGGTGGAGTCAGCAAAGTAGTTTGGATAAGCCTCTTTAATTCCACCAACGGCCGTACTTGAAACAAGTGCTACTACAAGGTGCTTATCTTTTGCAGATGCTTTCTCCACTTCGGTATACATAGCCTCTGCTTCAGCGCTATTTTCTTCTTTGAACATCGTCGCTTTTCCGGTGTTTTTTTCTGTATTTATCTCAATCAACACGTATCCTCTGCCGCCATTTTCCCCAAGTTTGGTATCAACAAATTTTAGAGAAACGGCAAAAGCATTGAGCTTTTTTATAACATTGAGCCTTTGACAGTAATCTTGTGTTTTTCTACAACCGCTCATGTGTTGATCGTCCTTATTTAATTCTTTGAGATACTCAGTAAATTTATCCTGATCTGAAAGTTTATTAAACATGTGGATCTCTTCCATAATCGCAAATTGCTCACTAACACTGGCAAAAAAAACCTTCCAGTCTTTATCTCCTTGGTTAGATTTCAGCGCTTGGCCTGTAAACAGGTCGACAATCTCTAATGCTGTGGCCCAGTCATGCTGGAGAACTGTTCTGACTTGGACCTCTATGTCCATTTTTTCTCCTTCTTTGTTCGAGAATTGGCCAACGAGATGATAACCTCGATAGCCATCCTCTTTTGGTTTGTCTACATAATTTTTTGCACGTATTTTGCCCTCAGTGTTCTTAAATTCAGGCCTTTTTCTCAACTCTCTGACTACTTGTTGAAGCTTTTTTTTATTTGAAACAATGGCTCTGCACCCGCCTATGTCTTGCATGTTTTTGAGTTTCATTTTGTCGAAACGTTTTAGCTTTGCAATGATTGATGGGTAACGTTTCAACCTCTTTGCAAATATAGCTGTATTGTCTTTCTTGGGAATAAGCTCTTGTAGTAATTTAAAGGCAAAATCAAGTGGTTCTTCGTGGTTAAAACGCCAGTATGAAAGTATGTCCATGGCTGCAGAAAACGCTTTTTCGTCATCTTGAATGTTTTCACGAATAAGTTTTTCACCAGCTTTAATGATTTGCTTTCCTGAGTATTTTCTTTTTGATCTCTTCATACTGATAGCCATAATTTTTAATATGTAAATTTTTCAAGATTCCCCGTTCCAGCAACATAGGAGCCTCAAAATACGTTAGGCTATTTCTTGGGCAACTCGCTTAACGGTTTTACATTTAGGGTAGTCAATGCAAACGAAAAACAATTTGCCCTGATGAGGGCCCTTCGAAACTTTTCTTGCACGCATAACTGAGCCACAATCAGGACATTCTTCTTCAGTGCCTCTTTTCCTTTCGACAGGCAAATTCTCAATATTCCCCAAATTCCAACCCGCAGTAGCGGCTTGGTCTTTTTCTGCCAAAATATCAAAACAATGCTCTTCTCTAGCGTCTTGTGTGTCTTCATCCCCTAAAATCGAAAACGCGCTAACTAGTAATGAACGTACTTCACTGACCTTATAACTTCTTTCTACGGGAAAATGCAAAATTGGTATGCCTACCTCACTTAGTACTTTGTCAACGAATTCATCTCTTTTCTTCCGATCTGAGCGATTGTGTGATTTGTCATCCAACTCAACGATGCCTATGATCTTCAAATCATCCTTTTGACAGATAACGAAATCGACGTGCTTTTTGTTGATTCGATTTAACGATGAATAGAAGTGACTCCTGGACAGTTTTCTCTTGGGTTCGATTATGTCTCCAAGGCGAACTTTTCCAAAAACTTTGTACTTAACATTTAAAGCCTGCTCAAGCACACCTAGAAACGAACGCTCCGCTGGAGAGAAGAGTTCTTCAATCTTTTGGTATTGGGTGACTCTCGAGGAAGTGGAGTTCCTCAGCTTTCTTGAGGATGCTTTTAAGGCAAATCTGATTAAAAAAATGAAGATGACAAGAACTATGATGGGTGAATAGTCAATTGAAGTTTGTTGCATTGCCCCCCCTTTAATTGCCCGACCTAGTAATCACTCGCAAAGGTGCCTTCGTAGAGACTTTTCGCGTCATTAGCCCTGGCCACTTCTTTGCGAACTGCTGAATCAGTCAAGTCTAGCACTCGCAACTTATCCCCGACCTTGGCAACAACATCAACACGGCGATAAACCGTCGCATGGATCTCTGCATAACTGGCTAAGCCTTGAAGTTTGGGTAACGCATCGCTGAGCTGAGTTCCGTGGGGATCGACGATATCAACTGCGAAAGTACCATCCAATTGCGTTGAAAAGAAGATGAAGTCAGGTCTGACAATCTTTACCTGGTTGTTCTCGGTGTAGGCGACACCCAGAGAATCCTGGCTAGAGCGAGCCGGGTTACGGTACCAGGTTTGGAAACCTTGGCGTTTAGTCTCGGTCTCCAACACTGCAATTTCCCACTCGTTCATTTCGGCAGGAAACATGCCGTTCTCGTCGCACAACATGTGCTGCTTGTACGTCGGCAGCGGCGTTTTGCTGCCATTCACCTCAAGCGCAGTAGTGGCTACTATCCAGGATTTAGGTTTGGCGAGGTCTATTTCTCCAGGCTCCGTGCTCATCCCCTTGATCAAGCGGTATGCCTCCTGGCGCTCGTCCGACAATCCCTTGATTTGTACCCGAAATTTTTCAAGCCATGCTTTAGCTAAAGTATCCGCATCGGCGTCAAGGCAGGTTTTCACATTTGTTACCAATCCAAGAGCCGCGATGTCGGCATGTGCTTCCATAAGCGCATCTTCAGAGGAATCAGCATCGGTATTATTGGCGGCCAGATATTCAGCGTAAGTCCGTGAAAGGTCCGGGCTCAGGATGCGCGCGGCGCGGCGGTAGGCATCCTCGATCACAACATAGTCAGCATCCTCCCAAAAATCATTGAAAGATTTACTCTTGGTCTTAAGGACGGCGGTCAGACTCTTTCCCTCAACAGTTAAAACCGTCTCGCGAGCAATGGCAATCTCTTTGGCGTAGCGAGTCTGTATCGCATCCAGAACCTTGTGCATTTCCGCGTGAGCAATCTTACCCGCACCTGACAGCAACCCGTCCCAGGCAAGTTCGTGGGCAAGTGCGGTCAACCGCTTGACCGGATTCGCTCCCCGTTGCGGTAAAGACTGGGACGGCAACAACAGAAACTTCTCCCAAACTGACTCGGGAACCGACGGATCCGGCGTCATTTCCTTGGGATTGATGAGCACCCTTCGCCCAAGCAGAGTAGTATCGCCGTCATCCCCACCCTTCATAAGGGAATCAGCGACCGCCTCTACGGACTTGGTATCGAAAAACGGTAGCAGGCAATCAACTGAATTGAGCCGGTCATTGCCAGGAATGCGCCGGGCGAGAGGCGTTCGGACCATGCGCCCCATCAATTGGGTAATGTGAGTGCGATCCTTGGCAGGTCGGAAGGAAACCAGGACTTCAGCCCTCGGACAGTCCCACCCCGTGCTGATGGCGTCTTTTGCTATGAGCACGCGAACCCAGGACGAATCTTGCACACGTTCAGGAGAGATGTATGGCACAGTATGCCCTCCGAAAGTCTGGTTGGTGTGGTCGCCGAACACATGGGCAATAGCTTCATGCGTCAATTCCGGCCACTGCTGGAAGATCGTGTCGAGTGCCCTTCCTATCTCATTGGGGTCTGGGGTATTCGGTACTTGTAGAACCATGAGTGGTTTTACAACTTCTCCAGTATTCTGCTGTTTGGTGTAGTCTGCCCAGGCATCGCTCGACTCCTTGATTTTGCCTGTGGCGCGACGCACGAGCACAGTATCGAATTGGCCCACTTCATCGGGGATATCCAGGATTATAGTGTCCTTCAGTAGACCCGACTCCTGCACCTTGGCAGAATCCACAACGATGTTGGGGAGGATACTACGCCCTTCCGCTCCAACTATGGAGGCGTTAAATCGCTCCACTGTGGCAGATATGCCCAAGACTACCGGGATCGCAGGTACAGAGCCCGTACCGTTGATGAGCCTTTTGACGATAGTAGACTTGTCCTTCTTCGCTGCCTCTGACGGGTTCCCCATGCCCCTGTGAGCCTCATCAAGCGCAAGATAGAGCGTCAGAGACGGATCTTCAATCGTGTTCTGAATCGTATCCCAGATTGTGTGTGACCGCAGGTCCGGGCGCATTTCTGGGAAGGGTTCACCGCTCTGAGCATACGCTTCCTCCGGGTCAAAGCCCCGCACGAGAAGGCTTTTCTTGCCCAACTTCTGTGTATTAAGAAAGTACACCTTACCCGGCTCGAATCTTTCACGGTTAAAGGTGTTCTGAACGACGACAAGATCTGTGAATTCCAGCCGGTCGGAGGCTTCAAGGAGACGGAACCGCGTCTGCTCATTCAAAGACGGGTCGTCACTGAACCAGATGACAACTGCTCCGGGATCAGCCTCGAATTCATAATTATCGTCACCATGAAACAGCGCCTCGAATGCAGCGGCAGCCATAACCGTCTTTCCAGCCCCTGTGGTCGCCGTCAGTGAGAAAGCATGCTTGTCGCCGTCCTCGCGCCAACGTTTGCGGGCCTTGCGAAGATTGACAAGGACATCGCGGACCGCCTCGTCCTGGTAATCCTTCAGCGTAAACTTCATTAATTACTCTCCATTCGCAAATTTGAAGTTTGAGAGGTAAGACTCATAAAGGCGAACGGGCTCCACCGAATCAGGCAAACTGCGGGCAACTGCCTGGAAGCGGCGGTCGTCATTGGTGACGATATACGCGACGCGCAGATTATCCGCCTTCTCGACGGCAGAACAGAATGTGGCAGTCTGATCAAGCTCAATGAGCAAGCCATAAGTGTCGGCCACGTCCCAGCCTTGGGCGGGAAGAGTGTCGATGCACATTCCCTGGCTACCAGCCCGCATCCACAAGATCGGTGCAATGCGCTCAAATGTGAAGTTGTGGCTTACGGCCACGGGGGTCTCATAGGTCAGGGTGAAGAACTCGGCGTTCTCCTCGAAGCCTTCCGCCATGGGGAACTCATCAGTAAACTTGTAGTCGCCCTTGATCGGTTTACCGCTCGGGGTCTTGCCCATAATTGCAGCTTCCACACGGGGCTTGGTGATGTAGTCACAAATGCCCCATTGCTCCCAGTCGGCATCACCGGGGCGCAGCCCTCCCTCGCGCAAGGCCTTCTGTTCGTCGGCGGCAACCTCGTTGTTGGTGACCGAGATACACTGGCGGCAACCTTCGTCCTGACGATTTAGCCGCATGACTGCATGTGCGGTAGTACCTGAGCCGGAAAAGAAGTCGAGGATGATGGCCTCAGGTTTGTCCCTTACGAACAAGCGAAGCACGTCTTCTACAGCGTAAAGAGATTTAGGGAAGGGAAACTTGCGCCCTGGAAGCAAGGAACGTAAAATCATGATTCCATGTTCACTTGCACTGTGGCTGACTTTGTCCCATACGGTTCGCGGGGCTGAAATCCGACCTCCGTCCTCACGGTAATAGACTTTCAGAACCCCTGATGGCTTGCGTCCTCTTACCTCCAACTCCCCGGAGTCTATTGCAGCGAGCTGTTGAGAAGTGAGGTAGAAGATAGGGAACTGCCCATCAGCGAGACTGACACGACCTGTTCTGACGGCACCACGCTTGATAAGTCCTCGTAAGGTTTCTGGGACAACTGACCAACGTCCGTCTTCTCCATCGGGTCGTGGCGTCGGCCAGGCAGCAGTCAGTCCTTTAGGGCTTACTATGGAGTCGGATTTGAGGTGAAGAGGAAGTGCATCACCGATTTCGACCATTTCGCCTTTGTTGTTAAAGTAGATCGGATAGAAAGCGCCTGGCGATTTGCTGCGGACGCCATTTGCTCCAGACCTAGTTAAACCACGCCAACGAACCTCCGTTCCACCGCTACCTTCCTTTACATCACCCGCAATGCGTGAAGACCCAAATTGAAGAAGAAAGATATATTCATCGACGCGTGACAAGCCGTCTCGTGGGACACCTTTGGGGTTGATGACTGAGCTCACCATTTGAATCCGTGCCTCGGGAAACGTCTGTTCCAGAAGCAGTCCTAACCTCAAATACTCTTTCTCGTCAATCGTGACAATCAGTACCGAATCAGTAGGATTGAGCAGTTCCTTTGCAACTATAAGCCTACGTTCCATGAAAGCGAGCCACTTGCTGTGCCGGTAGAGGTCCTCTGACTCCACGTAGTCGTTGTTATATTTCCAGTCCTTCGCTCCGGTATTGTAGGGCGGGTCGATGTAAATGACGTCAACCTTGCCCCGGTGCGTATAGGTCAAGGCTTTAAGTACATGATAGTTCTCGCCATTGATAACCGTATTGCAGGGTTTGTCGCCACCACGCTCAACCTTCCCGGTGCTGATTAGCCCTGGATAGATGTAATCCCGAAACTCCGCTACGACAACCAGATCATCAATCGCGACATTCTGAGTCTCCGGTTCGGCACAGCCAAACAGCTCCAGCCGAGCGATCCGTTTACCTTTGACCTTCTCGATGCCCTTGACAGCCCATAGCCGCTGGTCACCCTTTGTAGTCGAACCTCGCTCGGGTAAAACCCGCACCTTATCTCCCTTGCGTACCGGCCGCTTAGGCAATTCCACTACCTCGGGCCGATGCCGCTCGAAGTTCAGTCCAAAGGCAAGACGTGATGATAGCGCCTTGAATTCGCGTTCCAAGTCCATTCCCATTTGGGGGTCTTTAGCCTTGGCTTGTGCAATGAGATCTGTGAGTCGCGACACGTCAGTTCCTTAATGATGGCGGGCAAAACATCAGGCTGCTTGATCCCGTGGGGCTACTCGTCATTTTCTAACAGCTCAAGCAGCGGAAGCATCAGGGTCTGGAAATCTGGAAAGGTCATGGCCTCCCCCAAGGACAAGTTACAGCAAAACACTGCCCGGAAGTCTACACTAGGCGAGACCGGCATGTCGAGGGAAACGGCCGTCGCGCCTGCAACTAAAACCTTGAAAAGACAAGGAGTCACTCGTGCTCACTCCCTCAGGAATCTCGCTGAACAGCATCACCAGCATTGTCCCCGCCCCAACATAAAAAAAGGCCACCTGGTGTTAATCCAAGTGGCCATTAAAGTGGAGACAACAAACATCCGATTACGGATTTTCGTAGTATGGCTATTTTTGTGCGCCCCATTTCCCTTGAATTTTCATCTCTTTGTTTTCTCTTCGCCGATTTTTTCTCTGGTTGAATAAATCCCACTCCTCATAATCTTCGGCAAGACCTCTTTGCTCAAAGCAACTTTGATAGCGTATGCGGAAGGCTTGCGGCATTTCAGCACCACCTTGAATACACCTGTTTCAGACAAATACAGAGGGCTGCCCTTTGCACCTTTTGCTTTCAAATAATCACTTGGCTCAACGGCAAAATAGCCAATTCTAGGATTGCCCCGAACTGAGTTACTTGTATTTTTGAGACCAAGCAGATCGCAAACGTCCTTTGCTCTGTACCAGGTTTGCCCCTGTTGTTTGATACAGTGAATTTTTGAGAAGTTTTCTCCAAAGATCTCCAATAATAGTTTTTGTAGCATATCGATTCTCCATATAATTTATTCCCAGCAAATTGTTTGCTGGGTTGCAAAAGTTGGGTGCACACCAATAAATCAAACACCTCATTAAAATGGCAAAAATACAGTCGTCAAAGAGATATCATTGCCAAGATTTTTGGACGAAGTGGGTTGAAGCGTGGGTCTTAGGTATAAAGCACAAAAACCTACAGACAAACTCTGTTGAATAATCCTTATAACTATCCATTTTATGGTTCTTTCCCAAGAATGCTCAGTAAGAAACCACGACTGATTAACAATGTTTTTTTGGGGAGTACTGTTTGCTGAAGTGATCGATGAAGCGACAGATTTAATAGGGGGTGGAATTCGCGGGTAACAGCGGTTACAGGGTTACATCCTTTGCAAGACCTTAATTTTATGAGTTTTTTTTTGCAAAGTGGTAATCCCTTAACAGAAACAAAGGCGGGTTACGGAGGTTACATATTCTTCGTAACCGCCGTAACCCGCTAATGCTATGTCAAGACTTTGTAGAGGGCAGAAATAACCCAACGATTACAGATTCTTACAAAGGCGTAACCTCCGTAACCGCCGTAACTTTATCAAAATTACCAACAATCAGGACTTCATCAGAGAGCACCTTCGAGGTAAGAATATACATCTTCTTGACTGTTATTTTGTTGCCAATTTCTGGAAGACGACAGGCTATTTGAGGTTTGCCTTTTGCATCCGTCTGAAGCATCCCATTGTCAACGAGAACCTTGATGACTGACTGCCGATTGTAACCTTTACAAATTTCATTATTGAATACTTGAGGCATGACAAGATACTCGAAACCGGTATCAGTCTCACGCTTATAACCTGCCCGTTGCGGCATAACTTTATCCATAGCAGTCCAGCCGTTAGGTTTTTTTATCATCGGCACAAAACGCGAGTCGCCAAAGGATTCTATAAAATGACAAGCTTGCCTGATGATCTGGGTTACTTCCTGGCGATCCGAGCCACCACGCATATCAACCCAATCAAGGAAACATCGGCCCGCAGCTTCCAGCGGCGTCCCTTTATCCCATCCGGTAATCTCTAGTGATGTTGCAATCTCCCCAGCAAGTGCAACCAGCGCCATGCGGTCAGCCTGGCGACTGACCTGACTGCTTGCATCAGTCGGAAGATACTCTTTGTGGAATTGCTTCTTGATGTCTTTGTAGGCTTGTTGCAGGTCATCGAAATGTTCGATGGCTCCTTCGATAAAAGGGCGAAACGCCGTGCCGCAATACCGAGAGGCATTTTCCTTGAGCAGATTAGCAAACTCAGCCCCATTTGCTTCGCCATGAAGGTTTTCAAAAAGGCCAAGGTTGCATCCTGCATCTGCAGGGATGTCAGCTAAACGAACCTCTTGTCCTGCGCGAGTTTTCTTGCCGCCTTCGAGCATATGATCTGCCAGAGTCAGCTCCCCAGAGGAGATAATCAATATTTTCCAAGTGTACCTTTCGCGAAGGCCAATGGTGGATTTCATTCGTTGCTTGCCCTGACCATTGGCGAGCATATATGCTGCTCCACCGATTTCTTGCGGAGCCATTTCACCCATTTCATCAAGAGCCATCAATACATCATTGTGTTTGAGGGCCATCAATTCCAAGCCGTTAGCAGTTGCACGCCAACTTTCAACATACTTGCCTGGAGGACCACACACAGATGCAGCGACAAAAACTGCAGTCGATTTTCCGGTACTGCTGTCCCCCACAAGGTTAAAACCACCTCCTTCAGCTTCGAGCCTGGTAAGCAACGGAGCCGCAAAGGCCATTGATACTGCAAAGATGAGCCTGCTGTTTCCTTGACACAGCTTTGCAACATTATCCTTCCACTCCACGAGACCGCCACGGCAACTAAAAGCTGAATCGGTCGTTTTGAGATTTTCGAACAGGTAGGTTTCTTTAGAAGAACCAATGCTCTCCCCATTACGCAAGACAAACGAGTTTTCATGCCAGCCCGTTTTATCGGTAAGACGAATGAGGATAGATTCCTCTGCAGGACACTCTTGAAGAAAAATCACCAGTTTTTCTTTGGCCCGATACCCATTGGTTACGGTTAGTCCATGCGAACGTAAATCTTTAATCGCGGTTTCTCCATCAACCTGGTCCATGCGAATAGGGAAAATGTGGGTTATACCTTCTTTGTTTTTAAGGATAATGACCCTGGCCCAGTTTTTGTAATCTTGGTCACGAGCATCAGCGATCACACGAAGCGGCCCGCAAAGGGGAACTTTCTTCTTGGGGTTCTCCAACCAGTAAACGCCCTGAGCATTAATTTCGAATTCGTCCCCGGTCAGATCAGACTTGACCGTCTTGGGAAGACCTTCCTCTGAGAATCGTGTTTCAGAGTTGAAGCCCTGCGAAGCGGGCGAACCCGCCTCACAGAAGTCTTGTTGCTCAATAACCATTGGGAGGTTGTTAGGATTATTCATCTTACTTCCCCCCCTTCTTGCTGCGCATCCATTCCAGGAACGCTTGCTCGTCGATTAGGACAGTGCGCCCGACACGAACGACACATGAAGCAAAGCCATTGGTCTTCTCGTGGAAGATCAGATAACGGAGCCCTCCAGGGGGTGGCCAGGGGTGAAAATCGTTAAACGTCGCGGCTGGGATGAAACGGGTTGAGTTTGCATTACTGACTTCTACTTCTTGAGCAGCTACTTCACACATTTTTTTGCTCCTAACAAAAAACCCCTGAAAGGTTGGCCCGGCTAGGCTCTTTCAAGGGTTCTTCGCTAAGGTTAACGAAAGCCGGGCCTCTACCTGTTACAGTGGAGGCACGGCATTTCGTGGGGAGTATTCGTCATCTCATGGTGAAAATGTTTTTATTCTATTCGAGACTCCATTTTTCTGTGCTCCATTCGATTTTTCCGTTTGAATCATAAACATATTCGGAGCCTGTTTTTATATATTGTCTTAGATGAAGAGCCAGCTCGTTATTCTCTTTCTCAACTCTTTCAAGTACCCTGTAGTATTCCTTCGATACTGAGGCGTTAACTTTATCCAAGCCTATTCGGGAGTGTTTAGGTAGGCCACTTGGCTTAAAAAACTCAGATTTGATTTTATTTAATCCTTTTATCTTGTGGTCGAGCTCCTCTAAATTTTCGTTGCAAGTTATCCGAAATTGTTCCTCCTCAAGCTGTTCGATCAGTTCGCATATTTTTTTGTATGAATCTTTATCTGACAGTAGTGAATCAACGAAGGGTTTATCCATCCCAAATCCAGAGTCATCATTAAAGAGATTGTCTATCCTTTGGTTGCTGTCAATCAAATCTGGGTCAACGGGGTTAACTACGCGGTACAGCTCTTCCGAGGAGATTGGAGTGCATGGCCTGCTGATGATCTCGTAAATGTAGGTGAGTCCCTTCCAGTCATCAAAGAAACAAACTTTTCCATTGTACTTAGTGAGCCACTTAACTCCCTGTTTGGTAAATATATTATTCGGTACGCAGAGAACCTTTTCTTTTTGTATCTGTTTTTCTGAAGGGTTAAGGTGCTTTTCTGTAGAAAGGTTTTTCAATTGATGAAGGTCTATTTGAATTTTATCTTGTTGGCTCAAGTAGCTTAAAAATTCATCCTTCATAAAGTAGGCCGTGTCTATACATATTTCGCCAGGTCCAAGAATGTCTGGGCTATTATGGTGATATTTGATCTTGTTAGCAAACAAGCAGCTCAATACAAATTCATCATATTTCAAGTAAACCTTCCAATAAATTTGTTGCGCATCATCTCTAAGGAAATATCCTTTGGATTCCATTTCTAGGCTGGTTAGCAAGATGATGCTATCGCGCGCGAACCATTCCTCGTTAACGTCCATTCGCTCATAGTCAAAATTATCTAATCGACCATATTTAAGTGGCATCGTTCACTCCAAAAATGCTTTCGTTCATCCGTTCAACAACTTTCATCGTATGCGCATCTGACATATGCGCGTAACGTTTGACCATTGCCAAGGTCTTGTGTCCGAGAACTTCAGCGATCTCTGCCAAGGTTGCACCGTTCATGGCCAGATAAGATGCAGCACTGTGCCTTAAATCATGAAAGCGAAAATCTTTTATCTTGGCTTCCTTGAGAGATGCATCCCATGCCGTCCGGATTGCCTGAACACCGCTTTTGGCCTCAGCAGGAAAGATGTAATCCGTATCAATCTGGCGAACCTTGCCATGCTCTTTCAAGGCTCTATGTGCCTCGCTAACAACTGGAACAACCCGACGTTCATCGTTCTTGGTTTCATGGATGACTAACTGACAACGTTTAAAGTCTATATCACCCCACTTGAGCCTGAAAATCTCTCCCTGTCGCATTCCTGTTGATATCGCCAAGATCACGATAGGGTAAAGAACAGGAAGATAGTTCTCTTTGCATGACTTCAGTAATGCAATGCGCTCATCATTGGACAGGAACCGTACTCTCCCACGAGGTTCGGGAAGTTTCTTTACACGGCTTACTGGATTAAGTTCAACCCAGCCCCATTCATTTAACGCCATCGTAAAACAATGCGAGATAGCTGCCAAGTATCTGTTTACGGTAGCAGGAGCCCGCTTCTTGTCATAACGTGTCTTGCCATTCAAAAGAAGGTCTCGACACTCACCAATCTTGGCCGGTGTCACGTCAGAGAGAAGATATGATCCTAACTGCTTCTTCCACCACTTCAGTTGAGTTGTTTGTTGGGATTGCATTTTGGGCTTGTGGGGCAGGACATACTTGACGTATCGATCAACCATATCTGAGAACGTGTGTTTCTTTGCTTCTATCGTTTTGAAGTAACGGCCATCACGCAATGCCGACTCAGTATCTTGAGCCCACTTCTTTGCATCAGTCTTACGATCGAAGGTTGCTGACTGTGGCGGACAACCACGAAGCCGGATCAATACACGGTACTTGATTTTTCCATCAGAGGTTTTGCGCTCAGTGATAGCAGCCATGTTGATCTCCTGTTTGCTGTCAGTATTGGCTGTTTTTTGATTGCGAGTGTACCAAGAGTGTACCATGGAAGATTTTTCAAGCAAATCACAAAAAACAAAAGGCCTAGCCATTTCCGGCTAAGCCCTTGTTTTTATTATGGCGGAGGGGGGGAGATTCGAACTCCCGGTAGCTTGCGCTACAACAGATTTCGAGTCTGTCACCTTCGGCCGCTCGGACACCCCTCCGTGTAGTGCTGTGGGTGATGAAAAATCCGTGAGAATAAAACCGTTACGATTGCCACCTGATTAGCGGAAGGTCACGGCCCATTCATCACGGCCTGTTCATCGCCCCTCTTTATAATGTCTTTTGCGATTTTTTTCCAGCTCTTAATTGCCGAAAAAAACTACTGAGCAGCTCACTGCATTCTGCACCGAGCACACCCTCGGTGACTTCGACTTTGTGGTTGAAGCGCTCATCGCGGGCAAAATCGTAAATGGACCCGACAGCGCCGGCACGCGGATCACGACAGGCGTAGACCAGGCGCGGAATGCGCGCCAGGATAATGGCCCCCATGCACATCACACAGGGTTCCAACGTCACATAGAGGGTCGTCTCCAAAAGGCGCCAGTGGCCGATATGCCTGGCTGCCTGGCGGATCGCCACCATTTCGGCGTGGCTGGTCGGATCATTGCTGGTCTCACGCAGGTTATGACCACGAGCGACGATTTCGCCATCAAGAACGATCACCGCGCCGATCGGCACTTCGCCCAGGTTTCTTGCGGCGGCGGCCTCGTCCAGGGCGGCCTGCATGAATTTCTGATCCATTTCCAGCTTATCCATCATGAATTCACCAGCGGTCCGGAGGGCTTGATCCAGGGACTCTCGTCTTTGTAGACGGCCTGGATCTCCTTGAGCGCGTGTTTCTGTTCACGGTATCTTGCCAGCATCCCCTGCAGCCAGTCGCGGTGCTGCAAGGCGGCGTTCTGGTCGGTAACAAAGGCGTGATCATCCTTACTAATCTTCAAAGTCAGGCCGTCGGGGCCATCGACCAGCTCTCCCGTGTTGCTGCAGAGCATACAGCGCACCTGACCGTTCTCAAGGAAGCGGACAGTGTCGCCGCCGCATAAAGGACAGCACGGCTGCGGCCGCAGCATTGCCTCGCCGAACAGCGCTCTGGCCAACTCGCCGGCAATGCGCTTGTTGCCCTCGCTCATGACAACTTCACCAGGCAGTGCTCCGTAGACGATGCGGCTCATCTGATTGCTGGCCTGAATCGTCAACAGGAATCTTTCTATGTCGAGCAAAGTGCTGCCCTCCTTGCTTTCAATGCCGGCAACGCCGACGCCGACCGCAGGCTTCCCCCAGAGACGATCGGCCATAGCGTAGAAGGAGATCCCCCGGTCGACAAAAGCCTTGAGGCAGGCGTGGCCGCCGAGGAAGTAGGTCGGGGCAGCAAGAATCAGGGCATCAGCAGCGGCAATCGCGGCAAGGATTGTCAGCAGATCATCAGCGAGGACGCAGGCGCCCTTGCTCAGACAGCGGTAACAGCCATTGCAGTAACGCAGGTTGAAATCCGGCAGACGCAGCAGCTGCAGGTGGTGAGGAACTGGCAGTTGCCGGCTGACCTCCTTGACCATGATTTCGCAGTTGCCAAGTTGCCGTTGCGAGGCGACGATGCCCAGGATCTGTTTCATAGTCTGCTCTCTCTGAATTGCGCATTCGGGAATGACATTTGCCTTAGACTCAAATCTTAGCTTAGTTTTCGTCCGGAAACCGTGCCTATGTTCGGATGGTAACTAGCCTAGTGTCCTTCAGGAAACTCCGGGTGGCACAAGCGCAGTTTTCGATCTGGAATCGAGCTTAATTCAAGTTGTCTGCTTTTTACCAGCGAAACTGCGCCACCATCTGGAAAAGCTCAGCCGCTTTAGCCTTGATCCGGGGAAGGCTGCATAAGGCCTTCTGTTGCTGGCGACCACGGGCATTTATGGTTAAATTGAACCATGGCAAACGCTATGAGGCTTATCTGCCTTCTCAATTTTCAATCCCCGGCCGTGATCATCGAGGACGACTGACATTGCCCCACGATATTGAAAGTGCTGTATACTTAGTGTCCATCCGGAAACTCCGGATAACACATGCACAGCTTTCGATCTGGAAAGGAGTTGCATCATGAAAACCACCGGCTTGCTTGTCATCATGCTTTTTGCCGGACTGTCAGCAGGCATATCGCTGGCCACCGCAGCCGAAGAAATCAAGGTTTATTCCGTTGAGCAAGGGAGATACGTCATGACAGAGAAAGTTGACAAGAGCGCTGCCGAGTGGCGCGAGCAGTTGACCCGGGAGGAGTATCACATCCTTCGCGAAAAGGGCACCGAGCCTGCGTTCACCGGCAAATATGACAAACATTACGCAAAAGGCATCTATCATTGCGCTGGCTGCGGACTCGAGCTGTTCTCTTCCGCAGACAAATTCGATTCCGGGACCGGCTGGCCGAGCTTCACGGCACCGGTCGCCGCAGAGAACATAGCCACCAAAGATGATTCGAGCTTCTTTATCAGCCGCACCGAAGTGCTGTGCGCCCGCTGCGGCGGCCACCTCGGACACGTATTCAACGACGGCCCCAAACCGACCGGACTGCGTTACTGCATGAATTCGGCATCACTGGAGTTCGTTGCCAGCAAGTAGTGTCCATCCGTAAGCTCCGGATGACACAAGCGCTGTTTTCGTGCGGGAACGGTCCATTTCCGCAGCCTGCGTGTCAATCTGCGGACTTGATTGTGCGGTATTAGTTGCCTGAACGCTGATTCGCTTGAGGAGATAAAGAGATGAAAATCCTGATGAGTATGCTCGTGAGTCTGTGCCTTATTGCCGGTCTCGCCATCGCCGCCACTGAAGAGAGAAAGGATCCCATGATGGACACCAAGCAGGCCGAGGAGGCCAAAGCTATCTTCGCCGGTGGCTGTTTCTGGTGCATGGAACCACCCTTCGAAAAACTCGACGGTGTGCATGCCGTTGTTTCCGGCTATATCGGCGGAGACAAAGTCAATCCCACCTACCAGGAAGTTTCAGCAGGGATAACCGGACATGCCGAAGCCGTTGAAATCACTTACGATCCAACCAAAATCAGCTACAACCAGCTGCTCGATGTGTTCTGGATGAATATCGACCCGACCGATGCCCGCGGGCAATTTGTCGATCGCGGCAGCCAGTACCGCTCGGCGATCTTCTACCTTGACGAAGAGCAGAAGCAGCAGGCCGAAGCATCCAGGGAGCAGCTTGAAAAATCAGGGCGTTTCGACAGCCCGATCGTGACCGAAATTGTTGCGGCGACCCGGTTCTATCCGGCGGAAGACTACCACCAGGACTACTACAAGGAGAGCCCGGTCCGTTACAAGTTCTATCGTTACAATTCCGGGCGGGATCAGTTCCTCGAAAAAACCTGGGGAAAGTAAACAATGTAGCAAAACATTGTGGGCTGATGGCGGGCAAGATGCTTGTCATTGCAGGGTTTTGAGTTTGACAAGACTGCGGGTGTAAGGTAGAAGAAGGCGTTGTCAAAACAGGTTGTTAATCGCCCCGGCCCGACCCCTTTGAAAGGATGCACCGATGAAAAGATTTGCATTGCTGACTCTTACCCTGATGTTGGCCCTGCCCCTGTCAGCCACATCAGTTGAGGCGAATGACAAGAGAATCAAGGCTGGCTTTATCTATGTCGGACCGGTCGGTGACGCCGGCTGGACTTACTCCCACGATCAGGCGCGTAAAGAGATGGAGGCCCTGCCTTTCGTCGAACCATCGACCTATATCGAGTCCGTGCCCGAAGGAGCGGAATCCGCCCGGGTGATTACCGGCCTGGTCCGCAAGGGACACAATCTGGTGTTCACTACCAGCTTTGGTTACATGGACGCCACCCTGGATGTTGCCAAACGCAATAAAGACGTAGTCTTCATGCACTGCTCCGGCTACAAAACCGCCGAGAATGTCGGCAACTACTTCGGCCGCATGTATGAACCGCGCTACCTGACCGGCATCGTCGCCGGGAAAATGACCAAGGCCAACAGGATCGGCTATGTCGCCGCGTTCCCGATTCCCGAAGTCATCCGCGGCATCAACGCCTTCACCCTGGGCGTACGCAGCGTCAACCCGAAAGCTGAAGTCCGCGTCGTCTGGACCCAGACCTGGTTCGACCCGGGCATCGAGCGCGACGCCGCCGACAGCCTGCTTGATGTTGGCGCCGACGTCCTGACCATGCACCAGGACGCCCCGGCGACCCTGCAGGCGGCAGAAGCCCGTGGCGCCTATGTCATCGGTTACAACACGGACATGCGCTCCTTTGCTCCCAACGCCTTTCTGACAGCTCCTGTCTGGAACTGGGGTCCGCTCTATTCCAGGATCGCCCGGGACGTTCAGGACGGCACCTGGAAACCAGAGTCAATCTGGTGGGGAATGCAGCAGGACCTGGTCCGTCTGGCGCCGCTCAACGACAAGATCCCTGCAGAGGTCAAACTCCTGGTTGAAGAGAAAACCGAGGCGATCAAGGCTGGCAAGCTGCATCCGTTTGCCGGGCCGATCAAAGACCAGAATGGCGAGACTCAGATCGCAGCAGGGGTCATTCCGACCGATGGTGACCTGCTCAGCATGAGCTTCTTTGTCGAGGGTGTCCAGGGCACCATCCCCAAGTAAAAGCCTTCCGAAAGGTTTTAAGGGGCGCGTACCGAAAACTTTGGTGTGTGCCCCTTTTTATTCGGACGAAACCCTTTTAGCGCAAAGCTTTATGTTGATCTTCTTGGCGTTATGAGCAATCTCCTGCAGATTAAAAATATCCGCAAAACATTTCCCGGGGTCGTCGCCCTCGACACTATCTCTTTGTCCATCGCCCGGGGTGAAATCCACACCCTGCTGGGTGAGAACGGGGCAGGCAAAAGCACCTTGATGAACGTGTTGACCGGCCTCTACCGTCCGGACCGCGGTGAGATTCTGCTTGATGGCGTCTCCATCCAGCTCAACAGCCCCCGAGATTCCCTGGCCATGGGGATCGGCATGGTCCATCAGCATTTCATGCTGGTGTCGGCTCACACGGTTTTCGAAAACATCCTGCTCGCACTCGAAGGGGTCCCCAACTTCTATTCCCGGCGCACGTACAGACAGAAAGTCCAGAAGGTTCTGGATGCGTTCGAGCTCGACCTCGATCTGGATTCCCCGGTCTGGAAACTGTCGATCGGTGCACAGCAATGGATCGAGTTGATCAAGTTGCTGGTACGCGACTGTCGCCTGCTGATCCTGGATGAACCAACGGCCGTCCTGACGCCCCAGGAGAGCGCACGCCTGTTCCAGGTGCTGACCAGGCTCCGTGACCAAGGCAAAAGCATCCTGTTCATCTCCCACAAAATGCGCGAAGTGATGGAGATTTCCGACCGGGTGACCGTCCTCAAGAAAGGACGCAGTCTGGTCAGCCTGTCTCGTGGAGAGTATGATGAGAGCCGCCTGGCCTCGCTGATGATCGGCGAGGATCAGATTCCCATGTGGATAAAACCCGCCTGCAAGTATGAGCAGTTAGCCCTGGAGATCAAGAACCTGTCGGCACGCAACGACCGGGGCCTGGCCGACCTCGACAACTTCAACATGAAGCTGTATCGCGGACAGATTCTCGGTGTCGCCGGCGTAGCAGGCAACGGCCAGAAAGCCCTGGCCGAAGTTCTCACCGGGCTCAAAGAAGCAAGCAGTGGCCGGATTCTTGCCGAAGGTCGCGACATCACCAACAGCACCGCAAGAAGTTCCTACATTGCAGGCATCGCCCACATCCCGGAAGACCGAAAAAGCATCGGCATTGCCCCCGACATGACGGTCGGCGACAATCTGATCATGAAAAATTTCGCCTCTCGTGCATTCCGTCGCTGGATTTTCCAGGATCGCGCCGCGATCCGCAGAAATGCGTCAGCCAAAATCAACGAATTCGCCATCAAGGCGGGCCCGGACGGCAACCCGGTTCGTTATCTGTCCGGTGGCAACATCCAGAAAGTCATTATCGCTCGCGAGCTGTCTGAAAAGCCTGCGGTCCTGGTCGCCCTTTACCCGACCCGTGGCCTCGATATCGGCAGCGCCGAATACGTTCACAAGGTCATCATCGATGGCGCCAACCAGGGGATGAGCACCATTCTGATTTCCGAAGATCTCGATGAATTGCTTAAACTCTCCGACCAGATTGTCGTCATGTTTCGCGGTCGCCTGGTTGGTTGTGTCGATCCGCAGGCGACCACCCGCGAAGAGATCGGCCTGCTGATGAGCGGCGAGGTGCAGTCATGAAGCTGATATCGGAGAAACGCGAGCTTACCTCGCGCCTGTTCCGCATCAGTGCGCCGCTGATTTCGATACTTGTGGCCCTGTTCGTGGCCGGCTTCCTGCTGATGGCAGCCGGTGTCAATCCGCTGCTGGCCTATCTTGAAATCTTCCGGGAATCACTGGGTTCGGTTTACGGTCTTTCGGAAACCCTGGTCAAGACAACCCCGCTGATTTTTGCCAGTCTCGGCGTCTCACTCGCCTTTCGCATGCAGATCTGGAATATCGGCGCCGAAGGGCAGATTTATATGGGGGCTTGCGGCGCCACAGCGGTCGCCCTCTTTTCCGGCATCGAAAACCACAGCCTGATGATCACGGCCATGTTCCTGGCAGCATTCCTGTTCGGAGGCCTCTGGGGAGGCGTAGCCGGGGTACTGCGTGCCCGCTGGCAAGTCAACGAGGTTATCGTTACCCTGTTGATGAATTACATCGCTATCCTCGGGGTTGATTATCTGATTTATGGCCCCTGGAAGGACCCCAAGGGGTTCAATTTCCCCCTGACTGCGCAATTCAGCGAGGCCGCCCGCCTGAGTGAATACTTCGACACGCGCTTCCACAGCGGCTTCTTCCTGGCGCTGTTCTGCGCACTGCTCATGTATCTGTTTATGGAACGAACAGTCTGGGGTTATGAAATAAAGGTGATCGGCAGCAATCCGAAGGCGGCCCGCTACGCCGGCATGCGTACCGGCCTGGCCATTTTCGCCGTCCTCTTCCTCAGCGGCGCGGTTGCCGGGATTGCCGGTTTCAGTGAGGTAGCCGGTTTGCAACATCGCCTGCAGCACGGCCTCTCGCCCGGCTACGGATACACCGCGATCATCATTGCCTGGCTTGCTAAACGCAGTGCCTTCGGCGTCGTCATCGTGTCGTTCCTCATGGGAGTTCTGCTGGTCGGCGGCGACAGCCTGCAGCTTTCATGGCAATTACCGATCGCGTTTGTTTATGCCTTCCAGGGCCTGATCCTGTTTTTCCTGCTAGCCTCCGACTTTTTCATTCATAACCGGCTGAGGCTGATACGTGGAGGGCAGCATGCTTGAAATCCTGCTGGATGCAACTGTCAGAGCCGGGACACCGATCCTTTTTGCAACGCTGGGAGCGATCATTAACGAACGTGCCGGAATCATCAATCTCGGCATTGAAGGCTTGATGCTGATCGGCGCTTTAGCCGGTTTTGCCGGCACCCAGGCAAGCGGTTCGCTGTTGATCGGCGTAGTGGCGGCATTTGTTGCCGCGCTGCTGGCAGGTAGTATTCATGGTTTCATCACCGTACAGTTACGCGGCAACCAGATCGTCAGCGGCCTGGCCCTGACCATGTTCGGCATCGGCATCACTGCCCTGTTCGGACGCAGCATGGTCGGCCTCACCATTGCAGGCTTTGAACGGGTCGCCATTCCCGGTTTGAGCGGGCTGCCGCTGATCGGCAAAGCATTTTTCAACCAGGACCTGCTGATCTATTTCAGCTTCTTTCTCGTAGTCGCCATCGCCTTGTTCTTCTACCGCACCCGCTGGGGACTGGCGTTGCGCACGGTCGGTGAAAATCCTGCGGCGGCGGATACCTGTGGCGTTCCGGTCATTCTTACCCGCTTTCTGGCCGTGGCCATCGGCTCAGGGATCGTCGGCATCGGCGGTGCCTACTTAAGCCTTGCCACCACACCGATGTGGATCGAAAACATGACGGCCGGCCGGGGCTGGATTGCCGTAGCCCTGGTGATTTTCGCCTCCTGGTCGAGCTATCGCGCCCTGGCCGGTGCCTATTTGTTCGGCGGCATCACCGCCATGCAATTGCGCTTCCAGGCCATGGGCACTACAGTCAGCGTCCACATCCTGCAGATGATGCCCTATTTCTTTACGATCCTGGTGCTGGTCATTTCCACGATCCGCCTGCAGAAAGGTGCGTCCCAGCAACCCGAAAACCTCGGACAGCCCTACGACCGTGAGGATCGCAAATGAATCAGGTTGCAGATGAGCTGCTCGCACGGATCAGGCGAGACGGCTCGATCAACGGACAGATCATCAAGGTGGATCGTTTCCTCAATCACATGGTCGACCCTATGCTGATGACTCGTCTCGGCGCTGAACTCGCCAGCCGATTTGCGGATTCGGACATCGACAAGGTTATCACTGCGGAGAGTAGCGGCATCATGATCGCCCAGGCACTGGCGGGGCATCTCGGCGTACCCTTCATCTACGCCAAGAAGAAGCGCCCGCTGACCATGGGTGATTTTTTTGCCGCCTCGAGCTATTCTTTTACCAAGCAAGAGTCGACCACCCTTTACGTTTCTCGCGAGGTGATCCTGCCGGGTGAGCGTCTACTGTTTGCCGACGATTTCTTTGCTGTCGGCTCGACCTACAAAGCAATCGAGCAGATCATTGAGCAAGCCGAAGCGAGCCTGATTGGCGCGGCGGTAATTATCAACAAGTCGCAGCGACGGGACATCGAAGCCATTCTGACTCTCGCAGAACTGACAACATAACTACGGAACGGCGGACTTTACAACGCTTTCGTCTTTAACCTCAGAACGGATCTTAACATGTCCTCAACGACGTTTTTCCTGCTCATGGCCCTGCTTGCTGGTATTTCGGTACCGACCCAGGCCGGTATCAATGCGCAACTCGGTCTCTGGACCCGTTCGCCGGTGCTGGCATCAACCATCTCTTTCATGGTCGGCACGCTGACCCTGATCCTCTACACCGTTATCACCAGAATTCCCCTGCCCAGCCTTGCTACAGCCGGCAACCATCCTTGGTGGATCTGGATCGGCGGATCGCTCGGTGCCTTTTTCGTCACGGTCACCATCATCCTTGTAGGCAAACTTGGCGCGACGACCATGATTGCCTCGATCCTCGCCGGACAGATGTTCGCCTCTCTGCTGCTCGATCATTTCGGCTGGCTGGGCTATCCGCTGCAACCGATCAGTCTCGGGCGTATCGTCGGTGTCCTATTGGTTTGCGCAGGCGTTTGGCTGATCAAGTTCTTCTGAACTTTCGGATTCATCTATTTCCGACCTTCTTTATGTTGTACCTCTTTTTCCTAAAATCGGTTTTCATACTGTCGCAAAACCCGTCTAAATTCGCGCGACAGCTTGCGAATGTGAATATTTTCACTAGAATCAAGGGAACGTCATCAGTTTTTAACGGCTTTTCAGAGGTGAAATCATGTGGGTTTCCTTATTGTGGCTGATTCTCGCAATTCTCGGCGGCTGGTTGATCAACTTCCTGCTCTTTAACATCGTTCTGACGCACTCACGTTTGACCGAAAAACCCTTCGCCAGCGCTTTGCAAAAACGTTTATATCCTGTCATGCGCCTGTTGCTGCCGATGTTTTTGCTCTTGCTGCTCGCGCCGGCCATGACCATTCCAGCGGGTGTCTCACTGGTGTTGCGGCGCATATTCGGCGTTGTGTTCATTGGCCTGATCGCCTGGTTGTTAGTAACCCTGGTGTTATCCGGCCGCGATGTGATGCTCAGCCGTTACGATATCAACGTCAAAGACAACCTCAAAGCACGCTCGATTCATACTCAGGTCGATGTCCTGGTGAAAATCCTGGTGATCATCATCGGCCTTGTGGCGGTCGCTTCGGCCATGATGATATTCGAGCAAATCCGCCAGGTGGGCACCAGCATCCTGGCCTCGGCCGGGATCATCGGCATTATCGTCGGTTTCGCCGCCCAGCGCAGTATCGCCACCCTGCTGGCCGGCCTGCAGATCGCCATCACCCAGCCGATCCGCATCAATGACGTGGTGATTGTCGAAGGGGAATGGGGTCAGATCGAGGAGATTGCCTTGACTTACGTGGTCGTCCGTATCTGGGACGAGCGCCGCCTGATTGTACCGACCAGCAATTTTCTGGAAAAGCCGTTCCAGAACTGGACCCGGATTTCGGCAGACATGCTCGGTACAGTCACCTTCCATGTCGACTACAGCCTGCCGGTGGATATCGTCAGAAACCATCTCTACGAGATTCTCAAGGATAATGAATTGTGGGATGGCAGGGTATGGCGCCTGCACGTGGTCAACGCTACCGAGAAAACCGTCGAGCTACGCGCCCTGGTGAGCGCGGCGAACTCGGGCGACGCCTGGGAACTGCGCTGCGATGTACGGGAAAAGTTGCTGAGCTTTTTGCAGATGAACTATCCACAGTGCCTGCCTAAAGTGCGGGCCGAGCTACAAGATCTCAGGTCTTGAATTCAGGCCAGGATCCGGTTTCGTTATGTTCCCTGCGCACCATCGTCGCTTGCACTAAGCGCCTCGAATCCGGAGATCACGTCGAACAGTTCTTCGGAAATGGTATTCTGACGCATGCCGTGAAACTCCCGGGTCAACTCTTCTATAGTCTCTTCGATATTTTGTTCAGCCCGCTGCATCGAAGCCAGTCGGGCGGCGTTTTCGGCGGCCATGGAGGCGGCGAAGGCGCGAAACAGGGCGACGAAAAGATATTCGCCGATCAACGCACCGAACAGTTCCTCCCAGGGCATGGTATAGAGCGGGATCTGCCGGCTCGGCCACTGCTGTTTGCCGAGGTCTTTCAGCCAGCGCTGATCGGGCGGCAGCAGGTTAACCCGCTGTTGACGATAGGTCGAGCCACCGGCAGGGTGATTGTGAAACAGGATGAGGCGCAGTTCGCCCTCTTTCTCGCGAACCTCGGCAAGGTGCAGGAGTATCTCCTGGACCTTTAACGAAACACCCTCAACCGATGGGGGAAGGGAGATAAACCGGTGGACCTCGCCAAAGGTATCCTCCATCAGGCCATGGGCTTTAGCTCCGGCTACCCAGAGCAGAGGATGGTCGCGCTTGACCTCCAGTTCAGCACGGGAAACCTGAACGAATTCGATGATGGCCTCGTTGAAACGGCCGGCCATGCCCTGGTCGGAGCCAAAGACCATAATCAGGGTTTGGCGTGGATCTTTCTGGCGGCCTAAGAGCGGGTGCCGGCGTAGAGCTGCGAGCAGGCCCATTTCAACCGATTGGAAATATTCATCCAGGGAACGGGTCGCGTCCTCGTATTGGCGAATGCTCACTGCGGCCAATGACTTCATGGTCCGCACCACAGTGTGCAGGTCGTCGGCGCTCTTGAGTTTGCGTTCCATGTCCTGAAGAGTCTGCATTTTTTCCAGCGTTCCTGAGCATTAATTTGCCAACCGGCCGGCAAAGGTTCAAAGCCAATCTGCTGCCGGCGCGTTGGATGGCACCATCAAGTTTTTGTCTGTTTCTCCTGATTTTCCACAAGCCCAGCGACAGCCTCTGCGGCCGTCTGTCGCAGGGCCTCAAAATCATCATCGTTTAATTTTTCGCCGGTTTCGATTTTTTTTGCGATGCTGTCGACATGATGCAAGCTATCGCGCACCAGGGATTCCGCCTCCAGCAGCTTTTCTTCCGGGACCGGATCGAAGACGCCTTCGTTGACTGCAAACAGCACGATGATCTGCTCCGCGGCTGTAAGCAGCGCGTACTGCGACTGTTTCAACACCGAGCGCACCCGCTGGCCCCTTTCCAGAGTCTTGCGGGTGTCCACGTCGAGCCGGGTGCCGAAACGGGAGAAGGCCTCGAGTTCTTCGAACTGCGAGTAGGTCAGGCGCAGGTCCCCGGCAACCGCGCGATAAGCAGGATACTGGGTTTTGCCGCCCACCCGCGATACCGATTTGCCGATGTCGATAGCCGGCAGAATACCTTTGCGGAACAGTCCGGGCGACAGGTAAATCTGGCCGTCGGTGATCGAAATCAGGTTGGTCGGGATGTAGGCAGAAATGTTCTGCGCCTCGGTTTCGATGATGGGCAGGGCGGTCAACGATCCGCCGCCAAGTTCATCACGCAGATGGGTCGAGCGCTCGAGCAGGCGTGAGTGGATATAGAAGATGTCACCGGGGAATGCTTCACGCCCGGGAGGCCGGCGCAGCAGCAACGAGATTTCACGATAGGCACGTGCATGGTGGGTGAGGTCGTCGTAGACCACCAGTACGTCTTCTCCCTGCTCCATGAAATATTCAGCCATGGTCGTCGCGGCATAGGGCGCGATGAATCGCAGACCCGGGGCATCGTCGCCTTCGACGGTCACCACGGTGGTGTAGTCCATGGCGCCATGCTCTTCAAGATCAGCGACGACCCGGGCGACGCTTGAGGCGCGCTGGCCGATGGCGCAGTAGAAACAGAGCACCCCCTTGCCCTTCTGGTTGATGATGGCGCCGACGGCAATGGCGGTTTTGCCGGTCTGGCGATCGCCCAGGATCAGCTCACGCTGGCCTCGTCCGATGGGAACCAGGGCATCGATCGCCTTGAGACCGGTCATCAGGGGAACGGTCACGGGAGCGCGGTCCATGATTGCAGGTGCTGGACGCTCCACCGGACGCCGCTCGCGAAAACGCAGCCGGCCCTTGCCGTCACGAACCCGTCCGCCGGGGTCGACCACGCGGCCGATGAGTTCCTCGCCCACCGGCACATCGAGCACGCGGCGGCTGCGGTGCACCTCGTCCCCCGCACCCAGGTGATCGTAGTCACCGAGCATAACCACACCGATTTCATGGGGATTGATATTGAAAGCCAGTCCGAGAGTGTTGCCGGGAAAGACGAGTAATTCTTCGCCCTGAACGCCAGCAAGACCCTTCACCCTGGCGATACCTTTGCCGACATAGCTCACCTGACCGACGATTCGTGGCTCCAGCCGGGGCGTGTAATCGTCGAGACTCTGGTCGAGAACCGAGAAGATTTCATTCAGCCAGAGGCCTGACTGGGATTGGCTGTCGCTCACAGGATGATCCTATAAAATCGTCGCATCATTCTTTATCCGTCCGCATGGGGGCTTTATTATCGTCAGGGTCTGCCTGCTCTCCGGAAGGTTCACTTGCTTCACGACTTTTTTCTTCAATCAGTGTCAGCACCTGCTCCTCGAGTTCCTCCAGGTAACCTGCGATGCTCCAGGAGAATTTTACGCTGCCGGCGCTGACTTCAACTCCCAAAGGCTGCCCGTTGTCAACCTGGTAATCGACTTCCGCGTCTTTGTTGCAGAACTCGTGAAGAGCAGTCGTGATCTTGCTCTTCATGGCATCATCCAGTTTACACGTTGTACGAACGATGATCTCACCCGCTTCGGCCGCTCGCGAAAGGCGGTCCCGGAGGTCGTGATCAAGCTTCTTCATCCGGGCGAGAAGAACTTCGGCCAACCGGTTGTTCAAGGGCTCGTCGGCCAGGTCCTGCAGGGCACGTTGCACACAACGCAGGATCTTTTGGCTGGAATGCTTTTTCAGGTCATGTGCAAACTCGTCTTTTTCTTTGTCCAGAGACTGAAGCCAGCCATGACGCTTGTTCTCCACATGCCTGCGGGCTTGCTCGAGGAGCTCTTGCAGGCGTTTTTGGGCCTCTTCTTCAGCTTTTTCCAGCTTTTCCACGCTTTGCTGCTCTAATTCTTCCTGCTTGTGCAGAAACTCATCGATCTGTCGCTGCGCCTCGGCGCGCTTGGCCGCAGCCTGTTGCAGACGGTTGGCGATCTTTTCTTCCCGCTCGTTCATATGCCGAACGATCGGTTGATAAAGAAACCGCTTGAGCAGATAGACGAGGATGAGGAAGTTGACAATCTGCGCTGCAACGGTAAACCAGTCGATGAGCATTTCAGCCTCCGCCGGCTTGATTCAAAAAATAATTCCAGAAAGGGTTGGCGAAGATCAGAATCATTGAAACCACTAATGCGTAAATAGCCGTAGATTCGACCATGGCCAGACCGACGAACAACGTCCGGGTGATGGTGTTGGTTTCATCGGGCTGCTGAGCCATGGCCGAGAGTGCCTGGGCAAGCGCCCGCCCCTCTCCCAGAGCCGGGCCGATAGCACCGATGCCGATGCACAGGCCACTGCTGATAATGGACGCCACTGCGACCCAACCGAGACTATCCATGAGTTGGTCCTCCTTTGTCGTGTTGCTGTTGTCGCTGGTTTTTCTCCTCCTGGCCCTGGTGCACCCGGGCAGCGGCCGCCAGGTAGACGGCAGCAAGGACAGCGAAAATGTACGCCTGGATCACTCCTGTAATCAGCCCCAGGATGTTCATCAGAACGGGAAAGAGCAAGGGGGCGAGCGACAACAGAATGCCGGCAATCATGGCACCGCTCATCATATTACCAAAGAGACGCACCGCCAGTGCGAGGGTCCGCGAAAATTCACCCATAAGATTGAAAGGAAGCATGAAGGGGCTTGGTTGCACATAAAGTTTGAGATAGCCGACCAGTCCCCGTCGCCGGATGCCCCACCCGGGGACGGCGACAAACACGCAGATGGACAGGGCAGCCGTGGTCGACAGCGAACCGGTTGGCGCTCGATAGCCGGGAACGACAGCGAGGACATTGGGCAGCAGGATGAAGAGGAACAGGGTGCCGATAAAGGGCAGGAACTCATCGACGGGTTTCAGGCCCATATCCCCGATCTGCTGGCGGATGTTGCTCACCACCACTTCCAGCAGATTCTGACCGCGGCCCAACTTTTCGCCGGAGGTCAGGCGCAGGGTGACGAGGGCCGAAATGCCGACCAGCAAGACCATGTTAAGCCAGGTCATGGCAATGGTGGCGTTGAGTCTGGCGAAACCATGCTGCCAGTAAATGAAGGCGTCGGGGGTGATTTCCATAAGCTCTGCTCAGGTTAATGTTGCCGGTTGGTAACTATTCAGCACATAAGCGAATGCATGTGGTCTGCTGCCATTGCCTGCGTCCAACGTTGTCACTTAACTTCCCTCTAGCAGCCTGTCGGACTATCCATGAGCCGGCTGCAAATCCGGCTGTTTAGCCTATATTTCAGCTCCTTTTTGGTCCATAGCTACGGCTATGAACCTGCAAATGAGCTAAAATCTGTTCTCAAGCATCCAAATTTTCGCTTCGGCCCGTATAGTTCGACAGACTGCTTGCAACAGTTGCAGCCCACATGCTGTGCCGTTGAGTAAAGGAGCTGAATAGTTACGGCGGTTGAAAGATTATGGTTCATATCACTGCATTGTCATCGGGATCCTTCCCTTGATTCTTGTCAGCACCTGCCGGGTGATCATCAGACCCGCCATGGCGACAGCCATGGCCTGCAAGCCCCAGGGGACCAGGGCGTAGAAAGCGGCCAGGCTCACCGCCAGGCGCATGAAGAAGCTGCCGATGAGCAACAGATGGGGATTGCGGCTATCGGGGATGCGGGTTACCGTCAGCCACAGTCCGCCGAAATAAAAAAGACCGATAGCGCTCCCGGCGACCAGGGCGCCCGCCAGATGCCAGAACTCAGGGTTCATCACTTTTCATCCTTTCTCGATGCTTCCTTCTGCTTATGGGGAAATTGCTCTGCGATGCTCTGCCGTTCCCGGGAGATCCAGAACCAGGCGTTCCAGCAGCCAACACCGATGCCGATGAGCAGCATCATCAACGTCCAGGAATACTGGCTTTGAAAGCGGGCATCGATCCATATCCCCACGGCGATAGCAATCAGCACCGGTATCGCCACTGACCAGCCCACCAGCCCGAACATGCCGAGACCGAACCACACCCCCTGGTCACCCTGCCGCCGGGCGCGCATTTTGCGTTTCTGTGTTTCTTTGACCTTGCGGCGGAACTCCTCGTGAGCGTCTGATTTTTTTGGTTTTTCCGTCAAAACATCTCCTGACGCCTAAATCTGCATGAACCGCCGCAGAAAATCGGCTTCGAGCCGGGCTACAGCGGTCTGCACCTGCCGCTCCTGTTCGTCGAGTTCAGCGAAACGTTCCTCTACCACGTCCAGCAGCTCCTCCAACGGCGCGTCACTGATGGCGCCGCGTACCGAAACCCGCACCTCGTGGCCCTGCTTGATCAGCACACCGCGATCAATGGCGACAAATCGTTCCTCACTGTCATCGGTTGCCCGATAGACGAGCAACCCGGGCGTCAGGACAGAGACAAAATCGATGTGGTTGGGACGCAGGCCAAAAGAGCCATTCAATGCCGTGGCCGTCACGCTGGTGACCTCAGTTTCAAGAAAGATCCGGGTGGGAAGGAAAATTTTCAGCTTCATGCCGCCTCCCCGCCTTCGGCGTCGTGCGTCGAATCATCCCGGCCATGTTCTGGCTGGACCTTTTCCCGGCGCTTTTCCGCCTGTGCCTCACCTATCTTGCCGATCATGTAAAGTGATTTTTCTGAATATTCGCTGAATTCGTCGTTGAGAATGCGCTCACAGCCATCGAGGCCCTCTTCGAGAGAGACCGACTTGCCCGGTGTGCCGGTGAATTGCTCTGTGGTGAAGAAGGGCTGGGTTAAAAACCGTTCAATGCGACGAGCACGAAAGACGGTGTTGCGATCGTCACGGGAAAGCTCCTCCATGCCGAGCATGGCGATGATGTCCTTGAGGTCTTCGTAGGAGGCCAGGGTGCGGCGGATTTCCTGGGCAATGTGGTAGTGACGCTCGCCCACCACCTGGGGGGTGAGCATCTTGGAGCTCGACTGGAGGGGATCAACTGCAGGGTAGAGGCCTTCGCTGGCGCGTTTGCGTGACAGCACGATGGACGCCGAAAGGTGCGAGAAGGTATGCACCGCAGCCGGATCGGTCAGATCGTCGGCGGGCACGTAGACGGCCTGAATCGAGGTGATTGCGGCATGTGCCGTGTTGGTGATGCGCTCCTGCAGCTCCGAAAGTTCCGACGCCATAGTCGGCTGGTAGCCAAGTCGCGAGGGAAGCATGCCGAGCAGTCCGGAGAGCTCCATACCTGCCTGAATAAAGCGGAAAATATTGTCCACCAGCAGCAGCACATCCTGGCGGCGGTCGTCGCGAAAGTATTCCGCCATGGTCAGGGCCGTCAGCCCGACCCGGAAACGGCATCCGGGCGGTTCATTCATCTGACCGAAGACCATAACCGTATTGTCGAGGACCCCGGCCTCTTGCATTTCGCGGTAGAGTTCTTCGCCCTCGCGGCAGCGTTCACCGATGCCGCAGAAGATGGAAACCCCCTGGTGACTGCTCACCATATTGTGAATCAGCTCGGTGATGAGCACGGTTTTGCCGACCCCGGCGCCACCGAACAGGCCCGCCTTGCCGCCGCGCTCCAGCGGTGAGAGGACATCAATGGCCTTGATGCCGGTCGTGAAGATTTCCGCCTGGGTGGCGCGCTCGCTCAAGCCGGGGGACTTGCTGTGGATGGATCGGCGTTCGCGGACGTCCACCGGCCCCTTGCGGTCGATGGTTTCACCGAAAACATTGAACATCCGGCCGAGAATTTCAGTGCCGACCGGGGCCAACAACGGCCCACCGCTGTCCCGTATTGCAGCACCGAGGGCAAGGCCCCGGGTAGGGGTCAGGGCATTGCCGCGCACTGTCGTGCCATCGAGATGAAGCGCCACCTCCAACAGCACATCTTCGTTTTCACCAGTGATCAGCAGGTTGTTGATTGAAGGAAGCCTCCCGGTGAATCGGGCCTCCACCACGCTGCCGACGATAGAAGTGATGATTCCGTATGCATGCTCCTGATCATTCATAATTATCAGATTCATGAGGGAAAACTGCGGTCGTGCCACCCGGAGATTCCGGATGAACACACCTTAGAAAAACCTATCATTCCCTCAATGCTTGTCAAGAAGAGGTGCCTGCCGGCAAAGAGGATCCCGGTCGGTTTCGCTGCCAATCCAGGAAGCTGGCGCAGTCAAATTCAAGCAAAACGAAGGGCCGACATGGGGTTTTTACGTAAACGAGAGGGCAGAGCTCAATTTGAGCAACGGAGATAATCAGACAGGGGCGTAAGCCAGTTCATGCATTTTTCGAATGCGTCACCATTGATGCACTCGCAAAAACTCATGAAATGGCTAAGCAAAAATTTCATCCTACAAGGCTTGGTGTTTTTTCAGGGGCGAAGGCATACATATGGTATGTCGAGGTCCTGAAAAAACGCCCTAACGCCGTAGGGTGGACTTTTTGCGACGCCATCACAATTGCTCGATGACCTTTTTGAGCTTCAACTGGATCTGTTCGGCGATGCTCTGCAGCTCCGGGTTTTGAATCGCTTGCATGGAAGCAAGCGGATCTACTGCAGCGACTTCGATTTTTCCATCCTGCAGTTCCTGAACAATTACATTGCATGGCAGCATAGTGCCTATCCTGGGTTCTGCCTGTAATGCCTTGTAGGCATAGGCCGGGTTGCAGGCGCCAAGGATAGTGTATTTACGGAAATCAACGTTTAATTTCTTTTTAAGTGTGGCTCTGACATCAATTTCGGTAAGAATCCCGAACCCTTCCTCCGTTAATTCTGCCGTGACGCTCGCGATGGCTCCTTCAAAGCTTGAATCGAGTTTTTTACTGAAACAATATGCCATGGTCAGTCTCCTTTTGACTGGCGCCAAACCGTTCGGCGACGCAGGTTTTCAGCGGGTGTTATCTTGATAATCTTTTTTATGAGCCCCTTGCCCGGCTTACTCTCGACCCGTACCGGACCGTCATGCCGCATGACGGCCCGGTCCGGCATGTCCAGACCGATGCCGGCGTCAATGTGGTAAGGCATGAGGCGAACGCAAAGCATCATCAGCCCATGTGGATCCTGGGGAAGTGACTGATGATTCCAAAAATATTCAGGAGCCACAAGATGACGACAATGACCACAACGGCATTCAAAATCGTTTTTATGGATCCCGCCATGGGGATGAAGCGGTTGATGACCCAAAGAGCCATACCGACCACAATCAGGACTACGACAACTTCAATTAATGGCATATACGTTATTCACCTCCGATCTTCGACATGCAATATCAGCGAACCTGCTAAATCCGGCCAAGCAACATCAGAATTAGGAGAATCAACAAGATCAAGCCAAATCCTCCACTCGGCAAATAACCCCAGTTGCGGCTATGGGGCCAGGCAGGAATTGCCCCGAGCAGCAGCAAAATTATGACGACGATCAAAATTGTTCCCAGCATTGTCGTTCTCCTTAAAGTAGTGTTTTTTTAATTATATCCAAACGCAACGATCATGCCAGAGACGACCTGTAAAAATGTGCAAGCCAGCACTGCCGGCCCCTGTGATCACTGAGCTTGCGCGGTGACCTTGATTTCAAGGTCGTCGTATTTATATGATGATTGCTGTGATTTTCACATCAACCAGCGTCTTTTCATCAATACATAGGCGAGGTAAAAAGTGAACGCACCCACAAGCCATAGATAGATCATTTCAAAAGGCATGCTGGCTATCCTGCCATCTTCCAGCAGAACGGATTTAAGAGGCTCATAAAATTGGTAGGATGGCAGAAATGGCGCAACGGCTGTCAATTGTTGTGAAAAATCAGACAGCGCGGAAGGAAGCAGGTGTGGCAAGTAAAAGATAACACCCAGGGTTCTGGCGCTTGCCTGATTACTGCAGAGGAATCCCAGGAAAATCCCATAGGCGCTGAAGCAAAAGCTACCGGCGGCAATAAAGATGATATAGCCAAAGTAATCCGCCACAGCGAAGCCACCCAACAGGTGGAAGATCAATGTGGCGATCATGGCCAGCACCATCCCCATGATCACCTTGGCAATCAGCCATTGGACTTCACTTATCGGCGTCTGCAGCAGGCCCAGCAGCAGTTTTTTCTCTTTTTCTTCGGCGACTTGCGCAGGCAGGACAAGAAAGCCGACGAGCAGGACGACCATCAGGACCCAGGTCGGCAATGTCTGCCTTTGTACGCCTCCGGCGTGAAGCGTTTCGATGTCGGAAATCCAGCTTGAAGGGTTCCCTTCTACCGCATTCTGCAAAGCGGAAAAAACTTCGATGATGGCAAGGGTTTGCAGAGATTCTCTTTTTAAAACCAGCAGGGTGGTTCGTTCGGGATCTTTTTTATTGCCCAGCAAAACCCCGTCCAACGTTTTCTCTTTTAAGAGGTGGACACCTTCTTTTTCACTTTCAACCCAGGTAACTGCGAGATTTTTTTCAGCAGCCTTGACGTTATTCAGCAGTTGCGGTGCATAAACGTAATCCTCGATGAAACCTATCTTTATTTGGCTCACTTCTACGCTGGCCTGATCGATCAATTTGAGAGTCATAAAAACAAAGAAGGGTATAAAAAGAACCAGATAAAACGTTTTGTTCTTCAGGGCGACGGCTAAATCATTCAATACGAGAGCAAGAATATTTCTCATCATAAGGCATACAGTTTTTCATGAACTGCGGATTGAAAATATTCCTGAGGAGGGCCATCGAAAACCAGGTTGCCTTTGTGCAACACCAGGATGCGCGTTGCGAGGCTCTTTATCTCTTCAGGGCGATGGGAGGTAAAAAGGATGGTTTTGCCGGCGTCATGCAGTGTGTTCAACAACCGGTAGAGTTCATTTGTCATCTCGAAGTCGAGACCCGAGGTCGGTTCATCACAAAGCACCACCGGAGGGTCTGCCAACAGAGCGCGTCCGATGTTCACCCTTTGCTTCAAACCTTTTGACAATGCCTGTATTTTATTATTTCGGAAAGGCAGCAGATTGAATTCTGTCAAGACTTCTTCCACCCTCAGCAAGGGTGCCTGAAAGAGTGACGCGAACAGCTTGAGATTATATTCGACGCTGAAGAAATCAAAAAGATTGGGCACTTCCGGAACAAACCCCACTTTCCTGACGACAGCCCTTCTGTTCCTCAGATCAATCCCGTCAATCGTCACTTGACCGTTGTCCGGGATAATCCAGTTTGCCAGCATTTTCAGGAGAGTGGATTTGCCGGCACCGTTGTGACCGACAATCGCGATCAGCTCGCCTTTTTGTATTGTTAAGCTGATTGGCGACAGACCTCTGTTTTGATCATAAAGTTTTGTCAGATTGTGGATTTCGATTTGCATATGTTTTGACGCATCTTTTGTGGATGACGCTTAAAAGCAACAGTACGACACGCCGAAGCCCGATGCCGGCACTCAAGACGTGCATGCTCAAATTCTGGTTTACAGCAAAGCCTGCAGTTAAAGCTGGCGGTGCAAGAGTCTTCTGATACACCACCAGCCTCGCGTGCGGGTCAGGATACTGTCGGACTATCCGTGAGACGTATTTTCGTTTTGCCCCGTATAATCCGCCAGGTTCTCAGGTCAGTCTCATTATGACGATAACGAGAATCACGACTACCAGTACAGCGATTACGAATCCCATGATGTTCTCCTTTGCTATGACTACCGTTAATATAATTCAGGGCTCTTGCGTCCCCGTACTGTTGCATCGTCCGTGATGCGTTGAGTTTAAAGTTCATCTGCTTACTTTGCAGAAGAGATCCGCACCCGGGCTGAATCACCGGGAGCTTGTTTTCAGTGCATATCGCGATCAGCTTTTTCTGCTTCCACCAACCAGCAGCACCAGGCCGCCAATCAGTGCAACAACGCCCACAATCGGTGACAGCGGAATCGTTTTGGTCTTTTCCGCCGTCATTTGCAGGGGCCCGAGGTCGATAACTTTCTCTCTGCTCGTGTAGCTGATGCCCTGGTACCCAAAAGCCGCGACTGCGACCACAATCAGGATGATACCTATCAACGTGTATGGTTTCATTTTGTACCTCTTCAGTACCGTCTGTCTGATTCATAACCTATAGCCGACCTTGATTAACCGGCCAGGTGCTCATGAACACCTGGCCGGGCGAGGCTAAAGTTCACAATCAGGCGCGAACACCCAAATTACTTTGACTGAAGCTCAACGCGCCGGTTGAGCTTGCGGCCTTCCCTGGTTGCGTTGTCATACTTCGGCTGGGTCTCACCATAGCCAACGGCCTCAAGGCGAGCAGCAGAGACGCCATTGCTGACAAGCCAGTTTTTCACAGAAGCAGCACGCCGCTCGGAGAGCCCCTGGTTGTAGGCTTCCGGTCCCGTTGAGTCCGTGTGACCGGAGACAATGAAATTGACAGCGGAGTCTTCTTCCAGAATCATCTTGGCCTGTTCCAGAACGGGGACCATATCATCCTTAATGGTCGATTTGTCAAAATCGAAGAGGAGGTCGAAACTGACAATCTCTTTAGCGACGACCACAGGTGCAGGAGCAGGGGCTACAACGACAGGCGCCGGGGCCGGTGCAACTGCGACAGGTGCAGGGGCAGCGACCACAGGTTCCGGCGCGGGTTGCACCACAACCTGTTTTTCGTTGCCGCCGAACGCGAAGGTGACGCCCACGGTCGCGCCCAGGTTATGGTAAGTCTCCTGGAAAAACTCGGTCACCATGGTATCCCGCACGTCGACGCGCAAGGCAATATTGTCCTTGAGCCAGTATTTGGCGCCTACGCCAACATTAATAACTCCCATGTCGGAATCCGAGATATCGGGGCTGTAATGGGCGCCGCCAAGACCGGCGAGGACAAAGGGGTTGAATCTGCCGTCGGGCATAAAGTGATAGACGGCATCAAGATGATAGAAGGTAAGGTCGACATCATCGGTGGGGCTGCGGTACTGGCCTTCCTTGGCTCCTGTGATTGACTTGTCGTCAACACCGGTGCGGATATATTCGCCCACGGCTTCAATGCCAAAATGTTTGGTGAAGTTGTAGCCAAGCCGGCCGCCGAACACCGGGGCATCGTCCAGGTTCTGGTCGTTTTCAAACAAGCTGTAGCCGACGAACGGGCTCACTTCAAATGAGCCGGCCTTGATTTCGGCCTGCCCGGAAACAGGCAGAAGTAACACAATGGCAGCGACCGTCAGTGCTGCGCGATAAATGGTTTGCATCGTTTCATCCTCCTCAAAAATTGTTGCATCCTGTGATTGCCGTTTCACCTCTGCGGAACAAAGGGCGCGGCAGATTCCTGTATCCTGAAAATCAGGGTTGTCGCCAGGCAAAAAGGAGACCGGCGAAATCATGATGCCTTGCCTGTCTGCCTTTTTGCCTGCTTTCATTGAAGCGACCTCAAACCAATTATGGTTGTGTGATCTCATTGGCGATCAAGGTCACTTGTGTCTCTGCCAACATTCTGCCGAGCACTGCTGCGCGGTCTTTTATCTCAATAGCTTTTGCTGCCAGGACAATCCCCTTGAATTGAGAATCTGTTTCAAGTGTCACGCCGGTGCCACCGCCGACCTGCCAGAAGATATTCTTGGCCTGGGCGCCGCCGTCGAGAGCAACAATGGCGTTGGGGGCGACGGTGAGATCTCCGGCGACCTGGAAAATCCAGACGTCATTTGCGCCTCCCGAGAGCGTGACAGTCGTATTCGATTCAACCAGCAATCCGGTGCTCCACTTATAGAGGCCTGGAGCGAGAGTCATACCGCTGATATTTCCGGCACCCAGTTCCGTTGCATCGGGGAGTGTCCGCCCGGCGGCATCAACGTATGCTGTGTGCAAATCGTTGATCGCCGTGACCATCTTAGCCGGCGTCGGCACCGCATAGTCGGGGGCATAGACCCTGCCGCTTACCAGCGACGAGGTGGCAAATGCATTCGAGCTATCCAATATCAGCCCAAATCCGGTTATGGCTGTACTGGTAACAGGATTCACTCCGATATTTCCGGTAATGAAGGTGCTTCCCGTGGTGCTGATCCCTGCTTTAGAAAGAACGGCAAAATCTTCGGCTGAACCAAGGTCAACTGGCAGCGGCCCCAGCGCCGGCGCAGCAATGGTGGTAAATGTCCACACTTCGTCTAATGCCATGGGGTTGCCTGCGAGGTCTGTGGCAGCGGTGGTCATTGTGACGGTATATTCGGTACCGGCGGCAAGATTGTCGGTCGGGTTTAAGGTCGCAACCAGGCCAAGGTAGGAGACTACTGCTGGCAATACAGGCCCCATCGGAGTCCCGCTTGCTTGCAGAGTAAAACTAGTAGTATCGATCGTGTTCGGGTCCATCGCCTCGCTGAAGGTTGCGGAGACGTTCTTGTTGAGAGCCACATCAATGTCCCTATCCAACGGACTGTTGGGAGCCACGGTTGGGGCTATGTCGTCAATCGTCAGACCGGTAGTAAATGTCCAGACATAATCGTTCACGACGGGAGGTGCTTGGTCGTCGGCCAGGAAGTTGCCGGCCAGATCCTGTGCCGCGGAAGTTATGATGGCGGTATATTCGGTGGTGGCAACAAGATCACTGTCCGGGTTAAAGGTCGCAATCAGACCGACATACGTTACCGTACCCGGCAATACAGGTCCCAGCGGAAGCCCGCTTGTTTGCAGAGTAAAACTCGTAGGGTTGATCGTGATCGGATCCATCGCCTCACTGAAGGTTGCGGCTACCGATTTGTTTAATGCAACATCTTCTTCAAGGTCTAGAGGATCAGTGAGAATCACCGTAGGGCTGGCATCCACCAGATCTGCTTCAGTGGTAAACGTCCAGACATGGTTGCTTGCCAGCGCGTTGCCTGCGAGATCTTTGGCATCGGTGGTAATCGTGGCGGTATATTCGGTGGCGGCAACAAGATCGCTGTCCGGGTTAAAGGTCGCAATCAGGCCGACATATGTTACCGTACCCGGCAATACAGGCCCAAGCGGAAGCCCGCTTGCTTGCAGAGTAAAACTCGTAGGGTTGATCGTGATCGGATCCATCGCCTCGCTGAAGGTTGCGGTGAGGCTGATGCCGGTTGGTACCCCCGGAGCACCAGGAACAGGGTAGCTGCGAGTCACGGTGGGGGCTTCGGTATTGTTTGCCCCATCGTCTCCATCCCAATGCCCCGTCGAGCCGTCTCCTCCACACCCCGCAACAAAAAATCCGGTAAACATCAAAACTAATAAAACATAAATGTATCTGACTACTGATCTCTTCATGGTCCCTCTTCTCCTTGTCTGCTACAGACTTTAAATGCTCTTCTTTGTATCTAGCGTTGATCGTTTAGATACACCTCGCACAATTTCTTGTTTTCACAGTTTCAGCACATGTTGAACTTGGAAATTTGTCGGACTATCCATGAACCGGCTGCAATGGGTTATATCGCAACTAGTATGCCGAAATTGTTTTGACTGGTCTTTTATCGAAAGGGCTTGATTCTACGAAGGAAATAATAAAGAAGAGCGTGACTGGGAAGAACCAACCGCCAGCGGTGGCTGCCATATTTGACGCTACCACCACATATGACGGGCAGGGAGCCGCTGCCAGTTTGGTCAACAGCTACTTTTATGGTCGTCGAATGCCTGATTTGCGGATGCGGGCGCGCAGGGTGCTGGGGTTGATGCCCAGAAGAATTGCCGCTCCCTTGTTTCCTTCGATGCGCCAGGCGGTTTTCAGGAGCACCAGGAGGATATGATCCCGTTCCAGATCGGCGAGGGTTTTAACCTCAGATATGTTTTGCACCGCGTCTCGGCGGAAGACCTCGAACCGCTCCAGTATCTGGAGCTTGTCACCCCGGGTGGTGATAACGGCTCGTTCGATGACACTTTCCAGTTCCCGCACGTTGCCGGGCCAGTGGTATTCCTGCAAAGTGTTAAGGGTTTCATTGGCAACAGTCACGATCTTCTTGCCGGTTCTCTTGTTGAATTTGGCGATAAAATAATTAACCAGCAACGGGATGTCTTCCTTGCGCTCGCGCAACGGCGGGATGGTGATGGGGAACACGTTGAGCCGGGAGTACAGGTCTTCGCGGAACCTGCCCGCATGAATCTCTTCACCCAGGTTGCTGTTGCTAGCAGCGATGACCCGGACATCGACCTTGATGGTACGGGGGCTGCCCGGTCGCTCGAATTCGCCGTCCTGGATGACCCTTAGCAGCTTGCACTGCAGCTCCAGAGGCATAGTGCCGATTTCATCAAGAAAAAGGGTGCAGCCGTCGGCCTGTTCCAGAAGTCCGATCTGTCGGTGATCCACCTCGCTGATTGCACCTTCCCCTTGCCCGAAGAGCTCGCGTTCGATACGGTTCGCGGGCAGGGCTGCACAGTTGACCGTGATCATAGGCATGTCTTTGCGCGCACTGCGGCGATAGATAGCGCGAGCGACCATACCTTTACCGGTGCCGGTCTCGCCAAGGAGTAGAACAGTCACATTCATGGGGGCGACCTGCTCGACTTGGGAGAAGACAAACGAAAGGGGTTCACTGCGACCAACCATTTCTCCGAATTTATTCTGCAGAGCGACCTCCTTCTTAAAGCAAGAGTTTTCTTTCTGGCTCAGGGTTTTCAAGTATCCTGTCTCCACACACTCAACCCTCAACTTCTTTGACGCTACACTTTATCCTCATACATCTGTCTGCTGAACGCGCCGGCTACCCGAAAATAAAATCAACCTATAACCGAAACAAAAGTACGCCACCAAGTCACCAAGACACGAAGCCATAACGGCCAGGGTTCTGCGAACGGCATGCTTACCTGGCTTGTCGAATAGATACTACCCGGGAATCAAGTACGTCTTGGTGCCTTTGTGTCTTCGTGGCAAGCATCACCTTTTATTGGTTATAGAACCGAAATACAATGGCATTCGAGATACTCTCTGCCTCTCCTGATCCATACAGAGTACGACAGCGGCGTGATTTACCCGGTTAATGCAAATTGCAACTAGCGTACCAGATGCGAGTTGTGGCTGTTGCGCGGGCAACTGATTGATTATACAGGAGAGATGGGCAGGAGCAGATGCAGGGTTGCGGAAAGACCGTGAGCGAATCCGTCATACATAACGTTACTGTTAGATATGACAGACCGCTTTGCGGCAAAGGCTTATAAGTTTTGTCTTATGGCTTTGTCTATTGTCTGACGATGCCGAACTTTCTCATCCGGGCACGCAGCGTGCTGGGATTGATGCCAAGGAGGACTGCGGCTCCGTTTTTCCCTTCGACGCGCCAGGCGGTTTTCAGCAGTACCTGGAGGATATGATCCCGTTCCATGTCGGCGAGGGCTTTGACTGCCCCTCCTGCTGTCTCGTCTGCCACCTCACCTGCCAGCTCGTCTGTTTTCTGGAACGCCTCGAAGCGCTCCAAAACCTGAAGCGAGCTCCCCGAACTGATGATGACTGCCCGTTCGACAACGCTTTCCAGCTCACGCACATTGCCGGGCCAGGAGTAGTCCTGAAGAAGGTTCAGGGTGTTGGTAGAGACGGTCTCTATCTTCCTGCCGATTTTGTTGTTGAATTTGGAAACGAAATGATTGACGAGCAAAGGGATGTCTTCCTTGCGCTGCCTGAGTGGCGGCATGGTGACTGGAAAAACATTGAGACGATAATACAGATCTTCCCGGAACTTGCCGTTGCGAATCTCTTCTTTGAGATTCCGGTTGGTGGCAGCGATGATCCGTACGTCGGTCTTGATGGTACGGGGACTGCCCAGTCGCTCAAATTCGCCGTCCTGAATGACCCGGAGCAATTTGCTTTGCAGTTCCAGTGGCATCTCGCCAATCTCGTCCAGGAAGATGGTACCGCCGTCGGCCAGCTCGAAGCGTCCGATCTGCCGGGTATCGGAGCCGGTAAACGCACCCTTTTCTCTGCCGAAGAGCTCGCTCTCCACCAGAGCGGCCGGTAGTGTAGAGCAGTTCACCGTTATTAATGGCCGGTCCTTGCGCGTGCTGCTGCGGTGGATGGCCCGGGCTACCACGCCCTTGCCGGTGCCGGTCTCGCCGAGGAGAAGAACGGTCGCATTCATGGGCGCAACCTGCTCGACCTGGGAAAAGATAACCGCCAGGGCATCACTCTGTCCAATGATTTCACCGAAGTTGTACTGCTTGGCAACCTCCCGCTGCAGATAGATGTTTTCGGCCTGGAGCCGGTCTTTCAACCGTTTTATTTCCACATACGTGCCCTGGAGCGAGCCTTCTGCCTTCTTGCGTTCGGCTATTTCCTCGGTGAGCTGCAGATTCGCCCTGGTCAACTCTTTCGTCCGTTTTTGTACGGCGGACTCCAGCTTATCATGTGCTTTTTGCAGCTCATCGGCCAACTGCTTGCGGTCGGTAATGTCCTCCATGGCCAGAAGGATAATGTCTGAACCGATTTTTTCGCGAAAAATCTGCCGCGCGCTGAGCAGAATAATCTTGTGGCCGATACCGGGAAACACATGCTCAACTTCATAATCGGTGATCACGGTATTCTGAGGGAGGATTTCCTCGATGAGGAACCGCAGCCGGGGGATGTCCCATTGCCGGTTACCGACTTCGTAAATGAAATGTCCGACTGTTTCCTCGGGGGTTACTTTGAACGTATCGTAGAAGCAATGGTTGGCGGTGAGGATCTGCAGATCGGAGTCGAGCACCACTAGAGGCTCGCGCAGGGTTTCTACGATATTCTCGGCATATTCCCGGGCATCCTGAATCTCGGATTCCAACTGCTTGGCAATTGTGACATCAACGATTGAGGAAAGGATTCCCCCGCCCTTCTTCTCGTTCGTGTTCACCGCGACACTCTGAATACGGGCGTAGATCGCCTGGCCGTTCTTCTGGCTAAGCTTGATTTCACATCCCTGCAAGCCCTCTTTTTGTAAAACATTTTTAAGGTGACGGCTAAAAACCTTCCTCTCCTCCGCATCGGCGATGAAATCGCTGATGGGCACATTGATCAAGCGCTCCCTCTCAATTTCAAGCAGTTGAGCACCAGCAAGGTTTAGCCCCCTTATCACTCCGCGCACATCAAAGGAAAAATAGCCGACGGGGGCAAAATCATAGAGTCCGGTATACTTGTCCCGCGCCAACTCAAGCTCTGCCTGAGCGTCGCGGAGCGCCTCATTCTGCATCTCCAGCTCGATTTGGCGGATCTCAAGTTCATGGACGAGCCGCAGCGCCTCTTGTTCATTGCGGGGTGATTGCAGCGGTGTGGTTCTCTTTGCCAATTGAACTTCTGCCAGAAGGCGAAATTTGGAACCGGCGCCCCGGGGCTGCTTGCTTTTATCGATTGTCATGAATTATCTCTCGTACCGTTGTGGGAACTATCCCGTGTCTTGGTGAGCCTTTGTTTTGGTTACAAGTCCGTTGATTTTTTATGGAGATTTGGCATTATAACATCTATTTACAGTAAAGACTTTGACATTCTTGACCGTCAAACTATGGCCTGGAAACCGGTACTCAAGCTGCCTTGCAGCTTTCCGGGGATGTCGCACCTGCTAAGGGGGCCGGTCTTGTGGCGGCTTGCGGACGGAAACACCTTTAAGATTCTCTTGAGTGAGTGCGTCGGAAACATTCAGGTATGCTACAATGTAATCGCCTGTTTTCCATATAGGCCAGTGCCCGTACGGAGACTCCGCCTAGCACAAACGCAGTTTTCGCAAGCTCAGGAAATTCAGGGTTTAGCTGAGGCGGAGCCCTTTTCACCACACGATCGAACCCGCACGTTGATACAGAGACTGCCGTAAAGGGCCATTTCCGGATGAGAACCATGAATAAAGGAGAGAATCTATGACAGAAAACAGCTGTGAAAATCCAGAAGAACATTGCGATTTGCATGCGTGCCAGCTTCAGTACAAAGAGCGTAACCCGCAAGTCGACAAGGAGTTCTTTGATGACCCCCACTTTGTATGCCTGAACTGCGGCGCCAAAGTTCATAACGCCGCGAATGTCTGTCGACCAAGACCACTGTAGGGTGGCTCAGGGATTGGCTTGCCCGTCAATCAACAGGATCTGAGATAACGCTGATTGTTCGGCATGAAGCTTACCTTGCCAGTGTCCCGGCCTGGTTCGTCCATTCAGAAGTAATGGACGGAATCAACCGATCCGGGACACTGGTTTTTTTAGTTGGTTACCATCCGGAAACGAGCCATATCTTGATAGGTCAAGGAAATCAAGGGCTTGAGCGGATGCGTAGTCCTTTACGCCGCACAATCAAATCCACCGATTGACGCAGAGATTGCGGAAAGGGACCGTTTCCGGACGAGAACTATTTAAATCGTGAACTGGCTTCGTTAATTGCCGCTCCCATTGCGGACCAGGCTTGCTCAATCCCCTCTTTCAGTTCTTCCCAGGCATCGTCACTTGCCTGACGCAGTTGCTGGAGTTTGTCTTTAGCGTCAGACCGCTTCTCCTGCAGATCTTCAATGGTCTCATGATATTCGATCCTGGCATCAGCCTCCGCCCCTTTGGCTTTCGCCTTAAGCTCATCAATCTTTGCGTTCCATTCATCAAGTTGGGCTTTGAGTTTTTCTTCATATGCCTGCTTTTTGCTCATAATGCGCTCCTTTTGTCTGTGCAGCTGTAAAGGCGAATAAGACCGCCATTACTTGAAAATTCCCTGGTTGTCCCGCTATGAATCAAACACAGAAATCGCCACGGCAACCAATTTCTGGCAGCAGATCAGCATCGGAGGCCGAAATCTTCCCCTGGAGTTTCTTTAACGTTCTGCAACAGGCCAGTACGTTCGACGGCACAGAACCCTCAGCGGCTTATGGACCCAAAGGCATCGGAACTCTCTCTTTAATCTCATGCAGATGCTGGCCACAACAGGTCATGTCGAGCTTCTTTGCGTCCTCCAGCGAATACCTTGTCTTGCAGACCTCGCAGACATTGACGATGACAGTTTCGTGTTGTTTGATCGGATCTTGTTTCGGGCTGGTCATGGCAAATCTTCTTTTTCTGTTGCCTGGCAACGGCAAGTCGAGCACACACTCGAATTAATACTGCATCTTGAAACTATAATATCATCACGTAATCAATGGACAATGAGTGTTTTGCTACTATTTTTGGTAGTAAAGCTCGCATGTTCTGCGGTCGTGCCACCTGCAGTTTTCGATCTGGAAACAAGCAACTTTTCGCAAGATCAAGGAAATCAAGGATTTGAGCGGAGGCGTAGTCCTTTACGCCGCACAATCAAATCCGCCGATTGACGCAGAGGCTGCGGAAAAGGGCTGTTTCAGACGAAAACCCGCCTGGGACGACATGATTCGCACCAGGCTTGTCAAGTCGAGACAAACTGCTAGAGTTAATCTGCATTCATTGGCTTTGTTTACCACAAGGCACGACAACCTCTTGCTGCGCTTAAATGCAGGCAACAACAATGAATAACAAAATAAAGAAATTGCAGCTTTTGGTTATTGATGGACACCCGGTCATTGAAAAAGGCCTCGAAAGTTTCATCGACAAACTGCCTGATATCTGCATCGTCGCTTTCGCCCAAAGCGGGCTCGATGGCCTTGAGAAGCTGCGTCAGACCCCGGTGGATGTGATCCTGATGGAGCTGTCGCTGCCAGACCTTGAAGGGACGGAGGCTCTCCGCTTGTACCAGAGAGAGGACCCCCGGGTTGCGATCCTCATTTACAGCAGCGATGAGAGTGAGGCCTCTGTTTATCGTGCTCTTAAAGCGGGTGCCAGGGGTTATGTGCTCAAGAGTGCAGCGCTTGCAGATGTTATTGAGGCGATCCGCCATGTCAGCCTGGGGGAATATGCCTTGAGTCCCAGCCTGAACCAGGCCATCATCGAATTTTATCTGGAACATCGTGAGCAGGGAAAAGGCCAGCTTGGCGAATACGGGATGCTGACCGATCGAGAGAAGCAGGTCTTCCGCATGCTTGCCGATGGCTGGGAAACCCAGGAGATCAGCGAAGCCCTTTGCATCAGTCCGAAGACCGTCGCCAAACACCGGGCAGCCACCAAAAAGAAGCTCTCATTGAACAATGCAGTCGAGATGGCGCAATACGCCATGCGCATCGGTTTGCTCAGTGTCGAATTCCCCGCAGTCGAGTCAAAAGATCCGGGAAAAGCTCACTCCCGGTCCAGAGATTTCCCATAGTGTTTATACAATTTCAGCTCATAATCACGACTGACGACCCTGGAGGCATCATACTCCGGTGCATATAAGGAAGCGGTGATCTTTAAGCATCATCTGGGTTAGTGGTAAATAGCGATCTAGTTTAAATCTATTAAAGGGTGACCCCGGATATTCGACGGTCCAGATCAGTCGGGCGATGCCGGCGACGCCGGGTTTGAGGGAATAAGGACCTGCAGTAAACTATAAATAGATAAGCGGAAATATATACAGACAACCAGAAGGAGAATGAGATGACTCAGACCGTGCATTTAACTTCGAGCGCGCAGCTTTATGAAAATGAATACGGCGACCTGGCCATCAGGTTTGAGAATAACGAAGTCTTTGAAGGTGTTGGCACGCATTCTGATAAGAGTTTCGCTGCCGAAGCCCTTGAGTTTATAAAAAACGGCGCGCGTCCTGCGCAATGGCAGGAAATGCCGTACCGCAAACTTCAGCATGATGGTCATGGCTGGCGTCTGGTGAGCAGTATCGGATTTCTCGATGGAGACGAAACGAGACCGGCCGTTGGCCTGGATATCAAACCTGAGGAGTTGGGAGCGCGCGCCAGACGTTACTTGCAGCCAGATATGCCGCAAATTCTCACATAAATCGTGGCCTGGAAATCGCTTCAGCCGAGCTCACCAAGGCACAAATACTTGATTTCCAGATAGGCGTCGATGCCGTACTTGCTACCTTCTACTGTTCCCCCCCCTGTTTTGTAGGGGGGGAATGCTCAGTGTCAATCTCTGAATCAAGACGGTGCAGGGCCGCCAGGATATCGCTCAACATGCTTGGAGGCCCACCGCACATATTTTCTTCTTCTGCAACTTCAAGTTCACGGGCGTCGTATTCCCAGCGGCGCAAGATCTTGATCTTCTGCTCACGAGTCATCGTTTCTTGTTTGAGAATATCCTCTGGACAAGCGAACTCGCTGCCTGGATTCAGCATTGCCTTTTCAAAGTCCATAATTGTTTTCCTGATTACTGGCGAGCCTTCTTCCTGAATGCCAAAAGCATCTGTGAAGTGGAGGCTTATTCCGTTTCTATCGGGAAAGTCCTGATGGAAACTGTTTACAATGGTCTCAGGCCGTAATCTCCCACTTAATAACATCCACGGGGCAGACATCGTCGCATGCGCCACAGTCAACGCAGGTGTCCTTGTCGATGACGTGGACCTCACCTTGTTCACTGATTGCATCGACCGGGCAGACTTCAGCACACGCACCACAATTAATGCAACCTTCATCAATCCAATGAGTTCCCATGGCATTTCTCCTCACGTTGCAGGGTCGTGATTTAAAATTACCAGAGATACTCCAAGATGCAACGTGGCCGGGAAATTACCCCGGGAGACTTTGCGTCTTTCTTTGTCCTTAGCGTTTTCGAGTTAGTTGTCCATAGCCTTTGTTTGGGCTCCAGGTCCGTAAAAAAACCCCGTAGCCAGGAGGGGAGCTACGGGGTAACAAGGTTTAATCAGGCAAACAGAGAATGCTTGCCTGATTTATATTTTACTAAAGTGGTCAGCACCACGTCAATCAACCCATAAAAAAAACCCCGCAACCTGTGAGGGATCCAGCTCTGCGGGGCATCTTATTCAGAAAAGGCCTGATATTCAGCAGGCTCGACGCTCACCGCCCTGGTATCCTTGAGAGTTGTGACGACTGCGGATCGTGTCGCGGCCGACGACAGCCCAACTTTCGGAGCGCTTGAAGCTCGTCACTTTCTCAGCTGCCAGTAGAGCGTCCAGCAGTTGAGGCTTAACCATATCGAACCTGCCGTCATCGTACATAACTCGTATCAGCATGATGTAGACCTCCCTGTATCTTTACACGTGAACCATAATCAAAGAAAGATACGAAAACAATTAAACCGCTGGTCAGCATTGAGCTGGCGCCAGCGGTTCGAATTCTCATTCGCATAAGCCTGCGTATTTTATGATCATTTTCAACCCCCGACAGAACACATCAAATAAACCGTATCTAATATAGGCCAGATTGACAATCTGGTCAAAAGCTTTTTCCTGAATCTTCAGACCGATAGGAAACATCCATCAGGGGATAAGGTTAGAAGTGAGAAACAGGAAAGACCCCGGCACTTTTGGGTACCGGGGTCTTCTATTTTTTGGCGCGCCACGAGAGATTCGAACTCCCGGCCTTCTGATCCGTAG
>JACZKE010000048.1 GCA_014860225.1 Desulfuromonadales bacterium
CCTGGTAAAGCCCCCCTCGACACCGGGTACCAGCTCATTCTTCAGGCGTATATTGGCAAAGGTGCCGCGCATCATCACTTCGTGGTTGCCACGCCGCGAGCCATACGAGTTAAAATCCGCCGGCTCAGTGCCATGCTCACGCAGGTAAACGCCGGCGGGACTGCTGGCCAGAATCGAGCCGGCAGGCGAGATATGGTCAGTGGTGATCGAATCACCGAGCAGGGCGAGCAGGCGCGCTCCGGTAAAGCTTTGCAATCCGCTTGGGACCTCTTTGCGCACCTCAAAAAAAGACGGTTCTTTAACGTAGGTCGAGTCTTCCGCCCAGGCATAGGTCTGTCCCTCAGGAACCGGCAGACTGCGCCAGCTCTCCTCGCCGGTAAAGACATCGGCATACTTCTCCCGAAACATATCCGCCGAAACCAGCTTGACCATTTCAGCCACCTCTTCGTCACTTGGCCAGATGTCTTTCAGGTAGACATCGTTGCCTTGCTGGTCCTGACCAAGCGGCTCGGTCGTCATATCAATCAGGGTGGTTCCAGCCAGGCCGAAAGCAACCACCAGCGGCGGCGAGGCCAGCCAGTTGGCCTTGGTATGGGAGTGAATCCGCCCTTCAAAATTACGATTGCCGGAAAGCACCGAACAGACGGTCAGATCGCCTTCGCTGATTGCGTCGGCGATCGGACCGGTCAAGGGCCCGGAGTTGCCGATACAGGTGGTGCAGCCATAACCGACAACATTGTAGCCCAGTTGATCGAGATAGCTCTGCAGGCCGGCTTTTTCGAGATAATCAGTGACCACCTTGGAGCCCGGCGCCAGCGAGGTTTTCACCCAGGGCTTTTGCTTGAGACCTTTTTCAACCGCCTTTCTGGCCAGCAACCCGGCAGCCATCATCACCGCCGGGTTGGAGGTGTTGGTGCACGACGTGATCGCCGAGATGACGACAGCGCCCTGTTTCAGCTCATAGTCGGTGCCTGCAACAGCAACGCTCTTGTCTGCCGCATCTGCAGGAATTGCCTGTTCGGTGGATTCTTTAAGGGCCTCGAGATCGACGCGATCCTGCGGGCGCTTCGGGCCTGCAAGGCTTGGCTTGACGGTGCCGAGGTCAAGCTCCAGAATAGCCGTATAATCAGGGTCGGCCATGCCATCAAAACGCCACAAGCCCTGTTTCTTGGCGTAAGCTTCAACCAGGGCAACAGTTGCATCGTCGCGGCCCGAGAGACGCAGATAATCGAGGGTCACTTCATCGATGGGGAACCAGCCGCAGGTAGCACCGTATTCGGGAGACATGTTGGCGATCGTCGCGCGGTCGGCCAGCTGCAGCTTGGCCAGACCATCACCGAAGAATTCGACGAACTTGCCGACCACACCGTACTTGCGCAGCATCTGGGTCACCGTCAGCACAAGATCCGTGGCGGTCACCCCTTCCTGCAGTTTGCCAGTCATGCGCAAACCGATGACTTCGGGAATGATCATAGAAACCGGCTGGCCGAGCATGGCGGCTTCGGCTTCGATGCCACCGACCCCCCAGCCGAGCACGGCCAGGCCGTTGATCATGGTCGTGTGGCTGTCGGTGCCGACCAGGGTGTCCGGATAAGCGAGTTTTTTGCCATCGATATCTTGCGACCAGACGGTACGTGCCAGGTATTCAAGGTTCACCTGATGGCAGATGCCGGTGCCGGGCGGTACCACACGGAAATTATCGAAAGCCAGCTGCCCCCAACGCAAAAAGGCATAGCGCTCGCGATTGCGCTCCATTTCCTTGTCGACGTTATAGGCAAAGGCCTCCGGCATGGCATACTTGTCGACCATGACCGAATGGTCAATCACCAGGTCCACCGGGATCTGCGGATTGATCTGCTGCGGGTCGCCATCGACCCTGGCCACGGCATCACGCATGGCCGCCAGATCAACAACCGCCGGTACACCGGTAAAGTCCTGCATCAAGACTCGTGCCGGGCGGAAAGCAATTTCATGGTCAGAGCTGCGCCGAGCCAGCCAATCAACCACCGCATTGACATCATTGATCGTTACAGATTCACCATCTTCATTGCGCAAAAGATTTTCAAGCAACACCTTGAGCGTCAGCGGCAAACGCTTTACATCGCTGCGTTTCACCGCAAAAGTTTCCAGGCTGAAATAGTCATAAATCGTTCCGGCAACATCCAGTGTCTGACGGGTATTAAAGCTGTTGAGACTCATAAGTTTTCTCTCCTTCATTCGCCCTGGCATACGCCAGGAAATAACGTCACAAATATTTGCAGCGATTCCGCGTAATAGAAAAAGCTGTCCGCAGATTTTGATTATGCGGCGTAAAGGACTACGCCTCCGCTCAAGTCCTTGATTTTCTTGACCTTGCGAAAAGCTTCTCGTCCCCGGACCGAAAAGCTCTTGTGCTATCTGGAGTTTCCCGGTTCAGCGTCCTCTGCAAAATCGGCTGAATTTATTCCAAACATTCTACCATAAACTTGCAGAATCACTTAACGATCGGGAACATTCCAGGGTTGTGCCCGCAACCTTGCTTTTGAGAAGTCCATCTGTTAGCTTAACATATTGATTTAGCTGACTTGTATCTTAAGGAGGAGGATGATGCACAGATGGATTTTTTGGGTTGCATTGGTGGTTCTCGTCAACGGCTGTTCGCCCTGGATCGGCATGCACAAGATTGAGCTCGGCATGAGCAAGTCTGAAGTCATGCAGCAGATGGGCAAGCCAATCAACGCCTCGGGCAGCGGCAGCGAAGAATACCTCTGGTACATCCCGGCTAATCGTTTCTGGGAACGCTACTATGTTCATTTGGTCAATGGCAAGGTTGAGGCCTATGGCCAGCTCGGCAATCAGTCTGAGCCGGTACGGTGAGTGTGACAAAAAGCTGTTACAAAAAGCTGTGACGGAAAAACCGTGATGAAAAACACGTGACAATTAAACCGTGACGGCCCCTTCATCACGGCCCCTTCATCACGGCCCCTTCATCACGGCCTATTCATCACGGCCTATTCATAACAATTACCACTGGAGGAGATTATGGCCGAACGGGTTTATTTTGCAGACATGCGTGCCGGTATGCGGGAGAATCTGCACACCAAGCTGGAGAGACTGATCGAAAAAGCCGGCCTGTCTAGCATAATCCGGAACGGAGAGCTCGTCGCCATCAAGATGCACTTCGGCGAAAAGGGCGGACACGCTTATATCAGGCCCACTTTCGTTCGCCGGATCGTCGACCAGGTCAAAAATCTCGGCGGAAAACCGTTTCTGACAGATTCCAGCACGCTCTATCCAGGTGAACGCAAAGAAGCTGTGTCCGCTTTGACTTGCGCAATTGAAAACGGTTTTGCCTATGCTGTTGTCAATGCACCGCTCATCATGTGCGACGGCTTGCGAGGCCATTCTGCACGCAGGGTCGCAGTGGCCGGCGAACTCCTGACGGAAGTTGACATCGGGCTCGAAATCATAGAAGCAAACGCTCTGATTGTGCTTTCCCATTTCAAGTGTCACGAGCTGACCGGCTTTGGCGGAGCGATCAAAAACCTTGCCATGGGCTGCTCGAGCCGCGAAGGCAAACTCGAGCAACACTCGACTGTGGCCCCCGCCATCTCGGAACGACTTTGCACGACCTGCGGTGCCTGCCTCAAGGCTTGCGCCCACGAGGCAATCGGCCTCGGCAGCGGCAAGGCCGTACTTGATGCAAACCGTTGCGTCGGTTGCGGCCGTTGTATCACAGTCTGTGAACCCCGTGCGATCCGTATCCAGTGGAACGAAGAATCCTGTCTGGTGATGAAAAAGATGGCAGAATATGCTCTTGGAGCCCTTGCTGGCAAAGACAAGCAGCGGCTGTTCGTCAACTTCATCACCCAGGTCTCACCGTCATGTGACTGCTACGGTCATTCAGACGCTGCGATCATTCCTGATCTTGGCATTCTCGCTTCAACCGACCCGGTAGCCCTGGACCAGGCTTGCGCCGACCTGGTCAACCAGGCTCATGGTTTGCCGGACACAGCTATGCAGACCGGCCATGAACCGGGCTGCGACAAATTCCGCGGCGTCCACCCGCAGATCGACTGGGAGGTGCAACTGGAGCATGGCGAGAAGGTCGGGTTGGGGAAACGTGCTTACGAGTTGGTGAGATTGGCGCCGGAACAGGGGAAATGGTAGGCAATAAAGAGCTCTCGATTACAGCATTTCCAGGCTCAATGGTCATGGATAATAGAAATCAACATGGAAAGACAACAGGGATTTCCTCTTGCCTGAACAGCTTAAATTCAACAGCGTCTGGTTATTACCTGAATCCGTGAGGAGTGAGGAGAGAAACCAAAAGCCCGGTTTCCGCCTGAAGATTTACGCTTCACGCCTCATGAATTCAGTTCTTCTTAGTAAGGACCTGTTTTCAACCCGCCGACAGATGCTCATCAGTTGAACTACAATTCCTCCGGCAAGATAAGGTATACTTTTCAAGAAGTGATCAACGTCTAACCTTTGGTATGTTTTTTCCCGGCGAAGGAGAGTGCAGCATTATGCGTAAACTGTTGAAACCCGTGCTGGTGTTTTCTCTTGGCTTGTTGCTGCTGCCGTTGTCGATTCAGGCAGCTCACGAAGACAAAGTCGGCCCAATTCTTCAGCGCGAGCTGTCCATGGCTGGCTCAGATGAAACAGTCCCGGTCATAGTTCGGATGAAAGACCCGGTAGCGGTTCAGTCTTTCACTGCGCCATCCCGCAACAAAGGGCCCGTCCGGACGCAGGCCCGGGCAAATATGATCCGTGCACTCAAGCTACGCGCCGAGCAGAGTCAACAATCCCTGCAATACTTGTTAAATCGCCACGGGGTCATTAAATCCCGACAGCTCTGGATGATCAACGGCGTGGCGCTCGAGGCGACGCCCGCGCAGATCGAGGAGATCTCCAGGCTGCCCGAGGTGGCGTCGATTGTTTTAGATCAGGCCATCGAACTGCCGGAAGCTTTACCTGCACAAGCCTCGGAACCGGCTGAGCCGAACATCGTTCAGGTCAATGCGACAGACCTCTGGGCCCTTGGCTATGCGGGCCAGGGAGTCACGGTGGCGATCGTCGACAGCGGCGTCGACATCAACCATCCGGATCTCGGCCCGCGCTGGCGCGGCGGCAGCAACAGCTGGTTCGATCCCAACAGCGAACATCCTTTTACACCTACCGACCTTGATGGCCACGGGACGCGTGTGACAGGGCTGCTCCTTGGCGGCAACAGCAGCGGTGCCTACATTGGCGTTGCCCCTGACGCCGAATGGATCGGGGTGAAAATCTTTGCGGATAACGGCACGGCCCTGAACAGCATGATTCATGCCGGCTATCAGTGGTTGCTCGACCCGGATGGCAATCCGGATACCGATGATGCCCCGGACATCGTCAATAATTCCTGGAGCTTCGAGGCCTCTCCGAATATTTGCGATGCTGCTGCAAGGGAGTTTCAGGCCGATGTACAGGCACTGAAAGCGGCCGGCATTGCCGTCGTGTTCGCTGCCGGCAATAGCGGACCGGCCTCCAGCACCAGCACCGCACCAGCCAATTATCCGGAAAGCTTTGCCGTTGGCTCTGTAGGGACATCCTCGTCGACTACCCTGATCAGCGACTTCAGCTCGCGCGGGCCCTCTGCCTGCGATGGTACGATCTATCCCGAAGTGGTGGCCCCCGGGTACCTGGTCCTGACGAGTGACCTGACGGCCAACCCCAATCCCTACATCAGGATCGCCGGCACATCTTTTTCGACACCCCATGCCAGCGGCGCGATGGCCCTGTTGCTCAGTGCGTTTCCCGACACCCCGGTCATTACGCTGGAAACGGCGCTTAAACAGTCGGCGACCGATCTCGGCACAATTGGGGCAGACAACACCTACGGCTACGGCCTGATCGATGCCCTGGCAGCGTTCAACAACCTTTCCGGTCAACTGAGTATCGATGTGACGGACTCGATCAGTCCGGAAAATGATCGCATCCTTGCATTTGGAAGCGTGCCCCCCGGGAGCAGCGCCTCGGCCAGTATCCGGGTACGCAATACCGGCAGCCTGCCCTTGATCCTGGGGACCGCTGATGTCAGCAACGTCAATGAACCATTCTACCTCAGCAGCGACGCCTGCAGCGGCCGAATCCTGCCCGCCGGAGAGACCTGTTCCATTGCTGTGCAGTTCGCCCCGAGCCTGCTGGGGAATTTTTCCGGCAGCCTGATCGTCCTCTCCAACGCTGTCGGCGAAGAGCGCGTGACGGTCACCCTGTCCGGCATCGGCAATACGCCGCCGGTCTCACCACAACCACTGGCCCCGGCCAGTGGGGCGACAGGGGGCACCACTGTGACCTTCAGCTGGCTGCCGGCCAGTGATGCTGAGGGGAATGAAGTCTCGCAATTCCTGGTTTATTCTCCTCATGCCGACTTCGCTTTCGCAACCATACGCCAGGTCGAGACGATTCCGGCTGTCGTGCTGGGGGCCGGAGGCTTGTTGCTCGGTGCGCTGCTCGCCGGTCTGGCCCGCCGCAGATATCTGCTGACGGGCCTGGTCATCACTGTTCTGTTCTTTGCGCTGGTTGCTTGCGGCGGGGGAGGCGGCAGTGGAGGCGATGATAGCCCGACTACAGACAATAATATTGATTTGCCTGCAGATGCCCAGTCGACGACGGTCAGCGGGCTGGTTTCAGGAATAACATATTACTGGAAGATGACAGCCAGAGACAGCCATGGCGCCGAGACGCAAAGCGCGGTCAGGACCATCCTTGTGCAATAATTACCGGAGGCATGTATCATGATGGAAATAACATTCCCGGGCGGCGTTCAAGTCAACGCACAATACAGTGGCTTTGTAATTGCCACGGATCAACCGGAATCAAGCGGCGGACTGAACTCGGCACCCTCGCCCTTTGAACTTTTTCTTGCTTCTCTGGGCACCTGTGCCGGATTTTTTGCCTTGCGCTTCTGCCAGCAGCGTGAGTTGCCGACAACCGGAATGCGCATGGAGCTGACAAGCGAGCGCAACGCTGATACAAGACGGCTTGATCAGGTGAGAATCACCCTGCATCTGCCAGACGGGTTTCCGGAAAAGTATCGCAGTGCCATTATCCGTTCCACCGACCAGTGCACCGTAAAAAAAGCACTGCTGGATCCGCCGGAGATTGTACTGAGCGTGGTCTAGCGAGTAAACACCGGGTGGAACGACCGCAGTTTTCGATCTGGAAACGAGTTCCGGACGAAAACTAAATGGGAGGGATCTGTTCTGGCACCGCGACTTCCCGCAAGCCGACCTCTTCTGCGAGTGCCGCGAGCAAAAGCTCGGCATCGCGGACGCGACTTGAGGAGTAGGCAATCTCAACCAGCCCGTTCTGCTTGTCCAGGGTGCGTGCGAACGCCACACCGTCATAACTTTCCAGAATGAATCGCAATTGGCCGATCTCGGCGCGCGGCAGCTGGAAGTAACGTTTGCTGAAAATTTCTGTTGCCATGTCATTTTCCAATTAGTGTCCATCCGGAAACTCGGGATGACACAGCCACAGTTTTCGATCTGGAAACGAGCAATTTTTCGCAAGGTCAAGGAAATCAAGGATTTGAGCGGAGGCGTAGTACTTTACGCCGCACAATCAAATCCGCTGATTGACGCAGAGATTGCGGGAAAGGGCCGTTTCCGGACGAAAACCAATTAAAAGCCGGTCAGGCCAGCTTCAGGGTTTTATCAAGAATGTAGCGGGCGATGCTGCGTTTGGGCGGCAAACCAGGCAAATCATTGACAGAGAACCAGCGGGCATCTTCCAGTTCTGTCATATCGACCTGGATTTCTCCGGCGACGTAATCCGCGACAAAACCGAGCATCACCTGGCTCGGGAAAGGCCAGCACTGGCTGCCGACATAACGTACATTGT
>JACZKE010000049.1 GCA_014860225.1 Desulfuromonadales bacterium
GTCCGCCAACGTTGACCAATTCGTTCACTTCGAGTAGAAAGAAACCACCAGCGTCGCTGCGCTCCGAAAGGTGGACGAATTGCCTCGGAATCAGTGGCCGGTTTCCTTTGGAATGAGTGGACGAATTCGCCGGAATACGCAGCAAGTCACCCGTTGCGCTTGTTAGTTGGATCTGCCAACAGAATCAGAAGGAACACAAATATGAAATCAGTCCAGCCTCCCTCCGTGAAAGTGTCGACCAAAGCGCCGACAGGCATCACCGGTTTCGATGAAATCACCGACGGGGGGGATATTTAATTGTTAACCATTCAGAGAAAACAGTCTTGTCCAATGTGTAATAGCTACATTCTGAAAAGATACGCCGTAGCTCTTGGATGAAATTTTTTATAAATTCGAAGTTATACGTCTGTAAAGAATGCCATGGATATTTTTTTAAGTGGGCAATTTTCTCTTTGAAAATGACATACGCTAAATTATGATGACTTCCCCACAAATGACTACGGGGTATTATGTATAACCAGAAACTTCAATTATTGTCATTGCTGCAATAAGTGAGTTTAAGAGAGATTTGATACGGGAACGGTGGCCAGAGCTTCTCGAAGTGCAGGGAAGCTGAAAGGTTTGTGAATGAAACCGGACAAGCCCTTGCCGGCAAAAAGGGGCGTGATCTCCTGCTCGTTGTAACCGCTGGTGATGATCACTTTGACTTTGGGGTCGAGTTGACGCATCTCGCCAAAGGCTTCTTCACCACCCATGTGCGGCATAGTAAGGTCCATTACGACCTGGCCAATGGTGCCACTGTATTCTTTGAAAAGCGCCACAGCTTCAAGACCGTTGCTCGCGGTCAGAACCTCGAAACCAAGCTCCTCCAGCATGGCCTTGCCGACTGCGAGTACCATGGCTTCATCATCGACCAGCAACACCTGCCCGCTGCCCTGCCAGACCGAATCAGTCTCAGCGTCATCACATAAATCGGCCGATCCGGTTGCCTTTGGCAACAGCACTCTGAAGGTGGTCCCTTGACCGATCTCACTGTTGATCTGGATCATACCCTTGTGTCCCCTGACAATGCCCTGTGCAGCGGCCATACCCAAGCCCCTGCCGGTGAACTTGGTGCTGAAGAACGGATCATAGATGCGATTGAGCGTTTCCATGTTCATGCCGCAGCCGGTGTCCGTGACTTCGAAATAAACATACAGGCCCGCGCTCAAATCGTCATCGACCCAGGATTCATGCAGACAGTCGCGATCGCAGTTCACCACACCAGTAGAAATGGTAATAACTCCACTCTTTTCGCCAAGGGCTTCGGAGGCATTAATAATCAGGTTCGTGATGACTTGGCGAAGCTGAGTAGCATCGGTTTCGACAGCGGGAAGGTTCGGGGTGAAATTGAATAGCATCTGTGCTTTCTTTGAAATCGCCCCCTCCAGCACATGCGTCATCTCTTCAATCACGCGGTTGAGATCCAGATTTTCGATAACAAACCTGCCTTTCCCCGAATAGGCGAGCATCTGGCCGGCTATGTCCGCAGCCTTTTTGGTTGCGATCTGGATCTGTTTCAGATTGTGAACGACAGGAGATTCGCTAGAGAGTCGCAACAGTGCGAGTTCAGCATGACCAGTCACCGCCATGAGAATATTATTGAAGTCGTGGGCGATGCCACCAGCTAAAATTCCCAGACTCTCCAGCTTCTGGGCATGCAGCATCTTCTTTTCCATCTGCTGCTTTTCTTCGACCAGGAGCTTTTCCTCGGAAATATCCTGGCCGATCATCAACAGATGCGGCTGTTTTTCCGCAAAGAATCGGGCGAAGAAGAAACGGACCGACAAGGTCTTGCCAAAAGTTGTAACGATGTCCGTTTCCACCTGCCTGGCCACGCCGTCAGCCAGAACCGTTTCGGCGACATTGGTCATGCCCGAGTCCTGCAAGGACTTAAGCTCCCGGAAGTTCTGTTTCAGAAGAATCTCGGCGGGGCCACCAGCGATAGACACTGCGGCCTGGTTGATCTTGAGACAAATGCCGGTATCGCCATCAAAGACCCGGATGCCCATCGGCGACTGCTCGAGCAGAACTTCAGTAAAGTTTAATGCCCTGCGCAGAGCCTCTTCGGCCAGCTTGCGCTCGGTGATGTCTTCGACACTCGACAAAATAAGCTTTTCACCTTTGAGTTCTATTAGTAAACCTTGCTGTCGAACAGAGACTAAATGTCCATCTTTGTGAATATATTCTTTTTCATAGGGGCCATAAACTCCCGATGTGCTGAGAGTTGCCAGCACCTGTTGCTCCTGCAAGACATATTTATCCGGAGTAATGTCCCAATAGGTCAGATTTAACGTTTCATCAATCGATCTGCCAATGATGCTGACATAAGCAGAATTGACATCAACCAACTTCCCGTCCATACGAGCAACCGCAAGTCCGATCAGGGATTGATCGAAAAGCATCCGGTTATACCTTTCACTGGCCAGCAACTCTCTGGTACGTTTTTTTATTTGGGATTTCAGGATCATGTTCATGATCACGAGCAGCATGACAACGACCGCGATTGTGGCAAGGACCCAGGGTAGCCATCTGGGGATCATGGAAAAAGAGTGAGAGTGAGGCTGTATCCCCAGCCAGTTAGAGCTATGTTGGTAATAAACTGACTCTTTGTCCTGTTTCCAAAGGGTCAGTTGTCGGTCGACAATGGTCAGGACGTCAAAATTTTGACCCTTTTTAACGGCAAAGTATGTGGAGAAGGGAGAGAACTGGATGGTACTCGGTACCAGATCGTAGTTCTTGGTGTGCCGCAGCCCGAAATGCTGGGGAGCAACCCCTGCATCGACCACGCCCTCTTTGACGGCGGTAAAAACATCGTCATGCGTGGGGAACTCGAAAATATCGCACTGGACATTGAACTCCCTGGCTGTTGCTCTGAAATTCGTGCCATTGATGTCCTTGCGCATGACGCCGACCCGTCGTCCGGCCAGATCGGAAATGTTGTTGATGATCCCTTCCGGACGGATGTAAACCTGTCCCCAGAGTTCCATTACAGATTCATGGGTAAAATCCATGATTTCTGCCCGATTTTGTGAATAAGCAACGGACATTATGAGATCAATGGCACCGCTTTGTAGACGCTCAAGACCTTCGTTCCAGCTACCCGGCACAAACTCCAACTCCCAGTGCGCTTCGCGAGCAATTTCCCTCAGCAAATCCGGATAAAACCCCTGAGCCTGACCGGACTCATCCATATAATTAATCGGTTCAAAAGGGAAGATGCCTACACGCAAGGATTTAACTGCTTCCGCCGTCGAAGGAACCGACAAATTAGCAGCAGCCAGGAAAAGCATGATAAAGAAGATAAAACGATAGACTATTTTCATATGATCAATCATGCGACCCAGCCAGCTCAAAAGGACATCACTGCCGAAGGAAAGTTTGAAAGGGAGAGATAACCCGTACTGACAGTACTTTGGGGTTGTCTGAAGACTTTTTGTTCAGAACTTCAATCAAGTATCTTAGATGTCCTTAGACATAACAGGACCTTCATTTCAACATTCATGGCAGAAAAACAGAGTGTTGAGCCAGTAGCAATTTCAACGGCAAAGTCCAAATGCCCTTTAATCTTTTACCTGCTTGTCAGATTCAGAAGCTGATTTACACCGACAATCACGGTCGGTGCCGGAATCGGGGCGTCAGCCGCCGCGCAAGCCCTTACGCTTGATGATGAGACCGGCTGCCAGGCCGGCAAAGGCGAGCAAAAAAAGCACGAGCACGGCGAAATAGACATTCATTGCATTACCTCTTCCACAAATTTCCGGAAAGCCGGACTGGCGTAAACCACAGTTGACGCTTGGTCATGAATGAGAAAATAAGCGGCAATCTGATGTGTTTCGCAGAGCTGGCGCCCTTTCTCTTCTCCCAGGACCATCAGCGCCGTGGCCAGCGCATCGGCACGTGCACAGCTCTGATCGAGCACGGTCACCGAAGCCAGCTTGTGACGGATCGGCTTGCCGCTGACCGGATCCAGAGTATGTGCGTAGCGTTGGCCGTCTTCTATATAAAAGTTACGATAATTTCCTGACGTAGCCAGAGCGGTTTCGGTAAGGGGGAAGATCGTGGCAACTTCACGCGTATCTTCCAGCGGCTTCTCGATTGCTATCTGCCAGGGGCCGCCGTCGCTGCGGTGACCGGAAATCTTTAATTCGCCGCCAATTTCCACAAGATAATTATTGATGCCCTGTTGTTCGAGCAGCGTTGCCAGGGCATCCACGGCGTAACCCTTGGCAACCGCAGACAGATCAATATGCAATTCCGGAACCTGCTTGCTGATGGCTGCCGGTTGCCTTTGCAACTGAATGTTTTCGTAGCCGACCCGGGCAAGGATCTTGTTGATCCGGTCCTCGCTGGGGATTTTCTTGCCCCGCTCTGTAGCGCCGAAACCCCAGAGTTCCACCAGAGGGCCGACGCTGACGTCAAAAGCGCCGCCGGTCAGGCGACTGATGGTTAAAGAGAGTTCAATGACCTGTGCGGTTTCATCCGAAATGGCAAACCAGTCTGTACTGATCCGATTGTTGAAGCGTGATATCTCGGACATCGGGTCATAGGTCGACATCAGGCTGTTGATCTTATCGAGACGCTTTTGCAACTGCAGTTGCAGAGCCTCCGTGTTTGTCCCGTCATTCTTGGGGAGCATGGCGACAGACCAGGTTGTCCCCATGGTCTGGCCGGAGAGATGGATGGTCCCAATAATTTTCTCCTGCTGACAGCCGAGAATCAGCGCCACCAGAAGAAAACCAGCCAGAAAGCGAAGTCGTCTTAGCATGCTAAAGATCGGCCAGTCCCTGTGCGTGACGGATCATGCGCTTCATGGCTTTTTCTTCCTGGGTTTTCAAGGTCTGAAAAAGGTGGAGGGTCTCCGCATCGCTGGCGCGTTCGAGCAGATGTGCAAAATAGCTGATCAGATTGCCTTTATAGGTAATCGCTGCCTTCACCAGCTGGTCGAGATCAGTTCTTGCGCTTTCGTCAAGAATGTCCGCCTCGGCTAGCGGAAAAGCGATCTCCACGCCTTTAAACCAGTGATCAAGGACGTGGGGCGATGCGTCCCGGCAAAATTCCCCCAGCGCCAGCGCCCGGTGCTGTTCGTGGTCGATCAGGTAGTCGAGCATCAGCTGTACGCGCGGAGAAACGCCGGTTTCCTGCATTGCCTGGTAGTAATGGCTGACCGTGCGGTGGTAGTCCGGCGCCAGATGCTGCAGAACGGTTCGTGTCTGTTCGTAGCGCATTGTCAACTCCTGAAGCGGCCTAGCAGTCTGTCGGACTATACGGGCCGAAGCGAAAATTTGGATGTTTGAGAACAGATTTTAGCTCATTTGCAGGTTCATAGCCGTAGCTATGGACCCAAAAGGAGCTGAAATATGGACCAAACAGCCGGATTTGCAGCCGGCTCATGGATAGTCCGACAGGCTGCTAGAGTCCGAAATCGTCGAACAGGATGTTTTCCTGTTCCACGCCCAGGTTGAAGAGCATCTCGGTGGCTGCCTTGTTCATCATTGGTGGACCGCACAGGTAATATTCGCAGTCTTCCGGTGCCGGATGGTCGGCGAGATAGCTGTCGTAAAGATACTGATGGACAAAGCCGGTGGCGCCGTCCCAGTTATCATCGGGTTGCGGATCAGAGAGCACCAGGTGCCATGTAAAGTTGTCAAATTCTTCTGCCAGAGCGTCAAACTCCTCCACATAGAAGGCCTCACGCAGACTACGGGCGCCGTACCAGAAAGAGATCTTGCGCTTCGAATGGAGTCGCTTGAGCTGATCGAAAATGTGTGAGCGCATCGGTGCCATTCCGGCGCCGCCACCGATAAAGACCATCTCGGCATCGGTCTCTTTGGCAAAGAATTCGCCGTAGGGACCCGAGATCGTCACCTTGTCACCCGGTTTCAGGTTGAATATGTATGAGGACATCTGCCCGGGTGGCGCCTCGGGAGCCGACGGAGGTGGTGGCGAAATGCGCACATTGAGCATGATGATGCCTTTTTCTTCAGGATAGTTGGCCATTGAATAGGCACGCATGACCGGCTCATCGACTTCTGACCGGTACTGCCAGAGGTTATATTTATCCCAATCCTCTCTGAAGCGTTCGGCAATTTCGACGTTTTTGTATTCGACAACATGTGGCGGCGCGTCGATCTGTATATATCCACCGGCGCGGAAATCCAGCTCGGCCCCTTCCGGCAACTCCAGGACCAGCTCCTTGATAAAGGTTGCGCGGCTCACGTTGGAGCGTACCCGACATTCCCATTTGCTGATGGAGAAGATTTCCGCCGGCAGTTCGAGTTCCATGTCCTGTTTAACACTGACCTGACAGGACAGCCGATAGCCCTCATTCTCATCCCGCTTGGTGATGTGGGCGGTTTCCGTCGGCAGGATTCCGCCGCCTCCGGATCTGATCTTGACCCGGCACTGGCCGCAGGTGCCACCACCGCCGCAGGCTGAGGGGATGAATATGTCATGTTCGCCTAGCACGTTGAGCAGTTTGCTGCCGGGTTCTACCTTCAGTTTTTCTTTGTCTTTATTGATACTGAGCGTGACCTCACCAGACGGCAGCAACCAGGATCTGGTGATCAGAATAAGGCCAACCAGAATCATCACGATGCCGGTAAATATGAGTACGCCTAAGCTTATCTCAGTCATAGTTTTTGTCGTTTACAGCGTTAGAGCTGAATACCGGAAAAAGCCATGAACGCCATGGCCATCAGACCGGCGATCATAAAGGTGATCCCCAACCCACGCAGGCCGGCCGGAACATCGGCATATTTCATTTTCTCACGGATGCCGGCCAGCGCGACCAATGCCAGCGCCCAACCGGCGCCGCTACCAAACCCGAAGACGATACTTTCGGTAAAGTTGTAGTCGCGCTCAACCATGAACAGTGAGCCACCGAGGATGGCGCAGTTCACAGTAATCAACGGCAGGAAAACGCCCAGCGCATTGTACAGGGCCGGCACATAACGATCGAGAACCATTTCGAGAATCTGCACCATTGCAGCAATCACGCCGATGTAACAGATCAGGCCGATAAAGGTCAGATCGGTATCGCTCAGGCCGAGCCAGGAGAGTGCCCCCTCCTTGAGAAGGTACTGATAGATCAGGTTGTTGGCCGGAACCGTGATCGTCTGCACGACGATTACGGCGATGCCGAGGCCGATGGCCGTGTCCACTTTTTTGGAAACCGCGAGAAAGGTGCACATGCCAAGGAAAAAAGCCAACGCTATGTTTTCGATAAAAATCGAGCGGATCAGGAGGCTCAGATAATGCTCTAACATCTATCTAGTTCTCCTCTTCGATCTGATCGGTTTTCCAGGTGCGTAAAATCCAGATCAGCAACCCGATGATAAAAAAGGCGCTCGGCGGCAGCAACATCAGACCGTTGGGCAGATACCAACCGCCTTCGTTTGTGGTCGACAGAATGGTAATACCGAGCAGTTTTCCGGCACCGAGCAACTCACGGAAAAACGCCACCAACAGCAGCACCAGGCTGTAACCCAGGCCATTGCCGACACCATCAAGGAAACTGAGCCCCGGAGGGTTCTTCATGGCAAAGCCCTCGGCACGGCCGAGCACAATACAGTTGGTAATGATCAGACCGACGAAAATCGAAAGTTGCTTGCTGATGCCGAACGCGTAGGCCTGGAGAAACTGGTCGACGATGATGACCAGCGTCGCAATGATCGTGATTTCGACGATAATCCGGATATTGCTCGGGATCTGCCGACGGATCAGGCTGATGGAAACGTTGGATCCGGTGATAACGAAGGTGACCGCCAGGCACATGGCCACAACGGTTTCCAGTTTTGAGGTGACCGCCAGGGCAGAGCAGATACCGAGGATCTGCAAGCCGATCGGGTTTTTGTTGAACAAGGGGTCCAGAAAAACATCTTTGGCTTTGCTCATGGTTTGACGCCTTCCTCTTTCAACTTTTCGAGAAAAGGTTTATAGCCGTCTTCTCCCATCCAGTAGCGGAGCAGGTTCCCGACGCCACGTGCGGTCAACGTCGCTCCCGCCAGACCATCCACCTGATAGACGGCGTTTGCCGAAGCCCTGTCGACCGTACCTTTCAGCACGTCAATACGGGTCTCGCCCGATGGACCGTAGACTTTCTTGCCGGGCCACTGCTTTTTCCAGGCGGGGTTGTCGATTTCGCCGCCGAGTCCGGGGGTCTCGCCGTGTTCGTAAAAGGCGAAGCCATTGATCGTGGACAAATCATCGGCCAGGGCGATAAAGCCGTACATGGTCGACCACAGACCCTTGCCATGGACCGGCAGGATCAACTGCTGCAGGTCTCCGTCGTTATTCATCACCAGGTAAACGACTTTGTAGCGGGAACGGGACTTGATCTTCGCGAGATCTTGCTCCGGCGGAATCCGATAACGGGTTTCGGGATCACGCGCGGCTGCCCGGCTATCGAAAGTAATCGGATCGAAATCGCGACTGAACGCGTCTTGCTGCAGATCGACGAGCCGGGGCTGAATTTTTTCGAACTGCGCCTCGATCGGCCGGCCTTCCTCATAGAGACCTGCAGCCTGCAGGATGTTTTTTCTCTTTTCCTGGATCTTGTTCTGCTCCTGGCGGCTGTTCAACCCTACGGCTGCCGCCGAGACCAGAATGGAACAGATCAGGCACAGCAGAAAAGCGACGGTCAGAACCTTAGCCGTGCTATCCCTCGACATGACGCAGTCTCCGCTTGATGTGGAATTTGAGGACCATCTGATCGATCAACGGGGCAAACACATTGCCGAACAGGATGGCAAGCATCATCCCTTCAGGGAAAGCCGGGTTGACCACCCGGATCATGATGCACATGGACCCGATCAGGAATCCATAGACCCACTTGCCCTCGTCGGTCATCGCTCCGGAAACCGGATCGGTCGTCATAAACACCAGACCGAAGGCAAAACCACCAAGCACCAGATGCCATTGTGGGCCGAGTTCGAACATCGGATTGGTGCTGCTGCCGATGAGCGGAAACAATATTGACAGGAACAAGGCGCCGCTCAGTGCCGAGAGCATTATACGCCAGGAGCCGATGCCGGTCAGAACCAGGACTGCAGCACCAAACAGGCAGGCCAGGGCGGAGGTCTCCCCCATCGAGCCGGGGATGGTGCCGATAAAGGCGTCGAACCAGCTGATTGTGGCGGTGATCGCTTCGACGCCTCCTTCTGCAGCTCGGCTTAATGCGGTTGCCCCACTCACACCGTCGGCGGCAACCCAGACCTTGTCGCCGGAGATCTGCGCCGGGTAGGCGAAAAACAGAAAGGCGCGTCCGGTCAAGGCCGGGTTCAGAAAGTTTTTGCCGGTGCCGCCGAAGATCTCCTTGCCGATGACGACGCCGAAGCTGATGCCGAGTGCCACCTGCCAGAGTGGCAGAGTCGGCGGGCAGATCAGCGGGAACAGCGAACCGGTCACCAGAAAGCCTTCATTAATCTCATGGCCGCGGATACTGCTGAACAGGGCTTCCCATAAGCCGCCGACGATATTGGTCACCAGGTAGATGGGTATGAACCATGCCGCTCCGAGCAGCAGGTTGTCAAGCATCCGATCGGGGCTGGCGGTGTAACCGAGGACGTTGAGCAAGGCGCCGCGCCAGCCTTCGACACTGCCGCCCGAGGTCTGCATGATGCTGTTGGCCTGATAACCGGTATTCCACATGGCCATGAAAAAACAGGGGAGCAACGCGAACACCACGGTAATCATCACGCGTTTCAAGTCGATGGCGTCCCTAACATGTGGAGCCCCGGCTGTGACCTCCCCCGGAGTGTACAGGAAGCTGTCGGCCGCCTCAAAAAGAGGATAGAGCCGTGCAAGTTTGCCACCCTGTGTAAAATGAGGGCGAAGCTTGTCGAGAACAGTGCGCAGTGCTTTCATCAGCCCTCTTCTTCTATTTTCTGTAAGGCCTGGCGTAAATGATGACCGTAATTCATTTTCCCCGAACAGACAAAACTGCACAAAGCCAGATCCTCTTCATCCAGCTCCAGGCAGCCGAGATTCTGCGCAAGGTCAGTATCCAGGGTAAGCAGCGATCGAAGCAGCCAGGTTGCCTTGATGTTAAGCGGCATCACCTTCTCAAATGAGCCGATCGGCACCATCGCCCGCAAGCTGCCGTGCGTGCTGGTGGTCATCGGCAACGGACGACGCGGCAGCAGCGCCGAAGCGAAGACATGCTTGATTGAGAACTGTCTCAGCCCCGGCTTGGCCCAGCCGAGGAATTCACGCAGATGATCTTCTTCGAGAACGGAAACCTGGTTGTGATAGCGGCCAAGGTAATTGCTGGCTTCTGCAGCGCTGTGACCATTCAGGACAGATCCTGAAATGACCCGGTTGTTGCCGGCATGCAGCTGGCCGACGAGCAGCTCTGACAGGCAGGCACCAATACGAGTGCGGATCAGTCGCGGGTTTTTGACTGCCGGGCCGCAGAGCGCAATGATTCTTTCGGTGAGGAGTCTGCCGGTGAGAAACAGGTGGCCGATGGCAATCACATCCTGGTAGCCAATATGCCAGACGGTGCGCTCTTGATCGACGCGTTCGAGGAAGTGAATATGGGTGCCAACCAGGCCGGCTGGATGACAGCCGGAAAATTCACTCACGGTAATCCCCTCAGGAGCCTCAATCCGCGCATCCGGCTTTTTGCAAAGGTAAACTTTTCCTTCAGTCAGGTGGCGGATGACCTTCAAACCGGCGGTGAACTCTGTCGTTTTCTCGGCAATCACGACCTGCGGATCCGCCGCCAACGGATTGGTGTCGATCGCGGTGACAAAAAGTGCTGCGGGACGGGTTCCCGGCGTTGGTATCTTACTGTATGGACGGGTGCGAAGTGAGGGCCACAGACCGGAATTGATCAGTTGCTGTTTAACCTCTTCAGTGGAAAGTTGATCGAGCCGGTCGGCTGCTGTTGCCGGAAAGGTTTGTTCTGCACTCCCGGCGACCTCGATAACCAGAGAAAGGAATACCCGTCGCTCTCCCCGGTTGATGGCGACAACCTTGCCCGGTGCCGGGGAAGTATAGAGGACCTTAGGATTCTTTTTGTCGGAAAACAGCGGCTGACCGAGACTGACCTGCTCCCCCTCGCTAACCAGAAGGGTCGGTTTCATGTCCTGATAATCACCACCAACAAGGGCAACGTGCGAAACCGGCGAACCGGCCTCGACCATCATTGCGGGAGCACCGCAGATGGGAAGATCGAGCCCTTTTTTGATCTCAATCATGGCCGATCCTTCAGGCTCGTTGTAAGGAGCCACGATATCGTGAGCACTCGATGACTCAGCGAAGGTTGGAATTCGGAGTGTCAATCTGGAATTCATCCAGAAAAAAATATTATCTATTGACGATTGAATTACTCTACTCTTTTTACCAGAGTTCAGGCGCTGAGACAAACCAAGTTTCAACGCCCAGATACAGAGCAAACTGACGTCATCATCAAGGGGCAGATAAGCCCTGTCATAGGCGACAAACGCTTACTGTCAATCAGTGGACACCCTTGATATACTTCTTGAGCTGCGTGATGACGAAATCTTTCTCTTCAAGGGATGCCTTGACCAGGTCGCCGATCGATGCCAGACCGATCAACTGTTCATTTTCCATAACCGGCAGGTGCCGACTGCGGCTCTCGGTCACGATGGACATGGCTTCATCGACAGAGGTCTGGGGAGTGACATAGCAGATATCCACCGACATTACCTGGCGGACGATGGCCTTCTGGGAACAGAGTCCGCAGAGGTCAACCTTGCGGGCATGGTCGCGCTCGGAGAAGAGACCGACCACCTGTCCCTCTTCCATGACGACCAGAGCGCCGACACCCTTTTCCGCCATCATCGCCAAAGCATCATAAATTCTGGCATCAGGAGCGATGCACCAGACTTCGTTCCCTTTTCGTTTCAAGATCTGAGCTATGGATTTTGACATACCCTTCCCCCTTTGAACAGCAAAGACTGATGAGTAAGTGTAGCAAAAAAAACGTAGAACAAAAGTGTGTGTCATTCCGAAAGCCATGATCCATCAGCCGGCAGAGGCCTCTCTTGGCTATTAGCCGGCTGAGGTTTGCCTCCTGCCGGGGAAATGATCTTCAAGCATGATCTCAAATTCTGCCAGGCAAACCTCGTCAATACCCAGAAATTGGGCCTCTGCCGTTGTCGGTAGGACAATATCCTGATGAATCGTCAGTCCAAGGCCTGCCTTGCGGCAGCCTTTGTCTGCCAGCTTGACCAGGGCGACAAGAATGTTCTGCGTATCCAGCACTCCGTCATGGTGGTCGGCAACCACCTCTCTGTAAATTTCCGGTAGATTCCAATCTTCAAAAAGCCGCAGGCCCTGTTCAACATGCATGGTGGCGATCACTTCCTGAATCAGCTGCCCGGATAGGGTAATACCGAATTCGTCGCCACTCGATATTTCCTGCAGCACCGCCAGCAGGAGCTGTTTGCCGATATCGTGAAACAATCCAGCCAGGTAGGCCTGATCAACAAGGCTCTGGTAGCCACAACGTTTCGCCAGCCATCGGGCACCGAGTGCGCAACCCTGAGCATGCTGCCAGAGGCTGTTCATATAACGGTGCAGCAACTCTCCCTGAGGACGGCCCACGTCTTCTCGACACACCCGCTCAATGACCTGTCTGGCCTTGCTGCTGCCGAGACGGGTCACCGCTTCTTCTAACGAAGCAGTTTTTTGCAGGCCGGCAAAAAATGATGAGTTCGCGGTACGGAAGAGGATACAGAGCAGCGCCGGGTCACGACCGACCAGCGACCACAGCTTATGAGAATCAGGATCTTCGTCAGCCAGGCACGCAATGACCTGTTTGGCAACCGTGGGATGGATCGGCAGCCGTATCCGATCGGCATCAACCAATTCTTTGATAATTTCTGTCAGCGATTTTTCTGCCAAAACTATTCTCCCAACAGACGCCGCAATTCATGTAACGGCCGCGGCTTCAAAATGCGCGGCAAACGTCGCATGACTTCCGGAAGAGAAACCTTGCCGCGAGCCGCCTTGGCAATACCGTCCTCCATCAGGGTAATCAAACCGGAACTCTCAATACTTATGCGGCGGATTTCCTGGACTGTTTTGCGGGCCAGAACGGCTTCCTTGACATTATCATTAAGGTAAAGCAGTTCAAAGATACCGACCCGACCCTTGTAGCCGGTAAACCTGCAGGCCGTACAACCGCGCCCGATCTGCAGATCGGCACCGGCCAGATCACCATGGGTGTAACCGAGCCATCGGTATTCTTCAGGAGTTGGCGTGAAGGGGGTTGTACAGTGCGGACAAACCCTGCGCAGCAGGCGTTGCGCCAACATGCAGTTGATCGTCGAGGCGATCAAAAAGGCTTCGATGCCCATGTTCAGCAAACGCAGCAGCCCCCCGACCGCGTCCTCGGTGTGAAAAGTCGTCAGGACCTTGTGGCCGGTCAACGCTGCCTGTATTGCGGTCTCCGCAGAGAAAGCGTCACGAATCTCGCCCATGACGATGATGTCCGGATCCTGTCGAACGATATGGCGCAAGGTTTCCGTGAAGGTCACACCGATTTTCGGATTGATTGAACACTGGGAAATGCCGTCAAGAACATACTCCACCGGTTCCTCTGCGGTGATTATACTTACCTCAAGGTTGTTGAGGTTATTAACGCAGCTGTATAGAGTCGTGGTCTTACCGGCACCTGTCGGCCCGGTCACCACGATGATACCGCTCGGCGAAGCCAGGGCATCCTCACGAAACTGCTGTAACATGCGAGGCGCCATGCCGATGTCATCGATATCAAGCAACTCACCCTTCTTGTTCATCAAGCGTAAGACAATCTTTTCGCCATGAATGGTGATGTAGAAGGAGACACGCAGGTCGAGGGTCATGCCGGTGACTGCGCTCTCATAGAGAATACGCCCGTCCTGGTGACGGCGTCGCTCGGCAATATCAGCCTCCGCCATGACCTTCAGGCGTGTCGCCAAAGGCGCGGCAACGTCAAGACTCATCTCCTTATGAACGCCGAGCACACCGTCACGGCGGAAGCGGATGCGCAGTCGGCCCTTCATCGGTTCAATATGGATGTCACTGGCCCCCTGCTGCATTGCGTCGTCAAACAGGTTGTTGACGATGCCGATGATTGTTGAGTCGTCCGCTGATGCTACCGTGCCGCGCCGGGCGCCCCGTCGATAGAGTTCAATAACTGCGCGAATCCCCTGGCGCGGACTGATCGCAGGTACGATCTTTCTGCCAAACACCCGGTCAGCGGCTTCACGATCCTCAAGGTCAAGAGGGTCCGCAAACGCGACAATGACTCGATCGTCGCTCCTTGCAACCGGGACAAAGGCGTGTTGGCTGAGCATTTTCGCCGGCACCTGGGCCAGCAGATCGCGACCGATGTCGGCAAAAACAGGTTCGATGAAAGGGTAACCGAGCTGCGAGGCGAGAATTTCCATCAGACTGTGTTCGTCGATGAATCCATATTCAACCAGAATTTCACCGATCTTCTGTTTCTTGTTTTCTGCCTGAATGGCCAGAGCAGCGTCCAGGTCTCCCTCACGGATATGGCCCAGTTCAACCAACAGGTCACCGATGCGGAGATCCAAACGATGCTGTTTGAGCACCTGACTGAGCTGTTGGTTGGTCAACAGACGCAACGCTTTAAAGATTTCAACCAGTGAGCGGTCGGAGATCAGTTTGGTCTTGACCCGCTTGGTGTAGGTCAGCTGTTCTTCGGTGATCAGGCCTTGTTCGATCAGCAGGCGGGCAATGCCCTCGCCCCCATGAGAAGCTGGCGAGGATTTCGCTGCAGGGAATATCTGCGTTTTCTTGCGGGGGTCAGGTGTGCCAGGTTCGGGCATAGTTTCATTCCATTACATAAAATAATTCAATAGTTTTAAGAGTAGCATATTTATCTGTGCATGCAAAAACTCCTGAAGAGTTACTTACAAATTCAAGGGATTCCGGATGGGTACTAAGTTATAAATAGACGCAGGGCGAAGATCAACACCGTTACTATGACAAAGCGCTTAATCCATTCATGGCCTTTTTTTACAGCCACGTGCGAGGCGACCCAACCACCGCTGGCATTGCCGACGGCCAGAACCAGGCCAAGAAGCCAATCGACCTGGCCATGCCAGACAAAGACCGCCAGCGCTGGAATGGTGAAGGCCAACACGACGAAGATCTTGATGGCATTGGTGCGCACCATATCGAACCCGGCGAGCAACATCACCGGGATAATCAGGAAGCCGACGCCGGCCTGCACGAAGCCGCCGTAGATGCCGATCAGGAAAAACGCACCGAGCAGAGCGGCCAGGCGCAGCGGCGTGTAGGCAACTTCGCGGCCCCGCAAGCGCTTGGCAGGGTCGAGCACGGAGATGATCAGCACACCGATCATGATAACGGCGAGCAATCGCTGGAACAGTTGGTCGTCAATGTCAATGGCCAGTTGCGCGCCGATGTAGCTGCCGAGCAGGGACGGCGCGGTACAGATCAACGCCAGACGCATCGGCAGGACACCGTGGCGACGAAACGAGGTGACGGCGAAAATATTCTGACAGATCACGCCGATACGATTGGTGCCGTTGGCAACGACAGCCGGCAGGCCGAGGAAGATCAGCATCGGCAGGGTCAGCAGCGAGCCGCCGCCGGCCATGATGTTGAGAAAACCGGAGACGAAACCGACTGCGGCCAGAGCCGGCAGCTGCCAGAGGTAGGGATCCATTACGCCTCCGCCAGGAGATCGCGAATGACTTCTCCGGCCATGGTCAGTCCAAACAGGGGCGGGATGTATGAGGAGCTGCCGAGGATGACGCGGCGATCGGTGCAGCGCCAGAGGTGGTCATTCTTGTTGGGGCAGATGCAGTTGGCGGAGCAGGCAGCACTCTGATCACCCAGTGGACGAAATTCTTCAGTCGAATAGACCACCTTTACCCCTTTGCTGATTCCCCGGCGACGCAACTCCCGGCGGATAATCCGGGCCAGGCGACATCTCTCAGTCCGGGCCAGGTCAGCCACGGCGATTTTGGTCGGATCCAGTTTGTTGGCGGCGCCCATCGAAGCGATAATCGGAATCTTGCTTGTAACGCAATGCTCAATCAGATGGAGTTTGGCGGTGATATGATCGATGCAGTCGAGTACGAAGCTATAGCCCCGACCAAGCAGTTCATCGGCGTTATCGGCACAGAAAAAATCTTTTAGCGCTTCGACCTGGATATTCGGATTGATAGCTCGGCAACGCTCCGCCATCACCTGCACTTTCGGCCTGCCGACAGTCTCGTCAAGGGCGTGGATCTGTCGATTGATATTGGTCAGGCAGATGTCATCGAAATCAATCAGTGTCAAGCGGCCGACACCGGCTCGGGCCAGAGCCTCAGCGGCATAGCTGCCAACTCCACCGACACCGAATACGGCAACTGAAGCCTCTTCGAGACGTTTCAGGCCGTCCTGTCCGGTCAGCAATTCCATCCGGCTAAAGCGATGTAAGGAAGTCATTGGGGAGCATCTCCAGGCATTTGTTGCTTTGCCACTTTTTTAACATGGTGCATTCTCGCAAGCCAGTTTTTTTACCTTCAGGTAAGGTGCAGGATTCTGTGGGCGTTTTCGGTCGTGATGCGTGCAGTTTCTGCCAGAGTCCAGCCGCGCAGGCCGGCAAGCCGTTCGGCAATCAGACCAAGATACACCGGCCGGTTTGGTCGCCCACGATAGGGTTCGGGTGTTAAGTCGGGAGCGTCGGTCTCAAGCACCAGGGCTTCAGCAGGAACTTCGCGAACGACGTCCGGAAGCCGTCGAGCATTCGAGAAGGTCAACACTCCTCCGATGCCGAGGACGAAGCCCATGTCGATAATTTTACGGGCCGTTTCAAGGCTGCCGGAAAAGGCATGAAAGATACCGCCAAGCCGACCGCCCCCTTCCCGATGCAGCAGCTCCAGGATACGGCCGGTACTTCGCCGCGCGTGGATCAACAGGGGCTTGTCCGTCTCCCTCGCCAGGTGAATCATCCGGACAAAAACCTCTTCCTGAATTTCCCGGGGAATTCCGATCTGACGATCGAGCCCCACTTCACCGAGCGCGACAGACCTGGGATGTGCCAGAAGACGACGCAATGCATCAAGGTGCGACGTCTGACAACTGCCGGCTGCCTGCGGATGGATGCCGGGGGCTGCGAAAACACCGGCATGCCGCTCGGCGATCGCCATCAGCTCAGGCCAGTGATCAGGCGCAACCCCAGGCACGACCCAAGTGCCGATGCCGGCATGCCTGGCCTCCTCGAGCAGAGGGCCAAGCGCATGAAGTCGATCCAGGTGGATATGAGTATCAATAAAGCCGGTCACAATTTGCAAAGCGTATCACAACCCATAGCTGGCAACCAGTCCCTGTACGCTTTCCTTGCTAATTTGCCTTGCTGCTGTTTATCTGCCTGTGATAATCGTAACCTGTTTATAATTTTTCATTTTATACTGAATTCGTTCCGGGAGGTTTTTATATGCAGACGCCTGCACAAGGCAGTTCCACTTATATTCGCAAACTGTTTTTGTTTAATCATGGTGCCGGCCTGATAATCGGCGGCTGTTTTCCCTTTATCGCTTACCTGATGTTGGGAGACATAGCACTGACACTGCCTTTTTTCATGATCTGCCTGTTGGCCGGATTTTGCTTGGGCTCAGCCTCTTTCTGGTTTGTCAGACAGACCTTGAAAAAGCAGCTCCAACAACAACTCCAGGCACTCTATGATCTCCTTGGCGAGGAAGAGAGTGATCATACCGGGCAAACGGTCGAGGACCTTTTTTCGGCCGTCAACAACACGGTCAGCAAGGTTCGTAATCTTTTGACCAGTCTTCGGGATACTGTCGACGAATTTGTTCCCCACTACCAGGCTCTGGCTGATACCAGCCGCTACCTTTCCGCGCGGGCCGAAGACGGTCTGCAAGCGGCGCAAAGAGCCAGGACTGACGTCGAAGGTATGCATCAGAAGCAACAGACAGTGATCGACCAGATCGAGAATCTGACCAACTGCTCCCAGGATGAAGCCTCTATATCCAGAGAACTGTCTGCATCCCTCGAGGAAATGGCTGGTGCTTTGGAACATTCCTCGCTGAAATTTGTCGAAACGGCCCGTAACGTCGATGAGATGGTCCTCTCTATCCAGAACGCAACCAGTCAGGCTGAGCAGATGTCTCATATTACGGAAAGTACGGCTCACGACCTGGACCAGATTGGCGAGGCTCTCGACCGCCTTCGAGCCGGCGTTGCCGACAGTGCCGAGAGTTCGGCTGCGGTAAAACAGGACGCCGAGCAGGGAGTCAGAGTCGTGCAGTCCTTTACCTCGGAGATGGATCGCATCGACGAAGAAAGCCGGAAGGCGATTGCCGCCATGCAACGCCTGAGTCGTCAGACTGCAGAAGTCACCAAGATTATCGAAGTCATCAAGGATCTGGTCTCAGATACGGAACTGCTCGCCTTCAATGCCGCCATTATCGCAGCCAAGGCGGGCGCTGAGGGCCGTGGTTTTTCGGTGGTTGCAGAAGAAATCCGCGATCTTGCCGATCGCACAACGACCAGTGCCGACGAGATCGAAGCGATCATCAAATCGATTCGCAAGGATACCGAGCAGGTAAACACCTCGGTCGAGTCGACAGGGCACTTTATCGGTCGGGGCAAAGAGTTGTCCTTCTCGACAGCACAAGCCTTGAGCAAGATCGTCAATAGCTCCAGTCAGGCTGCTGCAGATTCCTATGAACTGTCACAGCAAACAGCTGAACAGGGAAAGCGGGCGCGCGGTATGATCGATCAGGCCGGTAGCAGTCTGCGTTCAGTCAGGGCAATCGTGGAGACCATGGAACAGCAGAACACCGCGATCAGTCACATCGACTCAGGGGTTGACGAAATGAAGTCAGCAGCCGACCAGATTGCCCGCAGTTTTGATGAGCAGGTGAAAGCGAACCGTGAATTTGACCGCAGCCTGATGGCGCGTGAAGAACAGATTCAAGCTATTTTTGAAGCGACTCATTACCAGATGGAGACCGTTGAAAAGATCTTCGCACACTTTAACCGTTCTGAAGAACGCCTGTCTGCGAACGCCCAAAAATCACGGGTCCTCATTGATGAAATCAACGCGCTGGAAAGCCTGGCTGAACAACTTCGTGAGCTGGCCTCCTGCTTTCAGGCAGAAGCAGGTCCGCGCGCGGGATCGGCCAAGGCTTCAGAAAAAACAAGCCGGTAAGATAAAACAGACAGAGAACCGGTTTCCATAAGGGACTTATGGATAACACAGGTACAGTTTTCGATCCGGAAACGAGCAGTTTTTCGCAAGGTCAAGGAAATCAAGGATTTGAGCGGAGGCGTAGCACTTTACGCCGCACAGTCAAATCCGTCGATTGACGCAGAGGTTGCGGAAAAGGGCTGTTTCCGGACGAAAACCGACTACAAGTCGTCGGAAGCTTCCAGCATATGCTGTCCCAGCCAGTGTCGTGCAAACTGAAGCGCAGTTCGACCACAGCGTTTGCTCTTTTCGTGTGACCACTTGATAGCGGCTTTGGCCAGTTCATCGTCCCATTGCGGCTCAACCTGGTTTTCGACACAGAGTCGGGCGATGGTTTTCCGCACAATCTCCAGATAAAGCTCCTGTTTGAAAACATAGAACGAAAGCCAGAGGCCGAAGCGGTCTGAAAGGGAAATTTTCTCCTCGACCGCCTCGCCGTGGTGGATCTCGTTATTGACCATCTTTGCACCGAGATTGTCGGTGTGGAACTCCGGAAGAAGATGGCGTCGATTGGAGGTCACATAGATCAACACGTTCTTTGGTGAGGCATAGACCGAACCGTCAAGCACACTTTTGAGAATCTTGTAACCTGGGTCATCTGGCTCGAAAGAAAGGTCATCACTGAGGATGATGTAGCGATAAGGCTGCTTGTTGATCTGCGCAAAGATATCCGGTAGATGATCAAGATCGTGTTTGTCCACCTGAACAATCCGCAGCCCTTGTTTCGCGTACTTGTTGAGCAGTGCCCGAACCACCGATGATTTGCCGGTGCCACGCGAGCCCCAGAGCAATACGTTGTTAGCGGGATAACCACGCAGGAACTGACGGGTGTTTTTTTCGAGAATCTGCTTCTGCCGGTCAATTCCGACAAGGTCATCGAGATGCGTGTCCTCGATATACTCAATCGGCTCCAGGTAGCCGGCGAACGAATGCCGGCGCCAGTTGGCGGCCGAAATTTCCGTCCAGTCAATCGGTTCAACGGCCCTCGGCAGCAACTGCTCCACCGATGAGAGGACCCGCTCAAGCTGTTCAACAACTTCCGGTTTCAGATTCATATCTACTCCTGGATAACTGCAAGGTTATTGCGGACCGGCGGAACTGTTACCCCGACCGCGAGACAGCAAGCGGCGCAGGCGGGCCAGTTGCCCCTGTTCGTCCTCATCATCGCGCAGCAGATTGCGCACCCGCGACGCAGCGGCGATTTCCTTGCTGGTGGCGTAAGTCTCTATATTCTTTTCAATTTCTTTAAGCTGGTAAAGATAATTGACCATCAGACCGCATGACTCCTGCATTCCCTTGGCAGAGGTGTCGCCGAGCCAATTAATACGCTCAATGCGAGCGCCGTTGCCGAGATGAAACCGGGCAACAGGATCGAGAGGAGCCCGGTCTTTTTCGCGAGGCTCATGGAGATAGTGGGCACAAAGCGACAAAAGAGGTTCTTTCAGCGTTGCGACCACCTGCTGGTCTTGCCACCATTGCGGCGTATTGAAGACGGCCTCCGCGTCTGCAGCAACGTTGAGCAATCTCGCCGCTTCGATCAGAGCCTGCTCCATGGGTCCCCGTGTATCAACAGCCATGGCCGCCTCGAAGTAAGCGATCAGCCAGCGGCGAAAACCCGGTAGCGGTGACAATGTTGAGAAGGTCTTGAGATTCGGCAGCTGACTTTGCAGACTGGTTACGACCTGCTTGATCAAAAAGGGTCCAAAACTGATGCCCTGCAGTCCTTTCTGGGTATTGGAAATCGAATAGAAAATGGCGGTATCGGCTTCATCCACGGCAATTTTCGGGGCACTTTCATCAAGCAACTCTTGCACGCTGGTTGCCAACCCTTCGACCAGGGCAACTTCAATAAAGATCAAAGGCTCTTCGGACATACCGGGGTGGAAAAAGGCGTAGCAGCGTCGGTCAGACTCCAACCGGTTGTGCAGATCGGTCCAGGAGTTGATGGCGTGGACTGCTTCGTAAGCCATCAGCTTTTCCAGCAAGGCTGCAGGACTCTGCCATGTGATGCGTTGAACCGAAAGGAAACCGACATCGAACCAGGTGGCCAGCAAGGACTTCAGATCGTGGTCAAGAGTGGACAGCTTTGGTTGATAGGCAAGAAAGACCAACAGGTCAGCACGCAGATCAACCAGGAATTTAATCCCCTGAGGCAAGGCATTGAATTGACGTAACAGTTTCTGCTGCGGCGAAACAAGAGTCTCCCGCATACGAGTGGCTAACTGTTGGAAGCTATTGTCGTCTGCTGTTTCAAGGAGTTGCCGTGCTGTAGTTTTCACCTGTTCGCGATCAACGCAGAAGTTGTCCACCATGGTTTCGAGAAAATTCCTGCGCCCCGTTTTGCTTAATGTCAGATAGATTTCGCCGAGAGCCGCAGCGCGCTGGCGTGCAGAGACTTCGCCACCACGGGCAGCCAGGCATTCTTCCATGAGGCGTTTGACCCGTTCGGCATCAGCTGGTGGCAGTTCAGCATCCACCTTCGGCAGGCTGCTGAGGCCACCTGAACCGAGGATCCCTTCCCAGGCCCGTCGGATATGATCCCAGCCGAGGTAAAAACGAGAATTCATCGAAATGCTCCTTGTCCCAGTACCCTGTAACCCATAAACTATCGCATCTTGCTGGTTCTTTGCCGCGTCAGCGGCGTTGCGCCTTCAGCTGAGTAGCTAAGGCTGGGCAACTGAAGGCACGCCTTGCTGACCCGCCAAATCCCTGCGCAATCTTGCGAAATCCTATAGGTTACAGGGCACTAGATTCGGCATCTGCGCATGGAGGTAAACTTGTTTCAGACCGCCCACAAAATGGCCAGATTGAGCAAACCTATCAGGAAGCCAAGAATGGCACCGAACAGGTTGATATATTTAAACTGCTCTTGCATGATTCCCATCAGCAATCCTTCTACCTGAAGGATGTCGAGCTGGTTGACCTTATCTTCCACCATACGTTTGACATTGAGGGTCTCGATAAGTGGCGGCACTTCTTTCTGCAGGACCTCGCCGACCTGACGATAGAGGCCTTCTTCGATTTCTTCGAGAACATCGGTAGACAAACGCTCTGCCAGCCGACCCAATGGCTGCCGGAAGATCCAGTCCTCCAGCTTGTCTCTGATAACGGCATCAATGGCAGCCGCTGCTTCGGCTGACCTGACCAGCTTGAGTAACCGGTCACCCAGTTCTCTCTGTATTCGCTCTACGCCCTCGGCTGGCAGATTGTCATCAAGCAGACTGCGAAAAGAGCGATCCTTGACCTGCTGAAGACCTTTGTCGGCAAAACCGAGCAACAGATCCGTGGTGCGCCGGCTTTGTACCGCCGACACGGAACGTTCGCTGAGATAACGTTTGGCCCCGGCGACCTTTTCGTAGGGGGCTTTTTCCAGGAACCGGCTCAGCGGCTTATCCAGTAAGCCTTCAAGTCGCTCGCGCAGCATGGCGGCCACCTGTTGCTGGGTTTTCTCTTCACGCAGCCAGTGAGAGACTTCTTCACCGGCTTTGTCGAGAAACTCGGGTATACGGTTGTAAATCTTGTCGATGTTGATAAAACCGGACAACAGCCCTGTGAGTCCACCCAGCGAATCCAGAAAAGCTTCGATCCCCTGGCGACCACGTTCTGCCAGGCGTTCACGGAAGTCTGGATCGTAGAGCAGTCCGCCGAAACGCTCCAGAAGTGGTGGCACCTCCCGTTCGAGCTGCTGCAGAAGAACGTCAACCAGATCCTTCGGGAGCATGTCTCGCAGGGGGCGGTCACTGTGCAGCAGTCGTTCCAGACGGTCATCGACAAAGCGTTCGACGGTTTTGGCGGTTTGAGGTGAACGCAACACTGTGGTCAGGCGTGTATCGAGATGACTTTGCAGACCCTGGTAGCGAGACGGAGTCAGGAAACTATCCAGATCACGCGCAAGTAAGGCGTCGCCTTTCTCGCGGATAAAGCTGCGTACAAGTTGTTCAAAGGCGTCGCTTGCCAGGTAGTCGCTCACCGCATAAACGGCTTTTCCGCGCACTGTCGTGACCAGATCGCGGAAACGTCGCTGGTAACTGTCTGGTACCAGGGTCTGCAAAGGACCGAGATCCCGATCGAGAAAGGCCCTGAGTTTATCGTTGACAGCGCTTTTCAGCTCACGATTAAAAGCCGGTTTTTCAAGTGTCTGGCGGATATCGTTGGCAGTCAGCAAGTGCGAGCCAACCATCTCACCCATGCGTTGGGCAAGCTCGCCGCGCTTGGCAGGGATGATCCCCGGAGTCAGAGGCAGGCGCACACCGAAAAGATGCCAGGGGCGTAACGGTCTGAAGAGCATGCGAATGGCGATGTAGTTGGTGACATAACCGATCAGCGCACCGAGCAGGGGCGGTATCAGGTAAGGCAGCCAAGGGAGGGTCTCTAACATGATCTTCTCTCAATTCCCATTATCGGTGAGCCTTTGGGCGCAACCTCGCAGTTTTAGTTTCAGGTTTCGTTATGAAATCAAAATCAACAGCAAAACCGGCGGGTCGCGTCCCGCCAGACGCCTTACTTTTTTCAACGCCATAAAAGTAATCAAAAAGGCTTGCTCCTGCGGAGGGCACTTCTTGCGCCAGGTGTTATGGCGTTTATAGTCTGCGTACTCGATAACTAACTACGCATTCGTTAACGCTGGAGCCTATCTTAACGGCCATGACGCCTTGCTGGATAACTTAAAGTATTAACCCTTCAGCCTCCAGCCTCGCATTTGATCATCCTTTACCATCGAACGGCTTTGGTCTAGAATCTTTATCCCTCAAGGAGATATGCCCATGACCGATCATTTGATTCGTGTCCTTACCCTCGATGGCGCGATCCGCGTCAGTATTGCCGCAACCACAGCACTGGTCGATGAAGTGCGGCGACGACAGCAAACCGACCCGACCGCCACTGTCGCAGTCGGCCGCCTGGCAACCGCTGCAGCGCTGATGGGCAGTCTGCTCAAGGGCCGTCAACGGATCGGCCTGACCGTCGAAGGCAACGGCCCGCTGCAGAGACTTCAGGCTGAGGCCGATGCCTATGGCCGAGTGCGGGCAACGGTCAAGGTGCCCATCGCCGGACTGCCGCCCCGTGATGGCCGTTTCGATGTCGCCGGGGCCATTGGTCGTGCTGGGTTTCTGCATGTCGTCAAGGATCTCGACATGAAAGAGCCTTACCGGGGCATGGTCCAACTGGTCAGCAGCGAAATTGCTGAAGACCTGGCCTTCTATTTCACCACATCGGAGCAAACGCCATCAAGTGTCGCCCTGGGGGTTGAACTGGGTCAGCAGACCGAAGTTGTCGCCGCAGGAGGCTTCTTGCTGCAATTGATGCCCGACGCCGACGAGGCTCTGGCCGAACGCCTCGCAGAAAGGCTTGGTAATTGGCCACCGACGACCACCCTCCTGCGTCAGGGGCTCTCTCCAGGGACAATTATTGAGCGTCTCTTGCAAGATTTTCCTTACCAGACGCTCGGCACGACTCCTTTGGCCTTTACCTGCACCTGCAGCCAGCAACAGACGCTCAGCCTGTTGCGCACCCTGGGAGCCGATGAACTAGATCAACTCATCGCGGCTGCTGAAGATATCCGGGTGACCTGTGAATATTGCAAGGAGATCTACGCGGTTGATCTTGCCACCTTGCAAGAGGTCAGAGCGGGTCTTTAAGCTGGAGCGGACGCATTCGCGCGCCTTGTCCGGTAGCCGCAGATTGGAACGCCGGGTGTTGTCTTAGCTGCTCAAGCAAACCGGCAGCCAGCCATCCGGTCAATATACCGGAAAAGACCGTGAAAAACAGAAATAGTGGAAAAATCTGCCAGATTGCCGCGTGCTGCATGACCAGCAGACGGGCGGCAAGGATTTGACCCAAGGCATGTCCCGCCGCCCCGATTGCTGAAATCCCTATCGGACTCAGTCGTCGTCCGGCTACACGGTACATGATAATCATAGCAGAGGTTGCCAGCAGAGCCCCGGCTGTCGCCAGCCAGAACCCCGGGCTGAAAAGTCTGCCAAGCAGCAGGGCGCCTACTCCGACCCGGGCCAGGCTGACGGTCCATGCGGCCCGACCGCCATAAAGATAAAGCGCGGCCAGAGTCATAATGTTAGCCAATCCGAGGCGCAACCAGGGGACAGGCGTCGGCAATAGGGTTTCCAGGATGTGCAGGGTCACCGCTATCGCAATGAAAAGGGCCAGAAAGACCTGGCGGCGAGCCCGTGTCAGCGCCACGGGATCAACGGCTGAGCAGGTCATAAGGCGCCTCCTTGCCGTCAGGGTTGTCAATGCGCACCAGGATGCGATTCGGCACACAGGCTAACAAATCTCCCGTGTGGCTGGCCGGTCCCATGGCGACGCAGATTTTCTGCCGACAGGATGATTCGGTAATGCGTACGCCCTGTTCGTCGATAACGAGATGGGTTTGACCGAGCGGACCATCGAGAACAACGCTGCGGGGTTGGCCAAGAGGCGCGGTGAAACAAACCTGCTCACCGCTTGTGACCACCACACGAGACCCTGCGGGTGCAGTCGCTATCCAGATGATACCTGACAGCGAGACGCCCAACAGGAACAGTACGATCAGCCAGTCGCCGCCGGTCATGACCTGCCAGGGCGTTTTCATGGCGCAGCCCGGTAGTGCGCCCAACCGGGGCTGGCGTGAAGGGTGCCGTCAGCGGCGACGATCAATCCCTCTGCCTGTGGATATTGTGTCAGCAGCTGCAGCCCTGTTTCCGGCCCCAGAACGAAAACCGCCGTGGCAAGGGCATCCCCCAGGGCAACGCTGTCTGCAATAATAGTCACGCTCTGGCAGTCCCGGGCCGGGAAGCCGCTCTGTGGATCGAAAATGTGATGGTAGCGAATACCACCCTGCACGAAGAAACGTTCATAATCTCCAGAGGTCACCACGGCCTGATCGCTGACCTGAACCGTTTCGAGTACATCATCTTTCTCGCGGGGATGCTGGATGCCGATACGCCAGGGCCGTTGTGGCCGTTGACCGAGAAGATACATGTCGCCGCCGGCATTGATTGCAGCGCTGGTAATGCCATGCTGCTTGAGCACGGCAATCGCCCGATCGACAGCATAGCCCTTGGCAATGCCACCAAGATCAATCTGCAGCTCCGGGATCCGCTTGGTAACCTGCCGGCCATCGAGAGTCAGAGCTGTCGGACCGGTTCCGATCAGGGCGGCAGCGATCGCATCATGACGAGGAATGCTCGGCGACTCTCCATCAATGCCCCAGAGAGTTTTCAGCCCGCCCAGCGTCAGATCAAAACCGCCGCCACTGCGCAGAGCGACATCCAGGCCGAGCGCCAGTACTTCAGCCGTTTCTGCCGTGACCTGGCTACCGTTGTCACTTTGTGAAAGGCGGCTCACGTCACTGTCCTGATGATACACACTGAGCAGCTTATCCAGCCTTGCAATTTCGGCAAAGGCGGCATCGACAGCCGTTTCCAGCTTGCTGCTCTCAAGGCCTTCGGCCATGATTTCGACGACCGTGCCCATTATCAGCCGGCTGCGGCGGATCTCTTCATCTTCAGGCTGCAGGCGCCACCAGGTCAGTGCCAGCAATACTGCAAGGAGCACAATAATCAGGGGACGGTTCCAGGCCAAGGCTACTCCTCGCAGATTTCACCGATCAAGTCATATTCGGTAGAGTCAGTAACTTTGAGATTGACGATGTCGCCAACATCGGCATGACCTGAGGTGATGTAGACCTGACCGTCAACGTCCGGGGCCTGACGGCTACTGCGGCCGCGCAGCAACAGCTCGGTTTCTTCGTTGTAACCTTCCACCAGAACCGGTTCGATACGTCCCTTCAACGCCAGGTTCTTGCTGAAAGACACGCGTGATTGTGCCTTCATCAGGCGCTTGTAGCGTGACTGCTTGGTGCGCTGAGGAACCTGTTCCCCGAGTTTCGCAGCAGACGTGCCTTCCTCGCGGGAATAGCGGAACACACCGAGACGTTCAAAGTGTCCTTCCTCGACAAAAGCAAGGACTTTGCGGAACTGTTCATCGGTTTCACCAGGGAACCCGACGATCAGCGAGGTGCGCAGGGTGATGTCGGGAATGCGGGTGCGGATACGTCCTATGAGAGCGCGGATGCCGGTTTCATCGATCCGGCGGTTCATGGCGGCCAGAATCTGGTCATCAATATGCTGTATCGGCAGATCGAGGTAGTTGCAGATTTTTTCTTCAGCGGCAATCATATCGAGCAGCTCGTCGCTGATGCCGTCCGGGTATGCGTAGAGCAGGCGCAGCCAGACCAGGTCATCAATTTTTACCAGCTCACGCAACAGTTCTGTTAACTCAGACCCGGTGCCGCGTTCGGCGCCAAAAGCCGTGACATCCTGGGCAATCAGGTTGATTTCCTTGACGCCATTCTCAACCAGACGTCGGACCTCAGCGACCACCGAAGGGATGGTGCGTGACCGCAAGGTGCCGCGAATACTCGGAATGACGCAGTAGGAACAGTGATTGGCGCATCCTTCAGCAATTTTCACATAGGCTGAGTAAAAGGGCGACGAACTGACTCGTGGCGTGGTGTGATCGTAAAGGTAGTCGGGCAGACCGATTTCCTGCGGTTGCTCACCCTGCAGATGGTTGTCAAGCAGTTCGAGGATGCGTGGAGCATCTGCTGTACCCATAAAAAAATCAACTTCTGGAAGGTCTTTCGCCAGGGCATCCTGGTATCGCTGTGGCAGGCAGCCACTGACAATCAACAGCTTGCAGCGGCCATTTTTCTTGTGATCGGCGACTTCAAGGATTGTATCCACCGATTCCTCCTGGGCCTCGCGGATGAAGGCGCAGGTGTTAACCACGATAATATCCGCCTGATTGTCATCGGTGACAATTGTGAATCGGTTGGCAGGCAGGTGGCCGAGCATGACTTCGGCGTCTACCAGGTTTTTCGGGCAGCCGAGGCTGACCAGACTGACGTTGTACTTGATCAAGAGGGGTTCCTCCATTGAGACGCACCAAAGACCTTGGTACGAAGATTTCTGCCAATATTCGGGGAGTTATAACACAAACTGCCCCGGGAGAAAAGAGTTCATCCGGGGCGGTTTTGTGCTGAGGCTTCAGTATGGGGGATTAGTGGCAGATCTTCTCCACCATCTCAGATGTGGGAATTGACCTTACGATCACACAGACTCCCAGGTAGAATAAAATCTACAATATCATCATTTCTTTCTCGGCGTAAATCACGGCAAGTATCGTTGCAGGGCTCTCTCCATGACATGAAACAACATGCGGCAGATTTGAATCGTAATAGATTGAATCACCGGGGTTCAGGACATCTGTATGATCCGCAAGCCTAACTTCAACCTGGCCTTCCAGCACAAAAATAATTTCTTCTCCGACATGCTGATTTGGTTCAACCTGAGATCCTTCAGCCGGAGCCAGAGTCACAAGAAAAGGCTCCATTTGTCTGTTTTGCTTCTGGTGACCAAGGGACTCATAGCTGTAGCCGCCGGTCTTACCGTCAGCGGAATTGAAACGGGACACCGTTTTTCTGTCAGTACTTCTAACGATGCAAAAAGGTGAATCTGCGCTATCTTCAAACAGCTCACCTAACGTAACCTGTAAAGCGTTTGCCAGACTGATGATATGCCCCAAAGGTGGAGAAACCTTATGATTTTCAATCTCCGCTATAATTGATTCCGATATCCCGGACTTTCTGGAAATCTCTTCTGCCGACATCGCCTTCTCGACCCTCAGGCTCTTGATTTTTTCTCCGATGTTGATGTTTTTGTCCGGCATCTTTATCTCCTTTCGGTAGCTTGACATGACAGGTCTCTGCTTTCAGCAGGATTGGCACAGGTTAAATCACACCTCATCTCCTTGACCATCCTTTTGGCAAAGCAAAGCTGGTCAGCATAATGCCGACGGCAGTGGTTTGTTGTCTGTTAAACGTTGTCCTGTTCGCCCTAAGATCATTCCCCTCTTCAGTGGAACACATCGAAAACAACACATCAATCTACTCCAGAAATCCAGTCAGGTAAAGATTGACTTCCTTCCTGCATATCGACCGGCATGGCTGCAGATATGGATATTGGGCTAGCAGCCGGCTCATGGATAGTCCAACAGACTGCTAGAGGACAAAAACATGGGGAATTATTGACATTATACCGACATGAGAATCCGAACCATTGAGACAAGTCTTTTCTTGTCAGCCTTTGAGAAGTAAGCCACACATCCATGTTTGCGTGCTTCTTCTTTGTTGATTCTTTCAGTAGTCAACATAATAACCGGGGTAAATTTGTTGGCCTTGTTCCTCTCCCGCACATAGTCAGCCAGATCAAATCCGCTCATCCCCGGCATTTTGAGATCCGTGATAATCAGATCAAACTGGTTACTGAAACAGGTCTCATCCCGGACCGGGTCTTCCAGGATCTCAACAGCCACCTCTCCGGATTCCGCTGTAACAATAACGTAGTCTTCGGCAAAAGAGTCGGACAACTGAGCAAGGACAACCGGGCTATCATCTACGACCAGGATTCTTTTCATGCCCATCGATAAAAGCTCATCGAATTAAGTAAGTGACAATTGAACGTGCCGAGGTCAGCCTGTCTACCTAAAATTACAATAATATCAGAAATAAGACCATGGGCGAGACCTTTTTCACTATCATCCCTGCATGAATCTGTTCCAGGGATTGACAGCTTCGGCACCCTGCAAATGCACTGATCTTAATATAAAAAAAGCCCCACGGCCAGGAGGGGGACCGTGGGGCAACGTGTTTTGGGTTTTTCTTAGGAGGAGAAAAAAATGGAGCAACATCTTTTGTTTGTATATATTACCGGCTTAGTCAGGAATGTCAACAAAAAATCGCGCGCTCCTGCTGGCCGGCGTTTTTTTGAAAACGCATGTTCTCAAAAGAAACGGCTCATACATAGGACGACAGACACTTAGAAGCCCATCTCCTCGCCGGTTGGTCGGACCACCTGAACGTCCGGTGGTACGCTAAAGTCAAAGGTCGTCTCCGGGATGCCGAGATTAACCTGCAAGTTGCCGAATTCGATGGTCGTGCTGTTGCCATTGGGATCATAGACTGCGGTTGACAAGATTGGAAACCGGAGATCGCTCTGGCTGCCCTCGTTGCCGGGAACGGTCAGGGGGATCTCGGACTGTACCTTCTGCTCGCGCCTCTGGTAGGCCTCAACAGCATTGCGATCGACCACCATAACCAGTCGGCTGATCAGCGGAGAGGCCTGACGTGGTGTCAGTTCGAGGATGTAGTTACCGTCGGTATCCTTGTTCGGTGTGGCCCAGCTGATCTGGAAATCCCGCGAGAGGTTGCCGAGCCCGGTGATGAAGGTCATCGGATCGTCCTGACGGGCCTGCTTGACCATTGCAATATCCGACTGAATGACCTGGTTGTTCTCCGGAAGGTAGACCGACAACGTCTTGTTGTCGGAAACAATTTCCTGGTTGGTGGGTTGATTGTACTGCCAGCGGAATTTAACAACCGGGGCTGCCTGATCCTTCCGATAGTCAAAGGCAACTTCAACACGACCGTTAGCACGCTGCAGGCGGTCGAGTGATGCGATCATCGATTCCTGAACAAAGTCAGCGGAGTAGTCGTAGATTCTAAATTCTTTATCGGTTTCCTCCTGGAACGGGGTCTCCAGGGTGCGCGTGACCTCGCTGAGGGATGCGGCCCATGCGGGAGTCGCCGCGAGTGCCAGGAAAAGGCCCAGGCACAATGTCGAGATAAAGCTCCGGTTTGTCATTACAGGCTCCTCAAACAACCAGCCAACAGGCTGATTTAGAATGGATCTCAAAGGGACTTAATCATCATGGGCACAGTAAACCATCATATCCCCGGTAGCAAGATCAAACGCTGGCGTGGGGTCGAGGTTGCCGCCGGTGCACAAGTGATGTAAAGTTGGCCGATATAGACTTGATCAACCAGGAGGTTCTCCAATAGCATCAAGGAAAATGTCGAGGGTCAGCGGATCGGGAAGCAGAAAGAAATGGCCTTTAATGGCAAGGCCCTGATCCCGGTCACCGCTGAAATCGGTTTCCACCATCAGGGCCATGTCTCCGGATTTTCTCAACTCGATCAAAACGTAATCGACCACGGCCCCAGCCATGTCATAAGCCAGCAGGGGCACCGAGGGAATCAGGGTTTTGTTAAGCAGATTACCGAGTGCGCTGAGATATGCCGACGCAAGGATGTTGCCAACTTCTTTCAAGGCAGAGACGGTTTCCGCGTTCATGATCAGAGCTTTTTTTTGGCGACCAAGCAGGCTGCAGAGAAGGCGATGGGCACTCTCCTTGGGAAAAAGCAGCATGATGCTGCCGCGGGCATCGCCGAGAATCTGCAGAGTAATGCCGACCATCAGTCTCTCGGCTCCACCGAGATGACCTGAAACCTTACTGATTTCGGTGATCGTGACATGCGGAACCTGCAGATAGACAGTCTGGCCGATCATTTGCGAGAGAGCGGTGGCAGCATGACCCATGCCGATATTACTGATCTCCTTTAAAGCGTCGAGTTGGGTGTTGCTCAGCTCACGAAAGGGCATCAAATTCTCCAGGACAATCGTTTGTGAAAAGTTGACCGTCCTCAATCAACGACTGTGGATCGATGATGAAAACGACTTGGCCATCCCCTTCCACGGTTGCTCCACTCAGACCGGTCAAGAGGTTCAGGGGAAAACCGAGACTTTTAACAAAAGCCTCGCGTTGTCCTAGAAAGCGGTCCACTTGCAGGCCGACACGTCGACCCTGAATTTCGATCAGGACCACCCATGTGGTTTCTCCTGCAGCGACTTCCGGCAAGCCGAGAGCTTCTGCAAGCGAATAAAGGTTGACAACTTCTTCACCGAGACGAAAAACCCGTTTCTGTCCGGAGTTCCTAATTTCGCTGGTCGGTAAATCCAGGGTGCGTTGCACGCGGGAGATTGGCATGGCCAATGGCTGGCCGGCACAATTGACCAGCAAAATTTTGATGATGGCAATGGAAAGGGGCAACCGCATCTGGAAGCGAGAGCCCTGGCCGGGCGAAGAGAGGATCTCCAGAGTCCCGCCGAGCTTACTGACCGCTGCCTTGACCACATCCATGCCCACACCCCGGCCGGAGATTTCTGTAATCTCTTCAGCAGTGGAAAAGCCTGGTTGACAGACCAGCATCAGGGCATCACGATCGCTTAAAGCGGTTGCCTGGGGAGACGTCAGCAGGCCCCGGTCCACGGCTTTCTGGCGTAAAGGTTCAGGATCCATGCCTTTCCCGTTGTCAGCGACCTCAATCAGGACGAGATCTTTTTCCCGAAGGGCCGAAACTGCCACGATGCCTTCTTTTTCAATGCCGTGATCCACGGCATTGCGTACAAGGTGTACCAGTGGAGCAGTAACTTCCTCAAGGATCGCACGATCAATGCCGACCTCGCCACCAGTCAGGTGAAGAGTGACTTTTTTACCGGTTTTGCGGCTCAGATCGCGGACGATGCGAGGTAGACGTCCGGTAATGTTTTCCAACGGCATCAGGCGGGCCTGAAGAACATGGTGATACAGATCATCAATCAAACGGCTGGTTTGACTGAGCGTCTGCGTCAGTTGGTTCCAGTCGCGACCAGCGGTGGCGGTGTTAAGCAGATAACGGTTCGTGATCAATTCTCCGCTCAGGTTGACAAACTGGTCAAGCAGGTCAGTACGCACGCGAATGGTGTGAGTTCCTTCATCGCGATCACCGCCTTCCTGTATGCGGCGGTCGTCGATAAAGCGCACCTTAACAACCCCGCTGATCCGTAGCAGGGCCTCCTCGATAAGCATCCTGTTTAGCGAGGTACGCAACCAGGCATGAATTTGCTGGCAGGGTGCGCCACTGCGCAGTGTAGACAAGTCCGGCTTGCTCGACATCAGCACGCCGGATTTTTCCAGCTCACGCAGGATCAGGATGCCGCGAGCTGCTGAAGCCGGAGTATCTTCGGCCAGATCAACCAGCACCTGGAAAACGTTCGCTTCTACTACAACTGTACTCGCTTCGGGCTCTTGCTCTATTGCTGCGGCAAGCGAGCATTCTCCCTGATTGTCTTTCGGTGTTTCTGCAACCTGAATGGGCTTCCCATGAGGCGTTTCGGCCAGGAAGACGTCAATTGATCTCTCCGACTGGTTGGACTGCAGGTCGTCCAGGAGTCCATCGAGAAGATCGATACCGGCCAGGAGATAGTCGACTGTCGAAGACGGTACTTCGCCAGAGTCGCGGAAACCGTCAAGCAGGTCTTCAAGATGATGAGACAGCTGTGCGGTTCGATCGAAGCCCATGGTTGCCGCCATGCCTTTGATCGAGTGCGCTTCACGGAAAAGGGCGTCAATTGTCTCCCGGTTGCCTGGTTTTTGCTCCAGAGTGACGACCAGTTGGTTGAGGTTATTGATGTGTTCCCGGGTTTCGCTTAAGAAAAGCCCCCGGTACTGGGACATGTCCATAAGGGTTTCCGAATACCTGGCCTTTATCCTGTAATCCGTCTGACAATTTCAAGCACATTGCCTTGCTTGAACGGCTTGACGATAAAATCTTTTGCACCCGCTTCCACCGCCTCGAGGACCAGTGAGTCCTGGCCAAGGGCGCTGACCATCACCACGCACGCATCCGGGTCACTGGCCATAATCTCCTGCAGTGCCTCGATGCCGCTCTTTTTGGGCATGACAATATCCATGGTCACCAGATCCGGCCTGGTTTCCTGATACAGCCCAAGAGCCACTTCACCATTGTCCGCTTCAGCAACCACCTCAAAGCCTGCATGGACGAAAATATCCTTGAGCATGTTACGCATAAAAAGCGCATCATCGACGACCATCACCCGTAAAGCCATAACTGTCTCCTGTTTACTATACATAGGCTTGTTTTCGTCTGGAAATGGCCCTTTTCCACAATCTCTGCGTCAATCGGCGGATTTGATTGTGCGGCGTAAAGGACTACGCCTCCGCTCAAATCCTTGATTTCCTTGACCTTGCGAAAAATTGCTCGTTTCCAAATCGAAAATAACGCGTGTGCCATCCGGAGTTTCCGGATGGGCACAAGCTAAATTGATTGATTGTTTAACAGCTCAATGACTTCATTCGTATCGAGCAGGTTGATCGTCATCTCATCCAGGTTGGCCACGCCGCGGACAACCTTGACCCCGGCGCTTGACGGTGATGACTGCAATTCCGAAAGATCAAGGTTGACGATTCTATGGATGCTGCCGACTGTTAAAACCAGCGATTTGAATTGCGGAGTCAGAACCACCCACCGATGATCGCGCTTTTCTCCCGGAAAGCCGAGCAGAGCCGACAGGTCAATCACGGCGAGGACCTGGCTGTGGAAGTTGATGGCGCCGACGAGAGCTCCCTCAGCCCGCGGAACATAGTAAAGAGGAGGGTCTTCAACGATCTCCTGGATCGCACTGATCTCCAGACCGTAAATGTCTTCTCCGAGTGTGAAAAGCAGGGTCAGCGTCATGACTCAGCCTTACTCTTCCTTGACCAGTTTGAATCGCTTGACGATCTGAAGCATTGACTCGGACATAGTGGACAGGTTTTGAGCCGACAGCGCTAACCCTTCCATGGAGGCGGACTGCTTCTGCGTGGTCGCCGAAACCTGCTCGGTTGCCGCTGCGTTGTCGGAAACGACCTTGTCGATTTCGTCAATTGCCCGGGTGATCTGTTCGGCACTGGAGATCTGCTGTGCTGTCAGCTCGGCGATGTTGGTGGCCTTGGACCGGGTGACCTCGGCATTCTGGGTGATCTGCGAGAACGCATGGTTGGTCCGATCGACCGCTTCCCGGCCAATCTCCATTTCCTCAATCACCTGTCCCATCGAGGACTGTACCAGATGGCCTTCGGTGCGAATACCTTCCACCAGAGCGGTTATCTCGTTGGCAGAGATAGTGGTCGAATCGGCCAACTTGCGGATTTCCTCGGCGACCACGGTAAAACCGCGACCGTATTCACCGGCACGGGCTGCTTCGATCGTGGCGTTGAGGGCGAGCAGATTGGTTTTTTGGGCAACCCCATTGATAACTTCAACGAACTTACTGATTCTCTGTAACTGGCCAATAAAATTGAACATCTGCTGGCTGCTGCTCTGCGCTTCGGCGAGGACCTGGCGGATGCTGTCGAGACTGGCACCGGCCAGTTCACTACCACTCCTGGCCGTATCCACGGTCTGGTGGGCCGATTCAGCAACCTTGCTTGCCGCAGTAGCGACCTGATTGATCGACCTGGCCACGTCGTTGAAGATGCGCTTCGATTTCTCTACCATCTCTGCCTGGGTTTCAGCTCCCCTGTTGATCTGATTAACGGTGTGGGCAACCTCCTGGGCTGAAGCGGAGACCTCCTGTGATGTGCTGGAGAGGTTCTGCGCCGAGCCAGCAACCTTAAAAGCTATACCGCGGATATCACCGACCAGGGCGCGCAGGCTCTCCTGGATATGATTCATGGACTTTGCCAGATCACTCGTTTCATCCGGGAAGCGGCCTTCTTTCAGTTGAATCGTTTCGGATAGATTCCCCTGACTGATCTGATCGCCAACCGAGGTCAGACGACGGATATTTGCGGCGAACGCCCGGGAAAAAACCGCACCGATGATCAATCCGACCACAAGGGCGCAGGCAACGCTAAAAAACTGCTGGAATTCCGGCGGGATTTGCAGATAAGGAACCGCCAGATTGACGATGACTCCCGAAACCACCACCACGAGAAAACCGACGATAAACTTATAACTGATTTCGACGCGCATGATTCCACTCCTTACCGGGCAGACATCTCCAGGCTTTTTACGAGCCGCAGACAGGACTCTGGAAATTTTTCCGGGCCGGTCTCCTAAATGGCAGGTATGGAGACGGGTACGGCGTTACGCCGGTAGATCCTTTCTACAGGAAATTCAGCATGATAATAGCAGCGTATGTTGTCGGTCATGGTTTCAGACCGGCCCAGGACCAGAGCTCCATGTTCCGGCAGGGCCGCCGCAAAGCGTGACAAAATGCGTTCCTGCTCCTGTCGCGTAAAATAGATCATCACGTTGCGACAAAGGATCAGGTCCGCAGCAGGGTATTCATTGGCAGTCATGATATTGTGGCGTAGAAATTCGACTTTGTTGCGTACACACTCTATGAGACGATAGCGTCCATTCTCAGCGCGAAAATATCTTGAGATGACCTCTGGTGGCACTTCTTTCATACGGGTGACATCAAAATGTCCGGATCGAGCTGTCTCCAGAACGGGATTGCTGATGTCTGTCGCCAGTATGCGAATGTCCAGATCGGTTGCTGCCAGGTCGTCAACCAGCATAGCCAGGGAATAAGGCTCCTCACCGGATGCGCAGCCGGCGCTCCAGAGTGTCAGCCTGGTACGCTTGGCCGTGCGGACCCGCTGACAAAGATCCGGCAGAATTCTCTGTTCGAGAATCCGGAAGATGCCCGGGTTGCGGAAGAATTGAGAAACATGGATGGAGAGGGTCGCCAGCAAGGTGTCCAGCTCATCCCGGTCCATTTCCAGTCGCTTGAGATAGGATGCAAAATTGGCGACCTTGCAGAGTCGCAGACGTTTGGCAATCCGTCGTCGGATACAGCGGTCCTTGTACTGGCCAAGATCGAACTGTCGCCGGTCGCGCAGGAGCTCCCTGATCGCCGTGAATTCATCGTCGGAAAGTTCTTCACTCGTCAATGGCTGGGCGGTTGGCTCAGTCATTCTGCCTCAAAAATGCCTTCAAGAGCGACAAAAATGGTCATATCCTCTGACAAGAACGGGTCGCGCTGCACCTGATTTGTCTAGAAGCGAAAGGATCCCGGAACCCGCCTGAATCATCCCGATTGCAGTAATCGGCAGACTCAGCTTAATACAAAGGGCAGCAACCTCTGCCGCTTTTTCCGGGGCCACGGTAAAAAGAAGCTCGTAATCCTCACCGCCATTGAGAGCCAGGCCAAGCAGGTCGGGTTGCGTGTCGGCGTGCTTACGAAAGCATTCCGACAGGGGTAGCTTGCCCTCTTCGATCTGTCCATCTACCTGTGATGCCTGCAGGATATGCTCCAAATCGTTGGCCAGGCCGTCGGAAATATCGATCATAGACCTGGCGAGGCGTTGTTCGCCAAGCAGGCGGCCGAGTTCAACCTGCGCTGTTGGCTGATGGTGACGGGCCAGCAGCTCCGGCTCTGGTTCTATTCCGTTGCGTAACAGGTGCAAGGCCAGGGCGCTGTCACCCAGCGTTCCGGAAACCATAATCAGATCGCCAGGCTGCGCGCCGTCGCGACCGATGGCCTGGTGCGCCGGAGCACTTCCCTCGACGGTGACCGAGATCATCCAGGGGCCGGGGCTGCGACAGGTATCGCCGCCGACGAGGGTCACGTTGTATCGCGCTGCCTCACTAAGGGCACCTTTGAGGAAAGCGTTGATATCGTCCCAATCGGTTTCTTTGGGGCAGGCCAAACCAAGATAAAGATAGCGAGGGGTGCCGCCCATGGCAGCGATATCGCTCAGGTTGACTGCAACTGCTTTGTGGCCGAGAGATTCACAATCGGTCCAGGCGAGGCAGAAGTGCACGTCTTCGATGAGCAGGTCGGTCGAGGTCAGCAGGTGATGTCCGTCAGGCAGGCTGAGCACGGCGGCATCATCACCTATACCGCGATGAACCCCTGCACCATCAACAACCTGCCGGCGGATGCGATCGATCAGCTTGAATTCACCTAAATCCTGTAGTTTCAATCGTACCGTCCACAATTTTTGCTTTAATCGGATAAGGGGCCATTTTTATTCGAGAAATTTTACCTGTCAAGTAAACTTCCTTGCGGTCCCCAGCTGAACTCGTTCGCTTGCCATTTTTGCGGCTCCTCGTTAAAGCGGCGTTCAATCAACAAACGTTGGCCATCCGCCTTGACCTTCAAAAGTGTCGAGCAGCGCGTGCCATATTCTGACATAGTGATAAAAATCGCCGAGAGGGCGCGTTCCCATTCGCGCGGGATGCCGGTGTCCGGTAAGTCCTTATCTTCTGCGCGGGTGGTGTCGCCAAGCAGGGCAAAGGCTGCTTCCTGGTCGAGGGGAGACTCTCTGAGCAGTTTGCTGAGACCTGCTTTGCCGCGCACGACTTTAGGCCAGGGCGTGTCAAGCAGATGATTACTCAGGCCGTAAATACCCGGGGGTAAAAGCCTGGAATGGTTGTCTTGGTTTGAAACGTACCAGAGTTCTTCGGCGTCACCGAGCAGCAGGTTGAAGCCCGCAAAATCGTCAATGATCGTTTTGATGCTGGCGATGAAATCGGCCGGCGCTAAGCCCCCCTGCAGATAATCGCGCACCAGCCAACCCCGCGACCTACTGCTGCGGCGCCCATTATCCCTTAAGCCTTCGCGGATATTGGTAACAGTTGCCCAGCGGTCATTGCGGACGCCGAACCAGGTGCCTCCCGAAGCCAGGTCGCGCCCGGCGATCATTCCCGGTGATTCGTCCCAGTATTCGGCTGCTACCGTTGGCCGTGCATAAAATTCGTCGCGGTTGGCAAGAACCAAGAGCGGCATCTGCTCAATTTGTTGATGAGCGATCAGGATCAGGCACATGCAGCATCCCTGTTTGTGAGTAAGTTTACATTAAGTTTGGCAGAATTTGGAGGCTATGACAATCAGGATAGGACAAAAGGCATAAAAAAGTGGCTCTTCCAGTGAAGGGCCACATCATAATCATGTAATGGCTTCGAAATGAACGAGTATCCAGATGGACACGAACTGGGGACTCCAGGTTTATTTCTTGTGCGAACGCGCAACGGCTCGCGTGTTTGCAGAGGCACCCTCTTCAATGGAGAAAATTTTTCTGGAGGCCTTTGGTGACGAGACTTCCGGCACCCTGGTCTCACCGGTGAGCTCGTCGCTGCTGAGACGAATCCAATGTCCCTGGTCGGCGCGAAAAACCGCGTGAACTTTAATCGGGGTGCGTGTAGCACGCGGATCGAGTTCATGGAAAAAGGGCAGGCTGAAATAATAGAGACGGGTTGCCGCACCGAAACGCAACCGACAGACGGGCCGGCCTGCAAAATCATCGGTTGAATATTCTGCCCTGTCGATCGGCTTGAGTTTATGGTTTTTATGAATGAGAACTGAAGAATGCCCGAAGTTCGCTCCCGGCGGGCTGCCGGCACACAGGGTCTCATCCGAGCAGTTGCAGAACAGGGTCACGGTATCGCTGACTCCGGGTGTACGTGCTAGATATTCACCGTAAAAGCCGTTGGCGACGTCACCAAACGCGGAGTGCTCAGGCTTGGGGTTGCATTCAATAACGGCCAGCAAATCGAGCCTCTGGCGGGTTTCAAAAAATAGCTGATTGGCTTTCTCGATAATAACATTGATGTTCGATTGGTAGAGATCGCGGTACGCATAATCGATACAGATCAAGGCCATGAAATTGAAGCAGCTGGGCTGACAGCGAAACAGAGGGAAGATCTTTCCCCGATAAAGATAATGATCGCTGTCGAGGTTCTCCTCGCCGACGAAAGGGTGGCTCTTGGCTTCGAAAAAGACCCGCAGGCGTCCATCGTCTTCTTTAACGGCAACCATGCAGCAGTTGACCGGCAGTGTCTCAACGTCACCCGTATTTATATCCTCGAGTACCGAGTCGAGGGTTTCTTGGTTGTCGGCAGCAAAGCATTGCAACAGTCCCTTGTAGTCCCCCAGGTTAATAGGGCCCAGGCCGATGATGGTCACGGTGTTCGGGTGCATCACGTCAATCAGATCAAGGGCATCCCGGAGGTGATTGAGGGGAAGGGTGGACTCGGGGAAGAAGAGAAAGTTAGCCTTCTTCAGGTTGCCATGACCGGCAATGGCCAAGCGCATGACCGACTCGATGGTCTGCCAGTTGCGCTCGGGATTGGCCAGTCGATAGACCTGGTTGTGCCGCTCAAGTGAAGTGGGAATCTGGCACGTGAGCGCATGCAGATGCTGCCTGAGCGGAAATCGGAGCGACAATTTCTTCTCGACAATCTGGAACATAATCAAACTCCGGAATTCTCCGGCGGTAGAGCTAATGTGAGAATGTTTGTTTATCGCCGGTTGTTTTTATGCCCGTTGAAATTTGACCGGGCTATTAAAGTGCGAGCGGCTTGGCCGGGCCATGTACTGTTTCCAGCCTCGAGCCTTTAATTGTCAGCAGAGCGCCGCATTGTGAACATTCGAGTAGATCTGCACTGAATCCGTCAGCGTGCAGGTCGATTTCCAGGTGATCCTGGCGGTTACAGTAAGGGCAGTTCATTGATGCCTCCTTGGCAAAGGTTAAGATGCTCAACACTCTACACCCCTACAGTAACCATGTAAAGTATTTTTTACTATTTTTAGTATAACGTTGTTGTATGATCCCGTGTTATCTACAAAGTTTGCAACAGCCTTTATACACTTCCGGCCAGAGAAGTGCCGTGAGGGCCGATAGTGACAGACATGGCAAACCACACACGCGGCGAAAGCCCGCTATAAGATAAATGGTGCGAAATCAGCACAACAAGAGTTTGTACATTTGACAGTCTAATGGCCACAAAGTATAGTTAATACATTGTTTTATTGGTGCGGTTGCTATTTTGATGCGGGCAGACAACTCTAGACCTTAAGGAGGAAAACAGATGAAACTGAACAGAGTGACAGCTTTGGTTGCAATCCTGTCGTTATTGGCCGCGGGCATTGCTTTTGCCGGAAAAGATCTTGATGCAGTGAAAAAGAAAGGTTTTATTCAGGCAGGCGTGAATGGCGGAGTTTTCGGCTTTGGCATGCCGGATGAGAAAGGCGTCTGGAAAGGCCTGGATGTCGATACTGCCCGGGCCGTGGCAGCAGCAGTCTTTGGTGATGCCAGCAAGATCAAGTATGTTCCACTGACCGCACAGCAGCGCTTCACAGCCCTTCAGTCTGGCGAAATCGATCTGCTGACCCGCAATGCGACCCGCACCCTCAGCCGTGACACCCAACTCGGTCTGAACTTCGTGACGGTCAACTATTACGACGGCCAGGGCTTCCTTGTGCCGAAAAAACTTGGCATAACGAGTGCCAAAGAGCTCGGCGGCGCGACGGTCTGTGTTCTGCCGGGAACCACCACCGAACAGAATGCCGCCGATTTCTTCCGTACCAACAAGATGGACTGGAAACCGGTCGTTATCGAGTCGACCTCCGAACTGGCCAAGACGTTCTTCGCCGGGCGTTGTGACGTGCTGACTTCCGATGCTTCCCAGTTGGCCGGGACCCGTGCGATTGCGCCGAATCCTAAGGATTACGTAATCCTGCCGGAGATTATCTCCAAGGAGCCTTTGGCGCCTGCCGTCCGCCATGGCGATGATCAGTGGCGTGATATCGTCGACTTCTCCGTGCTGGCGATGATCAACGCTGAAGAGTTAGGGATCACATCAGAGAACGTCGACGAAATGCTCAAGAGTTCTGATCCGACAGTGCAGCGTTTCCTCGGCGTGATCGAAGGGAATGGCAGCGCTCTCGGTCTCGATGAAAAGTGGGCCTACAACATCATCAAGCAGGTCGGCAACTACGGTGAGGTTTTCGAGCGTAATGTCGGCGTCAATACCACCTTGGGTCTCGAGCGCGGTCTGAACGCACTATGGACCAACGGCGGTCTGATGTATTCACCGCCGTTCAAGTAAGCGATTACCGTTCGATCGGGGGGGTGGTGCTTCCGGCCGCCTCCCCGACATGCAATGCTGTTCACAGAACATCTCCTTCAGTCAGGCCAGCCTTGATAAGACACAGGATCATCCTTGACGAGCAAACCCTCGATCGTGGCGGATACGGAATATCAGCCGAGTGCTGTACCCTTCTGGCGTGATCCCGACAAGCGGGCTATTGTTTTCCAGGTTGTCGCCCTGCTGCTGGTCGCCTTTGTCAGTTATTACCTGTTTTCCAACACTCAAGCCAATCTTGAGCGGCAGTCAATTGCGACGGGTTTCGGTTTCCTCGGCAAGGAAGCCGGCTTCGAGATCGGCGAGTCGCTCATTGCCTACTCGGCGGCCGATCGCTATGTAGATGCCTTGCTGGTCGGGGCGCTGAATACCATCAAAGTCTCATTCATCGGCATCGTCTTCACCATTGTTCTCGGAACACTTGTGGGCATAGCCCGACTCTCAAGCAACTGGTTGGTCGCCAAACTGGCCGGCAGCTACATTGAGTTGATGCAGAATATCCCGGTTTTACTCCAGCTTTTCTTCTGGTATGCCATTTTCTACGAATCCTTTCCGTCACCGCGACAGGCACTCAACCCCTTCGCCGGAGTGTTCCTCTGCAATCGCGGTCTGATTTTTGCGGTGCCCGAGACACATGCAGCGCACGCGACCATGGGATGGGCTTTTGCTGCGGCGCTGGTCATTGGCTGGGGGCTGCATCGCTGGGGCAACCGTCGGCAGGCCCGGACAGGCCAGATCTTTCCGTCGATACGCGTCAGCATGGCTCTCTGTATATTCCTGCCATTCCTGGTCTGGGTCTTCGCCGGCACTCCGACAGCCATGGACGTGCCGGAACTGCAAGGCTTCAATTTCAAGGGAGGTGTGACCGTCAGTCCGGAATTCAGCGCCCTGTTGCTCGGCCTGGTATTCTACACCGCGGCCTTCGTCGCCGAGATAGTGCGAGCCGGTATCCAGTCGGTCGGCCGTGGCCAGGTCGAAGCAGCCATGGCGATCGGCTTGCTGCCTGGCCAGGTGCTGCATCTGGTGATTCTGCCCCAGGCGTTGCGCGTGATCATCCCCCCCTTGACCAGCCAGATGCTCAATCTGACCAAGAACAGCTCTCTGGCCATCGCGATCGGCTATGCCGATTTCGTCGCGGTGACCAATACCACTATCAATCAAACCGGACAGGCGATTGAGGGGGTGGCGCTGATTATGCTGGTCTACCTGTTTTTCAGTCTGTCTATGTCCCTTTTCATGAACTGGTACAATAAAAAAATGGCCTTGGTGGAGAGATGACCCGATGAATGCTCCGCCCAAAAAGCCATCCAGAGAATTTCTCAAGCCCCCGGTCACCGAAGTCGGCGTGCTTGGCTGGCTGCACAGCAACCTGTTCAATACCTGGTACAATTCACTGCTGACCGTAGTGGTCTTGCTGATGCTATGGCAACTGGTGCCGCCGCTCTTCGGCTGGGCTTTTGTAGACAGTGTCTGGAATAGCCCGGCTGAGGCCTGTCGTGATATCGAAGGGGCCTGCTGGTCGGTCATCCCACAGAACATCAGCTTTATTGTTTTCGGCTTTTTCCCGGATGGTCATCAATGGCGGCCGGGCATCGCCATGTTACTGCTCCTTGGCCTGGTCATCTTTTCCAAGGACAGCAGGCACTGGAAGAAATCCCTTGCTGTCTACTGGCTGGTCGGGCTGGTCACGATGGGCATCTTGATGTACGGTGGCCTGTTCGGCCTGCTGGTAGTCGATACCGATCAGTGGAGCGGTCTGCCGTTGACCTTCATGCTCGCACTGTTCGGCATGGTTGCCGGGTACCCGCTCGGGGTGTTGCTGGCGCTGGGACGACGTTCGAGGATGCCGGCAATCAAGACCCTGTGCGTGGTTTATATCGAAATGATTCGCGGGGTGCCGCTGATCAGCCTGCTCTTTATGTCTTCAGTCATGTTCCCGCTTTTCCTTCCCGAAGGAGTAACGTTTGACAAGGTGCTGCGTGCCCAGGTCGCCATCATTCTCTTCACCGCAGCTTATATCGCCGAGGTGGTGCGCGGCGGCTTGCAGGCGATGCCACGTGGCCAATTCGAAGCCGCCGAGTCGTTGGGACTGAACTACAACCAGACGATGCGACTGATTATTCTGCCGCAAGCACTGAAGATTGTGATTCCACCATCCCTGGGGATTTTGCTGTCTACGTTCAAAGACACTTCTCTGGTGGTCATCATTGCCCTCTACGATGTACTAAAAACGACCAAGGTCACCTTGTCGAACCCGAAGTGGACGGGCTTTTCAACCGAAGCCTATATATTCCTGGCGGTTTTCTACTTCATCTGCTGCTATGCCATGTCGAATTATAGCCGTAAACTGGAAAAGGCCCTGCACACCGGCCGCTGATCTCCAGGCAGGCCGCACCTTGTGAGAATCTTATGAACGATGCTGAAAACCGGACCGCCGCCGCGCCCTCTGTAAGGCCGATCATCGAAGTCAACAGCATGCACAAGTGGTACGGTGATTTTCACGTGCTCAGCGACATCAACCTGCAGGTGCATCTCAAGGAACGCATTGTTATCTGCGGTCCATCAGGTTCGGGCAAGTCGACCCTCATCCGTTGCATTAACCGGCTCGAGGAACATCAGCGTGGACAGATCATCGTTAACGGCACCGAGCTGACCAACGACATCAAAAACATTGAGAAGGTGCGCACCGAAGTCGGCATGGTCTTTCAACATTTCAACCTGTTCCCCCATCTGAGCATTCTTGAGAATTTGACCCTGGGGCCGATCTGGGTGCGCAAAACGCCGAAGAAAGAGGCGGAAGAGATGGCGATGACGTACCTGGAGAAGGTGCATATTGCCGAGCAGGCCCTCAAGTTTCCCGGGCAGCTCTCCGGAGGTCAGCAGCAGCGGGTGGCAATCGCCCGCAGCTTGTGCATGAAACCGAAAGTCATGTTGTTTGACGAGCCGACTTCAGCCCTTGATCCGGAGATGATCAAAGAGGTTCTCGATGTCATGATCGACCTGGCCAGGGAAGGTATGACAATGCTTGTAGTCACGCACGAGATGGGATTTGCCAAAAGCGTTGCCGACCGGGTGATGTTCATGGACTATGGCGAAATCGTTGAGCAGAACACGCCACAGGAATTCTTCGACAATCCGCAGCACGAGCGGACCAAGCTGTTTTTGAGCCAGATCTTGTGACCGCGGTTTTGTCCTGCCACAACAGGCAGGAGGTGGGACTGGATTTCGCCCGATGCGGGGCGGCAGATCTCCCAGGGGTTAAGTTCAATCCTGGCTTACATCGTGGGTCGTTTTTTCTGGTGAATCAACAGATTTTTTCCAGCGACCAAGGACAAACGAGGCCAGCGCCGCAACCAGGCCGAAAGTAAAGACACTGAACATTAGCGGCATCCCCTTTAGTTGCATCGTATCCATCAAAAAAACCTTCCCGGCGCCAATCACTGTGACCACCACGGCCACATTACGTAGTTCCTCATTCCTGCGCACCAGGCTCAGCAATAGCAGAGTAGCCGCAATAACGTTGATTAAAACGGATTGGGCGCCACCGAAGGCACTGTGGGTTGCCGCGTGCAGGAAATCCAGGGTTTGATAGAGTCCGACCCGCAACGTAAAGAAGCCGCTGACCAGGGCAGCAACCAGCAAAATGCTCGCGCCACGATCATTCTTATTAAGCTTATCCAGGAGAGTGGTTCCGGGCGCAGGAGGATGGCGACGCGCCCAGAAGTAATGGCAGAAGGCGATTATGGCCAGCAGACCCGAAGACAGCGCGCCAACCAGAGAAGGTTTGGTCCCGTCTGTTGTCCAGAGCAAAGAGACCAACACAGAACAGGCATAGAACTGCAGAAGATATGAGCCCAAACGCAAACCGAGATTTCCACGTCGCATGGAAACCCAGGCCATACCGACGGCAAGCAACGCGACGAGCGTTCCGGCAATCACTGCATGACCGATGGCCATTGGTGCAGCAAAAGCCATGAGGAACCCACCAGCCATGGCAAAGGAGGTCGTTCCTAAAGCTCCACCCTCGGTCCTGTGTGCCAGCCACCAGGCGACCATCAGATGAGCAATGGCCACAATTATTGCTACCGAGCCAAAAGTCGCCGGCGTAGTCAATCCCAGCCCGATTGCACCCTTGGCCGCCAAATAAATCCAAAAGACGTTAAGAACCGGCAGGACCACATCAAACTTGGATATCTTTTCCTGCACCTTGCCAAGGACACCAAGAAGTGCAATTCCTGCAAAGACCAGCCCCAGGAAACCGATGGACGGCAACATCCCCTGAACTGAGAAATCAAGGTTTTCAAGACTTAATTTAGACAGGTATACAGCCAGCTTCTGATTCCATAATAGAATCATGAAGAGGGACAGAACCAGCAACAGCCAACGTAACCAGGAAGCCCTCAACAAGCGCGTGGCATAGGTAGCAAAAATATTTGCCAGGCCCAGAATGACCGCGAGATAGGGGAAAACCGGGTTGGGATAATCAAGGGCGAAGCTGCCAAAGCTCATACCAATTGTTCCGACGAACACCGGTAGAGCCACATGGTGAAGCCGACTGATGATGGTTGCAACCAAACCGGTTACAACCATGGCGACGTAGGCAAGCTCTGTTGGCACCGTATCGAACACACGATGAGCCTCGACAACGACACCGCACATGACAATGGTTCCCCAGAGGATAAAAACCGGAGCCTGAATACTTTTTTCTTTATAAGCAAACCATCCGTAGATAATCAGTCCAAACGCGTAGAGCATGCCGATGAAAGAGCCGAGCTGCAAGTCGATGGTGCCACTATCAGCAGCCGTCCTCAAAGCGAGAGCGACGGCGACAATAAAACTTGTCGTCGCAATCCGCGAGAGTATGTACGATTTGTCTACCCAGGACAGGATTTCGTCAGAGGTTCCTCCTTCAGTTGACAGCTTATGAGGGGTTTTCTTTTGGGCAGCATCGCCAGTCAGAGCAACAGTTCCAATACCAGCCTGCAGTTGATTGACCGTCTCGGTTAAAGCAGAAACCTGCGACTCGAGATCTGCAACGCGTTTTACCAGATCATCATGCGGCTCAATCATAAACACCTCGCACTATCCAGGCCAATGGACCTGAACCCCGGTCATCCGTTGAAATTATAATGATAGCAATTAAGCCTATTCCGCGATTGAGAGCTTTGCTGCTATTCCTGGCATCGCAGAGGCTTGACCAAAAACAGCATGTGAAGGCAACACAAAGAGAAATATATCTACAATATGTATAAATAGAACAGTATTTTATTTATATCTTTCTGTCAAGACTCCCCTCACAAAGCAACCATAAGAGCTTCATAACTAATAATATTTAATTCTAAGGCAGGCGATTATCAGAAATTTTTCCAATTACATCCCACAGAGGATTTTCAATAAACACCTGGCACAGTACATTTGACAAAAACCATTGCATCATGCTAGAAACAAACCACGTTTTACCTGATACAACCATCTCTTTTTTCGCATGGAGGAGAAGACTGTGAAAATCTATGTCTGGCGATGTTTATCTCTGGCGATTGGCCTGGTGGCATTTGGCGCCGTTGTGGTCTATGCAGCTGAGGTCGAAAAATATTTCGACCGTCATGGCACCCTGATTGTCCAGGAAAAGGTCGAAAAGTACAAACGCCGTGCTGACGAGGGCACGACTTACCCGGTGCCGCCACCACCTTTTTCTGAAGATATCTTCCCTTGCTCCGACTGCCATGCGGACATGGAACCAAACCCGCAGCGGCGTGAGCTGGTTGACATGCATGAGGACATAGTCCTTAACCATGCCGAGGGGCAACGCTGGTGCCTGGACTGTCACAATCTCGACGACCGGGACACTTTGCGCCTGATTTCCGGGGAGGTTATACCGTTCACTGAATCGTACCGGCTCTGTGGCCAGTGCCACGGCGACAAGCTCCGCGACTGGAAAGTTGGCGTCCACGGCAAGCGGACCGGCTTCTGGAACGGCGAGAAGCAATACCTGCTCTGTGCCCATTGCCACAACCCGCACAGCCCCAGCTTTAAACCATTGCAACCGATGCCAGCGCCGGTTCGTCCTGAGAACCTGGATCGCCAGGGTTCCCAGGCAGCGCCAACACACAATTGACACCAATCAACCGAAGACCTCTTTAGAGGAGATAATATATGTGTAACGAATCCAGCCACGACAAGCATGCCTTCAGGAAATCTCGCCGCAAGGTCCTTAAAGGTCTGGCAGCGGGTATTGGAGCTCTGGCCCTACCGGCAACCAATGCCTCAGCATCGGTTTGGGAAGCATTTTTTCAGAAAAATTTCCGGGAATTGAACAAGACTGAGCTCAACCAGGTGCTGGCTCGTCTTGAGGGTGAATACAGCAAAGAGTACGGCAAGCAGGTCACTGTTAAGGCAACGCTGCCTATCGAGGGCGTCAAATACGGCTATGGTCTCGATCTTTCCCGCTGTATCGGCTGCCGACGCTGCGTCTATGGCTGCGTGGAAGAGAATAACCAGTCACGCGAACCCGAAATCCAGTGGATTCGCGTGATGCAGCTTGACAAAGAAAAAGGCGTTGACCTGTCACATGCCGAGCACTATTACAACCCGCCTGAAGTCCCGCAAGAAGGCAAGTTCTACATGCCGGTACAATGTCAGCAATGCGAGAACCCGCCCTGCACAAAAGTTTGCCCGGTTCAGGCGACCTGGAAAGAGAATGACGGCATTGTCGTGGTAGATTACAACTGGTGCATCGGCTGCCGCTATTGCATGGCCGCCTGCCCTTATTCTGCACGTCATTTCAACTGGGCCAAGGGTAAGCTGCCTAAAGAAGAGATGAATCCAGACACTCATTATCTCGGCAATCGGCCACGGCCGGTTGGCGTGGTGGAAAAGTGCACCTTCTGCATCCAGCGAACGCGCGAACAGCCCGGACGCTATCCTGCTTGCGCAGAGGTCTGTCCGGTCGGCGCCCGCAAGTTCGGCAACATGCTCGACCCGAAGAGTGAAATCCGTTACCTGATCGAGAACAAACGCGTTTTCATCTTCAAGGAAGATCTCAATACGCAACCGAAATTCTTCTATTTCTACGCGACCTAATTCGGGAGTAGTCAGATGAAAAATATCTGGAATTTTTACAAAGGGACCATAGCTGTGACCGTTCGAGGAAGCGCCGCCTACTATTGCTGGGTGGCTTTCCTCCTCGCACTGATGGTGATCGGCGTCATCACCTACATTGTGCAGCTCAACGATGGCCTGATCATTACCAACATGCGCGACCAGGTGTCGTGGGGATTCTACATCTCAAATTTCACCTTCCTGGTTGGTGTCGCGGCGGCTGCGGTCCTGCTGGTCATTCCGGCTTATGTCTACCACTGGAAACCGATTAAAGAGATTGCCTTGCTTGGTGAATTACTGGCTATTTCTGCGATCATCATGTGTCTGCTCTTTGTGACGGCCGACCTCGGCCGCCCGGACCGTTTCTGGCATCTGATTCCCTTCGTCGGCATTCTGAACTTTCCACAATCATTGCTGGCCTGGGACGTGATGGTCCTCAATCTTTATCTGACACTCAACCTGGTCATAGCCGTCTACTACCTCTACAATCTTTATTACAAGCGGGTGCCAAACAAGAATTTCATGACACCGCTATTGCTCTTATCGATTCCAGCTGCCATTTCAATCCACACGGTGACAGCCTTCCTCTACAACGGCCTGGCTGCGCGACCGTTCTGGAACGCTTCAATCCTGGCCCCGCGTTTTCTCGCTTCAGCATTCTGTTCAGGTCCGGCGTTCATGATCCTGATCTTCTTCCTTGTCCGCAAGTACACCCGCTTCAAGATCACGGACGAAGCCATTCAAAAGATTGCCGAACTGATCGCTTACGCGATGTTCATCAACCTCTTTCTGTTGGGGGCCGAGATTTTTAAAGAGTACTACTCCGACACTGTTCACCTGGCACCGATGCAGTACCTGCTGCAGGGGCTGCATGGTCACAATGCGCTGGTTCCATGGATCTGGACAGCCATGATCTTTAACGTCACGGCCTTTATGATCTTCCTGATCCCTGATACACGGCGCAACAACACGGCCCTGGTATTTGGCTGTGTCCTGATCTTTGTCGGTGTTTATATCGAGAAAGGCATGGGCCTGGTTATCCCGGGTTTTGTTCCTGATGTCCTCCATGAGATTTACGAGTATGTTCCCTCGGGAATGGAAATGATGATTGCTATTGGAATTTGGGCGACAGGACTGTTTGTGTTCACAATGCTGCTGCGCGTGGCAATCCCGATTATGAACGGCGATTTCCACGTCGCCGAGGACGGTGTCGGTTTTCAAATCAGTGACAATCTGTTTTTTCTGCGGAAATCTGACCGCGAAAAGGACATAAACGGATCTGATGAAAATGCAACAGCAACGTCCGAAGGAAGCGATTCGGCATAAACCTGCTTGCTGAACATGCATCGTCCCCTTCCGGCAATTCCGCACGGGGACTAAATAGTGTCGAGCGAAACCCGGCTTCCAGGGCACTTCTTACTGGAAAAAACATCGAATAGTCTTATGCTTCTTAAGCTTCGCAAGACACCTGTAACTTAACGGCTCAGGCCTGCAAAGCGTTAATTCACGCATAGTGGCGTTGTAATATTCAGAATCAGCATGCAAGAGAATTTCACAGGAAGAGAGGGAATCGATAGTGAAAAGTCATGTTTGGCGACCACTGTTTGTGGTCATTGGCATTGTCGCCGCAATCCTGCTGTTCCGGGCGTTTTACGTGCCGGATAATTTTGGCTCAGGCGAATACGGCTTCATGTACAGCTTCCATAACAAGGATAATGATGAAGTCTGGAAGCAACAGCCGCTCAAATACCGTGACACGGGCAAGCAGAAGATGCACGAGTACTGCGGGGAATGCCACGGCGGTGAAGTTGAAATCCGCACCGAGGACCTGCACGGGACTATCCCTTGTGAAAACTGTCATGGCCCGGCTCTCGACCATCCTGAGAACCCGGAGCTTCTGGCAATCGACAGAAGTCGCGATCTCTGCCTGCGCTGCCACACGCTGCTGCCTTACACCACCAGTGAGCGCAAGCGCATTCCGGGCATTGATCCCAAGGAGCACAACGTCGATGAGTTCTGCGTCGATTGCCATAATCCGCACAACCCGAGACTGGAGGATATGTAGTTATGAAGCGGCGTGATTTTATGAAAAAAACGATTGTTGTCATTGCCGGCGCCTCGGTTCCTCTCTCTGCCCTCGATCTCATTGATCCGAAAGAGGTTTTGGCAGCCAATCCCGAAATTCACTGGGCATTTCTGATCGACACCTATAAATGTGTCGGCTGTGGTTTCTGTGTTAAAGCCTGCAAGACTGAGAATGACATTCCCTTCGAGGCCAACGTCAGCCGCACCTGGGTTGAACGTTACGTTTACACCAAGGATGATCGCCGCTATGTCGATAGCCCGCAAGCTGCCCAGTATGGTTTTACAGAAGCGAAGATTGATCTCGGCGAGCACTTTGGCTTCCAGGAAATTGACCCGGATAATGTCGGCAAAGCTTTCTTCGTGCCGAAGCTTTGTAACCATTGTGAAACACCTCCCTGCACCCAGGTCTGCCCGGTCGGTGCCACCTACAAAACTGATGACGGCGTTGTGCTGGTAGATCGTTCCTGGTGTATCGGTTGCGGCTACTGCATCATGGCCTGCCCCTTTGGTGCACGTTTCTTCCATCCAACCGAACATGTCGCCGACAAATGCACCTTCTGCTACCACCGCATCACCAAAGGGCTGGAGACCGCCTGTGTCAACGCCTGCCCGTTCAGTGCACGCAAGATGTGCAACATCAGGGATATCAATGACCCGGTCACGAAGATCATTCTTAATGAACGTGTCGGTGTCCTCAAAGACGAATTTGGAACCAGACCACAGGCCTTCTATATTGGCCTCGCCTCGGAGGTACGTTAATCATGGTTGAACACGCAATGGCCGTTCACGGAGAACTCTGGACCGTCAAGGAACTATTTGTTCTCCCCAACGAATATATCTACTGGTCAATCCAGATCGTTATGTACCCTTTCATGACAGGTCTGGTTGCCGGTGCCTTTGTCCTTTCCTCCCTCTACCATGTGTTCGGAGTCAAACAGCTCAAGGAGATAGCCAGATTTTCACTGGTCTTTTCCTTTGCCCTGCTACCGGTAGCGATGATGCCGCTGCTGCTGCATTTGCAACAGCCGTTTCGCGGCATTAATGTCATGATGACGCCGCACTTCACCTCTGCGATTTCGGCCTTCGGTATTGTCTTTATGACTTATTCCTTTATCGTTGCCTCGGAGATCTGGTTCGAATATCGCAAGCACTTTGTCTTGACGACTCAGACCTTGGCAGCGCAGACTGATCGCAGCGGCTTTGACAACCTGCGTATGTATTTTTTCAAAGTGCTGACCCTCGGCGCTATGGACATCAGTAACGAGGCCATCCAGAAGGATCACAATGCAGTCAAGAAACTGGCAACACTCGGTATCCCCGTCGCCTGCTTCCTGCACGGCTACGCAGGCTTTATCTTCGGCTCGGTCAAGGCCAATGCGCTCTGGATGACTCCGCTGATGCCGGTAATCTTCATCTGTTCTGCAGTTGTCTCCGGAATCGCGCTCTGCATCCTCTGTTACGTTGTGACCATGGAAATTCGCAAGTTCATGGCCAAGCGCAAGATGAGTCGCTGGGCCAAGGACACAAGCGCACCAACTGTTGAGCAACTGCAGTCCGCTGAGACGCAGGAAATTGCGATTGCTTCCAATTATCTTCTCTATTTCATGATCGCCGCACTCACGCTTGAAATCCTCGACATGATTTTCCGCGGCTACACCCAGGTCAAATCCTGGGATATTCTGCGCGAGGTCATCCTGGAGCGCGACTTCAACAAGATCTTTATCATGCAGTACGCAATTGGCAACGTGCTCCCATTCTTGCTAATGGTGCTCCCCGGGCGAACCGTACGTCGAACGACAATTGCTACCGTGCTGGTTATCTTCGGGGTGTTCATGATGCGTTGGAATGTTGTCATCGGCGGGCAGGCTTTCTCGTTAAGCTTTTCCGGTTTCATGCATTATCACATGCCGTTCCTCCCGACCAACTGGGAGACCTTCCGGGAAGGTTTTTTCGGTGCAGTAACAGTCATGGCCACACCATTTGTGATCTTCTGGTTCCTGAACAAGATCGTTCCTGCATTCCTTAAGGAAGATGAAGCCCACTGACCATATTTCAGCTTTGCAAACGAAAAAGGCCGCTCCCATCCTGGGGGCGGCCTTTTTCGTTTCCATATTTAATAGCCAAAGGAACTTCCAGCCTCCCTAGTTGAACATCTTGGCGCCGAGGTAGGCAAGCGCGGGCCAGGCAATCAATACGGCAGAGACAAAGGCGAAAATGCCCAGCACGCTCATGATTGCGATGGTGTAGCTGGCTTTTACATTATTGACGATATTGGCTGCGGCTTTCATAACTATCTCCTGTCGAGTTCTCCCATCGAGTGAGAGCGTTTACTGATAACGGTTAACAACTAGTTAGTGTCTACACGCACACTCCGCACGAAAACTGAAAACTAGTTAAACAGTTTCGAGGCAATGTAAGCGAGTGCCGGCCAGGCAATCAGTACAGCCGATATAAACGCCACCACGCCGAGCGCGGCAATGATCAGAACCAGGTAACTGCTTTTCACAGTATCCATAAAGCGGCTTTGAGTTTTCATGACGTCCTCCTGTCTTTTGGGTTGTAACCTGTTCCTCTTTCTTGATTAAATATTTAACATTAAATTAATTTTATGTCAACAATAATAGTTAGAAATATTTCATTATTTTTAAGGAAGAGCTAACCTCTCCTTTTTTCTTGTTTTTTTTAGCTTTCTTTGATAAATAAACACCAATTAATCCTTTTTGCTTAATGGCTATTTTTTAATTTATTAACTTTTCAGGCGTCCTGGTTAAGAATTCACAGGCTGCCAATCGATTATGCACTCGCAAAAACTCATGGGATGGCTAAGCAAAAATTTCATCCTACGAGGCTTGGTGTTTTTTCAGGGACGAAGGCATACAGATGGTATGTCGAGGTCCTGAAAAAACGCCATAACGCCGTAGGATGGGCTTTTTGTGACGCCATCAATCGATGAGTAACAGGAGTATCCCATGGGACAGTTCGACATGGTCAAGGACTTCTTCCTTGGCATCAGCCGCAGCCGCGTATCTCTTGTTGGCGGCATGCTCGTTACCATCACCACCCCTTTCCTGGTCAGCTTCATGCTGGCCGATACGATCTGGCACATAAAGAACCCCTACTTCGGCGCAGCAGTCTACCTTGCCTTGGGTCCGGTCTTTCTCGGCGGACTGGCAATGATCTTTATCGGCGCCTTCTTTTTCCGCGGTGATCGTGATGTTCACCTCTTCACTCTGCAATATCTGCGCAGATATTTCACAGAACCTGACATGTTCGGGCGCCTGCGAAGAAACGTTTTTCTGATCGTACTGCTGACTTCAGTCAACTTTGCCGTATTCAGTATGTTTCTCTACCGGGCCTATCATTACATGGAGTCGACCCAGTTCTGCGGTCAGTTCTGTCACACTGTCATGCAACCTGAGCACACTGCTTACCAAAACTCACCACATTCACGTGTTGCCTGTGTTGAATGTCATATCGGCGCTGGTGCAGACTGGTTTGTGAAATCGAAGATTTCAGGAGCACGCCAGTTGCTGGCAGTGGCAGCCGGAACCTACCCGACCCCTATTGAAACGCCTGTGCATGGCCTTCGCCCGGCAAGAGAGACCTGCGAACAATGCCACAGACCCGAGCTCTTTCATGGCGACAAGCTTAATGTCACCAGGAGTTTTCTCCCGGACGAGCAAAACAGCACTGTGTACAATGTCCTCTTGATGAAAATTGGCAGCGCCGGAGACAGGACGCAAAGTTCGCACGGCATTCACTGGCACGTTGCTCCTGAGAACAAAATCACCTACAGGGCGACGGATTACAAGCGCATGGTGATTCCGGAGGTCACCCTGACCCGGGCGGATGGGACACAAACAGTGTTCCGCACACCTGATGCGGATGAACTGTTACAAGAAACCGGACAAGAGGATGCTGTTCGCGAGATGGATTGCATCGATTGCCACAACCGCCCATCGCACATCTACCTGCCTGCGGATGTGGCCCTGGACCGCAAACTGGCTGAAGGCAAGATCCCCCAGGAGCTGCCCTACATCAAACAGCAGGCACTGGAACTGATCACGGTCGATTATGCAAGCACGGAACTGGCCCGGGAGAGTATCACCGACGGTCTCACCAGCTGGTACAAAGCCAACTATCCACAACTGGTCGCAGAGCAGCCTCAATTACTGGAAGATGCTGTTGCCGGAGTCGTTACCGCCTACACAGAAAATGTTTTTCCGGAAATGAACGTTGAATGGGGCACCTACGTCAACCATATCAGTCATGGCCCGGACTTCGATATCGGCTGTTTCCGCTGCCACGATGACTCGCATGAGAGCCCGGACGGCAAAACCATCTCTGCCGACTGCAACACCTGTCATACCTTGTTAGCCATAGAGGAGGAGAATCCACCGATCCTGAAGACCCTGCAGGGAGCTGCCCGCTAGATCACCTTTCAGCAAGCAAAAACGGGGGCAGACTCGATCTTGAGTCTGCCCCCGTTGCATTTCCAGCAAGCACTGAATCCCCTCAGATCAGACCATGCAAAGCTCCCCCTGCGGCACCGAGAGCATCGACCCGACGCTCAACAGCAGGGTCTTCCTCTAGAGGTGGAGCATGAAAGGGTTTCGTTCTGGCATCAATGACCAGGCTGCCATGGCAGCCCCAATGCTTAACATGGCAGTAGGACTCAATCCCTTCAATGTCACTGGCAGGAGCGGAACGGGTAAAGGTCACCCAGAGCAGATTCTCAAGATTGCGTGCGGCAAACGCTGCGTCGTCGACAATCACAAGCAGAGGGAAGTCGTTGATCTCATCGTCCCGGGTGTAGGAACGGCAGAATGCCAGCAGATCTGCGGACGGTACACCGCGTTCTCCCTGCCAGGCCTCACCCTGCAGGACGAGCACGCCCGGAGCAGCGAGCTGTGCTGCGGAGAACCCTGCCGGCAAGCGCAAATCACCTGAAATCCGGGTCGGCAGGCTGCGCCGGATCGGCCCGCATGCCGCCATGACCACCTTGGAACCAGCATTCAGGGCCGACCCGGAATAATCAAGCGTGTCGATTGTGGTGCATGTCTGGAAATGCAGATCCCGGCGCCAGTCAATTCGGGACAACAGAGAACACAAAAACTCACCGACATCATGAATGTCCAATTCCGGCTGATCAGACTCATTGACGATCATCAGATACTTGGCGAGCGACAGCTGCCCTTGACCGAGCAAGGCATTGGCCTGGGTGAGCAGTTCCTGTGGCCCGGCATTTTCAACATAGGGCACATAGCGCTCACTGCCGACAGCCAGGAGGAGAGGATGAACACCCGCAACATCAACGGCATGAACAGCCCTGACCCCCGGCACCAGATCCGGGATCGCGGCACCGGTCATTGCATGAATCAAAGCGCCGAAGGTTGTGTCTTCCTGAGGAGGTCGCCCAACCGTGGTAAAAGGCCAGATCGCGCCGGGCCGATGAAACACCTGTGTGACCTTCATCACAGGAAAGTCATGGGCCAAACTGTAGTAACCCAGGTGATCACCGAAAGGGCCTTCCTGCCGGGTTTGTCCGGGAAGGATATAACCTGTCAGGCAAAAGTCCGCTTCTGCCGGAGCCAGCAAACCGTTGGGCGTCTTGACCACTGACAGGCGATGCCCACCAAGAAGGCCGGCAAATGCCAGTTCCGGCATACCTTCAGGCAGAGGCATGACTGCAGCCAGGGCCAGGCTCGGTGGACCACCGACAAAAACGTTAACCGCCAGGGGCTGGCCTTTTGCCAGAGCAGCCGCATGATGCACGCCGATACCGCGATGAATCTGATAGTGCAGTCCAGCCTCGTCTGAAGCATATGCACCACCGGAAATCTGCACCCGATACATACCAAGATTAGAGTCCCGCCAACCGGGCTTGTCGAGGGACTCAGAATAAACCTGCGGCAGGGTAACAAACGCGCCACCATCCTTGGGCCAGGAAACCAATTGCGGCAATCCGGCAAGCGTCGTGGTGTGTCGCAACAAAGGGCCACTGCTCGCCGACTTCGGCAACAGATGCCACGCATGCCGACCGAGCATAAGCGTGGAGCCCAAATTGCGAAACGCCAAACCGGGATCAACCTTCAGAGCAACCAGTCGCTCTATTGCCGGTAGAGTATCACGAAACAGGTAACGGGCTCGCTCAAGGGAACCGAACAGATTCCCCAGCATTGGAAAATTACAGCCTTTGACCCTGGTAAAGAGCAAAGCCGGGCCACCGGCGGCGTAGACCCTGCGCTGTATGGCACCGACTTCAAGAAAGGGATCGACTTCGACGTCTATGCGCTTAAGCTGCGCCGTTCTTTCCAGATCGGCAACAGTATCGTTTAAATTGCGATAACCCATGATAAATGACCGGTCTCATATGAGGTTGTCAGGAACAGCCGGGAACGCTGCCCGATCATTGTACCCAGAGTCTCAGGTGAAAACAAAAGCTTTCTGAAATACTCCGGGCACTGGCACTGGCAGAAAGCAGGATGATCACTTATACTGATGAATAATGAACAATGAATGGCAAAAGCAGATAAAGACTCCCATCGGTACCAGCCTGCAAAGGCTGGCGACGATCGTTTACGCCCTGCAGGCGGTCAGCCTGTTTACCGGCACCCTGACCCTCTTCGCCGGCGTGATCATCAACTACGTTCGCTGGGAAGATGTCCAGGGAAGCTGGATCGAAAGCCACTTTCGCTGGCAGACCAGGACCTTCTGGTACACGCTTCTATGGATGGTGATCGGCGGCATTACGACTATCTTCCTGATTGGCTGGGTTGTTCTGCTCGCGGTTTCACTCTGGCTGATATACCGGATCGTCAAGGGCTGGGTTTATCTCAGTGAACAGCGGCCCATGCCCTCCTGAACATCAACTGCGCAAGGCAAGATCCTGCTTCTCCAGGAGAAGAATACGATCCCGCAACTGCGCGGCTTTTTCGAATTCCAGATCAGCGGCAGCGCGCAGCATTTCAGATCGCAAACGCTTGATATCAGCGATTAACTCTGCGTGGGATCCGTATTCGGCGAGAGCCTCGGCGGCCAGGCTTTCTGTCGACGTTTCTGATTTTCCGAGGACATCCAGAATCGACCGGAACGATTTGCGGATCGTCTCCGGAGTAATCCCGTGAACCTCGTTATAAATCAACTGCGCAGCTCGTCGCCTCCCGGTTTCATCGAGGCAGGCCTGTATGGAGCGCGTGGTCTTGTCGGCGTACATAATCACCCGGCCATCGATATTACGCGCCGCGCGGCCACAGGTCTGGATCAAAGAGCGGGCACTACGCAGGAAGCCCTCCTTATCGGCATCCAGAATGGCAACCAGCGCAACCTCCGGAATGTCAAGGCCTTCGCGCAGGAGGTTGATGCCGACCAGCACGTCAAAGACCCCCTGGCGCAAATCACGGATAATCCGGATGCGTTCGACAGTGTCGATATCGGAATGCAAGTAGCGAACCCGGATACCGACCTCATCCAGGTAGCCAGTCAGATCTTCGGCCATACGTTTGGTGAGAGTGGTCACCAGGATCCGGCCTTTTTCTGCCACAACCAGGCGGATCTCATGAATCAGATCGTCGACCTGATTACTGGCCGGACGAATTTCAATCGGTGGGTCGACGAGTCCGGTTGGCCGCACGATCTGCTCGACAACGACGCCAGCTGACTGGGTCAGTTCGTAATCACCCGGCGTCGCTGATGCGTAGATGGTCGGAATATTCTTGGCACTGAACTCATCGAAAGTCAGCGGCCGGTTATCAAGCGCTGAAGGCAGGCGAAAGCCGTATTCAACCAGGGTCTCCTTGCGGCTGCGATCACCACGGTACATCCCCCCGATCTGCGATACGGTCACATGGCTTTCATCAATGAAAAGCAACGCATCATCAGGGAAATAATCAAAGAGTGTCGCCGGAGGCGTGCCGGCCGGACGTCCATCCAGATACCGAGAATAGTTTTCGATGCCCTGGCAGAATCCCATCTCCTCCATCATTTCTATATCGAAAAGAGTGCGCTGCTCAATACGCTGGGCCTCCACCAGGCGATTCTGGCCGCGCAGAAGCTGAATCCGTTCGCAAAGTTCCTCCTGTATCGCATGAATAGCCCGCTCCAGGGTCGGCTTGGTGGCGACGTAATGGCTGGCAGGAAAGATTGCGGTTGTCGTCAAGCGATCGATGACCTTGCCACGCAGGGGGTCGATCTCGCTGATCATCTCGATTTCATCACCGAAAAATTCGATGCGCAGAGCACGATCTTCCTCGTACGCCGGAAAAACTTCCACCGTATCACCGCGCACCCGGAAACTGCCGCGATGGAAATCGATATCATTGCGACTGTATTGAATATCGACCAGGCGGCGCAACAGCTGGTTGCGTTCCAGCGCCATTCCCTGTTCAAGGCGGATCAGCAGGCCATGATAAGCCTCTGGTGAACCGAGTCCATAGATACAGGAGACCGAAGCGACGATCAGGACATCACGTCGGGTCAGCAGGCTGCGTGTAGCACTGTGCCGCAGCTTGTCGATCTCCTCATTGATCGAAGAATCCTTTTCTATATAGGTGTCTGTTGTCGGAACGTAGGCTTCAGGCTGGTAGTAGTCGTAATAGGAGACGAAATACTCGATGGCATTGTCAGGGAAGAGTTCTTTGAATTCACCGTAGAGCTGGGCAGCCAGGGTTTTGTTCGGGGCGAGCACCAGGGTTGGTCGCTGAACTTCCTTCACCACATTGGCCATGGTGAAGGTTTTGCCCGATCCGGTCACGCCGAGCAGAACCTGGTGACGGTCGCCGCGGCGAAGACCTGCGATCAGTTCAGCGATGGCCTGCGGCTGATCACCTCGAGGTTGGAAGTCGGTCTTGAGATCAAATTTTGCCATACATCAGGCCGGGAATGCTTGTTTCGTCGTCAATTAGTGCCCATCCGGAAACTCCGGGTGGCACGACCACAGTTTTCGATCTGGAAACGAGCAATTTTTCGCAAGGTCAAGGAAATCAAGGATTTGAGCGGAGGCGTAGTCCTTTACGCCGCACAATCAAATCCGCCGATTGACGCAGAGATTGCGGAAAAGGGCCGTTTCCGGACGAAA
>JACZKE010000050.1 GCA_014860225.1 Desulfuromonadales bacterium
ATACGGACCGAAGCGAAAATTTGGATGTTTGAGAACAGATTTTAGCTCGTTTGCAGCTCCATAGCCGTAGCTATAGAGCAAAAAGGAGCTGAAATATGGGCCAAACAGCCGAATTTGCAGCCGGTTGATGGATAGTCCGACAGTCTCCTAGGTTTCGTGTTTGGCCATCAGCTGCTCACGTAGGTCGTGGAGTCCGGGGCTGATCGACACCTTGTAGATGTGCGGGTTGTACAGACGCAGGGTGCCCTCAGGAAGGCGACGCAGTTGGTCGGCACAGCGATCGGCACTGGTTTCGAGGTCGGGCAGGGCGGTGACAACTTCTCCATTCTCCATGACAACGCTGCGCACCTCTTCATAACTGATACTTGCTGCCAATTTTTTACGTCGGGACGGATTGGTCGGGTCATAAACCGTAACCCCAGGTTCCAGTCGTTCCCCTTCCCGGCAGATAACGTCCTGGAGAAAGCCGCCACTGCTATTCATCAGCCGCAGCAGCTGCTTGCGGTCGGGAAGGGTGGCCTTGGCGATGTCCTGGGTCACTTTGAGGCGGGCTTCGCCATTATAACGTACCAGCTTGTAGACACCTCCCAGCGCGCCGCCGCCTTCACCGCCGGCGGTGGCCAGCTCGGTTCCCACCCCGTAGATATCAATCCTGCCTCCCTCGCTGCGAATCGACTGAATCACATATTCTTCCAACTCGTTCGAAGCGACGATCTTGACCTCGGGAAAGCCCGCTTCGTCAAACATCCGCCGCGTTTCTCGACTCAGGTAGGCAAGGTCCCCCGAGTCGAGTCGGACTCCTCGCATTTCATGCCCTGCCTCGCGGAGTTCCCTGGCGACGGTGATGGCGTTGGGAATGCCGGATTTCAGGGTGTCGTAGGTATCCACTAGCAGGATGACATCGTCGGGAAAGACTTTGGCGTAGGCCCTGAAAGCTTCGAGTTCGTCTTCGAAGGCCATGACCCAACTGTGGGCATGGGTGCCCCTGGTCGGGATGCCGTAGACCTGGCCGGCCCAGGTGTTGCTGGTGCTGCGCACTCCGCCGATGAAAGCGGCCCGGGCCACGCCGAGGCCTCCATCAGGGCCGTGAGCCCGGCGCAGTCCGAATTCGACCACAACGCCGTCGCCTGCAGCTTGCTGGACGCGCGCTGCCTTGGTGGCGATTAGTGTCTGGAAGTTGATGATGTTGAGCAGGGCTGTTTCTACCAGCTGGGCCTCGGCCAGGTTGCCCTCGACGGTCACCAGTGGTTCGTTGGCAAACACCGCCGTTCCTTCTGCAGGCGCGGCGACTTTGCAACGGAAGCGGAATTCGCGCAGATATTCCAGGAAACGGGGCCGGAAGATGCCAAGGCTCTTCAGATAGGTCAGATCCTCTTCAGTGAAACGCAGCTGCTCCAGGTAACGCAGCGCCGGCTCCAGACCGGCAAAAATTGCATAGCTGCCCTTGAAGGGGTTTTTGCGAAAGAACAGGTCAAAACTGGCCGGTTTCTCGTGCATGTCGTGCTCGAGGTAGCCGGCCAGCATGGTCAGTTCGTAGAGATCGGTCATCAGGGCCGAATAGCGCATACTTCCTCCTGTCCTGGAGTTTTGCTGTCAGTATAGCAGGAAGGTATGGATTGAAAAGGAGCTGCAGCGGCGGATTCCTGGCGTTTGATGGCAGTATTTTGTCAACCGCTTTCGTGCCGGACGGGGAATCAGGCCGATGACGACGTGCACCTTGGCCATCGGCTGCACCGATTTTCGTATCATATCCACTCCAATCTAATCCTCAGTCTACTGTCCGGCCATCTGCTAATCCTTTCGCGTGTTGTTGTACCAATCCATTGAAACATAGTTGTGAGCTGTTAAAGTTGAAATGAGATGCAACACTAATACCCTGTAACCCATAAACGATCGCATATTGCTGGCCTTGCTGACCCGCCAAATCCCTGCGTAATCTTGCGAAATCCCATAGGTTACAGGGTTCTGGTCAGGCTCTCGGATGACGGTTAGCAAGATGAAAACGTCAACTGCCGTTGACTGATCCGGGCAGGAAACTTTTATGCTGAAGAGATGGATTCCGTGGAATTACCTGGTTAAGCACGCGGCCCGCCGCTACGACATGATCGACCCACTGACTTTCCTGGCCAGGCTACGGCGCTTTGCACAGCCGAGTGAATTTCAGGAACCGATCGAGCTGCTGCGGGCAGGTCTCCTGTTCCATGCCCGAGGGCTGGTCAACACGCGGGCGATTCAATATAATCTTGACTGGGTATGGCCCTTCTGGGTCGAGAAACAGTTTGATCCCCGGGACCCTTCTTTTATCCCCAGGGCCTTTTCCTTCAGTCATATCAACCTGACCCACCGCAACTGGACATCGGTTGGCTGTCCCGATGTACCTCTCTATCCAATCGTCGACCCGCGCGGACTGGTGACGCCGCTGTTCGATGGCTGGTCACTCGATGCCTGGCTGTTGACTGCCGATGGCCAACGGATGTTCCCCTCCAGACTCCCTGAGGTCACCCAGGCGTGGCTGTTCGATCATGGTCTGACAGTGGAGACCCGTTGCCGGCAGGACGAACTCGACCTGACCGGACGGGTCTGGCTCGACTACTGTGAAAACAACGGCTGGCAGATGCATTGGCGTCTGCAGGTGAGTGGACCCCCGGGAGTGGTCCTGGTGATCAGTCTGCGGCCCTATAACCCCGAGGGCATACAGTTCGTAGAATCGGCACAGTACGATACCGCCCAACACACTCTCCTGGTCAATGACGAAACCAGGGTACGGTTTTCCCGCCAACCGCAATTCACGCTTTTTGACAATTATAAATTGGGAGATGTCAGTCGGCGACTTGCCGAGACAGGCCAGGAGACTGCCGCCACCTGTGACGTCGGCATGGCAACTGCGGCGCTTGGCTTTAAAGTCGATGATGGCGCCAACCTGACCCTCAATATCCAGGTCGACCTGCAGAATCAGCTCAAACACGAGCGTGACTCAATAGTACACGGTTCGGGTCGCAGCTGGTCACAGACGCTGGCTGGGACCGCCGCGTTGGAAATTCCGGACCAACGCATACGTTTTCTCTATGATGCCGCGGTGCGCACTCTTGTTCTGCTGTCCGCCGGGGACATTGTGCCGGGGCCATACACCTACAACCGCTTCTGGTTCCGCGACGCTTGTCTGATGGCTCATGCCATGCTGTGCGCTGGTCTGCTGGAGCGAACGGCAAGATGTCTCGAGCGTTTCCCCGGTCTGCAGAAACATTCAGGATATTTTCTCAGTCAGGAGGGGGAATGGGACTCCAATGGACAGGTACTCTGGATTTTCGAACGGTACCTGCAGTTGAGCGGCCGGCCGTTGCCCCAGGTATGGCAGAAAGCGATCTGGAAAGGTGCCGAATGGATTCTCGCAAAACGTATTGATGACCAGCAAAAGTCGCCGCACGCCGGCTTGCTGCCGCCGGGGTTCAGCGCCGAGCACTTCGGAGCCAATGACTACTACTACTGGGATGATTTCTGGGGTGTCGCCGGCCTGCGGGCCGCCTCCGAACTGGCGAAACGTGCGGATCAGGAGGGCCGGGCCAAAAAATACGCAGTTGCGGCCGCAGCGTTTGCCGACGCCATCTGGCGAAGCATTGCCCAGATTCCCGAGCAGCGCAGGCTGGGGGCGATTCCCGCGTCTCCCTACCGCCGCCTCGATTCCGGAGCCATCGGTTGCCTCGCTGCCGATTACCCTCTGCAGCTGGTCGCGCCGGGAGATTCGCGGGTGGAAAGGACCGCCGCCTATCTGTATGACAACTGTTTTCTGGACGGAGCTTTTTTCCAGGACATGATCCATTCCGGCATCAATCCATACCTGACGCTGAGTGTTGCCCAGACTTTTCTGCGAGGTGGTGATATACGTTTCCGCGAGATGGTCAGGCGCGTGGCAGATCTGGCTACGGACACCGGGCAGTGGCCGGAGGCGATTCATCCCTTTACCGGCGGCGGTTGCATGGGTGACGGGCAGCACGGTTGGGCCGCCGCCGAATGGGTGATGATGCTGCGCAACATGTTCGTTCGTGAAGACGATGGTGGCCTGATCCTCGGTTCGGGGGTTTTCCCTGAATGGCTGCAGAGCAGGGAAACTTTGCGTTTCGGGCCGACGCCAACCCCATGGGGTCCGTTTACTCTACGACTGGTTAAATGTGAAGGTGACCTCATGCTGGAATTCGACGCCGAGTGGCGGGGCGAATCTCCCTGCCTTGAAACCAGGCTGCCGGGTTATCGTCGGCAAGTGATCGAGCCGACCGGGAAACCGCAGCGGATAATCCCGGAGGACTGAATGTACGTCTGCATGTTCACAAATACATTCCGGCCGCATGTCAGTACCCATCTCCGGCTCTCAGCCTTCGGTCAGAAAATGTTCTTCATAAGCATCTTCGAGACTCTGCAAGTGCCTCGTCTGGCTATCGCCAAGGATTGTGAAGAGCTTGGCCATCGGCGCGCCGCTGCATTGTTCTGCCATATTGCGGTAGAACTGAAGGGCGTCTTTTGACAGCGCAATTGCATAGGCAAGCGCTTTGCGGTTGTCGGCATCCGCAGTGATCCGGTGGCTGTCGCAGCAGCGGATATTGAGATTCATGGTCGGCACCGGTCCGTGCGAGGTCTCCCCCTCGAAACCCCCTTTGAGTGCGGCAAGCTCGAGCTGATTTTTGATTTCGAGGCGGACCATGGCGGCATCCATGAGGATCTCGTGCGCCGCATGGTCTTTGACGATGCGGATCGCGTTGAGAAAGCTGTGGTAAATCCGTGCCTCCAATTCGATAGCGGCATCGCATGCGGCATCAAAGGTAAAGCAGGCGCTGGCCTGGTAATCCATGGCGGGTATCCTTTCACTCAAGACATGGTAAGCGTTCATGGGTTCAGACAACTTTAACACGCGCAGGGCCGCTGTCTATGGTTTTAACCGGCACACCGGACAAGAGCAAAGCGGATAAACAGGAAAATCTTTGTGTACATGGTATGATGAAACATATTATTTTTACCCCGATGTCATAAAGGAATACCTTATGCTTCTGAAATCATCCTTCGCTCTCTTCGTTGTGCTTCTGTTCCTCAGCGGATGCGCTGCTGATGGTCAATTCAACACAGAGAAGGCCGTTCAGATTGGTGCCGGTGCTCTGCAGGCGACGATGCTCGATGAACAGAGCGTCATGCAGGCGGCCGCGCTTACCGCAAAAGAACTGGACGCGAAATATCAGGTTGCGGCAGCGAACAGCCCTTATGCCACCCGTCTGCACACTCTCACCGCCAACATGCACAATTACGATGGCCTTCGATTGAACTACAAGGTCTATATCTCAAAGGATGTGAATGCCTTTGCCATGGCTGACGGTACGATTCGGGTCCATTCGGCACTAATGGATCTCATGCCGGATGATCAGGTGCTGGCAGTCATCAGCCATGAAATCGGACATGTCAAGTTGAAGCACAGTTATCACCAGATGAAAGAAGATATGCTGACCAATGTCGCCTTCCAGGCAGTCTCTTCAATGGGCGGCGCCATCGGCGCCTTGTCTGCATCGCAGCTGGGTGCTTTGGCGCAAGGTGTGGTGAGTGCGCGTTTTTCCCAGTCCGATGAACTTGAGGCGGACACCTATGCGGTTCGGGCATTGAAGCAGCTGGGCAAGGATCCGTATGCCATGAAACGCTCTATTGAAACTCTGCAACAACAGAGCGCGTCGAACGCGGGATTCTTAAGCTCCCACCCGTCAAACCAAAAAAGGATCGAGAATATACAGACGGAGATCAGGCGTTTATAGACTGCACGAGTGATAAGTTTTGCGAGGTAAAAAGGCGGCATCCAGTTATGGATGCCGCCTTTTTTGGTTAACGTAATGTGCGTTTATTGCATCAGCGAACAAAGTGTGTATAGGTTTTGGCTTCTTTCTCTGGCGGGACAACCACGCCACACCCGTTTTCCACAAGCTTCATCAGCCACGCCATGTTCTTCCCCAGCACCCGCATGATCTGTACTCCCTCAGCGTCTTGCGTCGCTTCTCCCGGTCGGGTTCCATGGATTACATTCCAGTAGTTGGACGTCGGCATCAACATTTCTGAGTAACACAAAAAATTATTCAGTTGGTTAAAAGTCGGCAATCCGCCTGAGCGCCGGACTGCTACCACCGAGGTGCCGACTTTGTGTCGCATCATGCTGCCATTGACGCCGCTTACATAAAAGGCCCGGTCCAGAAACGATTTCATGGTTCCCCCCATGGCCGCGTAATGTACAGGAGAACCGAGAATAATCCCATCCGCGTGCTTCATTTGCTGAATCCAGTCATTGACCTCATCACCGGGGAGCACGCACTGTTCATTTTTATTTTTTATGCACTGGCCGCATGCGGTGCAGCCTCTGATTGCTTTGTTGCCGACATGAATAATCTCAGTTGCAATGCCCTCTTTCTCAAGTTCATCGGTCACCATATTTATAGCGTGAAAGGTATTACCTTCCTTATTCGGGCTGCCGTTAAACGCCAATGCTTTCATAGCTCTTTTCTCCTGTTTCTTGAGTAACATTCAAGGGCTCAATCTCTTCCAGGATGAGGTCGCCCGCAATAATGAATACCGACAAAGCGCTCAATTCACCGGTGGCTTGTCCCGGTTACGCTGCCAGCGGCATGATGCAACCGATAGCTCATCAAACGAACTGACTCACCCGTAAAATCATAAGTTTTTTTATAAAGGAGGCAAACTCAAGTCGACCTCATCACGATGGCCCAGGCCAACCGCGTTATCGATGAAATACAGGCGCTGCGGGACAACCTTGTACCAGCGCACCTTGGCCAAGGCCTTGACGATGGCCGCAGGAGCCTGAGCCAGTTTGCCGACGATGGGAAACTTTTGACCATAGAGCCTGCGGGCCAGTCTTTCCTCTTTACCTGAGAGCTCACTGACAACTCCTTCGATCTGTACCCCCTTGATCTCCAGCCAGTCAGCGTAGTCTTCCTGTACCGTCAGTGCCACACGCGGGTTTTTGGCCAGGTGCAGGCAGTGCCGGCTCGTTGGTGAAGAAAGAAAATATAGGGTGTAGCCAGCATTGACATAGAAAACCGCCGCCGCCCAAAGGTCCTCGCCGTTGTGGGTTGCCAGTGTGGCTACCTGATGATCACGCAGGTAAGTCTGCACGCGTTCGTTTAGTCCGTCTTTCATTGAGTCGGGTCGATTGACAGGTTGTTGCTATGGTATGAAAACATATCGTTAACGTGTATTCGCATTGTTTTCGACCCGGAAAAGGCCCTTTTCCGAACGAAAACCAATTATCGGATAACTGCACAAAAGGCGTATGTAATGTAATGGATTAAACTTTGCCGGTCAAATAGTGATGGACTCGTAAAAAGTCGGACAACCCGCCGCAATACCTGTCGTGCATGCACCGGGCAGCGCGTTGGGCATAAGGGGGGGAGATCATATATGGACTATACAGGCCAAACAGCCCGATTTGCAGCCGGCTCATGGGTAGTCCAGGAGGCTTTAGAACTCGAAACTGTCGCCGGGTTTGAGCACGACCACTGTGCTGGCTGTTGCTTCCTCAACATGTCTGGCCCAGGCGTCAGCGTCCTGATTGAGCAGATCGAAGGTGTTGTAGTGGATCGGCACAACGGTTTTTGGCTGGAGCATCTTCACTGCCCGAAGGGCATCATCGGGACCCATAGTGTAATTGTCGCCGATCGGAATGACTGCAAGGTCGAGATTCTCTTCGCCGATCATCTTCATGTCACCGAACAAACCGGTATCCTGTGCCAGATAAATTTTCCTGTCATCGTTGGTGCTCAGCAGGAAGCCGCAGGGGTTGCCGCCATAGGAGCCGTCCGGTAATTGCGAGCCATGCAGCGCTAGCGTCAACTTCAGGTAACCAAAGGGGTGTTTGAAGCCACCGCCCAAGTGCTGGCCATGAACCTTTTGCAGACCCTGTTTGCTGAACCAGGTGGCGATCTCATGATTGCTGATGACCATCGCACCGGTGCGCTTGGCAATCGCCACGGCATCACCAACGTGGTCGCTGTGGCCATGGCTGACCAGGATGAAATCCGCTTCGACTTCATCCGCCCTGGTGGTTGCAACCGGATTGCCGCTGAAGAACGGATCAATCAGCAGTTTGAAACCACAGGTCTCGAGCCCGAGGGTGGCATGACCGAACCAGGTTAATTTACCCATGTGAAGAGTCCTCCTCTTTTGATTTTAAACTAAGTATAGCAAACGATTGATGATTGCAAAAAAGTGCATATGGAACGGCTTCAAGAGCGAGGGAGCCGTCTGATTTATGACCTTAGCGCTCTTTGCAGTGCTCAGTGAGGCTTTTGACCCGTAATCAGAAAGACCGGATAGGCGTGCTTGTCGTCGCCGCGCTGTTTATGGACCGTATAGACGGTTCGTGACTTGAGGGCGGTGAAACCCAGTCGTTCCAGCATGGTCATGAGAGCTTGCGGTTCGAAACCGTGGTGGGCGATGCCGGTGGGCTCGTCGTGGAATGTTCCATCTTCCTTTTCCAGGTCGGCGAGTGCCAGAAATCCCCCCGGCTTCAGGGCTTGATGGAAGTGTTGCAGCAGGGTTTGTGTCGCGACGATATGATGCAGTACCATGCTGGAGAATACCAGATCAAAGGCTGCGTCTGGCAGCGTCCAATCCTCCGGCGAGATCAGGACCGGCGTCACATTCTTCAGGTCGAGAGACTGACTTTTCCTCCGCAGTTCTTCCAGCATTGCAGCTGAGGTGTCAGCTGCCGACAACTGCCCGATCTCTGAGGCCAGCTGCAGTCCGCACAGCCCGGTTCCGCAACCGAATTCAAGCACCTGCAAATCACTGTGCAAGGGAATATTCGCGGCAATCCCGTCTGCTACGGCTGCAGCCAGGAGGCGTCGACGGGGATTCTCATCCCAGCTGGCAGCGACTTTGTCGAAGTCGCGAGGCGTGACTTTGCTCATGGAATTATCATTTCTTATTGCGTCCACACTATGTATGAGGGCCATGCTTCACACGGTCAGCAGGCAGAAACTTCTTGCTGCAAGCAAAGAAAGGCCGGCTGTAATTGTCGCGTCATGTTTCATTTCGGGTAAGTAGCAAAAACCTTGGTTCTGCCAAACTTGTCAAAAGAAATCACTTCGAAGGGCTCCGACGCACCATCCGGATTTTCCATGCCTGGTGACCCTGCCGGCATACCTGGAACACTCAATCCAAGAATGTCCGGTCTCTCTTTGAGCATTCGTTTGACTTCCTCAACAGGTACATGACCTTCTATTATATAGCCATCAACGATGGCTGTATGGCAAGACTGGAGATTGTCTGGAATGTTGTATCGGGCTTTAATCTCGGCGACCTTCTTAGTGTCTACTGCTTCGATAATTAAGCCAGCATCTTCCAGATGTTTGATCCAGCCGCCGCAACAGCCTCAGCCAGGCGATTTATAAACTTTGGCTATTGTCGGTTGGCTCTGGTCCTCTGCCATTGGCTGTGCTGCAAAAAACAAGGCCAAGCCTGTTGCCAGAACAGGTACCAATAAAATCCGGAGCATGACTGCCCCCTTTCGTTTGAATGTGTACGTTGTGCTCCGTCTTGGCAATGAATCTTCGCGACGGTTTGTTGTAAATTTTCATGCCGCTCATCACCAAGCCTGCCGTGGTGGTCAGCAGGTTTTGAGCTTCAGAAAACATCCTGCTGTCTCTATCAGTTTACTTGAAAACCGTGGATAAAGGCAAAGCTCTATACCTCAGAGGCTTATGCAAAAGTCGAAGGTGACCGGACGTGCCAGAGGCATAAAATGCAAAAGCCCCTCCGCCGATCAGGCCGTGGGGCTATACTCCTGGACATAATATGAAAAGTGGTCTGGATATGACTGGTATTGAACCAGCGAGCTCCTGCTCCAAAATTCTGCGCAGTGGCGAAGAAGGTTATGTTAACCATCCTTGGGGACTAATCTCGCGTCAAGGTCTTTATTGAAATGGACCAAAAGAAAGGCGGCCAAATGACCGCCCAATTCTTTTTGTCATTTCTGAAGAGAGTTAAAGGCAGCAGGCTTCGAGCGCCTGTTCTTCGTTCCACCGTTCAATTGATTCTTCAAGTGAGTCGGAGATCGCCATTTTTTCGCAATTCTCCTTAGAGCAATAGATTCCCCAATGACTGTGAGGGGCATAACCGCTCGGCCCGAAAATTTTTGCCTGCCCACCGCAACGGCAAGGAACGGCAATGTTGTAATGATGTGCTTCCATGGTGTGGACTCCTTTCAAAAGGTTGAAAATGTAATCACAGCGGCCGAATACCTTGTTTGTGATTTTGTTCTTTATGTAACACAAACGACGCTCAGGTCAAGCCATATTTTTTGAAAAGTTTAATTAAAACGGTGGTTTGAATCTAAAACCTTGTCGAGAGGGGGTTTATCAAGACTAATGTTTGAGGGACAGAATCAAATATTTGAATTTGTTGCATTATTACTGTTGAGCAATTCTTGCATTTCAATGTGATGTAGGTTGGGCAGAAGATACTTTTTGCGATTTATTTTAACAGGCATGATTTTAGACTGGTGTTCTTCACGACAGAACAATGCCTTGAGACACTATCAATATCTCCGTGTCAGGATTGTTTTCTCCCCACCTGGAGTTTTTTTGGGTTTTTTACGTTCTATAAAACCTTAATAGCTCTGAGCATTCCTTGCAGGAATATATACTGGGCTATCAAGCCCATGACGTCTCGCTAACCCTGTAATAGTGACTTATTGAGAAAGCTTAAGCTTGTTGTCCGGCAGCCGGGCTCCTGGCTACCAGCGCTTGGATAGACAAAATATCCAATTTTTTAATATCAATGAATTCAATGCCCAGGCCCGGTGACACATGATCTTTTCTAAGATTCGTTTCCCTGTTAATCCAGGCAACACGACCTTTACATTGAATGGGCGCCAAATCTTGACGAAGCTTAATCTCAAGATGGAGCTCCGATCCAGTGGGCATCACTTCTGCCGTCTCCAAAAAAATTCCACCAACAGAGATATCAGTCATTTCCCCGGCAAGAAGCCCTGCTGAATCCATACCATACATTACAGGGATGTTGACTTTGACCCTTTTCCCCGACCATCCAGGGAATTTAATGTACTTTCTACTCGCATTTAGCAAGTCATCACTTTTGAAGGGCTTATGAACAAAGCCATCACATCCTGCATCCAGGCAACGTTTTATATCGTCCGGGTTATCACTGCTTGTCACCATGATAATGGGGATCGATTTTAAGCTATGGTCGCTTTTGATTTCCTTGCAGGCTTCATCGCCATTTCCTCCAGACATGTAAAGATCCATAAATATTAAGTCTGGTTTCTCGTCCTTTGTGAGCTTTACTGCTTCTGGCCCACTTTGAGCTTTGATAATGTTTACTTGTTCGCGACGAAAGACATCTTCCGCCATTTTAAGAAAGAGACGCATGTCATCGACAATCAAAATGGTTTTTGAAAACATGAAAAGAATGTTTTTTGTAAACATGGAAGATTCCCCCTCTTTTGAGTTGCAAAAAACCGCTGGTCAGCAATAAGCAGACATCAGCGGTTTAGATACTCTTGTCAATAGCCTGCAAAATTATGATCATTCCCACCCCCATGGAAACATGAAATAAACTTTTCTAATATAGGTTAGATTGAAATCCTAGTCAAAAGATTTCGGACTTATAACCAAAACAAAGGTTAGCCACGAAGTCACCAAGGACACGAAATAAACACGTCTAATGATGTTATTGCTGGACGCAATTGTTGTCGCTTCATATAAGGCACATTTTAAGTATGGGAAAAGTCAGTGTTTCCGAATACGGCACAACAGGCTATCACCGTCGTGCTGTATCGGCTAAACTACCTGTTGATCATCAAGTTCAGTCCCATATAATCATAGGTGAAACAGATGGCTATCACAGGCAACCCGAAAAAAATAGCGCAAGATATAGCTGATGGCTTTGTCAGCCTGTCGCCACCGGCACTGAAAAGATATTCTCCGGTGGATCTGAAGATGATTCTGACAAACTTGGGCATTGTGCAACGGGAGATTCGAGCGCTTCAAGTGATGCAGGATGATGTGGTGCAGCTTAAGGCGAAAAATATGCGTCTGACGCGGTTGAATCAGGCAGAGGTTGTGCTGCGCAGTTTCTGTAAGAAGCACCGGATTCAGATCTAGTTATCTGTAACTCTTAAACTATCATCGTCGTCGGCCTGGACTTTACCTATGGTTGCCAACCCGTGCGGTGGTGGATTGCTACTCCAATGGGCAGGAAATCTGTCGAGTTCGACCCGGGTGACCGACATGCTCTCGGTTAGTTCGTAGGTCGTCAGTATTCGACTGATCTGTCCCTCGCTCAGGGATACTTGAATGACACGTAATTAACTCACCTATAAACCACTTGGTCATGAGGTCGTGTAATGAGAATGATGGCGATACTTCTCGGGTCTGCTGCTTTTGTCTATTTTGTGACGGGGATCAAGGGCAGGTTCACAAAGAGGAAGAGGTTTTACTTTGCACTGGGGACTTACGTTCTTGTGTATCTGATAACTATGATTCTGGTTTTTCTCGACGGGGTTCCCTGATTACAACAATCCTTGATCGGCAAACGTCGAGAAGGTGAGATCGTTGCTTTTCCGAGACCGTTCATCGTCGGGATCGATGTCTCTGGCCAACAGAAAAATAACGGAACCGGGGACACTCAAAATAGAGTGTCCCTTGATCTACATTCATTGACTTGACGGTGAGATCTAATCGAGAGTCAGTGAATCAGGCCGGAGATTCCGATCAAGATCAGGTAGATAGCAACGATAAAATTCAGGGCTTTCGGTATGATCAGAATCAGGATTCCAGCCAAAAGTGATAAGACTGGTTGCAATTGCACATACATTATGGATACTCCTTTGGGGGCTAATTTCTCAGGCCTTCTTCGACTTTTCGCTTGGCATCCTTCACTGTATCGCTGGTTTTTTCAACAGCCTGATCGATATGTTCCCCTGCCTTTTCAGCGGGTCCTTTTTCGCAAGCGCTGAACATCATCGTCAAACTGAGAGCGAGTAAAATCGTTATCGGCGTTATGAATGATTTCATGGTCTTTCCTTTCTTTCCGGAGAAGGGCTTCTCGTAAAAAACGGCAACAGTCTGATTTCTTAGTATAAATTTTGTTACTAGGAGTCTGTCGGGCTATCCGGGCCGAAGCGAAAATTCGGTTGTTTGAGAACAGATTTTAGCTCGTTTGCAGGCTCATATCCGTAGCTATGGTCCAAAAAGGAGCTGAAATATGGGCCAAACAGACGGATTTGCAGCCGGCTCATGGATAGTCCGACAGATTCCTAGCTCGGTCAGACGGTGGAAGCAATGCGATTGAACCTGATTTCCGGCTCGACGGAGAGCAGCGTCATCGGCTGGATCTGCCAGGAAGCAATGCGCCTGGAAACAACAGAACTATGTGACGATCAGAATTGTTCCCAGCATGAGTGTTCTCCTTCTTAAAGAGCTTATACATTCATCGTTGCAACGAATGCGCCAAATATCCCCACGGAAAAAAGGGTGCAACATCCTGATAACAAGAGAATATTTGCAAGGGTCGCAGAGGAAGGAGAAAAAATTGTCAGCAACACTTGTCATATTTGACAGAGCTGTCGAATCTGCCGGATTCCATTGCGGTCTGCTTTTTATCCCATCCCTGAATCAGTGACTTTTGATGTCCACTCTGCATTTATCGCAGTTCCGCAGCGAACGAGTAATGTCTTCCCGTGCCGATGGCGACGTGATCCAGCAGGCGTACTCCCAATAGCGCTCTGGCTTCTTTCAGGCGGCTCGTCAGTCCGATGTTCTCCCGTCTGGGTGTGGATCACCGGAGGCATGGTTGTGGTCATTGTTTTCCTCCTGGAAATGGAAAAGGCCCACCCCGATATGAAATGAGCCAGTTTGTCATTTTACATGCCGATGATTCTGGGCTACCATCTATTCTGCTGGATTTAGCTTTGAGAGGGATCAGAAATGAGCGAAGAATACGAAGTGAAATACTCTCCTCTGTGCCAAAAAGTTGAGCGAGACAGCAAAGAGGTTGATGTCATGATTTACGAGGATGGGGACGGTGGTTGGATTCTTGAAGTTGTCGATGAACAAGGCAATTCTACCGTTTGGAACAGCCCTTTCCATACTGATCAAGAGGCTCTTGATGAAGTTATGGTGTGCATAAAAAATGAAGGGATTGATTCATTGATAGGGCCACCTATAGAGAGATTCCAATAATTTCTAGTTGTTGATGTCCCGATCGATCACCCCCGCCACATTCGGCATCGGCGTATTCGGCTTCACGGCTTTGACTGTCATGGTCATGGACAGCGATGGCTTCTATGGTGCGTTTGGTGAAGGGAAATTGTTTGGACATAGTGATCCTCCTTTGAGTGAAGATTTGGGTATTCTTTGCACTACGGGCAGAGAGGCAGGCGTTCAGTGGCTTTGTGAGGAGTCAGTCGAAAGTCCGGTCCAGGTCCGGTACGGAGGGGAAATTTTGGGGTAGGGAGGGGAGGGGAATTTGTGGAAATGAAAAAGCCCCAACCGGAGTGGCTGGGGGAGAAGTTGCATCGTGTTGGATCGAAAAAGTCTCTTCAGTCAGGTTTTTCTAGTTCATCGAGGGCATTGTTCACGACACGGTGAACATCAGAGATGCATCACCTGCCTTCCGGGTGCATCATTTCACATTTGCAGGCACCCTTTCTCTTCTCCTCCTGAATGTATTGAAGAATAGTAGAAATGCCTTTGTTCAGGTGGACATCTTGTTTGATGTCTTCTTCGGTGTAGTTATAGCAGTAGCAGATGATGGGCATATAATTTCCTCCCAAAGATGAATACAACAATACCATGTCCAGGTTTTCAATGCACCGCCCCGGAAAACGCCAACGCTACATTCCTTGAACCAGCAATAGCAATACTCTTAGCCATTCAAATTTGCCTGAATATCCTCTACACTGTCACTCTCTGGCGGGGTGCATATGTCTTTCTATTTGGTCAAAATCGTTGTCACAACAGGATTGATCGTCATCATTTCAGAGATAGCCAAGAGGAGTTCCGTGGTCGGAGCGATTTTGGCATCTATCCCGCTGGTTTCGGTTCTAGCCATGCTCTGGCTCTATATTGATACCAAGGATGTGGCGAAAGTCAGTTCCCTGTCGATCAATATCTTCTGGTTGGTACTGCCTTCACTGGTTCTTTTCATCGCTCTACCGGTGATGCTGAAGCAAGGGCTCAACTTCTACCTGAGCCTGAGCCTCTCAGTTGGCCTGACAGCTCTTTGCTACTTTCTGCTGTTATTCATCGTGAATTACTTTGGCGTGAAACTATGATCATCAAATTCACTTCGAGGACCAGCGACTGCCTTTCCGCTCCAATTGGACAGTTCTGCAGTACGGAGTCTTTTCGGATCACCATGGACAAGAAATAGTTTGATTGTAGCTGTAGGCATAAAGTCCCCCTGAGAATGCAATTAAAAGTCAACGGTTTAGGTGAATCTCATTATGTCAGCAAGGAGAACGTGTTTTGCCAACACAAAGCAGGAACGTCCCCCATCGTCAGATAACGGGTATGCAGAGTCTGTGAGATGTTTCTCCCGGGGAAGTGGCTTTAAAGAAATACAGGAGCCAAGATCTCAAGTTGGTATGGATGGTAAAGGGCAACCGTTCAAGATAAGCCACGGAGGGAAGTCTACGCCGGAATCGGCTTGATCAAGTGGTTACCAGCAGCACCCTGAGATCCATGACATTGGTGTTGGTCGGGCCGGTTTTGTAAAGGTCCCCCAGCCGTTCGAACAGATGATAGGAATCGTTTTCGGCGAGGTATTTCCCAAGATCCAGTTGCAGGGCCGCAGCCCGCGACAGGGTTAAGCTGTCGGCGAAGGCCCCGGCTGCATCGGTGGGGCCATCGGTCCCATCCGTGCCGGCGCTGAGCAGGACCACCTTGCCAGCATCGCTCATGCGTAAGGCGGCCGCCAGGGCGAACTCCTGGTTGCGGCCGCCCAGTCCCGGGCCCTTGATGGTGACCGTGGTTTCCCCGCCGGACAGAAGGCAGGCCGGAGCGGACAGGGGATGGCCACTCTTCAGGACTTCGCGGGCGATGGCCATGTGCAGGACGGCCGCCTCTCTGGTTTCCCCCTCCATCATGGATGACAGGATGAGGGTGCCATAGCCGAGGGAGAGTGCCGTTTTGCGGGCTGCGTTCAGGGCATCGATGTTGCTGCCGACAATCAGGTTGAAGGCGCGCTCGAACACCCTGTCGCCCGCCTTCGGCGTCTCAGGGATGTTGCCAGCCGCTCCCGAACGCAGATGGCGTAGCACGCTCGCCGGCAGTTTGTCTGCAATGGCATAACTGTCGATAATATCCAGGCAGTCAGCAAAGGTTCGCGAATCGGCAACACAGGGGCCTGAAGCAATGGTGTCGAGATCGTCGCCGATGACATCGGAAAGCACAAGCGAGGCCAGCGTCGCGGGAAATGCCGCCCGGGCCAGCTGCCCCCCCTTGATGGCGGAAAGATGCTTGCGCAGGGCGTTTATCTCGTGAATGCCGGCGCCGCAGGCCAGCAGAATGCGCGTCGTTTCCTGCTTGTCGGCTAGCGAGACGCCCTCGGCCGGCAGCGGCAGCAGCGCCGACCCGCCGCCGGAAACCAGAAAGATGATCAGGGTTTTTTCATCGGCCTGTTCAGCCAGATCGAGAATGGCGCGGGCCGCCGCCATGCCGTTGCTGTCGGGCACCGGATGGCCTGCTTCGTACAGGGTGATCTGGCGCAGTTCTGCCAGGTGATCGTACTTGACGGCAACAACGCCCCCGTCAAGCCGCTCGCCGAGCAGTTCCTCAGCGGCCTTGGCCATTGATGCTCCGGCCTTGCCGGCGCCCAGCACCAGGACCCTGGCAAAGCCGGTGAGATCGTAGACCTTGTCGCCTATCAGCAGGCTGTCGCCGTCGAGCCGGCAGCAGCGCCTGATGGCCGCACCCGGCTCCACCGCCCGCAGCCCCGCCTGAAAGATCTGTTCGGCATGGCCGCGCATCGCCGCGAGATTGTACCGAGTCTGGGCCATGATGACTAGTGAACCTCGAAAAAGGGGTCGGTGGCGACCATGCTTTCCAGCATCTGCGTGGCGGTGGTCACCGGCTTGCCGGCCTGGTTGCAGCGGTGAATGCTGTTTTCCTGGATCAGGGCGGCTTTTTCGGGGTCCATTCCCACGCCGAGATTGCCGCGCGTTACCATGATGCCGTCAGAGACTTCGAGTATACCGGCGATATCGTCCACCGCTTCAGACTTCTCGATTTTTGCAATCATCTTTAAAGCAGTTTTGCGCTCGATCAACAGGTCTTTCAGGCGCAGGGCGTTCAGCAGCACGGCAATCAATGTTGTCATACTTCGATCGGCTTGACAATCAGGGCCACCGCCATCACCACGAACACCATGGTCTCTGAGGCCGCGCCCCAGAATCGACCGGTGACCGCCATAACCAGCCCCAGCGCAAATGCGGCCACGAAGGTGCCGCGCATGTTCCCCAAACCACCCACAATGACGACGGCAAATGAAAGGAGCAGGACCTGGAAACCCATATAGGGGTGAAGTGAGGTGATCGGCACGTACAACGCACCGCCCAAGGCGGCCAGACAGCTCCCCAGAATAAAAACGAAAGAGAAATATTTATCGACATTGATGCCGAGACTGCGCGTGGCCTCTTTGTCTTCCAGCCCGGCCACCACCACTTTGCCGACGACGGTGCGTCGGAAAAACAGCTCCAGGACAACAAAAACCAGCAAGGACAAGGCGATGATGATCAATCGGTAAACCGGCAGGTCGACGCCCAGTATCGTCCAGGCCGTGCCGATCGGGTCCGAAACCGAAAGAGGCGTTGCGCCCCAGACCCACTTGCAGGCATCCACGCCGATCAGCAGGACCGCGTAGGTCGCAATAATGGCATAATCAATCGATTGCCCGTACAGGCGCCGGATGACAAATCGTTCGATGAGATAAGCGAGCGGAATCACCACCACGACCCCGAAGATCACCGCCAGGACAAAGGACCCTCCAAAAAACGGCAGGGAAGAGGCCAACGCATAAGCCCCAATGGTGTAAACCAGGGCATGGGCAAAATTGACGATCCGCATGGTGCCGAAAGTCAGGGACAAGCCGATCGAGATGATATAAAGAATGGCACCAATGGTCAGGCCATAGGCAATTGTGCTGATCATGCCTTCACCTCCCCTTTCCGCGCCGTGATGAGTGCGCGGCAGTAGCCCCATATTCCCGCCTGGAACCTGAACACGACAACCAGGAGGGCGATACCCAGGAACATCTCCCAGCGCTGAATATAGTTTGGCAGGTAGTTGCTGATCACCATATAGCCGATGCCTCCGGCAAGGGCGCCATAAACATTCCCCGCACCGCCAATCAGGCAGGCGAAGATCACCTCGACATTGCGGGTCGGATCAATAAAACTCGGTGTGGCATAGGTGTAGTTGAGCATCGTCAAGGCGCCGGCAAGCGCCGCCAGGCTGGTGGAGAGCACGAAAGCCAGCAATTTATAAAAGAAGGTGTTATATCCCAGGAACTTGGCGCGGGTTTCGTTTTCCTTGATGGTCCGCAGCAGAATACCGAAGGGGGAGTCGGTCAGTCTGCGGACAAAATAAACCACGGCGATAAGACAAAGCAGGGTAAAGCCAAAAATGACCTTGGGATCTCCAAAATCAAAAATCCAGACACTGTCATAAAAAGCCGCCATCCCGTCTTCGCCGCCGGTCCACTCCGCCAGGGCAATCAACGCCAGGAAAAAGCCGACCTGGTTGAAAGCCAGGTTTATGAGAGCGAAACAGGCTCCCGTGGTACGGACTATGATCGGCCCCAGCAACAAACCTACCGCGCCGCCGGCCACGACAGCGACCAGCAGGGCAAGGAAAGGGTTTCCGGACAGATGCTCGGCACTTAAGGCGGCCGCATAGGCGCCGACGCCCAGGTAGAGCATATGGCCGAAAGACAGGCGCCCCATGTAGCCATAGATGAGGTCGAAGGCCAGCACGAAGACACAGAAAATCATGAAATCGGTCGTCCGCTGCATCGTCAGCAGCGGTATAAACAACAGGAAAATCGCTGCGATGATGAGCAGGTCGAATTTTTTCAGAGTATCGAACAGCGATGATTGCATTGCCGCGCCTCCTGGCCGTCACTTAGAGGGTTAAAGATACCGTTCAAGCACAGCATTGTCCCGAATATCTGTCTTATCCGTCAGGTGGGCCGGGATTTTCCCTTCCTTCATGGCATAAACCCGGTCGGCGAGCTCGCGGACCACAGCCAGGTTTTGCTCGACGATCAGCATCGACACCTGTCCTTTCAGCATTTCCAGAACCTTGAAGACCTCTTCGATAATGCCGGCCGCCAGACCTTCGGTCGGTTCGTCGATCAGCAACAATTTCGGATCGCCGATGAGAGCGCGCCCGAGCAGCAGCAACTGTTTCTGACCTCCGGACAAGCCTCCCGCCTTGGTATCCAGGAACTGGGAGATTTTGGGATAGATCTGGACCACGCGGTCGATGGCGACATCCAGTTTTTCATTGCCGGCAAAAGCGGCCAGCTGGATGTTCTCGCGTACCGTCAACCGGGTGAAAACTCTTTTATCCTGATACACATAGCGGACACCGAGGTTTGCCATCTGCTCGGCCCTCAAGGTGTTTACAGTTTCTCCGGCAAAGGAAATCTTCCCCTCGGTGGGGGTTAAAAACCCGGCGATTGTTTTCAGCAGAGTCGTCTTGCCGGCGCCATTTCGCCCGACGACAAAAACCCGCTCCCCCTTATCCAGGTTCAGGGAGACGTCGGACAACACACGGGCGTGGCCATAGGCAACGTTTATCCGCTCAACAGAAAGCAGCATAGTTTATACCTCCGCCTTCTCTTCGGCTGCCAACCCGGAGAACACACGAGAACTTTCAGCACCCCAGTAGACTTGCCGAACCGTCGGGTCCTGCAGGACTTCGCCGGGAACACCGTCAGCAATAAGCCTGCCTTCATGCATGACGCTCAGTCGCGTCACAAGATCGACGATCCGGGATATCTTGTGCTCGATGATGACGAGGGTCATTTCTTTATGGACCTCGCGCACCAGGTCAAGAACTTCGGTAATTTCACCATCGCTGAGTCCGGCCAGCGGCTCATCGAGCAATAACACTTTCGGTTTGAGTGCCAACCCCATGGCAATCTCAAGCTTGCGCTTGTCCCCATAGGAAAGCTTTGCGGTCGTTTCCTTTGCCAGGTGAGAGATGCCCACCCGTTCAAGAGCCGCCATGCATTCTGCAACGATCGCTGCCGGATGTGCCGAACCGAGGATAAAACGGGCTTTTTTGCCGGCGACAGGATGAAATCGCACAACCGACAGGACCAGGTTGTCAAGCACTGAAAGTGTGTCGAAAACAGACACCAGCTGAAAGGTACGGACAACTCCGAGCATGACCCTCTGGTCTGCGCGCAGGCTGGTCACATCCCTGGAAAACAGCGAAATCCGGCCCTCCGAAGGCGGGTAAAGGCCGGTAAGAAGATTGAAGAATGTTGATTTTCCGGCGCCGTTGGGGCCGATAATGCCGGCGGCTTCTCCCTCAAACAACTGGTAGCTGACCTGGTCGACCGCCGTAAAATTTCCGAAACGTTTACTGACCGACTGACTCTCGAGGACCATTCCATTCTGCATGCCAGTTCCTTTACATTCGTGTGCAGGGCAGATCTGTCAAAATGGCTGCGGGAGAGGCCGGTTCCTCTCCCGCATGAAGGCAGAAGTGTTAATAACCCAACATGTCCAGTGGCGGCAGGTAATCTTCACCGGTATAGGCATCTATGACCTTGACCAGATCCCATTTCGGATCCTTGCGCTCAGCCGCGCTCTTGCCGACAACGACAAAAGCGTTGTATTTGAAAACCGGCTGATGGTCCGCACGCCAGACCCCTTCACCCTTCATGGAATCGAAGGTTGGATTGTCCATGATCGCCTTGGCCACGGCTGCCGGGTCGTTGCTTCGGGCGAGGGACAAGCCTCTGAGGGCCTCCTTGGTGCCAATATATGCCATGGCCGAATAAGGGTCAGGGGGATACCCGTAGATCTTTTGGAATTTGGCAGAGAACGCCGCTCCCTGGGAAACAATTTCCTCATCCGCGAAACCGCTCAGATCATGGTACCAGCTCATCAGTGAATAGACGCCTTCGAGCGCTTCGGCGGGGACGCCGCTGCCGAAAACATTCGTCATCCAGTCGAACCATATTTTGGTCTTTTTATTGAGGCCGGTTTCATTCGCCTGCTTGAGAACGTTGATCGCATCGGTTCCCCAATGGGCCAGCATGACGATCTCAGGTTTCATCTCGATGATCTTGGTCAGATATGACGTAAAATCACTGGTGCCGACCGGCGACTCCAGGTATTTCGCATCGATGCCGAATTTGGCAAAAGCATCCTTAGCCCCGCGCCATTGGTCTGTCCCGAAAGCATAGGCCGGCCCGAAGAAAACGATATCCTTCAGTCCGAGCTTATTGACGATATACGAGGCACCCGCGTAACCAGCTGAATAAGCGCAGCCATGAACTGCGAAGGTAGACGGAGCCATCTCTTTTTTTTCAAACATGTCAAGGGCGATGACGTTCACAGGGAAATAGGCAATCGGATCCTTTTTTACCTGTTTGTTCAGGGCGCCGGTAATCGAGGCGAAAGTCTGTCCCACGACAACGTCAACTTTATCGTTATTAATCATTTCACGGAAACGCCGAATGGCAACGTCCGGTTTGGTCTCATCATCCTTGACCACATAACTGACTTTGACCTTTTTTCCACCCCAATCAATGCCGCCTTCAGCATTGATTTCATCGATAGCCAGCTTGGCGCCGTCCAATTGAACTGGGCCTACCGGAGAAGCAGCCCCGGTCAGACCGAACATGAGCCCAACCTTGACTTCTTTGGGTGCTTCCGCAGCCGTAACTGCCAGCGGAAGCAATAGGACAACAGAAAAAACCAGAATGTTTCTGAAAGCTTTTCCAAACCTGGACATAACTACCTCCTTCTGATTTTGAGGAGAACCGACTTAGGTTAATGCCGCCAAAAACTCATCGGAGTTCATGACTTTGCCGATGCGGGGGAAGATGACTTCTTCTGCGTACTTCTGCTCACGCTCAGTATCCGTGGCCGTGCAGTCCGCAACGACAATGACCCGGTAGCCGTTGTCATAGGCCGAACGTGCCGAGGATTCCACGCACCAGTTGGTATGGAAGCCGACAAAAGCGACATATTCAATCTCGTTGGCTCTGAGCAGATAATTCAGTGCCGTAGAGTGGAACGCATCCAAAGTGAGTTTTCCCCTCACGATAATATCGCCCTCTTTGGGGGTGAGCGGTTCAATGATTTCCGGTCCGGGGGTCCCCTCAAGCCACGCGCCCGTGCCCCAGTCAGCCTTCATGTCCATTTCGATGCCGCGCAACCCTTCAGTTCCCGGGCCGCCGACTTTCAACTCGGGGAAACCAGGTTTGAACGCCTGGAAGGGAATATAGATGATCTTTGTCTTGCCGCGGGCACCATCTAAAAGTTTGACCAGATTGTTAATGACATCACGTTCGGCAAGCTGGTCGGCGATGTACTGATACATTGTCCCGCCAGGTGTCAGAAAATCATTTTGAGGTTCGATCAGTACAATTGCTGTTTTTTCACTTGGAATCCGCATCGCTTTTCTCCCTTCTGAAAATGGTTGTTTTCCTGACGCTCAGCCATTGCCGACAACACCGAGATGCCGCCAACGACCTGCCTCTGCTTCCTTGTTGATCAGCGCAATCATGAACTGGTTGTGCTCACGAAAAACCATTTCGGCCTTGTCCGGGTCATGAGCGCGAAGAGCATTCAGGAGCCTGACATGGTCCTCATATAATCGTGGCAGTATCGGCTCAACCTGGATGCTGAGCTTGATAGGCCTCATCTTGTTCTTGATGGCTTCAAGCATTTCCTGGAGGTAAGCATTGCCACAGCTTTCATAAACCGTTGCATGGAATCGAAAATCAAGTTTCGAATATTCCATCAGGTCCCCCTGTTTGACGACAAGCACCTGCTGCTCCAGGCAGGCCTCCATGATTGCCAGTGATTTCTGATCGATGCGGACGGCAGCAAGTCTTGCCGCCATTCCTTCTAGGACTTCACGGACCGCATACAGATCGAGAGCTTTCTGTGGAGTGAGCACCGCCATGAATACCCCGCGGTTTGGAATATTCTCGACCAGGTCCTCCTGCTCCAAGCGGCTTACGGCCTCCCAGACAGGGGTGCGGCTGACTCCAAGTTCCTTGGTGATCTGTTCGACATTGATTCGAGCCCCTGGCTGGAAGCGATGGTTGGCTATCATTTCCTTGAGGATGTCATAAACCTGATTACTGAGTTTTTTTCGTTCTATTTTGTGCATGGTTCCTCGCTGTTATTGGCCTGCCTATTTAATCTACATGCAAGTGAAAGCTTGTCAAGATATTTCATGAAATATAAAATACGAAAAATAAAATAACCGTCCAGCGTCAACGTGCTCAATCCGGAGAAAACTCTGAAAAAATAAATGCTTACTAATTAAGTCAAAATCAGTCCCCATCTTTCCTCACTTTTAAAAAAATCCTTTTTATAATTTTTATAGCGGCACCAGTTTTCTTGGACACTGCATTGGTGTAACCTCCCCGTTTCCAAGGAGATTGATAATGAAGACAAACAACCAGAACGAAACCGTTACAGGGCCGCTGGCTGAAGGGCAGCGGTAGAGTTCTGCTCGCAAGCGTGAGGTGTCCAGCCTGACCGCCTCATTGAGACCGGCACTTTCTTTGAGACCTCAAATTGTCAGATAGGGTGGAAATTCAGACCAGACCTGGACCGGAGACAAACAGAAAGAGCGACCCGGGTGAGGTCGCTCTCTTGTAAATACTGGTCGGGATGACTGGAATCGAACCAGCGACCCCCTGCTCCCGAATTCAATGTGCCAGAAGCTAATGTGTCATCATGGCGTACCTTAGAAGATCTCTAATAGTAGTCTTCTTCCCTTTGGTGGCGAACAGCCAAAATTGTTACGAAATTGTCAGCTTCGATCTCGAACAGTGCGACATAGCCACCTGCTCCGAAGGGAATAACCATCTCACGTAGAAATGGACTGTCCGTAGCGGCCTTGCGACAGGTGAATGGGAAATTCTGCAAAAGCCCAAGGCTTTTCTTGATGGCTTCAAGTGCACTGCGCGCAACATCCAGATCATTCTCTAATAAGAATTCATAGAGTCGCAGGAGGTCTTCTCTGGCTGCTTTTGTGTAACGTACCCGATAGCTCACTTGCGAGCTTTGACTGAAGCCTGCGACTGCATATCTTCCATTTCGCTAAAGACATCGCTTGCCGCAAAATATTCACCAGTTCTTCTGGCTTCATCACGAGAAACGAGTCCGCGAGCGATAAACTCTTTCTGAACTCGCCTGGAATGGATGCACAACCGTAATGCTTGCTCCATAAAGCTTGAGAGGGTTTCTCCCTCACGCAAAACACTTTCAGCATCATGCCGCAGTTCAGGATCGACTCGTAGCGATGGCATGCTTGCAGTTTTCATATCAGGCTCCTTGCGTTGCATTTGCAGTACATTGTACCGAAACCTGGCTGCATCGGCAAGCACCTTCTGGTAGATGCAAGGGTAGGCGGGAAGCGTTTGTCATCACAAGCAGAGTCTTGAGAATAGCCCACCTGCCTAATTCATCAAAATATGCCCATAGCGCACAGCATCCTGAATCCTTAGCAGTAAAGGCTGGCTAGGTTCCTTTACTCAGGTGTGCATTCAAAGTGCAATAACTTTCTGTAAGTCAATAAGTTATTTGAAAAGATCAAAAATGCTTTTTCGTGCTTTTTTGACGAAAGCCTGGTTTGCAAACAGAACATCCAGTTCTCCAGCGTCTAAATGGAGAGCACCACATTTTTCATTCACACAAATATCTACGGAGACATCTCCCTTCTGGATTTCGACCAAAGATTTTGTTCCACAGCGGAAGCAATGATATTCATGCTCATCTCGATATTTTTGGTTGGCTTCCTGTTCGCTTTTCTCTCGTAACGCCTTGACTTGTTCTTGTGCCTGCTATGCGAAAAAGTGATCTTCCTTGTTCATTTGAAGTTTCAGATGATCGCTCATAATGCCGTATACTCCTTATTGTTAGTGTTATGTATGTCGACGAGTTCAGAACGAAACTTTCTCTCAATTAATGAAGCTACATAAAAGTCGCTGAATATTCAATCAGTGATCCTTCTTTGAGTGAAATTTTTTTGCAGAAAGAGTCTCTGAAGATCGAATCCTGGCAGACCTTTAGGGGCCTGCTGTTTCATAAAATGCGCTATATCATCAAGAAAGTGATGATGTGATGTTTTACCGAATATCAACGTGTGTATTCAAAGAGGCATTGATTGATAGAGTTCACTAGACAACTGTTTTCGACTGAGCAGTTACGGTCATGTTTAAGAAACAAACAATCCCTTGTCCTGCAAAAAATGCCTGATCAGTGCTGCTGTAGCGGATTAAGCGTTCAGGCCAAGGGCTGTTCTGATACGAACACTGAAGTCGATGCGCGAGAAGGGTTTCTGAATAAAATGAATGCCCTTGTCCAGCACGCCGTGGTGAGCAATAACGTCCGCCGTATAACCTGACATATACAGGCATTTGAGTTGTGGATGCATTAACTGTAATCGGCCGGCGAGCACCCGCCCGTTCATTTCGGGCATCACCACA
>JACZKE010000001.1 GCA_014860225.1 Desulfuromonadales bacterium
GCGAGAAGTTGGTATTGAAACACTGCGGGTTGCCTTCGGCCAGCTGAATGGTTCGAATCAGATCCTCTTTTTTCATCTTCCCCGGCATAACACCCAGATCCTTGGCAACAGCTTTCACTTCCGTCATATTCATTTTTTGGGCTCCTTTTCTTTTTGTTTGATTATTTAATCGGCCATCAGTTTGAGCCAAACGTGATTCACTATACCGCCACTTTTGAGGTATGCAACGTCCTCATCGGTATCTAGTCTACAGGTAACTTCTAGCGTCATAGGAAATAAGGGGCAAACCTCACATTCTCCAAATGCACGACATATTGAACATCAAAAGCCTGCCTGGCGATCTGGGCTGGCTTTTCTCGTAATGCAGGGCTTAAAGGAATGCTGAATTTTGGCAAATCTGAACACTGACAAACAATGTAGAGGCAATTCTGAGAAATATTTGAGATGCGTCTGCTATGATGACGCCAGTGAGGGTTTGAGTCTTAAGTGTCTGGATATGTTGGAGGTCACTAGGGAAACAAGGGGTTTTACCAACCTTTCAGGACCTTATTAGCTCGTTCATTCAGGATGACCACAATCGGCAGCTTATCGCTAAGGCAAACTTGGAGCATTCCATTGCCGATTTTAAAGAGAATGCTAACACATAGCGTAGACCATATATCGTCTTGAGCACGTAAACTGATATTGCCATTTTGATGAGGGCGAGCATCGTGAAAAACCAGTCGACTGGGCCGGACACAACGGAGCACCGAAAAGCGCAGGAAACCTTGCAAAGGCTAGCGGAAATCCACCGGCTGGCCCTTGATGCGGCAGACATGGGAACATGGGATTACGATCTGCTCTCGGGCCGCTTCTTCGGAGACGACCGCTGCCGGGAGATTTTCCGGGTCCCGCATGTCGAATCGCTCAGGGTGGATCAGTTGCGCGAGATTATCCACCCGGAGGACCGTGACAGGGTCGAGCGATCGGTGCAGGAAGCCCTATCCCCCCTTTTGGACGGCCGGTACTCTGCTGAATACCGGATTTTGTGGCCGGACGGTTCGATGCACTGGGTCCATGCGCGGGGTCAAGTTTCTTTCGAGGGAGAGGGCGAGGCTCGCAAGCCAGTGCGTTTTACCGGCCTCGTTATGGATTTCACTGACCGAAAAACGGTCGAGGGAAGGCTGGTCAATAACGAAAAACGGCTTCAGCAGTTCATCGGCGCGATGGACGAGATCGTCTTTGAGTTCGATTGCGAAGGCCGTTACCTGAACGTATGGTCCGAGAATGAAGATCTTCTTAAGCTGCCCCGCCAGGAGCTTCTCGGACGACGTGTTGAAGAGATCGTTCCTCAAGAGATGGCGGAAAGGCTTTTCGAAGTCTTTAAGCAGGTACGGATTACCGGCCGCCCCATAACGTTCGAGTACCCCTTGGAGGTCATCGGAGGCAGGCGGTGGTTTCTTGCCAGGGTCGCCCTGGTTTCGCCGGTTGACGGGGAAGAGCCGACCTTTTCTTTTCTGGCCCGAGACATCACCAACATGAAAGAGTTGGAGGAACGACTTCAAGAGGCTGAGAGGAAGTTTCACGGCATTTTCGATGACTCTTTACAGTTTTTCGGTCTGTTAAGCACCAGCGGAAAGCTGATGGCGGTGAATAGGACAGCCTGCGATTTTTTTGAAATCGAGGAATGGGAGGTAGTGGGCAAGCCCTTTTGGGAAACTCCTTGGTGGACCTATTCACCGGACCTGCAAAAGAAACTGCGTCACGCGATTAAGGATGCGGCGCAGGGAGAGTGTATTCGCTTTGAAACCACCCATGTCGGGTTGAACTGTAATGAACTTGTCGTTGATTTCTCTCTCAAACCTTTCTTGGATGATAGTGGCAAAGTTGAGCTGTTAATTGCCGAAGGCCATGACATCACCGAGCGCAAACAAGCAGAAGAAGACCTCCAAGAGGCCAATCGAGAACTTGACGCATTTGTTCACACCATCTCCCATGACCTCCGCACCCCTCTCACCGCCATTTTCGGCTATGCCCAATTAGTCAAAGGAATGTATGAAGATAGGCTGGATGAGCAAGGTTTGAATATGCTGGCGGAAATCGAAAAAAGCAGCGGCCGGATGAATAATATGCTGGTGGATCTGCTCGCCCTGGCCACGGTGGGAAAGATCCAGAGACCAGCCGAACCTTTAGATACCAACTTGGTTGTTCAGGATGCCCTCGCCACCTTGGCAGAACGCATCTCCGGCACGGGAGTAGAAGTAAATATAGTAGAAACACTGCCGGCTTTGCAGTTACCCCATACGCATTTGGTCCAGATCTTCGATAACCTGATTGACAACGCCGTACGATATGCGGGCAGAAGCGGTGGTCCGATTGAAATCGGTGGAGATCGCAAGGGTGAGAGGGTTTGTTTGTATGTCCGAGATCACGGCCCCTGTATCCCCCCGAAGGAGAGAAAGCGGATTTTCGATTTATTCTATCGTGGATCGACCGGCAAAAAGACAGATGGAACAGGAATTGGCCTCGCTACAGTTCAGAAAATAGCCCGCCATTATGGAGGTGAAGCCTGGGTGGAGGAGACGCTTGGAGGAGGATCTACATTTTGGGTAGAGATAACGGATAAACCGTAACGAAAATATAATGGGCGATCACGTTTCACGGTGTCCAATAAATCACGCCCTTGGGACGTGAAATTGGATGTGTTATGCACCAACGTGTTGAGACGTCGGTTGTGACAAGAAGGTGAGGATTTAATATGGCGGTAAAGAGAATCTGGCATGGATGGACAACACTTGAAAACGCTGACAAATACCAGCAAGTTCTTCTGAATGAAGTCATCCCTGGCATTGAGGAGAAAAACATCCCTGGCTATAGGAGTATTGAAGTCCTGAGGCAGAAACACAACGACGAAGTCGAGTTCATTACCATAATGACCTTTGAGTCATTGCAAAATGTAATTGATTTTCAAGGCGAGAACTATGCAATGTGCTACGTTCCAGACGCCGCCCAAAAAGTCCTGAAGCACTGGGATCAATATTCCTCTCACTATAATTTTGTAGATATCAGGAATTATTGATCTCACCCATTGTGTTTAATTGACATAATAGGTGAGTGTGTCAGAAGCACGCCGCTGGAAAATGATTTTCGCAAGTGTCTCGGAAGTTGTTCCAGCAGCAATTTTCAGATCATCTTAGGATATTCAAGACACCCTTTTTCAACATTGGCGTCTGTTTCTACAGTTTATAATTTTTTCGACAGTAGGTTCCTCAGACCCTAATTTGGTAGTTCCATTAGTAGTACATTTGATTCAGAATATGTCGTGTTAGTCGGAAAAATCACTACTGATTCAGAACCGCAAAATTATGAACACCTGCAAACTCAATAATTTAGATTGTTTAGAGATTTCGTCTATTTGAGTCTGCTTATATGGCATTCAAGAGGTCGACGGTTCGATGCTGTCTAGCTCCACCATAAAAACAAGGGGTTACGGTTATTTCCGTAGCCCCTTTTTTATGCCCATCTTACTACATCTGACTACTCTTCTAATCAGCGACATACCGGATCTTCGCTTCGTCCTTACCGAACCGGTCACTGACTCTTCTCGATGAGCCCTCACTTGACGACCGACTTGAACATCCTCCTGATCAGCGCCAGGAAGGGATTGGCTATGCAGGCTGTGGTCCTGTCCTGTTCCTGACTGTGAACTTCCTGTGTAAACGAGACATGTCTGGCCGTAATATTAGACCATCAATCCTGCGCGCTTGTCCCGGGCGGCCTCAAAACCGCATGTGCGGCATGTCGCATACTGCCGGTTTCGCCGATCGAGCCGGCCGGCAGGCGGGGCAAGGCGCTGAGGATGGAAACTGTCAGGGCGGCCGCATAGGGAATGCCCTGAATCAACAGCATAATGCACCAGACGAGCAGATCCAGCGATTCTACGCCAATCCGGACAATGATGGCGCCAGAGGCCAGACAAAGGCCGGCAAGGATCAGGGTTTCTTCCCGGGCCGCCTGCAGGGCTTTGATAAGTGCCTGGGTGCTGACCTGTTTGGGGGTGCGGAAGAACGGCAGGCTAGTTTTGAAAAACCCGGTCAGTATGGCGATGCCGATGGTATGGGAGAGCGCCAGGCCGGCTAAGCCTGCGGCCAGGATCTGAAGAGTTCTGGCACCCACGCGTGTCTCGTAGAGGTAGATGAGTTTAACTATCTTGAAGACAAATAAAACCAACGGCAAAACAGCGAATATCAACAGGGGTGGCGCCACCTTCGTGGGTGCCAGCACCATGGCCGTTGACCAGATCAAAGCCGCCAGGTTAAACATCAAATTGATGCCATCGGCTAGCCATGGCAGCCACCCGGCCAAAAAGTGGTAGCGCTGGCCAATCGTCAGCTTCCCGCGGCCGAACAGCAGCGTGCGGCTATGCCGACGCATGATCTGCACCGAGCCGTAGGCCCAGCGAAAACGCTGCTTCTTGTAGTCGATAAAGGTGTCGGGCATGAGACCGCGGCCATAGCTTTGGGGAATATAGGTTGCCTTCAGGCCCGCCTCGAAAATCCGCAGGCCCAATTCCGCATCCTCGGTAATGCACCACTCTGCCCAGCCGTTCACTTGCTCCAACACCTGGTGACGCACCATGGTCATGGTGCCATGCTGGATAATGGCGTTGCGTTCATTGCGGACAATCATGCCGATGTAGAAAAACCCGCGATATTCTGCATAGGCCATTGCTTTGAAGATATTTTCCTGGCTATCGCGATAATCCTGCGGCGCTTGCACGATAGCTATTTCGGGGTCCGAAAATTGCGGGCTCAAATCGCGCAGCCAACGGGGATGAACCTTGTAGTCGCTGTCAATGACCGCGACGATCTCGGCATTGGCCGCCGTCTGCTGCAGAGCAAAATTTAGGGCACCCGCCTTGTATCCGGCCAGGGGTGACTTGTGGAAAAACCGGAACCGGGAGCCGAGCGCAGCGCAATGGGCTTCGACTGGTTGCCAGACCGCTGGGTCCTGCGTGTTGTTGTCAATCACCAGGACCTCGAAGTGAGGATAATCGAGCGCCGCCAAGGCATCCAGGGTTTCAATCATCATGTCAGGCGGTTCGTTATAAGCCGGCACATGGATGGAAACCATGGGAAGTCGTTCGTTAGGCACCTTTTCCGGCACGAACAGGCGGCGGTGTTCACGCAGCCAGAGCGCTTCAGCCCATTCATGGGCTTCAGCCAGCAAAACGACGAGGATGCCGATCATGCCGAAAATCAACAGTACGCCGACCACGATATTGACCAGGTTCAGGTACTGGTTGGTGTAGTCATAGACGATCCAAACCACAGCGGTTGCCGCCACATAGGCGATCACGGCGAGAAAGCTGCGTCCGCGTTTGCGCAGGTGCCGGCTGTCGATGAGAAGCAGCGTAAAGGTAATCAATGCGACGACGACGGAGATGGCTGCCAGCATTGGCCACTCGGGGACCTTGACAATGGGCTCATCAAAGGCGAATTTGGGCTGCCGATGGGAATCGTAGACACCCCAGTAGGCCCCGACCGAACCTTCCGTTTCCTGCTTCCATGGCTGGTCAAAGGCCTCGATCACATAATAGACGTAACCCTCCTGGGCGGCACGCGCCAGAAACCGGCGCAGAAAGGTCGCCTGATTGGATTCCGAAGCCACGGCGTCCTTGATGGTCCGCCCGTTGCTCGGCCAGCCAACCTCGGTGATCACAATGTGTTTGTCGGGGAACTGGGCCTTGAGTTCGTTCATGCGCTCGACAACATAATCGACCGCTTCATCAACGGAGACGCCCTCCCAGTAAGGCAGCATGTGGACCGCGATATAGTCCACATGATCGGCAAGTTGCGGGTGGTCGATCCAGACATGCCAGGGCTCCGCCGTACTCACGGGGATATCCGTCGCCGAGCGGACCTGCTTCAGATGAGCGGCCAGTTCTTGCACGGAGAGATTGCCGCGCAGGAGGACCTCGTTACCAACAATGATACGCACCACATTGCGCGCTCGTGAGACGACCTCCAACAAGCTGGAGATTTCCTGCGCGTTCCTCTGCAGATCCTCGTCAAGCCAAGCGCCCAGGGCTACATTGATCCGATGTTTTTTGGCCAACTCCGGGATCTCCGCCAAAATGCCGTCGACACTGTAGGTACGCACCGCGTGGGTGAGGCCGGAGAGCAGCGCTAAATCCCCCTCGAGCTGTTCCCGTTGTGGATAGAGGCGTAAGATGGCCGATTGGCCTTCGTGATAGGGGGCAAAGGAAAAGCCCTGAATCGTCGATGGCCAGGGGGGTTCCGGTTCGGGGCGATTGACCAGCGCCCAGAACATAATGGTCATCACGGCAACCGTGATCGCGATGATAAAACTGTCTTTGCGCATGGCGCTTCCCTTGCGTGTTGTCCATATACTAAGTGTTGAGTGCCAGAGTCGCGACATTCTGTCGCTGTCCCAACGCGCGCCCGCTTGTCGCAGGGCTGACATTTTGCGACTAAAACAACTAATAATTATAGTCTGCTTTTTGGAAACTTAGCAAGGTGGAGTCTAGAGGAGACTAACGCTTGACCATATCGAAACTAAACCCTATAATGCAGTCCGCTTTGCCGAAGTGGTGGAATTGGTAGACACGTCGGTCTCAAAAACCGATGGCTTCTAGCCGTGCCGGTTCGATTCCGGCCTTCGGTACCATCAAGAAGAAATAGCCCTCGATTCGTCGGGGGCTATTTCTTTGTCTAAAGAGATTTAGAACTGTCGCATACCCTCCATTCCGGTCGCGCCTTGGTGCGGAAAACCGACAACTCTATTGACTCTGGAAAAACTGGCCAGTGATTCGGCTGGATTTTCTCGGGGAAACGAGGACGGCGGGCCATGGCTAACAGGTCTTTTTCCTTCATGAATTCAGTTATGTCTGGTAGAGTGGCGCGAATCAGAAAGCATTTTTTGCTGGCTGTTCTGGCACGAAGCGAGGGGGCTTCTTCCCGCCTTTTGTGTTTCTTCGACCGGGTTGTGCGTTTGTTATTTCCCGTGCGATTACCCTGGCTGACATTGGGAACTTGATGAAACTGGTCAGTTGACCCAGGTGATCATCGAGAAACACCGCCGGGCCGACTTCATCAAGCCGATTTTCAAGCCGAAGAAATGAAAGCCCGGTTCAAATGACAAGGTAATGGAGGTTGAATGATGGACCGACAACGCGCTCCTGAACTGCCAGAGATAAAGAGACAGGATCGAGCTGAATGAGCAGGAAAAACGGAAATAACAATTCAATCGATCTGGATACCGGTACTCTCTCCGGGCATCTCTGGGAGGCGGCCAATATCCTGCGAGGTCCTGTCGATGCGGCCGACTTTAAGACCTACATCTTTCCGCTGTTGTTCTTCAAACGGCTCTCCGACGCCTATGACGAAGAGTATGCCGTGGCCCTGGAAGAGTCCGCCGGCGATGTGGAATTCGCCCAGTTTCCCGAGAACCACCGGTTTCAGGTTCCGGAAGGCTGTCACTGGCAGGATGTCCGGATCAAGAGCGAGAATATCGGCCATGCGCTCCAGAAGGCCATGCGCTCCATCGAGCAGGCCAACCCGGACACCCTGCACGGCATCTTCGGCGACGCCCAGTGGACCAACAAGGACCGCCTGTCAGACGCGCTGCTCAAGGACCTGATCGAACACTTTTCGTCGCTCAACCTGGGCAATGAGCACTGCAAGGCCGACATTCTCGGCCAGGCCTATGAATACCTGATCAAGAAATTCGCCGACCTGACCAACAAGAAGGCCGGTGAATTCTATACCCCGCGCTCCGTGGTCGCGCTGATGGTCCGTATCCTTGCGCCCAAGGCCGGTGAAACCATCTACGATCCGGCCTGCGGGACCGGCGGCATGCTCCTTGAGGCACTGCATCATGTCAAGGAGCATGGCGGCGACGAGAACCTCATGCTGGGCAAGCTCTATGGCCAGGAGAAGAACCTGACCACATCCTCCATCGCCCGGATGAACCTCTTTCTCCACGGCGCGGAAGATTTCCACATCGAACGCGGCGACACCTTGCGCTTGCCAGCCTTTTACTCGGGCGACAGCCTCGCCACCTTTGACTGCGTCATCGCCAATCCTCCCTTCTCCCTGGAAAAGTGGGGGGACGACGTCTGGATCAATGATCCTTACGGTCGCAACTTTGCTGGATTGCCGCCAGGCAAATCCGGTGACTTCGCCTGGGTTCAGCACATGGTCAAGTCCATGGCTCGCAAGACCGGCCGCATGGCCGTGGTGCTTCCCCATGGCGTGCTGTTCCGCATGTCCAAGGAAGGCGAGATCCGGCGCAAACTGCTGGAGATGGACATCCTCGAAGCGGTGATCGGTCTCGGCCAGAACATTTTCTACGGCACCGGTCTCGCGCCCTGTGTGCTGGTCTTCCGCGACAGCAAGCCCAAGGCGCACCGCCAGAAGGTGCTGTTCATCGCCGCCTCGAAGGAGTTCAAGATCGGCCGCGCCCAGAACGAGCTGCTGCCCGAGCACGTGGACAACATCCATCGCTGGTACGAAGGCTATCAGGATGTGGAAGGGACCTGTCGGGTAGTCACGCTCGACGAGATCCGCGAGAACGATTTCAACCTGAACATCCCCCGCTACGTGGAGCCGGTGATCGAGGAAGAATCCATGACCATCGATCAGGCCATCGCCAATCTCAAGGAATCGTTGCAGGCGGCGTACACGGCCGAGGATCGCCTGAAGGGGCTGCTGCTCCGGGAGGGTCTGTTGTGAAAATCTACCAGTACAGATCACCCATCGGCCGCTTCCTCATCAAACCGCAAGCGAACGGTCGCTGGGGGCTTTGGTTCAAAGACGACCTGCTCGGCTCCTATCACTCTGCCATGGCTGCCGCCGATGACGTCTACACGCAGGCGACCGGCGATTACGACTGGGACTCCCTGGATGGCGTCGATATTCCAACGGACATTTCTGAATGGGAAGTGGTAGCGCGATGAAGAAGAACAAACACATTTCCCAATCCCAACTGGAATTCTACCTCTGGGGCGCGGCTACTTTGCTGCGCGGCACCATTGACGCCGGGGACTACAAGCAGTTCATCTTTCCGCTGCTGTTCTACAAGCGCCTGTGCGACGTGTACGACGAGGAGCTGGCCGATGCGCTGGAGGAATCCGGCGGCGATCAGGAATACGCCGCGCTGCCCGAGCAGCACCGCTTCCAGATCCCGGAGGATGCCCACTGGAAGGTCACGCGCACCGTGGTCAAGAATGTGGGCAAGGCCATCCAGGAGGCCCTGCGGGCGATTGAAACCGCCAATCCCGACACCCTGTACGGTGTCTTCGGCGATGCCCAGTGGACCAACAAGGACCGCCTGCCGGATCACATGCTGCGCGAGCTGATCGAGCACTTCAGCTCGCAGACGCTTTCGCTTTCCAACTGCCCGGAAGATGAGCTGGGCGTGGGCTACGAGTTCTTGATCAAGAAGTTCGCCGACGATTCCGGCCACACCGCTGCGGAGTTCTATACCAACCGCACCGTGGTCCATCTGATGACCGAGATGCTCGAACCCAAACCGGGAGAGTCGATCTATGATCCCACCTGCGGGTCAGCGGGCATGCTGCTTTCCGCCGTCGCCCATCTGAAACGGCAGAACAAGGAGTGGCGAAACCTTCGGCTGTTCGGCCAGGAGCGCAACCTGCTGACCTCGGCCATCGGCCGCATGAACCTGTTCCTGCACGGCATTGAGGACTTCCGCATCGTTCGTGACGATACCCTGGCGGGTCCCGCCTTTGTCGAAGGCGACCGGCTCATGCAGTTCGATGTGGTGCTCGCCAATCCGCCATACTCCATCAAGCAGTGGGACCGTAACGCCTGGTCCGCCGATCCGTGGGGCCGGAACATATATGGCACCCCGCCCCAGGGCCGCGCCGACTATGCCTTCTGGCAGCACATCATCAAGAGCATGAAAGCCAAAAGCGGCCGCTGCGCCATCCTGTTCCCGCATGGCGTTCTCTTTCGCAATGAAGAATCTGCTATGCGCGAGAAGCTGGTCGCTCACGACGTGGTGGAGTGTGTGCTGGGCCTTGGCCCCAACCTCTTTTACAACTCACCCATGGAAGCCTGCGTGGTGATCTGCCGCATGAACAAGCCCAAGGAACGCAGAAACAAGGTGCTCTTCATCAACGCGGTGAATGAGGTGACCCGAGAGCGGGCACAGAGCTTCCTCACCGATAACCACCTCCAGCGCATTGTTGATACCTATCAGACTTTTACCGACGAGGAAGGCTTTGCCCGGGTGGTCAGCAATGATCAGATCCGCGAGAAGGGCGGTAACCTCAGCATTCCGCTCTATGTGCGGGTGCAAACGGCTGCGGCGGGGAGAGTTGCGGAGGAACAAGCGCTTTATGGGAAGACGAGCCTCAAGCAGGCCATTGCCAACTGGCAGGAAAGCTCACAGGGGTTGCGTTCGTCGATGGATGGACTGCTGAAAATGCTGGAAGGAATCGACAACGGGCAGTAAACAGGTTATTGTTTGACACAAAAATACATATATTTTTGTGTCAGGTGAGTTATGGATAAAATTTCAAAAAATACTGATAGTCAGATACTTAGCCGGATATACGGGCATAGGAGGGGTTGGGTCTTTACTCCAAACCATTTCAAGGACCTCGGCAGCCGCGATGCCATTGCTTCGGCCTTGAAGCGCCACAAGCAATCCGGGCTGATTCGCCAGTTGGCTCGAGGCCTCTATGACTACCCGAAGACTGACCCTGAACTGGGACCCTTGCAGCCCTCTACAGATGACATCGCCAAGGCTTTGGCTGGCCGGGACGCCTCCCGTCTGCAGCCGACGGGGGCCTACGCCGCCAATCTGCTCGGGCTTTCCACCCAGGTGCCGATGAAAGTCACCTACCTGACGGACGGCCTTTCCCGTACCCTGCAAATCGGCAAGCGGCAGATCACCTTGAAACGGACAACACCGCGCAACATGGCAACCGCCGGCAAGGTCAGCGGCCTGGTCATCCAGGCGTTGCGGCACCTGGGGCAGGCGCATATTGATAAACAGGTCATCGCACAACTGGATCGGGTTCTCGATGCGCAGGCCAAGTCCCAATTGATGAAAGATATTCGTTATGCGCCGGCCTGGATTGCCGACATCATCCGCGACCTGGCAGGCAGGGAGAATTAATGATCAATTTCCTGACGCCACGAAATTGATCAAAGCATCGGGCGAATGAACGTTGAGCTGCAGATAGAAGAGACCCGAGGAACGACGACTTGTCCAACCATTGGTAGGAGATTTACAGTGATCGCTTCCTGGTCGGCCGGGACAAGTCAACAGCACACAATCGGAAAAATAAGCTGACTTCGAGCAGGACATTGCAAACTGTCTCGGAGTTTCGAGTCGTTGCAAATAGACCTATCGCAGGATTTTTTATTAACCAATTGCGTTAATAAAAATATTGACGGAGGGCGGGTTTGGATATATCCTTTAAAAACAAAAAACTCGAAAAAGAGTTCAATGAGGGGGCACATCTCAGCAAGATACATGGGGCCAAGCGAGCGAAAAAGATCCGTATACGAATGGCGGAATTTCGAGCAGCGACAAGTCTGATGGACTTTTGGCCCCCCAAAAGCGGCCCCAGCCGGTGCCACGAGTTGACCCAGGGAAAACGCAAGGGGCAGCTTTCCGTCGATTTAGACCATCCCTATCGCTTGATTTTCATTCCCGATCATGACCCTGCCCCCGAACGTGAGGATGGTGGTCTGGATTGGTTGCAGGTGACGGCTATCAAGGTTTTGGGAGTGGAGGATACCCATGAGTAGAGCGCAAGCAAACCATTTTGTCCCCGATTATCTGGTGACCCCCGGCGAGGTTCTTGAAGATTATCTGGATGATTTTGGCATGACTCAGGCCGAGCTTGCCGACCGGATGGGTTTGGCTAAAAAAACCATCAACGAAATCATCAAGGGCAAAGCTCCAATCACGACCGAGACAGCATTGAAGCTGGAGCGTACCCTGGGGCGGCCTGCACATTTCTGGTGTAATCTGGAAAGACAATACCAGGAGGATCGGTTACGAATCGCAGAGCAGCAGCGCATGGAATCCGACCTGGACTGGCTGGAAAAAGTTCCCGTTGCGGCAATGGCCAAGCTCGGTTGGATTCCCAGACTGAAAACCCAGTTTGAGAGACTGGAAGCCGTTCTTTGCTTTTTCGGCATTGCCTCTCCCGCACAATGGGAGACGGTATGGCGCGAGCATCAAGTTGCTTACCGGCAGACAGAAAATTTTGCAAACTGTGCGGAATCGGTTTCAGCCTGGCTGCGGCAAGGAGAAATCCAGGCACAACAGATTGACTGTGCCCCCTTCGACAAAAAAACTTTTCAGAATGTTCTTGGTGAAGTGCGTGATTTGACCCGAGAGGAAGCTCCAGATGTTTTTGTTCCCAAGTTGGTTGAGCTTTGTGCTTCTGCTGGTGTTGCCGTTGTTTTTGTTCCTGAGCTCCCCAAGACGGGGACTTACGGCGCAACACGCTGGCTTGGTGAGCGAGCGGTAATTCAGCTCAGTTTGCGTTACAAGAGCAACGATCATCTGTGGTTTACCTTTTTCCACGAGGCCGGTCATATTCTCAAGCACGGTCGAAAGGATGTCTTTATCGAGGGGAAGAATGGTTTAGATAATGAGAAGGAAGAAGAAGCAAATGTATTCTCCCGCGACAAGTTGATCCCGCCTCAAGAATATCGCCGGTTCCTCGCGAGTTGGGATGGACGCTCTCTCGCTCCTGTCGAAGCTTTCGCTGAAGAAATCCAGATTGCTCCGGGGATTGTTGTTGGCCGGTTGCAGCATGACAGTCGCCTCCCCAAAGGAATTGGTAATAAATTGAAAGTCTTTTATCGCTGGTCGACTGGTAAGGGTGAGTAATGGCTTTTTAAACCCTGGAATCTGGATGGAAGATGGTCAAGTTTGACGGCACTCGCAGAACGTTGCTGTGCGGGTGGCCAATAATTGAAATATTCAGTGCCCTACTGCCAAGGAGGATATTATGCCAATTTTCATTTCCCACACCACCCAGGATGATTCATTAGCACAGAAGGTTTTTATTCGGCTAAAACACACTCATGGCATCGATTGCTATATCGACGACATGGACAAAGAGCTTTCAAGCAAACGTGGAAGTGCTCAATTAACACCTATTCTTGTGGATCGTCTACGACGTTGCGATACAATACTGGCCGTCGTTTCAAGCAATACGAAAAATTCGTGGTGGGTTCCTTTTGAGATTGGAACCGCCCGTGAGATGCCCAGAGTCATAACAAGTTACACTTCTCTTCGCGACCAACCGCTGTACTCGGGCCAAGATGCTTTACCTGAATATCTATTGGAGTGGCCGCGATTAAGAACAGACAGCGAAATCGATGTTTTTGCTCGTGAGTACAAGCGAAAGCTATTTCTGGTTGAGTCATCAACGGGACGAGTGAAAACTGCTGGCACATATGCCCGAGCTCAGGATGTTAGGAATTTTGAGTCAAGCGTTATGGCGTCGCTTGGACAAAAGGCTTATTGATTAGCATGCTCAGAGACCCCTGTTGTGTAGGGGATAAGGGAATAGGAGGGGCTGATTATGCCGCTATTTACTCGACGAAAAGTCTTTATTACGCATTACAAAGGTGACCGAAATGAAATCGACAACTTTATTAATTATTTTGCAAATATACACGGAATTTTCATCCCTAAGGTCTTAGGGGCAAATGACAACGATGATTTCATCAATAGCTCGAACACGGATTATGTCATGGGACAAATCCGCCAGAGGTATTTACAGGATAGCACCGTAACAATAGTTCTTCTCGGCAGTTGCACCCATAGCCGGCGGTATGTTGACTGGGAGATCAAAAGTTCTCTTCGTCAAGGCCAGTATGCCCCCAATGGGCTTATGGGGATTGTGCTTCCAAGTCAAAACAATACAGCCCATTTGCCACCAAGGCTTAAGGCAAACTGGAATGAAAATCATCAAAATTGCTATGCAAGATATTGGTCATACCCAAGCTCGCCAGATCAGCTAGCCGGCTGGATCGAGGAGGCCTATAGTGCTCGTACTGCACGTGCACACCTGATTCAGAATGCCCAAGATATGATGAAATACAACGCATGCTGCAATATTTGCGGAGTGACTCACTGATGGGCGCGATCTTTCAGCCGCCACTTGCCGTGCATTTTGTTTGGCACCCATCGGACCAGGGTTCTGTCGATCCCATTCTTGAGATTATTTCCACGCACCTTGCGAGAAACGTCGATCGACCGTTTTCGAGGGCCTTGAATTTCCCCCTTTTTCTTTATAGCTCCAATAGTCCGACACTTGCTCCAGAGAACTTCCCGCAGGAACTTGCATCTCGTAACGTGGTCTTTGTGTTGACGAGTGTCAATACGCGGGGGCATGACAAGTGGAATGAATATATTCGGGACATGTCTAATGCGGACTCAATGCGAGTTGTTCCAGTGGCATTAGACCATGATGGTCTTGGGCACAGTGGGGAAGGCAGTCTCAAAGGGCGTAATTTTATCCGTGCATATGACTGGCCAAAGAAATCAGCACCGCAACATGCAATTCTTGCGATGACCCATGAAATATTCCGTTATGGATTTGCAGAAATAGATTCCGTCAAAAAAGGAAATTCTTCTTCAATAAAACTCTTTCTGAGCCATTCAAAAAGTGGAGACACAGGAAAACTTCATGCTGAATCTCTCAAGCATTTCATTGAAAACACGAATATGTCCCATTTCTTTGATGAGACGGAGATTTCACCCGGGTTTAAATTTAATGATGAAATAATTAACCACATAAAAGGATCGACCGTAATTGCGATCAGTAGTGATGCATATTCTTCTCGTTACTGGTGTCAACGAGAAATTTTATGTGCAAAAGAACATTTTAGACCAATGATTGCAGTTGATTGTTTGGAAGAGTACGAGGATAGAATTTTTCCTGCGGGCTCCAATGTCCCCTGTGTCCATGTCTCGCCAGAACCACCTCTATCTGAAGAAGATATTCTGAGAATTCTTGTCACAGCGATCTTGGAAACAGTTCGACATCGTTATGCTGTAAAACTTCTTGAGTATTACCGAGAAAGAGGTTGGATAAGTGCCGATTGCGCACTCTTGCCACGCCCCCCAGAAGTTCGACAGCTACTTTCACTAAAAGCAGATGGTAAGATTAACAAAATTTGCTACCCTGAGCCTCCAATCTACTCGGAGGAAGCCGATTGGCACCGGCAGCTTGGGATTGAGACTTTTACTCCACTCTGGAGGAGAGATGAAAGCAACTCTCTCCATGAGTTAAGAATTGGTATTTCAATATCGAATATTGCAAATAATGGATACGGGGCAAACCATCTTCCAGCGAGTCAAACGACAAGATTAGCCCAAGATTTGGCTCGACATCTTCTTGCTAGGTCGGCAACTCTTATTTATGGGGGAGATTTGCGAGAAGATGGGTTCACTGAGTTCATTTTGAACGAAGCTGTTGCACTCAAATCACGTCTTAATTCAGATGGTATTTATGTAGAAAACCACTTGGCTTGGCCCCTGCATGTCGCGGATCCAAAGTTAACCGCCTGGCGTGCGAAATACAGAGATGTCATGGATACGGTTAACCACAATATCCCTGATGATATTGCTGGTGAGATCGACAAAGATCACTCCCTTCCCCCGTCCTCTCCTGAAAATAAGTACTACTTGTCTCGATGCCTCACTGAAATGCGACAGAAATCGATTGCATCCACAAACGCACGCGTTTGCGTCGGGGGAAAGCTCTCTGGTTATAGCGGCAAGATGCCTGGCGTTTTAGAAGAAATTCTTATTGCTATCAATAATGGCCAGCCTATTTATTTATTGGGCGCGTTTGGAGGCGTAGTTGGCGAAGTCTGCAAGTTGCTTCGGGACAAATCATATCCCAAAACTTTGACAGAGGCATGGCAAGCCACTCACAACGCCGGTTATGTGGACTTACAGGAAATTGCTACAAAGCATGGGATGCAAGCAGACTATGGAAATGTGAAATCTGTACTCGAACGTGTTGATATTTCTGACATTGTCATAAATGCTGGTTTAGATAAGGAGACATATTTGCGGTTGATGGAGTCACCTTTCGTAGATGAATGCATCCATATCGTCCTGCAGGGACTAAAAAAAGTTGCAGCTCAAGATATGGAACATGCCAAATGAGCACACAATACCTGAAGCCCGGCTGGAAGATGGTAAAGTTCGGCGAGGTGGTGAAGAATGCCAACCTCGTGGAGCGTGATCCCGGGGCCAATGGCGTTGAAAGAATCGTCGGCTTGAACACATCGACCCTGAGAATCTGCATATCCGTCGCTGGAACTCTGTTGCGGATGGCACTTCGTTTACCCGCAAGTTCGTGCCGGGGCAGACGCTTTTCGGCAAGCGTCGCGCCTATCAACGCAAGGTTGCCTATGCCGAGTTTGAAGGCATTTGCTCCGGGGACATCCTGACGTTCGAGCCGAAAAACAGAAAGGTTCTGCTGCCGGAACTTCTGCCATTTATCTGCCAGAGCGATGCCTTCTTTGATCATGCGCTCGATACCTCGGCCGGATCGCTGTCACCCCGGACCAGTTGGACGGCGTTGAAGGACTTCGAATTCCCGCTGCCGCCACGTGATGAGCAGAAGCGCATTGCCGAGATCCTGTGGGCAGCGGATGAAGCGGCATCTGCTTATCAAGAGGCCCTAAATCATATTCACATCGTTTCTCAAATTAGTCTTGAGCACACGCTCGACACCCTGAATTGTCCTGAATTGTAGCTACCCGATGTTCTTTTCGGCAGTCCGGAAAGCGGTTGCTCAGCCCCACCATCATCCGACGAGACAGGCCGCTGGGTATTGTCCTTAGCTGCTCTTTCCTCCAACGGATATGTCCGAGGAAATCTTAAACCGGTCGCGAAAACCAACAGAATGATTGGAGCCACCCTGTCCAAAGGTGATTTGCTCCTTTCACGTTCGAATACGGTCGATTTGGTTGGGTTCGCAGGGATTTTTGACGAAGATCGCACGGATGTTTCTTTCCCTGACACCATGATGCGGTTGCCAGTAAATACGCAGAAAGCGCTTCCTGATTATCTTGAACTGGTGCTTCTTTCCAGTCGGGGTAGACGCCACATGATGAAGACGGCTTCAGGCACCAGTAGCAGCATGAAAAAGATCAATAGGAAGACCCTCGCTGAATTCAGATTCCCTGTCCCAGACCTTGATACCCAGAAACGGATTGTGTCGGAATTCAATGAACAGAAGAGCCATAGAGAAACTATAGCAAATCACATTTCTAAGACCCAAAGGATGCTCTCGCTGTTCAGTAATGAAACGATAGGAGGCGTCCATGTTTAACGAAGAAAACACGGTCGAACAGATGGTTCTCGACACGCTCTGCGGCAGCGTGACTTCGAACATGGTTGCCGAAGAGCTCGCCAGTTATGGCGGCGAGATCAAAGGCTGGCGCTTCGTGTCCGCCGAGGAACTGCCCCGCCAGCACTCCGACGTGCTGGTGGAGTCGATGGTGCGTGACGCCCTCATCCGCCTGAACCCGGAAATCAAGGCCCAGCCCGACCGTGCCGATGAGGTGCTCTATCGCCTGCGAACCATTCCGCTGTCAGTGCAGAGCGAAGGCCTGGTGCGGGCCAACGAACTGTTCGCCGAATAGTTGCGCGGCGAGAAGTCCATGCCATTCGGCGAGCGCGGCGAACATACACAGGTAACGCTGATCGACTTCGAGAACCTGAGCAACAACGATTACGTGGTCACCAACCAGTGGGTTTACCCGGTCAAGGAAGGCGGCCGCCGCTTCGACATTATTATGCTGGTCAACGGCATCCCGCTGGTGATCGGTGAAGTCAAAGCCCCGTCGCGCCCGGCGGTGACCTGGGTGGACGGGGCCAGCGACATCCACAACGGCTACGAACTGAGCGTGCCGCAGATGTTCGTGCCCAACGTCCTCTCCTTTGCCACCGAGGGCAAGTGCTATCGCTATGGCTCGGTGCGCATGCCCATCGATATCTGGGGGCCGTGGCACGAAGGCGAGAACAAGGCGGAGGGGACCCTTGAGGACGTGCAGCGCTCCATCCGTTCCATGCTGCGCCCCCATGTGGTGCTGGACATCCTGCAGAACTTCACCCTGTTCGCCACCGACAAGAAACACCGGCGCATCAAGATCATCTGCCGCTATCAGCAGTACGAAGGCGCTAACCTGATGGTGGCCCGCGTGGTCAAGGGTTATCCCAAAAAGGGCCTGATCTGGCACTTCCAGGGCTCGGGCAAGTCGCTGCTGATGGTGTTCGCGGCGCAGAAGCTGCGGATGCATCGCAAGCTCGGCAATCCCACGGTGATGATCGTGGTGGACCGCATCGACCTGGACACCCAGATCACCGCCACCTTCAACGCCGCCGATACTCCGAACATGATCGGGGCCGCCACCCGGCAGGAGCTGCAAAGCCTGCTGGCGGCCGATACCCGTAAGATCATCATCACCACCATTCACAAGTTCGGCGAGGCGGATGGCCGCCTGAACGAGCGCTCGAACATCATCGTCATGGTGGACGAGGCGCACCGCACCCAGGAAGGCGACTTGGGGCGCAAGATGCGCGACGCACTGCCTAACGCCTTTCTCTTTGGCCTGACCGGCACGCCGATCAACAAGCGGGACCGCAACACCTTCTGGGCCTTCGGCGCGGACGAGGATGAGCAGGGCTATATGAGCCGTTACTCGTTCCAGGACTCGATCCGTGACAAGGCCACGCTGCCGCTGCATTTTGAGGCAGTGGACGTGAAGCTGCACATCAACAAGGACGCCATCGACGAAGCCTACTCGCAGATGACCGATGAGTTGAGCGAGCTGGATCGTGACGACCTGGCCAAGCGGGCCGCCAAGATGGCGGTGCTGATCAAGGCCCCGGTGCGGGTGAACGCCATCTGTCAGCATATCGTCAGGCACTTCGAGGAGAAAGTGGAACCGAACGGCTTCAAGGCTCAGGTGGTGACCTTTGACCGGGAATGCTGCGTGCTCTACAAGAGAGCCATAGACGAGCTGGTCGGCCCGGAGGCAAGCGCCATCGTCATGCACACCCAGGGTGGCAAGTCCGATCAGTACGCGGAATGGAAGCTGGCCAAGGACGAGGAGGAAAGGCTCCTCGACCGTTTCCGCGATCCGATTGATCCGCTCAAGTTCCTGATCGTCACCTCCAAGCTACTGACCGGCTTCGATGCGCCCATTTTGCAGGTGATGTACCTCGACAAGCCGATGAAGGACCATAATCTCCTGCAGGCCATCTGCCGCACCAACCGCGTCTACCCCGACAAGACCCACGGTCTGATCGTCGATTACCTGGGTATCTTCGATGACGTGGCCAAGGCCCTTGATTTCGATGAAAAGGCGGTGCAGAAGGCCATCACCAATCTGGACGAGCTCAAGAAAGAGCTGCCCGGCGTGGTGGAGAGATGCCTTTCGTTCTTCCCCGGGGTGGACCGCACCGTCGGCGGCTACGAAGGGCTGATTGCGGCGCAGGATTGCCTGCCGGATAACGAGACCCGTGACAAATTCGCGGCGGGATACTCGGTGCACTCCCGTCTGTGGGAGGCGCTGTCCCCCGATGCATGTCTCGGTCCTTATGAAAAGGACTACAAATGGCTGACTCAGGTTTATGAATCAGTGAAGCCGCCGAGCGGCAACGGTAAGCTGCTCTGGCACGCCCTGGGGGCCAAGACCATCGAGCTGGTGCATGAGAACGTGCATCTGGAGACGGTGCGCGATGATCTGGATACCCTGGTGATGGACGCCGAGGTCCTCGAAGGGCTGCTCGATGCCAAGGACCCGGACAAGAAATCCAGGGAAATCGAGATCAAGCTCATCGCCCGCCTGCGCAAGCACAAGGACAATCCGAAGTTTGTCGCCCTGGGCGAGCGCCTCGAAAAGCTCAAAGAGCGGCACGAACAGGGCCTACTCCACAGCCTCGACTTCCTCAAGGAGCTGCTGACCCTGGCCAGAGAGGTCGTCCAGGCCGAGAAGCAGGTGGACCCAGTCGATGAGCAGGCCAAGGCCAAAGCGGCCCTGACCGAGCTGTTCGCCGAGGTGAAGAACGGCAAGACGCCGATGGTGGTCGAGCGGATCGTGACCGATATCGACGAGATCGTGCGGCTGGTCCGGTTCCCCGGCTGGCAAAACACCAAAGCCGGAGAGCGCGAGGTCCAGAAGGCCCTGCGCAAAGTGATTTACGTGAAGTATCAGGTCAAGGACCAGGATCTGTTCGACAAGGCGTTCGGATATATCCGGCAGTACTACTGAGAAGGGCTACGGACGGATTTCAGGCTACATTCACCATCACCATCCGACAGCCATCCGTGTTTACACGAGTGGATCTAGTGGCAGCTGGCTTTTTACCAGCACCTCAGCCAACTCCTCGTCTGGCTCCTACACATACTGATGAACGGTCAGGTCACTGTGGCGTAAGGGAGGCATGATGAAATTCGAAGAATTTGTTTCCGGCAGCTATAAACAGCAATACCAATATCAGAGTTTCCAGCCCCCCCCCTATCAACCAGGTCTGGTCGTGGGACGACCCGCGCATACTTATTTGTCGAGGGTTGTGCTTTTGAGGCGATTTGGGGAAAGAGAGAGATGTGCAGCGCGATTTCATGACCAATACCACTCTGCGAGAGCGGTTCGGGATTGAGGGGAGAAACAGCGCAACGGCCTCAAGGATTATCAAAGAGACTTTGGAGAGCGGGCTGGTTCGCCCTTATGACGAATCTGCAAGCCGAAAATTCATGCGTTACGTGCCATTCTGGGCATGATTTTTCATTTGATGGCTATTTGATGAATGACAGTTGGCAAACTAGATTTGTTGACATCTCACAAGGAGTCATCCCATGAGCGGTAAATTGCTTGACTGGCGTTGGAAACAAGGCTCAAAAAGCTGAAGCCGCCCCAAGGGACGACTTCGTAACTCCTTCTACGCATGGCAGACGAACTGTATTCAAACTGACACATCCGGCTAAAAAGTCAAGTGTTGATATGTGTAAGGATAACCCGAAGCTGGCCATGTTGAATGACCATAACCCATTTAAAAAACAAACAAATGACTGTCGAACGTGATCTCAAATCCCGCCTTTCAGCCCTGAAACGCAGCAAACGCTTCATCCGCTGGGGCGAGTCAGCCGGGCTGGCCCGAGAGCTGCGCGAGTTGCTGCAGAAGATCGAAGACCTGGTGGTCGATCCGCAGGTTGGTTGCAAGCTGGTGGCCGACTTCTACACCACCGACCGCAGCGTCTTCGACCGTTGCGATGATTCAAGCGGTCATGTCGGGGATGTTTACCGCTATGACGCCTGCGAACTGTTCGTCAGCTACGCAAAACGTTGCGCCGACAAATCCTGGCTCGCCAAGCTGATCCTCAAGACCACCCTGAAAGATGATTACGGTGTGCGCGATGCCCTGGTGAACAGCGCCGTGGAATTTCTACCGCCAGAGCAACTGCGCTGGCTGATCAACCAGTACCAGCAGCTGGCGGAGGAGGAACCGGAGGAGTTTCCGCGCCGCCACTGGCTGTACCAGGTCAAATCCCTGGCCCGGCAGCTGAAGGATGCGCCGCTGTTTGAGCAGACCCGCCGTGCCGTCTGGGGGGATGAACCCGGCACCGCCGGCTGCGTCGATATCGCCCGAGTTTATCTGGAATGCGGAGATGAACAGACCGCCCTCGCCTGGCTGGAACGGATTCCGGCCGGTGAAAGTTTTCAGCAGCAGGAGCGCGACGAACTGCTGCTCGCCATCTATGACCGTCAGGGAGACAAACAGCGGCAGGCCGAAGTTGCCCGGCGCAGTTTCCGCCGGCAGCGCAGCCGTTCAGGCTTTGAGCGCTGGATCGCGATCGTCGGCGACGAATTGCTCGACCAGGAGGTGCAGATCGTCCTCGACGCCCCGCTCCTCTCCCTGACCGATGCCGCTTTTCTGGTCGAAATGGAACAGTGGGACGCCGCCGAATGCTACCTGCAGGTCCGCGCCGAGCAACTGGATGGCGATCATTATCAGTTTCTTCTGCCGCTGGCGGAAACCTTTGAATCGCTGGCCCGGCCGTTGACCGCCAGCCTGCTCTACCGCGCCCTGCTCGATTCGATACTGCACCGCGCCCGGACCACAACCTACGGTCATGGCGCGCGCTACCTGCGCAAACTCGACCTGCTGGCAAAAACCGTCAGCGACTGGGACGACATTGAGCCGCACACTGTCTATGTCGAACAGCTGCAGCAAAAGCACGGCCGCAAAACCAGCTTTTGGAGCCGCTATGAACGCTGAAGCACACATGGTGAACCATGGACACCGATGACTTCTCCGACAGGGCCTATGCCATCATCGTCCAAACTGCCCGGGTGTCAGACACCCTGAAGGCGGATCTCGGCGCGATGAGTAGCCGATACAGCAACGAAGAGGACTGGCTGCGCGGCGCGGAGAAACATCTGCGCGGCATTCAGGCCCATCCGCAGGACTATGTGGATCTCTGGAGCCTTGATGAATTCGAAGGCGTCACCCCGGCGCAGATTCGGGAACTGGCGGCCCACCTGCTCAACCAGATTCCAAAGATCCTGGCAATGACGCTGGAGCAGAGGGGGCATCGGGAGTGGTAACGGGTCAGGATCAATTCTCTGACCGGAACTATGACGAGCAGTCGGAGATACAGACACATCAAACCATGAAGGAGTTCGTTGCATGACACTCAAGGCCACCAAGGGGGCCTGCACCCTCTGCGAAAAAGAGTACACCCGTTCGGGCATGGGCAAACACCTGGCCAGCTGTCTGACGAAACAACCAGCAGAATCCATTATGGATGATGAGCGTGTCAGTCTGCACCTGCAGGTTACGACTCGTTATCCCTCGGACTATTGGCTGCATCTGCACGTGGATGAGCGGGCCACCTTCAAAACGCTGGATATGTTTTTGCGCAAGCTCTGGCTGGAATGCTGCGGCCATATGAGCCAGTTTTTCGTTGGCCGGCAAATCATCGGTATGCACGGACGGCTGGTCACGTTGCTGAGGACGGGATACGAAATTGATTATGACTACGACATGGGCGACACCACGCAGCTGCGGATCAAGGTTCTCGGTAGATATCAGGGGCTGGCACCCGGCGGGAAAGCGATAACTATCCTGGCGCGCAATCATCCGCCGGAGATTCCCTGCGATGCCTGCGACCGGCATCCCGCTGTGAGTATCTGCCCCGAATGCAATTGGGAGGGTGAAGGCTGGCTTTGCCGGAAGTGCGCAACCCAGCACAGTTGCGGCGATGAAGTCGATTATCTAACGATCCCCAACTCGCCACGCGCTGGAGTCTGTGGGTACACCGGCGTGTAAGCCGAACACCGTCCAGCCCCACCAGCAGCTAGTTCCTGCGCGGTTATCGGGCCATGGGGTATCTGATCGGATCACAAGACGACCTCCCGGTCATTTGAAATCAGTCCAATGCGGCAATAGCAACCAGTCGCTGCCAAAGCAAAGGTAAGCGCTCCTGGCTTGCGCGGTCTGGAGGCAGATGACCCGAAAGAGCCTCTCGAAAACCTTCTGCAGTTATAAGTCCTGAAATTGTCCTGGCAATATATTCTTTCAGCTCAGCATCAATCACCGAAAGCTCAGCCAAAATCCCAGCGCGCCCGTCAATAACCGTCACAATATCTTCCAAGTCGTGACTCCCCCAATAATCATCATTCCCGCGCCCGAAAAAAGCCTCCAATTTCGTCGCAATAAAATGAGCGGGGGTAACAAGCCGAATAGCAAGGTCTTCGTTTAGCGAAACGGTTTCTGCATAATTGATGGCATCGGTATACCAACGATTGCTGAAACCCAGAATGCTTTCGTCCGTCGGCATAACATCGAGAGTGATCCCATCGAGTTTCCAGCGACAGGTCACCTCTTCGTCAATCTCTTGGGTGCAGCCAAGTTCCCGCAACCGCTCTTCCAGCTGCCAATATTCGTTCCGCGATAGCACCTCGACGATCACATCGACATCATGCGTAACCCGCACATCAGGTGCCGCCTCATCGGTGATGAACAATGCCGTCGTGCAGCCACCAAGGAAAATCAGCCGATCAAGCAAAGGCTCCAACCGCTTGGCAACCAGACAGAGCATCTGGAGATTGATTTCTTTAACCGCTACCATTGGCCAGCCAAACGCTTATGCAGCTCAGAAACAGCGATGTCCCTTTCACGAGCTTTGCCACCACGAATGGCATCAACCAGGACAAGCAACTCGTAGAGCCGCCGATCTGCAAGGGCGGCCTGAGGAGCAGACCGATAAAGGGGGGAAAAAGAATATCCACGCACATCCCCTGCCGAATACGGCCAGACGGGAGGAGGCTCATCACTCGCTAAAATCATCCCTTTCAGCGGTTTAGCTGCATAACCGGTCGGCACTCCACGCGTCAACTCCCCTCTCTCGGGAACAAACGCATACTTCAGACCATGGACAAGGAATTCCTCGACGGCCTTCAAAGCGGGTTTTGGATTTTTCCCTCCAACAAAGTCCGCCACCAAAAGGTTAGCCGCCAAACAACGCTTCACCCCTGCATTGATTTCAGATGCGCTCATCGACAACTCATTGGCCAGCTGCACATAGCTCCAGGAGCGATCCTCCATTGCAACAAGCTTGAGCACAACCAATATGTCTTGTGGTTTTAAATTCATACCCATATTCTATTCGCGAATCGCGAATAGCGCAAGAAGAATTTCATAGAAAGCATCTGTCTTTTCAACCGGGCTGAATATTCTGGAAAAATCCAAACATCTGTTTGATACCGGACTCTGGACTGCCTGATTTTCTGTTTTTTTTGCATGCTATGTCGACAATCTGTCGACAATCTGTCGACTTACTGTGCTCAAAAAGGCGATTCATGGACATTTTTTTAAAACCATCCGGATGGAAACTAAATAACAATCCCATTGAAACACCCGATCTCACATGCAGAAGCGGCATTCTGATTATGAGAAAATTCAGTCTTTTGCAGCTGTAAACATCTCCTACTGGGGGTAGATTTCGGGGTCAAGTTACTTTTAAGACATTAATAAACCTATGCAGATCAAATCCTTAAACAATTTATTCGATTCCGGCCTTCGACCATTTACGAGAAAAGCCCCCGCTTTACCGGGGGCTTTTTCTTTTGTCGTATTGTCTGGACATCTACATTTACTGCCATTCATACTTAAGAAAAAGGCCACTTGCTACGGTGCCACCAGATCCTGACGCGAGAGATGATATACCAGGCGAGGCCAGCGAATATAAGTAATCCATGAATTGGGCTTGGCGCGACTCCTTCTTGACCCGAATTTGCCTGGCTGATCAGCCAAACTATGCCGAAAAGAATTGCTGCAATAGCACCGGACGTGTGCAATCTTAACCTTTTGCTCGTCTCCTGGACCGTCGTAACTCCTATGCTAACAGGCCTTGCTTCTTTGGCTGAAGCAACCGGCACCCCACAACTTGGGCATGTTGGTGCAAAATCTGATATTTCGTGATTACATTCTGGGCAGTTGATTAAGGACATAGTTTCCCCAGGATCCCGATTAAGCGAATTATGACCTTGTAGATGCATGGTCGAAATAACATGGTTGTGATTTCAGTAACAAAAAAACGCCTGCACACCGAAGGGTTGGTTACGGCGCAAAACGCGGCTTTTCCAAGAGGGTTGCAACAGAGTGTCAGGCATTTTGTGTCGGCACTATACACGCTGGTCCTCAAAAATATCTCACAAGCTTTTTCCAACGATTTGGCCTATGGCGAAGTACTCAATGACCAATCGAAAAACCCCAGGCATTGCCAGGGGTTTTTCTTTGTCCAGAGGTTCCCGTTATCATCTAAAGCCATTTTTCAATCTATAGCACCCCCGTTGCAAGATACTGGCATATCAAAAGGTTCCGAGTTATGAAATGGCAGGTCATGGCTTCTCTGACTTGCTGACACGCAGGAATTTGAGGTAATCGAACATTTCCTGAAGGTTTTTTTGCTGTACCCATCGACCATTTGCAAAGACGCCATAATCTGCGCCTCCCATAGCTGTAGCAAAGCGGATTGAATTGCCGTAAAAGAGCCATTGTTCGACCCATTTTAACTCGATCGCCTCATCAAACGGGCTTTTTCCTTGTGGGATCCCTTCGGCAAGAGCCTCTTCCCAGGCCTTGCTGAGAATTTTTGTGGCCTGCAAAGTCATATGATTGGAGGTTTCGATCGACTTGTCGAGCCTTGCAAAATGTCCCTCGACCCATTGTCCACTGTGGCACCCCAGACACACGCTCTGCATAGCCTTTAGTCTTTTTGCCATCTCCTGGTCATCAATCAGGAACTTGCTGACCGGCTCTCCGCTCAGCTCGGTAGGCAGGTTTAGTCCCGCCTTGTTTAGAATCTGGGTCGTATCTGCTGAAATCGGATGTGGGTGTGCATAGGGTATCCCGAAAAGACGCCAAGGCAGTCGGTCATTCATCCGGTGGGAACGCTTTGCCAGTACCTCACCATTCTGATCGATAACCAGACTGGCATGGCAAGTTGCACAGGTAGGCGCAGTGAAATGCTTGCCGATGACCCAGGGAACGGCATTGTAATCCCATTCTTTATCCACTGATTTCTGAATATTCCCGTGGACGCTGACGGAATAGACCTTGTAGGCAGGGACGTCAGGACCCTTGTGACACTGCGCGCAGGTATAAGGCTTGCGTGCCACTTCGATCGAGAATTGATGACGCATGTGGCATGAGGAACAGGCTCCGGTTGAGCCGTCCGGGTTCAAACGGCCGACCCCGTTATTCGGCCAGTTTGACAGGGTGGGAAACTCCATTTCTCCCATATCTGTGTCGCGGGTTTCCTTGCCGGTTATCTTCACATCGGTCCCATGGCAGGCCAGACAAGAATCAGCATTCGAAATATCATCAGAGGCGTGCATATGCATGACGGCTCCATCAAATTCGTGGCTGCCGTTGACGCTGTCTATCATCATCGCATAAACCGGATTCGCCATCAGGTTGGCATACGCCTGGCTCATCAGGTTGTCAGCATATTCCTTTACCTCAACCGGATGACAGGCCGCACAATCATCCGGTGAAACGACAGTGTGGATTGTGTAACCGTTATGCTCAAAGCTGTCTGAATGCTTATCTCGATTCATCATGTGACACTCGGCGCAACCTACCGCAGCTCCTGCCAGCTTTTCGGCTACTTCGGAAACGGAAATGCGCCGTTCCTGTTTATCCTTGGCCAAACCCTCGGCCGGACTGACATGCGAGTGGCGGCTTTTCTGCCAGTCTTCGACAATGCCGGGCGTCACAATCTCATGACAGGCAATACAGGTTTCAGTGTCTTCGCTCATATCAGCTGCAAACGCGGTAGATGGAGTCAACGACAAGCAAAGGAAAGCAAGGCTCAAGACCGACATAGCCAATCGACTGTAAAGCTTCATATTGTCTCTCCTTACTCCCCTGTCAGCAAAAGTATTACGGCTTTCACGTCCAGGGTGTTCGTTAGTTAGGTAGCATGAATACTCATGTCTGTTGTCACTTCTTGTCATCACCAAAAACTTGTCGGACATTATCTGTTTTTAATTTTTACAATATCCCGGCATGATGTCAAACCGATCAGGATCAGGAGCATGTGTAAACGGATATTTACAAGGTAGCCATCCCGTGCAATCTCATTTATTTTGTGACATAATCTCGACGGGATATCGACATCTGAAAAATTCGGACCTCTTCGTCAGCAGGCAAAGCCATGAATAACTCGTCCCAAAGAGATCTGGTCAGAAGCACGTTGGCCATTGCCCTCATCGGTGCCCTGCTGGCTGCCTGCTTCTGGATCGTACGACCATTTCTGCCCGCACTGATCTGGGCCAGCATGATCGTCATAGCGACATGGCCGTTGCTGCACATTGTACAGAACAAGGTCGGTGGGCGACGCCCCGCTACCATAGTGATGATGGTGCTTCTGATCCTGGTCTTCGTCATCCCCTTTACTCTGGCTGTAGGTACTATCGTAGAGAACGCCCCCCAGATAACCAATCTGGGTAAACAGCTGACCAGCTTCAAGATCCCGGCGCCTCCCGCTTGGATCGAACAGATACCACTGGTCGGCGATTCGGCGGTCGGACTCTGGCAAAAAGCGGCAGCCACCGAAGCTGAAGAATTCGCCATGCGCCTCTCGCCATACTTACGCAATATGGCAGGATGGCTGGTGGATCAAGCCGGAAGCTTCGGTTTGATGCTGGTTCACTTCATCTTGACGCTGGTCCTGACCGCCCTGCTCTATATGAACGGTGAAGATACAGCAGGCATGGTGCGGCGGCTGGCCCACAGAATTGCCGATGAGCGCGGCGAGAATGCAGCGGTTCTTGCTGCCATGTCGATTCGGGCGGTGGCCCAGGGCGTTGTAATAACAGCCTTGGCCCAGTCAATCCTGGCCGGCATAGGACTGGCTGCGGTCGGTATTCCTTATGTGACCTTGCTGACAGCACTCATCTTTATGCTGACGATCGCTCAAATTGGTGCCGGCCCGGTACTGATCCCTGCCATTATCTGGCTTTTCTGGAAAGGCAGCATCGGTTGGGGAATCGCCATGCTGATCTGGTCGATTATCGTCATGGGCATGGACGGCTTCCTGCGTCCGATCCTGATCCGACGGAATGCCAACCTGCCCTTGCTCCTGATATTCGCCGGCGTCATCGGCGGATTAATTGCTTTCGGCGTTATCGGGCTTTTCATCGGCCCGGTCCTGCTTGCGGTCTGTTATACCTTGATAACGGCCTGGGTCGAAGAAGGCCATCCTGGAGAAGGTTCCAAATCGATCGGAACCTCACCGAGACCAACAGAGGACTGAGCTGCATCATTTTAACCCCCCTGCTTGCCCACCACATTCGACTCATGTTATACCTGCGCCAAACCTGACTTCAACTATTTAAAGGAGACTCAATATGTCTGAAAGTACCAACCCCGTCGCCCGTATCGAAACCAGCATGGGAGACATTGTTCTTGAGCTCGATGCTGTCAACGCACCGATTACCGTAGCCAACTTTATCGATTACGCCAACGCCGGTTTCTACGAAGGGACCATCTTCCACCGGGTCATCGATGGCTTCATGATTCAGGGTGGCGGGCTTACCGCAGATATGCGTGACAAGGACAACAAAAAAGCCCCGATCAAGAATGAAGCCGACAACGGTCTGAAAAACAGCCTCGGCACAGTTGCCATGGCCCGAACCGGGGTTGTTGACAGTGCAACCAGCCAGTTTTTCATCAACGTTGGCGACAATACTTTTCTTAACCACACAGCACCGACTCCGCAAGGCTTCGGCTACGCGGTCTTCGGCAAAGTGACCGACGGCATAGCCACCGTTGACGCTATCCGTCAGGTCAAGACCGGCAACAAAGGCATGCATCAGGATGTCCCTGCGGAATCAGTCAGCATCCTGAAGGTTACAATCGAAAGTTAGTCTCCATCAGGAGACTGTCGGACTATCCATAAACGGCTGCAAATTCGGCTGTTTGGCCCATATTTCAGCTCGTTTGCAGCTCTATAGCTACGGCTATGGAGCTGCAAACGAGCTAAAATCTGCTCTCAAACATCCAAATTTTCGCTTCGGTCCGTATAGTCCGACATCCTCTTGGGAACAGCTCTTGCGCCATCCGGGGATACCGGGTGGCGCAAGTTATTGATTTCTCAACCGCGTGGTGTCTGCTATAATGGCCCCCATGCCACACTCCGCACTGATCAGATGGCTGTCCGGTTGCTATTACGGCCTCAAGCTCTTCCCCTTCCGCAAGGAACGCCGGGAACGTTTGATTGATGGTCGGCAAAAAGGCTTTGTCGGCATCCAGATCGACGGCCTTGCTTTTCCTCACCTGCAGCAAGCCCTCGACCGGGGCTATCTCCCTCACCTGGAACGCTACCTTCGCCGTGGCCACAAGCTGATCGAGTACCGTGCCGGCCTGCCGAGCACAACACCAGCAGCCCAATCAACCTTTTTCTATGGCAGCGACCATACGATTCCGGCTTTTCGCTGGTTCGAGAAGGAAACCGGACAAGTGATCTCCTGCAATGATCTGGACCAGGTCCAGTTCTTCCGGGAAAAACTTTTTGCCGGAGAGAGAGGCCTTCTGGCAGGCGGCGCCTCGTATTCAAACATCCTGGATGGCGACGCCGAACGCAGTATCTTTACGGTCTCCTCACCCCATCCACAGACTCTTTTCGACCGTAGCGGCGGTTCGCGTATTATTCTGCTGCTCCTGGTCAACCCCATACGTACCTGCCGCATGTTTTTCGCCTCGTTTGTTGAGTACTGGGCCAATCGCAAAGACGAATGGCATCACCGACGCAAGAAGGGCTGGCAGACTCAGGAGGGGCTGTTCCCGTTCATACGTATCTTCTGCAATGTGATTCTGCGTGAGATGCAGACCTTCGGCGTCATCGCCGAAGTCTACGCCGGTACTCCACGTATCTATACCACTTACAGCGGCTACGATGAGATCGCCCACCACTTCGGACCGAGCTCCTGGCCGGCACTTAAGAACCTGCAGTACATCGATCGACGTATCGGTGAAATCATTCGCGCGATAGATCATGTGCCTGGAGCCGATTACCTGCTGGTCATCCTCTCAGACCATGGCCAGACTCCCGGCTACCCTTTCCAGAACCGTTTCGGAGTCACTATCGGAGACGCTGTCAGCGCTTTTTTACACGACAACCAGAAGGCCACGGTTTTGTCCGGCTCCCTGGATGCCACCATGGCACAGTTCAGTTATCTGCGTAACGAGCTGGAGGCACGGCAGAAAAGCTGGCGGCATCGCCTCTATCGACACACCAAGGATTATCTGCAAAAGAAGATTCATTCCCTGGTAGCAGAAACCCTAAAATTCGATCCGCAAGGCGGGGTTGTCATCACCTACTCCAGCAGCCTGGCGCATCTCTACATTACCGGTTCAACAGTCCCGCTCAACTGGAAAGAGGTGGAACTGGCGCAGCCGCTACTGTTGCGCTTTTTACAAAAGCACAAGGGCATTGGTTTTGTACTGGCTCGGGGGGAAAAAGCAGATGAGCTGATGATTTTCCATCGGGGTGGGAAGATCTGCGTGACTGGTAATCCATGCTTTGCTCAGCCTGAGCTGGCTTTTCTCAGGCCATATGGCGCGCCCTACGTGCTGCTCGAAGAATTGCACAAATACGGATTGGGGCCACGCTGTGGCGACCTGGTCCTGTTTGGAGCTCTCGACGAAGAAGGCATTGCCTGTTTTGACGATCAGGTTGGCGGTCATGGCTCAGTGGGAGGCGAGCAATCCCGACCATTCATCATCCTTCCTCTCGGTCATCCGGTTCTCGACAGGGAACAGCTCAGCGGCTATGAATTTATCTATCGTGACATCTTCCGTGCCCAGGTCGGCGAAGATCGCACGGAAAATACAGGGCCCACTGTTCTAGACGCCGCGCGCAGCTTGAACCGGAAACTGTTCGATTCAGATTTTATCCTGCACGACTGACACCACGTACTTGAGATAATTACCTTCCGGAAAACTGGCTGTAAAAGGAAAGTCATCGGCCTGGCCCGTCACCTTGACGACTTGCAGATGTCGTCCGACCGCCAGGCTGCCTTTACGCAGTTCTTTCAGATAGTCTGGCAGTGCCATTTTCTGCAGGTTCGATGAAGTCACCAACAGTCCGCCGGAAGTGAGCAACTTAAGCGCTTTCTGTACCAGCTCTGCAGTACCGCCACTCGTCGTAAAACGGCTCTTGCTGGTCGTTGAGAAGCTGGGGGGGTCCATAAAAACAATATCAAAAGTATGTCCCGCCCTGGCCAGACGATCGAGCTCGACAAAACAATCTCCGGTGACAAATTCGTGATCTTCAAATGAAATTCCGTTGAGGCGGAAATTCTCACGAGCCCAGTCGAGGTAGCGTCCTGCGGCATCGATGCTGGTCACCTGCACGGCACCGCCGGCAGCAGCAGCCACGGAAAAAGCTCCCGTATAAGCAAACAGGTTAAGCACATGGCAGCCGGCCGACAAACGCCGGAATTCCAGGCGATTTTGCCGCTGGTCATGGAACAGCCCGGTGTGCAGATCCTTGACCAGGTCGACGTGATAGAGCAGGCCATTTTCGCGAACGGTCAGGTCAACCGGCGCCGCTTTGCCGGCCAACAGACGTCCCTGGAGCGGCCTGCTCTTTTTTCCGGCAGCGAGCTTGCGTGTCTCCTGCGGACGATACTTGCAATAAATCCCTTGCGCTGCATAAACGTCCTGCAAAGCCGTTGCAAACACAGGCAGATGTCTCTCCCAGGCAGCAGTGTAGTACTGTATCATCAGAAACTGGCCGTAACGATCTACGGTCAGACCAGGCAATCCATCACCTTCTGCATTCACCAGCCGGGCAACAGTCGTATCACCGAAATCGACCCAGTTGCGGCTCTTGCGGGCTTGCTCCAGGCGGGTCACGATCCAGTTATGACCCAGGTCGATAACCATCGACGACAAGCGTCGGGCAATAATGCGGGAACCAGGGTCATAAAGAGCTGTCCCCAGGGATTCCCCGCCTTCTGAAATCAACTCGATCAGGCTGCCGCATGCCGCTTGCGGCCAGCGAGAGGTATAACGATCAGCGATCACCCAGGGATGGCCGAGGTTGAGCATACGGACCGTTTCAGAACCGACAATGCAGCGTAAAGGCTTGCTACTGGACACGTGATAAACCTTTCAGAACCGACTTACGCAAAGACGTCAGGAAAACCAGAGAAGACGCAAAGAGATGATTATTCAATAGAGTATGTGTTCCTTTACGTCTGGCTTACCCTCTCCGCATCGAGTGGCTCAAGCGAACGGACGTTTAAAAGGATATACACCGTACTTGAGGATACCAAAAGCAAAATTATTCAGTACAGATATCGACTATGCTACTATTCTTCTCCCATCCTACAGGAGACCGACATGGACCAGGAGAACAAAACCAAAGGCTCACAACATATCGAACAACTCATGCAGCAACTGTCACCTGAGTCGGAGCGCTACCAGGTACTCGCCACGGCAAAGCAGTTCAAATCATCATGGGTTGAACTCGGCGAATGGCTGGCCAAAATCAGCAGCAACAAGCGGTTTTCCGAATGGGGGTTTACCTCGTTTGAAGACTATTGCGCCAGAGAGGTCCGCATCCGTCGACAGACGGCGGAGAAGCTGCTGCTCGCTTTCCGGTTTCTCGAACGTAAAGAACCCGGGCTTCTGGAACGCAAACAAGGCCGCCCCCTGCCCGATTATCGTTCCGTGGACCTGCTCCGTCAGGCTGACGAGGAAAAACACTTCAGCATGGCGGAATACGGCGAGCTGCGCCAGGCCGTCCTCGAAGAAGAACGCGGTCATCCAGCGGTTGCCAAACAGTTCCGTGACCTGACACACAGTCATCAACCGGAGCAAAAGACCGTTCACCAACACCGTAATGCGCTGATGGCAGCCAAACGCTTGGCAACCGGTTTACAGGAGATTCCCGATATACCTTGCGAACTTTCTCAGGCGATTGAGCTGCTGATTGATTTTCTGCAGGAGCGACAGGAGACCTGGAAAGCGCCCCCCGAAACGGGGAACAAGCGGGATTCGCAACAAGCCCTGGAAAACTCCCGATAGCGACAGACAGAAACAGAAAAAAACAGGAGCACCAGCAGTAGGTGCCCCTGTTTGTGTCAGTCTCTGCTATCAGACTTAAAGGACTTCGACCAGTTCCACTTCGAAGGTCAGATCTTCACCGGCCAGAGGATGGTTGGCGTCAAGTGTGACCTCGACGTCATCCATTTCTATCACCGTGACCACCATTCCTTCACCATCATCGTTGACCAGTTCAAGATCATCGCCGATCATCGGGTTGAGATCGTCGGGAAACTGGCTGCGAGGAACTGTGGAGATCATTTCCTCATCATACTCTCCGAAGGCGTCTGCGGCCAGGATGGTGAGGATCTTCTTGTCGCCTGGCGACATGCCTATCAGAGCCTCCTCAATCTGCGGGAAAAACTCCTCGGCACCGACCTCCAACTCCATCGGACCGCCCTCTCTCCCGCAACCGCAGTCATCGTCCTCACACTCATCTTTTTCGTAAGTCGTATCGAAGAGGGTACCGTCTTCCAGTGTCCCGTTAAAATTGATTTTGACCCGGTCGCCCGGTTTCACTTGCTTAATCGCCTGTGCCATGATGAGTCCTTTCCTGACAGGATATGTTGATATTTTCGCACTGTTAACACATGAAAGGCTTGATGACAAGAAAACAAAGCCCACGGATCCCCCGTCAGTTTCAGGGGAAAAAGTCCCGAGAAACTCGGACGGTCTCCAGATTCACCTTGCCAAGTTGGATTCGATACTTTAAAAACCTCCAGAGCAATCGAGATTTATTATCAGAGACATGATTTCCTGACAAGCTTTTTCCAAAACTGATGTTATAATCGATTGCCTATTAAGGAGGAGCATGAAATGACGCGCGAATTTAAGAATAAGGTCAGGGAACAGTTCGGCCGGGCCGCTGATGGATACATACACGATAAGGGTTTTGCCACTGGTGACGATTTGGAAATCATGGTACGCCTGCTGCAACCGATGCCTGATGACAATATGCTGGACGTGGCCTGCGGCGGCGGGCACACCGCTCTGCGTTTTTCGCCTCTGGTCCGCAGTGTCGTCGCCTCGGACCTGACGATGGTCATGCTAAAAAAAGCCCAGGAACATATCAGTGAAGAAGAAGGTGTGGATAACATTACGTTTCGCGAGGCAGACGCCGAAGATCTGCCTTTCCCGGCGGGTGCTTTCACACTGTTGACCTGTCGTGTTGCTCCCCACCATTTCCCTGACATTGCACGGGCCTTGAGCGAGTTTCACCGTGTACTGCGCCGCGGCGGCCGAATTGCAATCGTCGACACGGCCCTGCCCGAGGATCCGGAAATCGCCGAATGGTATCAGACCATGGAAAAGATGCGTGATCCGACGCATATCCAGGCATTTACCGAAGAAGCCTGGCGCGAAATGATACAGGAGGCTGGCTTCATTCTACATGAAACGGCAATCATCCCGAAAACTCACGATTTCCCGACCTGGGCAAAGCGAGCCGGCCTGAAGCGCGATGAGATTGCCCGGCTCAACAAGTTTTTTGTGGACGCTCCGGATAAAGTTCAGGACTATTTCCAGATTGAAACCTTTGCCGGGGAAGTCGAGGCCTACACGGACCGCAAGGTCCTGGTCTATGCAAGCCGGCCACCGAAGAAGTAGCGCATCCCGATATATTGCTGCACGGAAAGGCGCCCAGGTAATGGGGCGCCTTTTCATTATTATGCTATTCTGTAAACACTCTGGAACATTGATGAAGAGAGGCAAAAATATGATCTTGCGCGTCACCAAGAGAATTCATAAAGTCCTGTTCCTGTCGACCCTCTTACTGACGTTAGCAAGTCCGGCGCTGGCACTGGATGTCCAGTTACTGATCCGCGAAATCGAGCAGCAATACATGGGCACATCCTCCCGTGCCCGTACCACCATGCAGGTCAAGACTGCTCACTGGGAAAGAACCATGGAGATGCAAGCCTGGTCGTTGGGACGCGATTATTTTCTCGTCCGCATCATCGAACCTGCCAAAGAACGTGATGTCGCCACGCTCAAACGGAATCGGGAAGTATGGAATTATCTGCCAAAAGTTGATCGGATCATCAAAGTCCCGCCATCAATGATGGGTGGTAGCTGGATGGGAAGCCATATTACCAATGATGATCTGGTCAAGGCCAATCATGTTGACGAGGACTATAATCTTCGTCTGCTGGATGAAACTGCCGTGCATTATGTCATCGAATGCCTGCCGAAGGCGGAAGCCGCTGTCGTCTGGGGAAAGATTGTCTACCGGATCCGCAAAGATCCCCGTGTACCCGAACAGGTTGACTATTACGACGAAGAGATGGTCCGTGTGCGAGAGACGCATTTTGATGATATTCAGCAGATCGGCGAACGCATTATTCCTTTGCGGCTTACAGTGCTTCCTCTGGAAAAGCCGGACGAGATGACCATCCTCCGATATCATGAGTTGGTTTACGATCTGCCTCTGGATGAGAATTTCTTTTCACTACGCAACCTCAAACAACGCTGACCATGCTTCTGACTCTGGCTTTCCGCAATCTCTGGCGCAACCGACGGCGCACCCTGCTGACACTTTCAGCGATGGTGGTTTCAGCAGCCCTTCTGATTCTGGCCCTCGGCGTATTTTCCGGAATGTTCAAAGACATGCTGGCTTCGGCAACCGAGCAATATTACGGTCATCTGGTCATTGCCCGCCCGGAATACCACCTGCGTCGCGACCTCTTTGCCCACCTGCCCGCCGACATTGCTGACCAGTTACCCCTGGAGAATGAGGCTGAAATCACCGGAAAATCTCCGCGTCTGCGTAGTTTCGGCCTGCTCTCACGTCCGGAGACCAGTCAACCGGTTGAGTTGCTCGGCATCATACCGCGCATGGAGCAACAGGTCACCTCGCTCCAGCATCAACTTACGGCAGGACATTACCCTACGGAAGAAGAACACAACGGTGCCCTGATCGGCCAGGGCCTTGCACGCAAGATGAAGGTGAAGCCGGGCGATGAAATGGTTTTCGTGACCCAGGCAGCCGATGGATCGATCGGTAATGACCTGCTGATTGTCAGTGGCATCTTCGCCACCGGTGACAGCCGGCATGACAATAACCTGGTATTGGCTCCACTTCCGTGGCTGCAACAGGTCCTGGTCTTGCCCGGACGTATCCACGAAGTTGCGATGGTCGTTGCCGATCCCATGACCGCAGCACAGATTGCCGATCGACTGACTGCAGCCCTGCCTGAGAACATCGAGGTTCTCGACTGGGGCGACCTGCTGCCAGAAATGCGTGAGGTCATAGCAGCGTACGATGTCAGTCGCATGATCGTTGTTACGATACTTTACCTAGCCACCGGATTGGGCATCCTCAACACCTTCTTCATGTCGGTCATGGAAAGGACCCGCGAGTTCGGCATTCTTATGGCGCAGGGCATGCGGCCCTGGACAATCCGCGGACTGGTGTTGCTGGAGACTCTACTGCTCGGCGGCCTGGCTCTGGTCATTGGACTGCTATGCGGGGCGATCTTGACCCTCTACATGCAACAGATCGGTATCGACCTGTCCGGATATATCACATCGGTCACATATGCCGGCGGCACTATCCTGCCGAGGCTTCATGCAGTTTTTGAAGCTGGCAATTTCCTAGTTCCGGCCGGGATGCTGCTGCTCGTCAGCCTGTTCGCCGGTTTTCTGCCGGCAAATCGGGCGGCCAGGCTTGATCCGGTGGTGGCGGTGAGGGACATTTGAAAGGTCAAAAGCGTAAGCCCATTCGCTGCGTTCACACAAGGAGCCTGTCGGACTTGGAATCAATCCGCTGCAAATCCGTCTGAACGGTTCATATTTCGCCGCTTTCTTGGTCAATAGAACAACTATTGACCTTCAAAATCGACAAAATCTGCCCTCGTTCAGTCAAATTATCGCTTGGATTTCCCAAGCCCGACAGGCTCCAAGGAGCAAGAGAAAACTCGACACAACTATGGACTACCTGCATCTGGCCTGGAAAAACCTCTGGCGCAATCGCCGCCGCACCATCATCACGCTGACTGCGATCGCGTTCAGCATCATGTTGGTGCAGGCATTACACAACCTCTCTGCCGGTGTCTACGCCGGCATGGTTGATAGCGGCGTGAGGGCCGGTTCCGGACATATCGCGATCTATCAACAGCACTACCTTGAGAGTCGCGATGAAGCCCTGTATTTCAAGGGTCACAACCTGGTCACCGAGATTGAAACCATTGATGGTGTCAAACAGGTACTGCCGCGCCTCTACATTCCAGCCCTGGCCCAGTCGAGCCGGGAAAGCCGCGGCGTTGTGCTGATTGGTGTCGATCCGCAACGGGAACGTCAGATCAATCCTTTTCTTAAAACACTGTCCGAAGAGTCCATGATCCGTTCTGCCGATTCGCGTGATGCCGTGATCGGCTCACGACTGCTTGATGAGCTGCAGATCAAGCAAGGTCAGAAATTCGTCATCACTGCCCAGTATCACGATGGCACCTTACATAGCGAACTGTTGTACGTACGAGGGGTGGTCAGTTCTGGTATGAAGAATATCGATGGCTCACTGATCATGGTTGGCCATGAGCGGGCAGCGCTGCTCATCGGAAGTTCCGGATCCGTCCATGAGCTGGCCGTCATGTTATCTGATCCCGGCCGGGAAGAGTCGATACATCGAAGAATTACAACTCTGCTAGGCACACATCCAGATATCGAAGCCGTCAGCTGGGAACGTGCCATGCCAAATCTGGCTAATGCAATCAAACTCGACTACGCCAGCCAGAAATTCATTTTCCTGATAATCCTGCTGATCGTCACGATTGGTGTGATCAATACTCTGCTCATGTCGGTCATGGAGCGCATGCGTGAGTTCGGCGTCATTCTTGCCCTGGGAAGCAAGCCGATGACCCTGCGTGGCATGATCATGCTAGAAGCCTTAACGCTCGGGCTGCTCGCCGCCACCGTCGGTTCGTTGCTCGGCAGCCTGGCAACCTGGTACCTGGTTTCGGTGGGCATCGATCTGGCAGCTTTAGTCCCGGAAACGCTCGAATTCGGCGGTGTCGTCTTCGACCCTGTAATGCGCGCAAGCTGGAACCCTGGCTGGATGCTCCAGATTGCTCTCTACGTGGTCGGGTTGACGCTGCTGGCCGCCCTTTATCCGGCAATCAAAGCAGGGAGAATCACCCCGGTGGAGGGCATGCGCCATCATTAGCAGGGAACTGTCCCCGACTCAGGTGCTGGACGCTAGAACAATTCAACAATTCAATCATACAACGATTTTAAACATGTCTCTGATCAAGTTGAAAAATGTTTCCAAGATCTACCGTCTCGGCAGCCAGAAAATACCGGCACTGACTGACCTGTCACTCGTCTTCGATGTGGGTGAATTTGTGGTGTTGGCAGGGCCGTCGGGCAGTGGCAAGACAACGGCTTTGAACCTGATCGGCTGTCTGGACCGTCCAACTGCGGGTCAGGTGATTATCGGCGATCTCGACCTTCAATCGGCAAGTTCCCGGCAACTTGCCGACTTCCGCCTGCAGCATATCGGTTTTATTTTCCAATCTTACAACCTGATTCCGGTCTTAACCGCAGCGGAGAACGCAGAGTTCACCCTGATGCTGCAAAAAGTTCCCAAACAAATTCGTCGGCAAAGAGTCAGCAAGCTTTTTGCCGAACTCGGCATCGACGGACTGGAGGGTCGCCGTCCTGCCGATCTCTCCGGAGGACAACAGCAACGGGTCGCTATCGCCAGGGCCATGGCGGCAGAACCCCATGTCATTCTGGCGGATGAGCCAACGGCCAACCTTGACTCCCACACAGCAGAAGAGCTTCTGGAATTGATGCGCCGGCTCAACCGGGAGAAGGGTACAACCTTTATCTTCAGTTCCCATGACGACAGGGTTATTTCCCAGGCAAGGCGGGTGATACGTCTCGAAGACGGGCATCTCGCGGCTGACATCACTATCACTGCATGAAGAAGTCACTCCTGAAAACATTTTTTGCCCTTTCCGCATCACTATGGCTTTGTGGATATCTGTTCACTTCGGTTTCTGTCGCGAGCACGTCACTACCCGCATGGAGCGGCTCCATCAAGTCTCTCAACCTTTACGGCGAAGAGGCACCTGCCGACCTTTTCTCCGCATATCATCTTTCCAGCAATCGGGCACGCCTGAATATGGACTGGCAGCCTGCCCAAAGCTGGCATCTTGAAACCTCTCTCGATCATCAGTACCTCTGGAGTGACCCATCGAGGGCTTTTCCTTTAGCATCCAGCGGTTACAACCGCCATCTGGATATGGACAAAGTCTGGCAGCACGGCGAGCATGGCGCCAGTCGTCTGCAGGTCGACCGGTTGAACCTGCAATGGCGTACCGGAAAAGTGGACACCACCTTGGGACGTCAGGCCGTTGGTTTTGGTCGAATCCTTATCTATTCTCCGCTTGATGTCATCGCTCCGTTTGCCCCGGATGCAATTGACACGGAAATCCGTATCGGCATAGATGCCCTGCATACCATCTTCAACTATGGACTCGACGGGCAACTTGGTGCCATTGCCGTCTGGGGAGCAGAAGCGCGATACGACTCCTTCCTGGCAACCTGGACGGACAACCGCGCCGGACTGGATATACTGATGATCGGCGGCAGATTACGCGGACACACCATGTTCGGTGCCGGCATGGCCGGCAGCCTCGGCACACTCGGGCTGAAAGCTGAATTCAGCATCCATAAAAGTAGAGAGGGTGAAGATACAACTGGCGTTCTGCATGATGTTTATACGCTAGCCGCCATTGAAACCTGGTACCGTTTTGACAACGGCATCTCCTTGATCGCTCAGTACCTCTATAATGGTCCGGGTGCTGATGATCCCGAAGACTACCCCAAAGTCCTCGTCTCGGCTCCCCTGCAGGAAGGGCTCACCCATCTGCTTGGACAACACTACCTGATCGCAGCGCCATCCTACGAACTCCATTCTCTGGCAACAGCGCAAAGTCTGATACTTTACAATCTTGGGGACCACTCGGCATTGATTAGGCCCACCCTCGATCTCAGCCTCGCTGACAACCTGTCCTTACAGCTCTTCTGGACCTGGAACATCGGTCAGAAGCCACGGGCGGCCTCCCCACTTCTGCCGGTTGAACCTCGCAGTGAGTTCGGCTTGCGAGGTGACAGTGGCGGGTTGTTTCTCACATGGTTTTTCTGACAACTCCCTCTTTCGTTGCATAAATTTAAAATGGGCTTTGCAGACCTTCAAACACCTGTTATGATTCTCTTTCAGACCGTTATTACATACTAGAGATGGTACTATTCAATTGGAGGAGGTCAGCAAATGAAGTACTTAAAGGTTGGCTTACTGGCAACCCTGGTCGCGGTTTTGTTCACGACAACGACTCAGGCGGGACAGCGTGAAGGAGCTTTCAGTCTCTCGCCGATGATCGGCTATCACGTGTTTGAAGGAAGCCAGAATACGGAGGATGCCATAATCGGAGGTTTATCTCTCGGCTATAATGTGAGTAAGCGCTGGGCCGCTGAGCTTGAAGTTCGATACACTCCGACAGAAACAGACCTGCCCGCACAGGAGGACATCAACGCCTGGTCAGCTGGTGTGAATGCCCTCTACCACTTTAATCCTGACGGTCCTTTCGTGCCTTATGCCTCAGCCGGTTTCGGTGTCATGTACTTCAATAGTGACGACTATGAAGACGATGGAGACTACATGATGAACTGGGGCGTCGGTGCCAAGTATTTTATAAACGACGACTTTGCCCTGCGCATGGATCTACGCCATCTCGTTGACTTACATTCCGACCGTGAGTGGGATCACAACGGCGATGACCAGCTAGACAATAACTTCCTTGCAACAGCCGGTCTTTACTGGCAGTTCGGTGGTCCGGCGATCCTCCCGCCGCCGCCACTCGACAGTGACCGCGATGGTATCCCCGACTTGCGTGACAAATGCCCTGACACGCCACTGGGCGTCATGGTCGATGCAGTCGGCTGTCCACCGGTCGAAAAAACCCCACCGCCCCCACCTGCGAAGTTTATCGATGGTGATGACGATGGCGATGGCGTACTTAACAGCCGTGACAAGTGTCCCGGGACATTAAAGGGTGTGATTGTCGACGAGGATGGCTGCCCGGTGTCATTAACCATTCAGATTGAGTTTGATTTCGACAAATCGCAAGTCCGTCCCGAGTACCATGAAAAGCTGCGTGAAGCGGCTGCATTCATCAAGCAGTATCCCGAAACCAAGTTCCTGATCGCCGGTCATACCGACAGCATCGGTTCCGTTACATATAACAAGGAGCTCTCCATGCGTCGCGCCGCCGCAGTCAAAAAATACCTGGTTGAGGAGTTCGGCATTGCTGCACACCTGATGACGCCGCGTGGCTACGGCGAAAACCAGCCCATTGCCGACAATGACACCGAAGCAGGACGTCAGCGTAATCGTCGCGTTGAAGTGATCTGCTGCCTGGTGATCCCTCCGGAATAATCTTTCATTGCAGTCAACAAAGCCGGAAAGGGCCGACACATTTGTGTCGGCCCTTTCTGTTTGCGCGGCGTCTAGCAGCTTGTCGGACTATCCATGAGCCGGCTGCAAATCCGGCTGTTTGGCCCATATTTCAGCTCCTTTTTGGTCCATAGCTACGGCTATAAACCTGCAAATGAGCTAAAATCTGTTCTCAAACATCCAAATTTTCGCTTCGGCCCGTATAGTCCGACAGGCTGCTAGGTTTTTACACGATACGCTCTGCTACCAACAAGTAGGGAGCATCGCTGTAATTGACTACCCGCAGGGATAGAACATGCCAGTGATCACGGGTCAAATGACAAAAGAACGCATTAACTGCGGCCCCCTCTTCTGCTCCACCGGGATGGCCGGGATAGACGGTTACCACAAGGCGTCCCCGGGGAGCAAGCAGGTGCAGGGACTGCTGTAGTGCCGCCAGGGTAGAATCCGGGCGTGTGATCAGCGCCGGATCCCCTCCCGGCAGGTATCCGAGATTGGCCATGATTGCTTTGGCAGGATGCTGCAACACCTTACCGATGGTACTGTGGCAGGCTTGAACCAGGAAAACTCCGGACTGTTTCGGGAGGGCTCGATCTCCGGGCCAGCAGTTTACAACAAGGCCATGATTCCGCAAAAGCGCCGCAGCCTGCTCAAGGGCCGAGGCTTGCAAATCAAATGCGACCACCTGCCCTGCCGGGCCAATCGCTCTCGCCAACCGGCAAGTATCTCTCCCCTTGCCTGCGGTCAAGTCAACAGCCAGGTCACCTGGGAGCAGGACTTCGCAGGCAAGCAGCTGACTCCAGGACACAATGCTTATCAGGGGTGGCGATCCGGGGCAGGGAGCTGATCGTTGCGGGCTGCTTATTAGACTCATTGCCGGTTATTTGATTCTCTCTGTTCTCTTGAAACAGGCAAAAAGCACACTTCACACCTCAAATCTCTAGCTCCCGGCCCCGGAAACCCTCGTTTCGTCCAGAACCTTCACCTTGCGATCGATGACATCTTTATGGTCGAGACGCAGCAGGGTGGCAAGCTGCCGGGCCAGGGCGTCTTCGTATTTATCGAGCACTCCGTCGGCATAGATAACCCGCCAGACACCTTCCATGACGTTGAGTTTTTCCTCGCGGCTGAAATGAGCGTTGATGACTTGTGCAAACTGAAAAAGGTCGAGGCTTTGCTCGCGATGCTGGTGGGAGTAATCAACTAATTCAGCAATCGCAACTTGCGAAAGACTGAACTTTTTGGCCAGCAGATCGTTTACGATTTTCGCTTCGATCGCATGATAGTTGCCATCGCTATGCGCAACCTCAAGGAGCAGGGCGCAGGTCGCGATCTGGATCCGCTCGAAGCGGCTTTCCTCGACGGCATCATCTTCTCCCTGCAACATCTTCATGATACGATTTAACATATGCTTTAATTGTCCTTGTGAAAGTTAATGACACGGGCTTTTTCCAGAGTAATCAAACCACCCCTGAACATCCCCTCGATCAGCGGCAGAACAGCATTGATCTTCTCTTCGCAATCGACCACTTCGACAACCACAGGAAGATCACTGCTCAAACGCAGGAAACGATCGGAGTGGACTTCATTCTTGCGACCGTAACCCATCGCCCCTTTGATGACTGTGGTACCGGCGATACCTTCGACACGGAAAAGCTCGACCAGAGCCTCGTAGAGCGGTTGATTTTGATAACGGTCACTCTCACCAACAAAGATCCGCATCAACACCATCTCTTCCTGTTTCAAAATGTTCTCCTCTCAGTTTTCACATCTGCCGAGCAAGGTAAATTCCAACAAGCGCGGCAACGATACAGACGCTTACATTTAAAAGGATATTCGCTCCGGCCGCAACCACACTGCCTTCTTCCAGCAACCTGACTGTTTCATAAGAGAAGGTGGAAAAGGTTGTGAAACCACCTAAAAATCCGACTGTCAGGCCAAACCGCAGCTCAGGACTCAACAAGGTGCTGCGCAGGCTTCCCTCCATCACCAATCCGAGCAGAAGAGAGCCGGTCACGTTGACAGCCAACGTTCCGTATGGCAGATTCTTGCCGGCAAGGGTATAGATCCAACCTGAAACCAAATAGCGCGCAACGCACCCCATGCCGCCGAAGACACCCAAATAGAGAATTTTCATTTGAGCAGGCACCTAGAAACGTTTCTGCAAAAGGGCGTCGAACTCAGTGCCACACGCAGGGCAATGGACCTTAGCTCTTTCCTTATCTGAAGCTGGAATACAAGCAGCCAACAGCATGGATAGGACAAGTCCAACAAAAAGAACACGAATGATATGCATAACAGTTTACTCCTGATAGAGTTCAAAGAATAAAGGGTAAAATTCAAGTAAAACATTATGCGGTTGGTACGACAAACTGTCAACTTTTCATGGCGCTCCGCCAAGACCCCTCTTGCATAACGACATTCAGTTTGGTATATATACCTAGCACTCTACCCGGGTGAGTGCCAAACCTCCACATTTACAGGACTTAGGATATGAGCACTTTGAATTTACCAGTCACAACCGACACCCTTGAACATTACATGGTCCAGGTCAATCGCTTTGATCTGCTAAGCGCAGCCGAAGAGCGAGAGCTTGCAATCAGACATCTGCGTGATGGCGATACAGAGGCTGCCCACCGTTTGATCTGTGCCAATCTTCGCTTTGTCGTCAAGGTCGCCAATGAATACCGTGGCTATGGTCTACGTCTACTCGACCTTGTCCAGGAAGGGAATATTGGCCTGATGATGGCTGTTAAAAAGTTCGATCCGGAACGCGGAACGCGTCTAATCACTTATGCCGTCTGGTGGATTCGCGCCTATATCCAGAGTTACATCATGCGCAGTTGGTCACTGGTGAAAATCGGAACCACGCAGATGCAGAAAAAACTCTTTTTCAAACTGGCCCAGACGCGAAGCGCCCTGCTCAACCTGACCGGCTCTGAGCAAATCGGTGACATCGCCCAGGAACTCGACGTCAATGAGGATATTGTCGCCGAGATGAGTCAGCGTATGGGAAGCCGCGACACCTCTCTGGATGTCGAGTTGACCGAGGGCGAAGGTTATACCCTGCTCAGCACCCTGGCAGACAAAAGCGACAACCAGGAAGAACTCCTGCTTGCGCATGAGGAACAACAACTGAACACCGAGCGCACCTCGGCAGCGCTGGAAGTACTCACCCCCCGCGAACGTCATATCATTGAACAGAGAATTCTGTCCGACACACCCAGAACCTTGCAGGATCTCGCAGATGAATTCGATATCAGCCGTGAACGTGTCCGCCAGATTGAACAAAACTCTCTGCACAAACTGCGTGCAGTGATGACAGAACAGCCGTCCTGAGAACTTGCCGATTGAAGAAACAATTGACAAACAGGCTGAGTTATCGTTATCTAGGTATCTGTCTGACCATACGGGCCGAAGTGAAAATTTGCATGCAGATTCAGACTCGTTGAACGTTTAGAACCGTAACCACAATCTGAAAAGATTTTGAAAGCTGTGCGGCTAAGCGTGCTTACAGCAGATTAACGTAGAACCCGACAGGTTCATGGTACCTTCCAGCTATCGACAGAATCAACTCAATAAACTTCACTATCAGAGGCGTTCAGGATGCATAAATCATTAATTTGTCTTTTTCTCATAAGCCTTATCTTCCTTGCTGCTTGCGGATCCAAAACTGTCGCTCCTGCAAAGAATACCGGATTTTATTTCCAGGAAGGTGAAGAATTCTTTGAAAAGGGGCTCTACCGAGACGCAATTGCTTCTTGGGAAAAGGTCAGAGACAGTTACTTCTCGCCTGAACTGAACACCCTCGCCGAACTAAAGATTGCCGAAGCTCATTTTCTTGGTGAAGAATACATCGAAGCGGCGGTTGCCTACGAGGCGTTTCTAACAAATCATCCCGGACATCCACGTGTTGCTGACGTTCTTTATCAGCTAGGTCTCTCCTATATGTACCAGATACTGTCCGTTGACCAGGACCAGACGTCAACGAACTTCGCACTCAACACCTTCAAAACTCTGCAGGAACGATTCCCGCAAGACCGTCGCCATGAAGAGGTGCAGATTTACATTGATCGCTGTAACAATCAGTTAGCAGCAAGCGAGCTCAATATTGGTGTATTCTACCTGCGCACCAAGTCTTACTCGGCATCCGTCAATCGGATTGAAGGGTTGCTGAAGAAGTACCCGAATTATTATGAGCGTGACAAGGCCTACTACTACCTCGGTCAGGCCTACCTTCTGGGCGGTGAAAAAGAAAAGGCGGTCGTGGCATTCAATACGCTTTTCAACGATTATACCGGCAGTGAATTTATCCACGATGCTCAGCGATTCATCGAAAAAAACAACTGATTTCCAAAGAGCCTGCAAGATTAAAAAGCCCAACCGCGAGGATGGGCTTTTTACGTTTCAGGACGCACAGTTGAGGACGGCGAAATGCATACAGGATACAGTATATTTTCCCTTGACTTGCCGGAGACCGCATACTATAAAAATGTTCTATTCTGTATACATTGCCTTGATACAGCATATGGACATTCGTTATAAAGTCAGCCCGAAGCAACCAGTTTTTTACTCGCCTGCTTCGGGCTTGATGAAATTGCACCTGAAGACCCTATACATAAAGCATTACAGAAATCATCATCGCCGTGATAAAGGACAGCGTTTCAACAAGACTTTTTCCCGGCAACCCATTCTAAATTCGGGATATATCCCGAATAAATTCCATCATGGAGGAGAGAAATGTCCGATTACGGAACCCTGGAAAGTCGCGTTCGTCGCAAGTCCTTGCTAAGCAAGGTCATGAAGCCTGAGGATACCATTCAGTTCTTCAAGGCCGGGCAGAATCTGGTATGGTCCGGATTCACTCCGGCCGGCTACCCGAAAGCCGTGCCTATCGCTCTGGCCAATCACGTTGAAGCCAACAATTTGCAAGGCAAGCTGAAGTTCAATCTCTTCATCGGCGCATCCGTTGGTGCTGAGACTGAGGATCGTTGGGCGACCCTCGACATGATCGACCGTCGCTGGCCTTACCAGACCGGCAAGAATATCGCTGCCGGCATCAACGCCGGTCGCATCCGCATGGGCGACAAGCACCTCGGTCACTTTGCCCAGGATATCAGCTACGGTTTCTACACCGATAACGGCCGCTACGATATCGGCATCTTCGAAGTCTCGGCCATCACCGAAGACGGTGGCCTGGCCCTGACGTCCTCATGCGGCATCGTCGCAGAAGCTATTGGCCTGTGCGACAAGATCATCCTCGAAGTCAACACCGGACAGCCGTCTTTCGAGGGCATCCACGACATTCACATGCAGCAAAAGCCGCCGAATCGAGCACCTTTCCTGATTACCGAGTCACATACACGCATCGGCAGCCCCTATGTGCCGTGCGATACCGACAAGGTTATCGCCGTGGTCGAGTCCAAGCATCGTGACAAAGGCCGTGCTTTTGCCGATATGGATGATACCTCTGAAGCAATCGCCGGACACATCATGGAATTCTTTGCCCATGAAGTGAAGCGTGGCCGTCTGCCTGAGAATCTTCTGCCGCTGCAATCGGGCGTCGGCTCTATTGCCAACGCTGTAGTCGGCGGTCTGGCCAAGGGGCCCTTCCATAATCTGTCGGTTTACACCGAGGTTCTGCAGGACACCATGCTCGACTTCTTCGATGGTGGCAACCTGAACTTCGCATCGGCCTGTTCACTGTCGCTCTCGGAAAATCCCGGTTTCCCTCGCTTCTTCGACAACTGGGACAAATATTTCGGCAAGTGCGTGCTGCGTCCCCTGTCGATCTCCAATGCACCTGAGCCGATCCGCCGGCTTGGCGTTATCGCCATGAACACTCCGGTCGAATTCGACATCTACGCCCACGCCAACTCCACGTTGGTCGGCGGCACGCGCATGATCAACGGCCTCGGCGGTTCCGGCGATTACCTGCGCAATGGCTTCCTGAAGATCATGCACTCACCATCAACGCGGCCGAGCAAGACTGATCCACTCGGCATCACCTGCGTTGTACCTAAAGCACCGCACATCGACCATACCGAGCATGACCTCGACGTGCTGGTCACCGAACAGGGCCTGGCCGATCTTCGCGGTGTAGCACCAAAAGAGCGCGCCAAACTGATTATTGAGAAATGTGCTCACCCAGAATACAAGCCTATTCTGAGCGACTACCTGGGGATGGCATCCAAGGAATGTTTGGCCAAGGGCATCGGTCATGAACCGCAACTCTTTGATCGTGCCTTCAAGATGCAGCTGAACATGGCACAGAACGGCACCATGCGCATCAACAACTGGGACATCAAAATCGATCTCTGCGAGTAGTCATCGACGGTCTCAACTCTAAAGAAAAGCCCCGTCAGGTCACTGGCGGGGCTTTTCTCGTATTATTTTTTCCCACGCCTCAGCGGTTCTAAAGCTTGTCCGCCTTGTCTCTCAGGTAAGAAGCAACTCCTGCCGCATTCGGCTTCATGCCGTCCTCGCCCTTGTTCCATCCGGCGGGACAAACCTCGCCATACTTCTCATGGAACTGCAGGGCATCGATCATGCGCAGCATCTCGTCAACGTTACGGCCAAGCGGCAGGTCATTGACCACCTGATGGTGAACCTTGCCAGCTTTGTCGATCAGGAAAGAGCCTCGGAAGGCAACTCCAGCTTCCTGAAACTCGACATCATAAGCCTGACAGATCTGGTGTTTGACATCTGCGACCAGGGGATAAGCAATGGCGCCGATTCCTCCCTCGTCAACCGGTGTGTTCCGCCAGGCGACATGGGAAAACTGCGAATCGATCGAGCACCCGATCACCTGCACGTCACGTTCCTCAAAATCCTTGATACGTTTGGAAAAAGCAATCAATTCCGTAGGGCAGACAAAGGTGAAATCGAGCGGATAGAAGAAGAGTACAACATACTTCCCTCTGTAGTCAGCAAGACAGAAATCTGCTTTTATGGAGCCGTCAGCCAAAACAGCTGCAGCAGTAAAATCAGGGGCTTGTTTTCCAACCAGAACACTCATGTGTAAAACTCCTTTCAAGACTGACAATAGTTCATTAGAATTATGCGGCTCAGTTTACCGACTCCTCTCCAGGTGTCAAGGTAAATATGACCAGTTTAGTCTTTTAGTCTAAGGTAAGGCAGGCAGTTCTTGATATTTTCGCATCGGGTTGATAGTATCTGAGCGCTTAAACTCAATCAAAAATCACGACAAAGACAACGTTATTTTTTAATATGAACTCAACCATCAATCTCAATCATCGGTAACATAGAACGGAAAACATAAATGCTAGTCAAACTGTTGATTATTGATGACGATCAGGTCATCCGTGACGTCCTTAAAGGTATCTTCGAGGACCAGAGCTTCGAGATCTTCCTGGCGGCAGACGGTGAATCCGGCCTCAGAATTATCAGAGAGCATCGTCCTAATCTTGCCATCATCGACATCAATCTACCGGGAAAATCGGGGCTGGAAATTCTGAAAGACGCCAAACAGATTGACAGCAAGATCTCCGTCATCATCGCGACAGGCTATAACACCACTCAGAATGCCATCGAAGCGATGAAATTTGGTGCTTTTGACTACCTGGCAAAACCATTCAACATTCTGGAAGTACAAGAGGTGGTTGCCAAAGGGTTGGCCTCAAACCTGCTGAGCCGTAAGGTTAAATTCTCCCTAGAGTCGTCGGAAATTATTGGCGACTCGCCCGATGAAGACATAATGATCGGTTCATCACCACAGATGATGGAGATCTGGAAAAAAATCGGCAGGGTTGCCACTTCAGACGAGACTGTCCTGATTGAAGGCGAAAGCGGTACAGGAAAAGAACTCCTGGCGCGCGCCATTTATACAAATTCAGCCAGGAATCATAGACCGTTTCTTGCTGTCAATTGTGCAGCAATGCCGGAGAACCTGCTTGAAAGCGACCTGTTCGGACACGAGAAAGGAGCATTTACGGATGCGCAAACTCGTCGCATTGGCAAATTCGAGCAATGCAACGGCGGCACCCTGTTTCTCGATGAGATTTCCGAGATGAGTCTGCTCAACCAGAGCAAATTGTTGCGTGTCCTGGAAAACAAGTCGTTCCAGCGTGTTGGCGGTAATGAAGAGATTCACACGGATATCCGGATCGTTGCCGCGGCCAACCGTAACCTGCAGGAGGAAGTCAACCGGGGCAGGTTCAGGCTTGACTTGTTCTATCGGCTTCAGGTCGTCAGTTTCCATATCCCGCCTTTGCGAGAGAGACAGGAGGATATCCCCCTGCTGATCGATCTCTTCGTCAGACAGAACGCGATCAAGTACGGCAAGAAGAACCTCCGCGTCACGCCGGAAACCGTAAACTTCTTGTCGTCTTTGCATTGGAAAGGGAATATCAGGGAGTTAAAAAACGCTATCAGTGCAGCCGTCGTCTTTACGACTGGGGAGGTTCTACAACCTGACGACTTTACCCAACTCAAACAAGACAACTATCGGCAGGCATTTGGCGACCGCAACAAATTAGATCATTTTAGAGAGTGTGTGAAAACAGCTTTTCACGAACTGTGCTGCAACCGACCAGGAGCTATTTTTCAATTGCTCAGTTCAAAGCTGGAAACACATCTCGTCGATTTGGCAATGGAGCACTGCAACAACAACCAGGTTGCGGCGGCAAAGTTGCTGGGTATAAGCCGGAACACTCTGCGTAAGAGATTGGACTGCTCAGGTGACACCGTTCAAGATGCAACTTAACGACCAGCCATCTGTCACCGGAGGAGCACCCGTTCGGAACGACGAGAGATTTCACTGTTCATCATTGAAATCTGCGGTCTACCCTTGCAGGCCTTTACCGCTCAACCTTCGAAGCCAACTCCCCCAACCGTACTAACGACTGCCCGGGGATAAGGCCTTATGCCCATCTCTTCGCCGACAGACGGTCGCTCAAGCCTCTCTGCAGTATTCCGGGTTTCACTTTCGTCCGGATAATCATTAATGACAACATCGAAAGCAGGCTTTTGATGGACCTTCACCAGGGCTGCGACCACCGCCGGATCGAACTGGTTTCCAACCTTCTTCTGTATTTCGTGGATCGCCTCTTCCTTACTCATGTGCGTTTTGTATGGCCGCCGGGAAGTGATCGCGTCATAAGCATCTGCAACGCACAGAATCTTGGCCAAAAAAGGGATATACCTCCCTGTGAGGCCATCCGGATAGCCGCAGCCGTCCATCCGTTCGTGGTGATATTTTATGACATTCAGGAGAGGGTGGAACTTCTTGATCGGCATTAATATCTCTACGGCATGGCCTGGATGTTTTTTGATCTGGGCAAACTCCTCGGCCGTCAACTCCTCGGTTTTATTGAGGATGTCATCATATGTCCCAATCTTGCCGATATCATGCAACAGCGCTGCAATTTCGAGAGATTCCCGGCTCTCTTCATCCAATCCTAGTTCTTCGGCCATCATCAGGCAGTAGTGCTTGACCCTGAGGGAGTGGCCCTTGGTCCAGTGACTTTTGGCGTCGAGCGCATTGACGAACCCTACGATCAGGCTGTTGATGATCTCCACCAATTCGCCTTCTGCCATGTCCTTGAACTGGTTGGCCTTTAGATATTTCTCCTGATATTGCAGAATCCTGCGGTTCACCACATAGCCGAGAACACTACTGATCAAAGGGGCAAAAAGGATCAGCAGGGTGTACTGCGCCCGAGTGGACTCTCCGGAGGCAAGAATCAAGGAGACTAAATCTCCGCTCGATTCAAGGTAGAGGTAGAAAAGATACCCCAGCAGTACCAGCCAGCCAGAGAATGAAATCAACAGGGAGATATTGTGGTCATAATCACTTCGGCCACATTCGATCTTCATTTTTGACTCCCAAACCATAGACGCAACGATCATGTTATGCATCGGAAGAAAAGACTCGGTGCCACACCTTGGCGAGCTCCCGTCCATCCTTGCGACCTACCAGGAGGCAACCAATCTCCCACCGCTAAGATATTCCCTGATGGCATCGACATCACTGAGGGAAATATCAAGAAACTGCAATCCCATCCCGGGCGGCATATCCTGTTTGGTGATCTTTTGCGGGTGGTTGACCCACGCAACCCGAGCCTTGCAGCTGATCGGCATGGGTCGCACAGGAACGGTGAATTCGATCAAGAACTTAGTGTCAGCAGGCAGAACATCGGCAGTTGCCAGAAACAAGCCGCCAGTACTCAAGTTAATAGAGTAATCAGTGAGGGTCTCCTGTAAACCGCCTTCGTACTTGACTTTCACACGTGCCGAATGCCGGGTATCGCTGCGGTCGCTGTCCTTCAACTGCGTGCTCAGGTATTTTTTTGTTGTGGCAACGAGCAGGTGGGGGTTAATCGGCTTGACGATGATCTCATCGCAACCCGCTTCCCAGCAACAGTCGAAATCGTCCACTGAACCACCATGGGTCAACATGATAACCGTAATGCTTGATCCGTAATTCTTCTTGATCCCCCTGCAATATTCCCCGCCATCCATATTGTCAATGTAAAGATCCAGGAATACAAGATCGGGACGCTCCTGCTCAATGACCCGGAGAGCTTCAGCACCTGTGCTGGCGGTCAGGATCTTATAATTTTCCAGCCAATTTACTGCGGCTTTTTCGAATTCTATGAAGAAGTTGGCGTCATCAACCAGGAGAATTTTTTTCGCGGCGGCGGATTCTCCCTGAGAATTATCTGTACTGTCTGTACTGTGTTTATCTGCGACCTTCAATCGTAAGTTCATGATTCCTCCTGCACTATTTTAAGGATCAAATCGACCGCAAACGAATTTGTGCGACCTGAGTAGCCAATGAGTGCGGCTTGTCAAATTCTTCCAATCCGACAACCGACAGCAGAAGGTTGTGGTTGGCATACGATTCCAGGCAATCTGCATGAATCTGCTCGAAGAGGGGTGCAACCCGGATAAATGCTGCCATAATCTCCGGATCAAAATGCTCGGGCATTGTGCGACCATCTCCCTTGGTAATGATCTCGCAAGCACGATCATGGCTGAAGGCCTTCTTATACGGGCGTTCATTGCGGAGAGCATCATACTGATCAGCCAGCATCACAATCCTGCCATCCATGGGGGTTTGCTCCCCTCGCAGACCACGAGGATAGCCAGTTCCGTCCCACCGCTCATGGTGGTTCTGGGCGATAGAAGCCGCCCGACTCAGTAAATGAAAAGACGAACCTTCCAGGATACGCTTGCCGACCGTAGTATGGCTTTTGATGATATCAAACTCTTCCGGATTGAGGGGCCCTGCCTTGAAAAGGATCGAGTCGCTGATCCCTATTTTGCCGATATCATGCATAGTACTGGCAAGTGCCAGTGTCTGCGCTTCATTCTCCGGCAGACCGAGTTGCCGCGCGAGACACTGGACATAATGGGCGATGCGTGAGATATGCGCTCCGGTGTCGTCGTCGCGCTCCTCGGCCGCCACGCAGAGACGTTTGATCATCTCTCGGTTCATGGAGTCCATCTTGGCCAGAGACGAAGAGAGTTCGGCGGTCCGCAAGCGGACGGCCCTCTCAAGTTCATCGACGAATTTCTTCTTCTCGCGGGAAACTTTGCGCGCTTCCAGTCCGCGCCGGACAGCGTTCATAAAAGGCTCCGCCTGGAAAGGTTTCAGGATCAGTTCAAAGGCACGTTGTTCCACGGCCTTCACTGCGACGTTCATGTCAGCATGCCCGGTCATGATAATTACCGGGAGATCAGCGTCGTACTCGTGGATGGCGCAGAGCAGTTGAAGACCGCTGATCTTCGGCATCTGGAAGTCTGTGATCACCAGGTCATAAACTTTGCTCTTGAAGCACTCGAGCGCCTTGAGACTGTCGTTGAACACATGTACCTTGAGCCCATGCTCTTCAAGCAGTCCACTTAGGAACTGGAGAATATTCTGATCGTCGTCGACAATGGCTACGACAGTCTTGGAATGGTTGCTTTTCATGGTGCGTCTCCAGGTTTCCAGCCGCTGGTCACTCAAGACCGTATGCATCTGGCATTAACCTATGATTAACGCAAGACGCATGCCATCCGAACTATGCCTGTAAATAGCTGTAATCAAATGATTTTTTAATAAAAGCTGGACTGACCACTGTTCAACGCCTGCACAGACGAACAGACAATACGGTGGTCGCGGCCGCAACTACCTATAATTACGTGATTACTCCCTGTTCAGAACTTGCACAAGGCCCGACCGAAGGCGGAGAGAGGTGACAGGACGGCAGGGGAATTTTGTGCCCTCAGCCAAAAATCTTCTTTATTTATGCAACTTTCCTGAAGATAAGTGTCAAGGATTTCATGCCTAAGCGGTGGCCAGAGCTTTTCGAAGTGCAGAGAAGCTGTAAGGTTTCTGAATGAAACCGGACAGTCCTTTGCCGGCAAAAAGGGGTGTGATCTCCTGTTCGTTGTAACCGCTGGCAATGATCACCTTGACCCCGGGGTCGATTTGACGCATTTCACGAAAAGCATCCTCACCACCCATGTGCGGCATTGTCAGGTCCATTACGACCTGGCCAAGGGTACCGAAGTGTTTCTTGAAAAGCGCTACGGCGGCGCAACCGTTGCTCGCGGTCAAAACCTCGAAACCTAGTTCTTCCAGCATGGCCTTGCCGACCGCGAGGACCATGGCTTCATCATCGACCAGCAAGACCTGCCCGCTGCCCTGCCAGGAGGAATCGTCTTCGGTTTCATTGAACAGGGCGGCCGTACTTGATGCCTTTGGTAACAGCACTTTGAAGGTAGTTCCTTGACCGACCTCACTGTCGACCTGGATCATACCCTTGTGTCCCCTGACAATGCCCTGTGCCGCGGCCATACCCAAACCCCTGCCGGTGAACTTGGTGCTGAAGAACGGATCATAGATACGATTGAGCGTTTCCTTGTTCATGCCGCAACCGGTGTCCGTGACTTCGAAGTAGACATAAAGACCTTCGCTCAAGCTGTCATCGAGCCAGGACTCATACAGGCTGTCACGACTGCAGTTCACCACACCAGTAGAAATGGTAATAACTCCGCACTGCCCACCCAGGGCTTCGGAAGCGTTAATAATCAGGTTCATAATGACCTGACGAAGTTGGGTGGCATCGGCTTCGACGGCAGGAAGGTTCGGGCTGAAATTGAAGCGCATTTGGGCGTTTCTGGAAATCGGCACCTCCAGCATGTGCGCCATGTCTTCAATGACCTCGTTAACATCCAGGCTTTCGATGACAAACTTACCTTTCCCAGAGTAGGCGAGCATTTGTCCGGCGAGATCCGCTGCCTTTTTGGTTGCGGACTGGATCTGCTGCAGGTGATGAGTGGCTGGAGAATCTGGGGAGAAGCGCAGCAACGCCAGATCCGCATGACCTGCCACCGCCATGAGAATATTATTGAAGTCGTGGGCGATACCGCCCGCTAAAAGCCCCAGGCTTTCGAGCTTCTGGGTATGCAGCATCTTCTTTTCCATCTGCTGTTTTGCTTCGGTCAGGCACCGTTCCTCGGAAATATCCTGGCCGATCGTCAACAGATGCGGATGTTTTTCCGCAAAGAATCGGGCGAAGAAGTAACGGGTCGACAAGGTCTTGCCGAAAGAGGTAACCATGTCCGTTTCCACCTGCCTGGCTTGACCGTCAGATAAAACCGTTTCGGCGACGCTGTTCAAGCCTGAGTCCTGCCAGGACTTAAGCTCCCGGAAGTTCTGTTTCAGGAGAATCTCGGCAGGACCACCTGCGATAGACGCTGCCGCCTGGTTGATCTTGAGACAAATGCCGGTATCGCCATCAAAGACCCGGATGCCCATTGGCGATTGCTCGAGCAGAACTTCAGTAAAGTTTAATGCTTTGCGCAGGTCATCTTCGGCATGCTTGCGCTTGGTGATGTCAATAAAAGTAACGACGGCTCCAACGATTTCATCATTGTCCTGAATAACATGGGACCAGTATTCTGCCGGAAAACAAGTTCCATCAGCCCGCCACAGAACTTCATTGTCAACATGGATTTTCTCCCCGGTCTTGAACGCCGCGTAAATCCGACAATTTTCAACCGGCCTTGGGGTACCATCTATGACTGAGTGATGGATTATCTCATGCATGTTGCGGCCGAGGAGGTCGAGCTCCGAATGATATCCAAGAATGTCCAGACAACTTTGATTACAGAAGGTGCAATTGCCGGCACGATCAACACCATAAATTGCCTCGGCTGCTGAGTTGAGAATCAAACGCGTCTTGTTTTCACTCTCCCGCAGCACTTTGTCTGAATTTTTCTCCTTGGTAACGTCCTTAAAAAATCCCTGGAGACATTGCTTGTCGCCAAGGTCAATCAGAGTTGATTTGATCTCCACGTCGATGATGTCACCGGACGCTTTAATCATCTTTGAAATCAGGCTTTGTCCTGACTTCTCTGAAAGCTGCTGTTGAACATTACCGATCAATCCCCACGAAGCTTCCTCCGGGGGATGAAATTGTCGTTGCTGCCGGCCGACAATGTCTTGTTTGTCTCTTCCCAGCATTAAGGCAAAGGCTTCATTGCAATCGAGAAGTATGCCTGAGTGCGGGTCGGCCAGAGCGATCCCGTAGGTTGCGCCATCAAACAATTGGCGCAGTTTTGCCGTAGCGATAGTCACTTTGTGCTTCAGGCTCCAGGACCACAGCACAGAACCAAGCAGTGTGATGATTAACGGCACAATAATATAACTCGCGTATTTCAAGACATCCCACAGAGCGAGCGCTGGTTTTTCATACACACCAAGCCAGCGCGTGTAGATTTCCCGGTATTCGCCGGTTGCCGCAATCGCAGAGAGTCCCGATGACAAACGGGTCAGAAGCGCACGGTTGCTGTGGGGTGCGGCAAAGCAGTATTCGGCAGATATAACAGGTTGCTCGCTGAGACGCAGATTCTTCCATCCATGCAGGTTGATCCAATACAGCGCAGGAACTTTTGCCACCAGGGCACAGTCGTATTGACCGCTTGCAAGCTGTTTCAGAGCCTCTTCCTGGGATGTGACGAGAACCAGTTGCTTGGCGTAACCCTGCTTGACGGCAGCATCGTGCATGATGTCGCCAGCCATGACCAGAATCGATTTGCCGGCCAAATCTGCCATACTGGCGGGGAGTTCCGTACCCTCCCGGACAGCAATCACATGACTGAGCAAGGTATGCGCCGGCGTAAAGTCAAAGAAGCGGTCGCGTTCCGCAGAATAAAACATCCCTTGGACTGCATCGATCTCTTCACTTGCCAATCCGTCGCGAATCTCAGCCCAGGGACGCAGTTGAATATCGACTTCAATCCCCAACTGCCTGGCAATGGCGTGGGTCAGGTCGACGTTATAGCCGGCCGGCTGGCCGTTCTCATCAAGGAACTCATACGGCGGGTAATCATCATCGCCGCCAATGACAATGCGACTTTTGTCGTTCTCAAGCGCCTCAATCGGGCCGAACCATTTGTTGCGCAATTCACCGAAGGTGCCGTCGGCGATGACGATCGCCAAACCTTCGTTGAGCAGGGCGAGGAGCTTTTGATCACCTTTTTTTACGGCAAAACAGAAAGATTGCACGAAATCTTCAAGCGGCGTTCCGACAGTTTTTAAATTGGTCAACTGCAACCTGTTGATCAATTGCAGGGCAACCAGTTTCTGTACAACGACAGCGTCATGCTGGCCAGAGGCCAGTTGTTGCAGTGCTTCGTCGTACGTGCTGGTCGTCACGATGGTCGCGTCGAGATTGCTCCGGTGCAGGAATTCCTCGGCATTGTCGCCACGCAACACGGCAAGCTGTTTGCCCTTGAGGTCGGCCAGACTGCGGATGCCGGTTTCGGTGTCACGAACGACGATAGTACCGTGCATCGTCAGATAGGGAAAGGTGAAGTCAAAATCCTGTTCGCGTTCCGGCGTTCGCCCGACCAGAGGAAGTGTCTCCACTTTACCGTCGACCAGCATCTGTTTGACGTCTCTCCATGAACCGATTTCAAAGGAGACGTCACGCCCCATAGCCTTGAGTGCTGCCCGCAACAGCTCGACGGAGAAACCGTCGGCTTGGATGTCAGACGTGACAATCGCGTAAGGCGGGTAGTCATATTCGCTTGCCGAGCTGACCTGCAGCGGAACCGGTGCCAGTGAGCCGGAGTTCAGTGGGTCGCCGGCCAGGGAAACTCCGCTGCCGGACAACAACAGCAGAAGGTTGAGCATCAGGCAGACGATCCCTGAGCGTATCGACTGCAAGCTGACAGACCCTGAGCGGTAGCTCGTGACTAGTTGTTGTGCTTCTCTCATGGATTCTCGCTCTGAAGACCAGACTATGCAGTCGCTGACACGAGGTACAGTGGCACAGGCTTGCCCAACGTTATCGACTGAATCGAATTCCCCTGCACAACTTATCCTGCCGTTACGCAGTTTCTTCCGGCGGCCTTGCTTTGATACAAAAGATTATCGGCTCTTTTAATCAGGCTTGCAGGAGTATCGTGTTCCCGGGCGAGGGTCGCGCCAACCGAAATTGTGACAGAAAGCTTTTGCTGTGCGTGTTTCAGATAGGAGTTTTCCACCAGTAAACGCATTCTGTTGCCGAGGTCTTCGAGGCCACCTGCGGAGACATTCCTGATAATGGCAACGAATTCTTCGCCACCCCACCGGCCATAAAGGTCAAAGGGCCTGGCATTGGCGATCATGGTCTTTGAGACAAACTTAAGGACCATGTCACCGACATCATGACCATAGGTATCATTGAATGGCTTGAAATGGTCGATATCCATGAACAGAATCCCGAACATCACGTTATTGCGCCTTTTCTCCTGGCATCGACCCTCGAGTTCACTTTCAAGATAGTGTCTGTTGGCCATTTGCGTAAGATTGTCGAGAAGTGCCAGTTTTTCAAGCTCCTTCACCCTCAGTTCATTCGCTTCAATATTGCTCAGATCGGTAAACAGCTCGACCCCGCCAAGAATCCTTCCTTCTTCATCGGACAATCGGCTGGCGCGAATTGCAACAGGGATTCTTTGACCATTCTTGTGGTGAAGGTACACTCTCGATTCCCGCGACTCACCGTCCGTAATGGTTTCAGCGAGAGGACAGAACCCACAGCAGAGATTTGTACCTTCGTCGTCGACATGCTTCAGGATGTCATCAGCACATGACCTTCCAACAACTTCATCCGCAGCAAACCCTGAAATCCTTTCAGCAGCTTTGTTCCAGTAGGTGACAACCCGGTCTTTGTTGATGATGTAAAGACCTTCATTGATGATTTCAACAATTTTTTTGTACGGAATATTGTCCATAAATCAGTCTTTCTGAATGAAGGAAGATTTAGTGCGAAAGGAAGCCCTCAATCTTTTACTGGGAACCCTGGAAGTTTGACAATCCCAGGGATATGGACTGCCCCGGCATTAGAGCTTTTGACTTTGATTTTTCTATTGCATCAAAACCCCTCTGAGTGGCCAGCCCCCAGCTTGATCAGGGATCAAGCTTCTGAAAATTAAGACAGTCCACTTCAATTCCAATAATGCAACACGATAGAATGTCTCACATTTTTCTCACAATTTCATCTTGATTATTTTGTTTGTTCGTTTTTATCCGGAAACTCCGGATAAAACATGCACAGTTTTTGATCCAGAAACGAGCATTTTTTGCTAGTACCCTGTAACCTATAGGATTTCGATGGATTGCGTAGGGATTTGCCGTGTCAGCAAGGCGTGATTTCTGGTGCCTAGCCGTTGCTAAGCAGCTGAAATCGGAACGTAGCTGACGCGGCAAAGAACAAGCAAGGTGTGTAAGATTATGGGTTACAGGGTACTAAGCAGTCTGTCGGACTATACGGGCCGAAGCGAAAATTTGGATGTTTGAGAACAGATTTTAGCTCATTTGCAGGGTCATAGCCGTAGCTATGGACCAAAAAGGAGCTGAAATATGGTCCAAACAGCCGGATTTGCAGCCGGCTCATGGATAGTCCGACAAGCTGCTAGGTCAAGGAAATCAAGGATTAGAGCAGAGGCGTAGCCTTTTACGCCGCACAATCAAATTCGCCGATTGACGCAGAGATTACGGAAAAGAGCCGTTTCCGGACGAAAAGCAGTCCCCGGTCAGAAAACAATTGACATTCCGGGATACGCTGTCGTACCCCTTTTCCACACATGACAACACCGGAATTACCGGTCATCTTGTCGATATGAGAGCACATGTGATGCGAACAACGTCTTACCAGAAGAACCCGTCACTGCAACTGAAGCGCATCACTTTTGTCCTCGCGATCGCATGGACGGCTGTTATCGTCCTGATCTGCGCCTGGCACCTGAGGGAACAACACACTAATGCCCGGACGATTGCGTACAACCAAGCAGTATACGCGCTTGAGAAAGACATGGTCTACCGTCTCTGGGCATCAAAGTACGGAGGCGTCTACGTCCCCGTGAGCGAAGAGACCCCGCCCAACCCCTACCTGAAAGATATGCCGCGTCGTGACGTGACCACCACGGACGGCCAGCAGCTGACCCTGATCAACCCGGCCTACATGACCCGCCAGGTGCATGAGTTGGAACGCGAGAGGTATGCCCTCCGCGGGCATCTCACCAGCCTCGACCCGATCCGCCCGGAGAATGCCCCAGACACGTGGGAGGCCGAGGCGCTGCAGGCGTTGGCGCTTGGTGTCCCCGAGGTCTCCGCAGTCACCCGGATAGGAGATGCGGAATACCTGCGTCTGATCAGGCCCATGCTCATCGAGGAATCATGCCTGAAGTGCCACGCAACCCAAGGATACAATCTCGGCGATCTGCGCGGCGGCATCAGCATGGCGGTACCTCTTGAGCCACTCTATGCGATGACCTACAAGCAAATGGTCCACACGATCCTGGGCTACGTTCTGATCTGGTTGGTTGGCGTGGTCGGCGCCGGTCGGACTGTCTGGCATCTCACGCAGCGCGTCCGCAAACGCGAACAGGTAGCAGAGTTGCTGCGGGAGAACGAAAAGAGCCTGCGCCTGACGCTCAGTTCCATCGGCGACGGCATCATCACGACCGACCTGACGGGGAGGATTACGCAAGTGAACCCGGTTGCCGAAAAGCTTACCGGCTGGCGCTCGAAAGATGCGAACGACAGGCATCTCACCGAGATTTTCAACATCATCCACCCCCAATCACGCCAGACGCTGGCTGACCCGACCGGGCAGTTCCTTGCGACCGACGAGAAATCCGGAATGGCCAGAGATGCCATACTGACGGCAACCTGCGGTACCGAATATCGGATTGCCTACAACGCCTCGCCCATCATGGATATCGACGGCCATATCTCCGGGATGGTCCTGGTTTTCGAGGACATGACCGAACAAATCCGCTTGCAGGAGGAACTTCTGAAAGCCCGCAAGCTGGAGTCCATCGCCATCCTGGCTGGAGGGCTTGCCCATGACTTCAATAATCTGTTTACGGGCTTGTTCGGCAACATCCAGCTGGCAATGATGAAGCTTGGCAAGGACCACCCGGCTTACCCCAGACTGATTGCTGCATCACAAAGTTTTGTCGTAGGTACCAATTTGACTCAGCAGCTTCTAACCTTCGCCAAAGGTGGACAGCCCTTACTGGAAGAGACCAACCTCGGGCAGGTTATTCAGGATTCACTACAGCTCAACATCAAGGAAGAGAACATTAAAGTCGTGCAGTCTTTGCCGCATAATCTATGGCGCGTCAACGGCGATCATGGCCAGCTGTGTCAGGTTTTCGGCAACCTGTTTTTAAACTCCGCACAGGCCATGCCTGAAGGAGGCACCCTGCATATTGACGTGAACAATATTAACGACATCAAAATGGACAGTGCTCCCGGTTTGTCAGGAGACTTTGTTGAGATCTGCATCAGGGACGAAGGCTCGGGTATCCCGGCGGAGGAAGTGCCCAAGGTTTTTGATATTTTTTATACCAGCAGGGCTGAAGGCAGAGGCCTGGGATTGGCCGTCGTTCACAGGATTGTAGCCAAGCATAACGGCCACATCTGCTTCAAATCCATTCTGGACGTCGGCACAACCGTGACCATCTACCTGCCTGCGGAATCTTCATCGCTCCCGACATCCGCAGCGATTCCTGTCGACAGGCCCGTGAAACCAGTTGCAGCCTCGGGACACATTCTGGTCATGGATGATGAAGAGATAATCAGAGATTTAACCAGGGAGATGCTGGAGACCTGCGGTTATCAAGTCGACACCGCTACCGGTGGGGAAGAAGCATTAGAAAAATATGCCGCAGCGGACAACAGCGGCAAGCCCTTTAATGTTGTCATCATGGACCTGAATATACCCGGAGGTATGGGCGGTAAAATTGCGATCAAAAAACTTCTTGCCCTTGATCCCGGAGCAAAGGTCATTGTCACCAGCGGCTATTTCTCCGACGCCGTCCTCGCCGACTTTTTAGTTTACGGTTTCAAAGGCAGGCTGGCCAAACCGTTTAAGACAGAGGCTTTGCAAAATGAATTGTCCAGGGTCATCAACCTGTAATTAATTTCAGAATTGACGGCCGTAGACTGCACTCTTCTCATCGACAGAACTAATCATTTCCACCTGCCTGCCCGCCTTCAAAGCACCCGAAAACTCTGTGCACTCTCCGTCATCACTGTTCAAGCATTGAACAGCAAAGATAACCAAACAAATTCAACCCTTTACATTTTTCTCTTCTGATTGACCTCAATTCTGCTGTTCAAGCACTGCACATTCCCGCTCCTCGATGAATTCCTTTTTATCAATGATTACAGATACTTATTTGCTATTTCACAACTGGCACACTGCTTGCGATAGAGACATTACATGGTAAGCTCATAAAAAGAACCATAACAATCAAACCATCAGTCGTTAGCAGAATCTTCAGACCACGATGGTAGCGCACAAGGCACAGACAATGACGACAACAACGAACGACAACTTGGGCAATAACAGCAAACGGGTTCACACCACCCCGTTCTGGATTGCCGCGTTGTTTGCCGTTCTGTTGCTGGCTGCGCCGATGCTCACCCCTTCCCTGGCGAATGCCGCAAGTACGTCTGTCCGTGTCAGCGCACGGATCCTTCCATGGTTGAATGTAACTGCAACGCCCCTCATCTCATCCTACCGAGTCGATGCCGAAGCGATCCAGAGAGGCTTCATCGACCTGCCCAACTCATTGAGCATCCAGCTGTCAACCAACCTGCGCAGCGATATCGATCTGAGCCTCGAAAGCTTCGGTCCGGAACGCATTGTCGTAGGCAATGGAACCCATTCAGGGAGCGACATGATTCGCTTCGCCGCTCTCGCCAGCAATATGCCAACAACCCGCGCCGTTGATCTGCGCGTGATTCTCCCTCAGGGGATTGCACAAGGAGACTATCCGTTACAGTTGAACGTATCGGCAATGAATATTTAAGCAAGCCTTATACTAGAACATTATGATGCCAACTCATGGCGAGTGACGTTTTTTGACCACATAAGTGTGCAATTTTGTCCACTTCTGCGCCTGCAGTGCGTGTAACTAATGAATTTTCCGGCAAAAGATCGAGTACTATTTTTTTATAATGGAATCTCTACCTATGCGTGATTATTGCGTTATTGCGTCCGCACAAACCCTTCTCCGCCCATTTCTACATCACCTCCTCCAAAAGTGGCACATTCCTAGCTACAAGAAGTAGCACAACCAAGCGCTACAAAAGTACTTGACTGAAAAAGAAAACTGATTTAGTTTGCTTTAAAATTAAAATTCAAGTCTCCGAACAGGCAAACCTGGAGTAATCCAGCGACGCAAAGCTACGGGTCCTCATTTATTCAGCGAGGATAGCCGGGCTGTCGAAGAGGCAGGTGCTCTATACCAATAAAGCGCCCGTCTTCGACAACAAAGAAGGCGGGCGTTTTTTCGTTTTAAATGGGGTCGAACAATTAACCTGTAACTTGAGCAACACAAACAATGGAGGTAGTAGACATGAAAAGCTTGAAACTAGCAGTAGTGGCGATTAGTTTGATCGGGATTTTTGGGGTTGGGAATGCGATGGCGGCTGATACGGCGACGATTACTGTGACCGCAGCGGTTGTGGAGAGTTGTTCATTCAATACAACAACGGCAACACTTAATTTCGGAGACCTGGACACCTTGGTGGGAGGCGAAGTTACTCCAGCTGTCCCGGCTTCTATTAAATACATCTGTACAGCAGGCACAACCTATACGATCGAGAATGACGTTACTGATCTGCTCAAAAACGGGACATCATCGATTATCTATTCTTTGGATTACACACCGGTCGACGGTGGTACCTCCAATGGGACTGAGCAGACCTTATCTGTAAGCGGAAAGATACTTGACGGTGCCTACGATACAGCTACGGCAGGTGCTTACACTGCGGATGCGTACCTGAGTTTCCTTTATTAACAAGTTGACGGCCTGAACCATCTGGATTTAGGCGAAGAGGAGAGGCTTCTCTCCTCTTCGCTGCCACAGATATGTACAGGGAGGGGTCACAAGGAATTTAGTGGCCGTAAATTTCATCCCATGAAAATAAATTGCCTTAAGTTGTACGCCACTTTTAACTTGTGCTTAATGCTGGGGGCCCTGGCAGCATCACAACTTTGCGCCAGCACCCTCACTGTGTCCGCCTTCATCCCAACCAAGGGCCAGTGCCGTTTTAACAGCACTTCGGCCACCCTGAATTTTGGCACACTCAATCCTCTCGATCCTCAAGATGTGATCGTCGATACGGATACCCAATTGAGTTTCTCTTGTAACGGCAATGGTCAAGACGACATCGCGTTTCTAACAAAGGTGACTGCAAGCGCATACGGGACGGCGGTTAGCCCCCGCATGCGGCATCAAGACGGCGGAATCCATCTACCCTATGAGCTCAGTTTAAGCACGAGTTCCGTCCTTGCTGCAAAAAAGGCCGACATTGAACTGGTCGTAACCGGGACAGTACGTGGATCCGATTACGTACTAGCACCTATCGGCTCCTATTCAGACACGGTAACTATCTCAATCACGCCTTAACTCTCTTTAATTGCTTGCAAAAACCGGTTAATCCCGCTAGAGTGACGCCATGTTCATCAAGCATTTCAGAACTTCACTAACCAAATCTGCCTTTATTGCTGTCGTTGCCGCCTTCCTGTTGACTGTTGGCACACCTGAGCCTGCCAAAGCAGGCAATTGGCGGGTTGCACCTATCAAGCTCAACTTCGACGCCAAAACGCGTAGCGATGTGATTACGATCACGAATGATGACGCCCAAGCGCTTTCGCTCGAAATTTCCGCAATGCAATGGCTGCAAGACGAGGAAGGGCAAGACGATTATCGCCCTGCAACGGATTTGGTTTTCTTTCCGAAACAGTTGGTCGTTGACCCTCATAGTGAGCGGGTCGTCCGAACCGGTATCAAGGTCCCGGCCGCGAACCGCGAAAAAAATTATCGCCTGTTCATCAGAGAGACCCCAGACAGAAGCCAAAGTGGCCCCACTACGGTAGCCATTGCCGTCCAGTTTGGGATTCCCGTTTTTGTCAGTCCTGCAGAGATAATAATTGCTGGCGCTATTACCGAAACTGAGGTTGTTGATGGCACGGTAGAGGTGCGAATCGAAAACCAGGGCAACAGTCACTTCCGTATCAATTCGGTCACTTTTGACGGACGATCCACAACGAACGAACCTCTTTTCTCGCAGGAAGTCTCTGGCTGGTATCTCCTCAACGGCAGTTCCCGAACATTCACTACTTTGGTGCCGAATCAGTTTTGTCGGCAAACAAAAGAGATTACTATTCAGGTCAACACGGACCGGATTGTGTTCAATGGGCAAATCAATGTGGACCCGAGTATGTGCCAGGCACCCTAAAACCATAAAGTTTGGGTCCCCCTTTCTTTTTCTGCTGTCCGCTATTCATCTTATTCTCTTTTTTTGCATAATCTCAGGAGTCTTTGTTCGATCAGTCTGCGCTGACGAGTTGATTATCTGCGAAGTCATACTAAACGGTCAACCGAAAGGCGAGTTCTTCGTCGTCATGCGTGATGACCGCGATTTCCTGATTCTGCCGACGGATCTCAAGCAGATGGGGCTTCGTGAACTGCCACAGGAAAGGACCTCCTTTGCCGGGGAAGATTATGTCTCTCTGGCCAATTCCACAGAAATTTCCTTCACACTCGATGAGCAGAGCTTGACCCTGGCACTGATGGCCGAACCGGAGCAACTTGGCCGCAGCAGCGTAGATCTCGGCTATACCCGCTTGGGGAGCGTCTATTATCCAGATGAGACCAGCCTGTTTGTCAATTACGGCCTCAACTACACCAGCAACGGCGACTCCTCGCTCGATTTCCAGAGCTTCAGTTTCAGCAATGAAATCGGCTTTCGCTTCCGCAACGGCTTGTTCCTCAGTGATGCCATTTACACTGAAACCCCGGATGAGAACCGCTGGGTACGGCTCAACAGTCAGGTGGTCTGGGATCAGCGGGATCGGATGCGGCGATTGGTGTTCGGCGACCACACAGCTTCATCAGGTGATTTAGGCAGCCGGGTGGAAATGGGTGGCATTAGCCTCTCGAAGATATATCGGATCGACCCCTACTTTATCCGCTATCCGCTGTTCGATTTTTCCGGCATGCTAACCCTGCCATCTGAAATCGAATTTTATGTTGACGGCGTCAAGTTGCGCACTGAGCGCTTCTCGCCAGGCGAGTTCGAGTTGCTCAATTTTCAGGGAATCCGCGGCGCGCAGGACATCGAGGTCGTAATCCGCGACTCATTCGGCCGGGAACAGGTAGTCAGCAAGGCTATCTACGCCACAGACCAAGTGCTACGGCACGGCCTGCATGAGTACAGCTACAATCTTGGTTTTCAGCGCCGCGACTTCGGCCTCGACAGCAATGACTATGCCGGCAAGCCAGTTTTTGCTGGCTTTCATCTTTACGGGCTGACTGATTGGGTTAATCTAGGCGGACGAGCCGAGCTGTCCGAAGACCTAGTTAACCTGGGCGCTCAGTCAGTGCTGGTGGCCGGCAGTTACGGCCTGTTCAGGCTTGATGGCTCGATCAGCAACAACCAGGGTCGGTCAGGCACGGCAGTGCAACTGCTCTACGAGTATAGTACCAGACATTTCAACACACGGCTGGGGCTACAAGCTTATTCTACAGATTACCGGACCTTGGTTGATCTAGATACACCCTCCGACCGCAAGCTCAACATGTTTGCCAGCGCTGGCTACCTGACTGCGAAACTAGGCTCGTTCGGCGTGCGCTATCTCGAAGCACAGTACCAGCAACGACAAAGCCGCCGCGAGATCAACGTATCCTGGTCGCGCCGTGTGCTGAGACAGGCATACCTGAGCACTTCACTGTCCTGGGTCGAAGAAGGTGAGGCCTACGCCGAGGGATCCGTTAATCTCACGTGGCGATTCGGCAATGATCTCACCCTGACTGCCCGCCATCGCCACGAACGTGACCGCGACACCCAGAGCCTCGAAGCGCACAAAAATACACCGAGCGGCTATGGCACCGGCTGGAGTCTCGAGGCGGAACGGGTTGAAATGGACTCGAACACCGCAGAACGGCTCAACGGCTTTCTCCAGCACAATGCCCAGCATGCCATCATGCGCGCAGATGTCAGCCACGACCGCGATGAATTCAACACCAACACTGCGGTCCGCGTCAGCCTGTCCGGTGCGCTGGTGCATGTCGGCAACCGCTTCGGCCTGACCAGGCCGGTCCAAGACAGCTTCTCTCTTGTCAGCATCGGCAGCGCCGAAGACGTCCGGGTCTACGTCAACGGCCAGGATACGGGCCGCACCAACCGCAACGGCCAGCTGTTCGTTCCAGATCTTTCATCCTATTACGAAAACAGCGTCAGTTTCGAAGATAAGGATATTCCGCTTGACTACCTGATGCCACAGGTCAAGCTGGCGGTCTCGCCGCCGCTACGCAGCGGTTCCTGCATCAACTTCCCTTTAAAGCGATATCAGGCGTTTACCGGCACATTCATGATTGAAACTGCTGGTGAGAACGTTCCATTGCAGAACGCCGAACTCGTTCTACAGTCGTCGGCCGGGCCGGTCAAATTCTGGACCGGCGGCGACGGTGAATTCTACCTCGACAGCCAAATGGACGAACTCGACATCCTGTCCGTGCAAGGCTGCGAAGCCGCTGAGCAGGACTCGACAGCCTTCCTGCCAGCCAGCACCTACCCGGTCACGGTCCGACATAACGGACAGAGCTTCGAGACTGAACTGACCATTCCAGCTTCCGACGAAACCTTTGCCGAACTCGGCACCCTCACCTTGCCGGTCCTTTCCGGTTCACCACCAGAACAGGCACCAGCAACTGACCAGCCGCCTGCCTCCGAACCGGAGCAGGCTCTGGTGGAACCGGAAGCGTCTATTCACGAGACAAATCAAGCGAGCGAATTGGCCGAAGCATTACCGCCGCTTGCTGCCGAAGCAAAGCAGGAATCGACGCAGCCCGATCCGGAAGCCGTCGATGATGCCTTGCCTCGGTTCACCATTCACTTCCCTCTGGACAGCAGCATCCCCCTGCCGGATGATCAAGCCACCCTGGACCAGGCTCTTAAATACCTGATGGAGCATCCGCAGAGACCGATCGACATTGAGGGCCACGCCGACCAGCTGGGCAGCGCCGACTACAACCAGAAGCTCGGTTACTGGCGTGCGCAGGCCCTGCGCGATTATCTGGTAAACGCCGGAATCAACCCGCAACGCTTCAGCCGCATCGTCAGCTATGGCGAAAGCAAACCGCTTTGCCGTGGCACCAGCGAAGACTGCCATCGCCAGAATCGGCGCGCTATCGTTCTGGTGGCAATTACACCTGAGAACTGATACGATAGCCGCATCTTTTAAATCTGGTGCTAGCAAAAGGATCTGAGAAGATGAGAATTAGCGTAATCGTTCTGTTGCTCAGTTTAAGCAGCCTGGCCTTGCCAGCCAATAGGGCCCAGGCAGCTCAATGCGACGTTACGGCCACCAGCATCAACTTCGGCAGCTATGATGTCTTTTCATCCATACCAGTCGACAGTACCGCTTCAATCAATGTCACCTGCAAAATTCCGTCAAATAGCCCGCAGGCACCCCTGCCCGTCGTCATCTCCCTGAGTCCTGGAAATTCCGGCAGCTTCTCTCCACGCTCGATGCAGTCGACCGGCGCAGACACCCTCGATTACAATTTGTACACTAATGCCTCCATGTCCACCATCTGGGGCGACGGCGGCGGCAGTTCATCCGTGCAGACCGCCCTCGTCGCCAAGGACATGCCCTGGAACGCGACGCTCTTCGGCCGCATCCCGCCACGCCAGAATGTGAGCGCGGGCAGTTACAGCGACACCATCACCGTCACTATCGACTTTTAATTTTCCTTCTACGTTCGATAACGACTCCCGTTTGCCGCCAAGTCACCACGTCACAAAGCAGTGCATTGTGCAGGGTAAAGATCGATATTTTTTATCTCGCAACATTGCTATTTGAAGTACTTGGTTATCTGAAAACTCCAGTAGACAGCTCTATGAGAGAACTCAAGTCGCAAAAAACAGCAAAGGCTTAATTGGCCGCAGATACAATCTGATCAGGGCTGATAGGTCAAAGACCAAAGACTTATGGTTAAAATCTTTCAGTCAGAATCAAAACGTTATGGGTTTGATTCAAAGGTTTATCCGATGTTATCAGAATTGATCAGCGGCCAATGCCTTTTGCTTTTCTGCTTCTCAGTAGCCAGTCTGAGTCTCACTTGAGTAAAGTAGATAACCAGATTGAAGAAAATTCAAATTTTACTTCCTGTCTTGGTGCCTTGGTGGCTAAGCATTGTTTTGGTTATAAACCCGAAAACCAATCTTCTATCGTCGCGATTAATCGCGCAACTACTTCTTCTTGCTGCGCGGGTGGGCCCGATCGTAAACCGACATCAGCTGATCGACACTGACCTGGGTGTATTTCTGGGTAGTGGACAGGGAGACATGACCGAGTAGCTCCTGGATGGCGCGCAGATCGGCGCCGCCGTCGAGAAGATGGGTGGCGAAGGAATGACGCAGGGCATGCGGGCTGATATCCTTGATGATGCCAGCTTTAATCAGGCGGGTTTTGAGATTTCTCTGCACGCTGCGGGGGGTTAACCGGCCACCGCGAGCATTGAGGAAAAGCGGCTCTTTTTCGTCGGGCATGCTTCGCACTTCCAGGTAAGCCAGCAGAGCCTCGTGCGCCTTGCGACCGATCGGCACGATTCTCTCCTTATTGCCCTTGCCAAGCACACGCACGAGCTTCTCACGCAGGTCGAGTGCACCGACATCCAGCCCGGTCAACTCGCTGACGCGCAGACCGCTCGAATAAAAGAGCTCGACAATGGCGCGATCACGCAGATCCAGCAAGCCACAGCCGTAACCTCGCTCCATCAGGGCTGCCGCCTCGTCAACCGAAAGCGTCTTCGGCAGATAGCGATTCAGTTTCGGCGTCGACAGGCCTTCGGCGGGATTGCTGGCAAGGTGGCCTTGACGAACCAGGTAGCGGAAAAACGTTCGCAGCGTCGAAAGCTTTCTGGCGATCGAAGTCCGCTGGTTGCGCTTGTGCAATTCAGCAAGATGGCGCCGCAGCAAAAAACTGTCAATTGCGGCCAGCGCCTCTTGCCCGGAACCGCCATGCTGATCGAGAAAACTCTTAAATTCGCCAAGGTCACGCAAGTACGCGACCCTGGTATGCGGCGACAGGTTGCGCTCGTCAGCAAGGTATCTGGCAAACTTATCTATCAATGACTGCATCAAGTAACACCTGGTTGAGGAAGATTGCCCAAAAAACGCTGTCATCAGAATACATGAGAAAGAATCCAAAATACAGGATGAAGAAAAAACGCAACTCCTCCAGCCTCCAGCCCATATCTCACTACAACATTGACGCCCCCACAACCGCATGTGATAATCTACGCACTATGATATCTCCTCTCTATGTACTGTTTCTCCTGATAAAAATCACAATCGGTGTGGTCGCCCTGGTTGTTCTGATGAGCTTTACTGTTGTCTGGTACGAACGTGCCAACGCACACCCGGAGCTGGTCGAGCGACGGTTTACTACTCGCGGTGTCTGTGTCGCCACCTGGCTTCTGATCCAGGAAACCGCCTGTCTGTTGCTGACCATTCTGTTGCGGCCCTTCGGTTGGCTGCAGCCGCAGCTACCAACGGTCGCACAGGATGTACCACCCCCTGTCATTCTGCTGCATGGGCTTTTTCAGAATCGCAGCTGCCTGTTTTGGCTGCAACATCGATTGCGTGCTGCAGGATACCGGCAGATCATCAGCATCAACACTCCCCCCTGGCGGGATCTGGAGACCCTGACTGAAAGATTGGCCAAGAAGGTTGATGAGTTGTGCATTAACTTAAGAGTAGAGAAAGTTATTCTGGTCGGCCACTCCATGGGCGGCATGATCGCGCGCAATTATGTGCAGAATCGCGGCGGTGCAGCTTATGTGAGTGGCATGATCACCCTCGGCGCACCGCACCACGGCTCAAAGTTGGCGCCGTTTGCTCTGTCGCCTATGGGTAAAACCCTCCTGCCGGGATCTGCGTTCCTCCAACAGTTCAACAGTGTCGCCTGGCCGCAACAGACGCCGGCAGTTTCAATCTACACCCGTTACGATAACATGGTGCTGCCTGCTGAATCCGGCAGAATGGATGGATCCCGTGCGATAGAACTCGACGGTATGGGCCATATTGCCCTGCTCTTTCACCCCCGCTCTCTGCAGGCGGTTATTGGCGCCCTGGACAATATCATCACATGAAAACCCTGCACATCAACAGCCATAAGCAGGTTGAGATGATCGACATTACCGGTGATGTCTGCGCCGCCATTCGTGAACAGCAGGTGACGGATGGCTTGGCCGTCATTTTCACCCCGCACACAACCGCGGCAATTACCATTAATGAAAATGCCGACCCTGATGTCTGCCGTGACCTTCTCATGGGCATCAACAAGTTCGTTCCATTGCAGGGTGGCTACCACCATCGCGAGGGCAACAGTGCCGCCCATATCAAGAGCAGCCTGTTCGGCGCCAGCGAAACGCTTATCATCACCAACGGCGAGGTCGTGCTCGGCACATGGCAGGGTATCTATTTCTGTGAATTTGACGGACCACGTCAACGCCAGGTGCAGATTCAGGTCATCGGCAGATGAGTCTCCTGCCCGTCTCCCTGCAATCCCTGGCAGACTATAATCCCGCGCATGTAAAGAACGCCTTGCAGCTTCTGCTCGAACCACTGGGCGGCATCGGTTGCTACGTCAAGCCCGGTCAGAACGTATTGATCAAACCGAACCTGCTCTCCGGTAAAGCTCCCGAGAAGGCCGTCACGACTCATCCGGAGATCGTTCGCCAGGTTATTCTGCTGGCACAGGGCGCTGGCGGCATCGTCAGCGTCGGCGACTCCCCCGGGCTCGGCAAGCCGGAAAGCGTTGCCAGGAAATGCGGAATTCTCGATGTGATCAAGGAAACGGGAGCCCGCTTTGCACCTTTTGAAGAATCTGTACCCATCAACCTCAAGGCCGCAACGTTCCACAACCTTGAAGTTGCCAGAGAGGCTCTTGAGGCAGACATTATCATTAACCTGCCAAAGCTCAAGACACACCAGATGATGGGTTACACGGGGGCGGTAAAGAATCTGTTCGGCCTGGTGGTCGGCATGCGCAAGGCGCGCCTGCATCTGCAGGCCGGTACCGACAAAGCGTTCTTTGCCCTGATGCTGCTGGAGCTGGCGGAACGTTTCAAGCCGGCCCTGTCGATTATGGATGCGGTGGTCGGCATGGAGGGCGACGGTCCCGGCAATGGTGACCCGGTACAGCTGGGTGCATTGCTCGCTTCACCGCATACCGTGGCCCTCGACACGGTCGCTACCGCTATGGTCAACCTGCAGGAGCAGCACATCTGGACACAGCGGGTTGCCAGGCAGACCGGCCGCCGGGGGGTCTCTCTGCACGAGCTGGAACTTCACGGTGTACCTCTTGCTACATTGAAGACAACCCGTTTCCGCCCGGCAACTAACGCTGATGTAAATTTTGGTCTGCCGACTCCTGTCAAAAACCTCCTCAAGAATGCTATTACGGCACAGCCTGAAATCACCCGGGATTGCCAACGCTGCGGCCATTGCATAACACACTGCCCACCACAAGCGATGACTCAGGACGCCCAGGGTATCAAGATTGATTACGGTCGCTGCATTCGTTGTTTCTGCTGTCAGGAGCTCTGCCCGTACGGTGCGATCATTACACAGCAGGGCGTTCTGCTTCGATTTGCCGAGTTTATCCAGGGACGCAAAAGGTAACTCTAGCCCAGCCACTGGCAATCAACACACCCAGGAGTCTTGTTGCCACAGGATCTTAACGGAGACACATATGAACATTATCCGCATCATTGTTACGACTTTACTGGCAATCAGCCTGACAGCATGTGCCGGGATTCGTCCGCAGCCCCCCGAAGTGCAACTCTCCGGTCTCGAGATCTCTGATGTTTCTTTGAGCCATGCCAATTTCCTGGCCACCCTTAAGCTCTTCAACCCCAACAGTTTTGGACTTGACATTGAAGGGCTCAAATTTACGCTCTTCCTTAATGATGTCCGGGTTGCCAAGGGTCAGACAGCAAAAGTTTTTGCAATCCCTGCAGAGGACAGCAGAGAAGTGGCCGTGCGCCTTTCCAGCAGCTTTCTCGACCTCTTTCAGCTCACGCGCAGCCTGCAGAACCAGCAGGAAGTTAACTTCCGCATCGCTGGCGAGATCAGGATCGATAGTGCTGGCATGCTTGGCAGGTCCATTCCCATAGAACGCGAAGGAACCTTGCCTTTGTCCGGCAGCCTCAATCAGTTGAAGCCTGACAGCCAGCTATTACAGCCCATGGATTCACCTGAAAAACAGATTCTGCGACAATAAAATATTCCTCACGGTAAAATCCCCCAAGAATACGGAAACAGTGTTTTATTATTTTCTCTATTGAGTTATAGTCATTCAAATGTTTCTGCACGAAGACATTTTTTGTGTACAAGAAGTCTTTCGGGTTCCAAGGGGAGGGATAATATGCTGTTTGTCTGGAATGACGACTACAAGACCGGCATCACAAAAATCGACCAGGATCACAAGACTCTGGTCAATTTGATCAACGACCTCTATGAAGCAATGCAGGATGGCAGCGGTGGCGCCCTTCTTCTGCCGATATTCTCGGCACTCAAGCATTACACAGAAAACCACTTCGCCGAAGAAGAGCGCTACATGGTCGAGCATGACGCCCCGGACCAGGAAAAACACTTCCAGGAGCATAAGCTGATGGTGGCAAAACTTGCAGACCTGGAAAGCAGACACCGCAAAGGCGAAGCGGCGATCTCGTTAATAACCCTGTCTTTTTTGCGTGATTGGCTGAAAAATCATATCTGCATGATTGACCAGGAAATGGTTCTTCAACTCAAAGGCAAGGATGTTGTTCAGGGTACATAAATAAACGGACCTGTAACCCAAACGAAGGTCATATTCTTTGTTGTCAAGGTCATATGGTGTGAAACGGGGATACCTGTTCAGGTATCCCCGCAAACGTTGCTCAGCCGAACGTAAAACCTTTACCGGCTCATTCCTCATAAACCAGCACGCGGATCAGACCGCAGGTATTCCCCGCTTCGACAGTCGTTGAGTCACTGACCGACAGGACTCTTTTGATAGGGTTGTTCTGGATAAACTGGTTAACACGTTCATCCAGTTCATGCAACTCGCGCTGCGCTTTGAAGGGCTGCAATGGCTCGCCGAAGGTTTTAACCTTGATCATGACAACCTCCCGGTAGCCAGGTTATCAGACCTGGACCACCTCTTTGACCTCAGGAAGCTTTTCCCTGAGGGTTCTTTCAATACCCATCTTGAGTGTCATGGTTGACATCGGACAGGAGCCACAGGCTCCTGTCAGCCTTACACTGACAATCCCGTCATCGGTAACGTCAACCAGTTCCACATCGCCACCATCGGCCTGCAATGCAGGGCGAATCAACTCCAGCACTTCCTGTACCTTTGCTTTCATCGGATAATTCTCCTTATCGTTTTTATTTAAGTAGCAGCATACCTGCTTTGTGTCCTCCCGGTAAACCGGAACAGGTTCAGTCTAACAGAAAGCTCTGTGATATGCCAAAGTGTCATGGCGAAATTTTTGCTTAGCCATCCCATGACTATTTGCGAACGCATCAAACATATAGCTGCATACATTCGTTGATCCGTTCAGCCGGCGGCTATGGACTCTATTGTTCGACCGCAGAGCAATTCAGGAGTACCGACATTTTTCCCCTGAACAAGCACCTTGAAGGTTTCACCCATCCCTGCTTCCGGCATGATCAGGTTCTTAAGGGTCAGACGTATTGCACGCGCCTCTTTTTCATCCGCAGCAGCGGTCTCGAGGCGCATCAGCTCTTCAAAAAAACCAAGACCCAGCAAAAAACGATACTGCTCGGAAAAACAGAGCGTTTCCAGACCAACCTCACTTCCGGCTTTTTGCAGCGCGGTGAAATCGATGTGAGCCGTGATATCTTTTTCACCAACGCGTTCGTAAGGATTATCGTCGGCCTGATGGCGATGATAACACATCAGGGTGCCTGACCTTCGATGTGGTGCATAAAGCTCTCTGGCCGGATAGCCATAATCGATAGTCAGAACGAAACCCTGACTGACCCGTTGACCGACCAGGTACATCCAGTCAATAGCTGCCAGGTTAACTTCGGCGCGATTCCCTTCAAGGGGACCGCAACCCAGCCAGGCGAAGTATGCAGAGAGACGCGGATCTGTCGCGACCCGCAGCTCTTCAATAAAAACATCCTCCCGGCTGGTTACGAAAACTTCATGAAGCACACCGGCATGTTTCTCGACGATATGCACAGGGAAGGCGTCAACAAGTTCGTTCGAGAGAAAGCAACCAGACGTTATCGACCAGTCATCTTCACAACTCCATGCAATTTTGTCGCTGTGAACGTCAAGATTTTTGGCCTGGCGAAGACGGTTATCATGACTGACCTCGACCAGCGTGTAGGTTAAACGGGCATAGAGCTCCGGCGCTTCCTTTGCCAAAGTATCAAGAATATCCAGGGCAAGATGCCCTTCACCGGCGCCCTGTTCTACGATCTGAAAGATTTCGGCAGAGAGCAATTCTGCCATCTGCACCAGCTGACGTGCCACCAGGCGACCGAAGAGCGCGTTGACACTGCTTGAGGTGAAAAAATCCCCTGATTTGCCAATCCGGTCACGTGCCGCCATGTAATAACCGTACTGCGGATGATAAAGTGTCTGCGCCATGAAATCTGCAAAGTTTATTCCGTCGGCTGCTTGAGCCTGCTGGTGCAGCAATGCTGCCAGCGGTGAAGTGTTGTTTTGCGGGGGAACCTGTCGTGTCATAATATCAGTCACCTCAGAAATTGAGCGGGCAGTTCAGTCTGACCGTCCATGGTGTTTAAGACTTGATCACGTTGAGAACTCCGGGGATTGAAAGACGGAGCTGAGCGTTGCAGGATCATTGGTAAAGAGCCCTGAGACACCGGCTCGGGCCAGACTTCTGGCAGCACACGCACGATCAACGGTCCAGACGAACACGGGCAGACCTGCAAGCGTACAGGCGGCGATCATTGGACGAGTCACCAGATTTACCGCTGGATGGAAAGCGCAGGTCGACAAGTCTCTGGCGGTCTTGACTGCATACCGCCAGCTGCCGGAGTCGAAAAGTACTGCCAGAGGGAGATGACCATCAGCGGAACGCAAACGACGCAGCAGATCATAATTGAACGAAGAGACGACAACCTCCGCAGAGGGGTACTGTTTAAGCATCTCGAGCACGGCCATCCCGGCACGGAACTCTTTGAGCTCCAGATTAAGGCGCAACCGCCCGCCAAAGGTATTCAGAACCTCTTCCAGGCAAGGAATCGATTCGCCGGCAAACTCGCTGGCAAACCAGCTACCGGCATCAAGCCGCTGCAGTTGCTGCCACGTCATCCCGGCAACCGGACCATGGCCATCAGTGGTTCTTTGCAGAGTCTCATCGTGAATGACAACCGGAATCCCGTCGCGAGACAAATGGATGTCCAGCTCAAGACCATCACCACCGCTCTCGACGGCAACAGCAAATGCAGCCATAGTATTTTCCGGGGCGCAACAGGAGGCTCCGCGATGAGCCCAGAGGAAAGGACGCTTCATATCTGTTATGCTTTCAAGCAGGAAAAAATTTCAGAAAGGCAGCACATGCGATTTGATCTCTTCCTGATTATCCTTGGCATCCTGCTGGCTCTGGCTATTGTGCTGACTTTGCTTTTCGGCAAGGAGCATAGTCGCCACGGATACGGTGTGATCTTTCCATATTCCCTTGAACAACCTCACTCCTTACCCTTTAAGACCGGGTAACCAGATTGTTCCCACGAATAGATCCCACCATAGAGATTATAGATCTCGGAGTATCCTTGTCGCGCCAGGTAATTAACCACCTGGGCACTGCGTGAACCAACAGCACAATAGACGAGGACTGGCCGTTTTTTCGGCACTTCGCCCAGCCGCTTTACAAACTGATCAATGGGAATCAAACGGGCGTCTTCGAGTCGGGTTTGCTGGTACTCTCTGGGAGTACGCACATCAAGCACATAAAGATCGCTGCGTTGGCCGACCAGGCTAAAAGCCTCCTGGGGCGTCAAGTTGCGGGCAATAGCAGCATCAGCATAAACCGGCAGTACAACCACCAGCAAAAAAAAGCAGCAAAGGAATTGACGTTTCATAACACACCTCTTGTGGGCATATATTTCTTACCTGACTCCGTGATGATTGGCTTACTCAATCGGATTAAGACATTACTGCTGATTTCACAGGGAGAAGAGTGAGGGATGAGGTTGCGTCTCACACTTCACTGATTCAGGTCTTGTATAGAGCCTTGACAGTGTTATCAGCGGGCTCGAGACAAACTCATGTAGGCGATTCTAATCATCAGCCGATTATATGCAAAAGACAATATTATTCCACCCCAAAAAGATTTGTCTTTGCCCATGAAAAATGTAATCATAGCGGCCGTTGTCATACGGGTTTCCCCCAGGAGGGTTGAGATGGACCGCAATCTTGCACTTGAGTTGGTCAGAGTCACTGAAGCCGCAGCCCTTGCCTGTGGTCGCTGGGTCGGCAAAGGCGACAAAAATTCTGCAGATGATGCAGCCACGCAGGCAATGCGTCAGGCACTTGAATCAATGGAAATTTCCGGGACCGTGGTGATCGGTGAGGGCGAGATGGATGAAGCGCCCATGCTTTATATCGGCGAGAAACTGGGCCGCGGCAGCGGCCAGGATGTTGATATCGCAGTTGACCCGCTCGAAGGCACAAACATTTGTTCCAAAGGTCTGAATGGCTCGATCGCAACCATTGCCCTGGCACCGCGTGGGGGCTTTTTACATGCCCCGGACATGTATATGGAAAAGATCGCGGTCGGCCCGACAGCCCGGGGGGTTATTGACATCAACATGTCAGCAACTGTAAACCTGCAGCGGGTAGCCGATGCCAAGAGTTGTTACATTGAGGACCTGACTGTCGTTATCCTCGATCGCCCGCGTCACGACAAAGTCGTGGACGAAATTCGCAAGGCGGGAGCCCGTATTCACCTGATCACCGACGGCGATGTCGCTCCAGCGATAGCTGCTGCAGTGGAAAACAGTGGCGTTGATATGCTGCTCGGCATCGGTGGTGCACCTGAAGGTGTCCTGGCTGCCGCAGCATTGAAGTGCATGGGCGGTGACATGCAGGGGCGTTTGGTCTTTATGAATGAGGAGGAACGCAGTCGGGCAAAAGACATGGGCATCAACGATTTTGATAAAGTCTATCAATGTGATGAAATGGCTAACGGTGACGTTGTCTTCGCGGCAACCGGTGTAACCAGCGGTGATTTGTTGCGTGGCGTCCGCTATTTCTCCGGCGGCGCAGAAACCCACTCCATCGTCATGCGCTCCAAAACCCGCACCATCCGCTTTGTCGAGACCCGACACAGTTTCGACTTTAAACCCAAATACTGATGGCATCGCGAAAAGCCAGCCCGACGATATTTTCGTTTGGCTGTCTCAAACATCGGCACTGAGCAACAAATGGCTTTGGACTTGTCAGGCTCATGACAAGTTGATAGTATTGCTCCAGCTTTCAATGCATAAAGTGAGGTTAATACATGGCGATAATCACGATTTCCAGGGAAATGGGCAGTGGCGGAATTCCGATTGCCCACAAGGTAGCCGAGGAGTTGGGGTACCGGTTGATTGACGGCGAGGCAATTATGGCGGCGGCTGAAGCTTACGGCCTGTCTGCTGAAGCCGTGGAGCAGGCCGATGAAAAGCCCCCACACTTTGTTGACACTCTCGACTCGAAACAATCTCTGGATCTCCACCTGATTGAGTTGATCATTCTCGAAGCTGCTCTTAAAGGTAATGTGGTCATTTATGGACGCGGTGGGCAGGATCTGCTCAAAGACGTCAACAGTGTTCTGCGAACCAGAATTATCGCACCATTCGAGGATCGTGTCGAACGCTGGGCGGAACGCGAGTGGCTCGACCCGGACCGCGCCCGTTACCTGGTACGCAAGAGTGACCAGCAGAGAGCCGGTTTCATCTTGTATTACTTCGATCGGAACTGGGAAAACAGCGTCCATTATGACCTGACCATCAATACCCAGCGGCTTTCCGTTGATACCGCTGTCCAGATCATCTGCAACAGCGTCAAGGACGAAAACCTTGTAAGCGTAAAAGCCAACAGCAAGAGAATCCTTTCCGATCTGATCCTGAGGAAACGCGTAGAAATTGCAATTCTTTCGGCTACCGACATCGACGCTTACCTGCTTGAGATAACAGTTGAAAATGGCGTGGTAACTCTAGCTGGACAGGTTCATTCGCGAGCAGAGAAGAAAGCAGCAGAAGTTCATGCCCGTTCGATTGAGGGCATCAGTAATGTGCAGAACAACATCGGAGTTGTCGAATATCGCACAAATCCCTTAGAGCATTAAAGCCATTAACCACTACAAACCAGTTCTCCCCGGAAGCCGACCTGACACAGTCGGCTTCTCTTTTTGTTCAGAAGTCTATCAGACTTGACTGTCTCTTGTTAATCAGACACACGTCATGACTTCTCAGGCTTGTTCCCCGGCAAACCTCTATGCTATCTTCCATCCGGGAACTCCGGATAGAAGATCGCCGGGTTTCTGATCTGAAAATCATATTTTTTTCACAAGGTCAAAAATAATCAACGGTATGAGCGAAAGCGTAGCGCTTTACGCCGCACAACCAAATACTCGGATTGACGCAGAGGTTGCGGAAAAGGGCGGTTTCCGGACAGAAACTATGCTAGAATAACCCGCATTTTACATGACACTATTGTTAAGGAGTGAGGACATGGCCGGACACAGTAAATGGGCCAACATTAAACATCGCAAAGGCGCTCAGGATGCCAAACGCGGTAAGATTTTCACAAAAATCATCAAAGAGCTTACGGTTGCTGCGCGCATCGGCGGCGGTGACCCGGATCTCAACCCACGGTTACGAACTGCAATCGACAAGGCCAAGCAGGCCAACATGCCGAAAGACAATGTGGATCGGGCTATCAAGAAAGGCACCGGCGATCTGGATGGTGTCAATTACGAAGAAGGCCTCTTCGAAGGATATGGTCCCGGTGGTGTCGCATTGATTGTCGAATTCCTTACCGACAACCGCACCCGTACCGTGGCTGATGTACGTCACTGCTTCAGTAAATATGGCGGCAACCTTGGCGTCAGCGGCTCAGTTGCATTTCTCTTTGATCGCAAGGGACTGATCTCCTTTTCAGCAGAAAATGATTTCGACCAGATCTTCGAAATCGCTCTTGAAGCTGGGGCTGAAGACGTGAAAGACGAGGGTGATGTCTACGAAGTAATCACTGAACCTGCGGATTTCATCGAGGTTCGGGATGCCATGGCGGTGGCCGGGCTACAATGGGAAACAGCCGAGACATGCATGATGCCGCAGATTCAGGTGCAACTCGCAGGCAAGCCCGCGGAAACCATGCTGAAATTGATGGTTGCCCTGGAGGATAACGATGACGTGCAAAACGTTTACGCCAACTTCGACATCAGCGATGATGAGTTGGACAAAATCATGTAAAGCCGGGATGCGCGGGATGCAAAGCAGGAACTGGCTTTATCGTATTTCACGCCTTACGGTTTGTACTTCGAGCTCATGAGAATCCTTGGTATCGACCCGGGCACCGGAATTACCGGCTACGGCATTATTGATGTTGATGGTAATCGCATACGTCATGTTGATAATGGCATTATCAAAACCCGCAGCAGCGAAGTCTTGCCACTCAGGCTGAAAGCCATTTATGACGGCCTGACATCGATTCTTAAAGAATACACGCCTGAAGCTGTTGCCGTTGAACAAGTTTTTATGGCAAAGAACCCGCGAGCGGCATTAACGCTTGGCCATGCCCGCGGTACAGCTGTTCTTTCCGCCGTAAACCTTGGTTTGGAGGTCCACGAATATTCGGCCCTGCAAGTGAAGAGCGCTGTGGTCGGTTATGGACATGCCAGCAAGCAGCAAGTCCAGCAAATGGTCAAAATACTATTAACGCTTCCGGAAGTTGCCCAGGAGGATGCTGCCGATGCCTTGGCAGTAGCTATTTGCCATGCCAACAGCCGCACCTTGAGATTGGCTGTCAGCAGCTCCATGCGACGTTAATATACGAATAAAGGCGCAATCACAAGCAAAGCCCTGTCCATTATTGAGGAGAGCACACCCTGATGATCGCTCTGGTTCGCGGCACCATGGCTTACAAATCGACCGACCACGTGATCATTGATGTCGGTGGCGTCGGTTATAGGCTGTCCATTCCATTGTCAACCTTCTATTCACTCCCGGAGACCGGCGAAGTCAGCCTCTTTACGCATACACATGTCAGGGAAGATGCCCTCCTTCTCTACGGTTTTCTGACCCTTGAAGAAAAAAATCTGTTTGTCATCCTGATCGGTATTTCCGGAGTTGGACCAAAGCTGGCCGTCAATATCCTCTCTCACATCCCGGCGGGAGACCTTAAAAGGGCAATTGCTGCAGGCGACATCAAACGCCTCTCGGGGTTGCCTGGCATCGGCAAAAAGACAGCCGAGCGTCTGGTGCTTGAGCTTAAAGACAAAGTCGGCGCGGCCGGCGGGTTCCCGGTATCGCCTGAGACAATAAACGCAGCCGGTACAATGAATAGCATCCTGAGTGATGATGTTATCTCTGCACTGGTCAATCTCGGTTATAAAGAAAATCTGGCCCGGAAGGTTCTGGAAAGCATGGAACTGACTCCGGGGCTGACAATGGAAGAAACCCTTAAAGGAGCACTGAAAGTCCTGATCCGTTGATTTTCAGTTTACCCCCTATGGAAGACCGCTTGATTTCAGCTGAGCATACCGGTGACGACGGCTCCCTTGACCTGTCGCTGCGCCCGAGAGTCCTTACGGAATACATCGGACAGAGCAAGGTCAAGGAAAATCTCAAGGTGTTCATTGGCGCTGCCCGCGCTCGTGGAGAATCACTTGATCATGTTCTTTTCTACGGCCCACCCGGGCTCGGCAAAACCACTCTGGCGCATATTATTGCGGCAGAAATGGGTGTTAACATCAAGAGTACATCCGGGCCAGTCATAGAAAAACCGGGTGATCTGGCCGCTGTCTTGACCAATCTGGAACCGGGGGACGTCCTTTTTATCGACGAAATACATCGTCTCTCTCCGGTCGTCGAGGAAATCCTTTATCCGGCGATGGAGGATTATCAACTCGATATCATGATTGGCCAGGGACCCTCGGCACGCACTATCAAGCTCGATATCCCTCGCTTCACTCTGGTCGGTGCGACAACTCGCGCAGGATTGCTCTCTTCGCCATTACGGGACCGTTTCGGCATTTTGAACCGATTGGAGTTTTATACCCATGAGCAGTTGACGACGATCACCACGCGCAGCGCAGGGATACTAGGCGTTTCCATCGATGCCGCCGGTGCCGGTGAGATTGCCAGACGCAGTCGCGGCACGCCACGCATAGCGAATCGCCTGTTGCGCAGGGTCAGAGATTTTGCTGAAATCGACGGGGACGGTTCCATATCCCGAGGGATGGCTGATCAAGCCCTGGTTCGCCTTGAAGTTGACCAACAGGGGTTTGACCAGATGGACAGGCTGCTGCTGGAAACCATTATAGATAAATTCAGTGGCGGGCCGGTCGGTCTCGACACTTTGGCAGCGGCAATCGGCGAAGAAAAAGACACGATAGAGGATGTCATTGAGCCCTTCCTGCTTCAACAGGGCTTTATCAATCGAACTCCCCGTGGTCGGGTTGCAACTCATCTTGCCTACACACATCTGGGACGTTCGCCAGGAACAGCTTTTCAGCCAGGGTCTCTTTTTAAGTGAACTACCTGGTACAGAATAAATTGAAATTACTTTGTCTCCTGTATAAATCTTGTGATAGCTTGAGTTTGTGGGGGGTGATTCATGCAACTAGCCCTGCTGACACCCCAAGGGCCGTCATGGTGACGGCCCTTTCCATTGCAACAACACCCGATTTCCTATCCGTCCGGAGTCTCCGGGCGGATAGGAAATCACACTAAAATTTATGGACACTACCCTTCTGCATCAGTTTCGCCAGCAATTGGCCACGTGGATTGAAACTCGTCTCAGCTCACAGCGTCTACCCTTTCAACGCCTGGAACTTTGTCCTGCGACCCTGACCGACCGCGGGATGCTGACTCCGGATCTGGTCCTCTGGATAAATCGTGACAGCCAGTTAGCTGGAAGCATCATACTCCTGCCGGACATCGTCGAAGACAGGGTCCTCGCCGAAGGAGTTTCCCTGTGCAAAGCCCTGGGTCTTGGCCACTTCACTATCTGGGCAGCACGCGAGGTATCGATCTGGCTTGTCGTCTCAAGCCAGTCAAGCCTGCTCCATTCATTTCCCCTTCCACCGGCAAACAAGGTTACCCCCGAGGACTTTCAACGCAGCCTTGACAATCTCCTCGGACGGTTGAAAGTCATTACAGTCACCAGCGCACCCTCTACAGCAGACTATACGGTCCATTATTTTGTAAATCTCTGCCTGCGCAACCTCCAGGAGCTGACACCGGGATTGACGATAAGTGCCCGTATGTCAGCAGGAGAGACAGCCGCTGACAAGTGGGTTGAACATGCTCCCCGGGAAAAAGCCTGGATGAGTTTGTGGCGCATACTCTTCCTGCTCTGGAAAGGCCGCCTGCCTCCCGGGCTTCAACCGGAGCGGCTTGAGCTTGCTATTCACTATGCCTTGACCGATCTGACCACTGGACAGCTTTCGTGGTTTGATCTCCAGGACAGCGAGCCTCCCCTGCCGGAAGAAGATGCTGTCCGCCTGCATCATCTTGCCAGCAGGCTCAGGCAGCTCGGCTGGCCGCGAAATGATGAAAGTGCCGAGGAGCTGGTCTGCCTTTTGCTGAATGAGTCCGCTCATCGTTTCGAACTGAAGACCCCTCTTCTACCATGGGACACAGGCGAGCTGGAATTCTGGGTTAACTGCCAACCACCCATGTCGCTAGTCAACTGCGCTTTGATCGCGCCACGGGCATACCTCGCCGGGTGGGCTTTCAGAACAATCCTGGGAAGGCGTTTTGGAGACAGCGCCTATGCAGAAGACTTGCAGGCTTTGGATATGGATCAACATTTTACCAGTGGCATTGCGATCCTGCACGAGACGCAACCACTGAACCGCAAAGAGCGTAGCGACCGCCTGATCTTCTTGCGCCAGGTCTGGCCGAGTCGACGCTTCGACCTGCCAGGCAACGCTCCTGCCTGGTTATGGGATGCCCTTTATCTCGCCGGTCTGATATCCGAAGAACTGTCTTTGATCTTGCCACACGGTTGGCATCGCGCTCCGGGTATCCTGAATCTCTGGGCTATTCTTGCAGAGCGCTATCATCTTACTGATATAGCCGAGAGTGCATCAGGTATCCAGGCACTGCGCTTTGTTCCGGCAGTACGGGGAGTAACGTCAGTCCGGATACACCGGAGCAACCTGAGCATCGACATTCCTGCCAACCTCTTGGCCATGCATAAGCCAGGGACAACGCAGGTTTGGCTGAAGGCTACTCAGCAGACAATCGAACTTATTCGCAATCAGGAGATGACCGGAATCGCCAACCATTGTACGGACGAACCGAAGGCACAGTCGTGGGGCCTATTCCTTTTTCTGCAGACACGCCTCGGTAAATACCTCTGGGGGTTGTGCAGCGACCAATCCGCCTTGCCGGATTTCAATATGGCATCAGATGCCGTTGCAAACTTCGGCGTACCTGTGCCGAACGAAAACATACTTTCAGACTTGAGCGTAATCGGCTCTCCCGACACACTGGCTATCCCGGAGCAAGACGTACTGGAGCGGGAGTTCACCAGCATCTTCGGATCCGTTCCGACCCTGCCGGAAGGCTCTGTTCACGTCATCACTGATGCCCCCAAGGCCCGCAGGAGAAGCAGTGTGCCCACTGAGGAGATTGCAGTTAAAGTCTTTCAGGACGGCGTACCTCGCTTTCCAGAACACTACCTGATGCATATTTACCGCCCGGCACTCATTCATTACGATCTCTGTGGCCCTCTTGAGATCGCAGAAGAATTTTTTGGACGGATATCATTGCGAACCCCCGGCCAGGACCATATTATTGAGGTTTCAGGCAAAATCGTCGCCGAGGCACTTCTCCTTGCCTCCTATGGGGGTGAAGCAAAAGTCTCCCTGCCAGAAGATGAGAGTATCCTGGAAGATCTGGTTCTGCATTATCGATCCGATTTAAAGCGCCTCTGGGATAACCTGGTCAGTGAATGCCGCCGCGTTGAGCCACACCGCCAGGCGGCTGTCAGATTGGCCAGAAGAATCTGGCAACAATACGGCCTGCCTCCAGAAAACGCGCCTTGAATCGAACCGACCTTTAACCTGCTCGTAGCGCTCCCTCTACCCGACATGTAATGGCTCAGTTCTCTGGCCTTTTCATACAAAGCATATTAATATGTAAAAATTACTGACTGAAAAGGGTTTTCTTATGAACGTTCTGCTACATATCTGTTGTGCTAATTGTGCCATTTACCCGGCACGTGTCTTGCGCGAGTCCGGTCATACGGTTGTTGGTTATTTTTTCAACCACAACATCCACCCTTACCAGGAATATCGGCGTCGTTTAAAAACTGTGGAGGATTACGCTGCGGCCAGCGATCTCCAGGTCGTCTACAAAGATGAGTATCTGCTTGAGGATTTTTTAGCGCAGGTTGCCATGGAGCCAGCAAACCGTTGCACCTATTGCTACCAGTCGCGCCTCAAACAGGCCGCCGAATATGCGGTAAATTCCGGATACGATGCCTTCACTACCAGCCTGCTCTACTCTCGCTACCAGAATCATGAACTGATTCAAAAGATGGGGGAGGAACTGGAACAACATTACGGCATAGAGTTTCTCTATGAAGATTATCGGACCGGATGGCAAGAAGGGATAAAGGCCTCCAAGGCAATGGGCCTCTACCGGCAGCAATATTGTGGCTGCATCTACTCAGAAAAAGACCGGTATCACCCCGGTAACAACAATTAATGTACAACGACCTCGGCAAGGTATTGATTGTTTTGGGCTTGCTGCTGGTCGGTATCGGCCTGCTCATGACCTTTGGTGTAAAATTCGGTTTTCTTGGCAGACTGCCGGGTGACATTCGCATCGAGCGGGAGAATTTCACCTTCTTTTTCCCCCTTGGAACCTGCCTGCTGATTTCCCTGCTGCTCTCGTTGCTTTTCTGGTTATTCAGACGTTGAACACTTTATAGACCTGGTTTCAGGATGTCACATGCATACCACTTCATCCAGACCCAAGTTGGGGGTTGCACTAGGAAGCGGAGCGGCCAGGGGGCTAGCCCACATCGGCGTACTCAAAGTTCTCGAAGAAGCTGATATCCAGATCGATATAGTCACAGGAACCTCGATGGGTGCATTTATCGGCGCCATGTATGCCGCCGGAGTTCCGGTGACACAAATGGAGCGGGTTGCGCTGGAAATCGACTGGTTCAGCATGGCAAGACTACTCGCCCCGGTAATGCCGACATCGGGCCTGTCTGACGGTAAAAAGCTTGTCGCATTCATGGCCGAGTTACTGCCGGTAAGAGACTTCAAAGACCTGCAACTGCCATTGGCAGTTACCGCAACCGATATCAACACCGGCGAAGCCATTATCATTAAACAGGGAGACCTGCTTGAGGCATTGCATGCAAGTTTGGCTTTCCCTGGTATTTTCTCACCGGTTCGCTTCGGTCAGCGCTTCCTGGTCGATGGTGGTCTTTGCAACCCGATCCCGGCTGACGTTGCCCGCAGTCTCGGCGCAGAGAAGATAATCGGGATCTGCACTATACCTGCAGTGGTCAAACAAACCCCGGAGACCTTCATGCCAACCATGCATGGAGGATCCAGAACCATCAACCGATGGCGTGATTTTTTCAGCACCCGCAGAATTGAGCAGGCGTTTCGCTCTGCTCTCGGCCATGAAACAGAGGAATCGCTTGACGGTATGTTAGATACCCCGAAGATTCCGAATATCTTTCGTGTCTGTGCCCAGAGCGTTGCAATCATGGAGAATGTTATCAACGAACTCCAGTTACGCCAAAATCCTCATGACCTAATTATCAGACCGCTCCTCGAGGGAGTCACATTGCTCGAATTTCATCGAGCAAAGGAAGTGATTGCCGCAGGCGAAGCTGCGACGCGAGCCGCGCTGCCTCAAATCAGATATATGCTGAACGTGACTTGAAAGGCCCTGCCACTCTGCTAACATACTGATATGATTATTTCATTTCAACCAGAACAACCATTAATCAGGAGGCAATCATGATCGAGCTTTTCGAAAAAACTTTATTGACTGCGGTTGGCGCGATGACCCTCACGCAAAAAAAAGCCGAAGAACTGCTGCAGGAGTTACGCGAGCAGCTGAACATCAGTGAAGAAGAGGGCAAAGCTTTTTTAAAAAAGATGCAGGATGCTGCCGCAAAGAATCAGGAGAAGTTGCAGGAACAGGCCCGCGAGGAAGTTAAAAAAGCCTGCGAACGCATGGGAGTGGTTACCGTTGCGGAGTTTGACAAGCTGAAGAAGAAGGTCGCCCAGCTGGAAAAGAAGTTACAGTAGATTTCATCTGGAAACGGTTCTTTTCCGCGAGATCTGCGTCAATCGGCACACGTACTTGTGCGACGTACCCATGTACGCCTTCGCACAAGAGCCTGATTTTCCTGATCTCACGAAAAACTCCATATTCCCGGATAGCAAAAAGCATCGCGCCGGTCCGTATTTCCGGAGGGCACAAAATTAGACTTTCCATGAAGTGATCTGGACATATTATGCTGCCAATCTTCCGCGTCAACCGTAATATCAGGACAATCCGCCGCTACAGAACCATTCTCGGCGTTCTGATCAAGTACGGTTTCGGTCATTTTGTTGAGCAGCTTAATATCGATTATTATCTTGAACTCGGCAAACGGATCGTCACACTCGACAAGATACCTAAAGAACTGGAGCGACTCAGCCAACCACAACGGCTGCGACTGGTTATGGAGGAGCTTGGGCCGACCTTTATCAAGCTTGGTCAGTTGCTCTCGACGCGTCCCGATGTTCTAAGCAAAGATTACATTCAGGAGTTCAGCAAACTGCAGGACAAGGTTCCGGCTGTTTCAATCGATGAAGTCAACGCTCAAATCCTGCGAGAGTTGGGCCATCCTGCCGAAGAGCTATTTGCCGAGTTTTCCAAAGAGCCCCTCGCGGCCGCAAGTATTGCTCAGGTCCATCGCGGCAAATTGAAGAGCGGAGAAGAGGTTGTTCTTAAGGTTCGACGTCCGGCAATTGCTAAAATTGTTGAAACCGACATCGATGTCATGATGGGACTGGCTTATCTGATTGAACAACATGTGCCCGCGGTCGCTCTTTACAATCCAATCGGTCTGGTCAAGGAGTTCCGCCGCAACATCATGCGGGAAATGAACTTTACCCGTGAAGGACGCACAATCGATCGATTTGCTGTTAATTTTGCCGACAGCAAAACCGTTTATACTCCAAAAATTTTCTGGGATTATTCAGGAGAACTCGTCCTGACTATGGAGTATGTTCCGGGCATCAAAATCTCGGACGTGGAAGAACTCAGGGCGCAAGGCTATGATCTCAAGGAGATTGCCCGTCGGGGCGCTGACGCCTTCCTCAAGCAGGTTCTTGACTACGGCCTGTTTCACGCAGACCCTCACCCCGGAAACGTTTTCATCCTTCCCGGCCAGATCATCTGCATGCTCGATTATGGCATGGTTGGCCGCCTCGGCCGGGATCTCAAGGATCAATTGATCGATCTCCTGCAAGCGTTACTGAGCAAAGACGTGGAGCGCATTATCTCTCAATTACTGTACTCGGGAGACTTGATAGACGACTCCGACTTGAGAAATCTGAGACGTGACCTGCATGACTTTATTGAAGACTACTACGATATCGTTTTACAGGACATCAAGGTCGGCAAGCTCCTCTCAGAGTTTATTGAAATACTGACACATTATCGCATCCACTTCCCTCCAGACTATATGTTGCTGGCCAGGGCCCTGGTCGTTATGGAAGGGGTTGGCCGCCAATTAGATCCCGATTTCAACATGATTTCCCACATGCGGCCCTACATTAAAAAACTGGTTATCGAGCGTTTCAGTCCCAAGAGCATAAGCGCGCAGGCAGGCCACATCGCACAATCATATGCAGCTTTGGTGAAAAGTCTTCCTCATGACGTAAAAGTATTTCTTAACCGCCTCAATCGCAACCAGTTTAAAATCGACCTCGAGCATCGCGGCCTTGAAAAGCTGGTTACCGACCTGGACCGCTCCAGCAACCGGGTATCGTTTGCAGTTGTTATCGGTTCTCTTATTGTCGGTTCTTCGCTGGTCATGCAGATTGACAAGGGCCCTATGATTTTAGGCTTTCCACTGCTGGGTTTATTGGGGTATTTGATTGCTGCCCTGCTCGGCCTATGGCTGGCAGTGGGCATCTTGCGCTCAGGACGGCTTTAGTAGGTGTGGTATATACACCACAGCCGTTGCAACAATGAGACGGCCTGGTCACAGGCATTCTCGATTAACACCCGCCATTTCAAACGATTTCAGCGACTTAAATCACAAATCACATTGGCAAGCAAATTGCATCAATCCTATGATTGACTTTGTCTCATCCTAAGGATTAAAGTGTAATGACTATGATTTGCCAAACAACTATTGCCCGTTCAACAGCGATTTCCGGCATCGGCCTACATACAGGGCAGCGCATCAACATGACGCTGCGGCCCGCAGAAGCTGGCGTTGGTATTGTCTTTCACCGTAAATTCAATGACCATACAGTCACGATAGAGGCAATCTCAGCCAACGTCGTTGATACCCGCATGGCAACAGTTCTTGGTAAAGGCGATGTACGCATTTCAACGGTTGAGCACCTTCTGGCCGCACTTTCTGCCTATGGTGTTGATAACTTGCACATCGACATCGATGGACCAGAAGTGCCCATTATGGACGGTAGTGCAGCACCTTTTGCTTCGATTATTGAAGAGGCTGGCCAGCACCGACTCCCGCAGAGCCGCAAGTTTCTGGCGATTCGCCAGCCGGTGTCAGTTATCGACGGCGAAAAACGCATCAGCATTATCCCGTCACGGTTTTTTCGCATAACCTTTGATATCGCATTTCAACATCCGTGCATCGCATTGCAGCAGCGTTCTGTCAAGGTTACTTCGACAGGATTCCGCCGTGACCTCGCGCCAGCACGTACCTTTGGTTTTCTGCGTGATGTAGAAAAGCTGAAGGCCGCTGGTCTAGCCCGTGGCGGTTCGCTGGAAAATGCCATCGTCGTTGATGATGAGCGAATCCTGAATCCTGAAGGTCTGCGCTTCCAGGATGAGTTTGTTCGCCACAAAATTCTGGACGCAATTGGTGATTTAAGTTTGATCGGTTATCCGATTCTCGGTCATGTCCGCGCATTCAAAGCCGGGCACGACGTCAACCACCAGTTGGTTCAGAAAGTACTTGAGAACCCTGAAAGCTGGCAAATTCTTGAATTCAGTGAAGATGACCTTGAAAAAGCTCTACAGATGACACCGCAGACCTTTGCTACCGGCCTGGCTTTTTCCAAGGCTTAGCTTTAATTTCTTCCGGACGTACCGAGGCAGCCTTTTGGGCTGCCTTTTTTCATTGACCCGACATTTTAATCATTCATTTACTGCAGCTATAGAGATTTCGCAAAAGAAACCTTCAACAGGCTGCTAGAAGAAAATCCCTGCCTTCAAATTTTACTCTTTTCCCTTTGCCTTCAGACGATTGAAGTCATCGGCTTTCTGATCATTGATGCTACTTGCAATATGGACTGCTTTACGCCTAATATTGCAAAACAAATGAACTTTCTCATGCCTAAATCAAAGTCTACCGATATACCGGGTGTCACGAGTACTGAATCTCGCAAACGACGCCGAGAGTGGCTGATCGTTGTGCTCATTGCCGGACTGGTCGTCCTGTCACTGCGCTACCAGGCACAACTGTTTGATCTGACATCAGAAATACCTCTTACAGGCAACCTTCTCGTTCTTGCTCTGATCAACGTGAATATCCTGTTGATCATCTTTTGTCTTTTCCTCGTCATGAGGAACATTTTCAAACTCTTGCTAGAACGACGACGGGGTATCCCGGGAGCAAGACTTCGCAGTAAATTGGTTCTTGCCTTTATTGCTTTATCACTTATTCCCACCCTGCTGCTTTTCTTTGTTTCTGCAGGGTTTATTACAAACTCCATTGAAAACTGGTTTAACAGCCAGATAGAAAAATCTCTTGAAGAATCTCTTGAGGTCGCACAAACCTATTACAAAAACTCTGCGAGCAACGCACTCTACTATGCCGAACAAATTTCCCTGACGATTAAAGAGGAGAAACTACTTAACGAAGACAACCTGAAAGCTCTGGAAAATTTGATACATAAGAAGCAAAAGGAATACAATCTGGGCATCGTCGAGGTCTTTTCTTCAACCCTCGAAGAACTTGTTCGTGCCGTAAACCCTCAGGTCCCTATGGCTGATTTTACCGACCCCGGTTCCGATAGTATTCGTGAAGCCCTGCAGGGCAATCGTTTTACCCGCATCAGCCCGATAGGTCGTGCAGACCTGATTCGAGGTATCGTTCCGGTCCATTCTAACTGGAACCCGGACGATGTGGTCGGTGTTGTCGTCGTCAATTATTATGTCCCATATTCGCTGGTCAACAAGATGAAAGAGATCAGCAATTCATTTGAACATTACAAGTCGACCAAACTACTCAAAGGCAAGATCCAGAAAGGTTATGTTCTTTTTCTGCTTCTAATTGCTCTAGTGATAATTTTTCTTTCGACTTGGGCAGGCTTTTACCTTGCCCGTGGCATTACCGAGCCAATCCATGATCTGGCCATAGCAACAAATCGCGTAGCCTCCGGCGACCTGAATGTTACTCTGGACAGTCACAGTAACGATGAAGTCGGCTCTCTGGTGGAAGCGTTCAACACCATGACAGCTGACTTGCGCACTGGGCAAATGGCGATTCGCAGGGCCAATCGTGAGTTGCAGGCATCCAACCTCGAACTTGAACAAAGACGACGCTATATGGAAATCGTTTTAGCGAATGTTACTGCTGGAGTTATTTCTATCGATAGTCGCGGCAACATCACCACTATCAACAAATCTGCAGAGAAGTTAATCGGAATAAAGCCCGATGACATGGTTATCGGTCGCAATTTCCGTGACATTATCAGCGCTGATTATCTACCCGTAATCAAGGGGATCCTCAAAGAACTGATCAATTCCGGCAAAGATTCCATGCGTAGACAGATCACCCTTCCCACCGGTGATACCAATGTCATATTATTGGTCAATGTCACAACTTTAAAAGATGAAAACAACGAATTTGTGGGAACGGTTGTTGTGTTCGATGATTTAACGCAGCTGCTAAAAGCCCAGAGAATGGCAGCGTGGCGTGAAGTCGCGCGGCGAATTGCCCATGAAATCAAGAATCCTCTGACACCGATTCAATTATCTGCTCAAAGGCTACGTCGCCGCTATCTCGACCGCTTCAGTGCTGATGATGTGGTTTTTGATGAATGCACCGCAATGATCATCAAGCAGGTTGAAGACCTGAAAAACCTGGTAAATGAATTTTCGAGTTTTGCGCGTATGCCTGCCAGTAATCCGAGCCTGAACAATCTTAATGATGTCTTAAATGAGGCTTTGGTCCTTTTTCAGGCGGGCCACAAAGATATCGATTTCCAATTGCGGATTGACACCTCTCTGCCCTCATTCAGCCTCGATCGTGAGCAGATCAAGCGGGTGATTATTAATCTGCTGGACAACGCGGTCGCAGCCGTCAATGGCAGAGGCCGGATAGACATTGAAACGTTATTCAAAAAAGACTTGAAAATAGCGATACTTAAAATCAGCGATAATGGTTGCGGTATTTCGGCTGATGATAAACCCAGACTTTTTGAACCATATTTTTCAACCAAGAAATCCGGGACGGGATTGGGTCTTGCTATTGTTTCAACGATTATTTCAGATCATAATGGTTATATTCGAGTACGTGACAATGTGCCGCAAGGGACTCACTTTATAGTTGAACTTCCGATCCCCTCGGAAGTTGCCCAAGCATAAGATAATATTTATACCCCAGAGGAAACATGCAATCTATTCTGATCGTCGATGATGAACCAAGCATACGCGAAAGCTTGACCGGGATCTTGCAGGACGAAGGCTTCTCACCCTTGTCGGTTGAGAGTGGCGACGCCGCAATAGAAAAAATCAGTGAAGAAAAACCGGATCTGATTCTTCTGGACATATGGATGCCAGGCATGAACGGGATGGAAACTCTGGCCAGAATCCGTGACATTTACCCTGACCAGCTGGTTGTCATGATGAGCGGGCACGGCACTATTGAGACCGCGGTAAAGGCCACAAAATTAGGTGCTTATGATTTTATCGAGAAACCTTTGTCCATCGAGAAGGTTCTGCTGTGCATTCAGAATGCGGTAAAAGTCGGTCAACTTGTAGAGGAGAATCGTCAACTCAAAGAAAGGATCAGCAAGGAACATGAAATGATTGGCAACAGTAAGCCGATCAAAGAGTTAAAACATCAGATCAAGATTGCAGCACCAACCTCCGGATGGATTCTCATCACTGGCGAGAACGGCACCGGCAAGGAATTGGTCGCCCGGTCGATTCATTACAACTCACGAAGACATGACAAACCTTTTGTAGAAGTCAACTGCGCGGCAATCCCGGAGGAACTGATTGAGTCGGAGCTCTTTGGCCATGAGAAGGGTTCCTTTACAGGTGCAACCACACAACGCCGTGGCAAGTTCGATCAAGCTCACCGGGGTACACTGTTTTTAGACGAGATCGGTGATATGAGCCTGAAGACTCAGGCCAAGGTCCTGCGTATCCTGCAGGAACACAAATTTGAAAGGGTTGGCGGTAACAAAACCATAGAGGTTGACGTACGTGTCATTGCCGCGACCAACAAAGACCTTGAAAAAGAAATTGCCATCGGCAATTTTCGTAAAGACCTTTATTACCGATTGAATGTCATTCCTTTTCACGTTCCGCCATTGCGCGAACGCAAATCAGACATCCCGCAACTTGCCAGCCATTTCCTCGAATACTTTTGCAGCAAAGAAAGTCGTGAGACCAAAAGACTTGACGACGAATCGATTCAGGCCATCATGAATTACCCCTGGCCGGGGAACGTGCGAGAGCTGAAGAATTTGATAGAGCGATTGGTCATTATGTCTCCAGGCAATACGATTACCCGCAGTCAACTCCCACAAGCCATAGGCAGCAGCAGTCAACTTGCAACGCCGAAAGACCTTAACCTTGCCGGCTTGACGTCAAACACCTTCCGCACTGCCAAGGAAGAGTTTGAAAAAGAGTTCCTTATTCAAAAATTGGAAGAAAATGATTGGAATGTCTCACGCACTGCTGAAGCGGTCGAGATTGAACGCTCCAATCTGCATCGTAAAATCAAGACATACGGGATTGAATTGAAAAAATAAGTGGAAGTGGAAATGGGAACTGGTAGCTGTGGGCTATTATGATAAAAGCATTTACTTCTGAACAAGAAAAAAGCCCCACCTCAAATGAGGCGGGGCTTTTCCAATTAATTTCGGCGGCGTCCTACTCTCCCACACAGTTGCCCATGCAGTACCATCGGCGCAGTAGGGCTTAACTTCTGTGTTCGAGATGGGAACAGGTGTGACCCCTA
>JACZKE010000051.1 GCA_014860225.1 Desulfuromonadales bacterium
GCGCATGGGCCATGCCGGCGCCATCATCTCCGGCGGCAAAGGCGACGCTGCCAGCAAGAAAGCGTTCTTGCGCGAGTGCGGCGTGAGCGTTGCCGACAGTCCGGCCGAGATGGCTGAAGCACTTCTGAAAATCTGGCAACCATTGAATACGTAAGGATCTAATGGCACAAAGCAATTAAGTTATGATGAGACATTCAGATGATCCGGTAACACATAGCATTACCTTCCAGATGTTTATGAAGGGCAATTATGTTCCTGCATGCGACCCGGTCATCTGCCACAGAGGATCATGTATATGAGCTCGACTTCAACCCGTGTTGAGGATCACTATGCCCGTCAGGATCTTGAGCTCGCGATTCTGAATGCCCTGGACCAGGCTGGGATAAACCTGGACCAACTCAAAAGTGAAGATCTGTCTGCCATTGATCAATTTCATATAGGCGGCCGCAAGGCCACGCTTGAACTCGCCCGGCAACTGGAGCTTGATGAAACGATGCAGGTTCTGGATATCGGCAGCGGCCTCGGCGGCGCTTCCCGTTGTCTTGCTGTGGAGTTCGGTTGCCAGGTCACCGGGATCGACCTTTCTGACGATTACTGCCGGGTCGCCAGCATGGTGGCTCGGCGTCTCAGCCTTGACTCTCGTGTTTCCTATCGCCGTGGCAACGCCCTTGATATGCCCTTTGAAGATGGCCTCTTCGATGTCCTCTGGACCCAACACACGTCGATGAATATCTCCGACAAAGCCGGACTCTACGCTGAAATGTGGCGGGTCTTGAAGCCTGGCGGGATACTGGCCATCTATGACGTCCTCGCCGGAGAGGGCGGCCCGGTCCATTTTCCCGTCCCCTGGGCTCGCGAATCAGGCACCAGCTTCCTGATCAGCCCGCAGCAGTTACGGCAAAGGCTTGAGGAGCTCGGCTTTGAAATTTTGAGCTGGCAGGACAACACTGAAAAAGCCATGTCCTTGTTCCAGCGCATGAGCGCGAAAATCACCAGAGATGGCTTGCCGCCACTCGGAATCCATCTGTTGCTGGGAGAGGATTTTCAACTGATGGCGCAAAACCAGGTACGCAACCTTGAAGAAAATCGCATCGCACTGATAGAAGCAATCGTAAAACGGCCATCCTCGCCGATGAAGGCTGAGCCTATCGCACTGCGAGTTAATAGCTTTCAAAACAACCTGAACGGGGTGTGACAACCATGAAATTTAGCGGAACTGATTCCTATATAGCGACGAATGATCTGAACCTGGCTGTGAATGCGGCCATCACTCTGGGCCGGCCGTTGCTGATCAAGGGTGAACCGGGCACTGGCAAAACCATGCTGGCCGAGGAAGTGGCGCGGGCTTTAAATATGCCCCTCTACCAGTGGCATGTCAAATCGACGACCAAGGCCAACCAGGGTTTGTACGAATATGATGCCGTCTCCCGTCTGCGCGATTCGCAACTCGGCGATGAACGGGTTCATGAGATTGGCAACTACATCGTCAAGGGCAAGTTGTGGGAAGCCTTCGAATCCGAACAACGATCTGTGCTTTTGATCGATGAGATCGATAAGGCCGACATCGAGTTTCCGAACGACCTGCTACAGGAACTCGACCGCATGGAGTTCTACGTCTACGAAACCAGGCAGTTGATCAAGGCCAGACATCGTCCGGTCATTATCATCACCAGCAATAACGAGAAGGAGTTGCCCGACGCCTTTTTGCGACGGTGCTTCTTCCACTATATCCGTTTTCCCGATGCCGAGACCATGGTACAGATCGTTGAGGTCCACTATCCGGGAATCAAGCAGTCATTGCTCAAAAGCGCTCTGGAAACATTTTTCGGCATGCGCGAGGTGCCCGGGCTGAAGAAGAAGCCCTCCACCTCAGAACTGCTTGACTGGTTGAAGCTGCTGGTCGCCGAGGAGATCCCAGCCGAAGCCCTGCACAGCAAAGAGCCCGGCAAGTCGATACCGCCACTGCACGGTGCCCTGCTGAAGAACGAGCAGGACCTGGGGTTGTTTGAACGGCTGGTGGGTATGTCGCGGCGCGGGCGCTGACGTCAGGGACTACTCCCAAGACAAAATCTGTATTGTCACTAAGGGGTACAGCTTCAGGACGAATAATAAGTTTTCTGTATCGGCGACTTTGTGGCTCATCTTTGTTTCGATAATACGTTCGTACCATTTTACTAAGGCATCAACCCATGCTGGTCGATTTTTTTCTGCAACTGAAACAGGCCAAGGTGCCGGTGACCGTTCGCGAGTATCTGAGTCTGCTCGAGGCTCTGGATCGGCAGGTCGTCTGGGGAAGCGTCGAGGATTTCTACTATCTGGCGCGCCTCTGCCTGGTCAAGGACGAAACCAATTTCGATAAGTTCGACCGGGTCTTTGCCCAATATTTCGAGGGTGTGACTGCACTCGGCGAGGAGCTTGAGACACAGATTCCCGAAGAGTGGCTGCGCAAACTTTCCGAGCTGGTGCTCTCTGAAGAGGAAAAGTCTCAAATTGAAGCGCTCGGTGGTTTCGAGAAGCTCATGGAGACGCTCAAGCAACGACTGGCTGAACAGAAAGAGCGCCACCAGGGCGGCAGCAAGTGGATAGGTACTGGCGGACGCTCCCCCTTCGGTGCCTACGGTTACAATCCGGAAGGGGTACGCATTGGACAGGACGGCTCCCGGCATCGCCGGGCGGTGAAGGTCTGGGATCGACGAGAATTCAAAAACCTCGATGGCTCTGTGGAACTGGGCACCCGCAACATCAAGGTCGCCTTACGGCGATTACGGCATTTCGCAAGAGAAGGTGCCCCTGAAGTCCTCGATATGCCGGGCACAATCCGGGCAACGGCTAACAACGCCGGATACCTTGATCTGAAGATGGTGCCCAAACTGCACAACAAGGTTAAAGTTCTGCTTTTCTTCGATGTCGGCGGTTCAATGGATGAGCACATCAAGGTCTGCGAAGAGCTCTTCTCCGCCGCCCGGGTAGAATTCAAGTCTCTGGAATACTTTTACTTTCACAATTTCATTTACGAGAACGTCTGGCGCGACAATCAACGCTACCGGGCCGAACGGATCGACCTATGGGACGTGATTCACACCTACGGTCCTGACTACAAGCTGATTTTTGTCGGTGACGCCGCTATGAGCCCTTACGAAATTTCCATGGTCGGCGGCAGTGTTGAACACTATAACGACGAGGCGGGTTATGTCTGGGGACAGCGCTTACTCGATGCCTACCGTGACGCTATCTGGCTCAACCCAACACCTCAAGGATGGTGGAACTTCACCCAGTCGGTCGGCATGGTGCGACAACTCATGGACGGCAGGATGTTCCCCCTGACCCTTGCTGGGCTCGACGAGGGGATTCGGCTGCTGAGCAAGATACAGCGGTAGCCATAAACGATGCGTGAATGCGGTCAAGGAGCCTGTCGGACTTGGTTCCGCTCTGAGAGGCAACTTTCAATTGCCGAGAAAAGCTCTTTTATATGCACCGGCTTGGTCAGGACCTTATCCATCCCAACAGCAAGACAATCCTCCTTAACCTCACGGCGGACATGGGCGGTAAGCCCGATGATGCAGACATGATGACCGTTTTCTTTCTCTCTGATTATCCGGGTAGCCTCAAGGCCGTTCAATTCAGGCATCTGCAAATCCATAATAATCAGGTCGAAGTCTCCTTCTTGCCATTTGCTAACAGCCTCAAGTCCATTCTCTGCAAATTCCGCAAGCCACCCACCACGAGTCAGGGTTGCCAAAATCAGGTCCCGAAGCACCGAATCATCCTCGGCGAGTAAAATGCGTGCTTCCTGCAATTCTACTTCTCTTGTGTGCTCTTCTTCGCCAGCGTCAGCAGACTGTACGCCGGCAAGCTTCAGCGGAAGGGTAAAATAGAAAACACTCCCTTTCTCTTGACCATTTCTGACACCGATTTTTCCGCCCATCAACTGGACCAATCCTTCGCAAATGGCCAGACCTAGCCCGGTGCCTCCGAACTTGCGCCTGAAAGAACTATCGGCCTGGATGAAACTCTGGAAAATCATATTCTTTTTGTCTTGCGGTACACCGATACCGGTGTCACTCACGGAGAACTCCAAAAGGTTTTTCCGGACCTGGACGGTAACCTCCACGCTTCCCTCAGGCGTGAACTTGATAGCATTGTCAAGCAGGTTGAAGAGAATCTGGCCAAGTCGATCAGAGTCGCCGAGCACCAGATGGGGCAAGTCAGGAGAAGGTGTAAACGTTAAGGGAAGATTCTTTTTATGTGCTTTAAGACGCATCATTTCAACCGTACTTTGAACGCACCACCGCAGATCGAACGGTTCTTCCTCAAGCTTCACCTGTCGTGCCTCTATCCTGGAGAAGTCAAGGATGTCGTCGATGAGAGTGCGCAAACGCTGCGATGATTCATCAGCCATCTCCAGCAACCTGAGGTGATCCGGGTTTTTGTCGATCAGTCGCAGATGCTCGATGGCCATCATGATGACGCTCATAGGCGTACGGATCTCATGGCTCATATTTGCCAAAAACTCGCTCTTGGTGCTGCTGGCCTTTTCGGCGGCGGCTTTGGCTTTCCTGAGTTCCTCTTCCACCCGCTTGCGCTCGTTGATATTTTCTATGATTGCTATCTCATAGTCAGGCTGACCCTGGGCATCGCGCACTATCGACAGGGAGAGTCGCGCCCAGACATGGTGCCCACACTTGTGAATATAGCGTTTCTCCACCGTGTAGCTGTCCAGTTCGCCGGCAGCCATGCGGCGGAACGGAATGAGATCGAGATCCAGGTCCTCCGGATGCGTGATCTGTGGCCAGGGCATTGCACAGATCTCCTCGTGGGAGTAGCCAAGCATGCGGCAAAAAGCGTCGTTTACTTCGATCCAGCGTGCATCGGTAAAACGGACCCGTCCCATACCCAGGGCCGCTTGTTCAAAAACGCGGCGGTACGTTGCTTCGCTCTCGCGAAGCAGTTTCTCCGCCTGTTTGCGATCGGTGATGTCTTCGGCAAAGAAAATGATCCCACCCGTTAGCTTGCCGGAATCAACCCACGGATGGATTTCCCAAAGGGCTGTGCGCTCAGTTCCGTCAAGGGCAACGTATTCATCTTCGCCACTAAGGCTTTCGCCACCCAGTCCACGTCGGTGAGTCTCCTTTATGTGTTCCGGTAAATTCGGAAAGAAGTCGTAATGTGATTTGCCAATGACATTCTTATCAGACAGCCCTGCATCTTTTAGCCAGCGATTGCTGGCATACACATAGCGCATGTTGCGATCGAATATCACCATGCCTACCGGCGCAGCCTTTATCATGCTTTCCAGCCGGTTCTTGCTCTCGAGCACCGCTTGCTGCATTCGGACCCTCTCGGTGACATTCCGAATGATATGGGCAGCACCGATCTCTTGTCCCCTGGAGTCGTATATCGGATTGAAAAGAAAATCGTATGTCTGCCGTTCCTGCTCCGGCTGCCCGAAATCCATGGTAATGCTGAACGTTTCGCCATTGAGGGCGCGACTCCAGAGATCTCTGGCCTTGCGCTGCTCCTCTGGCCACGGGGCCATCACTGCGATCATGCTCATCCCGATTTCAGGTTCCCGACCCCATAGTTTTTTGCACTCCAAACGGTATGCTTCATTGAAGAAAATAAAACGGAAATCAGGGTCCTGCGCGGCAATTATGTCCTCGGTTCCATTGGTGATTCCTTCCAGCAAGGCGACTGTCTGCCTGAGCGTCTCATCAGCCTGTTTCTGCACGGAGATATCACGAAGGGTCACAAAAGCCCTTTGATTCTCACCCAGGAGGACTGAAGTCGTCTCGGCCGGGAACGTGCTTCCGTCCTTTTTCTTAAAAATCAGCTCCCCCCGGTATCTCCCGGACCGCTTACGCTCCTCCATGAAGGCTATAAATCTCGGATCGGTCGTATCGGTAAGCCCCTCCCTGCCAACGGCACATATCTCAGCTTCACTCATTCCGAACATTGTGCATGCCGCAGGATTCGCTGCGATGATTTTCCCGTCGGGAATCGTAATAAGGACAGCATCCATGCTGTTTTCAAACAGCAACTGGCAAGCATCGATCGGGGGCGTTTTCGATTGCATTACATTTCCCTCAGAAGAAATTCCAAAGATGGTGCAGACATAAGATCTGTTATCAGTATGGAACGTTAATCCGGAAAGGCAAGTACCAGAGATCGTAGGACTTATATCTATATGGAGTTAAATCAGATCGTCAACTCAAATTTTTGATAAAATGATAACAATCATTACATCACCTCTATTTTGAAAGGACAGGTTTATGGCAAAGTCAGCGAATTCAACCGCATTAATCGTCGGCGGATCAAGCGGAATGGGTAAAGAAACAGCAGCCCGCTTGCGGGCACAAGGGCTTGACCTGATCCTCCTGGCGCGCAATACCGGGCATCTCGAAACAGCCAAAGAAGAATTATCCCGGCATGGATCAGGTCAGATCGATTTGCTGGTCGCCGACCTCTACCACCAGGATGAGGTTGACCAGGTCATCAAGACGATCAGAGACGAGACCAGACACTTGAAATACCTGGTTAATGCCGCAGGCACCTTCAAACCTACAGCCTTTCTTGAGCATTCCCGGGAAGATTATGACACCTACATGAAACTCAACAAAAGTTTCTTTTTCATCACTCAGGCAGTCGCAGAAAACATGAAAGCCAATGATGGCGGATCAATTGTAAATATCGGTTCAATGTGGGGAAAGCAAGCCATCAAGGCAACCCCGTCCTCTGCTTATTCAATGGCAAAAGCCGGACTGCATTCCCTGACCCAGCATTTGGCGATGGAGCTGGCGGATTACAAGATCCGTGTTAACGCCGTCTCACCTGCGGTGGTTGTAACACCCATATATGGCGCCTTCATTGACGAAGATCAAATCGAAAAAACGCTGACCGAGAACTTCGATGACTTTCATCCCATTGGTCGTGTCGGCCGGGTCAATGACGTCGCTAATGTCATCGAATTCCTTCTATCCGATAAGGCCGCCTGGGTCACTGGAGTTGTTTGGGATGTCGATGGTGGCGTGATGGCTGGACGCAACTAGTTTTCGTCCGGAAACGGTCCTTTTCCGCAATCTCTGCGTCAATCGGCGGATTTGTTTGTGCGGCGTAAAGAACTACGCCTCCGCTCAAATCCTTGATTTCCTTGACCGTGCGAAAAATTGCTCGTTTCCAGATCGAAAACTGTGCATGTGTTATCTGGAGTTTCCTGATGGCAACTGGTTATTTCCAAGTTCCCCTATAACCGCCCTTAGTCCAACCACAACCCTGGCCAATGAGTCATAATTGACTTTGTCGGGAGTATCTTCGGCGTCATGATAATACGGGTATCTGAAGAGCGCAGTATCTGTGACCATGACAGCGGGGCAACCGATTTTCCAGAAGGACCAATGATCAGACCAGTCAACCCCTGTCAGCCATCCTGGTGCGATGATTCCTTGTGATGGGAAAGTACCGTGCTGTCGAAAAGCTTTGACACAACGTTTCAACATCTTGCCGGAAGTGATATTACCGACAAAGGCCAGAAAATCACCACGATCCGGATAAAAGAAACGTAGCAGAGGTAAAGGAAACTTCTGACTTAACGGCTCTGAAGTATAGTAACCAATCGTCTCCAGCGAGATCATGCCGACAAGACGATCCCCACTTTCCAGAAGCTGTTTTGCATAAACCCGGCTGCCCATTCGAGAGGTTTTGAAAAAGGGTGGTTCCTCATTGACAAAGGCCACGAATCGCACCGTTTTGCCCGGCTTGCTGTGATTAACAAGGCGGGCCAGTTCAAGCAGGGCTGATATCCCCGACCCGTTGTCATTGGCACCGGAGGTGTGGATCAGTGAATCGTAATGAGCGCCCACGATAAGTATCCCGGATGAATCTTCCATACCGGGAACCTCGGCCTCAATATTGAAGACCTGCTTACCCATAGTTTCGTACGAAAGCAGCCGGGTGCTTATCCCGGCCTGTTTGAACGTCCCTTCTATATATTCGGCCGCTCGTTGCAGGTTGTTGTATTGCCAGATATTTCTTTCTCCGATTTTGCCGGCCAGCATGTCGACATGAGCATGCAAACGGTCCTTGAGAAGTAACTCGGAGGCAGTCAGCTCTGGCAACCTTCCAGAAACGGAGTGTTTCGGCATCCTGCTCATGAAATAGCCGCACAGAGCCAGAGATACGAGGACGATTAAACCAACAACAATCGAGTTTGTCATGAAGCAACTCTTTTTTTGAAAAGGCTTGCAGTCGTTCGGGCCATCCATGAGCCGGCTGCTTGGCCATGATCTGAAAGTTTAACAGGAAACAGCCGGGTTGCTGTGAGTGAAGAAGGAGAACCGGTTATCGGATGAGAGGAAAATGTTTCGCGTAGAACGGGAAACGGAACATATGATGTTCGTAAAATTAAAAGACAGGCATTAAAGGAGCCCGCCTCTTGCCCATTGCCATCTGGTCTTTATACTCTCTAGAGAGGGATTCTGACAGAGGAGAGAGGCCATGAAACGAAGCTTGGAAGAAGCAAGGCGCCTGATCGAGACCGACAAGACACTGGCGGGATTCACCCTCTCCCTGGAGGGCGATGAACTGCACCTGTCCAAGGGAGATGAATGTTTTGTCCGCCTGATCCCGGAAGAAGAGAGCGGTCTGTGGTGGATCGAATACTTCCATAACGAGAAACGCTGGGAACGCATCGATTTTACCGGCTCACTGGCCGCCTGTCTGGAATTGCTCGCGGAATCACCCCATTATCTCTACTGGGACCGCTGAGCATTCCATTTTCTTGAATCGTCAATTTCCTGCTTCAACACAAAAGCGCTCTTGACGACGCTCTGCTACTCACTGATTTAGCCGGCATCGACTTGTTCAATTTGCCAAAGACTCATCGCGCCGAATCTCGCTGCCAGAGCCTTCGATCCCTCGCGCTTCTCCAGTCGCTTCTGCGCCCGCTCCGGCGCACCCTCAAAAAGAAATTTTTCCAGCTCGGTCTCGGGTATAACCGCCGGGACCATCTGCTTTTCACCATTGACATCAATCGCCACAAAGGTGACAAACGAGGTGGCACAGACAGCTCGTTCGCCGGTCAGCATGTCTTCTGAAACCACCTTGACAAAGACTTCCACCGAGGTGCGCTTCGTCCAGGTGACAAAGGCTTCAAGACAGACCGACTGACCGTTGCGGATCGGATGGAGAAAATCAACCGAGTCGGTCGAGGCGGTGACCACCGAAGTGCGGGCATGACGGGTCGCAGCAATGGCTGCGATGTCATCGATATAAGACATGACCTTGCCGCCGAACATCGTGCCGTAATGATTGGTGTCTGGGGGAAGAACCATCGCGGCTTTGATCGCCCTCGATTCTTTGCAGAACTTGGCTGGCTTGACTGTCATCGTCGTCTCTCCTGTGCCGTGCAGCATCACGACCTTCACGTTGGCAGGGCCAGTGTAACAAAAACCTGGCCGTGAGATAAGCAAATGTGCTTTTTGTGCACAGAAGGCAAGAAAGAACCGGTTCGCTATTCAGTTTTCAGCAGCCGGGAAAGTATTACAGTGAGAGCCTTCTTGAGGTCATCCGCTCCGGAATAGTATAGATAGCCGTCATTGTACTGCTCGCCTAAGGGCACATTGTTCTGCGACTGGAGGATGATCAAAGGCTTGCCGATGCCATAGGCCAAACCAAGAGCCAGCATGACATTGGGGGCCTGACCGGAAAGGTTGAAGATCGCCAGCCGACAGGAGTGCAGCTCCTGACAGAGTTCGCAGAGCGCGGCATCGTCGGGCAGGGAACGATCCGCCCGGAAGAAGGAGAGCCCGTGAGTTTCCAGAGCCGGCTGGATCCCATGCCAGAAGAGCTTCAGATCTTCTTCTCCGGGTGGAATGGCGACGAAGATCCGTTGCTCCGCCGGTGGTGGCACGATCGGTGTCCCATCGCTCGCATGGTGAAAGAATTTCTCCAATGGATGTTTCCGGGCGAGTTGCTGTTCGGCCGCCTTGTTCATCTCCTCGATTTTGTTTTGCAGTCGGTCCACTTGGTGATTGATGGTCTTGACGAACTTTTCCACGCTCGCCATTCTGATTGACTTTCCCGTTGCGGAATAGTCGATGGGGCTCAGCCTGAAGGTTGGGACAGTAATGGTTTTATCGGCATTGAGCTGTGCCGCCAGATTATTGTAGCTGTCCTTCCAGCTGTCGAATGCGCGCAGATAGACGTACTGATTATTTTTCAGGTATTTGCTGATTTTTGCCAGGATGTAATTGAATTCATCAACAAGCTTCGAGAGTTGTGCGACGTCCATTGCTATGCCCCCGGGAATTGTGCCTGTCAAATTGCGGCAGAGTCTCAGGAGTCTGTCGGACTATCCATGAACCGGCTGCAAATTCGGCTGTTCGGCCCAGATTTTAGCTCCTTTTTGCCCTATAGCTACGGCTATAGACCTGCAAACGAGCTAAAATCTGTTCTCAAACATCCAAATTTTCGCTTCGGTCCGTATAGTCCGACAGACTCCTAGCAGAAAATAACACGGCAGCTTGTCCCAGGTTAAGTCACAAAAGATTGAAACCTCCGCATCGCTCCAGCTGCGACCCCGGACCTGAGCTCACTGAACCTTTATCTTCTTGAATTATAGCGATAAAAACAATATAAGTTGACGCTTAAAAGTGTTAGAATCAACGCGTTTTTGTTCAACAATCCTTAGCGTTACAGACGAGTTGTCCTGCCCGGCTTGAAAAAAGCAACTGTCAGACAACCAGACTTAAATGTCCAAGCCATAGCATTTTGGCCTCGGTTTGTATGTGCCGCCTCGGTAATATGGTTTTCGGAGAAATTGTACGGAGAGTTTCAACCTATGCAGAGCGCAACAGAGCAGATTATTCAGATTCGCTGGCACGGCCGCGGCGGACAGGGGGCCATTACTGCGGCAAAGGTCGTCGCTGAAGCGGCCTTCCGGTCAGGTTATGGCGGAGTCGTTATGGCACCGACTTTCGGTACGGAACGCCGTGGTGCCCCGGTAACCACATCCTTGAAGATTTCCCACAGCAAAATTTACGACCTGTCCCCGATTACAACTCCGGATATCGTGGTTGTTCTTGATCACATGATTCTCCACGAAGTGGATGTCACTGCAGGGCTTAAGCCCGGTGGTTGGATCATCCTGAATACGCCGCGCCCGGTGGAGAAACATCTGTTCCCGGGTTATCGCACGGCGGTTGCCGATGTAACCCGGCTGGGAGTCGAGGCCGGATTGCGCAAAGGGATCGTCAACACCGGCATCATCGGTGCTCTTGGGCGCGCCAGTGGTCTGATCGACATTGAGGCTCTTGCCGACAACATTGCTGTAGAGTTCGCCGGACGCAAACCGGACGCCAATGCCATGGCGGCACGTCTGGTCTATGACGCAACGCTGATGTTTGATAACATGGGAGGATCGACTGATGCCTGATCCGAGATTTAAAGTCCTGACTTCTGCCAGCACTTCAGGCCCTGGCGATGCCGGCCGTACCGGCTCCTGGCGAGTTGAACGGCCGGTCATCGACATGAGCAGCTGCATCCCGGCTAAAACCGGCAAGCACGCCTGTCACCTCTGCTGGCTTCTCTGCCCCGATAATGTTGTCAGCAAGGAGATCGAACCGGCGATAGACCTTGAATATTGCAAAGGCTGTGGCATTTGTGCCCAGGAGTGCCCGGTCCAGGCGATTTCCATGGTTCCGGACGCAGATTTTCTCGAAGGAGCTGACAGTGAGTAACCCCATTATCGAATCCGGCAATGTCGCCGCGGCCATGGCAGTCCAGCTAGCGCGTGCCGAAGTCATTGCAGCCTACCCGATCACCCCACAGACACCGGTCACAGAAAAGCTTTCCGAGCTGATCGCCGCCGGCAAGATGGATGCCGAATACGTCGCCGTGGAAAGCGAGCACAGCGCCATGGCCGTATGCATCGGCGCCGCCAGTGCCGGCGTGCGCGCATTTACGGCGACATCCTCCAACGGCCTGCTGTACATGAGCGAGCAGTTGCACTGGGCCGCCGGCGCACGTCTGCCGATCGTCATGTGTGTCGTCAACCGTGCCATCGGAGCGCCCTGGTCAGTGTGGAATGACCACCAGGATGCCATCAGCCAGCGCGATACCGGCTGGATTCAGATCTTCGCCAAGGATCACCAGGAAATCGTCGACATGACCCTGAAGGCCTTCCGCCTCGCGGAGCTTGTGCATATCCCGGTTATGGTCAATTACGACGGCTACTATCTTTCGCACACCTACATGCCCTTTGAACCGCCGGACGCCGAGCACGTCGACGCCTTCCTCCCCGCTTACACGTACAAGCATGCCTTGACCCCGGAACGGCCGGAAAGCCTGAACACGGTGACGCTGCCGGATGCCCGCCTCGATGTGGACGGCATCAAGCGCGGCGGTTACATGGACATCCGCCATAATCTGCACGAAGAAATGGGCAAGTCCATAGAAGTCTGGGAAGAGATTGACCAAGAGTTCCAGGCGCTGTTCGGCCGGGGTGGACATCCGGTCATCGATCCCTACCGCTGCGATGATGCCGACGTCGTTATCGTCGCTATGGGCTCCATGGCCAACCAGTTCCGCGTGGTGGTGGATCGTCTGCGCCAGAACGACGGGCTCAAGGTCGGCATCCTGGCCCTGCAAATGTATCGGCCTTTCCCGAGCGCTATCATTGCCGAGGCGCTGCAGTCGGCCAGACACGTCATGGTCTACGAGAAAGGGCTGAGTTACGGCAATCAGGGGGCTCTTTATGGAGACATCAAGTCGGCCCTTTACCCCTACCCGGCAAGACCGCGTCTGCACAATTTCATTGCCGGCCTGGGTGGTCGCGCCATCCCGACTGAGTCGCTGTATCAAACGATGAAAACGGCTTGCGAACAGGATCTGCAGACGCCATCGGCACAGGCTGATGCACCGCAATGGATTGGATTACAGTTATGAAAACAACCGCCAGAACCACCGTCCTCAACCTGACCGAGGAAGAGTTTATTCATCCGGGCAATCGCGCTTGCTCCGGCTGCGGCCTCAGCATCCTTTACCGGGTCGGCGTCAAAGCCCTGGGCCGTGACTGCATCTTCGTGGTCCCGCCGAGCTGCCTGACGGTCATGCAGGGACTCTACCCGATTGCCGCGACCCAGATGCCGGTTCTGAACGGTACGTTTGCCTCAACCGCAGCGATCGCCACCGGTGTCAAGGCCGCCATGAGACGTCTCGGCCGCGAAACCCAGGTCGTCGCATGGGCCGGCGACGGCGGCACCTCGGACATCGGTATTCAGGCCCTCTCCGGGGCGCTTGAGCGTGGTGAGGACATCATCTATATCTGTTACGACAACGAAGCCTATATGAACACCGGGGTGCAACGCTCAGGAACGACGCCGCAGGGCTCGCTGACCACAACGACGCCGTTTTCCGGGAAGAGCGAGGTCGGCAAGGATCTTCCGGCCATTATCGCGGCACACAACCCGGCTTACCTGGCAACCTGCTCCGCCAGCTATCCGCTTGATTTTCATGACAAGCTGCTGAAGGCCAAACAGATCAAGGGGCTGAAGTACCTGCATGTACAGACCCCCTGCCCGCCAGGCTGGGGTATTGAGGAACACATGACCGTCGCCCTCGGCAGGGCCGCCGTGGAAACCGGCCTGTTCGACCTCTATGAAATCGAAAATGGCCGCATGCAATTGACCGGACCGTCTCAGCAGCTGCTCGCCAAGCCCACCCTGCGACCGGTACGCGAGTACCTGGAACTGCAGACCCGCTTCAAGGCGCTTGGCGATGCGCAGGCCGACGCACTACAGGCGCAAGTCGACCGGCGATGGGCAGGCTATCGTGACAGGTTCAGATAACCAGCTTCGCTAATAAATGGTGAATGTTGACCTAAAAAACCCGGCCACAAGAGCCGGGTTTTTTACGTTGCTACTCTGAAGATCCTGCCGTCTCTGTCAGTGCGACAACAGCATCGGGACGGTCATCTGGCCGAGGAGGTAACTGCCGATCTCACCCATATCCAAGTGGCCGCGCCTGGTTGTTATGTGGACACCGAGTACCAGGAGATCAATATTATCATCAGCGACCAGGTTGAGAAGCGTGTCGCCGACGCTCAGGTCCCCGGGAGGGATCAGCTCGATATCGGCCGCCACGTTGTGGAGCGCAAGATAGCGGGAAAGCCGCTCAGCTTCTCCCGGGCTGAAGGTGGTCTTACCGATGGAAACCAGATTGACATGCTTGGCAGCCCGCAGCAGGGGCATTGCATCGTGCATCGCCCGGGAGGCCTTGGGACCGGCCTTCCAGGCGACCATCACCCGTTCGCCGAGATGTGGGAACGTACCGAAAGCCGGCACGATCAACACCGGTCGACCGGAACCGAGCAACAGGCGCTCGGGGCTGGTGATGCATGAATGCTGTTTTTCTTTATCGGCAACAAGAGGCTGGCTCACCACCAGCAGGTCGGTGAAACTGGCATAATAACCGATAATTTCCGCAACGCCGACATGTGAGAACCCGAGGTCTACAGGTAGCCATTCAGAGGCAACCCCGGTGCCGTCAGTACGCTGCTGAAACATCTCGCGAACTTCATTCAGCTGCTGGTCCGAACGTTCCAGATGTGGTGATGAATAGACATAGAGTCCCGTCAGGCTCGCACCATGCTGCTTTGCCAGTGTGATTGCTGCTTCAAGCCTGCTTTGGCAGGACAGCGCCTGGTCCAGATGAACCATAACATCTCTCAACATAATGAGTCTCTCCTTACCGCGATAATCTCATGCACCATAAGTTGCCCCAACCCGGAAACTATACGGAAACCTTGTCTCTTCAACTGGCAATCAGGAGCTTGATCATCACTGTATGCGTCATCCCTTGACCCAGCTCGGGATGCGTTTTTCCAGGTAGGCGGATAGTCCTTCGCGACCCTCGACTGAAGCCCGGGTCTCGGCAATCCGCTCGGCTGTGTCAGCAATCAGATCATCATCCAGGTAGCCCAGGGCGACCTCGGAGATCAGCGCCTTCACTGAAGCCATGGCTTCCGGCCCGTTTTTGAGGAGCCGGCGGCTGAGATTATCAGCATATTCCTCCAATTCCTCCGGCTTGACCACTTCATGAATCAAACCGAGCCGGCATGCCTCAGCAGCATCGAAAGGTTCCGCGGTCAAGAAATAACGGCGCGTTGCCCGGGAACCGATTGCTGCGGCAAGATAGGGCGAGATCACTGCCGGAATCAGGCCGAGCTTAACTTCGGGAAGGCAGAAGATGGCATCCTCGGTGGCCAGCGCGATATCACAACAGGCGATCAGCCCGACTCCGCCGCCGATCGCCGCACCCTGCACCAGAGCAATGGTCGGTTTCGAAAGGTTGGCCAAGGTCTTCATCAATTCCGCCAGCCCCGTGGCATCGCTGAGATTCTCGACAAAGGAATAGTCTGCCATGCGACGCATCCAGTTGAGGTCTGCACCTGAAGAAAAACTTTTCCCACGGGCTCCCAAAAGGATGACCCTTACGCTCCGCTCGCGCTCCAGTCTTTTGAGCTCGTCAGTGAGGGCGCTGATCAGGGTATCATCAAAAGCGTTATGCATCTCAGGCCGGTTAAGGGTAATCCTGGCCCGGCCATGTTCGTCAATTTCACTTAAAAGCGCAGCAATACTCATAGTTTCACATCCAGAAAATTCCGCTACCTGTCTTTACCATCGGTACATACAGTTCCCGCCGACAGCGTAGTCATACACTCAACTGTTCATGACAAATTCCCACGCACACCAGTAATCTTCAGGGTGCGGGTCGGGGGGGCACGCAATACAGCGGGTCTCGATTCGGGGGTCGATGGTCCGGGCAAACCCGGCATATTCGACCACACCAACAGTTTTACACGGGAAATCGGGCAAACCCTTGCGCTTGCGGGTTGACTGAACCCGACAGTCAACCATGCGGAAGACCGCGCGCGTATCAGTAACTTCAATCGATTCCTGCAGATTGAGTCGCGCATACAGGCGGTGCTTGAGGCATTCGACCAGAGCCGGGATGCCGCCTCCCGGTTCAAGGCCGAGGCGCGCCATGATCCGATTGGCTTCAACCACGGTGAATTTCTCCCAGGCTGCCCGATCGATCTCGATCGCCGTTTCAATTCCGTAGCGTTGTTCGACAGCCTGAAACCAGAGTCCGTCATGAGCCAGCCAGTTCTTGGCATCATCGACGACAATGGCAATCAACTCCTCTTTGCTTAATCCCTGTAGCAGAGCAACCCCTTCGTTCAACTTTGCTTGCATATCATTCCACCCTTTCGCAGCCTGTGTCACTTGGCCCTTGCCAAACCCCGCACAACTCAACCTCGGGTCACCGCCGAACCGATCACGACCCTTTGCACTTCGCTGGTGCCTTCGTAGATTTCAGTGATTTTGGCGTCGCGCATCATTCTTTCCACAGGAAAGTCGCGGGTGTAGCCGTAGCCGCCATGCACCTGAACGGCCTTGGTCGTCACCCACATGGCGGTCTCCGATGCACTTAGCTTGGCCATAGCGGATTCCTTGCCATAGGAGAGACCGGCACTCGCCCGCCAGGCAGACTGGTAGACCAGCAGGCGCGACGCTTCGATACGCACAGCCATATCTGCCAGCATGAACTGTACAGCCTGGAAACTTGCGATCGGCTGCTCGAACTGTTTGCGTTCGCGGGCGTATTTCAGAGCCTCTTCGTAAGCGCCCTGGGCAATACCGAGTGCCTGAGCAGCAATACCGATGCGCCCCCCGTCCAGGGTCTTCATGGCGATCTTAAAGCCTTCGCCCTCCTTACCGAGCAGGCGGTCCGCAGGGATGCGGCAGTTCTCGAAAACCAGTTCACAGGTTGGCGATGAGCGAATGCCCATCTTCTTTTCCTTTTTGCCGAACACAAAACCCGGGGTGTCTTTTTCAAGAATGAACGCACTGATGCCATGGTGTTTCTGGGCATTCTTGTCGGTCCGCGCAAAGACAATGTAGATTTCCGCATCGCCGCCATTGGTGATGAAGATCTTGCTGCCGTTGAGAACCCATTCGTCGCCGTCACGAGCGGCAAACGTCTTGGTGCCGCCGGCGTCGGAACCGGCTCCTGTCTCGGTCAAACCGAAAGCGCCAAGCTTGGTCCCCTCCGCCATGGGTGTCAGAAACGTCTGTTTCTGCTCATCGGTGCCAAACAGCCAGACCGGGTTGGCGCCCAGTGACAGGTGGGCCGACAAGGTCACACCGGTCGATGCACAGACCCTGGAGAGCTCTTCCACGGCGATTGCGTAACTGATGTAGTCAGCACCAGCGCCACCGTACTCCTCGGGGAAGACAATCCCGGTCAACCCCAGTTCAGCGAGCTTGTCAAACATCAGTGCCCGGTCGAAGCGTTCATTCTCATCGCGCTCGGCCGCCGACGGGGCCAGTTCTTTTTCGGCGAAGCTGCGGACCGTTTCGCGGATCAGGCTCTGTTCTTCTGACAACTGGAAATACATGTGGCTGCCTCCTTTGAGTCTGAATGCGTGGAGCGTGAGGGGTGAGGAGGGAAATGGGTCCTGACCTCTCACAAGTTAAGCGTTCCTCACTCCTCACGTATAACTGCGCAGCACTTCCCGGGCAATGATCAGACGCTGAATTTCGCTTGTGCCTTCGTAAATAGTGGTAATCCGCGCGTCACGGCTGAAGCGCTCTACAGGAAAATCGGCGGTATACCCGTATCCCCCGTAAATCTGCATGGCCTCGTAACAAACGCGATTGGCCGTTTCTGTGGCAAACAGCTTGGCCATCGACGCTTCTTTAGAGTAAGACTTGCCCTGTTCCTTGCGAAACGCGGCGCTCATCAAGAGCAGTCGAGCCGCTTCCAACTCTGTCGCGGCGTCTGCTATTTTCCACTGAATTGCCTGAAAATTGCATATGGGCTGACCGAACTGCTTACGTTCAAGGGCATAGCGCGACGCCGCTTCGATGGCTGCTTGGCCTATGCCGAGCCCCAGGGAACCGATACCGATCCTGCCACCGGCGAGTTCACTGACCGCAATCCGGAAACCGTCGTTGAGCCTGCCCATCAAGGCACTTCCGGGGATGCGGCAATCCTGTAGCAGCACTTCGTTGGTCGCTGAAGCATGTTGTCCCATCTTCTCCTCGGCACGCCCGACAAGGCACCCGGGGGTCCCGGCCTCCACCAGAAAACAACTGATCCCTTTCCCCTTGGCAGCGTTGCGGTCGGTGACCGCCCATACGACAAAGACCCCGGCATAGGGCGCGCTGGTAATAAAAATCTTGTTGCCGTTAAGAACCCAGTCATCACCATCCTGCACTGCTATGGTAGTCATCGCCGCGGGGTCGGAACCAGCACCGCTTTCGGTCAGAGCGAAGGCTCCGGCCAGAAACTCGCCACCGCAGATTTTGGGGATATAGCGCAATCGCTGCTCTTCACTGCCGACCGCCTGAATCACCTCGCAGACCATGTTGTTGACCGACACGGTCACCGCCGTCGAGGCACAGGCACGCGCAATTTCCGTCAAAGCAACGCTGAAAGCGACCACACCGGCATCAGAACCGCCGTAATCAGCCTTGACATTCAGCCCCATGAAGCCGATTTCCGCCAACTTTTTCAGATTGTCCAGGAACAGTTCCTGGTGCTCACCGCGGTCGAGTGCCGCGGCAAGCGGAGCCAGTTCGGTTTCAGCGAACTGGCGTGCGGTGGCGCGGATCAGGTTCTGCTCTTCGTTGAGGTCAAGAAACATCAGATGCCTGCCCTTTATTTATTTGCCGGTAAAGGTTGCCGGGCGCTTTTCCAGAAAGGCCTGCATGCCCTCTTTCTGGTCGGCCGTGGCAAAGCAAAGACCGAACAGGTCGGCTTCGAAACGACCGGCACGGTCGAGATCCATCTCAAGGCCATTATCAATGGATTCTTTGGCGAAACGTACGGCGACCGGGCCCTTGGAGGCAATCTTGGCTGCCAGACCACGCGCGGCGGCAAGCAGCTCATCGGCCGCAACCACTTTGTTGGCGAGACCGATGCGGTAAGCCTCCTGGGCGTCGATCATGTCTCCGGTAAAGATCAGTTCCTTCGCGCGTCCCTTGCCGACCAGCCTGGCCAGGCGCAGGGTGCCGCCGAAACCGGGGATGACGCCGAGGTTGACTTCCGGCTGACCGAAACGGGCATTGTCTGCGACAATTCTGATGTCGCAGGCCATCGCCAGTTCACAGCCTCCACCGAGGGCAAAGCCGTTGACGGCAGCGATGACCGGCTTGGGAAACTTTTCGATGACGTTGAGCACGGCATGACCGAGCCGGGCGAAATGTACTGCAGACACCGCGTCGAGGGGTTGCATCGCAGCAATATCGGCACCGGCGACAAAGGCCTTGGCGCCGCTGCCGGTCAGAATCACGCAGGCCACCTCGTCATTGTGCTGCAAGTCGGCAAATGCAGCGGCGAGTTCATCGAGAACCTCGGCATTCAGCGCATTGAGCGCAGCCGGGCGATTAATTGTGACAACCGCAGTAGCATCAGCAATATCGATCAACAGGTTGGTGAAATTCATTTGTATCTCCTCCATATCAGTAAGTGTAAAAGCCCTTGCCTCTCTTCCGGGCAATCCCGCCGCCCATCGTGCCAGCATCGCCTACTATGATTTTTTCTATCCTCATGGTTGACAAAAACCATTTCAACGCCCGTTCGCTGCGCTCACCCAAGACGCAAAGAAAACCCGGGAAAGACGCTAAGAAGCCCGAAGACCGTTTTTTTTGTAAGACCAGGAAACATTGCTTTGACCTTAAAGCTGACCCACACGCTCGAAAACCACCGCCACGGCCTCGCCACCACCGATGCAGAGGGTCGCCAGGCCGTAGCGTTCGCCACGCCGACCCATTTCATGAATCAGGGTTGCCGCAAGTCGTGCCCCGCTGGCGCCGATCGGATGGCCGATGGCAACCGCGCCACCATTTACATTGACCCGCTCGACATCGAGACCAAGATCCTTGATGGCGATCATGGTCACCAGGGCAAAGGCTTCATTGATTTCAAACAGACCGATGTCCTCAGGACGCAGACCGGCATGGGCGCAGGCTTTTTCTATAGCGCCGACCGGTGCATCCGGGTAAAGGTCGGGATGCAGGCTGTGAGTGGAAACTCCGATGATCTTTGCACGCGGCTTCAGACCGTGGCTTTTGACTGCATCGGCCCCTGCCAGCAGCAGGAAGGCCGCACCATCGTTGATCGTCGACGCATTGGCGGCCGTAATCGTGCCATCCTTTTTAAAGACCGGCCGTAAACTGGTCAACCTGTCGAAGTCAACCCGGAACGGTTCTTCATCCTCGCTGACTGTCACATCGCCCTTGCGCGACGACTTGACCACCGGCACGATTTCTTCGGCAAGCACACCCTCCCGGATAGCCCGCTGGGCCCGCTGGTAAGAACGCAGAGCATAAGCATCCTGCTCTGCTCGTGAAAACTCATGGACATCAACCCGCACTTCAGCAACCTCACCCATGTGACGACCACTGAATGGGTCGGTCAGACCGTCGTACACCATGAGGTCGAGGGCCTGAGCATGTCCCATGCGCTGCCCGTAGCGAAGTGTGGGAAGAGCATAGGGAGCCAGCGACATGTTTTCCATGCCGCCGGCGATGACAATCCCGGAGTCTCCAAGACGAATGGCGTCGGCAGCGAGCATAACCGCCTTCAGGCCGCTGCCGCAGACCTTGTTGATCGTCATGGCCGGCACCGTATCGGGCAGTTCGGCGAAACGCATCGCCTGCCGTGCCGGCGCCTGACCGGCGCCACCGGAAAGGACCTGTCCGGCAATAAACTGATCGATATCCTCACCCTTGAGATTGCTGGCCTCGAGCAAGCGCTTGATGACCGGGGCCGCCAGATGGGGAGCCGGCACATCGGCAAGAACACCGCCGAAGCTGCCGAAAGGGGTACGCAAAGCGTCAATCACAAAAACGTCCTGCATGGGTTCAGTCTCCTTCCCAGAGCTTGCTATTATTCATTGAGGTGGAAGGTCACCGCCGATAGAAACTGTTCCGTTCGTAATCATCAGGTAAACCTATTGCCACACTGGAGAACTATAGAGCAAGGAAGGTACCAAACAGCTTTCCCTGGCAATTACGGCAAGTACATTTTTCCGCTTTTCTTGAAAAACGCCTAAAAAAGCCGCTTTCGCGCATCAGGGAAATGGCTGCGAACGTGGGATTTAAAAGTAAAGGGCAGTAAACCCGGGTCACAGGTGTTTCGTTGGTGACACTTTCTACTGGTGTTTACAGCGGCCGAACGGTTCAAATCTGTGACAAGCCGACTAACAGGCCGACTGTTCCCGCTCCAGCAGCCAGTCGGCAGCAACCGTCTCGACAGAAACTTCACGCAGAGGCTTACGTGGTCGCGACATTCTGCCATTAATTTTAGCCGGAAAGCGGATTTCGGCCGGCAGAGCTTCACCTTGCGCAGGTTCCAGCAGCTGCCGTGACATCACCTGCGCATGCCCGGCAACTTCTTCCGGTTCAAGCAACGGCTCAAAGCAACAATCGGTGCCGGCCAGCCGTTGCACCCAGGCATCGCGCGGCGCTGTAGCGAAAAAGGCCCGCAGTTCCCTGATCAGTGCGGTCTGCGGCATCGGTTCATGCTGCCTGGCAATCCATTGCGGTTGCGCGACCGCGGCGCAGAACGCCTGCCAGAACTTGTCCTCGAGAGCTCCAAGTACCACGAATTTTTCGTCAGCGGTGCGGTAAATCTGGTAGCAGGCCACGCCGCCGGTGATCAGGCCGCGGCCCGGTTCAAGGCTGCATCCTGCGCGACTCACCCCCGCCTGACCGAACGATTGCCAGGAGAGGACGGTCTCAAAGATGCTGGTGTCGATAGTGCAGCCTTTTCCCTGGCGCTCCCTGCGCAGCAAGGCCGCCAGGATCAGATTGGCCGCCTGCTGGCCGCTGGCGTAATCGGAGACCGGCGGAAAGGGGATAGCCGGGATTTCCACCGTGCCGGTGTGATGCAGCATACCGCTCAAGGCCATGTATGTCAGGTCATGACCGGCCCGCTGGCCGGCAGGACCGTCCTGGCCGAAACCGGAGAGCGCACAGTGCACCAGGCGGGGATTGAGGGCTTGCAGGTGAGCGGGACTGAAGCCAAGGCGCTCCATCACGCCTGGCCGATATGACTCAAGCAAAACATCGGCAACCTTCACCAGCTCGGTAAAGCGGCTGCGACCGCTCTCGCTTTTCAAATCGAGGCGCACGACGGTTTTGCCGGCATTGACTTGTTTATAGAGTGGCGAGAGGCCGTCATCATCGAGAAAGATGAAGGTTCGCATCGGGTCGCCGTCAGGCGGTTCGATCTTGATCACATCCGCACCGAGATCGGCGAGCAGGCGCGTGGCGTAAGGCCCGGGAAGATACTGGCTGAGATCGAGTACCCGGCAACCCCGCAAGGTCTCGTCAAGCATCGATTGGCCGGAGGTCTTCAATGACCTTGCCATCGTTGACGAGACTGCCGGCGGGTACAAAGGCCACCTCGCCGCGCAGGTTACAGACCTGACGCAGCGTGCCCACCACCGCGGCTTCCAGACCTTGCGGAACGTCGTTGGCAATTTCGCAATGAAGCGTCATTGCGTCCACGTCGTTAATCCGCTCGACGACCAGCCGACCCTTGAGCACCTGCGGGTGCCGGCGCAGCACCTCGGCCACCTGCGAGGGGCGCACGAACATGCCGCGCACCTTGGCGGTCTGATCGGCGCGGCCCATCCAGCCCTTGATGCGGCAATTGGTGCGACCGCAGGGGCTCGGTCCGGTCAGAATGGCGGATAGATCGCCCGTGGCAAAACGGATCAGAGGATATTCTGGAGACAGGCTGGTCACGATCACTTCACCGACCTCGCCGTCCGCTACCGGATCGCCGGTGCCGGGGCGCACGATTTCGAGAATGATTCCCTCGTCGACGATCATCCCCTCGCGAGCCGATGATTCATAAGCGATCAGCCCGAGGTCGGCGGTCGCGTAACACTGCAACACTGCAATGCCGCGCCCGGCCAAGGTGTCCCGCAGGCTCGGCGAGAGGTATTCGCCAGTGACCAGGGCCTTGCTCAGGCTGGAGAGATCGATGCCGAGTTCATCGGCCTTGTCGAGAATCATCTTGAGAAATGACGGCGTACCGACATAGCCCTGGGGTCGGACGTGTGCCATGACCTGGACCTGCAGCTCTGTCTGGCCGCCCCCGGCCGGGACCACCGCGCATCCCAGCGCCTGGGCTCCCGCTTCGAGCATCATCCCCGCCGGGGTGAAATGGTACGAAAAACAGTTGTGCACGATCTCACCGGCCCGGAAGCCTGCGGCATGCAGAGCGCGGGCGAAGCGCCAGAAATCCGGGCGCCGCGCACCGGGCTCGAAGATCGGCCCGGGCGAGGCGAAGATCTGGGTCAGCGCCGGTGGTGCGAGACCTGTCAGGCCGCCGAAGATCGGCTGTTGCTGTTGACGCTCGATCAGCTCCGACTTGCGCAGCAGCGGCAGCGCCTCAAGGGCGCTGCGTCGGATCATGGTGGCGGCATCGACGCCGGCAAGCAGCTCTGCAAAGGCCGGTGCCTGCTGTTGGGCGTGAGCGATTTGCGCTGCAAGCTGGGTGAACAGTTCCGCCTCGCGCTGCTCTGGTGGGCGGGTTTCGAGGGAATCGTAAAAGTCACTCATGGCTGCTCCACTTGTAAACCTGAATTACCGGCTGTCTGACCATTTTGCAGGAAAAGTGTACCAGGGTACCGATGTGGCCTGCGTCCAACGTGTTACTTGACTTCCCGCATTCCACACCGGCCCCCTGGTACAAGCCGTATGGACGAGAAATAGTAGGGCGATGATATCGCACGGTCACCTTGCCCTCTTGAGGTGACCGAAAAAGGTTCGGATGCAAGGCTTGCGCAGGGGTGAGGCCTGCAGGCGTAGCGGAGCTACGTCGAAGGGAACCCCAAGTATAACGCCGCAGACGAGCCTTTCTCGGTCACCGAACCTACATCCAACGCTTGCGGCGCTTATACGACTTGAGGTTTTTGAAGGATTTACGGTCCTTGTCGCCGCCGGACAGGTAAAACTCCTTCATATCCTCGTTATTCAGCAGCTCTTCGCCAGTGCCGTCGATGGCAATCTTGCCGGATTCCATGACGTAGCCGTAGGAAGCGCAGCGCAGCGCCATATTGGCATTCTGTTCAACCAGCAGCATGGTGATTCCCTGCTCCTGGTTGATACTGCGGATGATGCCAAAGACCTCTTTGACCAGAAGTGGTGACAGGCCCATGGATGGTTCATCAAGCAGAATCATTTCCGGGCGGGCCATGACCGCACGGCCGATTGCCAGCATCTGTTGCTCACCGCCCGAGAGATAGCCGGCCAGACCGGTGCGCTCCCTGAGCCGCGGGAAATAGTGGAAGACCTTGTCGATATCGTCCTTGATGTACTTGTCGCGCCGGGTGTAGGCCCCCAGGCGCAGGTTCTCGATAATGGTCATGTCTTCGATGATGCGGCGGCCTTCCATGACCTGGAATATCCCGCGACGCACGATATCGTCCGGATCGCGGTTGCTGATCGATTCTCCCTTGAAATGAATGGAGCCCTTGGTCACCTCGCCGTCCTCGGTCTTGAGCAGTCCGGATACGGCTTTGAGAGTCGTCGATTTGCCGGCGCCGTTCGGCCCGAGCAGGGTGACGATCTCCCCCTTGGGTACTTCCAGGCTGATGCCGCGCAGCACAAGGATAACGTCGTCATAAACCACTTCGATGTTGTTGATCGACAGGATGGATTCTTTGATTTCGGTTTTTTCCAGTGCTTCACCCATTGTCTTTCTCCTCTTGACAAGGCTTCAAATTCCAGGTTGACGGTCTGCAGCACACGCAGAATCGTCAACCTCGAATTTCAAGCACCGGAGGGACGGTACTGTGCACCGTCCCTCCGATTTTTTAGCTTACCATCCGAGCCAATCGTCGCGGCGAGGCACGTTGACCGTTGCTTCCTTGTTGAATTTGAAATCACCACCGTTGTACGTGGTGGTATAGATCGTAACTTCGGTCGTGCCACGATGATCTTCGCTGGTCCAGGTGGACGGCTGGCAGACGCCTTCCAGTCCGGCAGGCACGTGGTCTTTCATCTGCTCCATGCCTTTCTTGATGTTCGGCCCGGTAATGCCGCCATCCATCTTCTCAGCAGCAGCCATGGCGTCTTTCATGAAGTAGACGGCACAAATTCCGCGCATGTAATGCAGGTTGCGGTAGGTTTCGTCGTTGCCCGCAGATTGTTTGGAGATGGCCCGAACCAGGGTCATCCCCGGCGCATCACTCTTCCATGAGGGCGCAAAGAGGGGTACGGCAACGCCATCGCCGGATTCCTGGGCCGCCTTGATGGAGTTCTCATCCCAACCCCAGACATTCGCCATGAACTGGGGATTAGCGCCAACCGTACCGCAGGAGTTCAGCAGCGAGATGTTGGAGCCGGCGGTGTTGCCCATATAGGCGTAGTCGGCTCCGGAATCCTTAAGGGTCAGGCACTGGGCTTTGGCATCGCCGGGTTTGAGATCATAGACGATCGGGTTGAGGACTTCGAAGCCGAGTTCCTTGGCATACTCAGCACAGGCTTCCTTGGGGGCATTCGGATAAGGATGGTTGGCGCCCATGTGGATAAATTTCGGTGTGCCTTGTTTGCCCTTGGCTTTCCAGTCATCAGCAGCCCACTGCACGAGGCCGCGGCAGGTATCAGAGTAGGAAGCTCCGTAGAAGAAGTTGTAGGGTGCCGGGGACTTGGTCTTGGGCGACTTGCCGGTCGGATCGGTGAGATGGCCGGAATAGGAGGCCGAGAAATAGGGGATCTCATCTTTGGCGACGAACTGGACAAGGGCTTCCGTGTCGGCGGTACCCCAGCCCTGGATTGCCACTGGCTCAAGGCCGGAGAGCCACTTCTTGTAGGTGGCGATAGCCTGTGGTGCCTTGTAGGAGTAGTCAACGGTTTCATAGTCAAGCAGTTTGCCGTTGATCCCGCCATTCGCGTTGATGTAATTCATGGCGTCGGCGACGCCGTTGCCATAGGGGACGCCGACATCCGAAGTTGGTCCGGTGTAGCAGGCCAGGTGTCCCACCGGAATCTTGTCGGCAGCAGTTGCCATGGTTGAAAAACCAAAAATCGCCAGTAGAGCTGTTCCACAGAGTAACGTTTTGCGCATGACGTTTTCCTCCTTCTCATCGTTGATGATATTTGCCGGGCTACTGGGGAGACATCTCCCCGGTCGAATAATCCGCGACCCCGGACAGCCATGTCCGGGGTAATTGGTTCAGTATGAAAATGGATACAGTTTCCAGTAGTTCTTGATCATCCGCCAGCGGTGAGCCAGACCGTCCGGCTCAAAGATCAGGAAAAGGATGATGGCCAGACCTATGGCCATCTCTTTGATATAGGCCAGAGCCTGGGTCAGTGCGGTACTTTCACTGCCGACCAGATGGACGCCGAACTCCATGACTTCCGGCAGCAGGACCATGAAAATCGTCCCCAGCATGCTCCCCATGACGGATCCCAGGCCACCGATGATCACCATGCCGAGGAACTGAATGGAGAGGATCAAGGTAAAACCTTCGGCGGAGACAAAGCCCAGGTAATGACCGAACAAAGCGCCGCCGATACCCGCATAAAAAGAAGAGATGCCAAAGGAAAGGATGCGGTACTTGTTCAGGTTGATGCCCATGATTTCGGCTGACAGATAATGATCGCGCACTGCGATGAAGGCCCGTCCGTCTCGGCTGCGCATTAGGTTGGCGCCGGCAATGAACATGACGACCACGTAGAAGAGCACCACGAAGAAGAACGACTTGTCGCTGTTCATCTCATAACCGTAAATCGAGAAGGGGCTGGCCATGGCGCCGGCGGAACCACCGGTAAACCATTCGGCGCGGGCAAAGAAATCTTCGAGGATGTACTGTGAAGCCAGGGTGGCAATGGCCAGGTAGAGTCCCTTGATGCGACCGGCCGGGATACCGACCATCAGGCCTACGGCCATGGTCAGAAGCCCGGCTAGCGGAATGGCGAAAAACACCGGGATACCGGAATTGTTGCTGATCCAGGCTGATGCAAAGGCGCCCAGGCCGAAGAACGCGGCATGGCCAAGAGAAATTTGGCCGGTAAAACCGACGACAATGTTCAAACCCAGGGCTGCAATACCATAGTAGCCGATCTGAATCAGAAGGTTCAGATAGTAGGCATCCAGGCACAGCGGCGCCAGAAGCAGCAGCAGCACAGAAACGACCGCGACCCGTCGTGCCAGGGGGGTCGGAAAGATGGTCATGTCCGCCTGGTAGGTGGTGCGGAATTCTCCGCAACGCATGCGTGAATGAGCAGATGCCATCTATTAAATCCTCTCGATATCTTTGGTGCCGAACAGGCCGTAGGGCTTGATCATGAGAATGATGACCAGGGCATAGAAGGGTGCAATGTTGTACATGTTGCCTAAATGCAGCCACTGACTGTCAAAAAACTCGGCCAGGTTCTCGAGCACACCGATCAGCAGACCTCCGACGATGGCACCGACGATCGAGTCGAGACCACCGAGAATGACTACCGGAAAAACCTTGATACCGATGAAAGAGAGTGCCGATGAGACACCGTTGACCATGCCGATGACCACCCCGGCCAGGGCTGAGACTACGGCAGAAATCGCCCAGGCAGCGGCAAACACATGCTTGACCGAAATGCCGAGGCTTTGCGCAATCTGCTGATTGAACGCTGTGGCGCGCATTGCCAGACCCATACGCGAATACTTGAAGAAGAAGTAAAAGGCGATCATGATGACCAGAGAAACGCTCACACTCATGATGTAGGCGGTTTCCACCTGCAAGCCGCCAATGTTGATCGAATCGGTTTCGAAAACCTTGGGGAAAGCCTTGGTGTAGCCACCGAAAATCCAGGAGACCAGTGCCTGGAAGAACATCGACAGGCCAATGGTGACCATGATCACGGAAATAATCGGCTCACCGATCATCGGCCGCAGCACCACAACCTGCAGGACCACGCCGAAGATCATCATGAAAACCAGAGTCAGCGGGAAGCCCACATAAAAGGGCAGCTCAAACTTGACCAGCATGGCCCAGCAGGTCCAGGCACCGATAAGCAGAAACTCCCCCTGGGCAAAGTTAACCACCCGGGTCGATTTGTAGATCAGCACAAAACACATGGCCACGACCCCGTAAAGGGTGCCGACAATCAGGCCGTTGACAATCATCTGAGTCAACAATTCAAAATTCATGGTTGTTCTCCCGGCACCGTTTACAGAACTTTTTTCATAGGCTCTCTTACAGCATGGTCATGTGCAGGCCCCAGATCCACAATCCGGACATCAGTCTGAACCCGTGATTTGTTGCCATCCTGAAAAGTAATCACCGTGTCAATGTGCACCACATCCAAGTCGGAATAGATGGTATCGATGATATCGGCATATTTTTCTTTGATGACGCCTCGACGGACTTTCCTGGTTCTGGTCAGTTCACCGTCATCGGCGTCAAGCTGCTTGTAGAGCAGCAGGAATTTGCGAATCCTCTGCGCATCAGGCAGAGTTTCATTGACCGTCTCCACCTCTTTTTTTACCAATTCGTAGACGCTTTCCTGGGCGGAGAGGTTGATGTAGTTGGTGAAAGCAATGTTGCGCTGTTCGGCCCATTTGGCCACGATTTCGAAGCGGATACAGATGATCGCCGACAGGTAGTCGCGGCCATCGCCCTGGACAACCGCCTCGGCAATGAACGGCGAGAACTTGAGTTTGTTCTCGATGAACTGGGGAGAGAATTTGTCGCCGTTCGAGGTTTCCGACAGGTCGCTGATGCGGTCGATGACCACCAGATGGTTGTTCTCTTTCTTGAAGTAGCCGGCGTCACCGGTATGCATCCAGCCGTCTTCAAGGGCCTTGTCTGTCTCTGCCTGGTTCTTGTAATAGCCGAGAAACATGCCGCAGGTCCTGGCCACAACTTCACCGACGCCGTTATGATCAGGATTGTCAATGCGCACCTGGGCATTGCGGAACGGGATGCCGACGCTGTCAAAATCGACATCATCGGCTTCATGGATGGTGTAGGCTCCGGCCAGTTCGGTTTGGCCGTAGAGTTGACGCAAAGGCACCCCCATGGCCAGAAAGAATTTGAAGGTGTCGGGTCCAAGGGCGGCGCCGCCGGTCGCGGCGGAGCGCAGGTAACTAAAGCCGAGCCGGTCCTTCAAGGGTCTGAACAGCAGCCAGTAGGCCAGTGTTGACTGGTAGCCCTGCCCCCTGGCAGAGGCCTTGTCGGCAAGCTTCATGGCGAACCGGTACATCGCCTGTTTGAATCTGGTCGCATCCATCATCTTCGCCTTGACATCGGCGGCGATCGATTCCCAGACGCGCGGCGCCAGAAGCACAAAGGTCGGGCCGATTTCACGCAGGTCCGACATCATGGTCTCCGGTTCTTCGACAAAATTCACGATGATCCTGCTGATCAGTGCCTGGGCCACGGCATACACCTGTTCCATGATCCAGGGGAGCGGCAGCACCGAAACATAGTTGTCGCTCGGATACTTGGGGTCGGCCTCCAGGTAAGCGACACAGTGCTCCAGCATGGGTCCGGCCTGCAGCATGGCCAGCTTCGGATTGGAGGTTGTCCCCGAGGTCGGGCAGAGAATGGCCACGTCCTCGGCTTTGCCCTGATTGACCAAATGCATATAAAGCCCGGGCTGTTCATCATCGAGCTGTTGACCACTGGCCATCAGGTCAAGATGACTCATCAGCCGGGGATCGTCATATTTGCGCATGCCGCGCGGGTCGCAATAAATAATATGTTCGACACAGGGGCATTCCGCAGTGATCTCGAGGACCTTATCGACCTGCTCTTCATCCTCGGCAATAATGATCTTGGCACCGGCGTAGTTGATCAGGTAGGCGACTTCTTCATTGAGAGAGTCCTGATAGATACCGAAGATCATCGCCCGCAGGGCATGCGAGGCGACTTCGCCATAGACCCATTCGGGCCGGTTGTCACCGATAATGCCGACCGAATCGTTGTGAGCGATCCCCAGCTTGTGCATACCGAGGGCAAACAGCTTGACATGCCGGTTGTAATCAGCCCAGGTGTAGGCGTTCCAGATGCCGTAGTCCTTCTCCCGCAGTGCGACCTCATCCGGCCAGTTGGCGGCATTGTGAGCAAGCAGTTTGGGAAAGGTATCGAAGGTTTTGACGTCGGTATATGCCGAAGGCTGCAGGGTCATCAAACGACCTCCTCATCTGCTTGCTGCACTTCATCATCGAAGCCGACGCCGAGATAGGCGCTTTTGACCTGCTCGTTCTCCATGACTTCATCAGGCAATCCGGCACAGATCTTTCTGCCGAAATCAAGCACCATCACCCGATGAGAGATATCCATGACTACGCCCATGTCGTGCTCAATCATGATGATCGTCATACCCCACTCTTCATTGAGATCAATGATATAGCGGGCCATGTCCTCTTTCTCTTCCAGGTTCATGCCCGCCATCGGTTCGTCAAGCAGGATCAGGTCGGGGCGTAGCGCAACCGCTCTGGCCAGCTCAACCCGCTTGCGCAATCCGTAGGAAAGCGTTCCGGCAATCTCTTTGCGGATATGGGCAATCTCGAGAAAATCGATAATGTCCTCAACCTCACGGCGATGCACCAGCTCCTCTTTGCGAGCTCCGGACAACCAGTACAATGAACCGCTCAGAAAGTTGTTCTTCAACAGGTGATGGCGGCCAACCAGGATATTGTCGAGCACAGACATGTGGTTAAACAGCGCCAGGTTCTGAAATGTGCGACCGATACCGAGCTTGCAGCGGTCGTTGGGCTTCAGGCCGATAATACTGTTTCCCTTGAAGGATATTTGACCTTTGTTGGGTTGATAACGACCGGAAATGCAATTGAGCATCGACGTCTTGCCTGCGCCATTTGGGCCGATAATCGAGAAAAGTTCTCCCGTACGGACCTCAAAAGAAACTTCGCGCAGGGCATGCACCCCGCCAAAAGACAGAAATATATTATCAACTTGCAATAGCGGTTGATTCTCGCTCATGGTGCCTTCCTTCTGGAGTTGCCAGCGGCAACAGGCTGGTGGCGCTGAAACGACCTGTTGTGACAGTGAGTGCAAAGTTGCAAAACGGATACCAAACAATGTTTTACAAAATTGGGACGATCCCGTCAACAAGCTAAGACACTGATCTTAATGAAAAATACCGCTAAATTAAAAGCACTTCAGCAAATTTCTCTCAGCAAGACATGTCACCAATCGTTAACATCGTCACAACAGAATGTTAAAAGCAATGACACCAGAGCGCCAGAGCCTCCAATCGGCAAAGCCGAAAATCGGTTGGCCGATGCAGACAAATATCTGGCAGATGTCGTATCACAATAGCAGAGGCGACCAGGGTGAACCAGGTCGCCAGAGACAAAACGGACCGGGTGCATTGAGCATCCCGGCACAGTAAATGTAATGAAACACCCTGACCTCTGAAAGAGTGCGGAGAAAAATGTGAGCTCCCGTTTATCCTTGAGAATAGATCTTCACCCAGCACTCTTCACCCGGTAAAATGTGTAAGAATCCATTGAATCGACTGAGCATGCCAATCGTCACGGAGTCAGTCACCTGTCAGTGCAGGTTGTATTTCTGCAGCTTTTTGTAAAGTCCCGGGCGGGAAATCCCCAAAAGGTTGGCCGCGACCAGTTTGTTGCCGCCGACCTTTTCCATAGCTCCAAGGATCAGATCTTTTTCTATCTCTTCCATAATCTCCTGCAGCGAACGTGTTCCCAGATCCTTGACAGCATCCAGACTGAAGACACCGCTGCCGAAGACGGCTGGTTCATCGGAACGATGAAGTTCGGCAATCGGTGCGGGGAGATCATACAGCCTGATAAACGGCCCGTTGACCATATTGAAGGCACTCTCGATAGCACTGCGCAGTTCACGGACGTTCCCCGGGAAGGGGTAGGCTTTCAATGCCGCCCAGGCGCGGGAGCTGAGTCCCTGAACGTTCAGATCGAACTCGGCATTGAACAGCTCGACAAAGTGCCTGGTAAGATAGAAGACGTCCTCCGGTCGCTCGCGCAACGACGGAATCGGCAACGCCACCACGTTTATACGGTAGTAAAGGTCAGAGCGCAGCCGCCCCTCCTTGACCAGAGCCAGAGCGTCACAATTGGTCGCCGTTACGAAACGGACATCAACAAAACGGATATCCTGGCTGCCGAGCGGAGCAACTTCGCGTTCCTGCAGAACCCGTAGCAGTTTGGCTTGCATAGAGAGAGGCATCTCGCTGATTTCGTCAAGGAAAAGCGTACCGCCATGAGCCTGCTCGAATTTGCCGATCTGCCCGCCGCGTCTTGCCCCCGAGAACGCTCCCTCGACATAGCCGAAAAGCTCTGCCTCCAGCAGGTTTTCTGGGATGGCGGCGCAATTGACCCTTACGAAGGGTCCATCACAACGTCGACTGGCAGAGTGAATCGCGTGCGCAAACAGCTCTTTACCGGTGCCGCTCTCACCTGTCAGCAACACTGTCGAAGAACGGTCGGCAATCCTCACCAGACGTTCCTTGAGATCCCGCATGGTCTGACCATGACAGACAATCTGTTCGACATTGTAGAGCGCAGTCGGTCGATGGCCAGCGATAGCACGGCGGCTGGATTTACCTTCTAATGATGGAAAGTTGCCGCTCAGGCGGGAGATACCCGGACCTTCTCTTAGCTGTATCTTGCCATAGGCTCCAAAGGTCTTGCCATTCTTTATCAGCGGCCAGCGACTGGCAATTATTTGCCGGCCGTTCAATTGATGCGGTTCACCAATTTCAGCCTTTCCGGAATCCATGACCTTGGGCAGACGCGACAGGGTTGAATCCGGGTAGGCCTCGTTGACATGGCGCCCGACCATTTCGACGACCTGCATACCCAGGATGTCGGCGAACTCGCGGTTGACCATCAGGACAAACCCGGCACGATCAACCAACAGAATTCCGCCCCCTGCATCCAGAGAAAAAGGATCAATAGACTGCACAAAATCATGGAGGGTCATGACGGCTTCATTACCACGGTCAAGAGCTGTCAACACCAGCTCCCCTCCAGACAGGGTTCCATCAGCACCGCCGGGCAGGTATTCTGCCACATACCAGCGATCATCGAGCGGAACCGGCACAGATTTGAAGCCAAAGCCTTTGGCCAGGAGGGCATGAAAGTGGCCCAAAGCGCCAATCTGCTCGAGGTTCCTCCCGACTAAAGAGGCCTGCCCCTGCCCACCAAAAGGGCTGTTATCGCCGGCCGATACAACCTTCAGGTGACGATCAAGTCCAATAACCCATTGAAGTGAAGTCTCATTTGATTTTATGACAGAATCCAGACGTCGCAGCGATGATGACGATTTCATCTAAGGGCCCTTCAATATACTGAGTAACACTATTGTTTATCCGGCGGATGCAGTCCATGGCTATTTTGTATTTAAATGTTATTTACGACAGTAACAATAACACTGTTTTACCTTTATTGGAAAGCGAAAGCGCTACAATTAATACAACTTTGATGAGGCTTAAAAAATCGTCCTGAGACATACTTGCAGTGCTCTTTTCGTTTACACAGGCTGCCTGCAGCGACCTTGCAACCACTGGCAAAGCAAGTTTTTAACAATTATAACAGACGAAAAGCATTGAGTGTCTGGAAGTTCTAAATAAAGCCATTGGCAGGTTGCAGCAGTTGGCCGCTCCGGGAAAAATGTAAACAAAGGTAGACATTCAAGACGGCCAAGCGTCACCATTATGCTCACCGTGACCGGGCTGGAAACCTGGAAAATCCATGTCTGTGCCGTTTCCCATGTATTCAGCAGGTTCTCCCTGCATGGCATGACACTTGCTAAACTATGTGACGGATAAAACATCGTTCGTACAAATTGACAACACCAGACACAGCAAATCCTGCCGGCGCGCCAGAAACAGATCAAGCACAGGCAAGGCCTATGAGGAGAAGACGACATGGAAGCAGCTGTCTACCGACCGCAACACCCGATTCGCTTTGTAACAGCAACCAGCCTTTATGATGGCCATGATGTGTCAATCAACATCATGCGCCGGATCATGCAGGATTCAGGGGCCGAAGTGATCCATCTCGGGCATAACCGTTCGGTGCACGAGGTTGTTGACGCGGCGATCCAGGAGGACGCCCAGGGGATTGCCGTCAGCTCTTACCAGGGCGGGCACATGGAATTTTTCAAGTTCATGCATGATCTTTTACAGGAGAAGGGCGCCGGACATGTGCGGATCTTCGGTGGTGGCGGTGGCGTGATTCTGCCGGAGGAGATCAAGGAACTTGAAGAGTACGGCATCTGCAAAATCTTTTCTCCCGAAGACGGCCGACGTATGGGACTGCAGGGAATGATCAACTATCAACTGGAGCAGTGTGACTTCGCGCCTCCACGCCAGCTTGATCAGGACCTGGAGAGGTTGCCGCAGCACGACCCGCAGGCGGTAGCGCGACTGATCACCGCTGCCGAATTGCTGGTTCAGCAACCCGACGAACAGCTGCAGTCGACGCAGAAGAAGGTCCGTGAACTGGCCGGACAGGTGCCGGTGCTCGGCATCACCGGCACTGGCGGTGCGGGCAAAAGCTCCCTGACCGACGAGCTGGTGCGTCGTTTTCTGCGAGACTTCGAGGACAAGTCGGTGGCGATATTATCGGTCGATCCGACCCGTAAAAGGACCGGCGGAGCGCTGCTCGGCGACCGCATCCGCATGAATGCCATCGACACACCGAGGGTGTTTATGCGCTCGCTGGCGACCCGCGATTCGCGCACGGAATTATCGGCCGCGATCAACGAGGCAGTCGAGGTACTCAAGGCGGCGGTTTTTGATCTGATCATCGTCGAGACCAGCGGTATTGGCCAGGGCAACGCCGGGATAGTCGAGGTCTGTGATGTCTCTCTTTACGTGATGACCAGCGAGTTCGGTGCGCCGACCCAGCTGGAAAAAATCGACATGCTCGACTTCGCCGACCTGATCGCCCTGAACAAGATGGAGAAACGCGGCGCCGACGATGCCTTGCGCAATGTGCGCAAACAATACCGGCGCAACCGCCATTTGTTTGAAGCGAGCGACGAAGAGCTGCCTGTTTACGGCACCATTGCCAGCCAGTTCAACGACATTGGCGTCAACCGGCTCTACCGCGCTCTGATCGACAGGTTGAACGACAGGTGCCAGCTCGGTTGGCAGTCGCAAATGGTGGTTGGCGAGGGACACAGCATCGCCCAGCTGATCATCCCGCCGGAGCAGATCAGCTACCTGTCAGAGATCGCCCATACCGTCAAGGCTTATCGCAAACAGGTCAAAGAACAGATGCAGATCGGGCAACAGCTGTACCAGCTTGCCGGAGCGCAGCGACTGCTTGTGGAAAAATGCGGCTGCCAGGTCGCAGATCTCGATGCATTGCTTGTCCGGACCGAAAGTAAGCTCAGCGAGGAGAACCGCAAGCTGCTGCACAAGTGGCCGGAGATAAAAAAGTCCTATCGGGAGAAGGTGATGATCACCAGAGTGCGCGACAAGGAGATCCGCACCGAGCTGACCGGCACAACCCTTTCCGGGACGCGCATCCCCAAGGTCTGCCTGCCGGACTTTGCCGACTACGGCGAAATTATCCGCTGGTGCATGAAAGAGAATGCCCCCGGTTTCTTCCCCTATACTGCCGGACTTTTCCCTTTCAAGCGCACTGCCGAGGATCCCAAGCGCCAGTTTGCCGGCGAAGGGACTCCGGAGCGCACCAACCGCCGCTTTCACTATTTGACCCGTGACGACGACGCCAAACGGCTCTCGACCGCATTTGACAGCGTCACCCTTTATGGTGAGGATCCGGACGAGCGTCCGGACATTTACGGCAAGGTGGGAATGAGTGGCGTATCGATCTGTACGCAGAACGACATGGACAAGCTGTTTGCCGGCTTCGACCTCTGCGATCCGATGACCTCCGTCTCGCTGACCATAAACGGCCCGGCACCAATGCTGCTGGCCATGTTCATGAACACCGCCGTGCGCCAGCAATTGGAAAAGTTCCGATGCGAGAAAGGTCGGGAACCCTCGAAAGAGGAACAGGTCGAGATCCAGAGCTGTACCCTGCAGACGGTGCGCGGTACGGTTCAGGCCGACATCCTCAAAGAAGATCAGGGGCAGAATACCTGCATCTTCACAACCGAGTTTGCCCTGCGCATGATGGGTGACATCCAGCAGTATTTCATTGATCAGAAGGTGCGCAACTACTATTCAGTCTCGATCAGCGGCTACCATATTGCCGAAGCGGGAGCCAACCCGATCAGCCAACTGGCTTTTACGCTCTCCAACGGCTTCACCTTTGTCGAATACTACCTGTCGCGCGGCATGCAGATCGATGAGTTTGCCGGCAACCTGTCGTTCTTCTTCAGTAACGGCCTCGACCCCGAATACACGGTTATCGGACGGGTCGCCCGGCGCATCTGGTCGGTGGTGATGCGCGACCGCTACGGAGCCAACACCAAGAGCCAGATGCTCAAATATCACATCCAGACCTCCGGCCGGTCACTGCACGCCCAGGAGATGAACTTCAACGACATCCGCACCACCCTGCAGGCACTGATGGCGATTTATGATAACTGCAACTCGCTGCACACCAACGCTTATGATGAGGCGATCACCACCCCCACCGAGGAATCCGTACGCCGGGCGATGGCAATCCAGATGATCATCAACAAGGAGCTTGGCCTGGCCAAAAACGAAAATCCTCTGCAAGGGGCTTTCATCGTCGAGGAGCTCACCGACCTGGTCGAAGAAGCAGTGCTGGAGCAGTTCGAGCAGATAAGCCAGCGCGGCGGCGTGCTCGGGGCGATGGAGACCCTGTACCAGCGAACCAGGATTCAGGAAGAGTCGATGCTCTACGAGCACAAGAAGCACACCGGCGAGCTGCCGATCATCGGTGTCAACACCTATCTGAACCCGAAAACCGAGGGAGAGGGGTACGCAATCCCCGGCGAGCTGGCCCGTTCAACCGAAGAGGAGAAACGTCACCAGATCACCAACCTGCGCGTATTCCAGGCGGAACACGCCATGGAAGCTCCCGAAGCACTCAAACGGCTGCAGAAGGCCGCCGAAGATGGCGGCAATATCTTTGCCGAGTTGATGGAAGCGGTCAAAGT
>JACZKE010000006.1 GCA_014860225.1 Desulfuromonadales bacterium
CTTCTATGGCGATATAAAATCAATATCGCTATAAGTTCAACGGCATGAACGTTGAGTAATAATGAACAAAAATAAATTTTACGGTGTGGTTTCTTCGCTCTTCGAGCGTTTAATATGCGGGAAATTGCTTTTTGTTACAAGGCCGACGGGTCGCGTTGTTTGAAAATTTCTGCGCTCAAGAGCACTTCTTTGCGCGCTGTTCCGCTGCGGTAACCACCGATGGTGCCGTCGCTGCGGAGCACCCGATGGCAGGGGATGATGTAGCAGATCGGGTTCTGGCCAATGGCACTGCCAACGGCACGTGAAGCACTGGGTTGTCCGATGTGTTGCGCTATCTGACGATAACTTGCAAGGCAACCGGGTGGAATTTGCAGCAGCGCCTGCCAGACTTTTAATTGGAAATTTGAACCTTGTAAATGGAGCAGTAAGGGTTTCGACGATAGTAATGACCGGGGTGAAAATGCTGCTTGTTTAACGGCCATGGTTGCGTCGAGATCTTCCATGAATTCTGCATTTGACCAATTTTTTCGGAGTTGCTTAAAGGCTGTTGCCCCGTCATCGTCAAAAAAATCAAGATGACAGATACCACGTGCCGTCAAGGCGATAAGAGCCTGTCCGAAGGGGGTTGCGTGAATTCCGTAGCGGATCAGCAGATGTTCGCCTTTGCTGCGGTATTCTCCAGGTGTTACCGCGTCAACATTGACCAATAGATCATGAAGCCTCCCAGAACCGCTCAACCCGGCAGCAAAGCTGGTTTCCAGAAGGGGCATTGATTGATCCAGTAACTGTTTGGCTTTTTCGCTGGTGAGATATTGCAGATAGCGCTTCGGGCTGATACCAGTGTAACGCCGGAACAGTCGCTGAAGGTATCCGGGGCTCAAATTGAACTTTGTTGCAACGGCTTCAAGGGAAGGTTGCTGCCCCGCGTGTCTTTTGAGAAACAGGATGATTTCGGTCATCCGCTGGTAATCATTCGGCATTATGGGTTTCTCCAGATAAGTTGGTCACTTTACGCTAACACCGGCAGTTATTGGTGCCAATCCGATTCTTGTCATTTTTTTCTTAATTGTTGGTTTTTTGTTGCAACTTTTGTTTTCTTCGGGTATCTAGATTGCTTCTTAGCGCAACAGCGCTGATAATGTCTTAAAGTCCTAATAAGTCCCTATCGTCTAGCCTGGCCCAGGACACCGCCCTTTCACGGCGGCGACGGGGGTTCGAATCCCCCTGGGGACGCCACAAAGTTAAAGGGTCATCTTCTGTTATGAAGGTGGCCCTTTTCCCTTTCAGGTGGGTGAAGTTATTTGTTTGGCAAGACAATTGGCAATTGGTTTGGCAGGGCAGGATACTGGTGAGGGAGAAGTCTGTGAGTGGCTCAGGGCAGCACTTCTCTCGTACAGCATTTACTTGTTTCTGGTTATCTGCTTTACTCAAGTGAGACTGAATTGGCTACTGAGAAGCAGAAAAGCAAAAGGCATTGGCCGCTGATAAAATCTGATAACATCGGATAAACCTTTGAATCAAATCCTAAGGATTGATATTGACTGAAAGCCTTTAAACATAAGTCTATGGCTTTTGACCTATCAGACCTGATCAGATTATATCTGCGGCCGATTAAGCTTTTGATGTTTTTTTGCGACGTGAGTTCTCTCCTCTAGATGTCTACTGGAGTTTTGTAGATAACCAAGTACTTGTTTTTATCTTGAGAGGGTTTCAAACAAGTTCAATCTTGTCTTCCTTGTTCGGCACCACACAGATAAACTCGAAGCCATCTATCCCAGCTTTGTAGGAATGAGGAACCATGCCTGGAATGTAAACAGAATCACCGGCCGAAACCTCGAATGTTTCCTCTCCTATCACAACAACAGCAGAACCTTTAACAATATACTGCTCGTGTTCGACAACGTTCGTGTGCAGCGGCATGCCGCCATGAGGTTTCATGGTGAATTTTCTGAGAGCGAAGTTCGGCGCCTCATCGGAGCCCACCAAAATCTGCATGGATGTTCCTTGGCCAGCAGTAATGTCTACTGATTCACGAGAGCCGTTTTTCCTTACATATTCAGTCATGCTATTTCTCCTGATTCAATTTGTCTCTAGTTCATTGTGCAGGTAGCCGGGGGTGTTGAACGGGTTTCAGTTAAAGATACCCTGTAGCACTCTTGTGTTCAAGAAACATGCACTGTGTTGGGGTTTGATGAGTAAGTTGACTGGGGTGAGTAGAACTTTTGTTATCGATGTCCTGGCATTCAATAGCAAACTGCTAATTTTCATTTTCATAAACAGGGTTTCATGAAACGTTTTTTGCAAAGCGGTACTGTCCTTTTATTTTTGTGATTTCGGCTACCGTTTCCTTTGCCGGTGAGAGTGATATGTGAAGGTTGGGGATTGACTTTCGATCGTACGAAACGTACAATTTGTACAAATCGTACGGAGGTAGAAATCATGACTAAAATTGGGGTTTCAGATGCACGTGACCATTTGAGTGAAGTCGTAGATCGTGCCCGCTATACCCACGAGCGTATTGTCCTGACGAAGCGTGGCAAAGATGTCGGTGCTATTGTCTCCATAGAGGACTTGAAATTACTCGAGGCTTTGGAAAATCAGCTTGATGTTGATATGGCTCGTCAAGCGATTGCTGATGCCGGTGAGGAACGCATCCCGTATCGGAGCTTACGTGACAAACTGGGATTGTAATTCATGCCTTACAGTATTGAATTAACTCCGGCTGTTGAAAAGACTTTATTGCAACTTGCCAAGAAAGATCGTGCATCGATGCTCAGGATTGATCGAGTACTCCTTTCCCTTGTTGACGATCCAAACCCACCAAACAGCAAGCAACTTGTCGGAGACGTTGCCAATCTTTATCGGCTGCGGGTAGGTGATTATCGAATCATTTATCAGGTCGATGGTGGCAAGCTCGTTATCCTTGTTGTCCATGTTGGACATCGCAAAGATGTTTACCGTTATTTGAAACGTTAATATCTGATTTTAAAACGACCTACGATCATGCAGATAGACTCGGTTCTGTCGTGGCTATCACAGACGCATCCGGAAAAATCGTCCAATGCTACACTTATGATTATGAAGCTTTCGGACAGCTCACAGCCTTGTATTCAGGCTTTTAAAAACTTATGGAGATGTTTTTGACCCCGAAAATAGGGGCATAGCACAAAATTAAAACTGAATTTGACATTTATTTGTCATGATTTCGGTAGTTTAAAATGATCCAACCCCGTTACCTTCGCAGTACCTCACAGTCTCTTCATTTCATTTTTGCCAGCCGGTCCGTTCCCAGTCCTGAGGTGTCAAAGGAGTAGACCTGGCGTGCGTTGGCGGAGAAAATCCGATTCTTCAGCCGCCCGTCGGCGGGCCCAAGGGGGCAAAATCCAAATTTCTTCTGCAGATCTTCCGGCATCTCCAGGCGGCGGAGGGCCTCGATCTGCCACTGCGGCGAACCATACCAGACCGAATCTGTCCCCCAGAGCACCCGGTCCTCACCCATTCCTTTAATCAAGGTACCGAGGATGCCTGCGCAGTAGCGCGGAGCGCTCACCGACGTCACAGCGAAGACGGACCCGAGTTCGGCGTAGACGTTGTCGACTCCGTATTGTTCCGGGATGCGGGCCAGGTCACTGACCCAGGGGATCTCCCCTTTCTCTTCAAAGAGATTCAGCTGGTCTCCGGTGGGTAATCCGCCGCTGCGGATGGCGGAGTGATAGATGAGAAAGCGCAGTTGCGGCCAATCGCGGGCTGCTTTAGGGATGTCATCGACATTCCCGTATTGCCAGGTGCCGGCCATGCGCTGCCTGTAATTGGAGGGCAGCAGTCCTTTGTGAATACAGACCGTCGTAATGCCGGCCTTCACCATCTTTTCATAGACGGGATAAACCAGATCCTCGTCATCCATGCGCCAGGGCCATTTTGATTTCCCGAAAGGCATGCCCACCGTATAGCCTTTCCACGCGTCCGGCTTCATGGCAATGGCGCGCTCCAGGTCTTCCATCCAACCGGGGCGACCGGGTGAAAATAAGGCATGCACATTAAGACGCTGGCTTCCGGCGCGCTGCTTGACGCGCTCACGGGCATCGATTAAACCTTCATTATGCAGAAAATAGCGGTCCGGATTGTCTGCAGGGGCGCTGCTTAGAACCGCAAGGTCCGTGTCGCTGTTCAGAAAAACTTCCGAATAGAAATTCTCGAAATGGATTTTCTCCAGGGTCTGTTCTCCCTGCAATTGCGGATTCCAACGCTTGGCTAGCTCGCGCAAGCCGAGTATGCCGTGTGAGGGGTAGTCCGGATAGACGAAGTGGGTCTGCACGTCGATGATAAGCTGATCGCGCAGAGACTTCACCCGATCGGAAGCAGCTTCGGGGTCGGCTGCCTCTGCCGGTGCGACATTGAACAGCGGCCCGAAGACCGAATTCATGGCCATGAAAGCGGCCGCCATCCCGCAGCTGCTGCGCAGGAAGCGTCGCCGGTCCAACCCGAGTGGCGCTCCCAAATGGTCCGCCAGCTCGAAAAGGCGGTTTTCGACCTGACGCATCTCGGATGTCTGTCTTGACCGTTCGCCTTCCGGCCGAATCCGGGTCGGCCAGAGCAGCTCAAAACCCTTTCCTGTTTCCGCTCCTCGTCTTTTCTTCATGACGCCTCCCATCGCGCTAGTACCCTGTAACCCATAAACTATCGCATCTTGCTGGTTCTTTGACGTGTCAGCGGCGTTGCGCCTTCAGCTGAGTAGCTACGGCTGGGCAGCTGAAGGCGCGCCTTGCTGACCCGCCAAATCCCTGCGCAATCTTGCGAAATCCGATAGGTTACGTGGTACTGGCCCCACAGAGCATTTGAAATACGAACAGTCTACCCGCTGACAGTGGGCGCACAAGTTTCAAGCACACAAAAAAGGGGTCAAAAAAGTCTACCATCGGAATTAGCAGATGGTAGACCCCTTCATGTTAATCCTTAATGACCCCTTAAGGTGGTGTGGGAGGTCGGCGGGAGTAATCCCGCCTCCTACCCGATTCTGGATGACAATCAGAGATGTTTTTTCTCGAGGTCATATCAATGACTTACCTTGTCACCCCAAATCTCCTTGAGACGTTGATCGCGGCCACAGTTCCAACGATAATATTTGTAACGGACGGGACTCTTTTTATAAAAGTCCTGATGATAGCTTTCCTCACCCTTGATGGGATAGAAGGTGGATGCATCAAGAATCGGAGTGACCACTTTCTCGCCGGGGAACATTTCGATAACCGCTCGTTTTGAAGCTTCGGCACTTTTTCTTTCTGCCTCATTGGCGACAAAAATGGCCGCAAGATAGCTATGCCCGCGGTCGCAGAACTGCCCGCCATCGTCGAAGGGGTCAATATTCACCCAGTAGTGATCCAGCAGCTGCTGGTAGCTGACCTTTGCAGGATCGTAGGTCACTTCGACCGCTTCATAGTGCCCGGCGTGGTTGCCGTTGTAGGTCGGGTTTTTGAGTGTGCCGCCGGTAAAGCCGGAGACAACATCGGTGACGCCTTCAAGTTTTTCAAAGTCGGATTCCATGCACCAGAAGCAGCCACCGGCAAAGATCGCTTTGGCAGTCATTGCTTTCTCCATATCCATCATCTCTTCTTTTTGATTCATCGTGCCACCAACAGCAATGCCGGTTAAGGCGACCATGCTGGCGGCAATACCGAGCAATAACAATTTCATCGTATCCTCCTTTACATGTTGGCGACAAATTTCAGAGAGACCGAATTGATGCAGTGCCGCTTTCCGGTCGGTGCGGGACCGTCATCGAAGACATGTCCGAGGTGACCATCACAACGGGCGCACAACAACTCGGTGCGGGTCACGAAAAAACTGCTGTCGTCTGCGGTGGCAATATTCTCGTCAGCAACCGGGGCGGTGAAGCTTGGCCAGCCGGTTCCGGAGTCGAATTTGTCTTTTGATGAATACAGATCGAGACTGCAGCCAGCACAGCGATAAATTCCATGTTCGTAATGTTTGTCGTATTTGCCGGTGTATGCGCGCTCGGTGCCTTTCTCCCTGAGCACATAGTACTCTTCCGGGCTCAAAAGCTGTCTCCATTCAGCGGCGCTTTTAATCACTTTCTCAGTCATGACATAGGCCCCTTTTTCTACGGAGTAAACTTTGATTTGTCCGGCGGTCATTGCTGAATCGGCTGACAGGGCGGCCAGTTGTCGTGGTGAGAGAATCTCCAGCGCTGCCAGAGAGATCGACGCCCCGCCAACGAATACGGCTGCACTTTTTATAAAAGTTCGTCTGTTCATTTTGACATCTCCTTTGCAGGCTTTTTACTCACAGCAAAGAATGCTTTCGCCATCCCCGGCGGAATGTCAGCCGTCGCCGAGCAGGCAAGCAATCGAGCTGTCATCAAGATGACCGGTATTGGTAAAGGCTTTTGCATTGCTCTTATCTATTCACTTCAAAAATTTCGGTGTGACAGGACGATAGCAAATAGGTGTAAAGCGCCGAGAAAGGTTTGGTAAAGCTTTGGTAAAGATTGGTTGGAGTTGAAGCTCTGTTTTGAATTAAACACAAAACTATAAGGGCAGTTCAAACCAGACCAAGGTCTCTCCAGGAGAGCTTTGCGCTCCCACTTTTCCTCCATGCGCTTCTATTAACTGTTTGACAATCGCCAGACCGATGCCTGCGCCACCTGCGTCGCGGGAGCGGGAGGGATCGGCGGTGAAGAATCGTTCGAAGATAAAAGGGATATCTTTCTCGGGTATCCCTGTACCACTGTTGACAAAAGCAACGTGGGCAACCTGCTTGTCCGCTGTGCAGGTTATTTCAACGGAGCCACCTGCCGGGGTGTACTTCCAGCAGTTTTCCACCAGGTTACGGATTGCCTGCAGCAGTTTGTCGCGATCAGCCTGCACTATCAGATGTTTAGGGAGTTGTGTTTCGATACGAATTTGTTTCTCGTCAAAATTCATCCGGTAGAGCCTCAGAATTCCCCGGAGGCATTCGATCAGGTCAACGGCTTGTCGTTCGAGAAAAGCGTGTGCGGCGTCAGCGCGGGCAAGCTGACCGAGGTCTTCAACCAGGTTGACCAGGCGCAGGTTCTCCTGCTGCAACATGTCGAAGATCTGTTTATCCGGGGGAATAACGCCGTCGCTCAAGCCTTCCAGATAACCGCGCAGGTTGGTCAAGGGAGTACGCAGCTCATGTGCAACATCAGCGACCATCGTTTTACGCAGGCGTTCCAGCTTCTCGAGACTGTCACCCATCATGTTAAATGCCGTGCCGAGCTCGCCGATTTCGTCGGTGCGGCTTGCCTCAACCCGTGCCGTAAAATTCCCTTTGGCAATCTGACCACTGGCTTGGCTCATCTGCACTAGAGGACGCAAGACCCGTCTGGTCAGCAGGTAACTGAGCAGAGAGGCGAGTACCAGCGCCACCAGGCTCGCCCACAGCAGGTAACGATGCACTGCTGCAAGAAAGGCGTGGTGCGTATCGGTCGGCGAAACCATGTACTTGTCCATCAGCACCATGAAGTAATCGGCAGCCAGTTGGTCGAATGCAAACCAGATGATACCAATGATCACGCCGATCACCGGAACGGTTGTGAACAACATCAGTTTCCAGTGCAGACGAAATTTCATGACGATTCCCGCTCGATAAAACGGTAACCAAAGCCACGCACCGTCTCAATAAAGCGTGGCGCGTTGGGATCATCCGAAAGCTTCTGGCGAAGATGACCAATGTGGACATCGACAACGCGGTCAACAACGGATTCACCGCGTATATAGATATGGTTAAGCAGATCATCACGTGAAAATGCTTTACCCGGTGTGCTCATCAGGGCCTGCAATAACTTGTATTCAACCGCTGTCAGGTCAACGTTCTGGTCATCAAGGGTGACGCGGCGTTTTTCCATATCGAGAACCAGGCCGTTGTGGCTGAAATGTTGAATCGGGACCGAGTTCCTTGTCGTGCGTCTCAGGATCGCCTTGACCCTCTCCACCAGTTCGCGTGGGCTGAAAGGTTTGATGACATAGTCATCCGCACCAAGTGAGAGCCCCAGCACCCGATCGATCTCTTCTTCACGCGCAGTCAATATCAGGATGGGGACATCCGAGAACTTACGGAGCTCCCGGCAGATTTCCCAGCCATCAACGTTCGGCAGCATGATATCGAGAATAACGAAGCCAGGATTCTGAAGGCGAACAAATTCAAGGGCCTCCCCACCATCGTGTACCATGCGGGTTGCAAATCCCTCCTTTTCCAGGTAGGTGGAAATCAGGGCGGCCGTATTGTGATCATCTTCGATAATCAGAACCGGGTCAGTTCTTTTTGCAACGCTCATTGGAACCCTTTGGCGGATGAATGACTATGACCAATTAAGGATATCATCAGCTTTTTTGTTAACATATCAGCAGATTACACGTAAATAGTCTCTCTGGCCAGTGTGACAGCACCCTGATTCGTGCGTGTTGGAAAAGTTAAATTGATAAACTTGACCAGGGGTTGAGAATAGCCTTGCATACCAGGATCCTTCTTGTTCATATAATGTCTGAATTTGTCATTTATTTTAAGGAGGGGTGTTATGTCGACTGGTGCACGAGGGGGGCGATTCGCATCGCCGGGACGAAGTCTGCTCAAGATTGTTTTGCTGCTGTGCTGCTGGCTGCCGTTGCCGGCAGTGTCCGGCAATGCTGCCGAGCTGATGTTGCCGCAGGTCTATACGGGGCAGGCTGATATCTGTGGCTGGTTGATGAGCGAAAAGCTGGATGGTGTGCGCGGTTACTGGGACGGCAAGCAAATGCTGTCGAAAAACGGCAACAGCTTTTACCCGCCGGCAGCGTTTGTCAGAGATCTTCCGCCGTTTCCCGTAGAAGGGGAAATTTGGGGCGGGCGTGGCACATTTGAAAAGACGGCGTCAATCATCAAGCAGCAACAGCCAGATGACAGCTGGCTGCAGCTCCAGTTCGCCATCTTCGACGTGCCTCTGGCTCCCGGAGGCTTTTCCGCACGGTTATCCACAGCCAACGACTGGTTCGCTGCCCAGCCCTCCGCTTATGCTTTCGTCATCGAGCAGGTCACGGTGCGCGATCAGTCCCACTTGCAGCAGGAATTGCAGAGGATTGAAAGGCTCGCTGGCGAAGGGCTGATTGTCCGCAAACCCGATGCTCTCTACGCTGCCGGACGCAGTTCCGAAGTTCTCAAAGTGAAAAACTATCAGGACGCTGAAGCGACTGTGATGGCACACCTGCCCGGTAAAGGGCGAAACCAGGGCAGGCTCGGCGCCTTGCTGGTAGCGCTTGCTGATGGCACGCAATTCAAGTTAGGCAGTGGTTTCAGTGATGCTGAACGGCAATCGCCACCGCCGGTCGGCACAGTTGTAACCTTCAAATTTTATGGTCAATTCAAATCCGGGATCCCCAGATTTCCATCGTTCCTGCGCATCCGGAGTGATCAGGGACGTTAGTGCCCCTGCTGGTTAATTCTGATCTGTTTCAGCTGAACCATAATGCCCTGACTTTTAGCTGATCCACAGTATTAATCGCGAACGCCATTAATCAATATCAAGCAGTGCCTGCAGAGTATCCCGCATCGCAGAAATACTCACCGGCTTCTGCAGAAAACCGACCAAACCCTCTTCGCCGAGGAACTTCTGGGCAACCTCCTGCTCACTGTAGCCGCTCGACATGATGATCTTGATGTCGGGCTGGATTTGCCGCAGCTCCCGGAAGCACTGCTCGCCGTCCATGTTTGGCATGGTCAGATCGAGGATCACCAAGGCGATGCCGGGGGTTTTCCGGAAAATGGCCACTGCTTCCAGGCCATCGTTGGCCGAGATAGCAGTGAAGCCCAGCTCCTTCAGCATTTCGACTCCCACCCACCGCACCGTCTCCTCGTCGTCGACCAGAAGTATCGTGCAGTGGCTCCGCCAGTTGTCCAGGCAAGCATCATTCTTGACAATTGCTGCAGGCTGGCTGCTGGCAGGGAGCAACACCTTGAATGTGGTCCCTATGTCAGGCTCGCTATAGATTCTGATGGCCCCTTTGTGGCCCCTTACGATGCCGAGCACGGCGGCCATGCCCAAGCCACGGCCGGTGAATTTGGTGGTGAAGAAGGGGTCGAAAATTTTTGTGAGGGTCTCCTGCTCCATGCCGCAGCCGCTATCGGTGACCTCCACGTACAAGTAGAGCCCACCGCGGAGGTTGTCATACTGCCAGACGTTGTTCAAATAACTTGCGTTGCACTCCATGTAGCCGGTGGTGATGGTGATGACGCCGTTCTTCTCACCGATCGCTTCAGAAGCGTTAATGATCAGGTTCATGAATATCTGGCGTATCTGGGTGGCGTCGGCCTCAAGGGTTGGTAGATTCGAGGCCAGGTTAAAACGCAGCTCCACCGCTTTGGAGATGGAAACCTCCAGCATATGTACCATCTCCTCTAGGAGACGGTTTAGATTCAGGTTTTCTACGACGAACTTTCCTTTGCCGGAATAGGCCAACATCTGTCTGGCCAGATCAGCGGCGCGGGCCGCGGCGGCCTCAATCTTTTGGAGGTTGTCGATGGCGGGCGATTCTGGATTAAGGCGCATCAGGGCCAGGTCTGCGTTACCGATTATGGCCGTGAGGATGTTGTTGAAGTCGTGGGCAATGCCGCCGGCCAACACCCCCAGGCTCTCCAGCTTCTGTGCGTGAAAAATTTGGCGCTCCAGGTTGAGACGTTCTTTCTCTGCATGTTTGCGCTCACTGATTTCCTGATTGAGCAGCTTATTGGTCCGTAATAATTCAGCCGTGCGCTCCGCAACACTCTGCTCCAGCTCTGCGTTGGTCTGATGGAGGTCAGCCATCAACCTTTTCCGCTCGGTGATATCGATCATGGCACCATAAAGACGTATACCATTTCCCGCCGAGTCCCGTTCAAAACGGCCTAGCGCTTCCAGGGTGTGCACAGTGCCATCAGGCAATTGCACTCTGTATTCAGCCCTGTAATCTTCTGCCCTTTCAACCGCCCGTTGTATTAGCGCCTCTGTTGCTGGCAAGTCGTCCGCATGGATCCGGTCGGCCCAGTGCCGGTAGGTTGGAATAAAGCTGTCCGGCTCGTAGCCGAACATGCGGTAGTGTTCGCTGTTCCAGGTGATGGTCCCGCTAGGAAGATGCCAGTCCCAAGTCGCCAGATGCGCGGCATCCAGCGCCAGTCGCAAACGCTCTTCGCTCAGGCGGGCCGTATCTTCCGCCTCCTTAAGGCGGCGAATATCGAGGTTGATACCAACCCAGCAGCTCACCTCACCATGATCATTAAGAACGGGAACTCCGCGTGCCAAAACCGGATGCCATTGGCCATCCACGCCGTGAATACGATGTTCAATGTCCCAGACAGATTTGGCGGCTACACATTTCTTCCACGCCGAAATGGTGCGCTCCGCATCGTCGGGGTGGAGAACTTTGCTCCAGCCGAAAGAAGAACACTCTTCCTGGGTTAAGCCCACCAGTCTGAGAAAAGAATTGCTGATGTATCTATTCCTTCCATCAGCGGTGCAGACCCAGACACCGTAGTCTATGGATTCACCTATGGAGCGGTAAATCTCTTCGCTCTGCCGTAGCGCCTCTTCGGCATGTTTCTGTCGTGTTATGTCATAGTTGATGCCGAGAAAGATCAAGGCTTGGCCGTCATTAGTAAACCCCCCTTTGCCGGCCATCCAGCGCACCTCGCCATCGGCGCGTATAATGCGAAACTCCGCATCGAAGATTCCGACCCGTTTCGCTTCATCCCAAGCTCTAGCCAAAAGTTCCAGGTCTTCGGGGTGGACATAGCGGAAGAAGGATTCGGGACCAGGGGGAACGTCGCCCGGCAGAAGGCCGAGCAGTTCAAACTCCGTGTCGTTCCACCGGCCTTCTCCTGTCCGGAGATCGAACTCGAAGATCCCGGTTGAACTGGCTTGGAGTGCCAACCGCAAACGCTCTTCGCCAGGGCGCAACGATGCCTTGGCTTGCAGGGTCTCTTCGGTGTTTTTCAATTGGAGCTGGAGGATTTCCAGTTTTTTTAGAAGGTCTTGTCGGGACATCTTGTCGGGGGTCATAGCATCACCTCTGCATTCCGCTTTTGCGTTCAGGAAAGTTCTGTTACGCGGAGCCCCACCCCAACCAGCGTGTTCAATGCCAAAGTGGGGCCAGAGGCCTGACAGACAGGCTAATGTCCGTCCTGCGCAGATAAGTGCATATCAATTATCCTGGAATCGAGGAGGGAATCAATAGTACCTCAAGACCTGATTTTGCATCATAGCCTTTGAGAACACCACAAAATAAAGGGTTATCTTCTGATGTGAGAGTGGCGCTTTTTTCGTGTTTCTCGAGGTTTATTGCTGCGAGATTGGCAACAGGTTTGACAATGGGGTGAGCAGGACAGGATATCGGAAAGCTGTGATGCTGTTGTCTGAGATACGGTTTTTAGCGTTTGACTTATTCAAAACCAACTCGCTTGATGTGAAAGGTTGTCTCCCGCGTACCGCAAATGCAATCACAGCGGTCGCGAGCATACCGCCGAATTCCATTGCGCCGAACGCAACCCAGAACGAGTACTGAACGGTCAGAAAAACAAACAATCCCAAAACGAACGCAAGGAAAATAAGTAAACGCATATACAAGACCTCTGCAGTAGAAATGGTTGCAAATACGTTTTCACAACAACCCTTTGTTGCCTGATAAGCTACTGTCTTGCCCAATAAAAGTAAACGTGGGGGTTCGTAAGATATGAAACGATATATCGCGGGGCCTAACTGTATAAAGGCACAATTTGATCACTCTGTTTACGAATTAACAAGTCAGTCATGAAATCCCGTTATATACGCCGCTGGCAATTGAATGACCTGGCAATCGCCTGATCTTGTAGAATGTCACCCTTCTCCTTCTCGATAGTTCGCCGGGATAATAGCCTCCTTTTTTCGATACACCATCCCTTGGAAAATGGCGACGATGGCATTGTCATCATCGGTAATCTGAACAGAGTACGATGCCAGCCTGGGATTCCGTGTCTGCTCCCTGGCTTCGGCGTAAAGGGTTCCACTGGTGGCAGCTTTGACGAAAGAGATGCTTACGTTTATGCCCATTGCCAGCGTGCCATGAGAGTTTGAGGCGACCGCAAAAGCAAAGTCAGCAAGGGTAAATATGGCACCTCCATGTACAGTTCTGGCCCCATTAAAGTGGTACGGCTCAATCCTCATGCTGGCTTTTGCCCGCCCCGGACCGACCTCAAGAAGTTCTATGCCATTATGTCGGGCAAACAAGTCTTCCGCAGAAAAAAACTGCATTATCTCTTTCATGAGACCCTGATCCTCTCCGTTTTGTTTGTTAGGGGTATTTTCTGCAAGCATACCATCCAAAACTCTGCTGCAGGCAGTGTTATTGTTGCAAACACGCTTTCATTAATTAGGGATGATATGTAGCAAATCGCGTGGCGATGGCCTGTCCGGTCTGGTTTGCAGCCCGTCATCTTTCTGCCGGTTCCGATGTCGGATGAATTCTTTCATCGAAGTCACCCGCTGAGGTTGTTGACGATCTTTGAAAAGCGGAAATGTTAATTGCCGGGACTTGGCCACATCTGCTTGGCAACCTGTTGGCCATTTTTGATTTGATTCAGATTCATTTGTCTCTGCGCGATTTCGATGTTGTCTCGAGCTATTGCGGCGCCATTGGCCTCAGCCTCAACCCAGCATCTGTAAGCATCTTCATAGCTTTGCGGAACACCTCTGCCCTCAAAATACATGTTCCCCAGATTGTTTTGGGCATCCGCATCTCCTTGCGCAGCTGCCATGCGATACCACCTCACCGCTTGCTTTTGGTCCTGTCCCACACCTTGGCCATTTGCATACATGTTGCCGAGATTGCACTGGGCAACCGCATTGCCCTGCTCAGCAGCCATGCGATACCATCTTACCGCGTTCTTATAGCTCCGTTCTGAGCCTTGTCCGCTTTCTAACATGAACCCAAGATTATTCTGGGCAATTGCATGACCTTGCTCGGCGGCCTTTCGATACCACTTCACTGCTTTCTTGTAGTTTTTAGGTACATCTCGGACTTGAGAATACATAACCCCTAGATTGTTCTGGGCGTCCGCTTCTCCTTGCTCGGCAGCCATGCGATACCACTTCACAGCCTCCTTATAGTTCTGTTCCACGCCTTGGCCGTTTGCATACATGGTCCCGAGATTGTTCTGGGAAATGGCGCAACCTTTCTCAGCTTCAATAAGCCAGAGTTGACAGGCCTTTTTAAAATTTCCTGCAGCATAAGCCTGCAAGCCATCTTCACGATGTTCAGCAATCGGTACAGATGCCAGGGCAATAAGAATGAGCACAACAACATTGATTTGAAGTAACTGTTTCATAGGACCTCCTGTTCGCTTCCCAACAGGACACGCGCAAAACAAACAACCGCTGGTCCGCATCATGCCGGCAACAGCAGTCTATCGGCTGGTCATATTGTTCGGATTGATCAAGACAGTCCTCCGTGGCGATGGAGCGTTGTTGGTTTGTTGTCATCAACTTTACCAGGACGTGAACCGAGGTCAAATGTGAGGTGTTTTGTCCTCACGGCAAGACTGCGACATGGCAGAAGCTTTTTGCGCAAGTCCCACTGACGAATATTTGCCTGCAGCTTGCAATCGTATATAAACTGCTATAATTCCAGATGAAAAAGTTTAATATTCCGATTTGTTTGTGCTTTGCTTGAGTGGTGATTCTGGCTGGTAGTTCTAATCGCATTGAAGGGAGGTTCGTGTTATGTCAATGATCAAGGAGTTCAAAGAGTTCGCGGTGAAGGGAAATGTGGTTGATATGGCGGTGGGTATCATTATCGGTGGCGCGTTTGGCACGATTGTCAAATCGCTGGTTGCTGATGTGATCATGCCCCCTATTGGAATGATGCTGGGCAATGTGGATTTTTCGCAACTTTTTATGGTTCTTAATCGCGGGGATGCACCCGGCCCTTTTGACACCATTGCCGAGGCCCAGGCTGCAGGCGCTGTAACCATCAATTATGGACTCTTTTTCAACGCCGTGATCAGTTTTGTGATTGTCGCTTTTGCTGTTTTCTTGCTGATAAGGGTTATGAACAGGCTGAAACGTGAGGAAGAGGTCCCTGCAGAAGAGCCAACGACCCGTGAATGTCCGCATTGTTTCTCGACAATTCCTATAAAAGCTACGCGTTGCCCTCACTGTACCTCTGAGCTCAATTCGTAGCCTATTGGGGCACTGTCATTTTTTGCCGGGATCTGGTTTTTAGTCTGCCATAGATGTCACATTCAAGCAGCCTCTCTGGTTAATCCGGAAGGCTGCTTTATTTATTGTCTGGCACGTTCATACTGCACCGGCCAGTATGCTCTGCCTTGAAAACCTAGGCGGCGTGGATTGGCCAGTAAGGGTTACGCAGGTTTAGTGAACGCATCTTCAGGGATGAGAACAGTATCCTCATTCAGGAACCTCGAGGCGCAGAGCGATGTCTTGCTGCAGATTAGCGTAAATAGTTTTCGTCCGGAGTTTCAGGGTGGGCGCTTAATAATTTCAATCCTTAAAATCAGCATCTTTCCCCATGACATCCAGCGTCCTTTTTTGTGGTCGAGACTGCGTTACAGAGGGAGTGATGCGGAAAAACAGGCCGTGTATAAAAAATAAGCACCAAAAAATATTTCTTGATTGCATGAGAAGAGTTTGCTATAAATGCATCGATTGTATAATAAATACGCATAACACTGTATAAAAAGGAGGCATCATGGCAGTTAATATGGACGAAAAGGTCGCGCCGATCTTTCAAGAAGTTTTGAATCGTAATCCTGGTGAAATTGAATTCCATCAGGCCACCCGTGAAGTACTCGAATCACTCGGGCCAGTTCTGGTCAAGCATCCTGAATTTACACATCACAAGATCATTGAGCGCATCTGCGAGCCCGAGCGTCAGATCATCTTCCGGGTACCCTGGCGGGATGACAAGGGTGAGGTGCAGATCAATCGTGGTTTTCGCGTTGAATTCAACAGCGCTCTCGGTCCTTATAAAGGGGGGCTGCGCTTCCACCCTTCGGTCTATCTCGGTATTATCAAATTTCTTGGCTTTGAGCAGATCTTCAAAAATGCCCTGACCGGCCTGCCGATCGGTGGCGGTAAGGGCGGCTCCGATTTCGATCCCAAGGGCAAATCCGACGATGAGATCATGAGCTTCTGCCAGAGCTTCATGACCGAGCTCTATCGTCACCTCGGCGAACACACCGACGTCCCGGCCGGCGACATCGGCGTCGGCGGTCGTGAGATCGGTTACATGTTCGGCCAGTACAAGCGTATCACCAATCGTTGGGAAGCAGGCATGCTGACTGGCAAGGGGACCGACTGGGGCGGCTCTCTGGTGCGCACTGAGGCCACCGGGTACGGTGCGACTTTCTTTGTCGACGAAATGCTCAAGGCCCGCAAGGACACTTTTGGCGGCAAAGTCTGCTCAGTTTCCGGCTCGGGTAATGTGGCGATCTATACGATTGAAAAGATCCATGAGCTGGGCGGCAAGGTCGTGACCTGTTCCGATTCCAACGGTTACATCTATGACGAAAAAGGCATCGACCTGGTTTTGCTGCAGCAGCTCAAAGAAGTCGAGCGTCGACGCATCAAGGATTATCTCCAGTATCGCAAGCACGCCCAGTACGTGGCAAAAGGCAATATCTGGGAAATCCCCTGCCAGGTGGCTATGCCTTCCGCAACCCAGAATGAGATCAACGGTGCAGATGCCGAGATGCTGGTCAAGAACGGCTGTATCGCTGTCGGCGAAGGTGCCAACATGCCGACTACGCCGGAAGGCGTCAAGGTCTTCCTTGATGCACAGATAGCTTATGGTCCCGGTAAGGCCGCTAACGCTGGTGGCGTGGCGACCTCGGCACTGGAGATGCAGCAGAACGCCCAACGTGATTCCTGGACCTTCGAATACACGGAGAAGCGTCTGCAGGATATTATGAAACACATTCATGAACTCTGCTATGAAACCGCGATTGAGTACGGCACTCCCGGCAACTACGTCAACGGAGCCAACATCGCCGGCTTCATCCGTGTCGCCAAAGCCATGGTCGCTTTCGGCGTTGTTTGATCTTAGCAAGCAATGATATTTCGGGGCCGGCGAGTTTTTTGCCGGCCCTGTACTTTTTTTACGGCAGCAGTTAAACGGTGACTTCATTTCATGATGTAAAAACGTTATGATAGTGCACAGGTCGACTGCAGCCCCGGTTTTTACCCTGAGTCTTTACCTTGTACCAGTCGACCTTCAGCATCATTCCTTGTTAAAAAATCAGCAAAGGTAACGATCATGACCGACAGGTGGGTTACAACTGGTTTCAGCGGCCTTGACGAAATTCTGGATGGCTTGCGTCTCGGTGATAATGTCGTCTGGAAAGTCGACAGCATTGAAGATTACCGGTACTTTGTCGCACCCTATGTCAAGCAGGCACTGGCCGATGAGCGCGAAGTCGTCTATTTCCGTTTCGGCGAGCATCCACCTGTCGTTGATCCGGAACTGCCCGTTGAAATTTATGCGCTCGACCCGCGCGAGGGTTTCGAACCTTTTACCTGTGCCATCCACGCGATAGCCACCGAGAAAGGCACCGGTGTCTTCTACGTGTTCGACTGCCTCTCCGACCTGCTCACCGCATGGGTCACCGATCACATGATCGCCAACTTCTTCAACGTGACCTGTCCTTATCTTTTTCGTCTCGACACGGTGGCTTACTTTGCCCTGCTGCGTAATCGCCATGCCCATAAAACCATTGCCCGGGTTCGTGAGACGACCCAGGTCCTGCTTGAGCTTCACAATCGCGATGGGCAGATATTTGTCCACCCGCTCAAGGTCTGGGAGCGGCACTCGCCGACCATGTTCCTGCCCCATCGCCAGGACGGCGACAGTTTTGTTCCTCTGGCCAACAGTCTGGAAGCAACTGAACTTTTGGCCAGAGCTTATCGTCAGGATCAGGCAGCCGGCAGCCGGCGGCTCGATCATTGGCATCGCCTCTTTCTGCAGGCCGAGGAGTTGAACTCTGGGGAGGTCTCGTCCGAGGAGCAGGAGATGATGGTGGCCCATCTTTGTCGGCACCTGATTGGCCGTGAAGACAATATCCTCGATTTGGCAAGACGTTACTTCTCGCTCAATGACTTGCTCTCATACAAGTCGCGCATGATCGGTACCGGTTTTATCGGCGGCAAGGCGGTCGGCATGTTATTGGCGCGTCGCATTCTTGAAGCACAACCGGACGCGGATTGGTCGGAACGACTGGAGCAGCACGACTCTTTCTTCGTGGGCTCGAATGTCTACTATTCCTATATCGTCAACAACGGCTGGTGGGAACTTTACGCAGCCCAGAAGACCCCAGAAGCTTATTTCGAGGCGGGCGCCGAGCTGCATCAGAAAATGCTGACCGGATCTTTTCCGGAACAGTTGCGTGAAGATTTCCTGAGCATGCTCGACTACTACGGCCAGTATCCAATTATTGTCCGTTCGAGTTCATTGCTGGAAGACAGCTTCGGCAGCGCGTTTGCCGGCAAGTACGACAGTTTCTTCTGTGCCAATCAAGGCTCTCCTGAAGATCGTTACAATGCCTTTGAAGACGCCGTCCGCAAGGTTTTTGCCAGCACCATGAGCGAAGACGCCCTGACCTATCGCAAGCAGCGTGGCCTCGATCAGCAGGTGGAGCAGATGGGGCTGCTGGTCCAACGGGTCTCCGGCTCCTACCACCAGCAGTATTACTTTCCGGAGTTGGCCGGAGTCGGCATCTCTTACAATACCTTTGTCTGGGACAAGCATATGGATCCGAAAGCCGGTATGCTGCGTCTGGTCCTCGGCCTCGGCACCCGTGCGGTTGACCGGGTCGAGGGGGATTATCCGCGGATTGTTGCTCTCGATGAACCGATGAAGCTGCCTCTCAAAGGGTATGAAGATATCCGACGCTTCTCGCAGAAGGATGTAGACCTGGTAAATATCGGCGATAACGACTTGCAGTCGCTATCGCTGTTTCGCCTGATCAGCGAAGGTCTTGACCTGAACCTTGAACGTTACGGCGTTCCTGATCGAGAAACTATGGATAGACTGCGAGAGCGTGGCAAGCCGAAACAGAAAGTCTGGTTACTGACCTTCGAACACCTGCTGACCAAAACGGACTTTCCTGCAAAGATGCAGAGGTTGCTAAAGACCCTCGAAAGTGCTTATCAGTATCCGGTCGATATCGAATTCACAGTCAATAACACCGCCGACGGCGTTGCCAAAATCAACCTGCTGCAATGTCGGCCGCTGCAGACCAAAGGACTGAAAAAGCGCGTCAGCATACCGGACCAGATACCCGCGGAAAAGATCTTCTTCAGTGCAGAGGGTGGCTTCATGGGCGGAAACACGGCCTTGCCGATCAAACGGGTGATCTGGGTCGATGGCAGACATTACTCGCAACTCTCACTTTCCGACAAACATGAAGTCGCCCGCCTGATCGGTCGTCTCAACCGCCGTATTAAAGATCGTGAGCAGCAGCCAACGCTGTTGCTTGGCCCCGGTCGTTGGGGAACCTCGACCCCCTCCCTGGGAATCCCGGTAAAATTCTCTGAAATCAATAATATGGCAGCCATCGGTGAAGTTGCGTTTGCGGAAAGCGACTTGATGCCTGAGTTGTCATTCGGCTCACATTTCTTCCAGGATCTGGTTGAGGCCGACATTTTTTACCTCGCCCTGTTCCCGGACACCTTCCCTTGCACGCTGAACAAAGATTGGCTCTACCAGCGGACCAATCTCCTGGAAGGCCTGATGCCGAGCAGCAGTCGCTTCAAACCGGTGGTCAAGGTTGTTGACATTCCGCCGCAGAATCTGTTGATGCTGGCGGATGTGGTTAGCCAACGACTGGTATGCTCCTGGGTTGACCAAATCTGAGCGCATGGGCAGTGAATTGCAAATATAGCTGTGTTAACATGACTTGCTTTTGTTTAATTATCCTTTCGCGAGAGTACAGCGGCAATGAGTAAGTCTGCAGAGATATTGGTAGAAATTTTCTCCGATGGTGCCTGTTCAGGCAACCCGGGACCTGGTGGTTGGGGAACGATTCTGCGTTTCGGTGATCATGTAAAAGAGTTCTCAGGTTATGAGCCGGAAACCACCAACAACCGCATGGAGCTGCTCGGTGCAATTGCCGGGCTGGAGGCTCTGAAGCGCCCTTGCCGGGTCGCGCTGACCACGGATTCGCAATATGTTAAAAAAGGCATGACGGAATGGATCACTGGCTGGGTCAAGAGCGGCTGGAAGAATTCGCAGAAAAAACCGGTTGCCAACCGTGACCTCTGGGAGCGTTTATTGGAACTGACTGAACCGCACCAGATTGAATGGCACTGGGTACGTGGCCACGATGGCCATGCGGAAAATGAACGTTGCGACGCCCTGGCCAGGGCGGCCATTGAGGCGGGCAGAGCAGGCCGCTGAACTTCTCCGACCGATGGACTTGGCTGTTTTTTATGTTAGGATTGATCGACACTTGGAAGAAATAACACTGATTTAATATAATTCAGTTTTGTCGAAGAGCGGTTTACCTGCCATGACACCTGCCCCTTCACCGCTGTTGGCGGTATCTCCGGATTTCGAATCATATCTGGCTCTGGTAATCTACATCGGCATCGCAATCTTTGTAATTGCAGTCCTGTTGCTGCTTTCCTGGGGACTCGGACAAAAAACCCGCTCCCGGCAGAAGCAGGAGCCCTACGAATCGGGCATCTATCCACTCGACAATGCCCGTATCAAGGGGCCGGTGCCTTTTTATCTGGTGGCTATCTTCTTTGTCATTTTCGACGTCGAGGTGATCTTTGTCGCGTCCTGGGCGGTCGCCTCTGACCGGCTTGGCTGGCCTGGTTTCGCCCACGTTTGTTTCTTTATCTTCATACTTTTTCTCGGTCTGGTACATGTCTGGAAGACCGGTGGTCTCGATTGGGGGCCACGGGCGCAGCGTGAGAAGCTCAGGACGGAACGGAGCGACATGTGAGCGAACAGCTGCCGGACAATGTCATTCTGACCACCCTGGACGACGTCATCAACTGGGGGCGCAAGAACAGTCTCTGGCCGATGTTTTTCGGCCTTTCCTGCTGTTTCGTCGAAATGATGACAAGCATGACTCCCCGTTTCGATCTTGCCCGCTTCGGTGCTGAGGTTCTGCGCAGTACACCGCGCGAGGCTGACCTGATGATTATTTCCGGGACACCATTCAAGAAGATGGGCGCCAGCATGCTGCGTGTCTATGAGCAGATGGCCAACCCAAAGTGGGTTATTTCGATGGGCAGCTGCGCCAACTCCGGCGGCATGTATGATGTCTACAGCGTTATGCAGGGTGTCAACCAGATACTGCCGGTTGATGTTTACGTGCCCGGCTGCCCGCCGCGGCCGGAAGCGTTCATGCAGGGGTTGATCCTCCTTCAGGAAAAGATCGCTCGCGAAGAACGCCCCTCTCGCAAAGTGCTCGGCTTGCAGGGAGGCAATGAGGGGACCTCCTTGCCGTTGAAGGTCGACGGCGCCAGCAAAAGCCGCGACACACGCGGTCCCGGATTCGGCAACAGTCCGAATCGCGGCACCTCAGCGAAACCGCCAGATTTCTGGGGAAGCCGTGCCGCACAAATATGGCGTCCGCCGCAAGCGCGCGTCGAGTTTGTTACGTCGACAGCCGACCTGCGCAAAGCCCTGCATGACCATTTCGGTGAACGGGTGCGTGAAGACGCCAAGAGCGCAGATATGCCGACCTTCTGGACCGAGAAGGAAACGGCTCCGGAGCTGCTGCGTTTCTTCAGGGAGCAGGCACCGCAGAGGTTCCGTCGTCTCGAAGATCTGACTGCCATCGACGAACGTGCCCGAAAAAAGCGCCCCGACCACGATTTCACTCTCGTCTACCACCTGCTTTCCTACGATGATCCCGGCTATTTGCGGGTCAAAGTGCCACTTCAGGGTGAGATGCCCACGGCACCGACGATCACCGGCGTCTGGACCTCCGCCAACTGGTACGAGCGTGAGGTCTTTGACATGTTCGGCATCAATTTTAAAGGCCATCCCGATTTGCGTCGCATCCTTATGCCCCATGACTGGGCAGGACATCCGCTACGCAAAGAGCATGTCAGTCGCGCTACGGAGATGGCGCCCTTTACCCCGCAAGCAGCCATGAAGATGGTACCGCGGGATGCCGAAAGCTTCTTTGACGGCAGAGAAATGCAACGGGTCGATGACGAAACCATGATTCTTAACCTTGGTCCGCATCATCCCGGGACCCATGGTATTTTGCGTTTAGTCGCCAAGCTCAGCGGCGAGGTGATTGAAGACGTCGACGTCGATCTGGGCTATCACCATCGTGGTGCCGAAAAGATTGCCGAGCGCCAGCACTGGAACCAGTTTATTCCCTACACCGATCGCATCGATTATCTCTCCGGCGTACAGAATAATCTGGCTTACCTGTTGCCGCTGGAGACCATGCTCGGCGTTGAGGTGCCGGAGCGTGCTCAGGTCATCCGCGTGATGCTCTGCGAGCTGTTCCGCATCGCCAACCATCTGGTCTGGCTGGGAACCTTTGCTCACGATATCGGCGCCATGACCCCGGTCTTCTATGCCTTCGAAGCGCGTGAAAAGATTTTCGATATCATCGAGCAGGTTACCGGCGGGCGCATGCACCCGTCATGGTTCCGTATCGGCGGTTTGCCGATGGATCTTCCGGATGGCTGGAAGACGACCGTGGATATCTTCACCCGCGACTTCGACAAGCGCATCGACGAGCTCGACTCCATGCTCACCGATGGACCAATCTTCAGGGCTCGCACCGAAGGGATTGGTGTCACGACCCTCGACGAGGCGATCGACGGGGGTATGTCCGGACCCAATCTGCGTGCCTGCGGTCTGCAATGGGATCTGCGAAAAAAGATGCCCTACTCAGGCTATGAACGTTTCGAATTCGACATCCCCACCGCTGACAGCGGCTGCAGCTTTGCCCGTTACCTGGTGCGCCTCGAGGAATTGCGCCAGAGCCTGCGCATCGTCAAGCAGGCTGCTGCCGACATGCCGGATGGACCCTATGTGACCAGCGATTACCGCTATGCCTACCCGGAACGGAATGCCGGCAAAAAGGATATCGAAACGCTGATTCACCATTTTATGAATGTAAGCCAGGGTTTGACGCCGCCACGTGGCGAATGTTATCGCGGCATCGAATCGAGCAAGGGCGAGTGCGGATACTACGTGGTCAGCGATGGCGGCAACACCCCCTATCGGCTGCGGATCCGCACGCCGAGCTTTGCTCAGATGCAGGCATTGCCCAAGATGGTCAAGGGCTGGATGATCTCGGATCTGATCATGGTGCTGGGGGCGATCGACTTTGTCTTGGCGGATTTAGACCGGTAGGGATTCAACGCGGAGGCACGGAGACGCGGCGGAAACCAAAGTAGAAAGTGTTTAAGGGCTTGGAAAAACAAAGAAGTTGTTGCCTTTCAGCAACTCCGCGCCTCGGCGTTAATTTGTAGGATTATATGACAGAACTTCTTCCACAAAATCAGATCGACAGCTTTAAAGCCAGGGCGGCGGCGATTGCTCACCCCCATGAGCTGATTGTCGATCTGCTGCGGGCGATTCAGTCGCATTACGGCTGGGTGCCCGACGATGGCGTGTTGTTGACGGCAGTGACTTTGGGAATTCTGCCGGTTGAAGTGGAGGAGCTTGCCACTTTCTACGACAAGATTTACCGCCGCGCCGTGGGCCGGAGGGTGATTCATGTCTGCGATTCGATCTGTTGCTGGTCGACCGGTGCGGAGATGATTACTGAGCATCTGCAGAAGTCTCTTGGCATCAATTTTGGCATGACAACGGCTGATGGGGCTTTCACCCTGCTGCCGAGCTGCTGTCTCGGTGCCTGCGGTGATGCCCCGGCGATGATGATCGGTCTGACCACTTACGGCAAGCTCACCCCGCAGCAGATCGACGAAATCCTGCTGAAGGAGCGTGCCGCGATTGCGGCCGCCGATTAAAAAGAAGCTGTCAGGAGTCTGTCGGACTTTCCATGAGCCGGCTGCAAATCCGGCTGTTTGGCCCATATTTCTGCTCCTTTTTGGATCATAGCTACGGCTATGAGTCTGCAAACGAGCTAAAATCTGTTCTCAAACATCCAAATTTTCGCTTCGGCCCGTATAGTCCGTATTCCTAGGCAAGAGTAGCCAACGGATGATTGCTTTGCGAGAGTATTAATGAACGCGTATCCACAGGTTCTATTCAAAAATCGCCGGCCGGGAGAGACAGTCCTGCTGTCCGAGTACGAAAAAGCCGGAGGTTACCAGGGCCTGCGCACCGCGCTGAAGATGTCGCCAGAGGAGGTCAGCACGCAGGTCAAGAATTCCGGTTTGCGCGGCCGTGGCGGGGCAGGTTTCCCGACAGGGATCAAGTGGTCGTTTTTCCCTGTCGATCAACCGGGCGAAAAGTACTTGGTCTGCAACGGCGATGAGATGGAACCGGGCACCTACAAGGATCGCCAGCTGCTGTTGGCCGATCCCCACCAACTGGTCGAGGGGATGGCGATTGCCGCCTACGCCTTGCAGACCCCGGTCGGCTACGTTTTTTTGCGCTATGCTTATGAAGACTGCTCACTGCGGGTCGAGCGAGCCATTGAAGAAGCCATCGACGCTGGTTACCTCGGGAAAAACATCCTCGGCTCCGGATTCGATGTTGAACTGCACGTGCATCGTAGCGCCGGGCGCTACATCCTCGGTGAGGAAACCTCACTGCTGAATGGACTCGAAGGGCGCCGTCCAGTTCCGCGTTCCAAGCCGCCTTTCCCGGCCCGGAGCGGCCTATTCGGCAGGCCGACCAATGTCAATAACGTTGAGACCCTGGCCACCGTGCCTCATATCCTGACGAACGGCCCGGTGTGGTTCCATACCCTGGCGTTGAGTCCGGATGGCGTCGGCACCAAGCTGTTCGGACTGTCCGGTCATCTCAACCGGACTGAATGTTTTGAACTGCCGCTCGGCATCACCCTGCGCGAAGTTGTGGAAGATTTCGGCGGCGGCGTACGTGGCGGTCATAAGTTCAAGGCCTGCCTCCCCGGGGGCGCGTCGACCCCCTACCTGACCGCCGAACACCTTGACGTAATGATGGACTTCGATCCACTTGAAGTGGTCAACAGTCGCCTGGGCACAGCCGGCGTCACGGTGTTCGATGAACACACCTGCATGGTAGCGGTGACGCGTAACCTCAACCATTTTTTCGCCCGGGAGAGTTGCGGTTGGTGTACACCCTGTCGAGACGGCCTGGCGACGGTCTCCTGGCTGCTCGACCGCATCGAGTTCGGCCAGGCGACCATGGACGACCTGGCGATGCTCAAGGACCAGGTGCGCAATATCAAGGGCCGCTCCTTCTGCGCCCTGGCCGAGGGTGCCATGGGCCCGGTAGAAGCGCTGTTACGTCTCTTTGAAGATGAGATCAAGGATCACATCAAGCGGGGGGGCTGTCCCTTTGCAGGGAAGTGAGGAGTAAGGGGTGAAGAGTCGAGAGTTAAACGTCTGACGTCTGACGCCTGTCGCCTCACACCGCACAGAATAAAATGCCGAAACTGACGATCGACAATCTGCAAGTGACCGTGGCCGAGGGAACCAACGTTCTTGAGGCGGCGCGTGCACTCGATATCGTCATCCCCCACTTCTGCTATCACGAAGCGCTGGGGGCGGTCGGTGCTTGTCGTCTGTGTGCCATGATGTTCGTCGATGGTCCGGTCAAGGGATTGCAAATGGCTTGTATGATCAAAGCCCAGGACGGCATGGTCGTCTCATCGACCGACCCGGATGCCATGGATCTTCGCCGGCATGTGATCGAATGGACGATGATCAATCACCCGCATGATTGCCCGGTCTGCGACGAGGGTGGAGAATGTCAATTGCAGGAGATGACAGTGGCCGGCGGCCATGGTGTCCGCCGTTATACCGGCAAGAAGCGAACCTTCAGCAACCAGAATCTCGGTCCGTTTGTTCAGCAGGAGATGAATCGCTGCATCACCTGTTACCGCTGTGTGCGCACCTACCGCGACTATTGTGGCGGAAGCGACTATGGGGTCTTCGGTTCGCGCAACCGGGTTTTTTACGGTCGCGTTCAGGACGGCAGTCTGGAAAGCCCCTTCTCCGGCAACATTATCGACGTCTGTCCCACCGGGGTGCTCACGAGCAAGCCGTTCCGCTACAAGACGCGGCTCTGGGATCTGCAGGAGGCACCTTCGGTCTGTCCACATTGCAGCCTCGGCTGTGCGACCGTCCCCGGCGGACGCTATCGGGACGTACAGCGGGTAAGAGCCGGTATCAACCGTGAGACCAACGGTTTCTTTATCTGTGATCGTGGCCGGTTTGGCTACGATCATGTCAATCATCCGCAGCGTCCCCGTCAAGCACGCGTTGATGGTCAGCCGGTCATGATCGATAAGGCGGTTATGGCTGCCAGGCAACGGGTCGCCGAGATGGCCCGGGAGCACGGCCCGAACAGCGTCGCCTTCCTTGGCTCTTCCCGCGCCAGCCTTGAAGCCAATGCTCTTCTGCGGGACTTGGCCAGTACAACCGGCTCGACACAACTGGTATTCGAGGCGCACCACGGGCGTGATCGCGCCGCCCGCACTCTTGTTGCCCGTCTCGGTGAGCATGCCCGCAGTCAGGAGGATATCCGCCAGAGTGACCTGATCATTCTTTTTGGCGCCGATCCGCTGGCGGAAGGGCCGATGCTGGCCCTTGCCATACGCCAGGCGGTGCGCAATGGCGGCAGGGTTGTGGTGATTGATCCCCGGCCGGTAGAGCTACCCTGCGCTGCAACTCACCTGCCTTTGGCACCGGAGCGTCTGCCTGTAATTCTGACGGCTTTCGGCCGGGGCGACCTGAATGCTTTTGATGCCCGCGAACGCGAGTTTTTCGCGAGCCTGATTGAGCAACTCCATTCAGCCCGGCGGCCGATAATGGTCGGGGGCGCCGACCTGCTCGGCGACAAGGGCGTCGATGCGCTTTGCTCGGCGGCTGCAGAGTTGTCAACCGGGGCGCGCAGCGTCGGTGTGATGACCCTGCTGGCCGGGCCGAACAGCTTTGGTGGTGGCTTGCTTGCGGGAGACGGCCCAGGTTTTGACACGCTCCTTGATGCCGTCCATGAGGGCCGTGTGCATGCGCTGGTCTGCCTGGAGAGTGATCCCTTCCGTGAGGCCATGGACCCGGCACGCGCCCAGGCTGCCCTCGGTCGACTGCAACTGCTGGTAAGCATTGATGCCACGCCGAGCCTGGCAGCGCGCCGCGCCGATATTTTTCTGCCTGCTCGTGCCAACGCCGAGATGGCCGGCAGCTATATCAACAACGAGGGACGTCTGCAGGCTTTCCTGCCGGTCATTGATCCGGGGTTGCCGATCAGGGAGACTGGTGCCGGCAACCACCCGCCGCGTGAGTTTTTCCAGGAGACGCCCGGCTCCGCTCCCGAGGCAGACTGGTGGCTTTTAGCGCAGCTCCTTGAACGCAGTGCGAATCTTGCCGAGGTGCGTAAGACCATAGCGGAGAACGATGAGGTGCTTGCCGGGTTGTTGTCAATCACTACCGAAACCACGGGCCTGCGGCTGACCGCCAGGGGCGTCATGCCACTGTCAGCAGAAAAACCGCCGCTCCATGCTGCAGCTGTCGGCATTCTGACCCTGCTGGTGACAACCGCCCCGGTCGGCTCGCACTGGCTGGCGCACCTGTCGTCGCCTCTGGCGGCAACGGAGCCGCAGCCTTATGTCTGCCTGCATCCTGATCATGCGGATGCGCTCGGCCTGGTTGCCGGCGACCGGGCCCGTTTGACCACCCATTCAGGTCATTGTCAGGTTGTGATCCGTCTCTCCGCACAGATGATGAACGGACTGGTACTGACCCCGCAACTCTGGGACACTGCCCTCGAAGGGATGCGACCGGGCAGCCTGCTCGACTGCCGGCTGGAGAAGGAGACAAAGGCATGAATGATCTGCTTATCAGCCTTGTTCTCATCCTGGTCAAGCTCGGCCTGATCTTGGGTGTGGTCCTCACCATGGCTGCGTACCTGGTACTGGCCGAACGCAAGATTCTCGGCCGCATGCAGATGCGCTACGGGCCAAACCGGATCGGCCCCGGTGGCATGATGCAACCACTGTGCGACGTCATCAAGCTGATCACCAAAGAGGACTTTGTTCCCGAGCGGGCTGATAAATGGTTGTTCCTGTTTGCTCCGGGGTTAACCGCTCTGACCGCGCTGCTCAGCTTTGCCGTGGTGCCATTCGCTCCGCCAATAACACTGTTCGGCCGCCAGATTCCGATGGTGGTCTGTGACCTGAATATCGGCCTGCTCTACATCTTCGGACTCTCTTCTCTGGCCGTTTACGGTGTAGTACTGGGCGGCTGGGCGTCGAATTCGAAATATTCCCTGATCGGCGCCATGCGTGGCCTGGCGCAAATGCTGTCTTACGAACTCGCGCTCGGATTGGCGTTGGTGCCAGTGGTGATGAGCGCCAAATCCTTCTCGCTCAATGCGATTGTCATGGCTCAGGCTGACTGGCCGAATATGCTGCGGCATCCGCTGGCATTTACCATCTTTATGGTCAGCATCGCCGCCGAATCGAAACGCACCCCCTTCGATATGCCTGAAGCGGAAAACGAGATCGTTGCCGGCTATCATACCGAATATTCCGGGATGCGTTTCGGACTCTTCTTTGTCGGTGAATATATCAACCTGGTCGTGATTGGAGCCATAACCACGGTCTTCTTTCTCGGTGGCTGGCACGGGCCGTTCCTGCCGCCGGTCATCTGGTTTATTGTCAAGGTGCTGTTTGTGGCCTTCCTGTTTATCTGGGCGCGCGGCAGTATGCCGCGACCGCGATACGACCAGTTGATGCATTTCGGCTGGAAAGTGCTGATTCCGCTGGCGCTGTTGAATGTGGTGGTGTCGGGGGCAATCTCGTTAGCATTGAGATCTTGAAGGGCAGAGAGAGCTCAGAAGACGTTAGGAAACTGTCGGACTATCCATGAACCGGCTGCAAATTCGGCTGTTTGGCCCATATTTCAGCTCCTTTTTGCTCTATAGCTACGGCTATGGAGCTGCAAACGAGCTAAAATCTGTTCTCAATCATCCAAATTTTCGCTTCGGTCAGTATAGTCCGAAAGTCTCCTAGCCCTACAGCTTACAGATAACTGATAACTGATAACTGGTTTTTCTATGCATTTATGGCGTGACATCAAAGGCACTCTGCAGCCGTTCTGGGTTACCCTTGGCTATCTTTTCAAAAAGCCGGTGACAATCCAGTATCCCGAGGAGAAGCGCTCGCCGCCGCCACGCTACCGTGCGCGTATCGTGCTCACCCGCAATCCCGACGGTAGCGAACGCTGTGTTGCCTGTCAGCTGTGCAGCGCCGCCTGCCCGGTCGACTGCATTTCGATGCAGGCCGCAGAAGATGCCGATGGTCGCCGCTATGCTGCCTGGTTCCGCCTGAATTTCGCCCGCTGCATCTTCTGCGGGCTCTGCACCGAGGCCTGCCCGACCATGGCGATCCAAACCACTCCTGATTACGAAATCTGCAACCGCGATGTGCTCAAGCTGGTGCATGAAAAGCAAGATCTCATGGTTGATGGCTGCGGCAAGGACACAGAATATAATTTTTATGAACACGCGGGGATCGGTGTGGTCAATGAGCGTGGCGGCAACGCTGATGAATATGGACCGGTAGATCCCAAATCTTTGCTGCCTTGAATGAGCCACACAGACACTAAGGCACCAGGCAAGACTGAAAAGAACAGGGTTTTCTTTATGTCTTCGAGTCTTTGTGGCCAATGAGAACAAAATGGCAACGGTATTATTCTACATACTCGGCTTCACCATGCTTGCGGCAACGCTGCTCTGCATTACGCGGCGCAACCCGGTACACGCAGTAATCTACCTGGTGGCAGGACTGTTTGCCCTGGCGCTGATGTTCTACCTGCTCGGTGCACCGCTGGTGGCGGCCTGGCAGGTAATCGTCTATGCCGGGGCGATCATGGTGCTGTTCCTCTTCATCATCATGATGCTTGGCCTGGCGCCGCAGGACGTTCCTGAAGGTCCCAGCTGGCAGCGTTGGGGTCCATTGGCCTTGCTGTCATCGAGCATTATGATCTGCACCTTGCTGCTGATCTTCAAGGATCCGATGGCAGGACAGCAGATCGATGATTTCTACCTGGCGCCGCAGGTCCTTGGCGAAGCCCTTTTCAGTCGCTATGCCCTGGCCGTCGAGATCGTCTCCTTTCAGCTGCTGTTTGCCACCATCGGTGCTTACATGCTGGGGCGGCCCCTGCCGAAAGGCGAGGATCAATGATGATCTCTTTCGGACATGCCCTTGCCTTTGCCGGCGCACTCTTCGTGCTCGGCCTGACCTGTGTGCTGCTGCACCGCCAGATTCTGATGATTCTGATCGGTGTGGAGATCATGCTTAATGGCGCATCACTGGTGTTTGTCGCAGCCTCGGCCTACTGGCAGCAGGTGGATGGTCAGGTATTTGCGCTTCTGCTCATGGCGATCACCGCGGCAGAAGTTGCCGTTGCCCTGGCCATGGTCGTCTACTTGTGGCGGCGCAAGCGCACGCTGGTGGCCGATGAATTCAACAGGATGCGCGGATGAACGAGAGCTTGCTCTTCCTCATACTTCTGCTGCCGCTTTTTTGTGCCGTGTTCAACATGCTCTTCGGAATGCGCCTGCCGCGACTGTTTACCGAGGTTATGGCGGTCATCGGCGTGGCCGGTGCCTTTGTGCTGACGCTGCTCTTCTGGGGGTATGCCGAAGGTGACGGCAGCCGTGCGGTCCTTTTTACCTGGCTTAACAGCGGTACCCTGAATGTCTCCTTCGCACTCAACTTTGATCGTCTGGCGGCACCGATGACGCTGATGGTGACCGGGGTAGCAACGCTGATCCACCTCTATGCGGTGGGCTACATGCGCGAAGAGGACGATTATGCGCGCTTCTTCAGCCTGCTCAACCTGTTTGTTTTCGCCATGCTGGTGATTGTTCTCGCCGACAACCTGCTGGTTCTCTTCCTCGGATGGGAAGGGGTGGGTTTTTGCTCGTACGGACTGATCGGCTTCTGGTATCGCAAACTGGAGAATGCCAAAGCGGGCACCAAGGCTTTCCTGGTTACCCGTGTCGGCGATGTCTTCCTCGGCATTGCCATGCTCTGGCTGTTTGCTTTGACCGGCACCCTGTCGATCAGCGCGATCAACGCCCAGGCGGCATTGATATCACCGGGGGTCGTCATCGTCCTGAGCCTGTTGCTGCTGCTCGGTGCCTGCGGCAAATCAGCCCAGTTGCCGTTGATGACCTGGCTGGCTGACGCCATGGCCGGACCGACCCCGGTTTCGGCGTTGATTCACGCAGCGACCATGGTCACCGCCGGGGTTTATCTGCTCTGCCGGTTCTTTCCGCTGGTTTCTCTGTCGGCGGTCGCCATGACAGCAATCACGGCGATTGGTGCCTTGACGGCAATTTATGCTGCAAGCTGTGCCATGGCCCAACGGGACATCAAGCGGGTGCTGGCTTATTCGACCATGAGTCAGGTGGGCTATATGTTTATGGCCGTTGGCGCCGGCACGGTGGCCGGTGCCATGTTCCACCTGTTGACCCATGCGTTTTTCAAGGCGGTGCTCTTCATGGCCGCCGGCTGCATTATTCACTTGGGCGGGGGCGAAAACAACATCTTTAAGATGGGTGGTCTGGCCAGGCGCGGGCCGGCTGAACTTTTCTGGGTCTTTCTGGCTGGTGCAGTTTGTCTCGCCGGGCTCCCCCTGACGGGCGGCTTCTTCTCCAAGGATAGCATCCTGCTCGCGCTCTATACTTATCCCGATCCGGTTTACCGGGTCTTCTGGCTGATCGGGATCGTGACCGCCTTATTGACTTCGTTCTACACCTTCCGCCTGGTATATCTGGTCTTTGCCGGTGAGTGGCGCGGTTCGGGTCATCCTCACGCCTTACCATTGCTGATGCGCTGGCCGCTCTGGCCTCTGGCCCTTCTCGGCCTGGCAGGAGGCATGTTCAATCTGCCGGCCTTCCTTGGTGGTGGTGAGGCCCTGCATCATTGGTACGGGACAATGGCCGGACGTATGCTGACCGCCAGTCACGACGTGGAATGGATGCTGGCCGGCCTGGCTGCAGCGATCGCTGTCGTTGGCTGGTTTGCCGCCCACTGGCGTTATCGCACTTATCAAGCACCTCTGGAAAACGCGCTGAGCAGGTTCCTGTTGAGCGGGTGGCAAGCGGATGCCCTGGTTGACCGGTTCTTTATCCGGCCATTTAACGCCATGGCCTTGTTCAGCTGGATCGGCTGCGATCGAACTTTGTTTGATGGCTCTCTGGAAGGATTGGCGCGAACCGCGACTCGCTGTGGAGCCCTGCTGTTGAAGATCACAACAGGACGACTGACCACGTATCTTTCCGCCTTTGCCTGGGGTTTCCTGATTCTGCTCGGCTGGTTCCTCTTGAAGCTGGTAGAAGGGGGAGGGCACTGATGACGGCTGCTTCCGCTCTCCCGCAATTCCCCTGGCTGACCCTGCTGATATTACTGCCCCTTGGCGGCGCCCTGCTCTGCCTGCTGCACCATCGTCGTGCCGAGGAATGTCGCTGGCTGGCTCTGGCCACGACCGCGGCTACCCTGGGCATCACCATATATCTGTTTGTCTGTTATGGTCAGGGTGATAGTGGCTGGCTTCTTTATGAAGATGCCGCCTGGATTCCCCGTTACGGGATCAGGTTTACTCTCGGCCTTGACGGCATCTCGCTGTTGCTGGTGTTGTTAACGGCGTTCCTGCAGATGATCGCAGTTTTAATGTCGTGGTCGGAGAAACAGCACGTTCCGATGTTTTTCAGCCTTTTGCTGGTTCTCGAAGCGACCCTCATGGGTATTTTCCTCGCCCTTGACTTGATGCTGTTCTTCCTCTTCTGGGAAGTCATGCTCTTGCCCATGTTCTTCCTGATCAGTATCTGGGGGCATGAGCGCCGGCATTATGCAGCCATTAAATTCTTTCTTTACACCCTGGCTGGCAGCATGGTCATGCTTGTCGCCCTGATCGTACTTTATCTGATACATGGCGAACAAACCGGAACATACACCTTTGCACTGGCCGAATTGATGCAGACCGATCTGTCATCGCAGCAGGAGATGTTGCTGTTTCTCGGTTTCTTGCTGGCGTTCGCCATCAAAATTCCTTTGGTGCCATTTCACACCTGGTTACCGGACGCTCACACTGAGGCTCCGGTTGCCGGCACCATCGACCTCACCGGGCTGCTGTTGAAAACCGGCATCTATGGCCTGATCCGTTTTGCCTTCCCGCTTTTCCCCGAGGCCACCCGGAGTTTTCTGCCGGTTCTCGGAATTGTCGCCTTGACAGGAATCTTTCATGCCGCCTGGGCGGCATATCGACAAGACGACATCAAGCGCCTGTTCGCCTATTCCTCGATTTCCCATGTCGGTCTCGTTGTTCTCGGTCTCGCGGCCTGGCAATTGACTGCCTGGGAGGGCAGCATCCTGCTCATGCTAGCGCACGGGATATCAACCGGAGCACTTTTTGTGCTGATCGCGCTGATTCGACAACGAACCGGAACCCGCAATCTGGCAGAGCTTGGCGGGCTCTGGAGTCAGGCCCCGCAGATGGCCTTTCTGTTCCTGTTTTTCTCCCTGGCCTCCTTGGGATTGCCTGGCCTGGCCAACTTCGCTGGTGAAATCCTGGTGCTGCTCGGCACCTTCCAGACGCACCCGGTATGGGCTGCAATAGCAGTCATCGGGGTGGTCTTTACCGCCGCCTATATGCTGCGCCTGGTTCAGGGAGTCGTCTGGGGTCCGGTCAAAGGCCGCCCGACTTTGCCGGATCTGACTCCGCGTGAGTGGCTGATCCTACTGCCTATGGCGGTCCTTGTCCTCTGGCTCGGTCTCTACCCGGAACCGTTTCTGAGGCCCTTGCATGGTGCTGTCGTAAATATTATGGCGGGAGGTCTACCGTGAGTTTACCTGACCTGCTTGCATTGCTGCCTATATTGATTCTCGTCTTTGGAGGGACGGTCATCCTTATGGCCGGAGCCTGGTATCGTGAACCGCTGCCGTTGATTGCCGGCGGGATCGTAACGGCTCTGCTGGGGGCCGTTGCTGCTGGCCTGGTGCAACCGCCCGTCGTTGAAATAGCCGGTCTCTTCAGTGCCGGAGCGTACGCTCGTTTTTTCACCATTCTCTGGTCGTTGCTGGCTGCGGCCGGATTGATGGCTGCGGCCCGCTATATCATTGAAAACAGCATTGGCGCCGGCGAATATGTCTCGCTGGTTCTCTACGCCGCAGCAGGCATGGCGCTGCTCTCATCGGCAACACACCTGCTCGCTCTCTTCCTTGCTCTCGAAACCTTTACCCTGGCATTCTACATCCTGATTGCCTGTAACCGGCGCTGTACACTGGCAGCCGAGGCCGGTATCAAGTATCTGCTGATGAGCGCCGTGTCTACCGGTTTCCTGGCTTTCGGCATTGCCTTGATTTATGCGTCGTCGGGCACTCTGTCGCTACCTGAAGCCGTGATCAAACTCAGCGCAGCGACAGGCGAACTGCATGCATGGGGGCTGCTCGGCTGGGGAATGGTTCTGATTGCGGTTGGTTTTAAAATTTCATTGGTTCCCTTCCATTTGTGGACGCCAGATGTCTACCAGGGTACTCCAGCACCGGTTGGTGGCCTGCTGGCGACCGGCTCCAAAGGGGCGGTTGTCGCTGTCCTGGTCGGTATGTTGGCGGTCTCCGGACCGGTTTGGCATGGCCTGACTGACCTGCTTTGGCTGCTGGCGGCTTTAACCATGCTGGTTGGCGCCTTCAGTGCCCTCGGTCAGAAAAATCTGAAGCGCCTGCTCGCTTATTCCTCGGTGACGCATATGGGTACACTGTTGGTCGGGCTTCTTTGTCAGACCTCTGCCGGGTTGACTGCAACGACTTTTTACCTGGTGATTTATGTGATCACCAGTCTTGGCGCATTTGTTATCATTGCCTCACTGGCCGACGAGCGCGGCGAACCGATGGAATTCGACCAATGGCGCGGCCTCGGCTACCTGCACCCGGTTCGCTGTGGAGTATTAGCCCTGCTGCTGCTGTCGCTGGCCGGGCTGCCTGCTACTGCGGGATTTATGGCCAAATTCGTTATTTTTGAGGCGGCGCTGCAATCTGGTTACCTCGGTCTGGTGCTGATCGGCGTCCTTTCATCAGTCATTTCATTCGCCTTCTATCTGCGTGTGACAATGCTGCTCTTCGAGCCTGATGAATCTGTTTGTCGCTGGCATACAGGCACAGCGTCCGAGCATGCTGTCATTGCGGTTTGTACAAGCGCCGTGTTGCTGCTCGGGCTCTTTCCCGGCATCCTGTTTGATCTGATTGGTCGCATCCTGCCCTGAAAATTGGGTTATAATGAAAAAACGATATTGAAAAGGAGTTGCCCTATGACTGTTTCCGAACGAATCGACACTTTTCTGAGCGCAAAGGCCTTTGGTGTGGTTGGTGCCTCATCTAAACGCCATAAGTACGGCAACAAGGTGTTGCGCTGCTATCAGCAGAATCAGTACACCGTTGTGCCGGTGAATCCGGTCGAAAAAGAGATTGAGGGTTTAACCTGTGTCGCGACCGTCAATGACCTGCCGGACGTTGTCGACAGCATTTCAATCATTACCCCGCCCCAAGTGACGGAAAAGGTGGTCGAGCAGGCGATTGCCAAGGGGATCAAGAACGTCTGGATGCAGCCGGGAGCGGAAAGCGCCCAGGCTGTGGAGGCTTGTGAAGAAGCGGGAATCAACGTCATTGCCGATGGAAGCTGTGTGCTGGTGGTGATGGGTTACCACGAGCATTGAGCAACGACATTAAGGGAAACATAGTAGATTTTTTATGGCAGGGAACAGCCCGGTCCGGAAGGAGCCAGCGGAGGAGAAGGGGATCAAAGGGACAAAAACTTCAGAGTACCGTCATCGGCACTTTATTTTGAGTCAACAAACACTTGATTCTGCCCTGATCCCCTACCTCCGGGAGCCTTTTCCCGGTTTTGCTCATGCCGCAAAGCAATAATCATCACTCTCGACACATTCGGTGAGCGCTTCCAGAAATGATGCCTGCTGTGTGTCCTTGACGACTTCTGTCAAGCCATGGCTGACGGCCCAGCTGCTGCCGCAGACGGCACATTCAAACAATTCTTCGTAAAACCCTTCGACGTGAAGGTCAATCTCGCTGTGTTTCAGGCTTTTGCAGACGGGACATTTCATAATCTTTTCCTTTGTTTTGCGGCCGCTCGCATTCGTTTGACAAACGACTTTGAAACCGGCAGACCAGTTTGTGGATGCACCTTGTCCGTTTAGTCACCATCGAAATGTGGTTGAAAATAACCGATAGTGGTGAGCTGTCTTAAAGATAGATTGTAATTTGCCTTTTGGCAAGCACATTTTTATTGAGAAACCCTTGTAAAACAGCATGTTATAATGTTTTCTGTTTTAGCAGGTAGACCGGTGGTTTAAAGATTGTCGAGCTTTCGATTAAAGCTCGACACAGATATCGGGTTCTTGCTGCTTAATGACTTGTAATTGGCGGGTTTTAACGATGCAACCACGATTCTGTTTCCAGATCTCGCACGCTCAGGCGAATCAGGCGGGGGAATAATTAAAATTCAGTTTCTTTTCGATCGGCTGGATTTCAAACCATGTTTAATCATTCAAATCAATGATGAATACCGTTTGTGGTCGAAAGATGGATGGTTATTAACCTCAAAGCTTGCGTGTTGCTGAGCTAGCAACCTATCGGACTATCCATGAGCCGGCTGCAAATCCGGCTGTTTGGCCCATATTTCAGCTCCTTTTTGGTCCATAGCTACGGCTATGACCCTGCAAATGAGCTAAAATCTGTTCTCAAACTTCCAAATTTTCGCTTCGGCCCGTAGAGTCCGACAGGCTGCTAGGGCTGAATAGGCTGTTCTTGCCGGCAAAGCATACGATTTGAGTTGTTGAACCGTGATCCTGAAACGAGGTGTCCATGAAAAAAACGGTAGTTTTCTGTTTCGGCCTGTTGTCGGCGCTCTATATTCTGAATCCGACGGCCGGCATCTTTGAGCTTATTCCCGACAACCTGCCTTTTATCGGCAACCTCGATGAGGCTGCGGCAGTGACCCTGTTGCTGATGTGTCTGAAATATTTCGGCATCGATCTGCCGAATATTTTCCGGCGTAGCAAAGCCGACGACAAGACCATCAATGTAGATCCCGGGTGAGCGAAGGTCGTCATCTGAAGTGTTTGCCCCGAATACAGCCGAATGTGAACGGTGAGTCAGGTCAAGCGTGAGGACTTCAAAATGCCATCTTTTATCACCAGGAACGAAGTTCACCAGGGAAATCAAGACAAATCAGTGGTTTATCTTCGCGTTTTGCGCCTGGCAGGCTTTCGATTTTTGTAGTTGGAAGCAAATCGTCTCCTCTGTTAGTCGAGAACAGTCACCCTCTGGATCACGATCGGTTCCTGCGGGACATCTTCATAATCGGCAACGCTGGTGGTCGCCTGCTGCTCGATGGTGTAGACAACGTCCATGCCATCGACCACCTGGCCGAACACCGCATAACCATACATCTCCGGTTTGAGTCCGCCATGATCGAGGTCCTTGTTGTCCGCGGTGTTGATGTAGAACTGGGCGGTGGCGCTGTTGATTTCACCGGTACGTCCCATGGCGACGCTGCCGGTCCTGTTCTTCAGTTTGTTGGAGGCCTCGTTGACGATCGGTTTCCTGGTCGGTTTTTCCTGCATTTCCGGTGTCAGTCCGCCTCCCTGGATCATGAAACCTTTGATAACACGATGAAAGATGGTGCCGTCATAGTGGCCGGCGTTGGCGTAGGCAATAAAATTTTCGACACTGACCGGGGCTTTGACGCGGTCGAGCTCGAGAAAAATCTCACCGAGGGAGGTTTCGATCTGGATCAGGGGTTTATCACTCATGGTTATTACCTCGCAGGTGGTGTTTGACAGATTGCCGGGCTCCTGTTCAGGAGCGCTCCGGTTAGAATTTTTGGGCAGCATCCTTGAGCAGGCTCTGCACGGAGTCCTCGAACCAGCATTCGAGCATTTTGACCAGTTTGGCCCGGTTGTGCAGTTCGTAGCTCCTGCGCACGGCTTCGGTGCGATTCTCCTTGATGATGGCGAAGGCAGTGTGTGGCAGGGCGGCCAGAGTGTTGATCCTGGCGACGGCATGTTCCTCCACCTCTGCCAGCGGCAGGACGGCATCGACCAGGCCGGTTTCGGCTGCCCTGCTGCTGAGCAGGAACTGGCCATGATACATCATCTCGGTGGCGGTTCGGTCGCCAACCACCTGGCGTAGGATCAGATCGGGCAGGTATGGCACCGGCAGACCAATGGTCGCTTCGTTGAGGCCGATCAGCTTTTTGCCTTCAGCAGCGAAGCGGAAGTCGCAAGTCAACGCCAGCACGTTGCCGCCAGCGACGGCGTGTCCGGTCATAGCGCAGGCGGTGGGCATCGGCAGGGTGAAGAGATCTAAGGTCAGCTGGTCGAAGCGGGTGAAAAAGTCAGTCATTCCATCATGGTCGAGTTGCACCAGCTCAGGCAGGTTAAAGCCAATGGAGAAAAATTTTTCGTTGCCGGCAAGCACCAGCCCCCTGGCACTGTCGCGCAGCTGAGTCAATGCGGATGCCAGGTCGTCGACAAGTTCGCTGCTGATGGCATTGGTGACGCCATTACCGAGGCGCAGCACGGCGGTCTCGCCCTGCATGGTGACGGTGACTTTTGACATGGTGAGTTCTCTTTATGGGGCAGTGAACTTACTGGTTGCCATCAAATGGGGAGATTCTATGTCAGGGTGCCTCTTCAGTCAAAGGCCTTCGAGAAAAAGACCCGGATTACACGGAGTCATCTGTAAAGTTATTGCTCATTATTCCTGAGCCGCTCAACAAAAGCCCAGTTGAGTTGCTCAGCGCGAAGAACAAAGTCGGTTTCTTCCCGATCAGTGTTGTTGCAGATCAATTCTTTATAATAAGCCGGGATCTCTTCCTGGCTTGTCTCCATGATTTTTTTAAGAATCTCTTCCTGAGTCGCATTCCGCGGCATCTTCTCCATGAAAACGCGTGCTGCAGAGGGGTGGGAGACGAAATCCTCTGAACCGGAGAGGATGATCCCATAAAGAAACTCCACATCTCGCCCCATGTCCACGGGGTTGTTAGTCACGATCATGACCACCTCGTCGTGGGTTTCGCATTGAGTTTCCAAAACGAAGTGCAGGTTGGAGCGAACCGGGAAAATAAAGCCCTTATAGCTGAGGAACTTGTTGTCGCGAAAACTTTTAACCGTAACGCGCAGGAAAGGATGACACTCATCTTCGATGCGGACGAGTGTCATGTTGACTATGTCCACATTATTAATCGAGTAATTGTAAAGAATATAGTCGCCGCCGATCTTTTCGAGCAGGCGTTGGGTGTAAGATGGAGAAAAGCGGGAGAACACCGAAAGGATGAGGCTCCCGCTTTGACGTTCTTCTATCCGCTTGAGAAAGATATCCCGATTTCGTTGCGGAATGTCTCGCGCGCGGCATAAAATCTCCACATACTCGGGAAAGTCAACATACATGTCGGTCAGACTTACCCCGATCGCCCGGCAGAAAAAGTCCAGTTTGGTCTTGCTGGGCCTGCTCCTGCCGGCCTTCCAAGCCTCCAGAGTGACAGAGGTCAGCTTCCCTCCGAGTTGATCCTGAACGATGCTGAGCACCTCTCGCATGGGAATGGCCATCAAGGTGAACTGCATCTTCGCTTCAAACTCCTGAATATCCACCAAGCCAATGTTCGCCATGTGTTCCCTTTTCAACTTTTCTCGTTGTCCAATAACAAATAAAACAACGTTATACAAACAAAGCTTTTAATCCAGAGCTTCTTATTTAAATAATACCACTTGAAAATATTTTTTGCAAAGTTTTGAAAAGCCAGGCAAGTATATGCTAAGTTATCGAAATATAACAGCTTTATGTTGACACGGCAACGGCACCCTGCTAAACATGTATTAAAATAGTAAATAGCTTGGCTGGGAGGGGCGGTATTCTCGGTTTGCTGACCCATAAAGGCATTAACAAAACACTTTTTTAGCGAGGAGTTTCGATATGAAAGCTGCGCATCTGGCCGAACCGTTCAAGATCAAGATGGTCGAACCCCTGAATATGATCTCTCGTGAGGAACGGCAGGCGGCTTTGGTCGAAGCCGGCTACAACCCCTTTTCGCTACGGTCCAGAGACGTTTACATAGACCTGCTTACTGACAGCGGAACCGGTTCCATGAGTGATAACCAGTGGGCCGGGCTGATGTTGGGTGATGAGTCCTATGCTGGAAGCAATAACTATTATCACCTTGCCGAGTCGGTGGCTGATATCTTCGGTTACAAATACACGATTCCAACGCACCAGGGGCGCGGTGCAGAGCAGGTTCTTTTCCCGCAGTTGATTAAAAAGGGGCAGTTCGTGCTCGGTAATATGCATTTTGATACCACCAAGGCCCATATTGAGATGTCAGGCGGGCGAGCCCGCAATTTCGTTATCGATGCCGCTTACGACACTTCGACCTACCACCCCTTCAAGGGCAACTTTGATGTGGAAAAGATGGACCGCTTCATCGAAGAAGCCGGCGCTGACGCGGTTGCTTTTATCCTTATCACGGTGACCTGCAACTCTTCAGGCGGGCAGCCTGTATCGATTGAGAACATCAAGGCCGTGCATGCCTGCGCCAAAAAACACGGACTCCGACTCTTCTTCGATTCGGCCCGTTATGCTGAAAACGCGTACTTCATTCAACAACGCGAGGCAGGCTACAACGACAAAGCGGTTCGAGAGATCGTTCTCGAAATGTTCTCTTATGCCGATGGCTCAACGGTCAGCGCCAAGAAGGACCCGCTGGTAAATATCGGTGGGCTCCTCATCTTCAAGGACGATGAAGAATTATTCCGTACCTGTCAGGCCATGGTTGTTCCTCTGGAAGGGTTCCCGACCTATGGCGGCTTGGCCGGACGAGATATGGAGTGCCTGGCCCGGGGTTTACAGGAAAGTGTTGATGAAAATTACCTGGCCTATCGTATCGCGCAGGTCGCTTATCTTGGCAGCCGGTTACGCGACTCCGGAGTGCCTATTCAGTACCCCACCGGAGGGCATGCAGTCTTCGTAGATGCCGGCAGGATGCTGCCGCATCTTCCCAAAGGGCAATTCCCCGCCCACGCCCTGGCCAATGAACTGTACATCGAAAGTGGCGTACGCGGCGTGGAGATCGGTTCCCTGCTTTTAGGACGCGACCCGGAAACCGGCGAACAGCAGGACTCTCCCATGGAATTGCTGCGACTGACCATTCCGCGCCGTGTTTACACCATGAACCATATGGATGTGGTTGCCGACGCTCTCATCGCAATCCTTGCGCGTTCTAAAGAGATTAAAGGCTTGGAATTTACCTATGAGCCTTCGATTCTGCGACACTTTACCGCTCGGTTGAGACCGATCGGGAACGAACCCTCGGCATTGAGAGTCGCCTGAAAACTCTGCAACCAAAGAGCATGGCAGCTTGTCTCCCAAGTGTTGCTCTCTGGTTCCATAGCATAAATTACGAATCACGCGAGCAAAGGCAATAATGTCCTGGCGCAGATGGTTCGGTGACCGTATGACGGCGGTGCCGTCAGCAAAGGAGAAAGAGAATATGCTAAAAAATACGGGTATGTATTTATTGTCGGGAGCATTTGCCGTTGTCCTGCTGGCGAACGTTGCTTTGGCGGGTTCCGCAACTGAGCTGACCTATGCCAACTTCCCCCCCCCAACGACCTTTCCCAGTGTCCAGATGGAGCGCTGGGTTGCTGAAGTAACCGCCCGCACGGACGGTAAGGTGAACATCAAGACCTTTCCCGGCGGTACGCTGCTCAAGGCCAAGGCAATGATGGACGGTGTTGTGGATGGTGTGGCCGACATCGGCTGCGTAGCTTTCCCCTACCAACCGGGACGTTTCCAGCTGCTTGCCGCGGTTGATCTGCCTATTGGCTTCTCCAATTCCAAGGTGGCCAATGCGGTTCTGTGGGACCTCTACAAAAAATATGACCCCGCTTCGCTCAAGGGCGTTAAGGTACTGGCGCTCTTCACCGCCCCTCCGGCCTCAATCATGTCCAAGGACCCGATCCACAAGATGTCGGATCTGTCGGGATATGAACTGCGTGCCACCGGGGCGGGCGTTACTCCATTGAAGATCCTCGGGGCGGTGCCGGTCTCCATGCCGATGCCAGACACGGTCGAGGCCCTGCAAAAAGGTGTGGTCAAGGGCATCCTCTCCTCCACCGATATCCTGATGGATTTTAAATTCGCTGAGCAGGTCTCCTACACGACCCGCGCCGATCTTCAGACCACCTCCTTCGGTGTGCTTATGAATCTGGACAAGTGGAACGCCCTGCCCGCAGATGTGCAGAAAGTCTTTGAAGACCTGGCGCAGGAGCATTCCATGTGGACCGGAAGCTACGTGGACGATCATGGCAAAAAATCGGTCGAGTGGTCGAAGCAGAATCACAATCATGAGTACATCGAGCTGGCGGCTGACGAATATGCGAAGTGGCACGAGTTGATGCAACCCATCACAAACGAATGGTTGCAGAAGACAGCTGATGTTGGGTTGCCCGCCCAGGCCTTCCTCGACGACCTTTTGCTGCTCAAGACCAAGTATGAAGCGGAATTCGGAAAGTAAGGATCAGGTCATTGCCGGGAGCCCCGTTCAGGGCTCCCGGCCTTTCCCAAGAAAGAAGTCTCATGAATTCAGTGGTTCGTATGGTGGCTCAACTCAATCGCATCCTTATGTGTGGGGCGTGCGTCGTACTGCTTGCCACCATGGTGATGGCAGTGGTCAACATGATCGGCCGCCCTTTGAAAATGCCCGTTCAGGGCTCGTTTGAATTGATGGGCCTTGGCGGGGCACTGATCGTCGCCCTGACACTGGGTTATTCCCAGGAGAGCCGGACCCACATCTCGGTGGACATCCTGTTCAACGCCTTCCCTGCCCGCGTCAAAGCCGTCTTTATTGCGACGGGCGATCTGCTCAGCTCAGCCTTCTTCGGCATCGCAGCCTGGCAGATGACCCGTTTCGGTTACAAGCTCTACACCAGCGGCGAATATTCCGAATCCCTGGGGATGCCTGTCTATCCGGTAGTTTTTGCGGTGGCGGCAGGCATGGCGGGACTTGCCCTAACACTGTTGGTCTCGGTGCTGGCTGCAAAGAGAGGCCTGATATGGAGCCGATAACCATCGGGTTGCTCGGCCTCGCCGCGCTGATGCTCATCCTCTTCTGCACCAATATGCCCGTGGGGTTTGCCATGGCGTTGGTCGGCTTCTGCGGCTTCGCGGCCGTGGTCAATCCTCAGGCGGCCATGAGTTCGATGACCTCTTCGCTCTGGGAAGTCTTTTCCTCCTACGGCTTAACGGTGATCCCCTTTTTCATCTTCATGGGCAACATCTGCTTTAACGCAGGAGTGAGCAACCGGCTCTATAAGTCCGCCTACACCTGGATCGGTCAGATCAGGGGCGGGATCGGTATGGCAACCGTTCTGGCATGCGCAGGGTTCGCTGCCATCTGCGGATCCAATGCCGCGACGGCGGCCACCATGAGTGCCGTGGCGCTGCCGGAAATGAAAAAGTTCGGCTACCATCCGTCGCTTGCCACCGGATCGGTTGCCTGCGGCTCGACGCTGGGTGTGATCATACCTCCCAGCGTGGTATTGATCGTCATCGGCCTTTCCACTGGCGAGTCCATTTCCAAACTCTTCTTCGCCGCCCTGATTCCCGGACTGCTCTTGACAGTGTTGTTCATCCTGACGATCTGGTTGATCTGCCTGCGCAGGCCCGAGCTAGGTCCGAAGGGTCCGGCGACGACCTTCAAGGAGAAACTGCGCAGCCTGCCCGGCTCTATCGAAATGTTGATGCTCTTCGCGCTCATCATGTCCGGGCTCTTCCTGGGCTGGTTTACCGCCACTGAGGCGGGCGCGGCGGGTGCTTTTTTCTCCATCATCATCAGCGTGGCGGGCAAACATCTGACGTGGGAAAAGTTTGTCGCCGCACTCATGGACTCGGTCAAAATGAGCTGCATGATCATGATGATCGTCGCTGGCGCTGTGGTCTTCGGGCGGTTTCTCACCGTGACCAGACTCCCCTTCGAAGTGGCCGACTGGGTCACTGCGCTCCCCATCCCCAGCGTGGTGGTCCTGCTCCTGATGCTGGTCATCTACGCGGTGGGTGGTGCTTTGATGGATGCGCTGGGCCTGCTGATGATCACGATTCCGATTTTTTTCCCCGTCGCCCTCCGGCTGGGATATGACCCGCTCTGGTTCGCCGTGGTGATAACCATAATCACCTCCATGGGAGCCGTGACTCCTCCCGTGGGCGTCAACACCTACATCGTCGCAGCCATGGCGCCGGGTGTGGAAATCGGCACCGTCTTCAGGGGGGTGAGCTGGTTTCTCCTCTCCTTCGTCATGTGTGTAGCGCTCTTGATACTGTTCCCCGCCATGGCGACTTGGCTGCCAGCGTTTCTCAGCTGAAGCTTCACTGCGTGGTCGGAGTCTTTTACCGCAACGGGCATGAAGGCGGCAAGCGTCTGGATGCTCGGGCCAGGTCAGAACAATCAGCAGGATTGCAAACAGGGATGGTGTTGGTTGGCTGAGAACAGTAAAGGAAGTACCTGTAATCAAGAGCATTGCATGGAGTAACTAATGAGCATAGCCGAAAAGATTCAAAAGAGTATCGAGGGTTCTTCCTGGATTCGCAAGATGTTTGAGGAAGGAGCCAACCTCAGCCGGATTCATGGCGCGGAAAATGTCTTCGATTTTACCATCGGCAACCCGTCTGTCGAACCGCCGGCGGCATTTCGCGAGGAACTGCTCAAGCTCGCCAACCATCCGCAGTCCGGGATGCACCGCTATATGAATAATGCCGGCTACGAGGAGACCCGTAGCGCCGTTGCCGAGGTCCTCTCCGAGACTTCTCCCGTGGCCGTGGGCCCGGAGCACATCGTCATGACCTGCGGTGCCGGCGGCGGCCTCAACGTGGTCTTGAAAACGATCCTCAATCCCGGCGACGAGGTTCTGATCCTCGCGCCTTTCTTTGTCGAATACAAAGTCTATGTCGACAATCATGGCGGCACAGCCAAGGTCGTATGGACTGATCGGGAAACCTTTCAGCTCGATCTAGCCGCTATCGAGGCAGCCATCGGCCCCTTGACCCGAAGCATCATCGTCAACTCGCCGAACAACCCGACGGGGGTGATTTACCCGGACTCCACTATGAAGGCGTTAGGAGAACTGTTACGGCAAAAAGAAAAAGAGTTTGGCCGTACAATTTTCGTCATATCGGACGAACCCTACGCCCGGATCCGCTACGATGATGAACCGCCCTCTTCAGTGTTTAATTTTGTGACCAATGCGGTAATCGTGACTTCACACTCGAAAGATCTGGCCCTGCCCGGTGAGCGGATCGGCTACCTGGCTGCCAACCCGGCGATGGATCAGGTCGGGCAGTTCATGGCAGGAGCCGTTTACTGCAATCGGGTGCTCGGGTTTTGCAATGCTCCCGCCATGGCGCAAAGACTGGTGACGAACCTGCAACGGCAAAGCGTCAATGTCGAGGAGTATCGCGCCAAACGCGATACCCTTTACGAACACTTGACCGTTTTCGGCTTCCGCATGGTTAAACCCGGAGGGGCTTTCTACCTGTTCCCCAAGTCTCCCATTGAAGACGATGTTGCCTTTGTTCGCATGGCGCAGAAGTACAACCTGCTGCTGGTCCCAGGTTCCGGTTTCGGTGCCCCGGGTTACTTCCGAATTGCCTACTGCATCGATGCGGGAATTATCCGCCGCAGTCTGCCGGCCTGGGAAAAACTCGCCAAAGAGGTCTTTTGACCCGCACCATAGGATCTCGTACGCTTCAAGCCTCTTCCGGTTTGTAACGCTGAAATATAATAAGGAGTAATAAGGATATGTCCAAGTTCGAACAGATGGTTGATGCTCCAGCGGGCAGCAAATTTGTCCTGCAGGGAAACCAAGCTTTCGCTCTGGGTGTCATGCATGCCGGATACCACAGCGCAGATGGATATCCGGGAACGCCCAGCACGGAGATCATAGACAAGTCGCTGGCCAAAGTTCAGGATCGGATCAACGTTGGCTGGTCAGTTAATGAAGCTGTTTCAGTTGCGGTTGGGGTCGGCCGCGCTATTGCAGGAGATGACACCCTGGTCACGATGAAGACACCAGGAGCCCTGCAAGCAGGCGATACGATAACCACGGCAGCCTTCTACCATGCACCTGCCGGCGCGCTGGTACTGCTGGTCGCCTCTGATTACGCTCCTTCGAGCACCCAGCACGTCATCGATTTGAAATATTTATTCGCCTCATCCAGAATTCCGGTGCTTGAACCGAGGAATCACCAGGAGATGTATGAGTTGCCGAGGCATGCCGCCGATATCAGCAGGAAATTCAACACTCCCGTCGTCATTCTGGCCAACGGAATCCTCTGTCACTCGGAGGCCCTGATCGAAACCGGTGAGAGCCGCAAGGTCGGAAGACGAGACGTTTCTAAAGATCTGAAAAACTGGATGGGCATGCCCTATCTGGCAAGACTGGGTTACAACAAGGCGACCACCGAGAGAATTCCCCAGCTTAGCCAATGGCTGGAATCCTCTACGCTGGTGACAGAGACCGAAGGGACCGAAGACTGGTCGATCATTGCCGGCGGTGAAAGCAACATTATCGTCGCCGAGGCCCTGAAGACTCTTGGCTGCAAGCCTGCGATCCTTTCCCTGGCAGCACTCTATCCGATCCCGGAAACGAGAATCACGGAATTTTGTGCAAAATCGAAAGGCAAGGTCCTGGTTTTCGAAGATGGCGACAAGTTTTTGGAGGAAAAGATCAGACTCCTCGGCATGGATGTGGTCAGTAAAGGCAAGTTCAGTACAATCACCGAGTGGACCCCTGAATCAGTGATCGATCACATAATTAAACATGTCGAAAGTGTCAACTTCGTCCAACCGGAAAGCAGGAAGCTGGAATTACCGCCAGTCATCAGGCCTCCGTCTATCTGCCCCGGTTGTCCCTACCGTGCCTTGGGACTGACTGTTGACAAGTTAAGAAAGCAGGGCAAGATATTTTCCAGCTTCGGTGACATCGGCTGTTCTACTCTCTTGTATTTCCTCAATGCCATTGACACCTGCCTGTGCATGGGCGCCTCCGACGCCATGAGACAGGGCTTTGTCCTATCGCGGCCGGAGTACGCCTCGAAAACGCTCTCCGTGGTCGGCGATTCATGCGAGTGCCACTCCGGACTCGATGCAACCAGAAATTCCGTCTTCAGAAATGTCCCTGGCGTAAAGATTGTTCTGGATAACTGCATCACCGCGATGACCGGCGGGCAGCCTGCTCCCAGCTCTTCCTCAAATCTAGCTGGAATACCAAACAAGTTCAGTCTCAGGAAAGCCCTGGAAGCCGAACAGGCAAGGGTGGTCGTCGTTGATTCTTATGACATTGCCGCTGTTGAAAAAGCCCTAGTCGAGGCCCTGGAACGGGCGAAAACGGGTGAGTTCTCAGTCCTGCTTCTCGAGGGCGCCTGCATCAACGAGGTTGCAAGCAAGCAGAAAGTCCCGGATCTGACGGTCAATGGCGACCTCTGCAAGCAATGCGGCAAGTGCAACATGTGCCCCGGCATTGAGCTTGACGAAGAAAGAAATCCGCATTTTACCAGTCTTTGCTCAAACTGTGCAGGAGGCATGCAGGTCTGCATGCAACTGTGCTCCTTCGGTGCGATAGAGGGGATAAGCGAATCGGGTGCCCTGCACGCAGCAGATCTCCAGGGTGTTCTTCAGCACAGACAAGAGTCAAAAAAAGTGAAAATGGACCGTTGCAGCCTGCCCGAATCGCTGAGGCTTGCCATCAGGGGCATCGGCGGTCAGGGAAACCTGTTCTTTGGCAAAATCCTGGCAGACATGATGTTGAACACGCCTTACGCGGAGACGCATATCGTCAAAGGGGACACGCATGGCATGGCGCAGCTCGGCGGCCCGGTGATTTCAACCTTCAGCTGCGGTGATGTCCATTCACCGGTCCTGGCCCCAGGTTCCGCAGATGTCCTTGTCGTCATGGAGATGAGCGAGGTGCTCAGACCCGGTTTCTTGGAGCTGTTGAAGCCTGGCGGGACGATCATCTTCAATACGTTCCGGGCTCTGCCGCCGAATATCAAAAAAGAGAATTATCCGCAGCTTGCGGATGTCAATAGGACCCTGGATGGATACAAGGTCATAACCATCGATGCAAACAAGGTGGCTTACGATTTAAACGACAAGACCGGAAAGACAGCCAACGTCGTTGTTCTCGGTCTGCTTTCGACGGTTGCACCCTTCAACCAGGTCCCCGAAGAGATCTGGCTGAATTCTTTGATGAGCCATTCTCCGAACGATAACGTCAAGTCGGCAAATTACATTGCCTTTAAGGGGGGAGCCAGCCATGATCAATAAACAACTGATCGATCCAGACTCTATCGTTGTTGTCGGCGGCTCAAACGACAAGTCAAAGATCGGCGGGGCGCTCATCAAGAACCTGACCGAGCATAACTTCAAGGGTACGATTTACGCGGTCAACCCGAAAGAGACAGAAGTTCAGGGCTTCAGGTGTTTTCAATCCGCAGAGCAGGTGCCTGATGTCGAGATGGCAATCATCTGTGTTGCTGCCAGCTATGTGAAGGCCACTGTCGAAGAGCTTGCAAATCACAAAAACTGCAAAGCCTTCATCATCCTTTCTGCAGGGTTTGCCGAAATGGGTGAAGAAGGTCATAAGCTCCAGGACGAGATCCTTGCCGTCATCGACAAGAACGCTGGTGCCCTGATCGGACCAAACTGTATTGGCGTGCTTACCCAGAGCTATGCCGGCATCTTTGCCGGACCTATCCCCAAACTAGACCCGCAAGGCTGCGACTTTGTCTGTGCTTCCGGAGCGACCGCCGCATGGATTGTCGAAAAAGGGATGTTGATGGGTCTTTCATTCTCGAGCATATTCACCGTCGGCAATTCCGCCCAGATCGGTGTTGAGGATGTCGTCCAATACTGGGACGAAACCTTCGACCCGCAGACAAGTTCAAAAATCAAGCTCTTCTACATCGAAAGCGTCAGCCAACCCCAGAAGCTGCTCAAGCACGCCTCTTCCCTGATCAGTAAGGGGTGCAGGATCGCTGCCATTAAATCAGGCAGTTCCGAGGCAGGAAGCCGTGCTGTGACGTCACACACCGGCGCCCTGGCAAGTCCCGACAGAGCGGTGGATGCACTGTTTAGAAAAGCCGGCATCGTAAGATGCCATGGCAAGGAAGATCTTGTGACATCGGCTGCGGTATTCTGCCAGCCTGAACTCAAGGGTAAAAGAATCGCAATAATAACCCAGGCCGGCGGCCCCGGGGTGATGCTGACCGATGCCCTCGAAGCCGGCGGGCTGCAGGTTCCTCCTCTGGAAGGGCCTGATTCCGAAGCGTTGCTTGCCAAGCTCTTCCCAGGATCAAGCGTCGCCAATCCCATCGATTTCCTGGCAACAGGAACGCCTGCGCACGTGGCTCATACCATCGATGCTGTGAATGACAAGTTCGACAACATTGACGGCATGGCGGTGATCTTCGGGTCTACCGGGCTGACCGACATTAGCGAAGCGTTGACCGTGATTTCTGAAAAAACCCTGACGTCGAAGAAGCCTGTCTACACGATCTTGCCCTCGGTGGTTACCGGAAAGAGGGAGGCGGATGACTTCCAGGCGCTGGGGAATGTTTCTTTCTCCGACGAAGTGCTTTTCGCGAGAGCCCTTGCGGCCGTTGCAAAAACCCCGCAACCCGCTGAACAGGTTGCCCTACCCGGGATTGATCTTGCTGCCATCAGAAGCATCATTGAAAGCTGCGAGGACGGCTACCTTGCTCCGGAAAAGGTGCAGGCGCTGCTCGATGCGGCAGGAATCGACCGAGCTGGGGAAGCAGTGGTTGCCAGCAAAGCAGACGCTGTGAAGAAAGCCGTAGAACTTGGTTTCCCGGTTGTGATGAAGGTCGTGGGCCCAGTACACAAGTCCGACGTCGGCGGTGTTGTTCTCAACATCAAGAATACGGCAACCGTGGCAGACGAGTTCGAAAGAATGATCAAGATCGCTGATACGACGGCGATTCTTATTCAACCGATGCTTTCCGGCACCGAACTTTTCGTCGGTGCCAAACACGAAGAAAACTTCGGGCACATGATTCTTTGCGGTCTTGGCGGCGTTTTCATTGAAATTTTACACGACACGGCCGCAGAACTCTCCCCAGTAAGTACAAGCTTGGCTGCCGAGATGATACAGTCCCTTAAATCATATAAGATCATTCAGGGGGCAAGGGGCCAGAAAGGGGTCGACGAACAAAAATTTGCCGAAGCCATCTCAAGGCTTTCCGCGCTTTGCCAGGCCGCTCCTGAAATCAAAGAACTCGACCTTAACCCCTTGCTCGGAAGCATGGCCAGGGTCGTCGCGGTGGATTCAAGAATAAGAATCGAGCAAGACAAAGTGCAGCAGGTAAGCCGGGTCAACGGCAAAAGCACAAAGGTTGCAATGGAAACAACGACTCACTGTGCCAACGGGGCATTGTCTAGCGTGGCCTAAACGTACGGTTTTTCTTCCAGGAGAGAGTTCAATGAAAAAAATCATCAGCACCACAAACGCTCCCAAAGCGATCGGCCCCTATTCGCAGGCGGTAAAAACCGGCAACCTTGTCTTTGTGTCCGGCCAATTGCCCCTGGTTCCGGAAACTATGACCTTTGTTGCCGGAGGTATCAAGGAGCAGACCCGGCAAGCCCTCACAAATGCCAAGGCCATCCTTGAAAGTGCTGGCACTGATTTAGAGGGCGTCGTCAAGACCACTGTCCTGCTCAAAGATATCGGTGACTTCGCCGCCATGAACGAGATTTATGGGGAGTTTTTCGAGGCGGACTGTCCAGCCCGGGCCGCCTACCAGGTTGTCAATCTGCCGCTGGGCGCTCTTGTGGAAATTGAACTTATTGCGGCAGGATAGCAAACAGAGCACGACCATGAACTGGAAGGTCTATATCATCCTCTGCTCGGATGGCTCTCTCTATACCGGCATTACCACCGATGTTGAGCGACGATTTGCCCAGCATCTTGCCGGTACAGGGGCCAGGTATTTTCGCGGCCACACAGCGCACCGGCTTGTTTTCCTGGAGGCTGGCCACGATCGCGCCAGCGCCAGCCGACGCGAAGCGGCGATCAAGAAGTTGCGACCGATTGACAAGCATCTGTTGATAACATCGCCGGACAACCAGCTCGGCGACCTCGGTGCTCAGTAACTGAAGACGCCTTTGAGCTGATCCCCAACCTGCTCGCCGAGCTGTTTCTTCTCGGTTTCCAACCGCTGGTTGACTTCGCCTTCGAGTTTCATCTTGTACTGATCAAACCCTTGCTTTTTGACCTCGGCCATGGCCCGGTCCGTTAGCTCTTGAAGCACCTGCTCGGCTATTTGTGTTGGCGTAGCCCCGGTTTCGCCGCCGAGATTGTTCAGCTCGATTTCCGGCAGCTTCAGATCGTAATCCTTGTTCAACTGCACCAGCCTGGCGTGGATGTTGCCTGCGGTGAACAGCAACTTGCGGATGATCAGCTTCGGTTCCGCCCCGCCAGTTTTAACGGCAGAGGAGGGTGGCGATGTTGCAGAAGTCCCGATCGAAAGATTTCGCTTGAGCTCAGCCAGATTGTTCTTGCCAATCTCGTTCAATTCGAAAAAAACTTCTGGAGCCTGTACAGTGATTTGCTCGATGATGGTCACCTCTTCCGAAAGCGACCTGAGATCAATCCGGATCGCAATTTCACCAAGTGAAAAAGCCTGCGGTGCAGCGAAATCCGGCGGATTACCGACTGCAACATTGTGAATCACTCCAGAGCCGTCTTTCAGGCCGATCTGTACGCTGCCCACCCGCACTGCCGTCTGCGTTGCTTGCGACCCGTAGGTTTCGATCGCCGTTTTGACAATGCCATCAAGATTGGACAACAAGTAGTAGATTGCGAATCCTATAGTGAGCACCAGCACCAGAACCGCTCCCAGAGCCATCTTTTTCATTGTGTACCTCTTGCATTTTTATGAGTGACTGCGACTTCCTCTCAAAGCACCATTCCGTTCCAGAGTTACAGCATTACTTCGGTCGTTTCAGTCGGTCAGCCAGGGCGGCGAAGGGTGAATGGGCGAGCGAGGGGCCTTTCTGGCGATCAGCAGGTCCGTCTGACATGCGCTGTTCCTGGATTCCGCGGGTATGCTCGTGGTCATGACAGTAAAGGCACAGCAGCTCCCAGTTGCTGCCGTCAGGCGGATTGTTGTCGTGGTTGTGGTCCCGGTGGTGCACCGTCAGCTCGCGTAGCTTCTTGCCCTCGAATTCGCGGGTGCAGCGGCCGCAGACGTGGGGAAAGAGTTTCAGTGCCTGCTCCCGGTATCCGTTCTGACGGAGCTGCTCTTCCTTGCGCATCTCCGCGACGATGTGGTCAAGCTTATTTGGATCATTCATGAAACCTCCTAAAGCGGATGCCCGTGCAGAAGCTCACTGGCACGCTGCACATCTTCTGAGCTGCCAAGCAACATCAGGGTGTCACCCGGTTCGATGCAAAAAGATCCCGCTGGGTTGTAAATGGTTCGTTCCTGGCGGATGACTCCGACCACGGTGACGCCGGTCAGATTGCGCAAGTCAATCTCGGCAAGGCTGGCGTCGAGGTATGGCGAATCGTCCGGAACCGCCTGGTAGTCGAGGCGTCCTCCTTCGAGAATTGACAGACCATGGCTCGGGACTCCTTTATGCATCATCGAGGTGTAGTGCTTCTGACGCAACTCTGAGAGCACATGCAAGATATGCCCTTCACTGCGGTTAAAGCGGCGCATCAGGTTGGCGCCGAGTTGCAGGCTGGCCTCGAATTCGTCGGGAATGACCTCGTCGGCGCCGAGTTGGCAAAGGTGCTCAAGCTCAGCGACGTAGCGAGTCCTGGCCAGGATGTAGAGGTCAGGATTGCTCTGGCGGGCGATGCTGATGGTCCGCGCCAGGGCAGCAGGGTCATTGATCGCCAGTACCAGTGCCTTAGCGCGCATAACCCCGAGTTCGCTGAGCACCTCGGCCGAGGCAATGTCGCCGTAAACGATGAACTCACCTTCGCGACGTCCCTTGCTGACATTCTCGGCATTCAGCTCCACGTACAGGTGAGGGATGTCAAAGCGCCGCAGAACTTGTCCGACGTTGCGTCCCGAGAGACCGTAGCCGGCGATCAGGACGTGGCCGGACAGGTTGGCGGTGCGCTCCTGCATCTCCGGCTGCATCTTTCTCAGCGACTTATCGAACAGTACGGCGATTGCTGCAGACCAGCGTTCTGCTTGTGTGGCTAGCAGTGGTGTGGTGATCATGGTCAGAGCAATGACCGCCAAGATCACCTGGTAGGTGTTCTCGGGAATCAGTGACAGGTCGGTAGCGGCCTTGAGGAACACAAAGGAAAATTCTCCTGCCTGAAACAGCAGCATGCCGCTCAACAGGGCGATGCGAAGTGGATAGCGACACAGAATGGTGGCAAGCGCTGCAGCGCCAAATTTCACAATGCTGATAACTACGGTTGCGGTCAGCACAAGCTGCCACTGGGCGATCACCAGGTCGAGATTGACCAGTATGCCGATGGAGACAAAGAAGATTGCCAGGAATGTGTCGCGAAAAGGGAGGATGTCCGACAGCGCCTGATGGGCGTAAGGGGACTCGGACAGCGCCAATCCGGCCAGGAACGCACCCAACTCTAACGAGAGCCCGACCTCAGCGGTCAACCAGGCAGTAACCAGGATCAACGCCAGGATGGTGATGCGGAACAGTTCCTGGGAGCGTGACTTGAGAATGCTCAGCAGCATAGGTTGCAGCAGGTAACGGGAGAAAACCAGCAGTCCACCAAGCAGCAGCGCAACCTTAGCGATTTTCCAGAGGGAGAATGACAAATCCTGTCCGGCCAGCAGCGGTAGCATGACGAGAAAAAACACCACCGCCAGATCTTGTGCCAACAGGATACCCAGTGACATGCGGCCGTGTGCGGTATCAATCTCACCACGTTCGCTGAGCAGCTTGAGGACGATTGCCGTGGAAGAGAGCACCAATGCCATGGCAATGGGAATCGCGGTCTTGATGTCGAGACCACATAAAATGCCCAGGCCTATGAAGGCGGCGCCGCTGAGCAGCATCTGCGCAAGTCCGCCTCTTAACAACAGGCGCTTGAGGCGCAAAAGGCGTGTAACCGAGAATTCCAGGCCGATGGTGAAGAGCAGCAGGATAACTCCGAACTCGGCAATCACCTTGACTTGCTCAATATTCCTGATCAGATGCAGGCCGTAGGGACCGGCGATCATGCCGGAGACCAGATAGCCGATGATCGGTGATAGCCGCAGGCGGGCGAAGACCAGGCCGCTGGTCAAGGCCAGGGTGAGCAGAATCAGCAGTTCGATGAGAAATTGGTGGTCCGACATCTGTAGCGCTTTCGGAAAAATATTTGTCAGAGTGAAAAGCTCTGGTCACCAGTCTACACCATGCCTTGAAATTCATACACGATATATTGAGTTTCAGCAAGCGCCAGTAGACTTAACCGTTGAATGATGTTAAGCAGTTGATATCGTTACAACTTAAAGTCAGAGCTGCAAAGACCTGGCAATGCGTGAGCGTTAATCGTAAAAAGTCGGGCACACCAGGGTCTGGGAGAGTGTCGACAGACTTCTGGTATCGGGAATTAAGTCTTGCAGATCAAGGAATACGCGGGGTATCGTCTCAGTTAGCATCATGTGACTGGTTCTATCAGTCATAGCCTTCTTGACTTCAATAAAGGCTCATCCAGACCATGAGTGAACAACAAGCAAATGACCCGCTGCACGGTGTGACCCTTGAGCAGATCGTCAATAACCTGGTTGAATTTTATGGCTGGGACGAGCTGGGAAAACGCATCGACATCAACTGTTTCAACAGCAATCCTTCTGTGAAGTCCAGTCTCAAATTTCTGCGCAAGTCGCCTTGGGCAAGACAGAAGGTTGAAGTTTTGTACCTCGACATGAAAAACCACATGCGTTAATTGCCGACTTCGATTCGGCTGGCTTGCCGCTATACTTGACAGGGCATGCAAAGCCGATTAGATTGCGCCTCATCGGCACGGGCCGAGTTGTGAAATTGATGATGCAAGCCATTAATTCTCAAGGACTTCCCAAATGATCGAACCTTTCAAAATGGGTTATACCGCCATCGGCGGGCTCGGGATTTTCATTCTCGGCATGAAGTACCTCTCCGACAGTCTGCAGTCGCTTTCGGGAGGCCTGATCCGCAAGGCAATCTCATCAGTGACCAGCAACCGCTTCCTGGCGGTCGTGGTCGGTCTGTTCGTCACCACCTTCGTGCAGTCTTCATCGATCACAACAGTTATGGTGGTCGGCTTGACCAACGCCGGTCTGATGCAACTGACCCAGGCGATCGGCGTCATTCTCGGTGCCAACATCGGCACCACCATCACCGGCTGGATTCTGGCCGTCAAGGTCGGCAAGTACGGTTTGCTGCTGATCGCTCTCGGCGTCTTTCCCATGCTCTTTTCCAAGAACGATCGGCTCTCGGCGAGTTCCAAGGTTCTGGTTTCCCTTGGCTTGATCTTTTTCGGCCTGGAGATCATGAGCGACGCCTTTAAACCGCTACGCAGCGATGAAGGCTTCATGAACCTGATGCTGGTTCTCGATGCCCAGTCGCTGCTGAGTATTCTCGGCTGTGTTGCCATCGGCTGTCTGATGACCATGGTCATCCAGAGCAGTTCGGCGATGCTCGGTATTACCATCGCCCTTGCGGTCACTGGCGCCATCCCGCTGCATACCGCTATCGCCCTGGTCATGGGTGAAAACATCGGTACCACCATCACCGCCCAGTTCGCAGCGATCGGCGGCACCATTGTCTCACGGCGTGCGGCGATGGCCCACAGTGTGTTTAATCTCCTCGGTGTCTTCATTATCCTGTCCATATTTGCGCACTATGTCAGCATGATCGAGAAGTTCGTCCCGGGTTTTTCAGGTTTTGTCGATGCCGAAGGCAACCACCCCTACGTTGCGGCCCACATCGCCATGGCGCATACCTTTTTCAATGTGACCGCCACCCTGGTGATGCTGCCATTTCTCAATCATCTGGCCAGGCTTGTTACCAAAATGGTGCCGGAGAAAGAGGGTGCAGTCAAAGGCTCTTTCAAGTATATCGGTGCTCCCGGCAGCATGCCGGTGGCGATGGGCATTTCGATGGTTTTCGAGGAACTCAAGCGGATGCAGGGACGTGTACACAAGGCCCTGCGCCATGCCGGCAGCTTTCTGCAGCGCGACCTCAAAGGCCGCGAGCGTTTCTATCAGAAGGTGAAAGCACTCGAAGATGAAACCGATGTAATGCAACACGAGATCACGACCTTCACCGTCACCCTGATGCAGGCCGGGAATGCCAACAAAGAACAGTCGGATAGGGCCTACAGCTATATCCGCGCAGCAGACGAGCTTGAGTCGATTGCCGACTACGCCGCCTCCCTCTGTTCATACATGAAGCGCCTCGACAAACACGAACTCGATTACAGCGAAGATGGCTGGAAAGACCTGCTCAATTTCCATCGTGAGGTGTTCGCCTTCTTCACCCATGTCTGTCGAGCCTTCAATAACGAAGATGTCAGCAGTACACGCAAGATATACGATGAAGCCAGTCGGCTCAATGATCTGGCTGATGAGGTTCGTAAAGCGCACCTCGACCGGATGAAGGAGGGCTCCTGCGGCGCTCTGCCTGCCCTGACTTTCAGCGATATGGCCGTTGCCCTGCGACGGGTCAAGAACCATACAGTCAACCTGCATGAGGCGCTCTTCCACGAAATCTCCGCAGACACCTGATCTCGACTTCCGCCGCAAACCCTCTTGAAATCAGGAGTCGGGTCTTATTCTCAGGTGTTAGCAACCTGTCCATTATTATTTCCCCTTCAAATCCTGTGGATGCATAAGGTATGGTGTTTGTATCCACCAACCTGAAACCGGGTCGTCATGCCAAACCTGAAAACAGCCAAATCTGCTCCGATTTATATGACGCCGGCCTGTGCCTTGAGACTTCGGGCCGAACTCAAAGAAATTCTGTACAAGCTGCGGCCCGAGATGGCCAACACCGCAGCCTGGGCTGCAAGCAACGGCGACCGGAGCGAGAATGCCGATTATCATTACGCCAAGAAGAAACTTCGGCAATATGATGGACGCATCCGTTTTCTAAGCAAGCGCCTGGAAAACGCGACCATCGTTGACCCGGTTGAGCAGGAGAAAATCGCCCACGGCAAAGCGTTCTTCGGCTCTACTGTCACCGTTGAAACCGCTGAGGGCGAAGAGAAAGTGTTCAGTATTGTCGGCGCCGATGAATTTGATATCTCGCGAGGTTACGTGAGCTGGGTTTCACCGGTCGGCCGTGCCCTGCTCGGCTCATCCGAAGGGGATGTGGTCACTTTTGCAACCCCCGGCGGCCGGACAGAACTAGAGATTATCAAGGTCGAGTACAAGGCCCTCGGTTAAGGATGACATACGCTGGCAGCGCGCAAAGCATACAGAGCACCTTTGGAGAACAGGCTATGGAAATCGATCTGGAGCAATTAAGAAACCTGATATACAGACGAACCGATGAAATTGAAAAGAGTGTTGCCGGCACCGGTTATCTGCCCAGAACCGTCATCGGCGTCGGCATTTTTCTGCTCGACAACCATGGCGATCTCGATCTGCTGACCTCCAAACAGCAAGCCACTTTTGAAAAGTTTATCAAGCCGTTGCTGGAAACCTCTGTGCGGCGGTAGGCACCCGGTGACGGACTCCTGAGCCGATTTAAAGTGTTACCCCGCTTCTCCGGCCGTCGGTTGTCCCATTGTAAAAACAACCTGGGAGCAAGTTATGAACAATCAGGATCCGGTTTTGTCCCGACCATGCAGTGGTAATCTTGACGGCATCCTCGGCATCAAATTTCCGGTCCTCGATGACGGTTTCATTCGCGTCATTGATTATATGGGGACGGATACTTCGATCGTGCAGGCCGCGCGCGTCTCTTATGGGGCCGGCACCAGGAAAGTCAGTGAAGATCGCAGCCTGATCCGCTATCTGCTGCGACACAGGCACACAACCCCATTTGAAATGTGTGAGCTCAAGCTGCATGTGCGGGTGCCGATGGATTGTTGGAGGCAATGGATCCGTCACAGAACGGCCAGTGTTAACGAATACTCGACCCGGTATTCCGTGGCCGTTGATGCCTGCCGCACAACACGACCAGACGAGTGGCGCACGCAATCGGAGGTCAACAAACAAGGCAGCGGTGAAGCGATCAGCGCAGAGCTTGGTGAAAAGCTGAGTGCGGCGGAAGCGGAGCTGCATGCCCTCAGCAAGGAGGTTTATACAAACCGTCTTGATTGTGGCGTTGCGAGAGAGCAGGCCCGCAAGGATTTGCCCCTTTCAACCTACACAGAAGCCTACTGGAAGGTTGATCTGCATAACCTGCTGCATTTCCTGGCTCTACGCATGGACGCGCATGCTCAATATGAGATCCGCGAGTACGCGCAAACTATCGGCCAGGAGATTGTCAGTAAATGGGTTCCATACACATGGGAAGCGTTTCTCGAATATCGTTTTAATGGCTTTTACCTGTCAGACTCTGAAACCAGGGTGATATCCCTGCTCAGCCAGGGGAAAACCGCTGAAGCCAAACAGCTGCTCTTTGAGATAAACTGGCTGGAAGACAAGCATGCGGCAATCAAGGAGTCGCGCGAAGCGACCGAGTTTAAAGAGAAGCTGCAAAAAATGGGGATACCAGTACCATGGTAGCAATTGACATGAACAGCTTTGAGACCGGCCCTATTCGTCCACCCAGCGAGGCGGGGAGTTATCTCCTCCGCCTGACGCGCGGCTGCCCCTGGAACAAGTGCAAGTTCTGCCGCACATACCGCAGGCTTGCCTTCGAGATTCGCGATGTCGCCGAAGTCGTGTCGGATATCGATGCCATGGCGGTGATCAGGGACGACATAAAGAGCGGCAAGCCCGCGCTCGACCAAAATAGCTGGCTAGTTGAGAATGCCCTCCGCAGCGGCGGCACAACAGCCTTCCTCCAGGATGGCGACTCTCTCGCCATGAAGCCCGATGCCGTCCGTCACATCCTCGGGCACTTGCATAAGCGCTTCCCGGAGATTACCAGGATAACCAGTTACGCGCGCTCCAGGACGATGGCAAGTCGCTCCGTCGAGGATCTGACCTCCTATCGCGAGCTCGGCCTCACCCGCATTCATATCGGCATGGAGAGCGGACACGACCCCCTCCTTGAGATCATCAAAAAGGGGGCTACCGGTGATGTCCATATCCGTGGAGGCAGACGGGTCGTAGAGGCCGGGATAGAACTCAGCGAATATATTATGCCGGGGCTCGGCGGCCACGAACTCAGCAAGGGGCACGCCCTCGACTCCGCGCGTGTCCTCAATCAGATCAGTCCCGACTTTATCAGGCTCCGCACCGTGTGTCTTGGACCCAAGCTGCCGCTCTGGGAAGAGTTCTCCTCTGGTAAATTGACCAGACTCAGCGATATCGAGATCGTAAAGGAGATTCGTACCTTTATTGCAGCCCTTGATGTCGATGGCGCAAAGATTGTGAGCGACCACATCCTCAACCTCCTGGGCGAACTCGAAGGGCGTCTACCGACGGAGAAGGAGAAACTCCTTGGCATCATCGATTCCTTCCTTTCTCTGCCAAAAACAGAACAAGAGCTCTTTCAGGTCGCACGTCGCGCCGGGATGCTGGAGAAACTCTCTGATCTTGACCATCAGGGGATACGCGCCAAAGCTGAAAAGGTGTTGGCGGAGATTTATCGCCACTACGGCAAGGATGGCGTCGATGAGGCGACCCAGGAAATGATGGGACGCTATCTTTGATGGCGTCGCAAAAAGTCCATCCCATGAGTTTTTGCGAGTGCATCATCTTTAACTCTGCGGCAAAGTGATAGGCAAACGGAGGCACGGAGCGTGGCGAGAGGAGAGGCACTGAAGAATCAAACGAACCACATCAAGTTCCCTCCCTCGCGGCTCTCCTGGAGTATCTGGGGACTCGGCGCGGCCCTTTATCTCATCGGCTTTTACCAGCGGGTCGCTCCCGCCGTGATAACCGAGGAGTTAAGCAGGGATTTCAGCCTTGGTGCGGCGGCGCTGGGCAACCTCTCGGCCTTTTATTTTTACAGCTACGTCGCGATGCAGATTCCCACCGGTATCCTCGCCGACAGGTGGGGGCCAAGGAAGCTCCTCGCAGCAGGGGCCTTCGTTGCCGCCCTCGGCTCGATTATCTTCGCCCTTTCCGGCAATATGGTCATGGCAGGAATCGGCAGATTGCTCATCGGCGGCTCTGTTGCCGTGGCTTTTGTGGGGATGCTCAAGATCGCCAGCGTATGGTTCGCGCCGCGGCAGTTCGCCCTTGCCACCGGGCTGGCCCTGTTTGTCGGCATCTCCGGTGCGGTTTTTGCCGGAGTGCCCTTGCACCTGCTTGTCATCCGCTTCGGTTGGCGGTCCGTCATGGCGGTCTCTGCGCTGCTGACTTTCTGCATCGGCGTCGCCATCTGGATCGTCGTCCGCGACGACCCCCGTGAAAAGGGCTATAAAAGCCACGGCCACGGTCACGGCGAAGACGATATCAGCGCGCCCGGGGTGGGTATTGTTGCTGGGATGAAGGAGGTTCTCAAATACCGGAACACCTGGCTCTTAATCCTGGCACCGGGCGGGATTGTCGGCTGCATCCTGACGTTCTCCGGTCTCTGGGGAATACCCTTTCTGACGACCCATTACGGCATGACTACCACCAGCGCCGCGACCCTCACCTCAGTCCCGCTTGTTGCATGGGCGGTGAGCAGTCCCTTTTTCGGCGCTCTTTCCGACAGGTTCGGCAAACGCAAACCCTTCTATCTCATCGGCACCCTCTTCGTTGTACTTTGCTGGGGCGTCATCATCCATATCCCCGGGCTGCCAATGCCAATACTCACCGCAGCCCTGGCTGTTGCGGGAGCGGCCTCTGGCGGGATGATCATCGGCTTCGCTTATGGCAAGGAGTCTGTCCCAATCCACCTGGCAGGTACCGTCTCGGGGATGATCAATATGGGTGTGATGGTGGGACCAATGATCCTCCAACCCCTGGTCGGCTGGTTTCTCGACCTTGGTTACAAGGGTGGGGTCGTCGATGGCACGAGGGTTTACGAGTGGGGTGCCTATCGCGCCGGTTTCTCAATCATGCTCGGCTGGGCGGTTCTCGCCTTCCTCCTCCTGCTGTTTACCAAAGAGACCCATTGTCGTCAGGGCTCGCACTGACCTCATGAAAACGGCAGCACAATTCCAATGTGTGCCGACCTGTCCCTTTTTACCTTCCTTTTAAAACCTTCTGTTACCAGGCTTTAGCGAAGAGACATTTCAGATAGCGGCTTTCGACGAAGTCGAGAGGGTGGTCGAGGGCGTGGCCGGTTTCCACGATTTGCGACAGGGGACGTCCGGCGCGGGTGGCCGCATCGCACATGGTCTGACGGAATGCTTCGGGGCTCACCGGACTCGAGCAGGAAGCGAGCACCAAATCGCCGCCTGGCGCGAGCAGACTGACGCCGAGGTGAGCGAGGCGGCCATAGGAAGCCAGTGCTTCCTTGACCTGGGAGCGGCGCACAGCAAAAGCCGGCGGGTCGATGATCACCATGTCGTACTGCTTGCCTTGCTTCAGCAACGCCGCCATGGCATTAAAGGCGTCGTCCTCAATAGTCAGATGGCGTGCTGCAGCGATCGCGGGTACCTTGTCGTTGAGGGCGAAGTTGCGCTGCGCCGAGGCGAGAGCCTGGCCGCTCTGATCGAGACTGGTGACTTCCAGGGCGCCGCCGCGCGCGGCAGCGAGGGAGAAGCCGCCGTTATAAGAGAAGGCGTTGAGCACTCGTTTCCCTGCCGCGAGCTGTTCCACCAGAGCACGGTTATCACGCTGGTCGAGGAAGAAGCCGGTCTTCTGGCCGTGTACCGGATCGACCTCAAAGCGCAGTCCGTTTTCAAGGAAGGTCAGGGTTCCGGTGATTGGCTCACCATAGAGAAGCTGGCCGTCTGCGAGGCCGCGCAACTGTTCCGGATACTGCTTCAAGCCCCGGCTCAAGCGCAGCACAATGCGGGTGAGCGGTTGCTGCTCCAGCAGGAGAACAAGGCAGTCGTGGAGATGAGGAAGCCAGGCGTGGGTATAGAGTTTCACTACGGCCGTCTCGCCGTAACGATCCACTGCCATTCCCGGCATGCCGTCGCTTTCGCCGTGGATCATGCGATAACCGTCTGTTCCGGTTTGGAATAGTGACAGGCGACGAGCCAGGGCTTTGTCGATGCGTTCTCTGAAGAAGGCGCGGTCGATGGGACCGGGCTTGCTGGTACGCAGGGCGCGCATGCGAATGGCCGAGAGGGGATCGTAAAGGCCAACGGCGACGAAGCGCCGCTTGCAGTCAAAGACCACTGCCAGATCTCCCGGTTGGCCCTGGTGGCTCTCGGTCTTGATACGTTCGGCGTAAAGCCAGGGATGACCACGGTGCAGGCTTGCCATGGCGGAGTTAGTCACCTTCAGTTTCACCGGCTTTGCAGAGCAACGGGGCCATGCAGCCAAGAGAGGGTGGAGAGTGCTGGTCATTGAAGAGAACCTGTAAGTCATATTAACCTGTCCGAGGGTTCTTACTGTAGCAGATATCGGATAAAAGGGCTCTCCTTTTAAGGCAGATTTGTTTGAGTGCCCTGTACCGTTCACGGATTTGGAGGCAACTTCAATCGAATACTGACTTGCGTGAATGATGATCTGCAATATAGTTGAGAAGACGAGCGCTTCGAAAAATGTGTCATCACGGATAGCGTGTCCCACCTGACTCAGGAGAGATCGAGAGCCATGAAAAGGCACCAAACATCTACAAGATAATGTTGGATTCTCCTCGGGTCATGGAAGAGAGGCCAAAAAACCACCACAAAGGAGGCTTTGCATGGAACTCAAGGGAAAGGAAATCGCCGTTCTGGTGGAACAACTTTACGAAGATCTGGAACTCTGGTACCCGGTCCTGCGCTTTCGAGAGGCCGGTGCCATTGTGCATATTGTAGGTCCGAAGAAAGCACGTTATCCCTCCAAACATGGCTATGAAGCGGAAGCGGATCTGTCAGCAGACATGGCCAAGACAAAAAACTTCGATGCCGTCATCATCCCGGGTGGTTATTCTCCGGACCACATGCGCCGCCACCCGGCAATGGTCGATCTGGTGCGCGAGGCGGCAAAGGCGGATAAGGTGGTGGCAGCCATCTGTCATGGCGGCTGGATGCTTTGTTCGGCTGGAGTGGTGAAAGGTAAAAAAGCGACCTGTTACTTCTCCATCAAGGACGATTTGGTCAATGCCGGAGCCGAGTATGTCGATGAGGAGGTGGTGCGAGACGGAAACCTGATTACCTCGCGCTTCCCTGACGACCTCCCTGCCTTCTGTCGAAGTATCATAGAAGCATTACACTAATGATTCAAGACAGGTCAGGGATGGCCTGACGATGAGACGCAAGTTGTGCGGTTGTCTCCAGCAAAACCTGAACATGAGGAGGAATCCATGCCACGAGTATCAGAAGAACGCCAGGCAAAGCTCACCAAGCTGCTGTTGACGGAAAAGCAGCGGGTGTGGGCCGAGGTTCGCCGTGATCTGTTCGAAAAAGTGGGAGAAGAGCTTCACGGTCAAAGGGAAATCCCTCAGGATGCAGGGGACCAAAGTCTCATCGACCTTTTGGAAGATACCAACCTGGCCATCGCAGATATTCGACGTCAGGAATTGACCCGCATCGACGAAACCCTGGAACGGCTCAGGCAAGGCCGCTACGGCATTTGCGAAGATTGCGGCGCGGCGATTAGTCTCGAAAGGCTTCGAGTCTCACCTTACGCGGCCTGTTGTGTCTCATGTCAAGCCCGTCGGGAAGGCCTTCATTCCGAGACGGGAACGACGCTCTGAAGCTCAGCGCCGCCGCTCCGGAAAAGTTCTTCCCGATTGGACTTAATGTGCCTGGCAACTCTTTCACTATAGCGTGCAGATGCTGGGTGGTTAGCGGCAATTTTTTAATTGCGTCCACAACTGGAACGAACTTTATTCTTCCGTAGCAATCTCGCGAGCTACAGCAAAAGCCTTTTCCATGTCAGGAAGGTGTGAGACCTCCGGAACGACTTGTAGATACCTGATCGTTCCTTCGCTATCTACGACCATGACCGCACGCGCCAGTAGGCCAAGATCTTCTAGCAACAGACCCGTTCCTCGCCCGAATTCAGCACTTTTGTAATCGGACAGGTAAAAGATATTTTCAAAGCCTGTCTCGGTTGCGAAACGACTCTGGGCAAACGGCAGATCCCGCGTGATCTTAACCCTGACAACCTCCTCGGGCAAATCTTTAACGTCGGCCTCTCCGAGAAGATGAGTCTGTCGTTCGCAAACCTGAGTATCCAGGGATGGAGAAATACTGAGCAGCACTGTTCTGCCTCTGAGTTCATCGAGAGAACGAAGTTGCATATTCCTGTCGGTCAATTTGAGGTTGGGCAAAGTCTGCCCGACAGCAACTCCATCACCTATCAAGTTTTGAGCATTGCCGGCACGCGTGACGGTCGAACCCGCGGCCACAGTCTCAGTGCTGGTTGGTATCTCGGGTAGGGAGTGCAAGGCACAGCCGTTCAAGCCAGTGACAAAAAAAGCTGCTATGACGATATGTATCATTTTGGTAGTCATGAGTTTCTCCCTGCAAAATGGTGACGAATTTAGTTATAATATAGCGTCATCCGCGCAAGTTCGCAACACCATGCGTTTCTTTCTTTTGGACGTTTTGTCTCTTGGATCTTATTGTCGCGGTCAGCACCGTAAACGGCTGCGCATATTCCCTAGTTAAATATGTTAAAATATTTTATTGACTTTTGCATGCCTTGGGCATTAATGTGCATATACACAAAACAACCCAAGGAGGCATCACCATGAATCTCTGTTTTCCGACAACAAACAATCAGGGAATGGAAAGTCAAGTTTTCGAGCACTTTGGCTCAGCCCCAATGTTTTTACTGGTGGATTCTCAAACCGGTGAGATCAAGGAACACGCAAACCGTGACAAAGAGCACACACACGGCAACTGTCAACCACTCAGAGCTCTTGCAGGCTTGACCGTTGATGGTATCGTGGTCGGCGGTATAGGCAAAGGTGCGCTGACTGGCCTGAATCAGGCAGGATTTAAAGTCTTTCAGGCCTACCCTGGCACCATCGCAGACAATCTCGCACAGATGGCGACTGCGCAGCTCAAAGAGTTGACGCTGAATGATGTTTGCGGCGGCCATGCCGGGCCTCATGGGCATGGTCATGGGGCGCGCCATGGCTTCGGTTCCGGCCACGGGCCTGGCTGCGGTTGCTGACAGCTCAGATCACGGGGTAAAAGGTGAGCGGTTAATCAGGACCTTTACCCGGGACAGAAAGTTTCGAGGAGTTAATTGCTCTCGTTGAAGAGGCCATGTAAGGGGCTGCATCCATGTGGACATTCTTAGGCATGCTAAACAAAAAACTTACAGCGGCAATCCCGGCCATGATGCTGGCCGGGTGATTGCCATGGCCTATAGCACTCAAGTCCAATCTGCTGCCTGGCATGTGAAATTCACGCGCCGGGTGTTTGGTCCGGCAGAGCCTGAGCCTCAAAGCGTCTAACGGAGTCACTCATGTCACCACGTCCCAAAAAAAAGAGAAACTGCAACTGTCCACATCGTCTGCCAGGCAGCACGATACTCAAACCGGCCGGTATCCCGACCAAGGACTTAAAGAAGATCGTCCTCGAACTTGACGAACTCGAGGCAATGCGTTTATGCGATGGCGAAGGCCTGAGTCAGGAGGCAGCCGGCAGCCTCATGTCTGTTTCGCGCGGAACCGTCCAACGGTTAGTCACCAGTGGCCGTAAAAAAACCGTCGATGCAATCGTTAACTGTCACGCATTGGTCATCAACATTGAAGATCAAGATTGATCCTGAATTATATAATCCTCTCCGTTACTCAAGCTTACCCGTTATTATTTTCGTTCCTTCGTCAGTTGTGCGGCTAAGCCAGCGAGAACAAAGTTGTCCATTAAAAAGCATGGTGGTCAACGTTTATCGCGCTGTGATGTTTACTTCTTGTGACAATCCTTGCAACCGGTCGGGCCAGCACCTTGCTCTTTATGGCAGTCCCTGCAGAGCGCGTGTGCTTTATCCTTGTCCAGGCCAAACAGCCCGGGAGTCCCTTCGCCGTGGCAGGTGGAACACTCAAAGGCGGCCTGATGCAGCGCATGCGGAAAGGTAACATTGCCGTAGCTGGCTTCGAGCACGATCGTCTCCGGGCTGACAGCTTGCTTTGCGGCGTCAACGGCGTCGCCGGCAGCCTCTGTGGTTGCGGTTGCGGCGTCCGTAGCTTTCTCGGAAACCGTATCACCAGCCTTCACGGCCGCCTCCTTGGTATCGGTCATCATTTCTTTGGTTGATTCTGCGGCCTGACCTGCCATCTCCTTGGTTTTGTCGACCACCTCAGCGGTTGTCTCCCTGGTTTCCTCAGCGACAGTTTCAGCAGTTTCTTTCACTTTACCGGCAGCAGTTTTGGCTGCCTCGGTCACTTTCTCCGTGGCTGTTTCTGTGGTGGCCGGCTCCGATTTCGATTCTTCAGACTTTTCACAACCGGAAATTGTAAAAGCCAGCAACATTACGCCTACTGTTATAAATTTGATCATGTTCTTGCCTCCGTTTATTAGGGTTTTAAAACATTTGAAGTATAGCAGGGTTTAGGGCGTCGTCTAATCTTTCCCCGGTTGTGCATATTCGTAAACGGGTTCTGTATGTCAGGATGAAATATTAGCTGCGGCTGCGGCTCTGGAGTGCCCGGAGGAGCTGTCCGATGACAGCCGGCACCAGGCTGAATCCGAGGATGATGCTCCAGCCCTGCAACGACGGCGGCTCCGTTTTCAAAACAGCTGCAAGGCCAGGCACATACAACGCACCAAGCAATGCTGCCATGCAAACTGAGAGCGAACCCCAGATCCATGGGTTTTGCACCACATCATTTTTCAACAGCTTCGATCCGCGCTCACGCAAGTTGAAGACGAACCAGAGTTTCCCGAAGCCGAGTGTCAAAAAAGAAATGGTGACTGCCGACCGTTCCGGCAAATCCAGCCAGTGAAGTCCGAGCGTGAAAGCTCCCAGAATGCAGACCCCGATGATCATGCTCCAGCCCGCGATGGCTCTCCACTCGCGTGAGTTGAGGATTTTTTCCTCTGGATCCCTGGGAGGCACTTTCATGACATCAGAGTTGCCCTGTCCGACGCCGAGAGCCATCGCCGGGAAAACGTCAGTAATGACGTTAAGGAAAAGAATCTGCATGGGCAGCAGAGGCAAAGGTGCTCCCGCCAGTGTGGCTGCTGCTACAACCAGAACTTCGGCGCCATTGGTACAAAGCATGAAAAGGACGGAACGCCGGATATTGCGAAAAATGATGCGACCTTCCTCCAGCGCGGCGGCAATGCTCGAAAACGCGTCGTCTTTGAGGACCATGTCAGCTGCCTCACGGGCGGCCTCGGTGCCGCGGCGACCCATGGCGATGCCGATATTCGCTTGCTTAAGGGCAGGAGCGTCGTTGACTCCGTCTCCGGTCATGGCGACGACCTGTCCACTCTCCTGGAACACGCTGACCAGATTGAGCTTCTGTTCGGGATTGACGCGCGCGAAGATGCGGGAGTCGAGTACACGCTGACGTTCTTGCTCGCTCAGCGCATCGGGAGGTTTCAAATCACGCCCGTGCATGATGAGGTCGTGGCCGTTTTCGATGATTCCGACCTGTTGGCAAATGGCCAGAGCGGTTTGCGCTTGATCACCGGTAACCACGTTCACACGTACGCCGGCGGCGCGGCAGAGAGCGATTGCATCGGCTACGCCCTCGGCGGGCGGATCCTCCAGGCAGATCGCACCGAGCAGGCGCAGGTCGCTATACAACTCATCTGCGGTACTGTCCGTGAACTTGTCGGCCATGGCGAGGAGACGCAGGCCCTGCTCAGCTGCAGCCTCCAGTTTTTCCTGCCAGCGCTTGCGATCCTGTTCCGTAAGGTCGCATCGGCCGGTGCCGCTATCATCCGGAATGAAGCGGCAAGCTTCCATGACACGGCCGGGTGCACCTTTGACCATGACTGCGTATCCATCGTCAGCCTGTTGAATGGTCGCCATCATCATGACTTCAGGATCGAAGGGCTCCTCGCGCTTTTGCGGTTGTTGCTGCAACAGCGTGTCACGCGTGAGGGAGAATGTTCGCCCGACGCGAAGCAACGCTATTTCCATCGGATCGCCGGTCGCATTGTCCAAGGAATCGTTGTCTCCCGGTGTGGCTGAGTTGCACAGCACACCGATTTCAATGATGCGCCGAACCACGGGGTTATCTCTGAGTGTTTGCAATTCCGGTGTGGCTTCTTCCGAAGCAGGCAAATCAATGCGATCGTCCAAGGTTAGAATCTGGCGGACGGCCATCCGGTTTTGCGTTAGGGTCCCTGTCTTGTCTGTGAAGATAACCTGGGTGGAGCCAAGGGTTTCCACCGCTGTCAACCGATGTACCAGTGCCTGCCGGCGGCTCATCAGCCACATGCCGCGCGCCAGTGCAATCGTGGCGACGATGGGCGCTCCTTCCGGAATAGCCGCGAGTCCGAGCGCAATCGCCGTCTGGATCATCAGCACCGTTGACTGGCCGACCAGCAAGCCGCCGCCCGCAATAATTACGGTTGTTCCCAGGGTGAGATACGCGAAGCGTTTACCAAGGTCGTCGAGCCGCCGCTGCAGGGGCGCCTCCTGCTTCTCAGCCGATTCAGCGAGCTGTGAAATGTGGCCGAGCTCCGTCTGCATACCTGTGGCGGTAACAATGCCTTCTGCGGAACCTTTGGCGATTGCAGTCCCTTTGAAAAGCATATTCGCGCGTTCCGCCAGCGGCGTGCCCGACTTCACCGTCGTAGCGCGCTTGTCGGCGGGGACCGATTCACCGGTCAACGCGGCTTCAATCACCTTGAGATGGCGGACCTTCCATACCCGCAAATCCGCCGGAACAATGTCACCGGCCTGCAGCAGGACAAGATCACCGGGCACGAGGGATTGAACCGGCACGTTTTCTTCGCGTCCGTTCCGGCGGACACGACTAGTAGGCTGCTCCATTTCACGCAGTGCTTCCATTGAACGCACGGCCTGCCATTCGCTGACAAATCCGATCAAGGCATTCGTCGTGACAACTGCGACGAGCGCGATGCCCTCGGCAGTCTGACCAAAAGCGAAGGCCAGAATGGACGCTCCTCCAAGAATAATAATGACAAGGCTTTTCAGCTGATTGAACAGGATTTCCCACGCAGGCTGGGTATGCGTTTTGCGTAGTCGGTTTGGACCATAATGGTCAAGGCGTTGCTGAACGGTTTCCGCATTCAATCCGGAATCGGGACAGGTTGCCAAAGCCTTGATCACCTGCTTGATCGGCATCGCCCACGGATTTTCTGCTGCGGCAGGAGCCGGTTGGTCCGCGGACGCCGAGTGGTGTGTTTTCGGGTCAGACTGCATAATATTTTACTGTTGAGGTCCGTAATAATACCAGTACGTCCGCGGCTATCATGCAGTCGCGGCCGCCAGGTTGCTCAGGATAGTCACAATGCGTGCGGAGCCGTATTTACGCACCGAATTTCCGCAAGCGTCCTGCATGGGCGAGCGCCAGCGGGATCAGATCGATCGCGGGGAAACGCGGGCCGAGGCCGCCGGCGAGGCAGGCCTCTTCGCCGAAGGCCTTGACGCCGTCAGGTCGGCAGGTCTTCGCCCACAAGATGGCCGGTACGGGATGCCAGCTATGAGATTTCATCACGGCCGGGGTCGAATGATCGCCGGTTACGATCAACACCTCGGGATCCAGGTCGCGGAGCGACGGAAGATGACGGTCTACTTCCGTGAGCAGTCGTTGCTTTTTCTGTGCGTCACCATCTTCTCCGGCACTGTCGGTGGCTTTGAAATGTACGTAAAAGAAATCGAATTCCTCCCAGTGCGCTTTCAGCGCGGCGATTTTACTTTCCAACGGTTCTTCGCAATCCAGCACGTTCATCCCCAGCAGTCGCGCCACGCCGCGATACATCGGATAGCCGGCGAGAGCTGCCGCACGCAGACCGAAAACCTTGCGGAAATCAGGCCATGCAGGACGGCTGGAGAATCCACGTAATAAAACCATGTTGGCCGGATGAAGTTGCGCCAGTTTCTGTCGAGCCTGATTGACGAACTGGCGGACGAGTTGTGCGGTGTGTTCAGCCTCCAAAGCCCTGACCTCAGGTTGGTGAGGCTCGGTGCCGGTCTGCTGCGGATCGGTGTCGCCAAGCCGTGGAGAAAGCTCCAGTCCGCGTAAAACGAGGACGAAGCGGTGCTCCTTCACCGGTTCGATGAACAGCTCAACTCCCGGGATCTTGATCTTGCGCAGCCGGGCACATAACTCGCGGCTCTTGCCGGTCTCAATCCGACCGGCGCGCCGGTCGGTTACGCGGCCGGCGTCATCCACCGTACAAAAGTTGCCCCTGGCCGCTACGTCGCCATCATGTAAATCGAAACCGATGCCCAACGCTGACAATACGCCGCGGCCCACCTGAAATCGACGTGGGTCGTAACCAAACAAGGCCAGATGCGCCGGACCACTTCCCGGCGTGATGCCGGTGCCAATCGGCTCGTGCAGTCCACATATCCCTTCTGCCGCGAGGGCGTCGAGATTTGGCGTATCGGCGGCTTCGAGTTCAGTCTGCCCGCCAAATTTTTGAGGCAGCCCGCCCAACCCGTCCAGTACTAACAGGAGAATTTTGGTTTCGGCTGGTACGTGCAGCTTTTCGATAAAATCAAATTCCGGAGTCATCATAGTCATTTTCTCCTATGCTCGATGCACGCGCAGATTCATCAACACTCAAAATGGATGGACCTCAATGCTTTTTCCTGAAAAAGGAACGTAAAACATACAGGAAACTCTTCTCGATTCTGATCGCCAGGAAATGCGGACTGTCATCCGGTTTCTCCGGCAATGACGTGAATCGGAAGGTAGAAAGTGTCTGTATGGAGACTACGCAGCATGCGACAAGGATAGCAGAGAATGGGAAAATTTCCGGAGTTTCCCCTGAATCCGGGGAGTGGCGACACAGCCGTCAGCTCCCGTACAGGCACGGTCCTATTCTTGGGTCTCTGCATCAGTCCACAGGGTAATTTGTTCGATGTAGCAATAGACACTTGTGTAACTCCGTTCCCCGTTTTAGCAATTATGGTCACAGGGTCAGCGCAAGAAAGACCTGCCACGGTTGTTTTTTGCGAGAAAGCAGTCAAAATAGTAAAAGCGTTGGAAGGGAATGCACAGAGCCGGGAGCCGAAGGCAGGACACGCCATGAACGAATCAGAATTGTACTGGAGAGCCGCAGACCAGAGACAGAGACTGGAGGAGCTGATCAGCCCGGATCCGGAACTCAAAGAACGGCCCTTGCGGCGTGATGTGCGCTCGTTGGGAAATCTTCTGGGAACGGTGATTCGTGAGCAGGCTGGACAAGAGGCGTATGACCTCGAGGAGAGCGTGCGCCGTCTGGCGATCCGCCACCGGGAGTTGGAACGTGAAGCCGGCGGAATGGGCTTGGAAAACCCGGCCGAGCATGAGCTTCTCAAACAAATGGTCAGCCTCGTCACCCCGTTAAGCCTTGACGAACATCACCAGATCATCAAAGCCTTCGCCACCTTCTTCGAACTGACGAATCTTGCCGAGGCGAATCATCGCAAGCGCCGCAGCCGTTCACATCGCGTCGCCGGTGAACCTGGCAAGGCCGGCTCCTTGTATGCCACCCTGAGGCGGATGCGTGAAACCGGGATCACTGCCGATCAGGCAATGGACTGGCTTCGACAGGTAGATGTTTTCCCGGTGTTTACCGCTCATCCTACCGAGGTCGCCCGTCGGGTGGTGCTCTTCAAACGGCGTCGCATCGCCAGGGAACTGGTAAAACTCGACCGTCTGCCCCTCGCCGACAGCAAGGCCCGGCAATGCCAGGAAGCGATTCTGGCAGAGATCACCGCCCTCTGGCAATCAGATGAGGTGCGCCGGCGAAAGCCTACGGTGCAGGATGAGATCGCCATGGGCCTCGACCACTACAGGGTATCGCTGTTGCCTCCCATCGCGACTTTTTACGAGGAGATGGCCAGGGATTTCCGGGAGGTCTACCAGATCGAACTTGATCCGCAGGCATTGCCGACCATCGTCCGTTTCGGCACCTGGATCGGCGGCGACCGCGACGGCAATGCGTTCGTCACCTCTGAATCCACCCGGGACGCCCTGGTCAAGGCCAGGCAGCTGATCCTAGCCGATTATATCGCCGATATCCAGCGTCTGCGGCGTCTGCTGACCCCGTCTACCTGCCGGGTGGAAGTAGCGCCGGACCTGCATCTGGCCCTGGCTTCAGGCACAGCCAGGATGCCGACAGCACGCCGCGAAATCGAAATTCTGCCCGAGAGCGAACCTTTCCGGCGCTACCTGACCCTGGTCCATCACCGCCTACGGTGCACCCTGATGGATTCACAGAATCCGGATGCCTATCCCGGTGCCGCTGCCTTTCGAGAAGACCTGGAACTGTTGAACCGTTGCCTGCGCCAGCAGCGCGGGGTACGTTTGGCCAACCGAATGGTGGAACCTCTGCTGCGTAAGGTCGCCACATTCGGTTTTCACCTGCACACCCTCGATATCCGCCAGCACGCCAATGTTCACGCCCTGGCTGTGGCGGAACTCGCTGCGGCGGCTTCGCGAATCGCCGATCCACCTTCCGTTTCGTCGCAGACCACTGAATTGCTCGATACATTGCGGGCGCTTGCCCACCTGAAACAGGAGTTTCCTGCCGAGGCGATCCGCAGCTACGTGATCAGCGGTGCCAGCTCGAAGGAGGATGTCCTTTCGCTGATTTGGCTGATGGAGTTATGCGGCATTCAGGTTGCGGGAACGGCGTTAGGCGATCCAGGCTTGATGCCGGTCCCGTTGTTCGAATCGATCGAAGATCTGCGCAATGCGCCGCGGATCTGCCGTAGCCTCTGGTCGCAAAAGAGCTACAGCCCCTACCTCGACGCCTGGGGGCGTTGGCAGGAGGTGATGCTTGGCTACTCTGATTCCAACAAGGACGGCGGCATGCTCACCAGCAGCTGGGAAATCTACAAGGCACATCGCGCCCTGCACCAGGTCGCCACAGAGTGCAACGTCAAGCTGCGCCTGTTCCACGGCCGCGGGGGTACTGTCGGCCGCGGGGGCGGCCCAACCCATCGCGCAATTATCGCCCAGCCGGTTGGCGCCTTCAATGGAGCCTTCAAGCTCACCGAGCAGGGGGAAGTGATCAACTTCAAGTATGCCGATCCGGCGCTGTCAAGGCGCAATCTGGAGCTGATGGTCTCTGCCTCACTGGAAGCCCTGACTCGTACCGGACTGGTAGAGGCCTTTGTCGAACCAGCCTGGGAGGCGGCTTTGGAGGAAATGTCCGAAGATGCCTTCGCATGGTATCGGGAAGAAATTTTCGATAACCCCGACATCCTCACCTATTTCGAACAGTCCACGCCGGTCAATGAGTTCGAACTGGCCAAAATCGGCTCCCGACCCTCGAGACGTAAAGAAACCCGTGGACTCGACGATTTGCGGGCTATTCCGTGGGGGTTCGGCTGGATTCAGAGCCGCCTGCTGATCCCGGCATGGTTCGGAATCGGCACCGCCTTTGAACGGTTTGCCGCCCGCGGTCCGGTACAGAGCGATTTACTGAAAACCATGATGCGCCGCTTTCCCTTCTTCTTCGACATGGTCCGCAACGTGGAGATGGCTCTGGCAAAAGTCGACCTTCCCCTGGCCCGCCAATACGCTTCTCTGGTCCCCGATACCGACTTGCGGACACGGGTCTTCACCCGGCTGGAAAAAGAGCTTCATCGGACCCGCGGCATGATTCTCGAAGTCACCGGACAGAAGAGCCTGCTCGAAACCAATCCCGACCTGGCCAAGAGCCTGCAACTGCGGGCCCCCTACATCGATCCCATGAGTTTGATCCAGGTCGAGCTTTTGCGGCGCAAGCGGAGCGGCGCTCAAAGTGATGATCTCGACTACGTTCTCGCTGCCACCATCAATGGGATTGCCGCCGGATTACGCAATACGGGTTAACTGGTTTCCATCCGGAAATCCCGAATAACACATGCACAGTTTTCGGGGGTCTAAGTTATGTACGTGGTATGATGTCACGTTCACTGCCACAATTTTTCCATCGAAGGCATCTGTTGATAGAAATTACGTTTTTTCAATACGTTAGATTCCCGATAAATTGAAATGGTGGCTCAGTATGTTACTGTTTTAGTTGCCGTAGAACCCAAGGGTTCACACAGATGTCTTTATTGCAGAGATCTCTTCATCCTCGGCAACAAACCGCAAAGTTCGATCGTCCGGTTCTTCTGCTTTATTCTGAGGGTACTGCGGCATGGTTTCGTGTTGATCAAACCAAGTCCGTTCCCTGTCCAGGACGCCGCAGGCTATGTGATGAGATCGGCAAAGTGATTCGTCAGGAGAAGCGATGAAACAACGTATGGTGGTCATATCGAATCGTTTGCCGATCGTCGTCAGTCAGGACGATCATGGCGAGTGGCAGATCAATCCCGGTTCCGGCGGTCTTGTCACGGCCATGACTCCGGTTATGAAAGCAAACCAGGGTGTCTGGGTCGGTTGGCCTGGATGTGATGAGGATGCGCCTATCGGTCGTCTCTTAGATACGTTTGCCGAGAAGGAGGGGTACTCTCTGGCGGCAGTACCACTCAGCGAAGAGGAAGTCGAAAAATATTACTTTGGCTTTTCTAACGAAACACTCTGGCCGCTTTTCCATGACATGCTCGGTAACTGTCACTTCAATCGCGATCATTTCGAGGCCTACAAAAAGGTGAACCGGAAATTTGCCGAGAGGACAGCCGAAGTCAGCTTGCCTGACGATTTCATCTGGGTACATGACTACCAACTGGCCATGACCGGGTGGAACCTGCGTCAATTGGGGCAATGGCAGCGTCTGGCATTTTTTCTGCATATTCCTTTCCCGGAAACCGACCTGTTTCGTCGACTTCCCTGGAAGAACGAGCTCTTGCTGAGTTTGCTTGCGTATGACCTGATCGGATTTCAAACGTTACGAGATCACCGTAATTTCGTCCGTTGCGCGACGAGTTTAGTCCCCGGCGTCAAGATTGTAAGCAGGCATCGAAACTACACGATCTTGCGCCACGGTGAGCGAACCTTCCGCGCAGGACACTTTCCGATCAGTATTGATTTCGAGGATTTCTCTGCCCGCGCGAAAACCAAGGAAGTCGCTGACGCCGCATGGTACTTGCATGAAAACTTCGAGGAGCGTCAGATCATTCTTGGTATTGATCGACTCGATTACACAAAAGGAATTCCGGAGCGCTTCCTGGCATTCGAACGTGCCCTGGAGAAATACCCCGAGATGGAAGGCAAGGTCTCGCTGTTGCAGGTTGTCGTGCCAAGCCGTACCATGGTGCCCGATTATATGGATCTGAAAGCCTACCTTGAACAGCTCGCCGGACACATCAACGGTCGCTTCTCAATGCACAGCTGGGTGCCGTTGCGTTTTCACTATCGAAGCCTTGATCCGGTGCAGTTGCTGGCTCATTATCGCAGTGCCGAAATCGCCCTGATCACCCCGCTGCGTGACGGCATGAATCTGGTTGCCAAAGAGTACTGCGCCTGCTCGGTGGATAATCTCGGCGTGCTCATACTCAGTGAATTTGCCGGCGCCGTCGATCAACTCGGTAAACATGCACTGCTGGTTAATCCTTACGATGTCGAAACGACAGCCGATACCATCTTTAAGGCGTTCATCATGCCCGAAGGGGAACGGCGGAGACGGATGACCCTCCTGCGCTCGCAGATCAAACGCTTTGACGTTCATCAGTGGACGAAGAGCTTCATTTCCAAACTGAAATAAAAGGCCATTGCGCTACCAGCCCGGAAAGCTAGCGTTTCCGGGCTGGCCATGACCAGTTGTTTTTGCCTCTCTGCGTTTTGACGCAACGCAAGCAAACGGGCTCAGGAATGGTCCCATCACCAACGTTCACACTATGCTCCCACATCAGGTTTATGAAGCAACGTAGATATCCAGAAAAAGGTTTTTTATGATCCGTCACGAAACGCTGAACCCGCCGAGCCATATTTACCCAATCAATGAGTGGAAGATAATCGAGTCGAGTTTCTATCCACGCTTCCTCGCGCAGACTGAAACCATCTTTTCAATCGGCAACGGCTACCTTGGAATGCGTGGTAATCATGATGAAGGAACCCCGATCAGCCAATCCGGAACCTTCATCAACGGTTTCCACGAGACCAGGCCGATCGTCTACGGCGAAGACGCATACGGTTTCGCCAAGACCGGACAAGTCATGCTCAACGTGGCCGATGCCAAGGTCTTCAGGCTCTATGTGGATGATGAACCTTTCTTCCTGCCGACGGCCAGCCTGCAGTTTTTTGAGCGGACTCTCGACATGCAGGATGGGATTCTCAAGCGCCGCATTCTCTGGGAGACGGCGGTCGGTAAACAGGTCCTGATTGAATCGGAGCGGCTGGTCTCGCTGCAGCAGCGACATGTCGCTGCAATATCTTACCAGGTCACGGTGCTCAATTCTGATGCTCCGGTGATCATCTCATCCGAAGTGATCGGTGCCCAGGAAAATCAAGCCGGGGAGACTGATCCCCGCCGGAGCACGGGGTTTCCATACCAGGTTCTCATTCCCGAGGGTCACTCATGCAGCGATTTGCGTCTGATATTGGCGCACCGTGCCTGTAACAGTGGCATGGTCATGGTCTGCGGCGTTGACCACTCGTTCGAGACTGACTGCGCTTACACAAGCATAAATGAGTGTGATGGAGATCTCGGCAAGGTTGTTTTCTCAGTAGATGCCAGACGGGGGCGTCCGATTCAACTGGTCAAGTTCATTACCTACCACTCGTCACGGCGTGCGGCATCCAAGGAGCTCGCGGAACGGGCCGAACGAGCCCTTGCTCGGGTGGCAGGCAAAGGTTTTGGTGAACTGGTCGCCGGCCAAAAAGAGTATATGAGTGACTTCTGGCAGCGCAGCGACATCCACATCCTTGGGAATAAGTCGGCCTCCGGTCGCGACAAGTGCGAGCTCCAACAGGCGATGCGCTGGAACCTGTTCCAGATTCTTCAGGCTGCGGGGCGTGCGGAAGGGACGGGCATTCCCGCCAAAGGGTTGTCTGGCCAGACTTATGAGGGACATTATTTCTGGGACATCGAAATTTATGTCCTGCCTTTTTTAATCTATACGGCCCCGCGCATCGCGCGCAACCTCTTGCTGTTTCGTCACAGTATGCTTGAACAAGCTCGCCTGCGTGCCCGAGAACTCAACCAGAAAGGAGCTCTTTTCCCCTGGCGGACGATTAATGGCGAAGAAGCGTCTGCCCATTACGCTGCCGGCACGGCGCAATATCACATCAATGCCGATATTATGTATGCGTTGAAAAAATATGTCGAGATCACAGACGACAACGCCATGCTCTACAACGAAGGGGCTGAAATGCTTGTCGAGACAGCCCGCTTCTGGGTTGACATCGGTTTCTACTCGGATCGCAAGAGCGGTAAATTTTGTATCCATGGAGTGACTGGGCCCGATGAATATACGGCGGTTGTCAACAATAACGCATATACCAATCTGATGGCCCGGGAGAATCTGCTTTTTGCCGTCAAGACGGTCACGAAAATGCACGACCAGCTGCCGGCATATTTCGAGACCCTGGTCGATCGAACCAAGCTGGACTTCAGTGAAGTCGAGACCTGGCAGCAGGCGGCTGATAAAATGTACGTGCCTTATGACCGCACTCTGGGGATCCATCCTCAGGATGAAGACTTTCTTGATCTCGAGGTCTGGGATATTAAAAACACGCCGCGCGACAGATTCCCGCTGCTGCTTTTCTATCATCCGCTGGTCATCTACCGTCATCAGGTGATCAAGCAGGCCGATGTCGTGCTGGCCATGTTGCTGCTTGGCGACATGTTCACTAACAAGCAGAAACAGAGGAATTTCGAATACTACGATCCCCTGACCACGGGCGACTCATCGCTGTCGGCCTGCATTCAGAGCGTCGTCGCCTCTGAGATTGGCTCCTCGGAAAAAGCCATGGGGTATGCCCGTTACGCGATGTTGATGGATCTTGCGGATGTTGGTGGCAATATGGCAGATGGTTGTCATGTTGCCTCGATGGGGGGTACGTGGATGGTCGCTACCTACGGTTTCGCCGGCATGCGTGACTACGACGGCAACGTCAGCTTTGCGCCAAATATTCCCCGGTATGTTGATGAACTGCGTTTCCCTTTGACCATCCGTGGTCAGTGCCTGCGGGTCAGCATGACACGTAATGAAGCGATCTATTTGCTCGAGAAGGGGAGTCTCCTGGAGATCTCCCATCAGGGGAAGAGAATCTCCTTGCAACAAGGGCTACCGGTCACCTGCAAGATCAAATCACGCAAAGGACGACCTAAGCCTGAGTTGCCGGGCAGTGAAGACTCTGCTAAATAGTTTTCGATTTGGAAACGGCCCTTTTCCGCAATTTCTGCGTCAATCGGCGGATTTGATTGACCTTGCGAAAAATTGCTCGTTTCCATGTCGAAAATTGGGCCTGTTTGTCTTGATATTCATTTTGGCTGACCTCAGGCGGTTCCCGTCTCTCTGAGCAAGGTTTGGTGCAAGGTGTTTTGTGAGGTTGACAGAAGCCGCCCCTCGTTGAGAGTCAATACCTCGCCTCCCAGGCGCCGGGACTGGTCGCGGTCATGGCTGGCAATGACCACGGTGGTCCCTTGTCCGGGAAGGGTCGCCAGGCACTTTTCAAAAATCGGCAGAATCTCACGGTCGAGGCCGGCATTCGGCTCATCGAGAAGTAGCAAACGGGGCCTCAAAACCATAGCCCTCGCCAGAGCCACACGCCGTATTTCTCCACCAGACAATCTGCGGGCCTGGTGTACTTCGAAGCCGGATAAGCCGACCATCTCCAAGGTCTGGCTGATGCGGAGATTCAGAAGGTCACCGGATATGTTGCGCAGTCGCAGTCCGAATGCAAGGTTGTGATAAACGCTGGCATCGAACAGATACGGGGTCTGATCCACCAGTGTGATCTGGCGTCGCAAGCGCTGTCGCTGGGATGCGTTGATCACATTTTCACCAGCGAAACAGAGCATTCCCTTTGTCGGCACCATCAGCATCGCCAATAGCTGGAGGAGAGTGCTCTTGCCCGCGCCGTTCGGCCCCTCCAGAAGGTAGATCCGTCCTTTTTTAAATTCGAGCTGCTCCACATGAAGACTAAAATCTCCACGTTGAAGCTCGATGTTTTGCAATATCATCAGTGAATCCATGGCAATCACCTCTGCTGCATCATGTTCAGAAACAGGTTAATGATCAGGGCGACACTCATCAGGACTATCCCCAAGGCAAGACCAAATGCGAATTCCCCCTTGCTGGTTTCCAGGGCAATGGCCGTAGTCATCGTCCGGGTGCTACCACGGATATTGCCGCCGAGCATCATCGCCACCCCGACCTCGGCGATCACGCGACCAAAGCCGGCCACAATTGCTGCCATCACCCCGAAACGCACCTCCAATAGAAGCTGCCAGGAGCCGCGCAAGCGGCCGGCGCCAAGAGTGATGGCGGTTGGCAGGATGCGTTGGTCGGCACCGGCGACGGCAGCCAGGGTGTAGTTGGCGACGATCGGTACAGCCAGCACGACCTGGCCGGCAATCATCGCCCAGGGAGTAAACAGCAGTCCCAACGGGCCAAGGGGACCCTGACGACTGAACAGACCAAACAGCAGTAAGCCGACCACCACTGTCGGCAACGCCATCAAGGTGTTGAGCAAGGTCACAGTCAATCGTTTGCCGGGGAACTGCCACATGCCGATGGCCGCACCAAAAGGAATTCCGAACACCGCCGCGATCAGAATCGCAGTGAACGACGTAAAGAGAGAGGTGCTGACAGCACTCAGAACCTCCTGATCCATGTGAAGAATCATGGTCAGTGCGGCATTCAGCGAGTTGATCAAATAATCCAAGCAGACAATCCTTAACGGGTTTCCGTCCGGAAACACTGAGTGGTACAAACACCGTTGCCGGACGTAGACTAATTGTTAACGTAAAAGAGTTGCTCACCATTGACTTTAAAGCTTGTGATCAGGCGACGTCCCTGCTCAGAGACGAGATAGTCCATGAACTTCTTGGCCAGATCTGCCTTGACATGCGGATGTCTGGCCGGGTTGACCATAATCACCCCGTAGGGATTGAACAGCCCGGCGTCACCCTCAACCGCGATCTTCAGATCGGTTTTGGTTTTGTAAGCGAGATAGGTGCCGCGATCACTGAGCGTATAACCTACGCGCTCAGTCGCCATGGTAATGACCTCGCCCATACCGCGGCCGGCTTCCAGGTACCAGTCGCCGGCCGGAGTTATATCGGCGGCTTTCCAGAGCTGCTTCTCCCGGGTGTGAGTGCCGGATTCGTCGCCACGGGAGACGAAAGTCGCTTTGGCCGCTGCGATCTTGCCCATGGCCGCCGCGATATCCTTCATCCCGGTGATACCGGCCGGATCCGACTCGGGGCCGAGAAGCACGAAATCGTTGTACATGACGTCGCGGCGATCGACGCCGAAGCCGTCAGCGACGAATTTATCCTCCAGGCTGCGGGCGTGGACCAGCACGACGTCGACATCACCGGTCTCGCCCAGCTTGATCGCCTTGCCGGTGCCGACAGCGATAACGTCGACCTTGCAGTCATTGGCCTGCTCAAAAGGCGGCAGGATAGCAGCCAACAGGCCGGAGTTTTCGGTGGATGTTGTGGTCGCCAGGCGCAGATGCTCAACGGCAAAGGCCGGTGAAGCAAGCAACAATAGCAAAAGGATGGTCATTAGACGCTTAATCATCTTGGTTCTCCTTAAATGCGGACCCGGCGTCTCTACCCAGGTCCGATCAATGATGAACAGGTAAACAGGGCTATTTGTTCTCCTGGGAGGATGTCGGACTATGCAAACCGAATTTGCAGCCGGGTCATGGATGGCCCGACAGCCGAGTATCCACAAACAGAGTCAGCAATGGTTAACAGTACGCAAATATAACTGTTAATGACCAATAGTTACCATTGTTGTTTTGCAACTTGGGTGCCAACCCTTTTTAAGGAAAGACGGCTTGAAAACGCCCGTTGAGCCGGTTTTTTGTGTGCCAAACAAAATCTTTTTGCCTGATGCGCCGGGAGAGTGCGAGCCATCAGCGTAGATAATTGCCTCAATGGGTAATTTAGGGGCATTTTGCTTTATTCACAACTTAAAAATTACCAAGGATTACCAAGACAAACACGATGCGACAAACTTCAAAGGTCTTGGCCTGAACTGAGGGAGGTTTTACGAGAGAAGATTCTTTCTATCTTCGTTATCGAAATCGATGAGGGAATCTCTGGGAATGATTGCAAACTTCAGGCTGGAAACCAGGAGGCTGTCGGACTAGACGGACCGAAGCGAAAATTTGGTTGTTTGAGATCAGATTTTAGCTCGTTTGCAGATCCATAGCCGTAGCTATAGAGCAAAAAAGAGCTGAAATATGGGCGGAACAGCAGAATTTGCAGCCGGTTCATGGATAGTCCGACAGCCTCCTAAGCGTCCTTGGGATAGACCATTTTACCACTTTGGCTCAAGTCATAGCCCGAGAAGTCCTCAGCCAGAGCCTTGAAGCCGCTACTGTGCAGCAGTTCCAGAAACAGTTGGACGCTCTTCGTAAAAAAGCTGTGTTTGGGAATCAGCAGATCAAAGCGTTCCCATCGCAGGGGGATGAAATCGAGTCCGAGCAGGTCAGCGACGGCACGGATTGCAGGCCCGGTCGATGCCCGTCCGGCCAAAACTTCGAGCCCGACTTCGAGGTGACTCTGGAACTCCCGGTCATAACCCTGAACGTTGCGGCAGTCCAAACCCGCCTTTTTGAATTCCCGATCAAGCATCAAGCGCGTGCTCGCTTCTAGTGGCCGGTTGACAATGGAGAGCCCTTTGGTCCCGATGTCTTCAACCTTGCTGATATTTTGTGGATTCCCCTTAGGAACCAGCAAGCCTTGTTCACGATTGCAGAAGTTGACAATTGCCGGGGACTCTTCGAGCAGACTGGCGGCAAATGAAAAATTGTAATCTTCATTATCCTCTTGGGCCAGATGGCTGGTGGCAACGTGGCAAAGTCCCTGCCTTAAGGCCTTCAGGCCTCCGAGACTGCCGAGGTTGCCGAAGAATGCAACAAACTCTGGGTTCTGTCGCCGAAACAGTACCAGAGTGTGATCCAGCAATATATCGTTGCTGCCGGCAATCAGTAAAAGATTGGGAATCTCGACTGCCGTTTCAGGCTGCCGGGGATAGTTGATGGTTCTGCTTGCCACCCATTGATCAACTAAATTCTTTGGGAACAGCCATTTTCCGGTGATCTTGCTCGCAGGTAAACCCTTCTCGTTGATCAGAGTATAAATCATCTTTTCGTTGACCCCGAGAAATTCCGCGACTTCTTTTGTGGAGAGGAGCTTTTCCATAGCAGGTTCCATTAAAATTCGGGTGACCGGTTGCTGTGAGCGTCACAAGCAGACATCCGGGTTTTCAGCCGTCTTATGGATGGTCCGTCAGCTTCTGCGCAACGTTAAATTACTACATTTGAACTGCACCTGGATACTATTTTCAAATTTTCTTGCCCACCAGCTACGAAAGCAGCCTCTTCATGGAATCGAAAGAGATGAAGCTATGGCAGTTAATGACATTCTATGCAAGAATCAGCACATGCGACGATTCGCCAAAATTTATATTATCCTGTTTCTGATCGATGCCGGTCTCTCCCTGATCGCTGAACTGCTCGCAGCCACCTCCTCGCCCTTGCCGCTCGTTGCGGGGCTGCGCTATTCGGTGGCCTACGCAGTGATCATCCTTTCCATGGTGCTCTATGCCTGCCTGGGAATTGATCGGCGTCTGCCCAAACGGATTTTGCTGCCGCTGACTCTCTACGTCTTCTGGAATGCCCTGGCGATGTGGCCACTCTCGGGAATCATTGGTCGCGAGTCGCTCGGGCTGATAGCGGCTGCCGGGCAACTTTTGCTCGGCGGGATCGCCTTGTTGCTGTTGCGCAGCCCTGATGGCGAGCCCCTGTTGAGCGGGAGCCAGGTGCGGACTCCGATGTTCAGCTGGCGAAACACCTTAAGCTTTAGCGCGATCAACCTGCTGTTGCTGCCCTTCGTCCTGGTCTATTCCGGCCTGGCCATGACCGGCGACTACCTCGAGCGGCAGACCTCCGGTTTTATGCGGCTCAGCCCGGTCGGCATCTACATGAGCGAGCGCAGCTATCATCTCGATGAAAAGGTTATTCGCCTGGCGGCGATGATGCATATCGGCAGAGAGGATTATTACGAGGACCTGTCCGGGTCGATGTCGGTTGAAGAGACGATCATCCTTGCCGAGGGGGTGACTGATCGCGACAAGCTCTTGAACAATCGATTCAACTACAGCAAGCTAGCCGGATTAATCGGCCTGAGTTCTCAGGAGACGATGAGGTTCAACGGTGACCTTGTTGATCTGGATCATTTAGAAGCGACGGGTCCGGACGCCGGCGAGCAGGGCAAGGTGGATATTGCCCTTGCGGATACTGATGTCAGCCAATTCGATCCGGAGACAATCGAGTTTCTCAATGAGCTCGGGCGCACTCTGTTCGGCGACATGCCGCTGGTTGAGGGCCTCGCCGAGTACAATGCCTGGGTGAGTGAGCAGATGACCCCGGAATGGATTGCCGGGGTCATGAACGACATCCTAGACAAGCGCAACGCGGTGGTGATTGACAGTATGATGCGGAGTCTGGCGTACTATGACACCATCGTCATCCCTTGGGGGGCGATGCACATGCCGGCTATCGAGGCGGCTGTGCTTGAGCTGGGATTTGTGCCTGGCGCCGAGAGCGAACGGCTGAGTGTCGATTTTCGGGCGATTCCTTATGTGGAGTTGTGGCGGAAGTGGTCCGATAGTGGCGGCTTGAAAATGTGAAACAAGCTTCTCCAAGTTTGTCGATAGGACGTGATGAATTCCGGCTTCCCGAAGAACAAAACAGGGTTCGCACGGATGCAAAGAGACATATTGTGGTTTTATCGACGGGTGTCTATGTTGATGAGGCCTGGTCGCTACATAGTTGCAACGTCTTTCGTGTGAAGGGAAAGTGAAATGGAATCAATTCGTGAGTTGTTTCGCATTGGCACCGGTCCTTCAAGTAGCCATACTATGGCGCCACGCAAGGCAGCAGAAACATTCTTGCAACGCCAGCCAAACGCAGCAAGATTTAGAGTCTCACTTTTTGGAAGTCTTGCCGCCACCGGGCGTGGTCACCTTACAGATCAAGCACTCAATGAGATTTTTCATCCGCGGCCTCTCGAACTGGTCTGGAAACCGGATCAGGAGTTGCCGCTACATTCTAACGGGATGTTATTTGAAGCTTATTCGGAAAGGGGCACACTGTTAGCCAGCTGGAAAGTTTACAGTGTCGGTGGTGGTGCTCTTCAGGATGAATCGACAGAGAAAGCTGTTTGTAACACTTATGGTTTGTCAACTTTAGAGGATATCCTCAATCGGTGCAAAGATACTGGCGAGTCTTTATGGGAATATGTCCTGGATTGTGAAGACGAGGGCTTTCTAGATTTTCTGAGTGAGGTGTGGGACGCAATGTCCAATTCGATCCAGCGAGGCTTGAATCGCGTCGGGATTCTGCCTGGTGGCCTGGGTGTCGGTCGCAAGGCGCACTCCTTTTACCGCAAAGCTTCTTTCTATGGTCCTCACCTTAAACTTAATGGCAAAATGTGGGCCTATGCTCTTGCGGTCTCGGAAGAGAATGCTTCAGGCGGCGTTATCGTTACTGCCCCGACTTGTGGTGCAAGCGGTGTTTTGCCGGCAGTATTGCGCTCCCTGGATGAAGTCCTTGAATGTGGGAGAGAGGATATCCTGAGAGCTTTGGCAACAGCTGGTCTGGTCGGCAATCTAGTGAAACACAATGCTTCCATCTCCGGCGCGGAGGTGGGCTGTCAGGGAGAGGTCGGTACGGCCTGTGCGATGGCTGCCGCAGCAGCGACACAATTGCATGGCGGGACAGTCGGACAAATCGAGTATGCTGCCGAGATGGGCGTGGAGCATCACCTGGGGTTAACCTGTGACCCGGTCAACGGGTTGGTGCAGATTCCGTGCATTGAGCGCAATGCCCATGCCGCGACCAGAGCTTTGAACTGCTGTCATTTTTCTCTTCTGGCTGGAGGTGAGCACATAATCACCTTTGATGAGATTACCACCGTCATGAAAGAGACCGGCCAGGCTCTGCCCTCCCTTTATCGAGAAACGGCCACGGGAGGCATCGCTCAGGCTTATCGACAGCGCAATAAAGGCTAAAAATCCTCGCTGGCTAAGACAGGAATAGTCAACCCCGTTTTGACATGATCAATGACAACATTTGTTATGAAATGCTGAATGTTGGGGTTGTTGAAGAATACCCGCCTGGTGAAACCTTCGTAATCTTTCATGTCTATAGCTGTGAGAATGAGAATGAAATCAGAACTCCCTGTCACATAGTAACATTGCATGACTTCAGGGAATGAAAGCATGACTTTCTTGAACCTGTCCAGATGCTCAGGTTGCTCATGCTCAAGTGAAACCTGTACGATCATGGTCATGCGTCGCCCAATGGCTTCAGGCGAGATCACCGCGATATCCGCGGCAATAATGCCATTTTCTCTGAATCGTTTCAAACGCCTCTGGCACGCTGTTGGCGATAGTCCTACCATTTCACTCAGCTGTTCGTTGGTAAGGCGATTGTTTTGTTGAATGATATTGAGCAGCCTGGCGTCGAATGTATCCATAAGTCACCCCACGAAATAAAATGTAATCTTTGCAAGACCCTAGCACTTAGCAGAAAATACACACAACCCCCACTTGATCCCTTCCTTAAGAGTAAAGACCCTGCTGTGCAAGCAATGTAAACATAGATGAATGCTGTATTTGTTTATACATTAATCGCCGTTATTAAACAATAATTGCGCGCCAATCTGCCTGATTGTGAAGAAAAAAACACAAAAATCAACCATCTTTGCAGAAAAAAATCGTCGATATTGGGGTAGAGTTAAAACGCTGGTATAAAATTTTGCTCGAAGCTCACTTTCAACCAGGATCAAGGATATGAATATTTCCACTTCTACGACCGCATATCTTCGGGAATTCATGATGCAGTGGCGTCACGATTTCCACGCTCATCCGGAATTGGGTTCAAAGGAACATCGTACCTCCCGGGCCATCGTTGACTTGCTGCGGAAGGTCAACATGAAAGTTTTCCCAGGCATTGGCGGTACTGGTGTTGTCGGTGTCCTCAAGCGTGGTAACAGCAGTCGAAGCATAGGGCTTCGTGCCGATATGGACGCGATTGAGATCCGGGAAGCAAACAATTTTGACTATTGCTCAAGACATGAGGGGAAGATGCATGCCTGTGGGCATGATGGTCACATGGCAATGCTGCTTGGCGCCGCTCATCATCTGGCAAAGTCGGACTCCTTTGACGGCATCGTCTATTTCATTTTTCAGCCTTGCGAGGAGGCCGGCCAAGGTGCGAAGGCAATGATGTCTGATGGTCTCTTTGAAAGATTTCCGGCCGACAATATTTACGCCATACACAATATGCCATCACTTCCGGTTGGAAATTTTGCAGTCAGGTCTGGCCCGGTCATGGCTTGCGAGGATCACTTTGAGATACTCATTGAGGGCAAGGGGACCCATGCTGCTCTGCCGCATTTGGGCGTAGATCCCATCGTGGTCGGATCGGAAATTGTTATGGCATTGCAATCGATAGTTTCGCGGGCTCTTAACCCCGTTGAGAATGCCGTGGTTTCGGTAACGGAGTTCATCACCGATGGGGTCCGGAACGTCTTGCCGACTAAAATCATCCTCAGGGGCGACACTCGTTCGTTCGATACTGTTGTGCAGAAAGAGATCGAAACATCCATGGCCAGGATTGTTCACGGGATCAGTTCAGCCCATGGCGCAACCAGTAAATTTACATACAGTCATGAGTTTGTAGCGACCATCAATACTTCCAACGAAGCATATATTGCTGCCGATGTGGCGCGTAAAGTCGTTGGTGAGAAAAATGTTTATTCGGACTGCCCCCCCTTCATGACCTCGGAAGATTTTGGTTTCATGCTAGCGGCCAAGCCCGGGTGTTTTCTCTTTCTAGGCAACGGTTCAGAAGGCCCGGGGGGATGTGGTCTTCACAACCCCGGATACGATTTCAACGATGACAACTTGACGATTGGGGCTGATTTCTGGGTTCATCTTGTCGAGGCGCAGCTATCAAAAAATTCATAGTGCAGGTGTGACGCAATGATTGACGCTATTTTCGATAAAATTCAAGTCGACTATTTTCATAATCCCCATTCCAATCCCAAATCAACCTATCCCGATCGCCTGCAAGAAGTTTTTGATACGGTTGCCAGCCAAAAGGCCATTGAGGAAATCTGTCGGTGGCCTGGTTATAGCACTACGCCATTGCTAAGCCTTGACGGTCTTGCACGGGAGCTTGGGATCGGCGGAGTTTACTACAAGGATGAGGGGGGGCGGTTTGGGCTTGGCAGTTTCAAATCTCTTGGCGGTGCTTACGAAGTCCTCTGTCTGTTGCAACGGGAGGTGTCCGGTCGAGTCGGCAGGGAGGTGAGTTTTGAAAATATCCGCAACGGCAATTACGCTGAAATCGTCAAAGAGATAACTGTCGTTACGGCTACGGACGGTAACCATGGACGTTCTGTGGCCTGGGGGGCGCAACTTTTTGGCTGTCGCTGCGTGATTTATATTCATTCAGGAGTGAGTGCCAGACGCAAGACGGCTATGGAAGAGTTCGGCGCCAAGGTGGTGCGCATTAATGGCAACTATGATGAATCGGTTACCATGGCCGCTGAAGCTGCGGCTACCAACAACTGGTTCATCGTATCTGACACATCTTACGAGGGATACACTGACTTGCCGAAACATGTTATGGCCGGTTACACGGTTATGGCCGCTGAAATTGCCGGGCAACTGCCAAAAAACCTCGAACTCACTCACACGTTTGTACAGGGTGGGGTTGGCGGGCTGGCCGGGGCACTGTGTGGTTACCTGTGGCAAACTTTGGGTTCTGCACGACCCCGTTTTGTTGTCGTCGAGCCCAATCGCGCAGACTGCCTGTTTCAAAGTGCCAAAAATGGCAAGCCAACAGATATCAAGATTACTGATGAAACGATCATGGCGGGTCTGTCTTGCGGGAAAGTTTCCTACCTGGGATGGCAGATTCTCAGCGATGGTGCCGATGATTTTATGACGATTCCCGACGAACTGATTGCACCGGTTATGCGGCTTCTGGCGGAAGGCACATACTCGCCGGTGCCGGTTGTTGCAGGAGAATCAGCGGTTGCAGGGTTGGCTGCGCTGATCGTGGCATGTCGGAATCCGGACTTGCGCAGTTCCCTTGGCCTGGACAAGCACAGTCGAATCCTGCTCATTGGTACTGAAGGGGCGACAGATCCGGACATCTATCGATCAATTGTGGGGCGCACGGCAGAAGAGGTTCGTTCAAGCCTGAATCGGCATGAAGTTAGCGTCCGACTTTCTTAGAGGGATAATTATGCAGAAAATTCCAGCACGCGGGTTCTCCAAAGCTGAATTTACAAGACGTACAGAACGTGCGCAAAGGTTAATGCGGGAACAGGAAATAGACGCACTGCTTTTTACAACTGAACCCAATGTTCGCTATTTTTCAGGGTTTTACACGCAGTTCTGGGAAAGCCCGACTCGCCCCTGGTTTCTTGTCGTTCCATCCACGGGCATCCCGATTGCGGTCATTCCGGAAATAGGACTCAGCGGCATGGCCACAACCTGGATCGAAGATATACGCACATGGCCTGCTCCACGTCCAGAAGATGACGGTATTTCACTGGTTGCAGAGGTTCTCAGAGCCACAACCACCCGTTTTAGCCGAGTAGGTGTTACCCTGGGACACGAAAGTCACCTTCGTCTGCCGGCGGGGGACTTCCAGAAATTGACTGGCATGATCAGTTCGACAGAAATAGTTGATTCGACCCCGCTAATTCGCAGTTTGAGAAACATCAAGTCGGCCGAGGAGATCGAAAAAATCAGTTATGTCTGTGAATTGACTTCTGCAGCGTTTGAGGCCTTGCCAGATTCTCTTCGGGTTGGTGAGACAGAACGGGAGAACTGCAAGAGGTTTCGTATCGATCTTCTCAACCGAGGTGCCGATAATTCTCCCTATCTGATTTCAGGGTCGGGACCAGATGGTTATGACAGCATCATTATGGGGCCAACAGAGCGGGTTCTCACCAGTGGAGACGTCCTTATCATAGATACCGGAACAATCTTTGACGGGTATTTTACTGATTTCGATCGTAATTTTGCTTTTGGCCAACCCACCAGCGAAGTATGCCGCGCCTATGATGTTGTCTATGCAGCCACGGAGGCAGGCTTTAAGGCCGCACGACCGGGTGCGACGACTTCTGATCTGTGGAGAGACATGTGGTCTGTATTAGAGGCCGGTGGTGCTCTGGGCAACGATGTCGGGCGGATGGGCCATGGCCTCGGCATGCAATTGACGGAGTGGCCCTCCAATACGCCTACTGACAACACTTTGCTTGAAGCGGGCATGGTTATAACGCTCGAGCCCGGCATGACCTTCGCCCCGGGTAAACAGATGGTACATGAAGAGAACCTTCTTATCACTGAAGATGGTGCAAAAATGCTGACACGACGCGCCCCGGCCGAAATACCGGTCATAGATATAAGTTAGGAGAAGGCATTAGTGTCCCAACGTTGGGCAGTCACTGAGTCGTAATAGCCCGCAAATTCTAGGAGAAATAGGCATCGTGCCATTTAACGACTTGAACTTTTTCCGGCGGACCAGCCATCTTCGTACAACAATGTGCGGAGGGCTGAACTATGTACACCGGCAAACTCGTTTTCTCCCAGGTAATGGAGCATCTTCCGCTCCACGTTTTTCATCAATGTGTCAATCGTTACAATGGCAACTTCAAGGTCAAGGAGTTCACCTGTCTCGACCAATATCTCTGTATGGCCTTCGCCCAGTTGACTTATCGCGAGAGCTTGAGGGATATCGAAGCCTGTCTCCGTGCTCAGAAGAACAAACTCTATCACATGGGAATCCGTTCTTCCGTTTCTCGCAACAACTTGTCAAACGCCAACAAAGTCCGCGACTGGCGCATCTACGCCGAGCTCGCTCATTCTCTCATCCTGACTGCTCGCAAACTCTATGTGAACGACAGTTTCGGTCTGGAGTTGGAGAACACTGTTTACGCCCTGGATGCTACAACCATAGACCTATGTCTCTCCATGTTCCCTTGGGCCAACTTCCGGAAGAACAAGGGAGCCATCAAGCTCCATACCCTGCTGGACCTGCGGGGCAGCATTCCGACCTTCATCCACATCTCCGATGGCAAACTCCACGAGGTCAACACTCTGGACATCTTGCCGCTGGAAGCCGGAGCTTTCTATGTCATGGATCGAGGCTATCTGGATTTCGCTCGCCTGTACACGATCTCACAGGCATGCGCCTTCTTCGTGATCCGAGCCAAATCCAATCTCAAGTGTCGACGGGTTTATTCCCATCAGGTAGACAAAACCACTGGCCTGATCTGCGATCAGTCGGTCATGCTCACCGGGTTCTACCAAGCCAAGGGCTACCCGGACAAACTACGCCGAGTGAAATATTACGATGCCGAAACCGACAAAACGTTTGTGTTCCTGACCAACAACTTCGCCCTGCCAGCCATGACCATTGCCGACTTATACCGATGCCGATGGCAGGTGGAGCTGTTCTTCAAATGGCTCAAACAAAACCTGCGAATCAAAACTTTCTATGGTACCTCGGAAAACGCGGTCAAAGCCCAAATCTGGATAGCTGTTTCAGTCTATCTGCTCGTTGCAATCATGAAAAAACGGCTCAAAATAGAGGCCAGTCTCTACACAATTCTACAGGTCTTGAGTATAACTATTTTTGAACGAATGCCCTTATTACAGGCACTTGTAGAACAGGACGACACAACCGAAACTGACAGAAACAATAACCAACTGATATTATTCAGCTAAACGTTGGGACACTTGTGGCTATTCATGATAATCAAACGTCTGGTAACCATGATGTTTGACCAGCTCATCCCTCTGCGCTGCGTCCAGGTCGGAGCGCACCATCTCGATGACCAGTTCCTCGAAAGTCACCTTCGGTTGCCAGCCGAGCTTCAGCTTCGCCTTGGTCGGATCACCGAGCAGGGTCTCGACTTCTGCCGGCCGGAAATAACGCGGATCGATACGGACAACGACCTGACCAGGAGTTAATACAGCGTCCCGCGTCCCGCGTCCCGCATCAACAGTATCAATGACACCGACTTCATTCTGGCCCTCACCTTGCCAGCGCAGACCGATGCCAAGCTCCTGCGCGGCCGTTTCAACCATCTGACGCACGGTGTACTGTTTGCCGGTAGCGATGACAAAATCTTCCGGTTCATCCTGCTGCAGCATCAGCCACTGGGCCTCAACGTAATCCTTGGCATGTCCCCAATCGCGCCTTGCGTCGAGGTTGCCGAGATGCAGGCAATCCTGCAGACCGAGCGCCATGCGCGCCACGGCGCGGGTGATTTTGCGTGTAACGAAAGTTTCACCACGGATCGGTGACTCGTGGTTAAAGAGGATACCGTTGCAGGCGAAGAAACCATACGACTCGCGATAGTTGACAGTGATCCAGTAAGCGTAAAGCTTGGCCACGCCGTAGGGAGAGCGCGGGTAGAACGGCGTCGTCTCCGTCTGCGGCGTTTCCTGCACCTTGCCGTAGAGTTCAGAAGTCGATGCCTGGTAGAAACGGGTTTTTTTCTCCATGCCGAGAATGCGAATCGCCTCGAGGATGCGCAAGGTACCTATACCGTCGGCATTGGCGGTGTACTCCGGAGTGTCGAAAGAGACCGCCACGTGCGACATGGCAGCCAGATTGTAGATCTCGTCAGGCTGCACCTCCTGGATGATGCGGATAAGGTTGGTCGCATCGGTCAAGTCACCGTAATGCAGGATGAATTTGCGATGTTCAACATGTGGATCCTGGTAAAGATGATCAATGCGATCTGTGTTGAAAAGTGACGCCCGACGCTTGATGCCGTGGACGATGTAACCTTTCTTCAACAGGAACTCGGCGAGATACGCACCGTCCTGGCCGGTGATGCCGGTGATTAAAGCGACTTTGGACATGAAAGACCCCCATTGGTTCGTTCAGCAAATAGATTCTCATAATCAATTGATTTGTATAGCATATCAGCAGATTAACTGCACCAGGAAAGTCAGGCTGAGATGAGGTAGACAGGGAAATGCGGGCACCAACTTCTTGGCCGGCGAGGCTCAAGGACACAGCTAGTTTCCATCCGGAAAAGAGCCAAAAGCTACAAGCTCCAATACCCCAGGCCAACCTGCTCAACCGCTTCCCTCTGCAGCACACCCTTCACATCCATCACAACTCCAGATCCATTGCCACTGCCGCAAAGGTTCTTAAGCTGCTGTGGGGTGATCTCCGAGAAAGTGCTGTGGGCAACGGCCCATACCACTCCATCCACCGGAGCCAGAGACTCGAGGTCAACCAGGTCGAGGCCGTACTCATGCTGCGCTTCATCCGGATCGACCATTGGGTCGTGGACCAGAACCGACACGCCATACTCTCTGAGTTCATTCACGATACCGATTACCCTGGTATTGCGGATGTCAGGGCAGTTTTCCTTAAAGGTCAGTCCGAGGATCAGGACCCGGGCACCCTTTACCGCCTTGTCGTGCATGATCAGTTTCTTGACAGTCTGTTCTGCGACGTGCTTTCCCATGCCGTCATTGATGCGTCGGCCGGCGAGAATGACCTGGGGATTATAGCCGATAGCTTCGGCCTTGTAGGTCAGATAGTAAGGATCAACGCCGATGCAGTGACCGCCGACCAGTCCGGGGGTGAACGGCAGGAAATTCCACTTGGTGCCGGCGGCGGCGAGAACGTCGCGGGTGGAGATGCCCATACGGCCGAAGATCAGTGCCAGTTCGTTCATCAATGCGATATTTAGATCGCGCTGGGTGTTCTCGATGACCTTGGCGGCTTCTGCGACCTTGATGCTGGCAGCGCGGTGCACACCGGCAGTCACCACCATTTCGTAAACCTGCGCGACTGTCTCCAGGGTTTCTGCATCCTGACCGGAAACAACCTTGATGATCTTATCGACAGTATGCACCTTGTCACCCGGGTTGATGCGCTCGGGCGAGTAACCGACCTTGAAGTCGATACCGCATTTCAAACCGGAAGCCTGCTCAAGGATCGGCACGGCAATCTCTTCGGTGACACCTGGATAGACGGTCGACTCGTAAACAACAATGCTTCCCTTCGTCAGATTTGCACCAATGGTCCGGCTCGCCGACTCGATCGGACGCAGATCAGGTTTGTTATTGTCGTCGATTGGCGTCGGTACGGTGACAATGAGAAATCTTGCCTCTGCCAACCGCGCAGGATCGGTTGTGTAATCAATTTTTGTCGCTGCCAGCTGCTCAAACGTAAGCTCACCGGTAACATCCATCCCATCGCGCAGCTGCGCCATCTTGCGTTCATCGATATCAAAACCGATAACTTCGGCTTTATGACCAAAGACAGCCGCCAAAGGAAGACCGACGTAGCCAAGACCAACAACGGCAATTTTTGATTTACGTTTTATAATTGAATCTATCGTCACCATGCTTTACACCAGCCTTTTTAAAAAAATCTATTTACGTGATTACCAGTTCGACCCTGGAATTGTTACAGAAAAACGGTGTGAATCAAGTCGAAAACATACCTATTTATGTGCAATAGGGGCCAGGTCTACACATTTCACAATTTTTGCACCTTGGAATCTCAAAACAACTCCCCCTGCCCTCCGCCAGCATCTTCGCTATGAGTTGCACCCGGCTTGCTTGTCGAGCCATCGAACTCCGCCAGTTTTTTCAGAAAAGGATTAGTCGCAAACTTGTCGCTGACGAGAACTTTCGCTGCCGAAGCGCCGTCGTGCAGGTCGCTGGCGAGCGCGGAATAAACGCCCAGTTTAAGGAGTTCATAAGCCCGTCGCTGGACAAGTTCACCATAGAAACCGGTGAAACTGCCAAGATTCGCCTGGAACAGGCAGGTTTCCGGTAGAGCAATGTCCGAAGTGGAAAGCTCTTGATCCATGGGTCGTGGAACGTGGGACGCAAACGGCCAAAGCCTTCGGAAGAAACTCCTTGAGCCCTGCGGGTTTTCTTCTTCCTGAGTTCCTCTTTCCTCATGGCGGTGTTCACCCTGTTCCGTGTCCCGGGATCGCAGCGTTCGATAAAAATGCTCAGTCCGTTCAGGATGCGCAATCAATGGCACGTATCCTTTTTCGATAATAAGCTTGAGACTTTCCTGAACAACTCCTGGATGAGCCTGTTGCGGAGCCTCACAAAGAATCAGTCCAGTGTCGCCAAGCGGCAGCAGGTCATCGGCGAACCCGGCGAAGTACTCATCGAGCATGTATTCCATGCCAGGCCAAAGTTCCAGGCGGATTTCAGCGTTATCGAGATCGGCCTGCAGCATCAACGTCGCTTCGCGCACCTTTTGCGGTGTCAGTTCATAATAGCCCTTGATGCAGTGCGGCGTGCAGCAGACGGCCTGGTAGCCGAAGGAGGCTAACGCTTTCGACATGGCGATAGACTCGTCAATTGTGACAGCACCGTCATCGAGGGAAGGAAGTATGTGCGAGTGGAAGTCGATCATAAGTTGAAACTACGTTGGACGATAAAGCGTATGACGACCATTAAATTATGGGAAATACCTGATCTCCTCGGCAGTCTAACGGACAATACCTGCAAAGGCTAGTTTTCGTCCGGAGTTTCCGGAAGGAAACAAGGCTAAATTCGGGTCATGAATAGTCGACGGATTCCAGGAACGTGATGGACTTGGAATGTCCGCTTATAGCAGAAATACAATGTTGATGGAATCACAAATGAGGTTACAAAAGGAAAACGTTTACATTCTTTTAATTTTAAAAAATCGGCCCGCCGTTTCGGGCGGGCCGCGACAAGTGTCTCATTACAATGAGATCACATAAAATGGGGTAGAAAGATTCCGCATCCCTCCTTGAGCATCACATAACATCACATCCCCTCCAACGCCATCGGTCCCCTCCTGACCTTGGCGCAGCATCGCCGCCTGTGCGGCCATTGCATTGAATGTGCGGAATCTTTCTTGTCGGTACACATAGATATTAGCCTACCTCCCCCCTTAATAGCGGTCATACATATCCTTGACCGCAAAACAAAACAATACTTCTTAGTTTTCGTCCGGAAACGCCCTTTTCCGCAATCTCTGCATCAATCGGCGGATTTCCTTGACCTTGCGAAAAATTACTCGTTTCCAGATCGAAAAACTGTGCCTGTGTTGTCCGGAGTTTCCGGATGATAACAAATTAAAAGCCCATTACAAAAATCCGGATTTTTTACTGTCACCCTTTTTTAACCTTGATAACTTGCAGGTCAACCTCACTCCGGCTTGAGAGCAAAGCCTCCATGCCGCGCAATATCGTATGCGACAAGCTCACGCCGTCACACGTCGTCAACTCTGGTGAATAAATTGTGTTGGGGATTTAGGAACCCGATCTGGGCCGTTATAGATATTACCGGATGGAATGCCAGCGCATGGTCCGCAGGCAGCATAAACCATGAGCTTTTTCATCCAGACCCCCCTTCTGCAAATTAAATTGTTTCCGTACGGAAAACGGTCCTTTTCCGCAGTCTCTGCGTCAATCTGCAGATTTCCTTGACCTTGCGAAAAATTGCTTTTTTCCAGATCGGAAACGCCATTTGTGCAATCCGGAATTTCCGGATGGACATTAAATAGAAAAACTGTCTACGAAGTTCAATTGAACCTTCGGCACCCCACCGTCTTTTGTACCAGCAAGGCCCGTGGTTTTCCGTCCCATCCTCGCGAATGGTTTGGCTTTATAAGTGACCAGCAATTACAACACGCCAACAGTGAGAATAAAATATGCAAGCCCGACCATCTCTGTCAAGAAAAAAAATAGAACAGCGTATTACGGTCTTAGTACTCTGGTGATTTAAATTAATGGAAGTAGCTGAAAAAGAGGGAAAAGCATTAGAAAAGTTAATTACAAAAAAAATTCGGAAAGCAGCAGAAATACTGATGCTTTGTCGAGAATCTCGGCAGTTATCCATGAATTCAAGCAACGCACGCAGTTCATCCCGACCCTATACAACATGAAGAATCTGATTATCTGCTTAATTAATTATGGGTATATATTTTAAATGAGACCGTAAACAGTCTCACGATTTAACACCCATTCGCTACGTTCACTCAAGACGCAGAGTCATGGAGAAAAGCAAACATGTTTTAGCTTTAATAAAAATAGCTTCTTTTAATTCCCACACATTTCGCTCAACTTTAGGGGCCAGGTCTACACATTTCACATTTTTAGCACAGCCAGCAAACCAGCGATCATTTCCGCAAGACGCTGATCTTTGTATAAAGTCATCGCGAATCTATTGCTGCTTTCAGAAACAGCTGATTCGCCGACCCCGAAATGTGCGCCAATCTCTTTCAAAGAGCATCCACTGAAATGATGGCACATATAAATTGTCATCTTCTTGACCAGCCGACGATCTCCACTCAACTCCCCTGCAACAACATCAGCAATCTGTTGAATTTCTGGACGTATTCTCAATTCCCTGGTTGCAGGAAGATCTCTACTGACGTGTTGCGTCGAGAGATATTTTGCTTTGATCTCCTCGACATATTCCGGCCGACCGAGGATTGCCAGCGAAGAGAACTTGCTGGCATAAAGGTCGTTGAAAGCATCATCGTCTGCTTCGACGTATTGGTGATACTTGAATCTGGCGTCCAGACCATCTCCCACCATCGTGAGCAAAAAGTTTGTCTGCAGCCAGTTCAAAGTTTCCAGTCCAGTCATGTAATATTGATAGCTACTCCATTCATATGTCGCTGGACTTGATGACAAACCTTCTTTTACCGGATTCAAATGAATGTATCGAGACAAGGCCAGGCAATACGCATCGGCATCTACGAGAACAGAGCGGTATCGGCCCTGAAAAACGTGTCCGACCCGATTGTGTTTAGCATTGAAATATGCTGAATAGGCGCCATTGATATGGTGCATGATCTGCACAAGATTGCAATCCGGCGTCTCAAGCAACAGGTGGTAGTGATTGTCCATTAAACAGTAGCAGTGGATGTTTGCACCATACCTGACAGAGGCCGATGCGAGATATTCAAGGAATTTCATTCGATCCGGGCGATTTCTGTAGATTACCTGCTTCTCGTTACCACGCGACATAACATGATAAAATGCGCCTGGAAGCTCAATTCGTAATGGTCTGGCCATCTTCCCCTCCTCATCAATCAGACTTGATTTCAATAAATTTCAACCCTAGCAGCCTGTCGGACTATCCATGAGCCGGCTGCAAATCCGGCTGTTTGGCCCATATTTCAGCTCCTTTTTGGTCCATAGCTACGGCTATGAACCTGCAAAAGAGCTAAAATCTGTTCTCAAACATCCAAATTTTCGCTTCGGC
>JACZKE010000052.1 GCA_014860225.1 Desulfuromonadales bacterium
CAACCGCCATGTTCTCATTAATTTTCCCCTGATAAGAACCCGTACCGGCAATACGATTAAAGTCTTTGTCGATGATGTCCACGTCAACATTGATCACCTGGGATATGATGTTGGCATATTTGATGACGGTGTCCTGGATCTCCCTGAGTATGGATCTCAATAAAACCTCCCCGGGCGCCAACCCTTGCCCCCGACTGTTCCGGGTCTGAAGCCAATACGAACATGCCCTCACCAGATGGTTGAACCAGTAGCAGACATCCAACGCCAAGTCATCTACGAGGACTGAAGGATTCTCGCGATTGCGCGTCCTGTTTCTGTTGTAGTGCGTTCCAGTTCATGCGCGATTGCCAGGTCCTGTTCAACGGCGTGACGCAGATTATTCGCAGCGGCGGCGGCGTTGCTATCCTCTTTTCCCATCCAGTCGAGCATATTTGCCGCAGTCAATATCATGGCGCGTGGATCGGCTTTGTCCTCTCCGGCAATATCCGGAGCACTGCCGTGGGTCGGTTCAAACATGGCCGGCATGGTGCGGTCATCCGGGTTGATGTTGCAGGAGGAGGCAACCCCCATGCCTCCGGATAGAACTGCCGCAAGGTCGGTCAGGATATCTCCTTGCAGGTTGCTGGCCACGACCACATCAAACTGCCAGGGGCACTGGACGAACTTCATGCAGGCAGCATCCACCAGTTCATGATGGAGACCAATGTCCGGGAACTCCAGCGCGACCTCGGCAAATACTTCGCTGTAGAGCTCGCCCCAATGCGGCAATGCGTTGCGTTTGGTCACAAGGCATACCTGGGCTTGGGATTGGCCACCACGATCGTCAGGAAAGGCTCGAGTCGATCTCAGCCCCAGGCTCCGTTCTTCCAGTCTCTGCTGTGCCCGATGAAAGGCGTGGCGTATCAATCGCTCGGTTCCGTGTCGGGAGAATACCTCCACCTGGGTGGCGATTTCGAAGGGCGTACCACAATGCAGTCGTCCCCCTTGGTTGACGTATTCCCCCTCACTGTTTTCCCGAATCACAAGCATATCGACCCCTTTAGCACGCGGATCGGCAAGATACTGGCGAGCACCCTCGAGCAGGCGGGCAGGTCTTTCACAGGCCCACAGGTCAAATCCTTTGCGGATTTCAAGAAGTGGCGCCAGGGAAATGCCGTCCGTTACCACGTAGCGGTTGGGATCACTTTTCGGGCCGGGGTCCCCCAGGGCGCCGAGCAGAATCGCATCATACTGTCTGAGTTGCTGCAAGCCATCGGCCGGCATCATTTCGCCATATTTCTGGTGCCAGGCCGTGCTCGGCCAAGGGAGTTCATTGCAGGTCAAATCAACGGCTTTTTCCGCGCTCAAAACATCAAGTACCGTGAGGGTTGCTGCCATAACCTCGTGACCAATACCGTCCCCGGGAATGACCGCGATCTGCCATTTCTTTCCATTGCTCATTTAAAACTCCAGCTTGATCCTCTCGTTCCGAGGTTTGCTTCGGCATCAAGAAGTCAGTTTGATTTGTCGGCGGCTTATTCCGCCCCCATGCACAGGTATTTTATTTCCATGAATTCATCGAGACCGTATTTGGAGCCTTCTCGACCCAGACCAGATTCCTTGACTCCGCCAAACGGTGCGACAGCGTTAGAGATCAATCCTTCATTGATGCCGATCATGCCGGCCTCAATCCCTTCGGCCACCCGCCAGATCCGGTGGATATTGAGGCTATAGAGATAAGCGGCAAGCCCATAGGGAGTATCGTTTGCCAGCAGGATCGCCTCTTCCTCGGTCTTGAACCTCATAACGGCGGCCAGGGGTCCGAAAGTCTCATCTTGACACAACAGCATGTTCGGCTTGACGCCGGTTATCAACGTGGGCTGCACAAAGGATCCGCCGCGCGGATGAGGTTTACCACCGGTCACAATATGGGCGCCCTTGGCGACAGCATCCTGGACGTGGGCCGACACTTTTTCTGCGGCAGAGCGATTGATCAGTGCCGACTGGTCGATGCCGGGTTCGAATCCATCACCAACCTTTAGCTTGTCGATCGCGATTTTGAGCTTTGCCACAAAGGCATCGTGAACCGTCTCCTGCACTAGGAACCGGTTGACGCAGGCACAGGTCTGACCCGTATTGCGAAACTTAGAGACCATGGCTCCTTCAACCGCTTTATCCAGATCGGCGTCATCAAAAACCAGAAATGGTGCATTTCCACCCAACTCAAGGGAGACCTTCTGGAGGTGCTGGGCACACTGAGCCATTAATTTGCTGCCGATCTCGGTCGATCCGGTAAAGCTGATCTTGCGCACAATCTCACTGGTGGTAAGCGCGTCGGCGATGTCTCCGGCACTCCCGGTGATGACATTAAATACACCGGGCGGAAGTCCCGCTCTTTCCCCCAGTTCCGCCAGTGCTAACGCCGAGAAAGGTGTCGCCGAGGCTGGTTTGACGATCATCGTACAACCGGCAGCCAGTGCTGCCCCCGCCTTGCGCGTAATCATTGAGGAGGGAAAATTCCAAGGAGTAATAGCCGCAGTGACACCGATAGGCTGCTTGATGACCAGAATATGCTGGCCAGGTTTTGCTCCGGGAATGGTGTCTCCATAAGCACGGCGGCTCTCCTCGGCAAACCACTTGATAAATGAAGCCGCATACAGAATTTCGCCTTTCGCTTCATCCAGGGGTTTTCCCTGCTCCAGGGTTAAGATGCTTCCCAGGTCTTCTTGATGGGCCAGCATGAGCTCGTACCAGCGATACAAGATGTTGCCACGCTCTTCGGCGGTCTTTTTGCGCCAGGGTCCAAACGCAGCGTTGGCGACCAATATCGCTTTATTGGTTTCAGCCGTTCCCATTTTGGGAACGGTGCCAAGTAACTCCTGGTTGGATGGATTGTCGACGTGGATTGTTGCGCCCTGTTCGGCATTCATCCATTCGCCATTGATGTAACATTGCTCCCGGAACAATTGGCTGTCTTTAAGGTCTCGAATGGTCATATCAAGCTCCTGTCGATGTTGTTCCTCCAGGGTTCAATTGAAAAATTATGATATATCGAAAAAATCTTTTGCTCAGTTGCTGGCAACCAAGGCAGAGCTTTTTTTCGTATGAGGATGATGTGTTCGAAATATTCTTAGTTCATCATATGATGTGTCATTGGATATTTACAAGATTCGCGCCAAGAAAATAATAGCAATAATGTCGGATACTTATGTTAAACGATCCATTAATCCCAGGTTTTTTGTCAGCCAGACACATATCAATTCGATAATTTGTCTCATTTTGATAGGTTCTCTATTTTCATGCGCCTGGAAACTTTCGCAGGATTCGACGTTGGTTTACTTCGTTGGACGTTGGGGTCGGACCTGAGTAACGTTGGGGTCGGACCTGAGTATGTGTCTGATTTAAAAATAGAATACCTAAATATTGGCCCTTGAGAACGGCTTAGAACCGCCATTTTGACCATGAAATGAAAAGGAGGGGAGATACCGTGAGTTCAACATTATTTTCAGCCAGGATATATCTGGCATATCACCCATCGATGACACAAACAGGAAAGGGCTACTTGACGAAAGTTCCCTTGTGAAACTCCTCGAAGGCTATGCGCAGCTCTTCGCGGGTGTTCATCACGATCGGCCCCTGCCAGGCAATCGGCCCCCCCAAGGGGCGGCCGCAGAGAAGCAGGAAACGCACTCCCTCACTGCCTGCCGTCACCCGGATCCCCTTGCCGTCGCGCTCATACAATACCGTCGTTTCCGGACCGAACGAGCAGGCTCGCTCCAGGTCAAACCAGCCACTGCCGGCATAATCGTAGCTGAACGGATCGCGTCTCTCATCGAAGTAACCGTTGCCTGTCAGCACGTAGGCGACCATCGTGTGCCCATGTTTGGCCGTGTGTTCGAAGATGCCCGCCGCCGGCACGGACACATCGAGCAACTCTGGGTCGATGACGATATCCTGCACCGGCCCCCTCACACCATCGATTACGCCGCTCACCACTTTAACGCGCGCTCCGGAATTACGAATGGCTTCAGGAATAGTCGCCGCCGGGACGTCCCGGTAGCGGGGTGGCATCATTTTCCGATTGGCAGGCAGGTTGGCCCAATACTGGATTCCCCACATGGTGCCGGTAGGGCTTATCTGGGGCATCTCCTGGTGAATGATGCCGCTGCCTGCTGTCATCCACTGCACGCCGCCGGCACTGATCACCCCCTGGTTTCCCATGCTGTCGCCATGCTCCACCAACCCTTCCAGGATGTAAGTGATCGTCTCGATCCCTCGGTGCGGGTGCCAGGGGAAACCGGCCAGGTACTCGGCAGGGTCGCTGGTATGAAAGTCGTCAAGCATCAGGAAGGGATCGAACAGCGGCACCTGGTGGTAGCCGAAGGCTCGCTTGAGGTGGACGCCTGCCCCCTCTCTGGTCGGGATGCTGCGGAACACCTTGGAGATTTTTCGCGTCGACATGGTCTATGCTTTTCACTGTATGTGTGGAGAGGTAATCCTGACAATACTCACTTTATCAGAATGCAACGCATGTGCATCTGAACCTCAACCTTTTTGATTGACCTGCAGCACCTCGCGGTAGAGGGAAAGGATCGCATTCAAAGCACGATTCTGCGTGGAGACGGCAACATTACGTTTCTCGGCCAGCCAGTCCGGTAGGCTCCCACCTCGACTGCGCCCATCTCCATCGGCTGTCGCATGCCATGAAAAAGAATGAACTGACGAATCCAGCAGGTGTGGGCCTGATCGGTGCGATGGCTGTAATAACGAACGCGGATCGCAGACCGGACCCGGTCCAGCAGGCGTGGTGTCTCCATAATCCATGGATAGTCGTCAGGACTTGCGACCATATCGACCAGTACCGGGTTGAGATGGATATCGCGGACCAGATCGAAAACGGTGCTTGTGTTATTCGGGGGGTCCGGATGGGCACGATCCAGAAAGATCTTAAATCACTGGTAGCGCCTTTTTTGCGCTATCAGAGGGTTAAGCGTTCAGGCCAAGGGCTGTCCTGATATGGATACTGAAGTCGATTCGCGAGAAGGGTTTTTGAATGAAATGAATGCCCTTGTCCAGTATGCCGTGATGAGCAATAACGTTCTCCGTGTAACCTGACATATACAGGCATTTGAGTTGAGGATGCATTAACTGCAATCGTCTGGCCAGCACCCGCCCGTTCATTTCCGGCATCACCACATCCGTGATAAGCAGATGAATTTCTCCCGGATAAACCTTGGCAAGGTCCAGAGCTTCAGAGGGTGAGTTGGCAGCCAGGACCTTGTAGCCAAAGTCACTGAGCATTTCACCGATTAATGTCAGGATTGAGGCTTCATCCTCAACCACGAGCACCGTCTCACCATGTCCCTTGAGAAGTTCCCCACTGACAGCCTCGCACTCTTCAGCAATCTGACCCTTATGCCGGGGCAGGTAGATTCTAAAGGTCGTGCCTTCTCCCGGCTCGCTATAGACGTTGATAAAGCCGTTGTGTTGCTTGACAACACCATAAACCATCGACAGGCCCAATCCGGTGCCATCGCCAAGCCCTTTGGTCGTAAAAAATGGCTCGAAAATCTTGTCCAGGGTCTCCTTATCCATGCCGCAGCCATCGTCACTGACCGCGAGCATCACAAAATCACCGGGAATAAAACCCGTGTGGTCATGACAGTAAGCCTGATCAAGGCTCACCCTATCGGTTTCGATGGTCATCTTGCCGACATCGGCAATCGCGTCACGAGCGTTGATGCACAGGTTGGCTAGAATCTGGTCCATTTGCGACGGATCCATTTCGACCGGCCACAGGTTCTCTTTGGGCTGCCAGATGAGGTCGATATTTTCCCCCAGAAGCTGCTTAAGCATCGTGAGCATACTCTCCACGGTCTCGTTCAAATCGAGTACCCTGGGGGCTATGATCTGCTTGCGGGCAAAGGCCAGCAGTTTCTGGGTAATGTCCCGTGAGCGCATAGCCGCCTGAAGGATTTGATCAAGATCGTCGGGCAGGGATGCTGAATTAAGACTTCTCATCTTGGCCAGTTCGGCGCGACCGATGATCACGCTGAGCATGTTGTTGTAGTCGTGGGCTATTCCACCAGCCAAGCGGCCCACTGACTCGATTTTCTGCGACTGTTGAAGCTGGTTCTGAAGGTTCTCTTTCTCTGCCTCAGCACGTTTGCGATCGGTGATGTCATTTACCATCACCAGTTCTGCCTTGCGGTCGGCGAACCCGATAACATGCGACGTGATCTCTACGAGAATCGGCGTACCGTCTTTTTTCCGGTGGCACCATATCCCGGCGCGATCAAGTCCTGATGTCACTTTGGCGACGTTTTCCAAAAGTGCCGGCACATCATTTTCTGAACGAATATCCTTGATTGTCATCTGGAGGAATTCCTCAGCTGAATATCCATAGTGATTCACTGCGGCATTGTTCACGGCCAGAAACCGCAACGAGTCAAGATCATAAATCCACATAGGTTGAGGATTTGTTTCAAATAGGGTGCGATATTGCTTTTCGCTGTTTCGCAGAGCCTCTTCCATCTGCTTGCGCCTTGTGATGACCTCCGAGAAGAGAATGATTCCCCCAACTTCGCCGTCATTTTCATACCAGGGGTAAATTTCCCAGCGGGTCCAATCGATTTTCCCGTCCCTGCGCAGAAAGGAATCCTCTTCGCAGCTATTAACTGCACCGGTCAGGCAATGTCGGTGGATCTCCTTCCAGCGTTCTGGAATCCGGGGAAATATTTCATAATGACTGCGGCCTATAATGTCCTGCTCTTCAGTTAAATCATAATCTGTTATGAACCTCCTGCTGACAGACAGATAACGCATCTGTTTGTCAAACATGGCAATGGCCGCAGGTGCGTGTTCAACAAACAAACTCAACTGATGTTCTCTTTGCTTCAGGGCCGTTTCGTGGGCGTATCGTTCAAGCAGAGCCCGACGGATCAGCCAGAAAAGAAGACCCGCAGTGAATAATACAAAACACAAACCCTTGAGCGTCTGTAATGTGGAGAATTGAGCGGTATTGGAGGCGAGTCTTTCAATGACTTGATCGGAAAACAAAATCCAGAGGAAACTTAAAAAAGCATAAATCCCGGCTATCCTGATCGCACCCAAGGTCGATGACGGCATTCGAGCGGCTCCTTTTCCCATTTCCAATCAATTTACTATAATGGTCTTGATCAGCAGGTAAAATGGCACTCCCAATAAATGCAGTACCCGGAAAACAGGAAGATGACCATTTATTCGAAGAACCACTCACCGATCTGGACGTTGCTATCCCCTATTTCATAATTCGCCAGTCAAGGTCATTAATTTTTACATATTAGACCACTTAATCCAATCACAAAAACCAGCGAATTCACACAAAATTTCGGCAATTGTCTTCAGAATGGGTCCGGATCGATTTCTAGGCAGCAACGGATCTCTCAGCCCCCTGGCATATAGGATTATCCAGGCAGTCGGCGCACCATTGCAATCCATCTCAGTATTTATCTCACAACTACGCGCCCGCTCAAGTCGTGGATTTCTTTACTGGATTTCCTTGATCTTGAAAAAACTATTCGTTCCCGGATCGAAAAAAGCATACGTGCCATCCGGAGTTTCCTGTTGAACGCGTGGAGTCTGTTGATGAGACGGGACTAAACGAAAACCCGGATCGTTGAGAGTTCACCTTCAGGACAGCAAATTCAGGAAATGGCTTGTATGCCAAGCATTATTTGTGGTACCACAATACCAGAATTGCGAGTTTAAAAATATTAATGATCAACGGGATATTGATATGACAGAGCAAGTCACCATACGTAATGCCATGCCAACCGACTTTGACGCCGTGATAAAACTGGATCTCGTCGGCGACCCGCAAGAAAAACCTACCTATTGGCGAGGAATCTTTGACCGCTATGTAACGTCCGGGAGAGCAGGCTCGATTTTTCTCGTCGCCGAAACAAATGGTGAGGTTATCGGTTTCATCGTTGGTGAAGTGCGCGCCTGGGAATTCGGCTCACCTCCTTGTGGCTGGGTCTTTGCACTGAGCGTGTCGCCGAAGACCCGGGAGATGGGTGTCGGCCAACTCATGTTGGAAGAGATGTGCAAGCGACTGAAAAAGGCTGGAGTGACCACTGTGCGGACGATGGTGGACCGGGAAAATAAACTGACCTTGTCCTTTTTCCGTAGCCAGGGCATGCGAACAGGCCGCTATATCGAACTCGAAAAGCTGATAGATGATATCTAGCAGTCTGTCGGACTATCCATGAGCCGGCTGCAAATCCGGCTGTTTGGCCCATATTATAGCTCCTTTTTGGTCCATAGCTACGGCTATGAACCTGCAAACGAGCTAAAATCTGTTCTCAAACATCCAAATTTTCGCTTCGGCCCGTATAGTCCGACTGACTGCTAGTCCCTCTCACACTCAGGATCACACCTTATGAAAATACAGAAGGCGAGCCTTTTTGCTCTCTATGCGGTCCTGGAGCTGGCCAGCGATCCTGAGCGTCAACTTTCGGCCACCGACATCGCTGATAAATACGGCATCTCCACACATCACCTCGCAAAAATATTGCGTACGCTGGTGCGCTCGAAACTGGTGCAGGCTGTGCGTGGCGCCGGCGGCGGATATCGATTTACCGGGATCATCAATCGAACGACGCTGCTTGATGTCATCGAACTGTTTGAAACACTGGAATCCGAGCTTGATACTCCAAGTCCTGGAAACCACGCAGGTGGTGCAATTATAGAGGAACTGCAGAGCATTACCCGAGAAATTGACGATCTCACTAAAGCGGTTCTGGACACGATCACGCTGGAAACCGCCCTCAATAGCTCACGCCAGCGTGCCAAGCTCTGATAGCATCGCAAAAAATCGGGAAGAATAGGTGGCCAATGCGGGATGAAACCGGAAATTGCAGCGGAAACAATGACAAAATGGGGAGGATCGGCGATCGGCCCTACTGGGTTCTGAACATTTCCATTCTGATCAGAGCTGTGCATCAGGTCGGGGTTGCTGTGTTCCTCGCCGCTTACCTCCTCGATGCTATTCCCGGACCGCCGATGATCTACGTGATTATCGCATTTCTCAGCGGCGCCCTGCTGCTTGGCACCGAATGGTTGCGGCATCGCCAGATTTTCAGGGAGCTGGCAGGCATGATCTCCATTGTGAAGCTTCTTTTGCTGGGGGCAGCGTACCATGGCTTTCTGCCTCTGCCGGCAACGGTGCTACTGGCCTTTGTCATCGCCTCGCTCGGGGCCCACGCGCCCAAAAAGGTACGACACAGACTGCTGTTTTAAGCGACTAGCAGCCTGTGGCCGGTGTTGTTCGGAGTTTCCGGTTGGACACTAATTACGAAAAAGGAGAGGCTTGCTAATGATGGATCAGCGTTATCTACAGCCTGCCACATTCATTGACAGTGACAGCCCCTTGATTCATGCTTTTGCCAGGGATTCCCTGACGGCCGGAGACACGGCGCTTGAACAGGCCGTCGATCTCTACTATCGGGTTCGCGACGGCATTCGTTATTCACCCTATATCGACTACTCCGACCCGGAGATGCATCGTGCCAGCAGTGTGCTGGCAAACGGTTACGGTTTTTGTGGTTCGAAGGCTTCGCTGCTTGCCGCCTGTGGGCGGGCCCTGGGGATTCCTTCACGCGTCGGTTACGGTGACGTAAAGAACCACATGAACAGTCCGCGACTGCGTGAGATCAACAACGGTGATGTCATGCGCTGGCATGCTTTCACCGAGTTTTACCTTGAAGGACACTGGGTCAAGGCAACCCCCGCATTCAATCTTGAACTCTGCACCCGCTTCCGGGTCAAGCCGCTGGAGTTTAACGGTCGCGAGGATTCCATTTTCCACCCCTACGATACCGACCAGCGCCGCCACATGGAATACCTGGAAATGCGCGGTTCTTTTGCCGATGTCCCTCTCGATGAGATCATTGCCACATACCGCATCTACAGTCCGAAGCTGCTGGGAAACAACAGCACTGGTGACTTTGCCGCGGAAGCCGAAATCGTTTAGCCGACGGGTTCGTCAGTGTCGGGCAGCCGTGCCTCATCGGTCACAAAGCGGAGAGCGTCATGGAAGAACTCACGAGCCGTTCCTGGCAGAAATTCATCAAGAATGGCTACCGCATTTTTCTCGGTACAGGGGCCTCCTGCCCGCATACCCTGATTGACCTTTTCTTGCAATCTGCCAAACATTTTAACGATCTGGAGTTTATCTATTTGCTCAGCCTGGGCAAATCCCCATGGATGGATCCTGCATACGAAGCGAATCTTCGGGTCAATACGTTCTTCCTCGATCAGGGAACCCGGGACGCGGTTCGTTCCGGCAAGGCCGACTATACCCCCTGTTTCCTCTCGGAAATTCCTGACCTGCTGAAGGACAACATCCTGCCCGTTGATATTGCCTTTATCCAGGTAACTCCACCCGATGCCCAGGGGTATTGTTCACTTGGGGTTTCCGTTGACATAGTCAAGGCGGCGGCCAAATCAGCCAAGTACATCCTGGCCCAGATCAATGATCAGATGCCCCGAACTTTCGGCCAATGCTATCTGCATCAAGACGAGATTGCCGCTTTCATCAAGGTCTCTGAACCGCTCCCGGAGGTGGCCCCTGCCGAGTTGGACGAAAACGCCCTGCAGATCGGCAAGTATGTCTCGTTGCTGATTGAAGACGGCTGCACCCTGCAGGTAGGCATCGGCAAAATCCCCGATGCGGTGCTCCACCAGTTGACCGGGCATAATGATCTCGGCGTGCATACCGAAATGTTCAGCGATGGCCTCCTGCAACTGTACAACAACGGCAACATCACCAACCGTCTGAAAGGCCTTCATGAAGGCAAGACGATTACCTCCTTCTGTTTCGGCAGCCGGAAACTTTATGAATTTGTTGATAACAACCCTCATGTTGAGTTCCATGGCACGGACTATGTCAACAATCCCGCAGTGATTGCCCGCAATAACCAGATGATCTCCATCACCAGTGCTACGCAGGTCGATCTGACCGGGCAGATCGTCTCCGATTCGGTCGGAGGGCAGTTTTACAGCGGCATCGGCGGCCAGGTGGATTTCATCAGGGGTGCGGGAATGAGCCGGGGGGGACGACCGATCATCGCCATGCCTTCCACGGCATGCAACGGAACGGTTTCACGGGTCGTGTCAGTGATCAGCCAGGGAGCCGGGGTTGTTGCTACCCGCGGTGATGTTCATTACGTGGTGACCGAATATGGGATTGCGACCATGCGCGGTCGCAGTATCCGTGAACGGGTTATGGAACTGATCCAGATTGCGCACCCGAAATTTCGTGAACAACTGCTGGAAGATATGCTGCAATCCAGCAAGGTTCCCACTTACCAGCGGAGCACCCCGGTACCGGTCAAGGAGCTCGGAACGACCGAAGTCATCAAGCTGGACATGCAGGGCGAGGATTATTTCCTGCGTCCGCTGCATCCCTCCGATCAACTGCGCCTGCAGAGCTTTTTTTATTCCCACGACAAGGTGACATTGTTTCAACGCTATCGCAATGAGCCGAAAAAAATGGGTACGGCACAGGCATATCGTCTGGTTAACACCGATCTGACAAAGGACATGGCGCTCTGTATCTTTGAACGGCAGGGACCGAGAGAGGTCATTCTTGCCGTTGGACGTTACTATACTCTCGACGGAGGCACCCGCGCGGAAGTTGCGTTTGTCGTGCACGAAAGCATGCGTGGCAGAGGTTTCGCCAGCCTGCTTCTTGAGAAGCTCATCGATATTGCACGCCAGCGACGGCTGAAATTTTTGACCGCCAATGTACGCAAAGACAACCCTTCGATGCGCCGGGTTTTTGAAAAATATCATTTTACCAGCGAACCTGCAGAAGACCCTTCGGAGTTGGAATATCTGCTTCCCCTCGAGGCGCCATGAAGGACCTCTCCAGAAGATTTCCCTATTGTAAAGAGAACTTCCAGATCTACTCCCACCCGGACTGCCTGCTGCACGAGGTCGGTGCAGACCACCCGGAAACTCCCGAGCGGCTCAGCAGTATCCTTCGCGGCTGTAGCGGACTTTCTGCAGATCTGCCGATTTCCTTCCAGATTCCGCCACCGGCCAGGGTCTCCCAGTTAGAGCGGGTCCACGAAAAAGATTACCTGATGCGGCTGAAGATTGCCTGCCTGCGGTCGAACCCATTCTTCATGTCGCCCGACAACCACATCAGTTCACAAACCTTTCGCGCCGTACTTGCTGCAGGAGGATGCTCCCTTGCTCTGGCGGCAACCCTGCTGGAGCGAGGTGCCGGCTTTGCGCTGGTACGCCCGCCCGGACACCACGCCGGTCGAAAAAACGCCGAGGGGTTTTGCTTCATCAATCACGCCGCTCTGGTTATTGAAACCATTCGGCAGAATGAACCAGAGGCCGCTTTTATGGTGGTCGATTTTGACGTTCATCACGGCAATGGCATCAATTTTCTTTATTATGATGATCCCAGGGTTTTCTATTATTCCCTGCATGGTCCACCTGACCACATCTTTCCGAACACCGGCCATGTTAATGAAACAGGGCAAGGTGAAGGCACGGGATACACGCGCAATATCACTCTGCCCCTGGGCAGCTCAGGCGGCCAGTGGCTGCAGCAGTTTGACGTGAATTTATGCTGCTATGAAAGCAGGATTCAGCCGGATTACCTGCTGGTGAATGCGGGATTTGATGCTCACAAGGAAGATCCATTCGGCTTGATGAATGTGGAGGATCACCATTTCCTCGCAGCCGTAAGACACCTGCAAGCAATTGCCAGAGAAAAGTGCGGGGGGCGGATCGGCCTGTTTTTGGAGGGCGGCTATTCGCTAGCAGTTTTGGAGCGATTGGTCCCGGCAATCATTGCGGACCTGGCTGTGGAACACAGCAAAAAGATGTGATTACCCCTCACCAGCGGGTTCCTTCAGTTAGACATCAGGATCGGAATTGTCATAAAGTCAAGCAGGTGTCTGCCGACCGGGCCTGGGACGATTTTCCCCCGGCGGCTAATCGATGTGCTGGCACTCAACACGTAACTTATAGCGCTGGATCTTGCCAGTTGCGGTTTTGGGCAACTCGGCGACATAGTGAAACTGGCGCGGATATTTATAGGGGGCCAAACCCTCTTTGCAATGCTTGCGCAATTCTTCGGTTATGGCGTCGAGTGACTCCGGCTGATTCTTCAAAACAATGTAGGCTTCGGGTTTGATCAGACCGACGGCATCAGCTCTGCCGACAACCGCCACCTCCAGAACTTCGTAATGTTCGATCAGTTTGGCTTCGATCTCAAACGGAGAGCACCAGATTCCGCCGACTTTCATCATGTCGTCGTTGCGTCCGCAATAGTAAAAATAACCGTCTTCATCCTGAAAGTAAGTATCTCCGGTGTCAAGCCAACTATCGACCATGGTTTGTTTGCTCTTCTCCGGATTATTCCAATAGCAGCGTGCTGTCGAATCCCCGCGAATCCATAACCGTCCTGGTTCGCCGGTTGGCACGCCCTGTCCCGAATCATCGCGGATTTGCAGTTGGTAGCCGGGAACCACTCGGCCACTGGAACCAGGCATGTAATCGTCCACACGATTGGAAATAAAGATATGCAACGCCTCGGTGGAGCCGATACCATCGAGGATGGTCAAGCCGGTTTCCTCTCGCCAACGGTTGAAAATGTCGGCCGGTAACGCCTCGCCGGCTGAAACACAAAGCCTTACGGAGGACAGATCCGGCTGTTGTGTCGCCAGTGTTTGTAACTGGGCGGCATAAAGGGTTGGAACGCCGAAGTACAGGGTCGGCTTGAATCTTTCGATGGTCTCGAAGGTCGATTGCGGAGTTGGACGGCCATCATGTAGCACGGTACTCGCACCGACCCAGAGCGGGAATGTCATACCGTTGCCAAGTCCGTAGGCGAAAAAAAGTTTTGCTGCGGAAAAACAGACATCATCCTCACGAATACCGAGAATCTCGATGCCATAAAACTGACTTGATACGACCATGTCCCGATGGCGGTGTACCGCCCCTTTAGGGCTGCCGGTCGATCCCGACGAGTAGAGCCAGAAACAGTCGTCCCCGGCAGCCGCTGCCACTGGCTCGAGCTTGGCGGACGACTTGGATATCAAGGTCCGAAGACTGTTATTGCCACCTTCGACACAGATGCTGTGTGCCAGGCGCGGTTCAAGTTGCGCCAGAGCCTCCTGCACCTCGATGGTATATTCCGGAGAGTAGATCATCGCTTTGCATCCGGAGTCGGCAAGAATGTAGGCATAGTCCTTGGCACGCAGCAAGGTATTGATCGGCACCGGGATCAGGCCGGCCTTGATCGCGCCCCAGAAAACGTAAAAAAATTCTGCACAGTCCTTGACAATCAGAATGACACGGTCACCCCGTACAAGGCCGAGAGCCAGCAACGCATTCCCGCAACGGTTCACGTTCTCCGCGAGAAGGCGGTAACTGACTTCATCGCCCTGGTTGGTGCGGATTGCCACCTTTTCTGCACGGCCTTCACTACAGTGACGGTCAATAAAGGGAACCGCGACATTAAATACCGGTGCGAAATGCAACGCTAACGTCTCTTCGTCTCTGTCTACAATAACTGTGTGGTCTTTCATCTCTATACCCCTTGCCCCAGTCCCAGGAACCGGCGTGGGTTTCCTGCAAGCACCCTGGCTTCAAGCTCATCCGGCATCTTCAGCGACTTCACCAGTTCGATGTATTCAAGAACGATCTCTGGCTGGTAGAGAAGGGCGTCAGAGCCGAAACAGACCCGATCCGGATAGTAACCGATAAAATCACGATAGCTCTCGGGGTTGTTGCGGATGTGTGGCGCCATGAATGCGATATCGGTGTAGACGTTGTCATTACGGTCGAGAACCTTGCGGAACGCTTTGCGGCCGATGCCGAAATGGGGGAAGTTGATGCGCAAGCGGGGAAAATCATCGAGGATGGCCTGCATCACATCGCAGTAACGGCTGGCATCCATGTGGTACACGACCGGCAGGTCGTTGGCTTCGGCAAAAGCGAAGATCTGCCACTCGCGCTGCTGATACTGCTGCAGGCTGATGCCGAAGGTCTCCGGGATGCTGGCGACATTCAGGTCGTTGCCGTCATCGGCCAGGTAGAGCCCCTTGATGCCCCGGAAACCGAGCTTGACATAATGCTGCAGCAGGCCCGGCACGTCACCATCCAGGCAGCGCGTATCAACCATGGGAAACAGCATGCCGGCACTCTCCCGGTTAAACTTCAGGAGATCGTCAGCCTCATAGAAAAGCGGATCGCCGAGGTTGTCAAATCCCTCTGGAATGAGCTTTCCGATATCCTGAACACCGAGGCCGGTATTCACCAGCCCCATAACAGCCATGTGGCGGACGCCGGCCTGGCGCAACCTGGCAAGACCGGATGAAACCAGATCTGTCTGTCCCGGCCCGGCAAAGCAGTGGCAGTGAACGTCTATAATCTCCTGGCTGTCAGTTTTGTTCATCGCACCTCAACGATTCTCCCAGCTGGCCGGCCGTTTTTCCAGAAAAGCCGTCAAGCCTTCAACGGCGTCGTGGGTCGTCATCAATTCCGACAGGTAAAGGTCTTCCACCCGCTCAAGCTTGGCGATGACGCGCTGTCGATACTCCTGGCGTGCGGCCAGGACCGCAAAGCGCAGGGTGCTGGCACTGCTGGTCGCCAGATTCTGGTCGAAATAGACCAGGGCCGCCGCTTCCGGATCTTCGCTGACGCTGTCGACCAGGCCTGTTGCCAGGGCCTCTTCGGCGCCCATGCTGCGCCCGGAGAGCAACAGGTCTTCGGCTCTGGCCTGGCCGATCCGTTCGGGGAGCAGGCAGCTGGCCGCCGGCGCAAAGACCGCCAGCTTGATTTCCGGTTGGCCGAGCTTGGCATCCGCTGCGGCAAACAGCATGCTGCCGGCGGCTGCAACTTCCAAACCGCCGCCGAGGCACTGCCCTTTGATTGCCACCAGTAACGGTAGCGGGAAGTTGAGCATGCTGCGCACCAGGGCGTGCAACGCCTTGAGCATCTCAGCACATTGACCGGGCAGATGTTCATCGACGCTGGCGCCAAAACTGAAATGCGGACCCTCATGGTCAAGCAGGACTGCACGCAGCTCTCTGGTCTCCCGGTATTCGGCCAAAGCGGCGTCGAGGGCGGCGATCATGGCGGCGTCGACGATGTTGGCCTTGGGTCGCGCCAGGCGCAGACGCAGCAGGGTACCATCACGATCGAGCCAGACTTTCAGTGGACTCTCACTCATCTCAAGCCTCCTTGCCCGGCATCAGGCTGTCGATCAATTCCTCGGTCCAGGGCACGCCCTTGGCCAGACCCTGGCGCAGCTTAACGAAATCGATTTCGCGGCCGGTCTCCTTGTTGCCTTCGTTGAAAGCCCGGAAACCGGTGCGTGCTTCGTTCATCATGTTGAGCGCCAGCCAGGCGCGAGAATTCTCTTTGTTTTTATTCCATGCTTCAAGCTTCGGCTTGCGCAATTCTTCGAGGCTTTTGGTCATGCATTCGGGGAAGGTCTCGATCAGCTTGGCACAGAGTTCCTCGACTTTTTCGTCAAGCATGCTCAGATCGATCTCACCGTCCTTAAGCCGGTCGCGGCCTTCCTTGAAGGCTTCGCCGGTTTTGAAATCTCCGTGAATGATCCGGCCGTATTCGTCGAACATGCGATCAGTGATTACGGTCGGGTTGGCAACAAACTTGCCATCGATCTTCAGGGCCGGAACCACGTCGGCGATGATGCCGAGACGGGCGGCCTTATGGGCCGAAAAGGGCTCGCAGAGAGTCCCGGAGATCATCGCCTGCTCGCAGCCGATCATCACCGGCAGGAAATCTGTAGCACCGCCGATCGCCGCTGAGCCGTGCTTGGGGCCGGCCTGGCCGAAGTTGGCGAGATCCTGGGCGATGGTGAAATCGCAGGCCATGCCGATCTCCTGGCCGCCACCGATGCGCATGCCGTTCACCCGGCAGACCACCGGCTTGTCGCAGCCGAGGATCGCCGATACCATGTCGTTGAACAAACGCATGTACTGGCGGTACTCCTGCGGATTGCCAGCATAGTACTCGGCATACTCCTTGGTGTTGCCGCCGGTACAGAAGGCCTTCTCACCCACCGCAGTAAAGACTACGGCGTTGACTGCACGATCAACCGAAGCGCGGCGGAAGGCGAGGATGGTTGCCTTGACCATGTCAGTCGTATAGGAGTTGAACTGTTTGGGATTATTGAAAATAATCCAGGCGTTATAGAGCCCTTCAGCCACGGAACCGTCACGACGTCTGGCCGGACGCTTTTCATATTGAACCATGCCGTCACAGAGGCTTTCGACGTCCTTGTCGATCAGATTATGATCGATAAGATGGGCAGGGGCGGTTGCGGTAAAAATCTGTTCGGTTGTCGCCATGGGTAAGTCTCCTATATGAGTGAAAAGTGAAACGTTAAAAGTTCAAGCGCAACGCTAAGACATAAAGAAAGACGCAAAGTTTTTTGGTTTTTTAAAAACCAGGCAATCGGTTTTCTTCGCGTCTTGCCCGGCTTTCCTTTGCGTCTTGAGTGAGCGTCAGCGAACGGGCGTTAATCTTGAATCTTGAGTCTTGAATCTCCAATCTTCTGCACATCAACCCTGCAAGGAATCAAGCGCCGGGAACCAAGATGGCGCGCCGCGTCATTTTGTGGTCATGGACGGCCGCGAACACACTGTTGATCTCGCTGAGAGGCTTCTTCTCTACAAAATCTTTGAGATCAACCTTGCCGTCCAGCACCAGATCAAGCGCAGCCGGATAGTACTCCGGCAGGCAGCCCCAGTTGCCCAGAGCGCGCGCATGGAAGGCCATCAGATTGGAGAGACGGATTTCCACCTTGTCCATAGTGAAGCCGACCACGCTCAGGGTGGCGCCATGCACCATCAGGCCGTAAGCGGATTCCTGGCCAGGCTTGCTGCCGGAACATTCGAAGATGAACCACTCGGTACTCGGCAGACCATGCTCTTTAGCGAAAGCGCTGATAGCTTTTTTCAGGTCACGACCGCTGATTTCCCGGGCATTGAAGGTAATGGCTGCGCCATGCTCGGAGATGGCATCCAGCTTGGCTTGATCAATATCGATGGCCACCACAGTGGCTCCAAAGGCCTTGGCCATCTGCACACAATAACCGCCGACGCCGCCGACGCCAATGACAATGGCCAGGCTGCCCGGGGTGACACCGGCTTGATAGACCGCCTGGTAGGGAGTGGTCACTGCATCAGCCACCACCGAGACATCGGCAAGCTCCAGCCCGGCAGCTGCCAAGCGTTGTTCATCAACCGGGCAAAGACCACGGGACGGCACGACGATATGACTGGCAAAACCACCCTGAATGTCGTTGCCCGGCATCTTCTGGTTGCGACAGATGGTGCCCTTGCCGCGCTTGCAGAGATCGCACTCTCCGCAGGGGATCACCGCCGGGATGATCACTGCCCTGCCGAGCCAGTCATCGTCACCCGTTCCGGTGTCAACCACCCGGCCGCTGATCTCATGTCCCAGGGCGAGAGGCAGTGGCGAATTGGTGCGGACGCCATCGTAATAGAAACCCAGGTCGGTATGGCAAACGCCGCATCCAGCGACCTCGACCACAACCTCGTCCGCAGCCGGCTCAGCGACAAACTCCTGGCGCGTCATCGGCTCATTGACGCCATTCATCATCCAACGGTAAGCATTTAAGGACATAACATTTTCTCCTTTGAATCAGATTCAGGTCTGTTCTTTTCAGGGCCTTTAAATGTGGTCTGTTCAGCAATCTCAAGAAAAGTTGCACGCAGGCTCTCCGGCATACTGCAGGGTCGCCGCGATTCGCGATGGACCCAGAGATGCCTGGTGTAACCTGTTGTCAGAAGCTGGTCGTCGCGCGTGACCCGATAACCGAATTGCAGACTGCGGCTCGCTACCCAGTCGAGCCAGCAAGCAACTCTGACCGTATCACCGTAGTGCGCAGCCAGGCGGTAATCCTGCTGTGCCTGGGTAATGATCATGAAATAGCCGAGCGCCTCAATCTGTGGATAGGGTTTACCCGCCTCGGTACAGAAGCGGGTGCGGGCCAGTTCGAACCAGATCAGATAGTTGGCGTGATGGACGATCCCCATCTGGTCGGTTTCGGCGTAGCGAACTTCAAATTCGACCTCGGCGCGCTGTTTCATGTTCGGTCTTTATAACCTCTCGATCAGGGTCGCCATCCCCTGTCCATGGCCGATGCAGAGAGAGGCGATTCCGTACCTGCCCCCAGCGGTCTCAAGACCGTTGAGCAGGGTTGTAATCAGGCGGGTTCCGGTACACCCCAGCGGATGACCGAGAGCGATAGCTCCTCCCCAGGGATTGACCTTCTCATGCGGCAGACGCAATTCGTTGACACAGGCGACAGCCTGACTGGCAAAAGCTTCGTTTAATTCAAACAGGTCGATGTCGGCTACCGTGAGATGGGTCTTCCGCAGCAGCTGGCGAATCGCCGGAACCGGCCCCATACCCATCTGGCATGGATCGAGTCCAACAACGGCAAAATCAACCACCCTGGCTCGGCGTTGCAGCGCAAAGCGCTCGCAGGCGGCCGCAGAGGCAAGCAGGGTCAGGCTGGCACCGTCATTCAAAGGCGAACTGTTCCCCGCCGTAACGGTTCCGTTTTCCATGAAGATCGTTTTCAGGTCACCGAGGCTGGCAAGGCTGGTGCCGGGGCGCGGTGACTGGTCATGCTCAGCGAGCGAGTCGCCGGCTGGAATCGGCAGGATCTCCCTGGCAAAATGACCCGCCTGCTGAGCGGCCACCACGCGGCGATGGCTCTCTACGGCGAACTCGTCCTGCACGATACGGCTGATCCCGTAGTTCTTCGCGACCTTTTCCGCGGTCAAGCCCATGTTGGTGAAAGGGAACTCATAGCGATCGAGCAGCATCTGGTTGTAATTGAGAGCGGCCGTCATCGGCACATGGCTCATGTGCTCGACACCGCCGGCCAGCAACAGGTCGGCGTTGCCGGCGGCAATTGTGGAGGCGGCAAAATTAAAGGCCTGCAGGCTGGAAGCGCAGAGGCGATTAATGGTTGTCCCGGGAACTTCTGCAGGCAGACCGGCCAGCAGCGCAGAGAGCCGGGCGATATTCTTGCCCTGTTCCAGATGCTGACCGACGCAGCCGATATAGATATCATCGATGGCCGCGGTGAGCGCTTCGCCCGTCGCCAGTCCTCCGAGCAGTCCGTTCATCAAAGCTGCAAGCATTTCGTCTGCGCGCACTGCGCTGAACAGCCCTTTCTCGGGATGGGCCCTGCCGATGGCAGTCCGTTTGGCTTCGACCAGATAAGCGTTCATTGTTCCTCTTTAGTAAAATTAAACAACGTAGGGGCACGGCGTGCCGTGCCCCTGTAATGGATTACAACGAGAGCAGGCCGCAGCTCTTGCCGCCGTCGACATGCAAGACCTGGCCGGTAATAAATTCGGCATCGTCCGAAGCCAGAAAGGCCACTGCAGCCGCAATATCTTCGACCTTGCCCATCTTGCCGGTCGGCTGCATGCGGATCAGTCGCTCGCGGCCCTCGGCTGACATCCCCTGGGTCATCGGTGAATCGATTGCCCCCGGCGCAACCGCATTGACGTTGATCTGGAAACGCGCGAATTCGAGAGCCAGGGAACGGGTCAGACTGACCAGTCCCCCCTTGCTGGCGGTATAATTGGCCTGGCCGATGCTGCCGAGCCAGGCACGTGAGACAATATTGACGATTTTCCCCGACCGTTGACTTTTCAGCGTCGGAAAGACTGCCTGGCAGCAGAGAAAAGCTCCTTTCAGATTGACATCCAGAACCTGATCCCAGTCCTGCTCGGAAATGTTGCTGATCAGATTGTCACGGATGATGCCGGCGTTGTTGACCAGCACATCAATGCCGCCAAACGCTTCCTTGACCTGTTCAAACAGCCGGAGCACCTGCTCTTTGCTGGCAACGTCGGCGATGATCGGTAAAATCTCGCAGCCTGTGCCTTCGAGACTGGCTGCCAGTTGGCGCAAATGCTCAGCGTTGACATCAACCAGGGCCAACCTTGCTCCCTGACAGGCGAAGCGCCTGGTGATGGCGGCACCGATCCCTTGCCCTGCACCGGTAATCACGATCACCCGATTCCGGGTCTCCTGCGCCGCTTTATCCATTAGCAGGCCTCCACAACCATGGCAATCCCTTGCCCGCCACCGATACAGGCGGAGGCGATTCCCAATTGTTTGTTGTCGCGTTGCAGAGTTTTCAGGCAGGTCAGGGCCAGGCGCACGCCGGTGGCGCCGAGGGGGTGGCCGATGGCGATGGCACCGCCGTTGATATTAAGTTTGTCCTGATCGAGGTCCAGTTCTCTGGCAACGGCGAGGCACTGGGCTGAAAAGGCTTCATTGATTTCAAAGCAATCAATATCGTTGTTGCCTAGTCCCATCCGGGCAAGCAGCAGACGGATTGACGGAACCGGGCCGATCCCCATGATGTCAGGTTGTACCCCGGCAGAAGCGAAGCCGCGGAGTTTACCGAGAGGTTTGAGACCGTTTGCGCGGACGTAGTCACCCGAGGCAACCATCATGGCGGCTGCGCCATCGACGATACCCGATGCGCTGCCGGCCGTGGTCGGACCCTCTTTACTGAAAACATAGGGCAGCTTGGCCATCTGTTCCATGGTCGCTTGTCGCGGATGTTCATCGGCTGCTACGGACTCACGGCTGTTCAGACGATATTTGCGTGGCTTGTAATCAGCCATCTCCAGAATGCCCTTGGCGGCGACCGGAACGATCTCCTGTTCGAAAAAGCCGGCTTCCCGGGCATTGGCATAGCGCAGTTGGCTGCGCATGGCAAAAGCGTCTACTTCCTCCCGTGAGAGCTTGTATTGTTTGGCCAGGTTGTCGGCCGTGTTGCCCATGGGGACTGCGGCAGTATCGTTGAGGGCTTCCCAGAGCAGGTCGATAAACTCGGGCCGGCCCAGCTGAAAGCCCTGACGGGCGGAGTAGGAGGCGAGAGGGAAGCGGCTCATAACGTCGGTGCCGCAGCCAAGGACCAGGTTAGCCTTACCGAGGGCGATCTGCTCGGCCGCCTGTCCCAGCAACTCCATTCCCGAGCCACAGATACGCTGGGTCAACAGGGCAGTGCTTGCCAGCGGCGCACCGCTGTAGAGTGCGATATGCCGGGGGAGAAAAAAGCAATCGGCGCTGGCTTGGCCGATATTGGCAGTGATGGTCTGATCAATATCGCTGGCCGGCACGCCGGAGGCTTCAATCGCCGCACGGCTGGCGAGAATCCCCAGGTCTGTCGGTGAAACCGTCGAGAGGCTGCCGGTGTATTTACCGAACGGGGTGCGTTTCCCTTCGAGCAGGTAGATATCTTCAAAAAGGGCACCGCTACCGAGTTGTTTATCGTGAAACCCTTTTACGCTTGCTTTCATGATTGACTCCTTTATTTACCGGTATAGTTCGGTTTCTGGCCGCTGAGAATGCTGGATAACCCAGTCTGGGCGTCCTGGGTGGCGAAGATAATTTTCAAGGCATTTAGTTCCAACTGCAGGCCGTCCTGAAGGTCCATAGCAAATCCCTGGTCGATCAGGTCCATTGCGGTTTTTAACGCAACCGGCGCCTTTCGACTTAAGGTTTTGGCAAGTTTCTCAGAGCCTTCGCGGCTCAGCAACGGGTGGCTGAGCTCGCCGTTAAATTCTGCAAAGGCAAGTTCTTCGGCGGTTTCTGCTTCGCGACCGGCCTGGGCTTTGTCAAGGGACACTTCTGCCAATTCGCGCCAGTCTAAAACCGGTTCGATGATGGCATCGATCAGGCCGTAGGCGTAGGCTCGTTTCGCATTGATAAACTGACCGGTGGCGATCAGCTGTTTGGCGCGGGCAATACCGATCAGGCGACTGGTGCGTTGGGTGCCACCGAGGCCCGGGTAAATGCCGATGCCGGTCTCCGGGAAGGCCAGAGTCGATTTGCGCGTACCGATGCGATAATCGCAGGCCAGGGCCAACTCCAGGCCGCCGCCTAGCGCCAGGCCATCGAGATAGGCGTAGGTGACCTTGTCGGAAGCGCTGATCTTGTTCAGCACCTGCTGGCCGAACTCGGTAAAGGTCTGGATGCGTTGCAGGTCGTCAGAGGCCATGGCATCGACGAAGAACTTGATGTCGGCACCGGCAATAAAGGCTTTGCCCTTGCCGTGAATAAAGATTTTCCTGATGTCGGTGCGGGCGTTGAGTTCATCAACGCAGTGATCGAGCTGGTTCATCACCTGCTCGCCGAGAGGGTTCATACGGTCAGGGAGATTGAAAATGATAAAGCCGGTTTCGCCGATGATTTCAGTAGTCACCCAATCGAGACGCAGCTTTTGCGCTTGGGATGCATCCGCCAGGCAGGCCGGCAACGGCAGACCCCAGGCGGAGAAAACGCTCTCAACCATCGCTTTGACCTTCGCAGCCCCGAGCTTTTCAAGCAGCTCGAAGGGGCCCATCGGCCAGCGCAAGCCAGCGCGAGCGCCCAGGTCAGTCGCTGTTGCATCGACCACTCCTTCGCTGACCATCTGCGCAGCAACCCCGAGGCTGGCACCGACCAGGCGTCTGGTGACGACGTCAGTCTGATCAGAACCGTTGTTCAGGTGTCCGATATCTTTAACGTCCCAGTCCTGCTTGCTCTCAACCTGCCGGCAAAGAATCTTTGCCGGGGCGTAAAAGTCGCCGAGTTCACTGGCCAGGCCTTCAGCGGCATGCATGGCGATTGGCACACCGGTGGCGTTCATCAAGGCGAAAGGCCCCATGCCGACACCGAAAACCTCGCAGGCGACCTGGTCGATAAAGGCGATGCTGCCGCAACCTTCCTCATAGAGGCGGGCCGCTTCATTCAACCAGGGGACGAAGAAGCGGTTGACGGCAAACCCCGGAGCATCTTTAACCACAATCGGGGTCTTGTCATAATAGGTGTAGAAATTTTCCAGAGCAGTGACGATCTCGGGTGCTGATTTTTTGCCGGGAATCAGCTCGACCAGTTTGTTCTTGGCTGCATGGTAGAAATAGTGAACACCGACAACCCGCTCAGGGGTCTTCAGCCCGGCTGCGATTTCGCTGATCAGGAAAGAGGATGTGTTGCTGGCAAGAATGCATTCAGCACTCACCAACTTCTCCAACTCAGCGAACAGGCCTTTTTTGACCTCAAGGTTTTCGAAAATCGCTTCGACCACCAAGTCGGCCCTGGCCAGTTCTGCTTTCTCGGTAGTGCAGTGCAAACGGCCAAGGATCTGGTCAAAGGCCTGTTGATCGATCAATCCGCGCTGCAATGCCTCGCCCAAAGACTCGCGTATATAGCCGAGTCCCCTGTCCAGAAATTCCTGCTTCTGGTCAACAAGAATGACAGACAGACCCTTCATGGCAAAGTGCTGGGCAATTGCTGAGCCCATGGTACCGGCGCCGACGACGCCTACAGTTGTAATCGGTTTCATTCGCTTGTCCTCTTTTATAAAGTGTTGTCAAAAGCTGTGCGTTCCGGAGAGCATTTATGCAATGCACGCAAGAGCTGTTTAAGCCTGCTCTAACAATGTTCTGTTGCTTGTTTGGTATTTCGCATTGCGAAACCTGTTTTCGTTTTGTAAATCCTATCTGACAACGCGCCGTTTGTAAATATTTTTCTTCGGAAAACTTGGCCATGCTTATTTCAATACTCATAATATAAGTATATATAATGCTTTATGGGTTCATCCCCCTATTTATGTGGGTACGTAAATAATACTTACGGGCCATATCTCATGAAGGACTTGCTTGCCTATGTTTCGCAATGCGGAACTTGCTTTCAAGGAAACGTTGTTTTATGACTTGACAAAACGCCCCACTTTCTATAGAGATTAAAAGCAAGAGCAGCCCTCACCTGCAAGAACCTGTAAACGGGCTGAATCTTTTGGGCGCAGTTTTCGTTGGCCCTGTCCAGTCTGGAGAATGAAGTTTATGAGTGAAAATGCGGCATTAAATTATAAAGGCAGCAAGGCAGCGCTGATCGCGATGGACGGACTCGATCTCCTGGAAGACAACAAGGACCGTCAATTTGTGACTGCCCTGGCCCGTGGTCTGGAAGTGCTGCGCTGCTTTAAACCCAGAGATCGTCACCTGGGTAATCAGGATATCGCCGAGCGCACCGGGTTGCCGAAACCGACCGTTTCCCGACTGACATACACCCTGACCCGTATGGGCTACCTCTATCATGATGAAAAGCTCGGAAAATATCAGCTTGGCACCGGGGTTCTCTCCCTCGGGTTTTCGTTGCTCACTAACATGGATGTGCTAAAGATCGCCCGTCCCCTGATGCAGGAACTGGCTAATTATTCGCACACCGTGGTTTCGGTCGCCACCCGCGATCGTCTCGGCATGATCTACCTTGATGGGCGGCATAGTACTGATGCTACCGTCTCCTTGCGCCGTGAGCCGGGCACCCGGATGCCTATCGCTACAACCGCTATGGGTAGAGCCATGCTTTGTGGACTGCCGGTAAGTGAACGGGAAAAGCTTATGGAAAACATCCGCCAAAAGGATCCAGCCCACTGGCCGAAGCATAAAGCCGGTATCGAACAGGCTTTGCGAGACTATCGCGATCGCGGTTTCTGCCTGTCGATTGGCGACTGGCGCAGCGATGTTAACGCAGTTGGCGTTCCGATGTTGCCGATCGCCGGCAGTCGGCTGTTGACTTTCAACTGTGCTGCGCCGTCGTTCGTGCTGCGCCAGCACATGCTTGAAGACGACATAGGGCCCCGGCTGGTCAATCTGGTCAGAACGATTGAAGCGGAAACATCCCGGTACTGAAAACTTAACGGCAGGGGCTCAGACATGTCCCGCTCACCCGATGGAAACTGAGGAAAGCATGGCACAGCCGGTATATGTTGGACTTGACATGGGAGCATCTCGCACCAAGGTGGCGGTTATCGACCGGCACGGAGCGCTGCTTGGCCATGCTGTCAAAAAATCGGGAATCGATTTTGCCGCGACTGCAGCTCTCTGTCTGGATGACTCGCTGCAACAGGCAGGGGCAAGTCGGAGTGACATCGTCGATGCCGTCGCCACCGGTTACGGCCGCAACAACGTCGCCTTTGTTACTGATAAATGCAAAACCGAAATCGGCTGCCATGCTAAAGGCTGTCACTTCAGCTTTACCGGAGCGATCACCATTATCGACATCGGCGGTCAGGACAACAAGATAATCAAGATTGATGCTGAGGGGCGCCGCGACAGCTTTAAGATGAATCGCAAATGTGCTGCAGGTACCGGAGCTTTTCTCGAGGAGATGTCGGCCCGCCTCGATATCCCGCTTGAAGAAATGAACAATCTGGCCCGGCAGGCAACAGAGACGATCAAGCTCGGCAGTTACTGCACGGTTTTCTCGGCCACTGAGGTTTTAGAAAACATCCGTCACGGCAAACCGGTTGCTGACATCATCAAGGGGATCTTCTACTCGATGATCCAGCGGGTGCTGGAGATGGATTCTTTGACCGAAAAAGTGGTCTTGAGTGGTGGTGTGGTTGCCCATAACCCTTACCTGGTGGAGATGGCCGCGGAACTGATTGGCCGTCCGGTGCTGCTTCCGGAGTTTCCCCAGTTCACCGGCGCCCATGGCGCAGCCCTCTACGCACTGGAAGCGGCAAACGCCGTCCTGGTAAGCGAAAAGGACATTTGAGACCGACTAGCAGCCTGTCGGACTATCCATGAGCCGGCTGCTAGACAAGATGTTCAAGGAGTTAACATGGCACAAGCGCAACAACCGCAAAGAAAGAAGATCGAATCAACCGGACAGATGATGAAAATCATGTCCGACTACTTCTATGATTTGAATGACGCGGCTAAATCGGAAACCCGCAAGGTCGCCTGGTGCACCAGTGTCGGACCGGCAGAACTGCTCAGGGCGATGGGTTTTGCCGTACACTTTCCGGAGAATCATGCAGCCATGCTCGGCGCGACACGCATGGCCACCGAATTGATCCCCGAGGCCAATACCATCGGCTATTCACCTGATATCTGCTCATACCTGACCGCCGATATCGGCGCGTACCTGAAAAAAGTCTCGCCCCTGTCCAAGGCCTACCCGGGGATCGACGCTCCGCCCCGTCCCGACGTACTGGTGTACAACACCAACCAATGTCGTGACGTCCAGGACTGGTTCTCATGGTACGCAAGGGAACTGAAAGTCCCCTGCATCGGTATCACTTCGCCAAAGAATTTCACCGACGTTACCGAAATCCTGATAGACGACGTCACCCGGCAGATCGAAGCACTGATCCCCACCCTGGAAGAAATTTCCGGGCAGAAACTGGATCTGCAACGACTGCGTGAAACCGTAGCTCTCTCGCGGGAATGCACCGAACTCTGGCGTCAGGTACTGGAGACCGCGACGGCTGCCCCGGCTCCTCTCACCTTCTTCGACGGCACCATTCACATGGGGCCGGCGGTTGTGTTGCGCGGGACCCGGCAAGCGGTCGATTATTACCAGCAACTGCTCGAGGAACTCAGGCAGAGGATGGCCGACAAGGTGGGTGCGGTTGATAATGAAAAGTATCGTATCTACTGGGAAGGAATGCCGGTATGGGGTCGCCTGCGCCAACATTCCGAGTTGTTCGCCGATCTGCAGGCCAGCGTCCTGGTTTCCACCTACTGCAGCAGCTGGATCTTCCCCGACTTCGATGCCGAGGATCCGATCCGCAGCATGGCCAAAGCCTATCTTGGACTATTTATCGTCCGCTCCGACACCTACAAAGAACAGTACATTAAAGCGATGCTGGAGAAATTCCACATCGACGGCATCATCTATCACGACGCCAAAACCTGCCCCTGCAATTCCAACAGTCGCTACGGCATGCCACAGCGCCTGGAGCAGGAGACCGGTATCCCGAGTCTGGTAATCTCCGGAGATCTCAACGATTTGCGTTGTGTCTCCGATGAACAGACCCGGACCAACGTAGAAGCCTTTATTGAGCAACTTGAGGAGAGAAAATAAGATGTTGGACGCCCTGTTCAAGCCAAAAGCGGTTGCCCTGATCGGTGCCTCGACCAAAGAGCTCTCCATCGGCAATGTCATCATCAGAAACCTGCAGACCTACGGCTACAAGGGGGAGATCTATCCCGTCAACGCCAAGGCCGACGAGGTCTGCGGACTCAAATCCTATCCGACCATTGCGGACATCCCCGGCGAAGTCGATCTGGCGCACATCATAATCCCCAGCCAGTTTGTCCCCCAGGCAATTGAGGAGTGCGGCCAAAAAGGGGTCAAGGCAGTCATTATCAACTCTGCCGGTTTCAGTGAAATGGGTGATGAGGGTATCAGGCTGCAGGAAGAGTTCCTGGCCAATGCCCGCAAATACGGTATTCGGGTGTTCGGACCCAACTGTCAGGGGATCATCAACTCCGACCCGGAATTGAACGCCTACTGCAACTTCACATTCACCTTCCCCAAGCCGGGCAGCATTTCGGTCGTGGCTTTAAGCGGCGGCGTCGGTGCGCTGATCATGCAGGTCCTTGACGATCTTGATATCGGTCAGCGCCTCTACGCATCCAATGGCAACGCCTGCGATGTATCGATTCCGGAAATCATCCAGTATTATGGCGAGGATGAGAAAACCAAAGCGATCATTCTCTATACCGAAGGCTTCGACAAGCCGCGCGAATTCCTTGAGGTGGCCCGCGAGGTGACGGCGAAAAAACCGATTCTGGCCATGAAAGCCGGCCGCACGGAAGAGGGCGCCAAGGCAGCCTCATCACATACCGGTTCACTGGCCGGGGTCGATATCGCTACTGAGCTGATTTTCGAGAAGATCGGTGTCCTGCCGTTCCATGACGAAGGCGAGATGGTGCGCGCGGCGATGGCTTTTTCCAGTCAACCGATCCCGAGCGGCAACCGGGTCGGTATCATCACCAACACCGGTGGACCGGCGGTTATCGCCACTGACGTGCTGATCGATTTCAATCTTGAGGTGCCGAAACTTTGCGAGGCGTCGATCGCCCGCCTGCGTGAAACCCAGTTTCCCCAGGCAGCCCTGGAAAACCCTATCGACGTGGTTGCCACTGCCGGCGGCCCGCAATTCCGCGCTGCCCTCGATGTCATGTTGGATGACGAACAGATCGACTGCATCTACATCAACTTTGTCACTGCGCCTTTTACCGATACCGATGCTGTCGCCCGGGAAATAGTTGCTGTCAGCCGCCAGCGGCGCAAGCCGCTGGTCTGCAACTTCATGACTAATCTCAAGCTGGAGCGCTACCGGAAGACTATGGCGATTCTCAAAGAGGGCGAGGTGCCCTACTATGCCAACCCCGGCGATGCCGCTCGAGCCCTCGGCGCCCTGGTTGAGTACGGACGTATTCTGAAAAGGAATATCGGCCAGCCGCAAACCTTCAGTGGCGTTGACGCGAATCAAGCCAGGGCAATCCTTGAACAAGCCCGGCAAGCTGGGCGTGAAGTCCTTTCAGCCTACGAAGTCTACAGGATCTTCGAAGCCTACGGCATCCCGATTGCCCCCTGGCAGGTTGTTAAAAATGCCGAGCAGGCGGTCGCCGCAGCCACTGAGATCGGTTATCCGGTGGTGGTCAAAGTCGACTGCGCCGAGATCGACCACAAAAGCGATATGGGCGGGGTCGTCATCAACCTCAAGGACGCGGCATCAGTGCGCAGCGCTGTTTTGGAGATGCAGGAGCACCTTGGTCACTTTGGTGAACTTGGTTATCTGGTGCAAAAATTTCTCCCCGGCGGGCGTGAGCTGATTATCGGCGCAAGTGCCGAACGCGAACTGGGACATCTGGTCATGTTCGGTCTCGGCGGCATCTACGTTGAAGTCCTCAAGGACGTGATCTTCAAAGTTGCTCCCGTGACCCGGGTCGAGGCCGAAGAGATGCTCGCTGGGATTAAAACTGCTGCATTGCTCGACGGTGTTCGCGGCGAAGCGGGAATCGACAAACAGGCAGTGGTCGAACTGATTCAACGAGTCTCGCAACTGCTGGGTGATCTGCCGATGATTCAGGAGATGGACCTGAATCCGATCATGGCCTTTGCCGATAAAGCCTTTGCCGTCGACGGTAGAATCCGCATTCAACTTGGAAACTAAGGGATAAATATAATGCTTATACAAAAAGAAGAAACCGGGACCACCTGGCAAGAGACTTTTCGCTCACGGACCACAACCCCGGATGAGGCCGTCAAGGCGATCAAATCTGGAGATCGGGTCTTTCTGACCGGTAATGCTTCGGTGCCGCTGCCGTTGCTCAATGCCCTGGTCAAACGGGCGCCAGAGCTGCAGGGTGTTGAGATCTGCCATCCGCTGACAATCTGTCCGACCGACTATGTCGCACCTGAAATGGAGGGACATCTGCGCATCAACTCGATGTTTATCAGCGCCAACGTCCGTCAGGCCGTCAACCAGGGGCGTGCTGATTTCACCCCGGTAATGCTCTCGGAATTCCCTTTGCTGTTCAAAAACGGACATCTTCCCCTGGATGTGGCACTGATTCATGTTTCAACTCCGGACGAAAATGGTTTCTGTTCCATGGGTGCAGAATCGGGCCTCACCATTTCAGCCGCAGAGGTCGCCAGAATCGTCATTGCACAGGTGAACGAACAGATGCCAAGGACTCTGGGCGATACAGCAATGCATATCGACAAGATGCATTACATCGTACCTTCCGATTCACCGCTGTTTGAAATGCCGATGGGAGATGATGCGGATCAGGGGGTGGTCGAAAAGATCGCAGCTCATATTGCCGGGCTGATCCCCGACGGGGCAACCATGCAGCTGGGTATCGGGGCACTCCCCAACGCCGTCCTGAAATTCCTGTTTGAGAAAAAAGACCTCGGCATTCATTCCGAGCTAATCTCGGACGGAGTAATCGACCTGGTCGAAGCAGGCGTCGTCAATGGTGCGCGTAAAAGTCTGCATGCCAACAAGATCATCTGCGGTTTCCTCCTGGGAACAAGACGGCTCTATGATTGGGTGGACAACAATCCACTGGTCGAACTGCACCGCACCGAATATGTCAACGACCCCTTTGTTGTGGCGCAGAATGACCGTATGGTGGCGATCAACTCGGCAATCGAAGTCGATTTCACCGGTCAGGTCTGTGCCGACAGCATCGGCACGAAGATGCATTCGGCGGTCGGCGGCCAGTTGGACTTCATCTATGGCTCCTCACGTTCCAAGGGCGGCGTGCCGATTATTGCTCTGCCCAGCACATCCCGACTGCGGGACGGCACCGTGGTCAGCAAAATCGCGCCGATGCTCAAGCCGGGCGCGGGCGTTGTCACCAGCCGTAATCATGTTCACTACATTGTCACCGAATTCGGCGTAGCGGCACTTTACGGCAAGACTATCCGCCAACGTACCCAGGCACTGATCAACATTGCCCACCCGCAGTTCCGCGATGAATTCACCGAGAAAGCCAGGGAGCTGCACTACCTGTAGTCCTGGAACCGGTAAAGACATTTATTATTCTTACTTTTTTAATGTTGGTGAAGACAAAGGAAGAGGTGAAACGATGGTCTGGAATAAAGAAGAGACATGTAGACGCAGCGAGATGCAGGCCATTCAACTCGGTCGACTGCAGAAGACTGTCAGTTACGTCTATGAAAAAAATCCACATTACCGGAAGAAACTCGACGAGTTGGGGGTTCAGCCGAAGGATATCAAGTCGCTGGACGACATCCGCAGGCTGCCCTTCACCACCAAACAGGACATTCGCGACAACTACCCGTTCAAGCTCTTCACGGCTCCTCAGGAGCAGATCGTCGAATACCACGCCACTTCAGGCACAACCGGCAAGCCGGTGGTGGTCGGCTATACCCGCCAGGATCTGGAAAGCTGGAAGGAAGTCATGGCGAGGGCCTTTACTGCCGCCGGCATCACCAGCAAAGACGTGGTGCAGAATATCTACGGTTACGGCCTGTTTACCGGCGGCCTGGGGGCCCACTACGGAGCGATCCGGGTCGGTGCGGCAGTGATCCCGATCTCCGGTGGCAATACCCAGAGACAGCTGATGTTGATGGAGGACTTCGGCACCACCGTGCTCACCTCTACCCCCTCGTTCCTGATGCATCTGCATGAAGCGGGTGAGGAGCAGGGCATTAACTTCCACAAGCTCAAACTCCGCGTCGGCGTGCTTGGCGCCGAACCATGGAGCGAGACGATGCGCCGCCAGATTCAGGACAAGTTTGGCATCAAAGCCTGCGACATCTACGGGCTCTCTGAGATTATCGGTCCCGGAGTTGCCTTCGAGTGCCTTGAATCACAACGTGGATTGCACATCAACGAAGACTACTTCTATCCAGAGATCATCGATCCGGAGACTTGCGAAGTGCTCCCCGCCGGCGAGCTCGGCGAACTGGTCTTTACCACCATTGCCAATCAGGGGCAGCCGCTGTTACGCTTCCGCACCAGGGACATCACCCGCCTCCGTTACGGCACCTGCATCTGCGGCAGGAACATGGTCAAGATGGACCGGATCTCCGGACGCAGCGACGATATGATGATTATCCGTGGTGTTAACGTCTTCCCATCGCAGATCGAATCGATTATTCTCAAGCGCGAAGGGGTCTCACCCCACTACATGATCATTCTTGAACGCAAAGGCGTGATGGACTCCCTGCGGCTAAAGATTGAGGTGACTGAGGAATTTATGGTCAAGGCGGCAGCCGATATCCTCAAGGGTGATGAATTTGACATCCTTGAAGACGTCGCGACCGTGCGCAGCAAAAAGCGCAACCTGCAACAGGACATCAAAGACGTGATCGGCATCTCTGTTGACGTCAACCTGGTCCCACCCGGCAGCATTGCGCGCAGCGAAGGCAAGGCCAAGCGGGTGGAAGACCGTCGGCCCAAATAAGTTGGATTGTGCACGTAACTCTTAATCCGGCTCCTCCACGGCAGCCATCCGACAAAGGAAGATTTTAGATGAAAAAGATAATTTCCGGCAATGAAGCCATCGCCCTGGGTTTCGGCGATTCCGGTGGTGTCTTCGCCTCCGGCTACCCCGGCACACCCAGCACCGAAACCCTTGAAGAGGTTGCCCGACTGGGTGAAGTCTACTGCGAGTGGGCCCCGAATGAAAAAGTTGCCCTCGAATCTGTGATCGGCGCTTCGATCGCAGGCGGGCGCGCTCTCTCGACGATGAAGCATGTCGGCGTCAATGTTGCCGCAGATGCTTTGCTGACGCTGACTTACACCGGCGTCAACGCCGGGTTGATCCTGATGGTCGCCGACGATCCGGGGATGCACTCCTCACAAAATGAGCAGGATAGCCGCAACTACGCCAAGTTTGCCAAGGTGCCGATGCTTGACCCCGCTGACTCACAAGAGGCCTACGACATGGTCCGGGCCGGTTTTGAGATTTCTGAACAGTTTGATACACCGCTGATGCTGCGTACCACCACGCGCATCTCGCATGCCAAAGGGGCAGTCGTCCCGCAGCAGAAAATCACCCCGCAGATTGGCGAGTGGGTCAAGGATGTCCCCAAATACGTGATGCTGCCCAACTTCGGCAAGCTCAAGCATATTGAGGTCGAGGCCCGCCTGCTCAAACTGCAGGAATTTGCCGAAACCACTCCGTTGAACAGGATTGAGATGCGAGATGCCGAGTTGGGCATTATCACCTCCGGAGTTGCTTACCAGCATGTTCGTGAGGCCTGTCCTGATGCATCGGTCCTGAAACTGGGCATGATACATCCGCTGCCGGAGCGCAAGATTCGTGAGTTCGCCGGCAGTGTCAAGCGCCTGGTGATCGTCGAGGAGATGGATGCCATCTTTGAGGAGCAGATCAGGGCTATGGGCATCGACGTTGAGATCGGCAAGAACAAGCTGCCGCTCTGCGGTGAGATTAATGCAGACATCCTGCGCGCAGCTCTCGGCGGAACCGGTGCCGTGACTCCAAGTCCGGTGGCCGGGCTGCCGCAGCGCCCGCCGGTGTTCTGCCCGAGTTGCGCGCACCGCGGCCTGTTCACCATCCTCAGCAAACTCAAGGTTTTCGTGTCCGGGGATATCGGCTGTTACACCCTGGGGGCTCTGCCACCGATGAGCGCCATGCATTCGGTTATCGACATGGGCGCCAGCATCAGCGCCGCCCACGGCATGGCCAAGGTCAACGCCATCGCCGGTCGTGACGAGAAACCGGTTGCCGTGATCGGCGACTCGACCTTTTTCCATTCAGGGATGACCGGCCTGATGAGCATGGCCTACAACGGCGGCAACGCCCTGGTCATCATCATGGATAACCGCACCACCGGCATGACCGGCGGCCAGGAAAACCCCGGCACCGGCAAGACCCTGCAGGGATTCCCGGCACGCCAGGTCGAAATGGTGCCGTTGGTCAAGGCGCTGGGCATCGACAATGTCGTGGAACTCAATGCCTACGATCTCAAAGAGACAGAAGCTGCGATTAAAAAAGGACTTGCAACTCCCGGGCCTTACGTGCTGATCGACAGGAACCCCTGCATCCTGCGTTACAAGATCCGCAAGCCGGCCATGATCGTCGATCAGGACAAATGCACCGGTTGTCGGGCCTGTCTCAAGGTCGCCTGTATGGCCCTCGGTCTGACCGCAACCGGCGAGAAACAAAAGGTGCGAGTCGACCCCAACGTCTGTAATGGCTGCGGTGTCTGCAAGCAGATGTGTAAATTCGACGCGATGCACGAGCTTGAGGGAGAAAACAATGCAAATCTTTAATATTGTTATTGCCGGAGTCGGTGGACAGGGTGTCCTGATGGCGTCCAAGGTCTTGGCAGAAAGCGCTCTGGCCAGCGGCATGGACGTCAAGCAGAACGAAGTGCATGGCATGGCCCAGCGCGGCGGAAGCGTAATCAGCTTTGTGCGCATCGGCGACCAGGTCAATTCACCGGTAGTCATGCCCGGAACTGCCGATCTGTTGATCTCATTCGAGCCCCTTGAAGCCTTGCGCTACATTCACTATCTGAAACCTGGAGGCCGTCTGGTCTACAACAAGGTCTCCATCAACCCAAGCACCGTTGCCGCCGGATTGGCAGTCTATCCACAGGATGTGGAGCAGCAGATTGCCGCAGCCTGCACCAATGCTCAAGGGATCGAAGCCCTTTCCATTGCACGGGAAGCCGGCAATGGCAAGGCAGTCAACATGGTGATGGTCGGCACGGTGATGAAAGATCTGCCTTTAAAGGAAGAGGTTATTACCGAAGTCGTCAAACAGCTCTCGCAGGGCAAAGGGGTCGAGGTCAACCTGAAGGCACTGGCCGGCGGTGCGGCGGCGTAACTTTTGCTGACAGGACGGTAAAAACTATAAGATAAAGCGAAACGCAAAGGCGCAAAGTTTGAAAGAAAGACGCAAAGTTTTTGATTTTACAATAAAGCCTGTTTCTCTTTGCGTCTTGAGTGAGCGCAGCGAACGGGCGTTAAGATTCTAATCTTCAGGTTTGGTCCACCATATTGGTTCACATAGTCGTTAAACCGGAACAAAGTAAAGGATGTCCATCATGAAACAGACATTGAAGCAGATATCGATATTTCTGGAAAATGCGCCGGGCCGGCTCTATGAAGCCACCCAGGCCTTTGGCGACGCAGGCCTCAACCTGAGGTCACTCTCAATCTGCGACGTTTCCGGCTTCGGTGTGCTGAGAATCCTGATTTCAGATGTTGCCAGGGCGCGCAGGATCGTTATGGAAAAACAGCTCCCGGCGCGGGTGGACGATGTGGTTGCCGCAGAGATTAGCGATACTCCCGGCAGCCTGGCTAAAATTCTCAAGGTGCTGATGCAGAATAAAGTTAATGTCGACTACATGTACGCCCTGGCAGGAACCTCTTCAGGGAAAGCCGTCATGGTGTTCAGCTTCAGCGATAATGACCTGGCAATCAGGTTGCTGCAGGAGAACGAAATCAAAATCCTTGATGCCGAATCCTTCGGGATTCTCGAGAGTCCAGCCTAGTACCCTGCCTGAAGTCCGGGCTGACCACTCAAGGAGAGAATTGAAATGGGTGAAACCAACTACTGTCCGAAAAAATTTGCCGTCATTGGTGCTGGTCCCGTCGGAGGAATCGTTGCGGCCTTCCTTGCCAGGGGAGGGTACGACGTCACACTATGCGATATTGTCCCGGAGCTGCTTGCTCCTGCCCTGGACCCGGGGATTATCCTTGAGGGTGCCGACAACATGCAGGTCAAAGTGACGCGCACGACAACTCGTCTTGATGAGCTGCTTATCGACCCTCCCGATGTCATTTTTATTACCGTCAAAGCCACGGCTCTGCCGCTGATCGCCTCGGCTCTGGAGGGCTTTGTCGGCGAAGGGCGCTACGTGATCAGCTGGCAGAATGGCATCGACACCGAGCTGGAACTGGCCCAGCATCTTGGCAACAAGACGGTTATGCGCGGGGTGGTTAATTTTGGCTGCGTCCCTCTGGGTCCGGCACACATCCGTCTGGCCTTTCATCATCGCCCTCACTACCTGCAGGAACTCGACCCGGAGTCGAAAACTGCGGCCATCGGCATCTGTAAGGTTTTGACGGAGTGCGGTCTTGATACCCAGCACAGCGATCAGATCGCGAATATGGTCTGGCGAAAAACGGTCCTCAACGCCTGCATGAATCCGATCTGCGCAGTGACCGGCATGACCATGGTTGAGATTATCAACGACCCGATCACTTTCAATCTGGTCGATACACTGATCAAGGAGGGGATCGCGGTTGCGCGGACCAACGAGTTCTCGCTGGGGTCGAACTATTACCCCTACGCCATCAACTATATAAAAAATGCTGGTAATCACAAACCTTCGATGCTGCAGGACATTGAGGCGAAGCGCCGCACCGAGGTTGATTACATCAATGGCAAAATTATCAAATACGGTGCGCAGGCCGGTATACCCACCCCCTACAACAACATGATCCGGGGATTGGTCAAGGCTCTTGAGCCAAAGTAGCTTTCGTCCGGACACGAAGTAACTCGAACAGTTCTCTGTGAATTATTCAGAGCAAGGAACTTTGCCATGAAGTTAAAACAGTTGTCGATTCCCCTTGAAAATTCTCCGGGCCGACTGCACGACGTCACCAGGGCGCTTGGTGATGCAGGAATCAATCTCAGGGCCCACTGTATCTGCGATTCGACCCATGACTTCGGCGTGCTGCGGATCCTGGTCTCTGACCTGGCCAAAGCCCGGGGCGTCATCATGGAAAAGTATATCCCGGCCCGTGTCGATGATGTCGTGGCCGTTGAGATAGAAGATACCCCCGGTAGCCTGGCCGAAATTCTTGGTTTGTTTCTCGGGACCAAGGTCAACGTCGAGTACATGTATGCAGTCGCAGGCGCAAATCTGGAAAAAGCGGTCATGGTTTTTCATTTCAACGCCATCGATCAGGCCATTACAATCCTCGAGAAAAGCGGCGCAAAGCTCCTCGACGCAAAATCGTTCGGCATTCTGGTGGGGCAAGAATAACCCCCGCTTGATGCTCAGGGAGTCCAGGTATGCAGGAAGACAATAATTACAGACCAAAGAAATTCGCTGTGGTCGGCGCCGGACCGGTCGGTTGCATCGTTGCCGCATTCCTTTCCAGGGGCGGTTGCGAGGTCACCCTCTGCGATGTCCAGCAGAGCCTTCTTGAGGCGGCCATGGATCCGGGAATCTTCATTTCGGGCACAGATAACTTTCAGGCGCGGGTGGTTAAGACCACGACCCGGATCGATGAGCTGGCTTCTGATCCCCCGGATGTCGTAATCGTCACGGTAAAGGCGACAGCCCTGCCGATCATTACCTCGGCACTGGAAGGTATTGTTGACGAAGGCCGCTACGTTGTCAGCTGGCAGAACGGCATCGACACCGAGCTGGTCCTGGCCGAACGGCTGGGGAGAAAACAGGTGATGCGCGCGGTGGTCAATTACGGTTGCATTCTGGAGGGGCCGGCAAAGGTCAAGATGGTCTTCCATCATCGCCCCCATTATCTGCAGGAGCTGGATCCGGGCTCAAAACAGGCCGCACAGGGAATCTGCCAGGTCCTGACCGACTGCGGCCTCGACACGCATCATACTGATCAGATCCGCAACATGGTCTGGAGTAAGACAGTCAATAACTCCTGTATGAATGCGGTCTGCGCCGTTACCGGCAAGACCATGTTCGAGGTCATCAACGACCCGATTGTTTCTGGCCTGGTCGACTCTTTGCTGAAAGAGGGAGTCAAGGTGGCACGGGCCAACGAACTCATGCTCGGACCGGATTACTATCTCGATTGTCTCAACTATATCCGGGACGCCGGGCACCACAAACCCTCCATGTTGCAGGATATTGAGGCAAAGCGTCAAACCGAAATTGATTACATCAATGGCAAGATCATTGAATATGGTGAACGGGCGGGGGTGGCCACACCATACAACTCGACCTTGCGAAGTCTGGTCAAGGCGCTTGAAGCCTGAACGGTGGCGAGAGAATCGACTGACCGAGTGGAATGCAAATGACTTTGATTTAAAATAACAGTATTATATTGGTGTGCTTAATGAAAAAACAATCAAAGGGAAGTGCCCGTTAAAAAGGCTTAAAAATGGCAAAACCTTGTTATTTTTTAACGCCGGTCTTTCTTGACTGAAACGCTTGGCAAAGCTATTCTGATTGTGAGTCAAGCTTGTTGGTATACGAATCGTTGTTGATCACACAAAGCCTTGTGCCAAATAAGTGGCGCAGGTTAACCACCCGTTAGGAGGTCCGAAATGAAAAGATTCTTTGTCGTGTTTCCTCTGCTTGCCCTGATGACTCTCAGTCTGATGGCTGGCCCCCTGTTCGCTGCCGAAGAGAAAAAAGATCCACTGGCCAACTGGGCGACCAAGTTCGACTATTCCAAGGCCGAGTACACTTACATTTTGTCGAATATCTCTCACCCGGTTATTCAAGGCGTTGCGAATGGCTATAACATTCGCGACTCTCTCTGGGAAAAATCCAACGGTCGCATCTATGTCGATTACCGCCCTCTGGCGCAGCTCGGTGGCGAGAAAGATGTCATCTCCAAGTTGAAAATCGGTGCGGTCCAGGGTATGCTGTCCTCTTCAGTGGCCTCGGCCAATATTGCCGACGAACTTGGCATCGTCAACCTGCCTTATGTTGTCGACACCTATGACAAGCTTGACCAGTTCCGCGGTGACCCGGAGCTCTGGGGCCCCTACAGCAACAGTGTGCAATCCGCCGGTCTGATGGTTGCCGACATCGTCAATTACGGCCAATATGGCTGGGCCACCACGACTCCGGTGCGTAACCTCGCAGACGCCAAAACCGTTAACTTCCGTATCGCGGAAGCCCCGGTCAACATCGACGTGTACAATGCATGGGGTCTGAAATTCACCGTAATGCCTTGGCCGGACGTCCCGCAGGCACTGCAGACCGGTGTCATCAACGGTCTCGATCATACGGCGATTGTCTGCAATATCACCAAAAAGTTCACCATCGCCAAATACTTTACCGAGCTCAATTACGCTCAAGGGCTCTTCGTCCACCTGGTCAACAAGAAATGGTTCAACAAACTCCCGGAAGACCTGCAGAAAATTTTCATCGAGGTCATCGAGGAAGAGAGTGCCAAGACCCGTATGCTGACCAGACAACAGCATGATGATCAGATCGCCAAAGCCAAGGAAGACGGCGTTGAATTCATCTCCATATCAGCAGAAGACAAGGCGCAGCTGATCAAGGACGCCAAGCCGGTTTACGACAGCTGGGGAGAGAAGATCGGAATGGATTACCTGAATAAAGTTCGCGCCACACTTAAGTAGAGGTCAATTATATTTATTGCGCCGGGGAGCCTCGCTCCCCGGCAAACTTTTGGTCGGAAGGTAATGCATGTTGAGAAGAGTCTTTGATAAAGTTGATCGTACCTTTACCTTGTTCGAGGACTGGACGCTGATGCTCGCTGTCTGTGTCGCTCTGGTGGTCGCCATGGCCAATGTGCTGCTGCGCAAGTTGACGTCTGATGTCAACATCTACTGGTCGGACGAGGTGGTGCGAAAGACCATCTACATCACCACCTACATCGGCTGCGTGGTAGCGGTTCGCAACCGTTCGCTTATCTGTATTGATGCCCTTCCGCAGATGCTGCCGGGGCTTAAAAAGCCCCTGGCCTTCTTCTCCAACCTGGTTGTGCTGCTATTCTCCGTCATCATGATCTATCTGGGCGGAACGATGACGCAAATGATGTACCTGGACACCTACGCCCGCACTCCCAGTCTGCAGATTCCCGAATGGTACTTTTATACTGTGCTGCCCTTGATGGGAGTCATGATGTTCCTGCGCACCTTGATGGTGATGTATGACGACTGGAAGGAGGGGGCAAACAGCTGAAACGGATGGCTTGCCACTCCGTTTGACTTGCCCGGACTTCTATGGACACCAATTACCTGATTATCCTGTTATTACTGCTTGGCCTGATGGCGACGACGGTACCTGTTTTCATGGCTCTGTTCTTCACCGGAACAGTCGGCCTGGTCTTCATGATCGGTATCGATGCGCAGATCGTCATTGAAGTACTCTACCGCAGCATGGACAAGTTCGCCCTGGTGGTGGTGCTGTTCTTCATTCTCTGCGGCAATATCATGACCACCGGTACCATCGTGCAGAAACTGATCAAAACCGCCAACGTCATGGTCGGCTTCCTGCCCGGCGGACTGGCCATGGCCGGGGTACTCGCCTGTGGTTTCTTCGGCGCAATCTCCGGTTCGACAGTAGCTACTGTGGTCGCCATCGGCGGGTTCATGATCCCGGCATTGATCGAAAATGGCTACGATGAAAAGTTCTCGGTCGGCATCATGACCACCGCACCCAATCTGGGCATCATCATTCCGCCTTCGATAGCCATGATTCTCTATGCCATGGTCAGCAATGACCCGATTGAAGCCCTGTTCCTGACCGGCTTCATCCCGGGAATCATGATCATGGTGGCGATGAGTGTGTACGCTTACTTCTATTGCAAACGCAAAAACTACAAAACCATGCCACGCCCGGATTTTAAAAGCGTGGTCGCGGTCCTCAGAGAGAGTATCTGGGCACTGTGTCTGCCACTGCTGATTTTCGGCGGTATCTATACCGGCATGTTTACCGCTAATGAGGCGGCCGTGGTTGCTTGCTTCTATGCCTTCTTTGTCGAGATGTTTATCCACAAAGACATGAAATTCCAGGACATCAAGAAGATTATCGTTAGCTCTGCTGCCACCTCGGCAACCCTGCTGGTGATCGTTGCCGGCGCTTCGGTTTTCGGTGAATACCTGACTTTTGAACAGATCCCGAACAAGATCGCAACGGCTGTTGTCAGCCAGATCCAGTCACCCTGGGTCTTTTTGATGGCGGTTAATATCATGCTGCTGATTGTCGGCATGTTCATGGATATCATTTCCGCAACCCTGATTTTGACACCGATCTTCCTGCCACTGCTCGCTTCATTCGGTATCGACACCATGCATTTCGGTCTGCTGATGACGATTAACCTCGGTATCGGCTACTGCACACCACCGCTCGGGGTCAGCCTGTATATCTCCGGCGCTGCCGTCAACCGCAATCTGGTCTATGTGTCGAAAGCGGTGCTGCCGTTTGTGTTCATACAGATCGCAGTTCTGCTGGTCCTGACTTACTGGGCTGATCTGGTCCTCTGGCTGCCGCGCCTGGTTTACGGCTGAAATATCGAAGACTAAAGTTCCAGGAGACTGACATGACCCCACGGATATTGATCCCCCTAGACGAGTCGGCGACGGCACAGCATACGATAGACGCAGTCATTGCAAACAAGGATCTGTTGCCGCGAGAAGTTTTCTTGCTGCATGTCGTCGATGTACACCTGGTCCAGCGGCTGATCCCCGATATCCAGAAAAACATGACCTACGAGGCTGCTGAAAAATCGGGAAAGCGTATCCTTGAAAAACTGGCCAAACCATTTCGTGACGCAGGCTTTGAGCCGAAGCTGCTGCTTGAACTGGGCACCCCTGGCGCCGCGATTTTGAAAGTCGTCGAGGATCAGGATATTCAGCTGGTGATCATGGGACGTCATCCCGGCAGCGGCGGTTTCCGTGATATCATGTACGGGTCTGTGACAAACCAGGTCATTCGTACCGTCAAGTGTCCGACATTGCTGTTCTGAATCATCCCCTGATCGGATCCGCCATTAATGCGTATTTGACGAACGCGCAGTTTCTGCAAGATGCCGGAGTGATCGGTTTTGTCAATGTCTTCTTCATGGCAATGACCACTACCTGCAAGAATGACAGTCAACAGGTTCCTGACCAGCCGATCTCAATAATCATGTAGTGAGGAAAAATGAATATCAGACAACGGGTTACGCAGCTTTTGCAGAGGATGCATCAAGCACCTCAATACCCGAGCCAGGGCGCAGTACTCTTTGTTGACCTCGAACAACGCAGCTGCCAACGTGGCTACCTGCCACTTGCTGCGGTCCGACACTTTCTGGCCGGCCGCGGCGGTAACATGTACCTGCTTTACAACCTGCTGCAGGAAGAAAAGGACGCACTCGATCCCGAGGTCCCCTTGATTTTCGGTTCCGGAGTTCTGACCAGCAACATGCCGGGTGCTACCCGTGGCAACGTCACCAGTCGTTCACCGGAGAGCCGGGCGATTCTTGACAGCAATGCCGGTGACTATTTCCCTGCGTATCTCAAGCGCCACGGTTACGATCATCTGGTCCTCTACGGACGCAATCCTGAGTGGACACTACTCAAAATCCAGCAGGAGCAGATCGACTTTATCGATGCCACACCCTATCGCGGTATGGACAACATTGCTTTTACTGAGGCGATTGAGGGTGATTTCGACTGTTGCGAGCGCAAAGATATGGCCATGGCGCGCATCAGCAGCGCTGGCGAGAACCAGGTCCTGTGCAGCGGCATCATGGCGGGGGAGAAATCGATCTGGGCCCGCGGTGGCGGCGGTGCCAAGATGGGATCGTTGCATCTGAAGGCGGTTCTCATCCAGGGCAAACCTCCTGCCTTCGATCTCAGCGAGGATTTCAAACAGAAAAACCGGGATATCGGCAAAAAAATCCTCGCGGCGAGTGTGGTCCAGAACGCGCTCAAAAAAGTCGGCACCCCCTTCCTCTACAAACCGAGTCGGGTGCTCGGCGCCATGGGTACCAAAAATAACCAGGAGACCACCTGGTTCGACAGCCTCGATGCCGACAACTTCGATCCCTATCGACCGGGGATGAGCCGCTGCTACCAGTGCCCGGTCGGTTGCCGTGCCAACAACGACATGCTCCCCGGCGGCAAAGGTGGCTGGGGCGCCAGTGCCCTGACCGGTCTTAACGGCAATGCCAGCTACGATAAAGCGCAGAGTGCCCTGGAACATCACAAACGACGCAGCTACAACGGCATCAACAACGATGGCAAGTTTGATCAGTACGACAAGGGGGAAGGGCCGGAATACATCATCGTCGGCAAGTTCGGTCCCAATATCGGCATTAAAGAGCCGGAGCAGGTCCTGCGACTGAACAATATTCTCAACGATCTGGCTCTCGATGCTTCGAGTACCGGCAGCGCCATCGCCTGGGCCATGGAACTTTACCAGCGCGGCATCATCGACCGGAAGACTACAGGTGGGCTGGAACTGACCTGGGGCAACTACCCGATCATCGAGCAGTTACTGTTCATGACCGCCAAACGCGAAGGTTTCGGTGACACCATCGCCGCCTCCAGCCGTGCTGTCGAACAGGGCAAATACCCGTCCGCGGCCCTGGACTACTGCATGGCTTCCAAGGGACTGTTTCAGTCCGACCCCCATGACGCCCGAATTCTCAAAGCCTTTGCCCTGGGGTTGGCGGTTGCCACCCGAGGTATGGATCACCTGCGCAATCGGGCCACCCTGGAGATCAACGCCCGTATCAACGATGACGCCGACTTCAAGACCGCCCTCTACGGCGGCGTGGTCTCCCCCGAACCGACCTCCTATTTGGGCAAAGAGTACGCGGTCCGGCGCTGTGAAAACACCTTTGCTGTGGGTGATGCGATCGGCATGTGCCGCTTCAATACCAAGCTGTTCAATTCGCCGAACACGCCTGATCTGGAGGATTTTGCCGCCCAGCTCAATGAATTGACGCACCTGTCTTTCGATGTCGCGCAACTGGATGAAATCGGCCGCAACATTACCGGACTGGAACGCATGCTCAACTTCCGTCTCGGTCTGCGCGGTGATGATGACACTTTGCCGGAGCGCTGGTTCGAAGAATCGATCAAGGTGGGGCCTTTCACTGGCGAAAAGATCGATCGGCAACAGTTTGCCGACCTCAAACAGCGCTTCTACAAGTTGACCGGACTCAATAGCGAAGGTGTTCCCGCTCTCGACTGGCACACCAGGCTCTCGAAGCTCGTTACCGGTTACAGCATCAGGGTCAAGTTCCCCTGTGTGGTTCCTGGTGCACCGGAACAGTACCTCATAATCGACGAACAGGTCGCGAATCTGAGCGAGTTGCGCCAGCTTTTGTGGCGAAGACTGCCCGAGGCGCACTCGATTCTGAATGATCCGAACCTCAATTTCGTTATCAACGGCAAGATGATTCTTGCAGGTGAAAAGCAGACCGAAATCCCTGACGGCAGCGAGGTTGGTCTGATCTCCTACGTATCGGGAGGGTAAAGCAGCGAGTGCATGAAGCGCACGGTTTTTTTAATATTAATGGGGAACAACTTGAGTACCAGTTGATAATCCCTGCCGAAAGCGTTGCACCGACGCTGATTTTTCTGCATGAAGGGTTGGGTTGCCTGGCCATGTGGAAAGACTTCCCGCGACAGGTCGCCCGGATGACCGGTTGCCGGACCCTGATTTACAGCCGGGCAGGTTACGGCGGCTCGGCCCCTTGCTCTCTGCCAAGACCGCTTACTTTCATGCATGATGAAGCGCTGAACATCCTGCCGAAAATCCTTGAGGCTGCCGAAATACAAAAAGCCGTGCTGGTGGGGCACAGTGACGGCGCTTCCATCGCGCTGATCAAGGCCGGCGGGATTGCCGACGAGCGAATCCAGGGATTGGTCCTGATAGCCCCTCACGTGTTTGTCGAACAGCTCACTCTTGCCAGCATTCGTGCAGCCAGAAGCGCCTACGAAAATACCGACCTGCGCGAGCGTCTGGCCCATTATCATGGTGACAATGTCGACTGTGCTTTTTGGGGATGGAACAGGGCCTGGTTGGATGAGGGCTTTCTGGATTGGAATCTGGAAGCTTACCTGCCAAAGATCGAGGTCCCGGTTCTGCTGATCCAGGGCAAGGATGATAACTACGGAACGATCAGGCAGCTGGAAACCATCAAGGAGCACCTGCCGAGGGGAGCCGAACAGGTCCTTCTGGAGAATTGCGGACACTCGCCTTTCCGGGACCGACCTACCGAGACACTGCAGGCGATTGCAGGATTTTTGCGGAATTCCCGGAAGAACCTTTCGGACATAACCAAGCCAGAGGTTAGCCACCAGGTCTCCAAGGCACCAGGCATACCTTGATATTTAAGGTCGCCTCAATGTGCCGATATTGAAAATGTCATCATTAATTCTGTTGCTGCACTTCTTTGTGTCGTGGATAGCGATTGCATCGATTGCAACGTCGATCCTTATTGACCGAATAACTCCACCAGGCGACGAGCCCGGTAGTCGAATATCTCTTCCAGCATCTTTTTCACCCTGAATCTGTGGACCAGCCTGCCGATCACTCCGTAGGGCAGTTCGTAGAAGACCCGGTCGATCATCCTGGTCTGTTTGCTCTCGAAGCGCTCGATCCGGTGCTGATGGTACCAGAATTTGTACGGTCCGAGGCGTTGTTCGTCGACAAAGAAAATCCCTTCCTGGATGTGTTTGATCTCGGTCAGCCAGCGGCGCTTGCCAAAAATGGGAATCTGTATCGCATACAGGATCGTCAGGCCGTTGAACATTTTGCCGGGAACGTCGGACAGAACCTGAAAGTGGAGATCAGGCGGGGTCAGCTGGTTGAGGTTGACGGGGGTGGAGAGAAACTCCCAGACAGTGTCCGGCTTGGCGTCAAGTATGATTTCCCGTTCGAGAAGGTGCATCGTGACAATTCCTATTGGTCAACGAAAATCAGCTGACTGGTATCAAAGCCGAGTCTCTCAGCTTTCTCGGTCAGTTGCTGCAAGACAGACTCATCAAGCTGCCGGGTTCTGGCCAGAATCCATAGGTAGTTTCGGTTGGGGCCACAAACCAATGCATTGGCATAGTGCTCCCGGTCGAGCGCGATGACGTTGTAACCTCCGTAAAAAGGCCAGAAAAAGGTGACCTTCAAGCGCGCGACATCCGGGCCGCTAATAAAATAGGCGCGACCTTTCGCTTCCTTCCACTTTCCGGTTTTGTTGTCCAGTCCGCGGTTCAGAACATCAATCCCGCTGTCCGGGCGTTTACTGTAGGTCGCAGTAATTTGGCTGAGGCCTCGCTCGAAGCGGTGGTCGAGTCGCGCAATTTCATACCAGGTGCCGAGGTAGCGATCAATGTCGAAGTTCTCAAGCGGGGTTATCCCGTTCGGGGTGACAGTACAGCCAGCCAGCAAAAAGGCACCAAGCAACAGCACTAAGAATTTCATAGCCTCTCCCCGGGGTCTTCTTATCGATTCCGTTGCCTTCTCTATTGCCAAGAAGGCAGTGCCAACTCTTCCATAAGCTTCAGAATCGCCACTTCCTTCGCCTTGGCCTCAATATCGATGGTGGCATTGAGTTTTTTCCATTCTATCGGAAAATCTGCGCTATCAATAAAATCGGCGTGGGACCTCGGTTTACCCTGCCATCCGAATTTCGGAGATGAAAGATGAAAGTAGGGTTCGCGTCCGAGTTCTTGCCAACTCTGCAGACAGGCTGCCGTGGCTTCCGCGACCGTCAACCCGTCCGGATTGCAGCGGTGGTGATGGACATCGTAAATCAGTGGAATGGAGAGCTTTTCACAAACCGGCAAAAGATCCTTGACGGTATAGCTGTGATCGTCATTTTCCAGGGTCAGGCGGCTGCGGACCAGTTCGGGCAGGACAGAGATTTGTTGCAGCAACCGCAACAGGGCGCTGCTTTTATCACCATAGACTCCGCCACCGTGGATATTAATCACATCAGCTCCGATCAGGACGGCCAGCTTTGCCTGATACTCAAGTTCCCTGAGAGAGGCGGTAGTCACCTCGGGGCGGGGGCTGGAGAGAAGCGTGAATTGATCCGGGTGAAAGCTGAGACGGATCCGATGTTTGTCCTTGAGCACTCTGACTGAGCTCAGCATTGCCGTGATCTCATCGCCATTAGGCAGCTCTTCAAGACAATAGCCGACCTCGGGGTGGGTATACAGAGGCAATAGCGGCGAAGAAACCCGGAAGGCGCCGATTCCCAACCTGTGCACTTCTTCGACGGCGGCAACCAGGGCACAGGCATTGTCGAGGCAGAGCTCACCGAGTCGGATCAGCTGTCCGGGTCGATCCAGCTTCTTGATTACCTTGGCCGTTGCGGCTCTGAAACGGATTTGTGCCTGATTGAACAGGCAGCAGAGTCCTAATCGCAGCATTAAAAGTTATTCCGATCTGTTAACGATGTCTTGGCACTCAACATCTACTCTCATATGATAAGCTATCTGCGAGTCAAACAAAACCGGTAACTATTCAGCAGATAAGCGAGTGCATGTGGGCTGCAGCCATTGCCTGCGTTCAACGTTGTCACTTAACTTCCCGCAAGCAACGGCTGCAGCCCACATGCTGTGCCGTTGAGTAAGGGAGCTGAATAGTTACCAAATCCGCAACTTTATTGTCGGTCACGTTGTAAAAACCGAACCTTTTTCTGGATAAACGATCTCATGACGACAGCAAAAGATCCGAAACCCATCTTTGTCGCAGGCGCGACCGGCTATATCGGAGCTCGCCTTGTGCCTCTTCTGCTTGACGCCGGCTACCATGTGCGAGCCCTTGCGCGTGCTCCGGAAAAGCTGCGGAATCGCCCCTGGGCAGAGCATCCTCACCTGGAGATTGTTAAAGGCGATGTCCTTGACAAGACCTCTCTGCGAAAGGGTCTCAACCAATGCCGTGCAGCCTACTACCTGGTTCACTCCATGAATCCCGGGGTCAGCGACTTTGCCTCTACTGATCGACAGGCTGCCGGCAACATGGCAGAAGCTGCCGCCGCTGAAAATCTGCAACAGATTGTCTATTTGAGCGGCCTGGGTGACGATCAAGTCCGTCTCAGTCATCATCTGCAATCCAGAACAGAAGTTGGTGAAATTCTACGTCAGGGACCTGTTCCTGTCACCATTCTGCGTGCAGCCATGATCATCGGCTCGGGAAGCGCGTCTTTTGAAATCCTGCGTTACCTGGTTGACCGTCTGCCGGTGATGATCACTCCGCGCTGGATCGACACTCCCTGTCAGCCGATCGGGGTCAGAAATGTTCTCCACTATCTGGTTGGTTGTATTGAAAAACCGGAAACCATTGGTGGCACCTTCGATATCGGCCAGCCAGAGGTGACCAACTACCGGAAATTGATGGAAATCTATGCTGAAGAAGCCGGTTTACCTCGCCGTTGGGTGCTTCCGGTGCCGGTGCTCACGCCACGGCTAAGTTCCTATTGGATCCATCTGGTGACACCGGTTCCGGCCTCAATTGCCCGTCCCTTGGCCGAAGGATTGAGCAACCCTGTGATCTGCAAGGAAAACCGCATTGCCGAACTCCTTCCTCAAGAACTTTTCGATGCCCGCAAAGCGATCCGCCTGGCCCTTGATCGTCTTCGAGAACACCAGGTGGAAACCTCTTGGACAGATTCCGGGAAAATCCACCCTGCTGAATGGAGTGTGCCGGGAGATCCAGGTTGGGCGGGCGGAAGTATCTACGATGATTCCAGAAGAATTATTCTACAGGCAAGTCCGGAAGAGATCTGGCCGGCAGTCAGTTCAATCGGCGGCGGAATCGGTTACTACTATGCCGACTGGCTCTGGAGAGTTCGGGGGCTTCTCGATCGCCTCTCTGGTGGAGTAGGACTGTGCCGAGGGCGACGCAGCCAGACTGAACTGTACCCTGGCGACGCCATCGATTTCTGGCGGGTCGTTGATGTGCACAAGCCCGACTATCTGATGCTATATGCCGAAATGAAGCTTCCCGGTGAAGCGGTTCTTGCTTTCCGGTTGCAATCATTGGCGGGTGGCCAGACGGAACTTCAGCAGGTTGCGAGTTTCCTGCCGCGGGGGTTGTTCGGAATTCTCTACTGGTACGCTGTTCTGCCTTTTCACCATTATGTTTTCAACGGCATGCTGCTCGGCATTGCAAAGGCTTCCGGGAAAACCATCCACCGCGGTCCGGAACGGCTCCAGGCACATACGGATTAACTGAACACATGTACTACAGAACCCCGGATCTCCCTGGTGTGCGTAAAATAATCTGCTATATTTCATAAAAATCAAACTGGTTATCTACTTTACTCAGGTTGAGACCTTAGTTGCGGTCATATAAATATTTGATTAACGCAGGCGCAAAGAGGAGCTTTTTTAAGAAAACATGTTTTTTTTGCGTCTAGCTTGACCTCTTTGCGCCTTGAGTGAGCGAAGCGAACGGGCGTTGAGGTTAATGGTTGTGATTTCACAGTGGTCAGCCACGAAAAAGCAAAAGGAGGTTCCGATGAAACGACTCATCCGCGCCGGCGCGGTCGTCGCGGCAACGCTGCTGGCTTCGAATGCCGCGGCTCTGCAGATTGGCGATGCGGCTCCTGATTTCAGAGTAATCTCAACAGATGGAGAGATAACTCTCAGCCGGGTCCTGGAGAAGGGGCCGGCAGTTCTGGCACTTTATTATGCCGATTTCACTTCCGGGTGAACCAGTGAAATGCAGGCTTTTCAAAACGACTTTGTGCGTTTTGAAAAGCGCAACGCCCAGGTTCTGGGCGTAAGCGGCGATACTCTGGAAACTCACAAGGACTTTGCCAGGGAACTCGGTTTGAGCTTCCCGCTGCTTGTTGATGATGGTTCAATCCGTAAGATGTATGGCAGCGGCCGGATTACCTACCTCATCGACCAGTCCGGCACCATTCGTTACGTCCATAAGGGGATGCCGGATAACGACAGGCTGATTCAGGAAATAGACAACCTGCAGTCTTATTGAGGTCGGTAGCGCCATTGCAGCTTGTACGCAGGCGGACAGGTTTTACGCTGTCGATTGTCTCTATCTCAAGAATCCATGGCCAAAAGCGCGGCCGGAAAGTTGGCGAGGATATCCCGAACCGGCAGTTCCGGCCCTGTCGCTCCCTGCCTGACGCAGAGCTGCTCCGCTGTGAACACGTTCCGGAACCGTTTCAGCGGCATGTCCTTTGGCAGCACGATCGCTGTTTCTCCCCAGATGTTTCCCAGCGGCAATCCCTCAGAAGGGAAGCCGAGAAGCTGTGCCATCATTCGCGGGACAACGATCAGACAAGCATCATCCTTGCTCATACGGGCGAAGGCGATCAGGTGACTCGCATGTTCACCGGTCGTGTCTAGTGGCACATATCGTCCCTCTCGAAACAGCGACTGCCGCAGATTGCGAAAGGCCAGGGTCTGGCAGAGAGTATAGAACTTTGTCCTGCCGTCTTCGAGGTTGGCAAGCAGATGCTTGATTTCTGCGAGCCGGTCACTTCCCTGAGGAGGAAAGCGATCTGCCATCTCCTTAAGAAGTTCCTGGCGTAAGGTGTAATCAACGGGCCGCCGATTGTCCGGATCGACGAGATCGAAGCGCCAGAGTTCGTCTCCCTGGTAGATGTCCGGCACACCGGGAACCGTAAGCCTGAGAACAAGTTGCGAGAGACTGTTGAAAAGCCCGAAACGCGCTACCTGTCGCTGGAAGGGTAAAAAATCAGCAAGGAACTGGTTGTTTCCGCCACCCTGGAGCAGCCCGCCGACAAAGTCCGCAGTCGCTTTTTCATATTCCTGATTGATATTGATCCAACTACTGTGGACCTTCGCCTCCCTGACCGCTTTAATTGCATACTGGCGGATACGCCCGGTGAAATTTTCCAGCGCCGTCTCGTCAAGGCTTTGCAGGGGCCAGGCACCGAGCAGGATTTGATACAGCCCGTATTCGTCGTTTTTAGAAGGCGCATTTGCCTTGCCAAGCCGAGTTTTCATGGATTGGTTCAATCGATTCCAGCGGCGTACCCGCTGGCTCCACATCCTGGGGATTTCCGAGAGTACAGCGATGCGGCAACGCACGTCTTCGCTGCGTTTGCTGTCATGTGTGGACGTGCCGAGCATGCTGTGGGGCCACTGCTCTGCCCGTTCTTGATTGGCCTGATGGAAGGTCGCAACCGTGGTGCCAAAGTGTCGCGGGTCGCCCCCTACTTCATTGAGTGTCAGCAAGCGGTTGTAGATGTAAAAGCTTGTATCTTCGAGGCCTTTAGCCATGACCGGCGCGGTGTACTGCTGGAATTTCATGGCAAAGGCGAGGATCCTGCGGTGATAGCTGCCCGGCTCCCGGCCCTGGCAGGTAACAAGGAGAACATCGCGAATGAAGCCGAAGATGCTGGTATCCGCAGCCCTGCTTCGCTTTTCTGCCTCTCTGGTCGCCCACTCGACATAGCGGCGGTCATCTGCTTCGATGCCTTCTGCCGTGACATAGGTACGATATACCGGGAAACAGGCAACTATCTCCTTGAGGGCGTCGCGGATCGTATTCAGGGTATAGTCGCGGGTGCTCCAGTTCGCTTCCGCGATCCGCCTGAGTTCATTGGCGAGTACGGTGAATTCACTGGACAGGGACACCCTGATAATGAGTTTCTTGGAGTCGTAGAGGAGCTCATCGAAAACAATCCGCCGGCCGATGAAGCGCGTATAGATGGTGGTCATCTCCTGTTCGGCCCGGCAATCCACGAAAAGCCCCCCCACCAGATTGGCAAATTCGTAACCGGTGGTACCGTGAACCGGCCAACTATCGCGCAGTCGTTCATGGTTGGCGAGAATTTTTTCCACCACCACATAGATGCTGGCCGGGACGTCCGATTCACCGGAGGCCGCCGTTGCGTAACCTGGCCCGGTGGCATATACACTCCTGCCACAGGCGGCCTCATAGAGCCACTGATAGTACTGACCGGGATCATAGAGTCCGTCCGGGTGGTCAATCCGCAGTCCGACAATCTTGTCGGACGCGATGAGATCGAGCACAAAATGGTGGGTTTTTTCAAAGACCCTGCGATTCTCCATGCGCAGGGCGGCGAGATCGTTGATGTCAAAGAAACGCCGATAGTTGATCTCGTCGGATGCCACCCGCCAGTAGGCAAGATGAAATGCCTGCCGTTCGAGCAGTTGATGCAGGAGTTGATAACTCTGTGCCTCGCCCGGTGAGCCATTCAAGAGCATCACGTTTTCGGTTATAAAACGATCAATTTCGTCATGCTCCCGGCAGAGACGGGCGAGAAGCCGTTTCTGCACCTCCTTGTCGCGTTGGCGGGCTTTTCGGCTTTCCGCAGCCGTCGTATGGTGTCCCGGCAGGTTGCCGAAGGCAGTAACCAGACTGCGTAGATCCAGGTAGACAAGATCCTCCGGGTGGAGGCGCCCTTCCAGGCGCTCGATGCCGTGGCCGAGGATCATGGCATAGGTTGTCGGGTCGATGGGAAAACAATGCTCGTGATAATTGAGCGAGAACTCCCCGTGATCAGCGTCGAAGCGCAGCACAAGCAGGCCTTTTTCCAGCACGGCGCCGTACTGGTCTTCAAGTATGGGCAGGAGCACCTTGCCGCGCAATGTTTCCTGGATGGGCCTCCAGTCGATGTCAAAAAAGCCGGCGAAATCCGAGGACTCACCATTCTCGAGGACGTCCAGCCACCAGCGGTTATTGCTGCCGATTCCTATGTGGTTGGGGACCATATCCAGTATGAGCCCCATGGATTCGGCACGAAGCGTGTCCGTGAAGCGATCGAAAGAGTCAAGATCGCCTATCTCCGGATTGAGAGCATTATGGTCAATGATGTCGTAGCCATGCAGGCTGCCGGGACGTGCCTTGAGAAAAGGGGAGGCATAACAATGGCTGATTCCGAGGCAGCGCAGATAAGAGACAAGCTCCGTAGCCTGTTCGAAGGTAAAAGCGCGGTTAAACTGGAATCGATAGGTAGCCACGGGTATATGGGACCCGGCTTTCCCGGCCATCCATGTCGCCCCCCGTTCCAGAGGGGTGGTGCCTCGTCCACGTTCCCACTCGATCGCTTCGGCATGCAGGGTGATGCGTTCTTCATCCGACCATTCTTCCAACTCCAGGGGAAGCTTGCGTTGCCAGTTGGGGTGCACGTCAACGGTTCCAGGCAGATTGACCTGTTCGGCCTGGCCGAGTACATCCTCCATCTGAAACAGAAAGAGCTTGGACCTGGTGCGGGCGAGTAATGTGTGTACGGCACGGGCGAGATCGGGCCGCATTTCGGGATATCGGACCGGGTCGAGGCTCGCTCCCTCCGGCAAAAGACCGTTGCGCTCAAGCAGGAGAAGAAGCCGCGCCCGGTCCCCGGCCCGGTTGATAATCTGGCTATTGCGCAGGGCAGGGTCAGGAAAGAGCCCAAGCTGGTTGCGCAGCGCCAGATCCCGGCCCTGCCAATAGCCAACGAGTGTCGGAAGATCGTGAGTAGTGGCGGCAACCAATGCCTGTGCCGGGTAATCTGGCAGGTCCTTGAATTCGCCCTTATCATTTTTCTCAAAGTACAAGAGACGATAGGAAAGGACCTCCTGGGGGAGGAGAGTCTCACGAACATTGTCCGGTACGGTGCCGAGATCTTCTCCCACCACCAGGCACCGGTTGCGTTGACTCTCCAGCGCCAGGATCGCCACCAGATCCTCGAAGGGATAACGGACATAGGCCCCATCGGCAGGCTCCTTGCCCGGCGGCACCCAGAAGAGGCGCATGAGGCCCATCACATGATCGATGCGGAGTGCCCCGGCATGCCGCATGTTGGCGCGCAAAGTAGCAATAAAGGGGGCATAGGCGACCTCCTGCAGCCTTGTCGGGATCAGCGGTGGCAGGCCCCAGTCCTGGCCCTTGAGATTGAAATCGTCCGGTGGCGCTCCGATTCTCGCTGATTGAGCATAAACATTCTGATAAATCCAGGTCTCCGCACCGGCACCATCGACGCTCACCGGCAGATCTGCATACATGCCCACATTGAGGCCCAGCTCGAAGGAGCGGCGACCCACGGCACCGAGCTGCAGGCTGGTATGCCATTGCAGGTACTGGAAGTATTCAAGACGTATCCTGTGTTCTTCGGCAAAGCCAAGAACTGCAGGCGAGTCTGGAGAACGGAATGGCTCGGGCCAGACAGGCCAGCCCCACACTGAAGAATCTTCATTATGCAGGTGTTCCTGCAGTGCCTCGAAAAGTCCATAGAGCTTCAGGGGTTTCCCGCCTTTCTCCTGAAAGTCTCGAAAGGCCCTGCCGCGGTCGCTCCCCGGGTCAAGATGATGATCACGGAAATGCTGGTAGACAATCTCCAGTATGACCTTCTTTGCGGCTGCAACGCCAGGATAGTCGACTAACTCTGTTTCTCTCAGATTGGCAAGCCTCACCTGAAATTGCGTGTCTTGAACAGCCTCCTGCGCCTTTCTGCTTTCCAGGAAATCGGGCATGGCCTCGATGTCGAGATAGAGCGGATTGAGAAAGAGACGGCTGGATGGGCTGTAGGGGCTTTTGTGCTGAGGATTGTGGGCGAAGGCGGCGTTGACCGGATTGATCCCGATCACGCCGGCGCCAAGCCCTGCAAAGAATTCGAAAAGATGATTGAGGTCGGTGAAGTCGCCTATGCCCCAGTTTCGGTGTGAACGCAGGGCATAGAGTTGGAGTGCCGGTCCCCAGACCCGGCCCTCCCCCTGCAGACCGGCCGGCACATAACAGGAGCGCGGCGCAACAATTAGCTGAAGATCCCCGGTGAGAGGATCGTTCTGGTCAAGTTCACGGAGGCTGAGATGGTGGTAGCCCTCAGCAAGAGCAGCGTCAACGGCAATCTCGAGCTCGCGCCGCACGATGGGCGTCCCGTCTACTACCCTTCTTTCCGTGAAGTTAAGGGCTTCTGCAAGGAATTCCCCGTGCTGTGTCCGCCCACCTTCCTCGCGAAGTTCCCAGGAGAAACGACTGCTGCTGCGGGTTTGCGGAACATGAATGAAGAGGCGCAGGGGCGATGCCGGCGTCCGTGTCACCAGAACCGGCGCCACGAGTCGACGCCATGGCCGGCTTTGCTCTGCCGCAAGAGCTGCCGCCAGCGTTTCCTTATTGGTCGTGTCCACACCCATGGCAGTCAGAAGTGAGTGTTTTGTAGCCGAAGAGGTGTGATGGCGTTTGCCCCAGATATCATGGTAGCTCTGCTCGATAGAGTAAAGAGCGGCCAGTTGATCGATAACGGCAGTGCTCATGAGGTACTCCCTTCGCCGGGCTCAAGGAACCAGGCCACTGACCAGGGGGGGACATTGCCATGCCGCAGCCGGCTCGCAAGGCCGGGTTCGCTTTCATAGAAAACCGTGCCCCGAATTTCGGCAATGGCCGAGAGGGCTTCTCCTCCGGCATTGGCCACCAAGCGAAGCAAGGAGCCGTCGTTCAACCGCCATTCGACCAGAAGTGCCCGCTTGCCAATCAGATAATGCCGCGAGCCATCGCCTGGCATCCCGACAAGCCGGGGGACAACAAATCGATGACGGAGACGGAGCAGACCCTCATAAAACCTCCTCCAGGCAAGTCCCCGTTGTGAGGTCGCTTCTGTCCAGCGAATCTTGGCGGACAAATAGGTGTCAACAGCCATCGGGTCCGGAATCCGCGCACGGGCGTCGGCATGACTAAAGGCCGAAAACCTTGAGAACTCTCGACGCCGGCCTGCAGTCACCGCTTCTTGCAGGTCGGGTCCGAAATCGCAGAAGAAGAGAAACGGCGTGCGCGTCCCGAATTCCTCGCCCATGAAGAGCAGCGGCGGAGAAGGGGCGAGCAGTGTAACGGCGGCCATGACCTGGAGACTCTTTTCATCGGCGAGCATGGTGAGCCGATCTCCGAAGGCCCTGTTGCCTATCTGGTCGTGATTCTGCAGAAAGGAGACAAAAGCGGTGGCGGGCAGGTGCGCGCTCGGTTCCCCCCGGTGTTTGCCTTTTTGGTATTCGGAGCGCTCCCCCTGATAGGCAAAGCCTTCGGCCAGACAGCGGCCGAGGGACGCTGCGGGGGCTTTTCGGTAATCGGCATAATAGCCTTCCTCTTCGCCGGTAAGAAGCACATGAAAACAGTGATGGATATCATCGTTCCATTGTGCCGTGTACCAGCGTGGACAGCCCTCCTGACGCTCGAGATAACGGGCCTGGTTGGCATCGTTTTCGAGGATGAGGTGCACATGTCGCTGCCGGCCCGGTCCGTTCCTGATGGCTTCGGCGAGTTCGATCAGAATGTCCGGCTGCGAATCGTCGTGGATGGCATGAACGGCATCGAGTCTGAGGCCGTCCAGGCGGTATTCTTCAAGCCAGTAAAGCGCATTATGGATGAAGAAATCGCGTACCACCCGACTCTGCGGACCATCATAATTGATCGCAGCCCCCCACGGCGTATGGTGGCGCTCGGTGAAGAACGGCGCGCTATAGAGATGGAGGTAGTTGCCTTCGGGGCCGAAGTGGTTGTAGACCACGTCGAGAAAGACCATGAGACCATGGGCATGCGCCGCCGCCACGAGCCGTTTGAGATCCTCCGGTCGGCCATAGCTGCAATCCGGGGCAAAGGGCAGGACTCCATCGTAGCCCCAGTTCCTGGTTCCGGGAAAATCAGCCACCGGCATAAGCTCAATGGCGGTTACTCCGAGCTCGTTGAGATAGCCGAGCCGCTCCTCCACCGCCCTGAAGGTCCCCTCCGGGGAGAAGGCACCGACATGCAGCTCGTAGAGCACAGCCTCTTCCCACGGTCTCCCCCGCCAGCCATCGTCCGGCCATGGATATGCGGCCGGGTCGATCACCTCGCTCGGACCGTGGACGTCTTCGACCTGAAATCGGGAGGCCGGGTCGGGAACGCGAACCTCGCCGTTGATCCTGAACCGGTAATAACTGCCGGGTCCGGCTTCGGCATGATGATGTCGATACCAGCCGTTTTCCGCGGTCTGCATGGGAATTTCCGGGTCACCCTCCCGGCCACTTTCGAGGCAGAGGTCCACCTTCTCGGCGGTGGGTGCCCAGAGTCGAAACAAGACGCCACCCTGCGGGTCCACCTCGGCGCCGAAGGGCATCGTGTGATGGTAGTGGCGCGCGTCTTCAGTCATTTGTTTTCGACCTGAATACGATTATCGCCAGCGGTGGCAGGGTGAGATTGAGGGAGTGGTAATGGCCGTGCGCGGCAACCGGTGTCGCCTGCACCGCACCGCAATTGCCCATGCCGCTGCCTCCATAGAGAGGTGCGTCGCTGTTCAGGAGCTCTTCCCAGAGGCCGCCCCGGGAGACCCCGATTCGATAGTTGTGTCGAGGAACAGGGGTAAAATTGGCAACACAGACGAGGTCCTCACCCTCCTGCCGGGAGCGTCGGAGGTAGGCGAGCACCGACTGCTGGTGATCCTGGCAGTCGATCCAGGAAAAACCCTCCGCGTCGAAATCGACAGCGTGCAGAGCCGGTTGCCCGCGAAGAACCGTGTTCAGGTCCCGGACCCAGCGCTGCAGTCCCTTGTGCGCAGGGTCGTTGAGCAGATGCCAGTCAAGGCTCCTGTCGTGGCTCCATTCTGCCCGCTGGCCGAATTCGCAGCCCATGAAGAGCAGCTTCTTGCCTGGATGCGTATACATGTAGCCATAGAGGAGCCTGAGATTGGCGAATTTCTGCCATTCGTCGCCGGGCATCTTGCCGAGCATGGACCCCTTACCGTGCACCACCTCGTCATGGGAGAAAGGCAGGAGGAAGTTTTCCTGGAAGGCATAAAGCAGGCTGAAGGTGATGTTGTGTTGATGGTACTTGCGATAAAACGGATCCTGTTGCAGATAAACGAGGGTGTCGTGCATCCAGCCCATATTCCACTTGAGGCCGAAGCCGAGTCCGCCGAGATAGGTTGGCCGGGAGACCATGGGCCAGGCGGTCGATTCTTCGGCAATGGTTATGGTGTCCGGGTGTTCACGGTAGATGAGCTCATTAAAGCGTTTGATGAAATCCACTGCTTCGAGGTTTTCACGGCCGCCAAATCGGTTAGGAACCCATTCCCCTTCCTTGCGGGAGTAATCAAGATAGAGCATGGAGGCTACGGCGTCGACCCGCAGTCCGTCGAGATGGTACATCTCAAGCCAGAAGAGCGCATTGCTAAGCAGGAAGTTACTGACTTCCTGTCGGCCGTAATTAAAAACGAATGTGCCCCAGTCGCGCTGTTCGCTCTGTCGGGGGTCGGCGTGCTCATAAAGATGAGTACCGTCGAAATAACCGAGTCCATGCGCGTCGCGGGGGAAGTGGCCCGGCACCCAGTCGAGGATGACGCCGATACCGTTTCTATGCAGAGTGTCGACAAAGTACATGAAATCCTGGGGCGTGCCGAAACGGCTGGTAGGCGCATAATAGCCGACCGTCTGATAGCCCCAGGAGGCATCCAGAGGGTGCTCGCTGACCGGCAGCAGCTCTATGTGGGTAAAGCCCATCTCCTTGACATAATCGGCGAGTCTGGGCGCCAGTTCCCGATAGGTGAGCCAGCGGTCATCCTCCTCGACCACCCGCATCCAGGAACCGAGATGCACCTCATAGACCGCAATGGGGGCGTCGAGCCGGTGCCGCCCGCCGCGACTCGCCAGCCACTCTTCATCTTGCCATTGATAGCCGGAAATATCCCAGACCATGGAGGCGGTGGCCGGCCTGATCTCGCAGGCGAAGCCGAACGGATCGGTCTTTTCCGCGGTGTATCCGGCGTTTTTTGAACGGATCGCGTACTTGTAGAGCGACCCGTTTCCGACGCCCGGCACAAACACTTCCCAGATACCGGAGTCACCACGACTTTCAAGTGGATGGCGCGACTCGCTCCAGTCGTTGAAATCGGCGATCAGCGCTACCCGCTCGGCATTGGGTGCCCATACAGCAAACCAGGTGCCCGGCTCGCCGTCCTTCTCGCCGATATGGGCACCGAGCTTTTCCCAGGACCGATAATGGGTCCCTTCAATCAGGAGATGCAGGTCATAGTCGGTTAAGCGTGTGTGTGCGGTGGTCATTATAATCTCTCCCTGAGCGAACCGTGATTCCGATACTTGATAAAACCGATGATCCCGGCGAGCGGGATATGCAGCCAGTCGGGGCGGTTATTGAATTCATATTGCAGCTCGTAAAAGACCTTATCAAGAAGGAAGGCATCCAGCAGTACACTTCTCCCGGGATCGGCAGGCAGAAAAGTACCGCCTTCAGCCGTCTTCAGGTAAGCAGCGAGAAAGGTGGCTGCGGCCCAGGCCTCCCAGGCTCGCACCTGCTGTTCGATCGCGGCTGATTCCGCGGCCGCAATCTCCGGGCCGGCAGCGATGAGCGTCGTGTGCGCCGCGTAGCTGAAGGAACGGAGCATTCCGGCCACGTCCTTCAGTGGTGACTGTTTACGTCGTCGCTCGGCCAGCGACCGGATCGGCTCCCCCTCGAAATCGATAAGGATGAAATCGTCGTCGGTGCGCAACACCTGGCCCAGATGATAATCGCCGTGACAGCGAATGCGGCTGCCACCGATGCCGCTCAACTCCCGCAGGGCCTGGAAACGCCGCAGGAGGTCAGGGCCTGCTGCGATGACCGCGTTCGCCTGCTCTTGCACCTCCTCGCTCAGACTGGCCGATCGACTGGTCAGCATGCCGAGGCTCAGCTGTGCCTGGGATGTAAAAGCATCAGCAAGACTAACGAGATATGTCGGTGTAATGGGCTCGGGCGTAAAATTCCTGTCGCGTTTCTCACGGGAGAGCGCCAGGTGAAATTCAGCGGTGCGGACGCCGAGCTGCTCGATCGCTGCCAGATAGTCGCCGAGGCTCTCTTCGAGGGCGGCCGGCCGAGCCTGCTCGGCAAGCTTCAAGAGCGCTGCCGTGTTGGTTGAAGGCGACCCGCGAAGAGAGAGTGGGAAGGTTTGCCGGTTCTGCAGGAAGTCGGCAAGATGCTTCATGGTGAATCCCCAACCGTCGCCTTGATTCTTCTCAAAGACCTGGAGCATGGCCACTGTGGAACTCGAACGGTCAGGCTGTTGATAGTCAATGGCACCCAGAACCGGAGCCATATTGGCAAAGCTGGTGCTCTCGGTAAGATACCGTCCGATCTCCATATCCGGGCTCGGTCCTTTCTCGACCCGGCGGAAGCTCTTGATAATAAAGGTGTCGTTGAGGATGATGGAGGTGTTGCTTTGTTCAACGGAGAGACGGCGCACCTCATCGCATTCCGCTTCCCGTTCTTTGTCCTTTTGGAAGGCATCGCTCCGGTAGGCTATGAGACGGCCCTTGGCGGTAGTGGCAAAGCTCCGGCCGTTGGCTATGATGGTGAAGAGATCGCAGCAGGCGGTTCGGTCCGACAGGGCATCGAAGAGGACGCCATTTTCCTTGGAGGTTGACACCCGGCAGAGAAGGCTTTCCGGGATTTCTGCCATCAGGGTGTCGACCAGCTCTCCCTTGGCGATTTTGAGGGGCAGCGAATAGCTCTCTTCGTCGCCGTCTTCATAAATGACCGATGCGAAGATGACAAAGAACCCTGCTCCCAATTTTGTCCAGTCAGTGATGTGCAGCGATGAGATTGCACGCCCCTTTCCCCTGAACCAGCGTTGCCGTGGCATGTAGGTGAGGAGCACGTCCTGCTCAAGCTGGTAGCGGTATTCCTGTCGTAGAAAATTATCCCAGCCGCCGGCCAGGTCAAGTGAAGGGAGGTTTAAATCCGCTCCCCCCGAGCCGCCAGGAACTTTGATGGGCTTCGTCTGCGGCTCGAGCTTGAACCATACGAAGCTGTGCGGACCCATGGTCAGGAAATAGGGCAGATCGCCGATCATCGGGAAATCGGTGTGGCCGATAAGCTCAACAGGTGTCCAGCCGCGAAATTCGGAGAGATCGAGTTCTACCGGCTGGACAAAGCGCGACAGATTGGCCACCGCCAGGATCACCTCTCCCTTGTAGCGGCGGATATAGGGGAGCACCGTTCGATTTTCCGGTCTCAGGAATTCAATGGTCCCCTTTCCGAACGCCTTATATTGGCGGCGTAGTGAGATAAGGCGTTTCATGAAATGAAGGAGCGAGGAAGGATTGCGTTCCTGGGCATCGACATTCAACCCCTGGTAACTGTAGACGGGGTCCATGATCACCGGCAGATAGAGCCTGGCCGGATCTGACCTGGAAAAGCCGGCATTTCTGTCTGTTGACCATTGCATGGGGGTCCGCACCCCGTTGCGGTCGCCGAGAAAGATATTGTCTCCCATGCCGATTTCGTCTCCATAATAGACTACAGGAGTACCGGGAAAGGAGAAAAGCAGGCTGTTGAGCAACTCGATTCGGCGCATGCTGTTGTTGACCAGGGGCGCCAGACGCCTGCGGATGCCGACATTGAGACGCATGCGGGCGTCCAGAGCATATTCACGGTACATGTAGTCGCGTTCCTCGTCGGTCACCATCTCCAGGGTGAGTTCGTCGTGATTACGCAGAAACATGGCCCATTGGCAGTTATCGGGAATGGCCGGGGTGCGTTTGAGGATCTCGGTGATCGGATGGCGGTCTTCCTGAGCGATGGCCATAAAGATTCGTGGCATAAGCGGAAAATGGAAGGCCATATGGCATTCGTCACCGTCACCGAAATAGGGCCGTACATCTTCCGGCCACTGGTTGGCCTCAGCCAGCAACAAACGATTGTCAAAATGCAGGTCAAGCTGGCGACGGAATTCTTTGAGCACCGCGTGCGTTTCCGGCAGATTCTCATTGTTCGTGCCTTCGCGGACGCAGAGATAGGGCACCGCATCAAGCCGCATGCCGTCTATGCCCATGTCAAACCAGAAGCGCATGACCCGACAGACGGCTTCGACAACCCGGGGATTGTTGAGGTTGAGGTCGGGCTGGTGGGAGAAGAAACGATGCCAGTAATAGGCTCCGGCCACCGGATCCCAGGCCCAGTTGGAGGATTCGCTGTCAGTGAAGATAATCCGGGTTTCGGGAAACTTCGTATCCGTGTCGCTCCAGACATAGAAGTTGCGACGGGCTGATCCGGCTTTGGCGCGGCGCGCCGCCTGGAACCAGGGGTGCTGGTCCGAGGTGTGATTAACGACGAGTTCGGTGATTACTTTCATTCCCCGTTGATGGGCCTCTCGAATAAAATTGCGGAAGTCCCGCAAGGTGCCGTAATCAGGATGGATACCGCGATAGTCAGAGATGTCGTAGCCATCGTCACGAAGAGGGGACGGATAAAAGGGCAGCAGCCAGATGGCGGTTATGCCGAGGTCCTGAAGATAGTCGAGTTTTTGTATGAGCCCGCGGAAGTCCCCCAAGCCGTCGCCATTGCTGTCAAAGAAGGCTTTGACATGAAGCTCGTAGATGATCGCGTCCTTATACCAGAGACTGTCCTTTTTCTTGGCCATAACAGTAATCAACCTCTCTTACATGAAATATTCAAAGTCCCGCTCGGTTCGGACCCGGCGGCGGAGACGGTAGATTTGCGCCGGGCTCTCGGCCGGGTCGAGACGTACGTAGTTGCGCCGCCCCTGCCAGAGGTAGCGCCCTTCGCCGATCAGGTCGTGGACCTGGTAAACTTCACTCGCGCCGATTCTCAACTTTTCAAGGGGCAACTCAACCCAGCCGTCATGCACATGATGTGGGTCGAGATTGATCACTACCAGGATGATGTTGTCGAGGCTCGACGTCATCTTGCCGAAAAAGAGGAGCTGTTCGTTGTCAACCGGGTAGAAGTCGAGGCCATCGTTGCTGTGAAGTGCCGGGTTCTCACGGCGGACCCGGTTAACCAGAGTGATGTACTCCCGCAGGCTTTCCGGCCGATTCCAGTCCCGATGGCGGATCTGGTATTTTTCGGACTGGTGGTATTCTTCGGTGCCCGGTGTCGCCTCGTTTTCGCAGAGTTCATATCCGCTGTAGATGCCATAGCTCGCTCCCAGGGTAGCGGCCAACACCAGCCTGGAAAGGAAAGCCGGGCGGCCGCCGAACTGGAGGAACTCCGGCAGAATGTCCGGTGTGTTGGCGAAAAAGTTGGGACGGAAGAATTCACGGACTCCGCTACGGGTGAGCGTGGTCACATATTCGATGATTTCGCGTTTTGTGTTTCGCCAGGTGAAGTAGGTGTACGACTGGCTGAAGCCCACCTTGGCCAAAGCATGCATGATTTTCGGCCGGGTGAAGGCTTCAGAGAGAAAGACCGTGTCCGGAAAGCTTCTTCGCACTTCATCTATGGTCCAGCCCCAAAAGTTAAGCGGCTTGGTGTGAGGATTGTCCACACGGAAGATGCGCACTCCCCTTGAGGCCCAGAAGACGATAACATCCTTGAGCTCAGACCAGAGGCTTTCCCAGGCCGGATTTTCAAAATTGAGAGGGTAGATGTCCTGGTATTTCTTCGGCGGGTTTTCCGCATACTTGATGCTGCCATCCGGGCGGTGGCGAAACCATTCCGGATGTTCCTTGACGTAGGGATGGTCCGGCGAGCATTGAAAGGCGATGTCGAGGGCCACTTCGAGGCCGAGGTGGGATGCGGTCTCAACAAAAAAATCAAAATCGTCCATGGTACCGAGTTCCGGATGAATCGCCTTGTGACCCCCCTCTGGTCCGCCGATGGCCCAAGGACTCCCGGGGTCGTCCGGTCCGGCTACGAGGGTGTTGTTCGGTCCCTTGCGGTAGGTGTGCCCGATGGGGTGGATGGGCGGCAGGTAGACGACGTCAAAGCCCATTCCTGCCACATAGGACAGCTGCTTCGCCGCATCCCGGAAGGTACCGCTCTGTGACGGGGAGCTGCCGGTCGAGCGGGGAAACATCTCGTACCAGGCGCCATATCTGGCGCGGATACGTTCCACATTGATCTGCAGGGCCTGGTGGTAACGGGAGCTCTGCGAGCGGTCCGGATAACGGTTCATGAGAGCGGTAAGGTCCGCTGACAGTCCGCGCTCCACGCGCTCGGCCTGGGCCTTTTTTGACTTGAGCAGCAGTGCGATTTTTGTCAGCCAGCTGCGATCGGGCTCTAACGCCCGCTCCGCCGCCGCCTCGATCAGGGCGGCGCCTTCCAGAAGTTCACTCTGGATATCCTGGCCGGCCTGATGTTTCTTCAGAACTTCGTCCTGCCAGCTGGCAAAATGGTCAACCCAGGCCTCTATGGTGTATTCATAAGGATCCAGACGTTCCACACAAAAGTGACCCTCCCAGATATCGTTCACCTGCGGCTTCATGTGCGTTTCCTGCCAGGCGGCCGCGGAGACGGGACGATAACGGAGCACGGCTGCCAACAGATCATGCCCGTCGGCAAAAATGTCGGCCGTTACCCTGACATCCTCCCCCACGCAACGCTTGATCGGAAAGCGGCCGGCATCAACCGCTGGCTGGATATTCTCTATCCAGACCCGGTGGGCGATCTCCGGATCGATCCTTTCTGGCAGGTCTTTGTTGGCATGATCCATCTTGTTTCCTCCTTTGCCTAGCAGTCTGTCGGACTATACGGGCCGAAGCGAAAATCTGGATGTTTGAGAACAGATTTTAGCTCATTTGCAGGTTCATAGCCGCAGCTATGGACCAAAAAGGAGCTGAAATATGGGCCAAACAGCCGGATTTGCAGCCGGCTCATGGATAGTCCGACAGGCTGCTAGATCCTGAATTTGAGGCTTAAAACATAAGTATAACAATCAACACGGATTTTTGGCTCATTGCGCATTATTTATTCATAAAAACCATATTCCTCTCCCACCATGATGAGAATATTGTTTTGCAGATGCACCTGGTAATGGAATGGCTGATTCTGGTGAGCGAGGAATAAGGCGAATCCTTGACTACCTGGACTTGACTTTGGCGGTTCAAAAAGTAAATTTTTAAGAAAACATTTTTTTGTTTGAACCGAATTAATAGCACCTGCAGCAGAGCCATTACCGAAGAGGAGACAAAGCCATGCAAAAGCATACAAGTGACCCACACCAGGCAAAGGTGATAAACGGAATCGATACCGATGCGGTTAAAGAGTTGATCGGGAAAGTCGCCAACGATTCAGCCGAAGGGCAAACTCGCTGGAAAGTGGCCACCTCCTGGAAAGGTGGTGCTCAGACCGAAACCCATGTGGACGGGTACTCTATCGGTGGAGAATATGTCAAAAAAGATTTTACCATTCGTACCGACGAACCCCTTGAATTGGGCGGCACAAATAATCACGCCAATCCCCAGGAAACACTTATGGCGGCTCTCAATGCATGTATGACGGTCGGGTACGTGGTAGGCTGCGCCATGGAGGGGATCGAATTGGAGGAACTTCGCATTGAAACCGAGGGAGACATCGACCTACGCGGGTTTTTCGGTCTCGACCCCAACGTCAAGCCAGGCTACGATGAAATTCAATACACGGTACACATCCGGGGCAACGGAACCGAGGAACAGTTTCGGAAAATCCATGAAAATGTCATCGCAACCTCTCCGAATCGTTTCAATGTGGCCAATCCCATTCGATTAAAGTCCGAACTGGTGGTGACATAAAAAGTCGGTTCAAAGACCAGATGCATTTTTTCAGAGACGTCTCATACTGGAGATATGACCAGGCCGAACGTCTGATTTTCACTTAAAGAGAAACAACTAGCCGGAATCGCCGAATAGGAAGGTGCCCTGTGCGATCAGGGCTTCTTGCCGGGCAGGTCGAACAGGGTTTTCCGTGCCTGCAGCAAGCAATCCGGGCAGATGCCATGAGTAATCTGCGGGACCCGGTCGGCGTTGAAGACAGCCAGTGCTGCCAGCGCCTCTTCCACTTCGCTCCAGCAGGTATCGAGAGGAGTCTCGATCCGTTTGCACATGCTGCACATCTTGATCAACTCCTCACTGCGCTGCGCGTCAACCAGCAATATCGCCAGCGGGTCACGAAGCTCTTCGCGCAGCAGCGTGCTCATGAATTGCAGCCGGTCAGGGGATACGGGGGTGATAAGCAATTCAAGAAAACGCCGGCGATCCGGGGCATCGCAACGGAAGGGAAGTTTCACGGCAAGCTGCAGTGAGCGGACCTTTTTCAACACGACATGATAGAGATGGCGAGTTTCCATCCCATCGATGAAGTCCCAGAGTGGCCGGCCGATCACCTGGTCGGGGAAACAGGAGGCAGCCGCTTGGTTCGCCCGGGCAAAAGCCACCCAGTCACCGCCGACATAGTCGATTCGGTCCTGGGCATCGATTTGATAGGTACAACTCCCCGTCAGATTACCAGCATCCATGAATTAAATACTCCCCTGCAAAATTCAAATTTTCAAGACGATAGCCCCTCGCGGATTGAGCGAGGCTTTTTACCCGCAGATCAAAACCTGTCAGCTCTTCGATATCAGGCTCGGAGGGATACTGCATTTCAAGCCTTGCAAAATAACTGAACGCCGCTCCATGGTAACATACCTTATTTGCTTAATGCTTTGTCAATGTCCTCCGTTTTTCCTAAAATGATCAGTAGATCGCTGTCCTTTAGTCTGTACGTCGGGGGCGGGACCGGAATGAACTGGTCGGTCAAAATATCCTTAATCGCGATAACAGTTATTTGATATTTTTTCCGCAAATCCAATTCAATCAGGGTTTTGCCGAGGAAGTGTCTCGGTGGCTCGGCTTCGGAGAGGGAATACTCTTCGGCGAGCGGAATGAACTCCAGGATGTTGGGACTCGACATATTGTGAGCCACCCGGATGGCCATGTCCTTTTCGGGGAAAATGACGTCTGTTGCGCCGACGCGCTCCAGGATCCGCCCGTGATCTTCGCTGACGGCTTTGACCAGAATGCGCCGAATCTTGAGTTCCTTCAGATACAGGGTCATCAGGGTCGAAAGATGCGAACGATCGCCGGTCGACACCACCACGGCATCCATCTCCGCAACTCCCTGGGAGGCCAGGAACTCCTTGCTGCCCGCATCTCCGAGTATGGCAGAGAAGCAAATGTCCTTGACAGCCTGAACCTTGTCACGGTCGATATCGATCGCGGTGACTTCGTGGCCTTGATCGTAGAGTGTCGAGACGATATGAAAGCCAAAGTTCCCCAGGCCAATGACACAAAATTTCTTTTTCATCAATTAATGTCTCCTGTCGTTAGCCAATCATGATGTTCTCTTCTGCATAGCGGGTTGCAAAACGTCGGGTCTTTCCGGCTATGGCAAAGGCCATGGTCAGCAAACCGACCCTGCCGACAAACATCAGCATGATGATGATCATCTTGCCCGGGGCATTCAATTTGGCGGTTGCGCCGATCGACAACCCCACGGTGCCGAATGCGGAAAAGGCTTCGAAGGCGTAGCCAAGGAACTCCCTCGGATCCTCATGGGCCAGATCCGGACTCTGTACGATCATCAGACCGAACAGGGCAATGCCGATGAGGATAATGGCCAGTAGTACCAGCGCCAGAGCCTTGGTGATCATCTCGTCCGGAATCGTACGATGGAACAGGCTGGTATGCGGGCTGCCTTTTAGGCGATTATAAAAAATGGCCAGAAACAGGGCCATGCTGGTGGTCTTGACACCACCGCCTGCCGAACCGGGGGAGGCACCGACAAACATCAGAAAGATGAACATGAACACCGTCGGTGCCCGGAAGGCATTGAGATCAATGGTATTGAAACCGGCAGTGCGTGCCGTCACCGATTGAAACAGGGAGGTCCAGAAACCTTCCATAAACGGCATTCCTGCCAGGGCTTTATCGCTCTCCAGCCAGCCGATCATCACGGCACCGTAAATAATCAAAAACAATGTCATCACCAGGACAATCCTGGTATGCAGGGAGAGTCTCGGGCGTTCAGATCGCTTGAGTGTACGATTGCGGCCAACCTGCACCAGTTCCCTGATGACCAGAAAGCCGATCCCGCCGAAGATGATCAGCCCCATCACGGTCAGATTCACCAGAGCGTTATCGCGGAAGCCGACCAGGCTGTCGGGGAAAAGGGAAAAGCCCGCGTTGCAGAAGGCGGAAATCGAATGGAACACTGCGCTGTAGATCCCTTGCCAGAAGCCAAGCTCGGGGACAAAGGCAAATGCGAGCAGGATCGTCCCGGCCGTTTCGATCACCAGGGTCACGACAAAAATTCCCTTGATCAACTCTTGCCAGGAGCTGACAGGGCTGTGCATCAGGGTTTCGTTAATGATCCAACGGCCTCGACCGCTGACGCCGACCCGCAGGTAAATGAACAGGTAGACCGAAAAGGTCGTGATTCCGAGCCCGCCGATCTGGATCAGCGCCAGAACCACACATTGCCCGAACAGGGTCAGCCTGGTGCCCGTGTCGACTACGATCAGTCCGGTGACGCACTGCGCCGAAGTCGCCGTGAACAGGGCATCGAGAAACGAGAGCGGTGAGCCGTTCGCGGCCCAGGGTGTCGCCAGCAGCGCGCTACCGATCAGAATGGCAGCGGCGTAGTAGAATGCCAGCGCCTGAGCGGGAGACATGGTTTGCATGATTTTGATGACGCGGAAATTATTCATCATTATTGGAGCTCCGTTGTCTCCTTATTGCAAGTCTTCAGTACAGTCAGAGGCATGACAAAATCAGCGGTCATGTGCTGAGAGGACCGCTTGTCTCTGCAGCCAGGCTATGAGTGGACAAGCCCGGCGCTATTCATTACAGCTGAAGCCGTTCCTGTATCGATAACGTCAATTGATTGCGAACAGGTTTTCTGCTGGCAGCTTATCAGAAAAACGGCAATGGCAGATAGAAGCATTGGACAGGCCGGCCTGTCAATCTTCCTTTAAAGCCGAACCGGCCAGTGTCGTCATGTCGGTTATTAACCGTGTGATGGCGATAAATATGACGAAGAATTCCAATCGTCCCAGAATCATTCCCACGATTTCAGCCCAGAGTAGTCCTCCGGGCGCATCGGCTGCAGTTACCCCCGCCGAGAGGCCAACTGTCCCGAGCGCGCTGGTGAATTCAAAGAGACTTTCCTTGAGAGAATAGCCGTAGGCCGTCAGAACTCCGGTACCCAGGGACAGTATTGCAAGATAAAGAAAGGAAAAGGCGGCAAGCTGGCGCAGTTCCCGATCCGCCAGAAAACGGTGGGCCTCACCAACCCAGATATCTGGTTCAGTAACGCATCTGCGGGGGAGCCATCTCCGTCGGAACTCCCAGAGCAAGCCCCGATACAGGGCGTAAACCCGGTATTGCTTGAGGCCGCCTGCGGTTGAGCCGGTTCCGCCGCCGATGATCATCAGCAGGATCAACACCAGCCAGCCAAGATCGTTCCAGTTGCTGTAGCCGACGGTGGAAAAGCCGGTGGTCGACAGCGCGCTGACAACCTCGAAAATGGCCACCCGCAGCTGCTTGCCGAGGGTCGGATAAAGTCCTGCGGTCACTCCGAAAAAGACCATCAGAGCCATGGAAGGTATCACCAGGGTCTGCAGCCGGATTTCACCGTTTCTCCCAACGGCGCGAAATTTGCCGTGCAGCAGGGCATAGGTAGTGACGAAGTTAATGGTTCCGAGCAGCATTAGCACGATGATGACCCCTTCAACCAGGGGGCTGTTCCAGAAACCAATCGATTCAGGACGGGTAGAAAATCCGCCGGTAGAAATTGCGGTAAAGGCATGGTTGATGGCATCGAACCAGTCCATGCCGGCCAGTCTCAGGGCAATGCAGCCGAAGAAAACGTAACCGCTGTAAATGGTCACCACCAGTTTGGCCGAGCGGCGCACGTTCGGCACCAGTTGGTCAGCTCGTCCCTCGGCCGCGCTCAGGCCGGTGCCGGAGGGCCCGGCCAGTGCGCTGAGCATGATCACCGCCAGCCCCGCACCGCCGGCCAGTTGCATGACGCTGCGATAAAATAGCAGCAGCCGGGGAGCGCTGGTTACATCGACTATCGACAACCCGGTCGTGGTCCATCCGCTGGTCGATTCGAAGACAGACTGGGTGAAAGTAAGATGACCTATGGACATCAGGGGGAGTGCGCCGACGAGAACTGCGGCGCTCCAGGCGAGGACCACGACTACGGCCCCTTCCTGTCTGCTGAGGTTTTCGTCTCCACGCGGCAGGCAAACTCGCCACAAGAATCCACCGACTACGGTTAAACTCAGACCCGGCGCTGCCAGGCCCCAAGCCAGGACGTACTCTTCTGGATAGGCCGGAAGCAGCAGGCAGGGGGAGAGTATCAATACTCCAACCAGGACAGCAATCAGGCCGGTGTAGCCCAGCAGAATCCGGTAGCGCTCCCGCAGGTACCTGGTGTAGCGGGCATCGCTCATTCGCTTTCTTCCCCGGTCAGCAGGTGCAGGAGCTGGTCGTAGCAGTCGGACTCACTAATAACAATCAGGCGGTCCCCTCCGAGCAGGCGGGTACCGCCGCGGGGGACGATCACCTCACTATCGCGAATGATGCCGCCGAGCAGCGCACCTTCCGGGAACAAGATGTGTTGCAGCTCCTGCTCCACCACCGGCGAATCGGTACGCAAAACCACTTCCGAAACCGTAACCCCCCCTTCGGCGACGGGGATGAGATTGGAGATATCCTCGAAATCCGCTCGCTCCTCGAGAATGCGAGCAATGATCTGGGTAGCCGAGAAGGCCACAGACACCCCAAGTTTGCGGAAAATTTCTTCGTTTTCCGGATCATTGATCAGTCCTACGGTGCGCGGCACCAGGTACCAGCGCCGGGCTATCTGGCAGACCGCCAGGTTGTCCTGGTCATAGGCCGTCAGCGCCAGGACCACATCGGCACGACGAGCGCCGGCCTCTTCGAGAACTCCGGGATCGCTGCCGTCCCCCGGAAGCACCGTTGCCTTGAGACGGCGGGAGAATGCACCAGCTTCTTCTTCGTTATCGGTCACGATGGTGACCTTATGCCCTTTGCTGGCAAACTGGCGGGCGAGAAAATAGACAACCTTGCCGCCGCCGACAATGATCACCCTCATGATTTCTCCTCTCCGCCTTTTTCAAGGGTGGCGAGGAAGAAATCCGCCGACAACTTGGTGGGACTGACCGTCTCGATACCGAAAGCATGGTAAATGGCTTCCCGGCGGGGATCGAAGACGCGCGCCATCACCCGGGGCACCTTAAAAAGTTCATGGGCAACCTGGGCTACCATCAAATTGACATTGTCTTCACCGGTGACCGCAAGGAGGCAGTCAGCGCTGTGCACTTTGGCCCTCTGCAGAATTTCCATTTCGACAGCATCGCCGGTAATGCGGAAGCCGCTGAACTCCGGTGCCAGCAGTGCAAAAGAGGCCTCGTCGCGATCGATGATGACAACACTGCTGCCGGCCTGGCTGAGCAGACCTGCAAGCAAGGACCCGAGTCGTCCACAGCCGACAACAACCACGTACTGAGGCCAGTTTTTATCTGTTTTTTTACCGCCCATGGTCTACCCCTGCTGTTCCGGCAGGCGCAACCTGTCCTCGCCGCTGACTGTGTTGCGGACGACATCGCTTTTGGCTCTCAGGATGTGGTGCAAGCCAGCACACAGGTTGATTGAAGCCGTCATGTTTTTCAACAATAGTCTATTGCCCATGCAACGCAAGGGGCCGTACTGCGAAATCAGCCATATATACACTTTTTAAGATTTGAGACAGAGCTGCGACAAGCAGCTGAAGGCGTTTAGGAAAAGGGTTAAACCTCGTCCACATTTGTTGCAGAATTATTGCGAGTTGGTATCTCAACAGTAGTGGCTCCATCAGGAATTAATGGTCCCTGCTCACCCTGCAAGAGAAGAGGTACGTCAGACAGTATACAATTTGACCTGACAGGTCTGTTGCAAGAAGAAACGACAAGTGTTCCGCTTGGTCATGCCTGACAGTTGTGCTATTTTGCAGCGATGGATATCTCTTTCCTTCCGCTTTTGACTGCCTTGTCGTTTATCTTTCTCGGTGCCCTGATCGGTGGTCGCCTGGCATCGTTCTGTCATATCCCGCGGGTTACCGGATACCTGATAACCGGCTTGTTCATCGGCCCTTCATTTGCTCATCTGACCAATCTGCCGGTGCTGTTACCTCCTGAAGTGCTTCTGGAACTTCGGCCACTCTCGGAAATGGCTCTGGCCTTGATTCTGATGCATATCGGCGGCCTTTTTGAAATCAGTCATCTCGATCGCTGGCGGCATCGTATCCTGCTGTTCTCAGGCAGTGAAATCCTGCTGACCTTTGCTCTGGTTGTCAGCGCAGTTTTCACCGTCAATTATATCTTCTTGCAGAAGATTGTGCCGGGGCAGACCCTGTGGCAGACCTCTCTTGAGTTTGCCTTGTTCCTTGGAATAATTGCCGTAGCAACCGCTCCGGCGGCTACATTGATGGTAATTCGCGAATATGAAGCGGAAGGACCTGTCACAAGCCTGGTGTTGACCCTGGTCGGTTTTAACAATCTTGTTTCAGTCATCGGTTTTGCAGCTCTGGCCCATATCTTTATCTTCCCGAGTGAAGGCTTTGGCGCACTCCTGATGCGCATGGGTGGGCCTGTTCTGGTGGGTGCCCTGATGGGATTTGCCCTCTCGGTATGGGCTCAGCGCCTGGAGTTGCCGAGTGAAAACAAGATCCTGATATTGGGCGGGATTGCCGTCAATGTAGCAATCTGTCGTGCCCTGAATATTGATCCGTTGCTGGCTAGCCTGGTTTTGGGGATGACGCTGGCGAACAGTTGCCCGCGTTGGCATCGCCTGCAGAGCGATATCCGTCAGGTTGATTACCTCCTTTACGTGGTTTTTTTCGTGTTGGCCGGTGCCAATCTTCACTTAGAGACATTGACGCATATTGGCCTGCTTGGTGCCGCTTATGTGGTCGCGCGGACTTTGGGCAAATGGTTGGGGGCTGCCATCGGTGCCCGCCTCGGAGGTTTCGGCTCGAACGAGAAAGCTTACATCGGCCTGACCCTGATGGCCCAGGCCGGCGTCGCTATTGGCCTGGCCAGCCAACTCGCTCTGCACTGGCCGGCTGGCGGTAAACTTCTGGAAACCATTGTGCTTGGTTCCGTAGTGGTTTTCGAGCTGATGGGGCCACTTGCGGTGCGGCATGGTCTGGTGCGTTCTGGCGAAGTGCCGATACTCGCTCTGTTGCAGAAACGGGCGCCGATGGGTGCTCTCGAAGGAATGCACAATGTCGTGCACCATTTTCGCAGCTCTCTCGGGGTGCCGATCGGTCATCGGCTTGAGGACCCCGGTGATATCCTGGTTCGGCATATCATGCGACAGAATGTTGAGACCGTGTTGCACAGCACTCCCTACTATGCCCTGCTCAAGCACATTGCCCACAGTCGCTATGATCAGTTCCCGGTGGTTGATGACAGCAACCGCTTTGTCGGTGTGATCGATTATACTGAGATTCGCAACCTGCTCTTTGAGCCGGCACTGGTGCCACTGGTGGTCGCCGGAGATCTGACGGTTTCGGCACAATATTGCCTGAGGATGGACCAATCTTTGCGTGAAGCCCTGCATGTCCTGCAATTACATCGCAATATAAGCTATTTCCCCGTAGTTGATACTGATGATCCACAAAAGCTGGTCGGCATCCTCAGCCAGAATGACGTGTTGGCTGCCTTTCGCCGTCTGGGACAGGAGGCGTAAACAGTCAAGAGCTTTTTGCCGTGCCATTCTCTGAGGCAAGTATGGAACGGACACTTTGCTACGCCATCAATGCCCGGCCTGCCATGATTCACCTGCGCGGCTGGCCGCTGCGCACCAAAGCCAGAAACTCGGTGAATCCCTCGACGTTCATGACCTTGTCCCGGATCTCCCTGACCTTGAAGGTTGTCGCGATGTCAGCCAGGATTTCCAGCTGCGCGCCATCGTCGTTGAGCGGGGTCAGAATCAGGCAGATCACGTGGGCCGGGGAGTTGTCCGGGGCATCGAAATCAATTCCGGGGGCGGATAACCCGATCGCCACCAGCGGTGCTGTCAGACCTGGTAAGCGGGCGTGCGGAACGGCCAGGCCGTTGCCGATTCCAGTGGGCATCATCTTCTCGCGTGCCCGTACCGCCGCAGTGACAATGGCGGTGTCGATGCCAGCCAGGGGGGCCGTTACCAGCGAAAGCTCGTGGATGACTTGCCAGCGCTCTGTTGCTTCAAGGTGATTGACGAAGCTCTGCAGCTGAAGGTAGTCGGTGAAACAGCGCGGTTTTTTCAAACGCAGGATCCATTGCAGCATCGGGCCACTCACCAGCGAGGTGACCAGAGCCATCACCACCAGAGAGACGAAAACCTGCTGGTTGATCAGTCCAAACTGCAAGGCCAGAACCCCAAGAATGATCCCCATGGTTCCCTGGGCGCTCATGCCGAATCCGATTCCCAGGGATTCGCGCCAGGGTAGGCCGCCAAAGCGCCCTCCCAATGCGCTTCCCGTCACTTTCCCGGTCAGTGCAATTCCCAGTATCGTCAGGGTCAGCAGCAGGTCAAAGTGTTCGACAAAATTCACTTTCAGACCAATGCTGGCGAAAAACAGCGGGGCGAAGATGAAGGAAACAAACTGGTCGATGGTGGTGCGTGTCCGTTCGCGCAAATGAGTCGAGTGACCCAGGGCTACACCAGCCAGAAAAGAGCCAAAAATGGCGTGGATGCCGATCCATTCGGTAAAGGCTGCGGCAATCAGGCAAAATGACAGGGCAAAGCCGAGCACGCCACCTGGCCAACTGGTATGGGCCTGAATCCAGGGAAGGATCCGGTGGATGACCCAGGGAATGATGGTCAGCATGGCGGCGGTGAAGGCAAAGGTCAGCCAGAGGGTGTGGCCCAAGTGCATGCCATCGCCTACTCCCAGGAGGCCGAGCACGACTGCAAAGACCAACCAACCCAGCAGATCGTTGAAAATCGCTGCAGCGATCACGGTCACCCCGAGATCGCTGCGATAGATGTTGAGGTCCATAAGGATTTTGGCGATGATCGGCAGGGCGGAGATGGAAAGCACCGTTGCCATGAACAGTGCATATGCCAGGTGGTTGACGCCCGGTTGATAACCTGTCAGGCCCGGTGCCCACCAGACGACGGCAAAACCGAGGCTGAACGGCACTAGCATGCCGGTCAAGGCCACCCAGAGGGCCACCTTGCCCTGTCGCCAGACCGTGGAGAGATCGACTTCCATGCCGGCAACCAGCAGAAAGAGCACAATCGCCAGAGTGGTCAAGCCATCAAACGCCAATGCTCCGCCACCATGGGAGGGAAAAAGGAAGGCACGCCATGCTGGCGCAAGGGCGCCCAGAACCGTTGGTCCCCAGAGCACCCCGGCCAGGATCTCGCCGAGCACCGCCGGCAGGTTGAAGCGTCGGGACAGCTCGCCGAGCAGCCTGGCTGTAGCCAGCAACAGGCCGAGGGCGAGGAGCAGGGCGGTTATCTCACTGTGATTGAGGGTCTCCATGTATCCTCTGTCTAAGGAGAAATTCCTGTTGGGGCGTTTCAAACAGGTGTTGGTGAGTCCTGAAGGGAACCGGGAGTTCCCCACAAGAGAGATATAATCTATCCGTGCCCTTCCACGGATGCAAGGGGAAAGCAGTTCTTCATCTTCCCCTTTTTCGAAGCCCCTCAATCTTCCGAGACGGTATCGGCGAAAAGTGTAGACCTGCCTTCTGTTTCATAGTAGATATCTCTTCAAAAGCTGAACATGCCGGAGGTTTGTAGTGATCCCACATCAATTTCGTATTCACGTTGTTCTCATCGTCGTCTGCATTTTTATTATCATCTTCCCGATCCTCAGCGAAAGGCCGGACGCACAGAAAGCTGAAAAAGCAACAGCCGCTGCAATGGAATTTCTGCATTTGATCGATGCTGAACAGTATGCAGAGAGCTGGCAGATTGCCGCAGATCTGATGAAAGAGAAGGTGAACAAACAGGAATGGATCGAGCAATTGACCCGGGCACGGACACTTTCCGGGGCTCTGGTAGAGCGCTCTGAAGAAGAGGTGAGTTATTCTACTACGGCCAAGGATAGTCCAGATGGTGAGTATATTTCGCTGACCTTTGCATCAAAATACCAAAGGGCCGAGAGCGTCACCGAATTTGTGACCGTGATGCTCGAAGATGGGCACTGGAAGGTTGCAGGTTACTTTATCCAGTAGCTAGTTTTCGTCCGGAAACGGCCCTTTTCCGCAATCTCTGCGTCAATCGGCGGATTTGATTGTGCGGCGTAAAGAACTACGCCTCCGCTCAAATCCTTGATTTCCTCGGAGCCTGTTGGACTATACGGACCGAAGCGAAAATTTGGATGTTTGAGAACAGATTTTAGCTCGTTTGCAGCTCCATAGCCGTAGCTATAGAGCAAAAAGGAGCTAAAATATGGGCCGAACAGCCGAATTTGCAGCCGGTTCATGGATAGTCCGACAGACTCCTAGACCTTGCGAAAAATTGCTCGTTTCCAGATCGAAAACTGCGGTCGTGCCAACCGGAGTTTCCGGATGGACAGTCTCCTGGACAAAGATATCCTCGTTGAGCCAACAAAAAAACGGACCGCAGATTGCGGTCCGTTTTTTTTCGAGCATAAGCCTGGGTCAGGCAAACGGGTTGCTGACCTGGATTGTCTGGTCGCGACGTGGGCCAACGGAAATCAGAACCGCCGGGCATCCGGCCAACTCTTCAAGCTTGGTCAGGTAAGCTTTGGCTGCCGCTGGCAGCTCAGCCATGGTGCGTGCTTCGCAGATATCGCTGCACCAGCCATCAAACTCCTCGTAGACAGGTGTGCATTCCTGAAGAATGTCGGCTTCGCGTGGGTATTCCTCGAGCAGCTGTCCTTTGTAGGAATATGCTGTGCAAACCTTGATACTCTCCAGTTCATTGAGAACGTCCAGTTTGGTAATCGCCAGTCCGGTCAGGCCATTGAGACGGACGGCTTCGCGGAGCGCGACGGCGTCGAACCAGCCGCAGCGGCGAGGACGACCGGTAGTAGAGCCAAACTCATGGCCCGCCTTACGCAGGCGTTCACCCATCTCATCTTGGAGTTCCGAAGGAAAAGGCCCTTCGCCAACCCTGGTGCAGTAAGCTTTGGTGATACCGACCACGCCGGTGATGTGGCGAGGGGCAATGCCGGTACCGGTGCTGACGCCACCAATGCAGGTGGATGATGACGTCACGTATGGATAGGTGCCGTGATCGATATCGAGCAAGGTGCCCTGAGCACCTTCAAACAGCAGGTTTTCTCCTGCTGCAATGGCGGTGTTCAGCAAGCTTGAGCAGCAGCCGATATATTTTTCCATCTGCTGTGCGTATCCTGAGTACTCTGCGAATATCTGTTCTTCGTCGAGAGGTGCTTCACCGAAAAACTTTTCCAGGAGGAAGTTCTTTTCCGGAAGCACTTCCTTGAGCTTGCGCCGGAACACCTGGGGTTTTACCAGGTCGCTCATGCGAATGCCGCGACGGCCAATTTTATCTTCATAAGCAGGGCCGATGCCGCGTCCGGTGGTGCCGATCTTGCGGTCCGAATCCTTCTCTCTGGCCAAGTCGATCGCCTTGTGCCAAGGCATGATGATGTGCAGGTTGCTGTCCACAACCAGTTGCTGATCGTCCTTGAGATAGCCCTTTTTCTTGAGCCCTTCGATCTCGCCGAGGAATATTTTCGGGTCGAGTACCACGCCGTTGCCGATGACACAGCGTTTGCCCGGGTGCAGAATGCCGGAGGGGATCAGGTGCAGAACGATGGTCTGGTCGCCGACCACAAGTGTATGTCCGGCATTGTTGCCGCCCTGATAGCGGACAACCTGCTGGGCGTGTTCTGTATAGATATCAACCACTTTCCCTTTGCCTTCGTCGCCCCATTGGGCGCCGATAACGACGACGTTTGCCATGTTTTATTCTCCGAGTTTTATTAAATCTGGAATTGTCCCGATTCGATCGCTGCGTGGGTCACGCTGGTTTCTTTACCATCCGATGTGCGAATCAGGTTGAGTTCTTCTTTAGATGCATTGAGCACCAACAGGTAACGATAATGCATGCGCCGGGCATAGTCGAAACTGGCCGCCTGGTCACGCTCAATAATGTCTCGGGCCACCGAGTGCCCCTGATCGCGCAAGGCCGCAGCCAGGCGTTGCGCTGGAGCCTTGTCGCGTCCTGACGAGAAGAGCAGGATATCAGTCCCTTCCTCTGCACGCACATCCAGAATCCTGTCGAGAGCGAAGAGCAGGTTGTACAAATTGAAGGCGAAGCCTGTGGCCGGTGCCGGGTAGCCGTAACGTGCCGTCAGGCCATCGTAGCGGCCTCCGGAGCAGACGGCTCTGCCGAACCCTGAAAGGAAGCCCTGGAAGATCAGCCCGCTATGATAATCGAAACCGCGTATTTCACCAAGGTCTAAAGTGATGTGTTCCTCAACGCCATAGACAGCGAGGACCTCAATAATTTTTTCGAGGTTGTCCAAAGCCCTTTGTGAAGCGGGGTTGGTGACAGCCTGGCGGGCCTGACTGAGGATTTCGCGACCGCCATAGAGCCTGGGGAGAGCGAGCAGCTCGGTACGTTGTTGACCAGTAAGCGGCAGCTTCTTGAGCAGCTGCTGCAGCCCAGAGCTGTCCTTGGCCGCGATGGCTGTACGAACCGCTCGAGATTGTACCGGCTCGAGGGGCAGGTCATCCAGGATGCCGCGCAGAAATTCGACCTGGCCGATATCGATAGTGAACTCTGTGGCACCGACCGCCTGCAGACATTTCACAGCCATGGCGATCATTTCGGCGTCAGCCTCGGGACCGCTGAGACCGATCAGCTCCACGCCGGACTGGAAAATCTGCCGGTCTTTGCCGAGACGTTGCTCAGCATGTCGTAGCACGCGGCCGTTATAGCAGAGGCGAAAGGGCAGCGGCATTTCGCGCATGCGGGTCGCTGCGATGCGTGCCACCTGAGGGGTGATGTCGGGCGGAAAGGCAACCAGACGGCCGGTCTGACGGTCGTCAAAGCGAAAAGTTCTTTCGCGCAGGTCAGTTCCCAGTCCGAGCTCAAGAACCGCAAGATCCTCAAGAACCGCTGGTACTACGGGACGAAACCCCCATGACTTGTAGATGCCGCGCAGGGTGTTTTGCAGGTAGTCCAGCTTGGCAGCTTTAACCGGCAGGAAATCTTTAACGCCGGTCGGCAATCTGGTTTCGATGGTGTTTGGCACGTTCAGGCCCTTTTTTATAAAACAATCTGGCTTGCGGCTACGATGTGTGGGTGAGCGCGCAATTTTTCCAGAGTTTCATCAGAAATGCAACTGTCAACATTGATCAGGGAGACGGCCTGGCCGTCAACCGATTGGCGAGTCAGGTTCATGCCGGCGATATTGATCTGTGCTTCGCCAAGCACCTGGCCGATAAAGCCGATGATGCCGGGGCGGTCTTCGTTAAACAGCACCAGAATATGGCCGTGAGGTATAGCTTCAACGTAGCAGCCGTTAACGCGCACAATGCGGTAGTCGTCTTCACCAAACATGGCTCCGCAGATGGCGTGCTCGCCCTTTGCGCCAACCACCGTGAGACGTATCATGCTGGAGAACCCGCGGGATATCTGGCTACGGGTTTCGCTGACCAGAATGCCACGCTCCCTGGCCAGGTGTGGCGCATTGATGTAGTTGGCTTCGGGGCCGATCATTGGCGTCAGGATGCCCTTCAGGGCGGCCATGGTCAATGGTTCGGTCGGATGTTCGGTCACCGTGCCGGCATATTCGAGGCGGATTTCTTCAAGGCCCGTGCCGTACAATTGGGCCTGGAATGAACCGAGCCGTTCTGCAAGCTCCAGATGCGGGCGCAAGTTTGCCAGCAGGTCCGCGCTGATCGACGGTACATTGACAGCGTTGACAATGATGCCATTGGTCAAAAAGTCAATGACCTGCGTAGCGACCTGGACCGTGACGTTCACCTGGGCGTCACGAGTGGCCGTGCGCAGGTGCGGGGTACAGATGACCTGCTCGAGTTTCAGCAGGGGGTTGTCGGCGCCGGGCGGTTCTTTCGCGAAAACATCGATGCCGGCACCGCTCACGCGGCCTGCCTCGATCGCCTCGGCCAAAGCTGTTTCATCGATCAGGCCACCGGTCGCGCAGTTGATGATGTAACATCCAGGCTTGACTCTTGCCAGAGTTTCTCTGTTGAGAATGTTGGCGGTGTCTGCATTGAGCGGGGTGTGCAGGGTCAGGAAATCGGAACGGGTTAGCAGTTCCTCAAAGGTGACCTGTTCTGCGCCAAGCAGGCGAATGGTCTCCTCGGTAAGATAGGGGTCGTAAACAATCGGCTTCATTTTCAGGGCAATGGCCCTTTCAACGACCAGTCGGCCTATCTTTCCGCCACCGAGGACACCGATGGTTTTTCCGGCTATTTCGATTCCCAGAAAACGCTCTGATTGCCATTGGCCGCTCTTGGTCGATTGACAGGCACTCGGAATCCGTCTGGCCAGGGCGAAAACCATGGCGATGGTATGCTCAGCGGTGGTGGTCGTGCTGCCGAACGGGGTGTGCATGATGACGACCCCTTTACGATTGGCTGCTTCAAGATCCAGGTTGTCGGTGCCGACGCCGGCACGGCCCACCACTTTGAGCCTGTTGGCAGCCTGGAACACCTCTTCCGTGACCTGCGTGCCGCTGCGGACAATCAGTGCGTCTGCTTCGGCAACAGCCTCGAGCAGTTGCTCGGTCGTCAGCCCGGGCTGATAGTCAAGCACGATACCTTCTGCCTGTTCCAGGACATGAAGGCCTTCAGTGGGGAATTTGTCAGATACCAGTACTCTCATGACATGGGTCCGTAGCGGCTGGAAAGGGGTATTGTTCAATAGTTGTAACCTAACATCGTAAACTAGCAATCGGCATTTCCTCTGTCAAGGTGAAAGGCCGGCGTTGCCAATGGTTGAACCCTTGAATTTGCCGCTTGCTGATTATTGCTCACTGGCCAATTTTTGCAGAAACGCGACCAGCAACCGGACGCCAATCCCGGTACCACCTTTCGGAATGTAGGGTTGATTCTGGTCGCGCCAGGCGGTCCCGGCGATATCCAGATGCGCCCAGCGGTAATCCTTGGCGAACTTCTTCAGGAAAGCAGCTGCTGTGATTGTCCCGGCAGGTCTCCCTCCGGTATTCTTGACGTCAGCAACGTCACTTTTGATCTGTTGATCGTAGTCGTCCCAGAGCGGCAGTTGCCAGAGTCGCTCGCCGCTTTCGTCTCCTGCGTTCAGCAGTGATTGCACAAGTTTCTGGTCGTTGCCGAGGACGGCCGTTGCATGGTGTCCCAAGGCAATGATGCAGGCTCCTGTCAGGGTCGCCAGATCAATGACCAGTTTCGGTTCGTAACGCTTTGCATAAGTCAGGGCATCGGCGAGGATCAGTCGTCCTTCGGCGTCGGTGTTGAGGACCTCAATCGTCTGGCCGGAAAGGCTGGTCAGGATGTCCCCGGGTCGATATGCTGTCCCCGATGGAAGGTTTTCCACTGCCGGTACGATGCCGACCAGGTTGACTGGTATTTCGAGCAGAGCAGCGGCCAGCATGGTGCCAATTACTGCGGCACCGCCAGCCATATCCATCTTCATCTCGTCCATTTTGTCGGCGGGTTTTAATGAAATCCCGCCGGCATCAAAAACTACTCCTTTACCGACCAGGGCAATCGGCGCTTCGTCCTTATTGCCGCCACGATGCTCAAGGACAATCAGCAGGGGTTCACGTACGCTGCCCTGGGCAACGCCGAGCAGGGCACCAAATCCCTCTTTGATCAATTCTTCCTGGCCGAGAATCTTGCACTGCAGGCTGCTTTCGTCCGCAGCCGCCCGGGCCTGTTCGGCAAGGTAGGCAGGTGATTTGACGTTACCTGGTGCATTGACCAGGTCGCGAGCGAGCATGACTGCCCGGCAGATCTTTTGTGTTCTCGCCAGGGCGGATTCACAGTCCTGCTTGTCGTGGTCGCTGTTGATCAGCAAACTCACTGATTTCGGAAGTTTGCGCGAATCTCTGGCCTCTTCACCGAGAAACCGGTCATATCGATAGCTGGCAAGAAGAATCCCTTCAGCGGTAGCCTGGAGGTGTGCAACGCAGTCACTGTCTTTGGCACCGAGTGGCAAGGTAAAGGCTGCCTGGCCCATTTTTTTCTCGGTCACTTGTTGCATGGCACTTCCTGCTGCCTGACGGACCTTTTCGGGGGTACTCTCTGCTTTTGAGCCGAGGCCTATCAGCAGAACCCGCTTCGCCGGCAGGTGCCCGGCCGGCTGGAAGAGTATCTGCTCGCCGTCTTTCCCCGTGAATTCGCCGTGGCGTTTGGCCTGTTGCAGCAGCCCGGCCAGTTTTTGATCAAGCTCTTTCAGGAGTGGATCAGAAAGGCCCTTTTCGTAGACGCTGATCACCAGGCAGGCCGTTTTTGTTCGTAGCGGGGGTGTTTTGCTAATCTTTATCTCCATCACTGATTCTCCTTAAATCCCTACAGGGCCATTCGAAAAATGCAACATCTACATGATATGCCGGTTTGTGTCATTTGGCCAGGAGTCTGTCGGCCTAAATGGGCCGACAGACTCCTGGAGGCAAGTAATCATTGCGGATTTACGAAAGCGGGCCGGAGCAAATGCTCCGGCCCGCTTTCGTTTGCTGTAGAAAACTGCGGTTACAGAGTTTTGAATGACTTGTGGGCTGCTTCAATGGTTTTATCAAGGTCTTCCTGCGAATGGGCAACGCTCATAAAGCCTGCTTCATATTGTGATGGCGCGATATTGATCCCTTCATCGAGCATGCTGCGGAAGAATCTGGCGAAGATCTGAGGTGTTTCCGGTTTGACGTCATTGAAGTTAAAGACTTCCTGCTGTTGGAAATAAGTACAGAACATGCCGCCAACCCGCTGCAGGGAGGTCGGTATTTTGGCTTCGGCCGCGGCTTCCTGCAGGCCTTTGCAGAGATAGGCGCTCTTCTCCTCGACGGTCTCGTAAAAACCGTCCTGTTGCAGAAGTTTCAGAGTGGCGATGCCGGCGCTCATGGCCAGCGGGTTGCCGGACAGGGTGCCGGCCTGGTAGACGCCACCCTCAGGGGAAAGATGATCCATGATCACCTGTTTGCCACCGAAAGCGCCGACCGGAAGTCCTCCGCCGATGATTTTGCCGAGACAGACCAGGTCGCCACGGACGCCGAAGCGTTCCTGGGCGCCGCCGTAGGCAACCCGGAAGCCGGTCATGACTTCATCGATGATCAGGACGATTCCTTCAGCATCACAGAGTTGCCGCAGTCCTTCGAGAAACCCCGGCTGCGGTGCGACACAACCCATATTGCCGGCAACCGGTTCAAGGATGATGCAGGCGATCTCGCCCGGGTTGGCAGCGGCCATCGCCTTGACATCTTCGAGATCGTTGTAGGTGGCCGTCAGGGTGTACTTGGCAAAATCGGCTGGTACGCCGGATGAGGTCGGTACGCCAAAAGTTGCCAGGCCGCTACCGGCTTTGACCAGCAGCGAGTCGGCGTGGCCATGATAACAGCCGTCGAATTTAAGAATTTTGTCGCGACCGGTATAGCCGCGTGCCAAACGGATGGCGCTCATGGTCGCTTCAGTGCCGGATGAGACCATGCGAACCTTTTCAATGTTCGGATAAGCTTCGCAGACCATCTCGGCTAGTTCGGTTTCGCGGGCCGTGGGAGCCCCGAAAGAGGCGCCGGTTGCCGCAGTTTGTTGGATGGCCTCCACGACTTTCGGGTGACAGTGGCCAAGGATCATCGGTCCCCAGGAGCCGACGTAATCAATATAGGCATTGTCATCAGCGTCGAAAATTTTCGAACCGGCGGCTCGGGCAATAAAAATAGGGTCGCAACCAACGGATCTGAACGCGCGGACCGGGCTGTTAACGCCCCCGGGAATAACTTTCCTGGCTTTGGCAAAGAGGGTAGAAGATTGCTGGTGGTTCATGGTTTCTCCTTGGCTGCTCGAGTCAGTGTGATCGTTTGCATAAATGAGTCGGAACGTGTTGTCCAGGTTGAATCCGGAACTGCAGACCGTCTGTTAGCATAGCCGCCAAAAGCTGTCAAGGTGCCGTCGGTACCTCCGCTCAAATCAGCGTCCTCCGTTTGGCCCAATGCCGGAGCAGAATTCGGCATAATTGAAATGATTGAGTAATTCGTTGTGGTGTCCCCTGTAAAATCAGCCTGTTTAAATTTGGCGCTCAGCCAATAAAAACACTTGTTGCCTTTATTGATATTGCTGAAGCGGGACTAAAAGATTCTCATTGTATAGCGTTTGACTTTGATCGATAACTGATTTATAAACGCGGGTCTGACCAATTTATACAGGGTAGGGTATATGGCTGATCTGCTTGTCATTCTGGTAAGCGCCATCTTTGTCAACAACTTCGTGTTGGCGCGTTTCCTCGGCATTTGTCCGTTTCTGGGTGTTTCCAAGAAAGTGGAAACTGCACTGGGAATGGGGATGGCTGTGACTTTTGTTATGACTGTCGCCACAGTGGTGACCTGGTTTATCCAGTACTTTGTCCTGATCCCCTTCGGTATCGAATATCTGCAAACCATTGCCTTCATTCTGGTCATTGCATCTCTGGTTCAGCTGGTTGAGATGGTGATCCAAAAGGTCAGTCCGATCCTCTATCAATCCCTGGGGATTTTCCTGCCGCTGATTACCACCAATTGTGCAGTCCTGGGGCTGGCTGTTCTCAATATTCAAAAGGATTATACCTTTCTGGAGGGTGTTGTCTTTTCCATCGGGGCTGCGCTCGGCTTTACTCTGGCCCTGGTTCTGTTTGCCGGTCTGCGTGAGCGGCTTGAACTCTGTGCTATACCGCAGAGCTTTCGCGGCACGGCAATCGCTCTGGTGACGGCCGGACTTTTATCGCTGGCCTTCATGGGCTTTGCCGGCCTGGTCAAAGGCTAGACGACAGCTCTGGGGCCAGGCTCTTGCCCTGTTCTGTTAATCGTGAAACTCAAGGTTAAGGTATGCTCGCAGCTATATTAAGTCTCGGATGTATTGGCATGGTGGCCGCCGTTGCGCTTGGCATTGCCGCTAAAAAATTTGCCGTCGAGGTTGATCCGCGTGAACTTGCGGCAATGGAGGTTCTGCCCGGAGCCAATTGTGGCGCCTGTGGTTTTCCCGGTTGTGCAGGTTATGCAAAAGCCCTGGTGGCCGGCACCGCCGATATCAACCAGTGCCCGCCGGGTGGTGCAGAAGTGGTGGCGAAGCTGGCCCGTATCCTCGGTGTCGAAGCCTCGGCATCAGCCTCTGAATTTGCCGTGGTCCTCTGCCAGGGTGATAACAGCAAAGCGCAGCTAAAGTACCACTACCTGGGGCTGGAAGATTGCACGGCGGCACAGCGGATTGCCGATGGCCCGAAAGTCTGTCCCGGTGGTTGCCTGGGGCTAGGCTCCTGTCAGCGTGCCTGCCCTTTTGATGCCATAGAAATGACTGCCACAGGCCTGGCGGTTATCAACCGTGAGAAATGCACGGGCTGCCGCAAGTGTGTTGCCGTGTGCCCACGCCAGGTCATCCGCATGGCACCATCTGAAGCGACTGTGCACGTGCTTTGTAACAGCCATGACAAGGGCGCTGTCGTACGCAAGTACTGCCAGGTCGGCTGCATCGCCTGCCACCTCTGCCAAAAAGCCGCCCCTGACGCCTACAAGATAGAGAACTTCCTTGCAACCGTTGTTTACGAACATCACAACGAAGCCGCTGTAGCGATCACCAAATGCCCGACCAAGTGCATTCGGGATTTTTCCGAGGGCTATCCTGATGGCAGTGCCCTGTTGCCTGCCGTTGCCGACAAACCTCATGCAGCCTGATTACAGCCAAGCGTGATTGGCAGACGAGAAATGAAACTGAAAACCTTTGCAGGTGGCATACACCCTCCGGACAATAAACAGTGGTCATCGCACAAGGCGATTGAAGACTGTCCTTTACCGGCGGAATTTGTTGTCCCCCTGGCCCAGCATATCGGTGCACCGTCAGTTGCCTGCGTCGAAATTGGTCAGCACGTGGCCAAGGGGCAGGAGATCGGCACGGCCAAAGGCTTTGTCTCGGTACCGGTGCATGCGCCGACATCCGGCGAGGTCATCGCCATTGAATATCGCTCTCACCCCTGGGGGCCTTCATTGCCGGCGATTGTGATCAAGTCGGACGGTGATGATCGTTGGTCGACAGAACTGCAGCCGGCCGACCCGGCCGACCTCTCTGCCAATGACATGATTGAGAGAGTTCGCCAGGCCGGTGTGGTTGGTATGGGTGGCGCGGCGTTCCCGGCGCACGTCAAAATGTCACCGCCGCCGGAAAAGAAAGTCCGTACCCTGATTTTTAACGGCGTCGAGTGTGAACCATACCTGACGGCCGATCACCGCATGATGCTGGAAGAGCCGGAGCGTATTCTGCAGGGCATGGCCCTGTTGCAATCAGTGTTCGGCGCCGAGCGGGTCGTGATCGGTATTGAAGCCAATAAGTCGGATGCGATTGCCCTTTTTGAAAAGCATTGTCTCGGAACTGCAGTCGAAGTGGTGGCACTGAAAGTCAAGTATCCGCAAGGCGCCGAAAAACAGCTGATTGCTGCGGTAACCGGAAAGGAAGTGCCTTCGGGTGGTCTGCCCATGGATATCGGTGTCGCGGTACACAATGTCTCGACGGCGGCTGCGGTGACTGATGCGGTCATCCATGGCCGGCCTCTGATCGAACGGATCTGTACGGTGACGGGGCCCGCAATTCGTGAGCCGAAGAATCTGCGCATCCGGATCGGTACGTTGCTTTCCCACCTGGTGGAGGTTTGTGGCGGGCTGGTCGAGCAACCGGGTAAAATTGTTCTCGGTGGTCCGATGATGGGATTTACCCAGCTCGGGTTCAACGCACCGGCAACCAAGGGTACCTCCGGCCTGCTGCTGTTGCGCACGCAAGATATTGACCCTCGTCCGGAAGGCCCGTGTATCCGTTGTGCGCGCTGTGTGCAGGCCTGTCCGATAAGAATCATGCCGACGACTATCGCTGCTTACGCGCGTCGGAATCTGCTTGCGGAAGCAGCTGAATATTGTGCGATGGACTGCATCGAATGCGGTAGCTGCAGCTACGTTTGCCCGGCAGCAATACCTCTGGTGCAGTCGATTCGATACGGCAAGGCGGCCATACTCGCCGAGAAGAGGAAATCTTCGTAAAGTGAATCAGCAGCTTTATCTGTCATCTTCGCCACATATTCATTCAGGCGAAACCACGCCCAAGGTGATGCATGCTGTGCTCTACAGCCTGCTGCCGGCCTGTGGCGTGGCTGTCTATTTTTTTGGCCCCTCGGCACTGTCTGTGCTGCTGATAGCGACTCTGGGATGTCTTGCCACCGAAGCAGTCTGCCAGCGTCTGATGGGGCAGCCGGTCACCCTTGCTGACGGCAGTGCCGCAATTACCGGCGTTCTGCTGGCATTCAACCTGCCGCCGTCAAGTCCCTGGTGGCTGACGCTGCTTGGTGCGGTCATTGCTATAGCTATCGGCAAGCAGGTTTATGGCGGCCTGGGCTCGAATCCCTTCAACCCGGCGCTGGTGGCCAGGGTTGTGTTGCTCATTTCCTTTCCTGTGCAGATGACAACATGGTCGGCACCAGCACCACTTGGTTCCGGCCTCGACCTGGTGACAACGGCGACCCCGTTGGCCGAGTGGAAGAATGCTGTCATGCTGACCGGACAGCTGCCCGACGAAATGCAGGGCAGCATGGCGAATTACTTTCTCGGCAATATGCCTGGCTGCCTCGGCGAAGTATCCGCCCTGGCGCTGCTGCTCGGTGCGGCCTATCTTTTTTATCGGCGTGTTCTGACCTGGCATATCCCGACCGCCTTTGTCGGTACCGTGGTCCTGCTCTCGGGACTGTTCTGGCTGATCAACCCGGCAAAATACCCCAACCCGGTCTTTCATCTACTGACTGGCGGACTGATTCTCGGAGCTTTCTACATGGCAACGGACATGGTGACCACGCCGGTGTCCACAAAAGGCATGCTGCTGTTCGGGATCGGTTGCGGCCTGCTGACCGTTCTGATCCGTCTGTTCGGCGGTTATCCCGAAGGCGTTTCTTTCGCCATTCTCCTGATGAATGCGGCGACCCCGCTGATCGATCGTTACTTGCGGCCACACACCTTTGGTGTCCTGGCGGGGAAGGCTTGATATGAACGGACTGCCTCGCCTGGTTCTCGCATTGACCCTGATTACGGTGGGGGCGGGCCTGCTCCTGTCCCAGGTGGAGTCGATGACCCGCGCGCCGATTGCCGAGCAGCGCCGCCTGGAGACCCTGCGGGCCCTGCAGACCGTTTTGCCGGACTTTGACAACAGCCCCGATGCCGATACCGTTGAGTTGGCTTTCGGCACGGACAAGAAAGGCCGGGAGCTGAAGCGGACTTTCTTCCGCGGCCGGCAAGGCGCTGAGATTTCCGGCGTTGCCTTCTCCGTGGTCGCTCCCGACGGTTATAGCGGCAATATTAACATGATGGTTGGCGTTGACGCCGGAGGAACGGTGGTTGGGCTTGAGATTCTTACCCATGCCGAGACTCCCGGTCTGGGTGATAAAATCACCCATGATGAATTCAAGGGTCAGTTCAAAGGGAAGACGCTGGAGGGCTCGGATTGGCGCGTCAAGAAGGATGGCGGCGATTTCGATCAGATCACCGGCGCCACGATTTCACCGCGGGCCGTCGTAAAAGCCGTGCATCAGGGGCTTCAGTTCTATCGGGAACATCAGCAGGATGTGCTCACGGCTGAAAGGTTGAGCCAATGAGTTTGTTTGAGAATTTCAAAAAAGGTCTCTGGCGCGAGAATGCCGTATTCCGCCTGCTGCTCGGTTTGTGCCCGACCCTGGCGGTGACGACCAGCGCCGAAAATGGTATCGGCATGGGGTTGGCGACTACCTTTGTCCTGGTCGGTTCGAATATCGTTGTTTCGCTGATGCGCCAGGTGATTCCCTCAAAAGTCCGCATCCCGGCCTTTATCGTCATCATCGCCTCCTTCGTCACCGTGGTGCAGCTCTGTATGGAAGCGTACTTTTATGATCTGTACAAGGCCCTTGGCATCTTTATCCCCCTGATTGTGGTCAACTGCGTGATCCTGGGTCGCGCCGAGGCGTTTGCCTCAAAGAACAGCTTGCTCCCGTCCATGGCGGATGGCCTTGGCATGGGCACAGGATTTACCCTGGCGCTGTTCGTGCTGGGCGCGGTGCGTGAATTGTTCGGGTCTGGCACGCTGCTGGGCTATGCCGTCTTCGGCGCTGCCTACCAACCGTTGATTCTCATGATCCTGCCCCCGGGGGCTTTTATCGCCATGGGCCTTTTGTTGGCGTGCATGAACTTCATCGACAATCGCCGGAGTTAACTTTTCTACTCTTTAGCTCCTTTTTTTGCAGGTTCAATTTAGGGATTAATCACCTCTAAGACAGCTAATCCCCGCCCCTTTTTACCCTTTCGAAGTACCTGACCAAAACACTCCTAAAGCCGCAAAGGTTGGGCGTTTGTAGACCCTTCGATTGCATACTGTATACTGTATTTTTCCCTTGACAAAGCACTGCTTTTATCCTAACTTGCTGTCGGCCGAAGTGCCGAAAAGCTATAGCTGCGGCCACCAGATTTTGCAACCTCACCTGGCAGGAGGACCATATCAATGCTGGATAGTTACCTACCGATTATCACTCTGATCGTTATCGCTCTTGGCTTTTCTATCGGCTCAATCATCTTCTCGCGGTTGATTGGAGAGAAAAAGCCCTCTGCTGTCAAGTTGTCGCCTTACGAGTGCGGCATGCCTCCTGTCGGTTCTGCCCGTGAACGGTTCTCGGTCAAGTTCTACATAATTGCCATGCTCTTTATCGTTTTTGATATCGAGGTGGTCTTCATGTATCCCTGGGCTGTTATGTTCAAACGCCTCGGCCTGTTCGGCTTCGCGGAAATGGGCGTGTTTATTCTGATCCTTCTCGTTGGATACGTATACGTTTGGAAAAAAGGAGCTCTGGAATGGGAGTAGAGGAAACACTGGGTAATAACGTTATTACCACGTCTCTGGACAAGATCGTAAATTGGTCCCGTGCCAGCTCTCTCTGGCCTCTGACCTTTGGCCTGGCTTGCTGCGCTATCGAGATGATGGCTACCGGCGCCGCCCGTTTTGACCTGGACCGTTTCGGCGTGCTTTTCCGCGCTTCGCCCCGCCAGGCGGATGTCATCATTATTGCCGGAACCGTCACCAAGAAAATGTTGCCGGTCATTCAGACCGTGTATGAACAGATGCCGGAACCCCGCTATGTCATTGCTATGGGAGCCTGTGCCTGTTCCGGAGGTATCTTTGATACCTACAGCACGGTGCAGGGGGTTGACGAGTACTTGCCGGTAGATGTCTATATCCCGGGTTGTCCTCCTCGTCCGGAAGGTCTGCTGTACGGCATTATGAAGCTCCAGGAACAGATCAAGAGGGAGCGCAACTCCTTCGGCGCTGCCATCGGTGTGGGCGAGCGAATAGCAGGTTGATTGCTTTCTCCCGGTCGGCAACTTTAACCCAGATAAACAGGATGCAACCGTTATGAGTGTACAGGCTGCTGTTGACAAGCTGAAGGCCAGGTTTGGCGATACGGTGCTCGAGATCAGCGAGTTTCGTGGTGAGACCACTGTGGTTGTCAAGAAAGAGGAAATTGTCGCTGTCTGCACCTTCCTCAAGAAAGACGTTGGCTTTAATTTTCTGACCGATCTCTGTGGCGTTGATTACATGGGGCAGTCCCCCCGCTTTATGGTGGTCTACCAACTCTATAATATCGGCACCCACACACGTCTGCGGATCAAGGCGCCGGTAGCAGAGAACGATGCGCGGATTGAAACTGTCAGCGGTGTCTGGGCGACAGCCAACTGGCTGGAGCGTGAATGTTGGGACCTGATGGGTATCGCCTTCAACAATCATCCTGATCCGCGCCGCATCCTTCTTCCTGAAGACTGGGTAGGCCACCCGCTGCGCAAGGATTACCCGGTGCAGGGTCCTGATCGCGAGCCCTACCAGGGGCGACTGCAGTAAGAGTCTTTTTTGCGCAAACTCAAGCATGTTCTGAATATAGACGAGGCAGAGATATGGCAAATTTAGAAATCATGACCATCAATATGGGCCCACAGCACCCCTCGACACATGGGGTGTTGCAGCTGGTTCTGGAACTGGATGGCGAGATTGTCCGCAAAGCCACGCCGCATATCGGTTTTTTGCACCGTGGTGTGGAAAAGCTGGCGGAGCACCGTACCTATCACCAGGTGCTGCCCCTGACCGACCGGCTCGATTATCTGGCTCCAATGCATAATAACCTCGGTTATGTGCTGGCCGTGGAAAAACTGCTTGGCATCACCGATGCGATCCCTGAACGTGCCCAGGTGGTACGTGTCCTGCTAGCCGAGTTGACCCGCATCAAGAGTCATCTGGTCTGGCTGGCCTGCCATGCGCTCGATATCGGTGCCATGACGGTGTTCATCTACTGCTTCCGCGAACGTGAGCACATCATGAACATCTACGAGAAGATCTCTGGCGCACGCATGACCTCCAACTATTTCCGCGTCGGTGGCCTTTCTGCCGATCTTCCCGCTGGCCTGGAGCAGGAAATTCGCACCTTTGTCAATGACATGCCTGGCCATATCAAGACCTATGAAGGTCTTCTGACCGGCAATAAAATCTGGCAGAAACGAATTCAGGGTGTCGGCGTGATCAGCGCTGAAGACGCCATTGACCTGGGCGTCACCGGTCCTTCCCTGCGCGGCTCCGGCGTCGATTGGGACCTGCGTCGCGATCAACCTTACAGCGGTTACGAGAACTACGATTTCAACGTCATAGTAGAAGACGGCTGCGATACCTGGGCCCGCTATCATGCCCGCCTCAAAGAGATGCACGAGTCCTGCAAGATCATTCACCAGGCGCTTGATAAGCTCAAGCCGGGGCCGATTCTGGCGGATGCACCGAAAATAGTGCTGCCTCCCAAGCAGGATGTTGTCAATACCATCGAGGGCCTGATTCACCACTTCAAAATAATTACTGAAGGTTTTAAACCAGAAGTCGGTGAAGTTTATGTCGGCGTCGAAAACCCCAAAGGCGAAGTTGGATTTTACCTGGTTTCCGACGGGTCTCCACGGCCTTATCGGATGAAGATCCGCCCGGCCTCATTCATCAACCTCCAGGCCTTGCCCAAGATGTGTGAAGGTTCCATGATTGCTGACGTGGTCGCAGTTATCGGAACGCTGGACATCGTATTGGGTGAGATCGACCGCTAATCTGCTGCGAGAATAAGGAATCAGCCATGAGTGAAGCAGTCGAAGCTACTGTAGCAGAGCAGGATACGGATCTGACCGGAGCCAACCGGATTCTCGACAAATACGTCGATTTTCCCGGAGCGCTGATGCCGGCCCTGCAGGAAATTCAGGAATTCTACGGTTATATCCCCGAGCCGACAGTACACCTCACGGCTGAGCGGCTGAATGTCTATACCAGCCAGATCTATGGGGTGCTGACCTTTTATGCGCAGTTTCATCTCGAACCGCGCGGCAAGTACATTGTGCGTGTCTGTATGGGGACCGCCTGCCACGTCAAGGGCGCTGGCCGGATAGCGGAAACCATCAAGGATCGTCTGGGAATCGGTCATGCCGAGACCACCGAAGATCTCAAGTTTACCGCCGAATACGTGGCCTGCATCGGTGCCTGTGGCATGGCTCCAGTCATTATGGTCAACGATGGTACCTACGGTTCGTTGACAGTTCAGAAGGTGGACGAAGTCATTAAAAAATACCAGCAGATGGATTGATAACTGACCGAGGATTTTATGGCCGAAACATCTGAAAATATTCAAGTACTTATCTGTACCGGCACCGGTGGCTTTGCCTCTGGTGCCCAGAGTGTCATCGACGCTTTCGAAGCCGAGTTTGCGAAACAAGGTGTCGAGGCCAAGGTCGGCAAGCGCTGCGATATCAAGAAAACCGGTTGCCGCGGGCTGTGTGCCAACGACGTTCTGGTTGATGTTGTGCTGCCGGGGCAGGAGTCAGTCACTTACGATTTCGTGACTCCTGAGCTGGTGCCGCAGATTGTTGCAGAGCACATGCTCAAGAATGAGCCGGTCGAGAAGAAGGTGGCCGGCGCTTACTATAACAAGTTCCTCGAGAAACAACAGCGCATCATCTTCTCACGCTGTGGAACCATCGATGCTGAGAGCCTTGACGATTTTATCGCCCACAGGGGATTCACCGGAATCAAGAAGGCCGTAACGATGAAACCTGAAGAGGTCATCGAGGAAGTCAAAAAGTCCGGCCTGCGCGGTCGTGGCGGCGGCGGTTTCCCTACCGGCGTCAAATGGTCCTTCTGTAAGGCCTCCCCTGGCGATCACAAATATCTGATCTGCAACGCCGACGAAGGCGATCCAGGCGCGTTTATGGACCGTTCCGTCCTCGAAGGTGACCCCTACGGCCTGATAGAGGGGATGATGATCGCAGCCTACGCTATCGGTTGTAAGTTCGGCTATGTGTACTGCCGTGCTGAATACCCGCTGGCGATCAAGCGTCTGCAAAAAGCCATCGACGTCTGCACGGAGAAGGGTTATCTCGGCAAGGATTGCATGGGACTCGGGTTCCAGTTCGAGATGCGCATCAAGGCCGGTGCCGGTGCTTTTGTCTGCGGTGAAGAGACAGCACTGATGGCTTCGATCGAAGGTGAGCGCGGGATGTCCCGTCCCCGTCCGCCCTTCCCGGCGGTGCGCGGCTTGTGGGGCAAGCCAACCAACATCAATAACGTCGAAACCTTTGCCAACGTCTCATACATTTTTTACAACAGCGCAGAATGGTACGCCTCGATCGGCACTGAAGGCACCAAGGGCACCAAGATCTTCGCCCTGACCGGCAAGGTCAAGCATACCGGCCTTGTCGAAGTCCCGGCCGGGACCACCATGAAGGAAGTCATCTATGACGTCTGCGGCGGTATCCTCAACAACCGCAAGTTCAAGGCGGTGCAGGCCGGTGGCCCTTCAGGAGGTTGTTTGCCGGCGGAAGCTCTCGATGCCGAGGTTGATTACGACTCGCTGATCAAGGCTGGCGCCATGATGGGTTCCGGCGGTCTGGTAGTCATGGACGAAACCACCTGCATGGTGGACATCGCCCGTTTCTTCCTCAACTTCACCCGGGTCGAATCGTGCGGCAAATGTATCCCCTGCCGTATCGGCCTTAAGATCATGCTCGAAATCCTTGAGCGGATCACTCAGGGTAAGGGCAGGGAAGGCGATCTCGAGCTGCTGGAAAGTATGGCTTACGACATCAAAAAAAGCTCGCTCTGTGGCCTTGGTCAGACCGCGCCTAACCCGGTTCTCTCCACGCTGCGCTACTTCCGTCATGAATACGAAGCGCACATCAGGGATAAAGAGTGCCCGTCACATGCCTGCAAGCCGCTCCTGCATTTCAGGGTTGTCGAAGAGAAGTGTAAGAAGTGCGGAGTCTGCCCGAAGGTCTGTCCGGTCGATTGTATCTCCTGGGAAAAAGGCAAGGTTGCGGTGATAGACCGCGAGCGATGCACCGAGTGTACGTCCTGTTACGATGCCTGCCGCTTCATGGCGATTGAATAGACATAATCTAAAGATTCTCACTGACGATAAGAGGACACGATGGTTAACCTGACAATCGACGGTAAACAGGTCACAGTCAGCAAGACGGCCACGATCTATGAGGCCGCCAAAGAGGCCGGCATACATATTCCGGTGCTCTGCTATGCCAAGAAACTACTGCCTTATGGCGCCTGCCGGGTCTGCCTGGTGGAGGTGGAGCAGATGAAGGGTCGTTTGATTCCCTCCTGCACAACCCCGGTCAGTGAAGGCATGGTAGTGACGACCACCTCAGACGAGATCAACAAGGTCCGCAAAACCGTTCTGGAATTCCTGCTGGTCAACCATGTGGTCGACTGTCCGGTCTGCGACAAGGGCGGTGAGTGTGACCTCCAGGATCTCACTTATGAGTTCGAAGTGGTGACCAACCGCTTCGAGGGTGAGAAGTTCGATCTGCCGACCGATGAAGTCAACCCGCTGATCGAACGGAACATGAACCGTTGTGTATTGTGCGGCAAATGTGTCCGTGTCTGCGACGAAATAGTCGGTTACGGCTCTTACTCATTTATTAACCGTGGGTTCGAAACCAAAATAGCCACAGCTTACGACCGTGGTCTGAACTGCGAGTTCTGTGGGCAGTGTCTTTCCATGTGCCCGGTCGGAGCCCTGCTGCCGCGGCCGTTCAAGTTCAAGGCCCGTCCATGGCAGTTGAAGGAAGTCGACTCAGTCTGCGGTTACTGCGGGAACGGCTGTACCGTGACACTCGGCGTGCTCAATAAGAAGGTCGAGACCATCCGCTTCAATGACAAGATCGGCGTCAACGACGGCAACCTCTGCATCCGCGGACGTTTTGGTTATTCCTATGTAAATCATGAAGATCGCCTTACCATGCCGCTGGTGCGCAAAGACGGTGAACTGGTTGAGACAGATTGGGACGAAGCACTGCAAGTTGTGGCCGATGGTTTGTCAAAAGCTCAGAAAGGTCTGGGAGTTGGAATCATCTCCGGTGCCCGCCTGACCAACGAAGAGCTCTTCGTGCTCAAAAAAGTTGCCAGGACCCTCGGTACGGAGAACCTCGATCATTCCGGCGGGGAATGCTACAAGAGCGTCACCGAAGGGCTGAAAGAAACCCTCGGAGTTGCAGCGTCAACAGCGACTTTCCCGCAAATTGAAAAAGCCGATGTAGTTCTGGCGATTCGTTCCGATTTCTATGAAACACACCCGGTCGTCGGTATGGTGGTCAATCAGGCCATTCGCCGCAACGGAGCTAAACTCCTGGTCATTGCAGACAAACGTGGCAAGCTGGACAAGCTGCCCGGAGCCCGGACACTGTTAAGCAAGCCCGGTCTGGAACTTGATGTTCTTAATGCCATGGCGAAAGTGCTGATCGATGAAGGCCTGGCACAAACGGAAGGTATTGAGGGACTTGCGGAGCTGAAGACGGCTTTGACAGACTTCGATCCGGCACAGGTCGCGGAGCGCAGCGGAGTTGATTTTGAGTTGCTGCAAACTGCTGCGCGGCAGCTGGCCGGAGCAAAAAATGTCGCAATACTGATGGCATATGGCCTGCCTTATCAGGGGTTTAACAAGGAACTGGCAACAGCAGCCGCCAACCTGGCCTTATTGGCCGGAATCCCCGGCCGCGCAGGCAGCGGCTTGTATCTCTGCGGTGAAAAAGCAAACAGTCAAGGTGCAATTGATCTTGGCATCTTGCCTCAGGGCAATGGCCTTGGAGCTCAACTAATGCTGAGTGCCGCAGCTGAGGGCAAGCTTGACGCATTGTATGTCGTCGCTGAGGATCCGCTGAGCAGTTATCCGGACCGCGACAAGGTTGCCAAATCTCTCGAAAAGGTACCTTTTCTGGTGGTTCAGGATTTGTTCCTGTCGCCCACGGCACAACAAGCCGATGTGGTTCTTCCCGCAGCGTCTTTTGCTGAAAAGGATGGCACTTTTACCAACGCTGAGCGACGCATTCAGCGGGTACGTCAGGGCATTCCAACCCCTGGAAAAGCACGTACTGACGGAGCCATCTTTGCGGCAGTTGCCGGCAAGTTGGGCAATTCGCTCTCCTTTACCGGTCCGGCTGCTATCTTTGCTGAAATCGGCAAAGAAGTTCCGGCCTATGCCGAGTTCGATTTCAACGAAATCGGTCCGCAAGGGGTAGTCTGGGGTGGTGAAACCCTGCAGCCTGTCAGCCATAAAGTTGTGAACGCTGGTGCTGGAAAGACAGTTGAAGCTGATTTCAAACTGGTAACCGGCAGCGCTCTTTATCACAGCGGCACGGTTTCCACCAGGGCTAAAGGTCCGATTGCGGTTCTTCCCGAACCCTATGTTGAGCTTAGTCGCGAAGACGCCAAGGGACTCAAGGTTGTTGATGGCGACCTGGTTAAGGTCAATGGAAACGGCGTCGAATTGCAGCTGAAAGTTAAAGTAGGTAACCGTCTGCCGAAGGGCGTGCTGTTTGTCCCTTATCACTTTGCCGAGGCCCAGGTTAATCGCCTGTACAAAGGCGAAGCGGTTATTGCGGTCAAGGTCAGCAAGTAGTTAGCTGCTCACAGGGAAACCACGTGGCTGTCACTTCAGGGTGCGCCGCGGTAAGTATAACTTGGAACACTAAGATCAATCTGATACGAGGAAGAGGAAGATCATGACGCCTGAAATGCTGAGCCTCTCTAACAGTCCTGGGTTGTTTGTCGGGATAATGCTGCTGAAACTCCTGGTTGTCTTCGGCGTGACAATGCTCATCGTTGCGTATGCAACCTGGTGTGAGCGTAAGGTCATTGGCCATATGCAGACCCGCCTTGGACCGATGCGTACCGGCTGGCACGGACTTCTGCAGCCGATCGCCGATGGTCTCAAGCTGTTTTTCAAGGAGGACATCATCCCGTCCGAGTCCACCAAGGTACCCTTTCTGCTGGCGCCGATGATGATCCTGGTCCCGGCGCTGATCACGGTAGCCGTTATCCCCTTCGGACCGGATCTCAAGTTTGGCAACTTCATAATCCCACAACAGATCACGGATCTGAATATCGGTGTCCTCTACATTCTGGCCTTTGCCGGCCTCGGTGTTTACGGGATTGTCCTGGCTGGCTGGGCTTCTAACAGCAAGTACGCTCTACTCGGTGGCGTGCGTGCCTCAGCCCAGATGATCTCCTATGAATTGGCTGCAGGACTGTCAATCATAGCCATTTTTATGCTCTCGGAAACACTCAGCCTGCGTGAAATTGTCGCTCAGCAGCAGCTGGATCTCTGGGGCGTCTGTTCGTTTGTGCCGAACTGGTTCGTTTTTACCCAGCCGCTGGCATTTTGCCTCTTCATCGTGACAGGTCTGGCTGAAATCAACCGGACTCCATTCGATATGCCAGAGGCGGAGAGCGAACTGGTTTCGGGCTTCTGTACCGAGTATTCCTCTATGAAGTACGCTCTTTTCTTTATGGCGGAATATGCCAACATGATTGTCATCTCGGCCATTGCAGCTACCCTCTTTCTCGGTGGCTGGAGCGCCCCGCTCAACATCGCCATCCTTACCATGATTCCCGGGTTCGTCTGGCTGCTGATGAAAATCTTCGCGCTGATGTTCTTTTTCATGTGGCTGCGCGCCACTTTCCCCCGTGTTCGTTATGACCAGTTGATGCGCATGGGTTGGAAAGTCCTGTTGCCGTTGGCTCTGGCCAATGTGGTGGTTACCGGCCTGGTGGTCGTGGTTCTGCAATAACCCGTTACCTTTGAGTCTTTAAGAGGTCTGATCATGTTCAAAGAATTTGCCAAAGGTCTGAGCATCACCTTCAAACATCTGCTTCCGGGTCATTCGACGACCGTGCAGTATCCGACTGTCAAGCTCAAGCCGTCTGACCGGTTCCGTGGCTTGCACCGTCTGGTACCCTCGCAGGATCGCGAAAAGTGCGTCGCCTGTTACCTCTGCCCGACAGTTTGTCCGGCAAAGTGCATTACGGTGGAGTCTGCGGAAAACGAAAAAGGCGAGAAGTACCCTAAAGTTTACACGATTGATCTGCTGCGCTGTATCTTCTGCGGTTACTGCGTAGAAGCCTGTCCTGTAGAAGCTATCGAGATGACAGGGGTCTATGAAATGGCCAATTACAAGCGTGAAGATTTTCAATTCACCAAGCAGCGGCTGCTGAAGTAAGCCTGGAGGAGTGTAGAACTCATGGAGATTATCTTTTTCTATCTGGTTGCGTTGGTTGCCGTGGTCTCCGGATTCCTGGTGATTCGTTGCCAAAGCCCTGTTAACAGTGCTCTCGGGCTGGTTAACACGTTTTTCTGTCTGGCAATCTTTTATGTCATGCTGCACGCCCCCTTTATGGCAGCAGTCCAGGTCATGGTCTATGCCGGAGCGATCATGGTGCTGATCCTGTTCGTCATCATGCTGCTTAATCTCGGCACGGAAGCACGCAAGCGCTATACCCACGGCATTGTCTGGTCAAGCCTCGCCAGCCTTCTGGTTCTGTTCAACGTGATCTACTTCATTAAGCGTGGCCGTGTCACAGGGGCTGAGGGAGACATCACCACTTTTATGGTTGAAAGTGTCGGTCATACCGAGCTGATCGGCAAGGCGATGTTCACTGAGTTCCTGCTGCCATTTGAAATTGCCTCCGTTCTCTTGCTGGTGGCGATCGTCGGGGCGGTAGTCCTCGCCAAAAAACAAGTTTAAAGCGAAGCGGATTACGGGAGACTTACCAATGATTAGCGTTTACCACTACATGAGTGTTGCTGCGATCCTCTTTGCCATGGGTACTTATGGGGTCCTGACCCGGCGGAATGCGATTGTGATCTTCATGTGCATCGAATTGATGCTGAACTCGGTCAACTTGACCTTCATCGCGTTGTCGCGTCACCTGCAAAGCATGGACGGCCAGATCTTCGTCTTCTTTGTTATGACCGTGGCGGCAGCTGAGGCAGCCGTTGGCCTGGCACTGATGATTACATTTTACAGGAACCGTGATTCGATCGACGTCGATGATATGAATTTGCTGAAATTGTGAGCGATTTAAACTGCCCACTTCCCATAAGACGCTTACTTCGTTCGGAGGAGAGATAGATGTACGATAAACTGTGGCTCATACCCTTCTTCCCGTTGCTCGGTTGTATTATCAACGGGTTGCTTGGCAAGCGGTTCATCAAGAATGAAAAGGTTATCGGCGCCATAGGCACCGGCGCGGTATTCCTATCATTCCTGGTCTCCTGCAAGTATTTCATCCAACTGCTCGGCGATTCTGTCAAGTCTCATGAGAATATCGTCGCATCTTGGATCTCGGTTGGCAATCTGCAGGTAGATTGGGGGTTCCTGCTCGACCCGCTGTCCGCTTTGATGCTTATGGTGGTCTGCGGTGTCGGTTCCCTGATTCACCTCTACTCCATTGGCTACATGCATGGTGAAGAAGGCTTTTACCGCTACTTCAGTTATCTGAACCTGTTCGTCTTCTCCATGTTGATGCTGGTGCTTGGCAACAACGCCCTGGTCATGTTTGTCGGCTGGGAAGGTGTTGGTTTGTGTTCTTACCTGCTGATCGGTTATTACATTGAAAAGCAGAGCGCAGGTGATGCGGCGAAAAAAGCTTTTGTCATGAACCGCGTTGGTGACTTCGGTTTCCTGCTTGGCCTCTTTATCATCTTCTGGACTCTGGGCAGCAAGCATGGCGTCTGGACAATCAATTTTGTGGAAATATCAGAAAACGCCCACCTGATGTCAGGCGACATGATGTTGGGTGCTGGTGTCACGACGGTGGCAACACTCTGCTTCTTCCTCGGCGCGACCGGCAAATCGGCTCAGTTGCCACTCTATACCTGGCTGCCAGACGCCATGGAAGGTCCTACCCCTGTCTCCGCTCTGATCCATGCGGCAACCATGGTGACCGCCGGCGTCTACATGATCGGTCGGATGAATGTGCTGTTTGCCATGAGTCCGACCACCATGTTCGTGGTCGCCATGGTCGGTGCCTTAACGGCGATTTTCGCTGCCACCATCGGTTTTGCTCAGAACGATATCAAGCGCGTCCTGGCCTACTCGACCGTCTCTCAGCTAGGGTTTATGTTTATTGCCATGGGTGTTGGCGCTTTTACCGCAGGTATTTTCCACCTGATGACCCATGCCTTCTTTAAAGCCTGTCTCTTCCTCGGTTCCGGTTCGGTCATCCACGCTATGCACCATGCCCTGCATCATGCCCACCTCGATGATGACGCACAGGACATGCGCAATATGGGCGGGCTGCGCAAGAAGATGCCGGTTACCTGGGCAACCTTCGGTATTTCCTGCCTGGCAATTTCCGGTCTGCCATTCTTCTCCGGGTTTTTCTCCAAGGACGAGATTCTCTGGTGGGCATTTGCATCAACCCGCGGCAGCATGCTGGTCTGGGGGATTGCGGTAATTGCTGCGTTCATGACGGCTTTCTACATGTTCCGTTGCCTTTACATGACCTTTTACGGTGAGCAAAGGACCAACCCAAAGGCCAAAGATCATATTCACGAGTCGCCCTGGTTAATTACGCTGCCGCTGGTCGTACTGGCGTTCCTTGCTACTGTTGGCGGTTTGATCGGTATCCCTCACGTACTCGGTAACCTCCTGGGTCATATTCCGAACAAACTTGAGCATTTCCTGGCACCGGTGTTTGAACACTCCCAGAAACTGCATCAGATCGAGGCACACGGATCAGCTGCAACGGAATTTGGTCTGATGGGTTTTTCAGTGGTCGTTGCTTTGGCAGGTATCGTTCTCGCTACCATTATGTACATAAGAAATCCGGAACTGCCAGGCAGATTTACTGCTAAATTTTCTCAGCTGCATCGCGCTGTATTTAACAAATGGTACGTCGATGAAGCTTATGATGCGCTATTCGTTAACAGTACCAAGAATCTTGGCATCTTCTGCTGGAAGGGTTTCGATGTCAAAGTGGTCGATGGCATTGTAAATGGTGTTGCCAAACTGGTTGGAGCCCTTGCCGCTACCTTGCGCCATACGCAAACTGGCCTCTTCCAAAACTATGCCTTGACTATGGTTCTCGGCACGGTGGTCATGTTGGCCATTTTTATCCTCAATTAAGGGTAGAACGTTCAAGCGTTGATATAAGGAGCTAGCACCCATGAATGACCATCTTCTTAGCCTGATGACCTTTTTCCCGCTGGTGGGGATGTTGATTATCCTTTTCCTGCCCCGGGAAGCCGACCGCCTGATCAAGACGGTGACGTTGATCGTAACGATCATTGTCTTCATAATCAGTTTGCCGTTGGCCTTCGACGATGTCTTTATCAACTCGTCGGCGATGCACTATACTGAGTTTGCCAACTGGATCAGCATCGGCCAGTACTTTCAGATGAACTACAATGTAGGCGTTGATGGCATCAGCCTCTGGCTGGTTCTGCTGACCACCTTCATCATGCCGATCGCCATCCTCTCGACCTGGCACGCCATTGATAAAAATACCAAGGGCTTTATGGCGTTGGCATTGCTCCTGGAAACGGGGATGCTCGGTGCTTTCATCTCCCTTGACCTGTTCCTGTTTTACATCTTCTGGGAATTGATGCTGGTGCCGATGTATTTTATGATCGGCATCTGGGGTGGTAAAAACCGCGTCTATGCAGCGGTCAAGTTTTTCATCTTTACAGCGGTTGGTTCTCTCTTGATGCTGGTCGCTATTATCTATGTCTATTACTTTTCGGTAGAAGCCGGCGTTCCTTTCGAAAACGGTTTCAGCGTCGCCCACTTCGCTCAACTGGATATTCCGGCGCATCTGCAAACCTGGCTGTTTGCCGCTTTCGCTTTAAGTTTTGCCATCAAGGTGCCGATGTTCCCTGTCCATACCTGGTTGCCGGATGCCCATACTGAAGCCCCGACGGCCGGTTCGGTTATCCTTGCCGCCATCCTTCTGAAAATGGGTACCTATGGCTACGTGCGCTTTGCCATTCCGCTCTTTCCGGTAGCGACAATGCAGTTCACTCCGTTCCTCGCGTTTCTGGCTGTGGTCGGCATTATTTACGGCGCGCTTGTTGCCATGATGCAGGATGATGTTAAAAAACTCGTTGCCTACTCATCAGTCTCTCACCTCGGTTTCGTCATGCTCGGCGTCTTTGCCATGAATCTGCAAGGGCTCTCCGGTGGTATGCTGCAGATGATCAATCATGGTATCTCAACCGGCGCGCTCTTCCTTATCGTCGGCTTTATCTATGAACGCCGCCATACACGTTTGATCGTCGACTTTGGCGGGCTTTCGAAAGTGATGCCAGTTTTCGCTGTCATTTTCATGATTGTCACCTTCTCCTCGATCGGACTGCCGGGAACCAACGGTTTCGTCGGTGAATTCCTGATCCTGGTCGGTGCTTTTGAGAGCGAGTTGCGCATCTTTGCAGTGTTTGCTACCACCGGGGTGATTCTGGCGGCCGTCTACATGCTGTGGATGTTCCAACGCGTCATGATGGGTAAAGTGACAAACCCGAAGAATGAAAAGCTAAAAGATATGTCGGCTCGTGAAGTTGCCATCATGATGCCCTTGTTGATCTTCATTTTCTGGATCGGCGTTTATCCGAATACATTCCTGGATAAAATGAATCCTGCTCTAGAAAATATGATTAAGCAGGTGAAGGACAAACAGCATATTGCCATGATGGTTGAGGATATGGACCAAACCGTTACGCAAGCTACGGTTAACGATTAAAATAGATTTCTATAGCTTCTGAGGAGCCATTCAATGGAAAACCTGGTGCAAATCGCCCTGCAGAACGTCAATATGGCGGCTATCCTGCCGTCACTGATACTGACCTGCTTCGGCATGGGACTGCTGCTGATTAATGTATTCCTGCCTCGTGGCACCACGCGGCAAGCCGTCTGGATCAGCATGATCGGTCTTGTGGTGACGGGGTTCTTTGTGTTTACCGGTTGGGGGAATCCTCAATATGGTTTCAATGACGCCGTCGCGCTGGATAATTATGCAGCGTTCTTCAACATCATATTTCTGTTCGCTGCCGGGCTGACAATCCTGATGTCGGACGATTACCTGCATCGTGAGGGTTATCCGGTCAGTGAATATTATCCGCTGATTCTCTTTACCACAGCGGGTGCCATGTGGATGGCTTCCGGTACCGACATGATGACGATTTTCCTTGGACTGGAAGTCATGTCAATCAGCCTCTATGTGCTGGCCGGTTTCTTCCGTGGCCAGGTTCGATCCAACGAGGCCGGTCTCAAATACTTTCTTTTGGGAGCCTTCTCAACCGGATTCCTCCTTTACGGAATGGCCCTGATCTACGGTGTTACAGGTTCAACCAAGTTGACAGAGATCGGCATCTATCTAAACGGCCATGCCTCTTTGCTGGAAAATCCGATGACCCTCGCAGGGTTGGTCCTGCTTTCTATCGGCTTTCTTTTCAAGATTGCCGCAGCGCCTTTCCATATGTGGACACCGGACGTCTATGAGGGCGCACCGACGCCGATAGCCGCTTTCATGAGCGCCGGACCGAAGGCGGCTGCCTTTGCTGCTTTCCTGCGCATAATGGAGTATTGCTTCTTTAGTCTGAAGCCGGAATGGACTGCCATGCTGTGGGTCCTGGCGGTCCTGACAATGGTCATCGGCAACGTAATTGCCATCAGCCAGACCAATATCAAGCGCATGCTCGCATACTCCTCAATCGCGCATGCCGGATACGCGCTGGTTGGTATGGTTGCTGCGAACGAAATCGGTTATTCCGGTCTGCTTTTCTACATGCTGGCTTACACATTCATGAATATCGGTGCTTTTGCGATTCTGGTCCTGGCGGGCAAAAAAGGTGAAGACAATCTGACCCTGGAGGGTTTCTCCGGGTTCGGTTTCAAAAGGCCTTTTCTGGGTGTGGCCATGACCATCTTCCTCTTCTCATTAATGGGCCTGCCCCCTTCAGCCGGTTTTTCAGGCAAGTTCTTTATCTTTGCCGGAGCTGTTGAAGCCGGCTACATCTGGTTGGCGGTGATTGGCGTGCTCAACTCCGCAGTCTCTCTTTATTACTATCTGCGAGTGATGGTCTACATGTACTTCCGTGATCCTGTCGAAGATTATGCGTGGGTTTCTCTGCCGGCCGCTGCGGTGATCTCTATCGTGATTGCGCTCATTGGTGTTCTTTACCTGGGGATCATTCCTGGCGATGTTATGGAACTGGCTAAACTCGCTATTTTTTAGACATCCTTTGATGTTTGTTAAAAAACCCCGGCTGTACAGGCCGGGGTTTTTTTGTTCAATAGTTTAATTCTGGTATCGTTGAGTTGTAACTGAGCTGTTGAAGATACATTCTTCTGTTCTCGTTCCCTGTTTCAGGAGAAATATAGCAGAGAAAGACTTGATGTACTTTCTGCGTATCAACTCTAATGGTCAGGAGATGACGTAAGTCGCTTGCGCCAGGTCAAATCTCTCACTGAGGTTGTTATGAAAATCGTCTCTTTCAATGTCAACAGCATTCGCAGCCGTCTGCAGCAACTCGAGGCAGTTGTAGCAAAGCATCAACCGGAAATCATTGCTCTGCAGGAAACAAAGGTGCAGGATGCCGATTTCCCGTTGGCTGCTATTTTGGAACTGGGATATCACGCCATCTGGTTCGGTCAAAAAACTCACTACGGCGTTGCGTTGCTAAGCCGCGCAGAGCCGTCTGACGTCCAATACGGTTATGCCGGTGATAATGAGGATGCCCAGCGACGGTTGCTTGCTGCGAGTTATTCTCTGGTCAACGGTCGGACTCTGCGTGTGCTCAATGGTTATTTTCCGCAAGGGGAAAGCCGCAATCACCCGGTTAAGTTTCCAAACAAGGCACGCTTTTATGAAGATTTACATACACTTCTGACCAGTCACGAACGCCCTGAAGAATGGCTGCTGGTAGTAGGTGATATGAATGTCGCCCCTGAGGATATAGATGTTGGTATAGGTTCAGACAACGCCAGGCGCTGGCTGCGCACAGGAAAATGCAGTTTTCTGCCGGAAGAACGGGCATGGCTGTCCCGACTCGTTGAATGGGGAATGGTGGATACCTTTCGCAAATGTCATCCGCAGAAGGATGACCAATTCAGCTGGTTCGATTATCGTAGCCGGGGTTTTGAAGCAACACCGCCACGGGGTTTGCGCATCGACCTGATACTGGCAAGCGCTCCACTCGCTGAACACTGTGTTGGCGCCGGGATCGATTACGATATCCGGGCCATGGAGAAGCCTTCAGACCATGCACCGGTCTGGGCCGAGTTTGACGTCACCTAATATTCAGGACTTTGTGCAGGTTCCACTTGGAGACTGTCCGACAATAGAGCCCGGCTGCAAATCCAGCATTTTGGCCCATATTTCAGCTCCTTTTTGCCCCATAGCTACGGCTATGAGGCTGCAAACGAGCTAAAATCTGTTCTCAAACTTCTGGATTTTCGCTTCAGCCTCTATTGTCGGACAGCCTCCTGGGTCACTTGCCTTACTTTGGGAAATCGACCGTAACATTCCTCGGGAAAGCCCGCTTTGCTTGAATCTGCGACGAGGCCGTTGTAAACTGACACGCTTATGGATACATTAATAACAAATAACGGCTGGGGCAAGTTGACCGCTTTGCTGGAGATGATCAAATTCTCCCACACGGTTTTCGCCTTTCCTTTTGCCCTCATGGGAGTGGTGCTGGCCTCACTGGCCAGTGGCACGGCGCCGACCGTTGGTCAAATATTCTGGATCTGCCTTGCGATGATCGGGGCCCGTACCGGGGCCATGGGGCTGAACCGCATCATTGATGCCGGCATTGACGCAGAGAATCCGCGAACCGCTGAACGCCACCTGCCGGCGGGCAAAGTTGCAATGAGCGAGGCCTGGCTGCTGGTATTGGGCGCGTTTGCCCTGCTGTTGCTGGCCGCCTGGATGCTCAACCCGCTTTGCCTGAAACTGGCGCCGTTCGCCATCTTTCTCCTGGCATTATACAGTTACTGCAAACGTTTTACGGCTATGGCCCATTTAGTCCTGGGGCTCTGTCTCGCGATAGCACCGGTCGGAGCCTGGGTCGCTCTGCGTGGCGACATCGGCTGGCCGGTTGTCGTGCTTGGGCTGGCTGTCCTCTTTTGGGTGGCTGGTTTTGATATCTTCTACGCTCTGCAGGATTACGAGTTTGATCGCGACAAAGGCCTGTTTTCTATACCGTCACGTTTCGGTGTCGAACGCTCGCTGCAGATCGCTCGTTTGTTTCACGTGCTCATGGTAGTTCTACTCGTTGTGCTGTTTTTCAGCAAGGGGCTGGGCGTTATTTACCTGCTTGGAGTGGCGGTGGTGACGGGCTTGCTGCTGTATGAACATATGCTGGTAAATCCCGACGACCTGTCACGATTGGACGCAGCATTTTTCAACATGAATGGCTATATCAGCGTAACAATTTTTCTCTTCACGCTTGCGGACGTTCTGATTTAATCCAGGTGGGCATAATGTTGTCGAAGAACCAGGAAACAAAACAGTTTGTCGTTGCAATAACCGGAGCTTCCGGTTCACTCTATGGTCTGAGGATGGTGCGCGAATTACTGCATGCAGGTGAACGTGTCAGCCTGATTCTAACCTCAGCGGGGCGCCAGGTCCTGAATTATGAAACAGGGCTCAATTGGTCTGAGGACATCAAGCAGCGGCGTCACCAGGTTCAGGAACATTTTGCCAGTATTGCTGTTGAGTCTCTGGCTATTGATGATTTCTGGGCGGGTTCCGCCAGCGGGTCTGCGACCACCGATGCCATGATTGTCATCCCCTGCTCCATGGGGACCATCGGCAGGATCGCGTCCGGTTTGAGCAGCAACCTGTTGGAGCGGGCTGCTGATGTTATGCTCAAGGAGCGTCGTCCGCTGGTCCTGGTGCCGCGTGAGACGCCTTTCAATACCATCCACCTGGAGAACCTGCTGCGCCTTTCCAGGGCCGGTGCGGTTGTTCTGCCGGCAATGCCTGGATTTTACCATGCCCCGCGGACGATAGATGATTTGGTGGACTTCGTGGTCGGCAAGGTTCTTGATCAACTGGGTATTGAACATTCACTTTTTGCAAGATGGGGAGAGAATCGGGATTAATCTCATGGTTGAGAGAATCCCGGCCTGCTGTTTTTTCTCCGCGACATCTGTGGTTTCTAAATCGTTATGACGAATCTGTTCGAAAATGTCCGTGCAAAAATCGAAGTCGGAACCCGTATCTCTGATGGCGAAGCGCTGGCGCTGTTCGAAAGCGATGATCTGCTTGCCGTTGGTGAGTTGGCAGCACTGGCCAACCGGCGCGTCAATGGCGACAAGGTTTATTTCAACGTTAATCGTCACATCAACTACACCAATATCTGTGTCAACCGTTGCACTTTCTGCGCATTCAGCCGTGGCCACCAGGATGATGATGGCAGCTTTACCCTGGCTCTGAATGACATCCTCAAGCGCGCCGCCGAGGCACGTGCCGCAGGTGCTACAGAGATACATATGGTCGGTGGTCTACATCCCGATCTGCCCTTTGACTTTTATCTGGAGATTTTGGCAGCCATCAAAGCGGACATTCCGGAAATGCACATCAAGGCATTTACCGCCGTGGAGATCGACTATTTTGCCAAACTCACCGGCCAGTCCCCTGCTGAAGTCATCGTGGAGTTGAAAGCCGCCGGACTCGATTCCATGCCCGGCGGTGGCGCGGAAATTTTTGCCCCTGAAGTGCGCAAGCAGATTTGCCCGGAAAAAATTAGCGGTGAGCGTTGGCTGGAAGTTACCGAACAGGTTCACCAGGCGGGGCTGAAGACCAATGCCACCATGCTCTTCGGCCATGTCGAGAGTTATGCTGACCGGGTTGATCATTTCGCCAGGCTGCGTCAGTTGCAGGATCGCACCGGCGGTTTCCAGGCATTTATCCCGCTGGCCTTCCAGCCCGACAATACCCGGGTGCCGGGAGCCAAAGGCGTCGGCGGCGTCGATGCTCTCAAGACCCTGGCGGTCAGCCGGATCTATCTCGATAATTTCCGGCATATCAAAGCGTATTGGGTCATGCTCGGCTTGAAGGTGGCACAGGTCTCGCTGGCCTTCGGCGTCAATGATATTGACGGTACAGTGGTTGAGGAACAGATCGGTCATGATGCCGGGGCCGACTCGCCACAGCAGTTAAGCAAGGAGCAACTTGTCGATCTGATCCACAAAGCCGGCAAGCAGGCGATCGAGCGGGATACGTTGTATAACGAGTTAAAGATCTGTTGAGGAGTGAGGTTGTTCTTCCTGATCTTTGGTGGTCTTCATGATCTGCGTGGTTATTAATGCTTTCTTCTATTGAAAACAAAATTAATGCAGGCCAACCGCTTAATCGGGAGGAAGGGCTCTGGCTGTTGACCGGGGCCGAGCTGCTCAGCCTGGGCAAACTGGCTGACGGTGTGCGTCGGCGCAAGCACCCTGACTGTCGGGTCTCTTTCGTCGTCGATCGCAACGTCAACTACACCAACGTCTGCACCACTCAGTGTAAATTCTGCGCATTTTACCGTGACGTCACCCATCCCGATGCCTACGTGCTCAGCTATAAGCAGATCTTCAGCAAGGTCCAGGAGCTGGTTGATCGCGGCGGTACACAACTGTTGATGCAGGGCGGGCTGCATCCCGATCTGAAGCTAGACTGGTTCGAGGACCTCTTCCGTCAACTCCGTCAACGCTTTCCGACGGTGCAGATTCATTCCCTGTCACCTGCCGAGATTGTGCACATCGCCAGGCTCTCAGAGCTGCCCATGGTCGACTGCCTCGCCCGCTTGCACCAGGCCGGCCTGCAATCGCTGCCCGGCGGCGGGGCCGAGATCCTGGTCGACGCAATTCGCCAGGAGATTTCGCCGAACAAGATCGGTTGGCGGGAGTGGGCGGCAGTCATGCGTGCGGCCCATCATCTGGGCATGCCGACGACAGCGACCATGATGTTCGGCGTGCGCGAGCAAGCCGAAGATATTGTCGAGCACCTGTTCCGGATCCGTGAACTGCAGGCGGAACGGGGAGGTTTCACAGCCTTTATCCCCTGGAGTTACCAGCCGGGAAATACCGAGCTGGGTGGTGAGCAGGCGAGCGGAGTCGAATATTTGAAGGTGCTGGCGCTGGCGCGGGTGATTCTGGACAATGTGACCAACATCCAGGCCAGCTGGGTCACCCAGGGGGCGCGCATGGCGCAGATTGCGCTCTACTTTGGTGCCAACGATCTGGGTGGTACCATGTTGGAAGAGAATGTTGTTGCAGCCGCCGGGGTTGATTTTCGTTTGAGCCAGGAAGAAATTATCGATTTGGCGAAAAGCGCCGGTTTCCAGCCGGCGCGGCGGACGACGACTTATGACGTATTGGAAACTTATTGAACTATTATTGACGCTTTTGACAAAACAGCGATTTAGCCACCAGACACTAAGGTACCAAAAATAAAAACATAATCTGTTGATCCACTTCTCGCCAGTAAAGGCAGCACCATGCCGATAATGGCCACAGACATGCACGGACAAAGATGAACCAAGAACCTTGATTTAACGCGGAGGCGCAGAGACGCGGATGACGTCATAAAGGCTTTAAGGTTTTACCCTGATCAAAGGTCTTTGCCTCTCTCAGCGCCTCCGCGTTAAATTTGTTTTTCCGGGTTTTAATGTTGAATAGTTCTGAACTTTATTATTACAAGAGAGCGTTGATCATGTCTTATCTCCGCAAGAATATCGCCGCTATGGACGGCTACGTGCCAGGTTTCCAGCCGCCTGACGAGGCGAGTTGGATCAAGCTCAATACCAACGAGAATCCTTACCCGCCTTCACCGCAGGTGATCAAAGCGATCCAGGCCGCAACCGGCGACGACCTGCGCAAATATCCGGATGCGGCTTGCCGTGCCGGACGTGAGGCGGCGGCTGAACTTTATGGCTACCCGGTTGACTGGGTGATCATGGCCAACGGTTCGGATGAACTGCTCAACAACCTGATCCGGGCCTGTGCCGGCGAGGGAGAAGAGGTTGCCTACCTGCACCCTTCTTATTCCTATTACGCAACCCTGGCTGCGGTCCAGGGAGCACAGATAAAAACCTTCGCCCTGACTGAGAGTGGCGATATTATGGATTTTCCCGAGCGCTACACCGGCAAGCTGTTTTTCCTGACCAACCCCAACGCGCCCCTCGGTCTGCGTTGGCAGGCCGATGACGTTGGCGCATTGGCCGACCGCTGCAGCGGCTTGCTGGTGGTGGATGAAGCCTACGCGGATTTTGCCGAAGGCAACTGCCTGGAGCTGGTTCGGCAGAAGCCGAATGTGGTGGTGACCCGGACCTTGTCAAAAAGTTATTCTCTCGCCGGGATGCGCCTTGGTCTGGCCATTGCCCGCCCCTATATCATCGCCGCTCTGGACAAAATTCGCGATCATTACAATCTCGACCGTCTGGCCCAGGCTGCCATTGCCGCTGCCTTGATCGATCAGGATTATTTCCGCGAATGTGTCGAACGTATCTGCGCGACCCGGCAGTGGTTCAGCATCGAATTGGACAAGCTTGGCTATAGTGTCATCCCTTCGAGCGCCAACTATGTTTTTACCAGTCCCCCCGATCAAAATGGCAAACGGGTTTACGACGCACTTTATCAACGCAAAATCCTGGTGCGCTATTTCAGTGATCCGGTTCTGTCTCATGGCCTGCGCATCTCGATCGGTACGCAAGAGGAGATGGAGAGGACGCTGGCAGCCCTTGCGGAGATAGGCTGATGGCATGCCCTTGTAAGGACGACGCATGCGTCGTCCCTGCGCCGTTCGATCCTGTAGAAATCGCTCCACGCCTGCTTGCCTGGTATGGCCGGGAAGGCCGCGAACTGCCATGGCGCAAGACCCGCGACCCTTACCGTGTCTGGCTCTCGGAAGTTATGCTGCAGCAGACTACCGTGGCTGCGGTCATCCCGTATTACCAACGATTTCTCGAACATTTCCCAACCGTGGGTTCTCTCGCCGCAGCAGCTCTGGATGATGTCATTACCCTGTGGGCCGGTCTAGGCTACTACTCGCGTTCCCGCAATCTGCATCAGGCAGCCCGGCAGGTTGTTCTGGAACATGAAGGGGCTTTCCCCGCTGACCATGGCTCTTTGACGGCGCTGCCTGGTGTTGGACGATCTACAGCCGGGGCGATCCTTTCCATCGCTTTCGACAAACCGGCGCCTATTCTGGACGGCAATGTCCGCCGTGTACTCGTCCGTCTGTTTGCCTGGATGGAAGATCCTCGCAGCAGTCGTGCGGAAAAACAACTCTGGGCCTGGGCAGAGGCCTTGACCTCCGTAGAGAGCCCCCACGACTACGCCCAGGCAATCATGGATCTCGGAGCGACGGTCTGCACGCCACGTGAGCCGAAGTGCGATCATTGCCCGTTACGGGAAGTCTGTAAGGCCCGGGGAAAAGGGCTGACCGGGATATTGCCTGTGTCGCGCAAGAAGCAGAAGCTTCCGGTTCGTCAGCAGGTCGCTCTGATCATCAGCTCTTTGGATGGAATCTTGCTGCGGCAACGCCCGCCCGAAGGCTTCCTCGGTGGCTTATGGGAATTCCCAACGGTTGACTTGTCTTCAGGTCTCGAGCCTGAGCAGGCTGCTGCTCGCCTGCTCTCTGAGCTGCTTCTGCACGGAAAGATTGCTAAGGTGGGAGACGTTCGACATGCTTACAGTCACTTTAAGCTGGAATTGACTGTTTTTGCGGTTGAGGCAACTCCTGCGAGTGGTGCTGCTGAAGGAAGTTCATATCGCTGGTGTCGTGGCGTTGAATTTGAACGTCTGCCGTTACATGGCGCCCATCGTAAGGCTTACCACCAGATTGTCAGTGAAAGCTGAACATTTCTTGAAATAAGAGATTATCAGTAACATGAGGCATACATCAGGTTTCTCGCACCACTCACTTCGCAACTCGCGCCAGTTTGTTCTCTATGTCTGATGAAATGAAAACATACCTGCTGATTGTACGCCAGCGGCCTGCAGCCAACGCGGAATTGGACTCTTTGCTACAGGTGCTGCACAGTGATTTCGGTCTCGACACCTATACGTCCCGTCAGCGTCTGATCGGTCCGGGACTGGCGTTGTTCAGCAAAGGACTTTTTGAGAGAACCGACAGGATTTCAGCGCTGCTGCAACTCTACGGATTTTCCTGTTGGCTGATTGAGCCACAGAAACCCACATTCGCCCCTGATCTTCTGCGCAGCCTGGACATACATAGCAACCATATCCTGTTTACCTGCCAGAAGGACATGGTGCGTCTCGAGCGCGGCTCGTCGGTGGTCGGCGTGCTTGCTGACCTTTCGGGAGGGCTGGCAGACAAGCATGTCAAACGGCTCCTGGCCCAGAATACCTATCGCGGCAGCAGTGTCCTGGAAGTTCTCAGCCGCGAAGAGATGATCCGCATTACGCTTCAGGGGCATCCGGTTTTCGATTTTTACCTGCTCGATCATGAGGGCAAAGTTCAGCAAGCCGTACAGGCAATGCCGGGCCGTTTCAATGTTGACGGCCTTGGTTCCCGGGCCACCATGAGCGCCGGGCAGAACTTGCAGGCGCTTGTTAAGCTTGTCGAGGAATATGCCGGACCGTTCCGGTTGTATTGCGACTTCGGCCTAAGCCAGTTGCCGGGCTGTGACGTGAAGAGGGATTCTGAGAGCCCGTCGGCAGCCATGGAAAATCTCGACAGCCTGACTCGTTATGGCTGGCTGGTCTCCCGCTTGCAAGGCGATGGCCGCCCCGTCACGGCCCAGAGCGCCGGGAGCGTTGATGTGTTGACTGGCACAACCGCAGCCATTGTCGTCGGACAGCCGGTGCTTGGCATTTTTCCGGTGTCGAACGATGGCGTTGGCGAGGTCCCTGGTCTGGGTGAAATGTCAAGCGAGATCAGGGAAGCGCTCGAAGACGGCGACCAAACCTCGACCATAAAACCTCCCTTTGCTAGTCGACCAGCGCGTAGCGATCTGCCTGCGCCACCGGACCGACCGGCAGACCATGTGAATTGGGGCAAGTCGCTGACAATGGTCTTTGTGGCTGCTGCCGGATTCTCAATCGCAGCAGGCAGCGGTGGCCATGAGCTGTTCCGGCTGGTCTCCCGATATGGGATGGCGACAGGAATCGTGCCGGCGGTTGTGGCTGTGCCCCTGCTCTGGGGAGGATTCCATTGCATTCGTCTCAAACGCCGCATTGAGAACACGCCGACCAGTAAAGTGCGTTCGGTGGCGATGGGTCTGGTAGAAGTACATGGCCGAACGAAACGTCTCTACGCTCTGGTGGCACCGATGACCCAGTCGGCCTGTGCCTGGTACCGGCTGCGCAAGTACCGCAAAGATAAAAACAATAACTGGAAACAGGTCAAGGAGATCAACAGCAATCATGTCCCGTTCCAGGTCGACGACGGTACCGGGCTTGTGATCGTCGATCCTGCTGGAGCTGCCGTAAAAGCCAGTGTCCAGCAGACGGGCTATCCCGGCCAGTCTCCGCTCACGTTTACTGCGTTTGGCAGCGGCAACGGTGACGGAGAAAAGTGGGTCGAGGATGTCATCTACGAAGGCACCTCTATCTATGTGCTCGGTTATGCCCGGCCATCACGTGAAGAGCGTATGAGTCTACGCGAGCGAACAATAATAAAGCTGCGTCAACTCAAGCTTGACCCCCGGGCTATGCACCGTTACGATACTGACGGCAACGGAGTTATCGACGAAGCTGAATGGCAAGGTGCCCGCAGCGATGCAGAACAAGAAGCGATGCAAGATCATCTGCTGGGGGGCAACTCGCGCAAACGTCAGGAAGAGCATGTGGTGATTGGCAAAGGTCCACAGCGCAGCCTGCCGTTCATTATTACCGAAACGGTTTCAGAGGCGGACCTGGTCCGCAAATACGGTCTGACCAGCCTTCCCCTGATGGCTGCCGGATTGAGTTCGATGGGTCTGGCTCTTTACAAGTTTTTGCAGTTCATCGGCATTTAACCTTTTATTGAAGGAGGCTCGCTATGAGTTTGGGCTGGATATTACTCGGCATTCTGGTGCTTATTGTCGCTGCTCTGGTGCTCTATGTAATCATCATCTACAACGGTTTTATTGCCCTGAAGAATAATATCGAGCGCAACTGGAGCAACATCGATGTGCTACTCAAGCAGCGTTACGATGAGCTCCCCAAGTTGATCAAGGTCTGTGAAGGCTACATGCAGCACGAACAAAAGACTCTGGAAGCGGTTATCAAGGCCCGCTCCATGGTTAACCAGGCCGGCAACGATGAGCAGAAAATGCAGGCTCAGAATGCGTTGACAGACACTCTGAAGTCCCTATTTATGGTGGTTGAAAAATATCCCGACCTGAAAGCCGACAAGTCGTTCCAGCAACTGGGCAACCGCATTACCGAGCTCGAAGACCAGGTCGCCGACCGGCGGGAATTCCTCAACGAGTCGGTCAATATCTACAATATTCGCCTTGACCAGTTCCCCGACGTGATCGTCGCTCGTATCTTCAACTTTACCAACCGCCCCCTGTGGAAGATCGATCCTGCACACCGTCAGGATGTCGAGGTTGGGTTCCAGCACACCTGAGCATCAGGCTCTCCCGGTTTTTCTGGGGGGTTGCTTACAAAAAAAAGCTCCACAGTTTCTCCTGACTGTGGAGCCTTTTTTCATATGAACAACGATAGAAGTACCTCCCATCTCTGAACCGACCATTCTTTGTCGCACAACTCTCTTGATAAAATTCAGCCCAGGACATCGGAGCTTTATTCATCCCTGCCCGCTTTTCTTGACTCCTCATAAAGTGGAAACTTGTCTGTTCATCGGATTATTCAAAAAGTGTTGTGAATTTTTCTTCACTGAATGGCTTGGCTAAAATCTTTAATTTATCTGGAATCAAGTTGGCAGGCTACGAGATAGTAGCCATGTTTACAGGATTAGCTGCGTTAAGACGTAGCTGCCTGATTAATCAACACAAACAGCAAACAGGAGGTTACATGAGAGGGAAATTATGGTTTAGAGTTCTACTGGCGGGGTTGATGTTGATGGCCCTGGTAATGGCTGGCTGCGAGGGCGATGATGGCGATGACGGAGTTGCTGGCCCTGCTGGTCCTGCTGGCCCAACTGGCCCTGCAGGTCCTGTTGCCCCTACTGAGCCGCTGGTACCGACGATTCTGGTTAAAGATACCGCAGGTTTCGTCGTCGAAGGTGCAACGGTTTATGCCATCCCGGCTGCCGATGTCGCCGAACTTGCAGAAGTGCCATTGACACTGGTGGCCGGCAACTACAGCGATGAGGCCAAGACCGTTGACGAGCCACTTGAGGATCTGATCAATGCCAACTTCACACCCACCAGCGGTGGCGTGGCGAACTACATCTCCGCCACCACTGACGCCAATGGTGAGGCAGTCCTTGCCAACCTGCCGGTTGGCGACACCGACATGTACTTCATCTACGTTGCTCCTGCGGCAGCGGATATCGGCCATCTGCCGGGCGGCAGCATGAGCCGCGACGCGGTGTCCGGCGCTTCGCTGGACATGACCTTGACGGCAGTTGAGGTGTCAACCACCCCATCAGCGACAGCAACCTACACCGGCTCCAGTTCCTGTCTGGCCTGTCACCGCAACTATACGACCCAGACCCAGACCGCGCACAAGCACGGCATCATGGCCACAGGTATGCCGAGCAATCTACAGGATCTGAGTGAGTTCGGCGCTGACGCCGGAGTTTACAATTACATGGCCGGCATTGAAAAGTTTGAAGTTGCCGGTGGCACCACCGTCTACTTCTACAACTTCACCCCCACCCGCGGCTTCGACAAGTTCGAGACCTCGGAGATCGATCCGACAATTGCCGATCCCGCTGCGGTCATCCTGGCAACTGTACGCGCCTTTTTGGATGTTGACGGTAAGTACAAGATGGAATTCACCAACGTCATCAACCCGGGCGATACGAACAGCCCCCTGGTCCGCGAGGCGATGATGAACTACGGCGGTGGTGTCTACAAGCAGCGCTACCTGACCTCCTTCGGCGACAGCAAAAGTCTGCACATGATGCCGCTGCAGTTCAATGCTTCCGGTGACGATGCGTCTACCGATCGCACCCGCAGAGTATGGCGAGATTACCATCTCGACTGGTGGCTGACCACCGAGACAGTCGATGGTGTTAAAGCGGTTACGGCGAACAGCGTCTTCAATCTGCTCCCGGCAGCGGATAAGAGCTTTGACCTTAATTGCTCCTCTTGTCACTTCACCGGCTTCAATATCGCTAAGAATGCGAATGGCGATTACAGCTCCTCGGCTGTTCTCGACCAAAACGGTGAAATCCATCCTTTGACCGGACTCCAGCAAGAATTGAACGTCGGCTGTGAAACCTGTCACGGCCCGGGTTCCGAGCATATCTCGGCGGGCGGTAACGGTGCGGCGATCGTAACTCCGGGCAACCTCACGGCTGAGCGCGAAAGCGTGATCTGCGGCCAGTGCCACAGCCGGCCCAAGGGAACTTACGATGGTATCACGAGCAATGATTCACCGCTGAATGCCGATGGCAAGATGCTCTTCCCCGGTACCAGTCGCGCCGATTACCTGGCGAACCATACCAGCCGAAACGACGCCACGACCACCGACCTGTGGGCTGACCAGCATTCGAAGTCGCACCATCAGCAGTACACCGACTTCATTGCCTCGTCTAAGTACCGCAACGGCAGCTCGCTCAAGACCTGCACCTCTTGTCATGACGTGCATGCTCCCGGCACCGATCGTCACCAGCTGAGCGGCACCAAAGATGACAGTCTCTGTCTGAGCTGTCATACCGACATCGTCAGTGAAGATCACCAAGTCGCCAAAATCGGCGCAGAACTTCATTCCTTTAGTCAAGCGCTGTGCATCGATTGTCACACTGTTGCAACCGCCAAGTCCGGAGCCGGCGAACAGGATTGGGCCGCCGGGGATATCAACTCCCACCGGTTTGATGTACCTTTGCGCGCAAATGTAACAGACGCGATGCCTATCCCCTACGACAACCCCTGTGGCTTCTGCCATAGTGGTGGAATTTAACCAGGAATAAGCTAATTTCGCCAAAGCAGTAACTGGCCAATGCAAAAACAGCACCCCCGGAATTCCGGGGGTGCTGTTTTGCTTCTCTCGTTCTATGTTTGATCAGTTATCGGGGCACCTGAGGTTTCTGAAGTTATTGCAAGGCTTAAGTCCATTCATGCGGTGTACCATACATTGAAACGGAGCAACCTGATGCAATGAACCGGCAACGGTCCCTTGAGGTGAAGGGCGTTCTATTCGATTGCAACGGAATTGGCCGACAGCTATATTTAGCGCATGTTTAAAATGGTGGTGAAACGATGATTGCAGAAGCCGGTTTCTTTATTCTTTACCTGATCTACGGGCTGGTCTTTTTTCTGATCGGTGCCGCCATTACCTCACGGGATCTGAGTTTCAGCGACCTGAAGGTGTCCCGGATTCTCTGGATTTTTGCCATGTTTGCCTATGTACACGGGGTGAACGAATGGTTCGTGCTCTTTCTCAACATGAATCACCAGCATATGCAGGGAAACCTTTACGCCTACCTGATGACGGGGCAGCTTCTCCTGCTGTGGCTTTCGTTCGCTTTTCTGTTCTGGTTTGGACTTGAACTGCTGCTGTTGAACAGGTCCCACAAAAGATACGGTATTTTGATTGCTCTTTCGGTCGCATTAATTATTCTGGGGCCTCCTGTTGCTGCCCTTCTGCTCAGGAACTATGGATTTTTCGACCTTTTCCTGCGCAACTTCGTCGCATTGCCGGGTGCGGTGATCTCGGGTTGGGGACTGATCCACTACGGCATGACCAAGGAGGTCCATAACCGTCGAGGCGGGAAAAACCTGACGTTTGCCGGTTACGCCATTCTTCTTTACGGATTTTTTGCCGGAATCCTGCCGTCTGGCATAAATCTGGCGGGGATTCCAATTGAGCTGTTCCGCGCTGTTTCCGCTTTACTGATCCTGCATTGCATCATGCGGGCGCTGCAGATCTTCGATGATGAGCGAAAGCATAAGATTGAAGAGAGCCTCAAGCGTTTTACGCAAAGTGAGAAAATGGTTTCTCTCGGCAAACTCTCCGCCGGGATTGCCCACGAGATCAATAATCCCCTGTCCAATGTGCTGTTGAATGTCGAGACAATGGAGAAAGAGTTGCGACAGTCTGAAAAGTTGGACAGCAGGTCTCAAGATCGAATCGATGCGATCAAACGCAACCTGGACAGAGCGGCAAAAATTGCCGGCGAGCTCTTGTTTTTCTCTCACAATCGAGAGGCAGAGTTGATGCCGTTTAATTTGAACGAAGTTATTAACAAAACCTTCCGCCTCATTGGCAGTCGCCAGGAACTTTATGACTTCAAACTGGAACTCGGAGAGATTCCTGAAATTGATGGCATACCCTGGAAAATCGAGGAAGTATTGCTGAACCTTTTGATGAATGCCATGGAAGCACTCCAGCCGGGGGGGGTAATCGAAGTGACCACCGGGGTTGATGGGGATAAACTCTGCTGCGCCGTTCGGGACCACGGTTCCGGAATTAGTGAAGAGGACCTCCGGTTTGTCCTGGATCCCTTTTTTACCACCAAGGAGCCAGGCAAGGGGACTGGGCTCGGCTTGTCGATATGTTTTGGTATCATGGAGTTGCATGGCGGTGAAATAAGCCTCAGCAGCACCTTGGGAGAAGGCACGACGGTACGGTTGTTATTCCCTCTGCCAGGAGGTTCAGTTCAATGAAAAGCATTCTTGTTGTCGATGACGACCACGAGTTGCGGGAAAATATCCGCGAGATCCTTGCCGGAGAAGGATTTGACGTAGACACCGCGAAGAATGGCAGCGAGGCACTTGAAATTGTTGGCAAGCGCGACTTTGCCCTGATCTTGCTGGACCTGATTATGCCCGGCCTCAGCGGTCTGGACACCCTCTTGCTGCTGCGCCGCCAGAAACCACAGGTCAGGGTGGTCCTGATGACAGCTTTTTCGACGATTGAAAATGCAGTTGAGGCCATGCGTCGGGGAGCGGACGATTATCTGACCAAACCGTTCAAAACCTCGGATTTGCTGACAACGGTAAATCGTGTCCTCGAAGAAGCAAAGTTCAAGGCCTGCAAGGCGGTCCTCGACACGGACAGCACCTTCAATGCCATGGCCAATCCGATCCGCAGGGAAATTTTGCAGCTGCTCAGTGCTAAAGGGAAATACCGGTTCATGGATTTGACCAGGGAACTTGGTATCGAAGACCACACCAAAGTGAACTTTCACCTGAAGATGCTAAAGGAAAATGGCCTTCTTGTTCAGGATGAGCAAAAATTTTATTGCCTCAGCGTCGAAGGCGAAAAAGTGACCCAATGCCTGAATGTCGTCATCCACAGCCTGACCAGCTGAGTGCTAAAATCTCCATAGTCACCTTCTTTATACTATTAGAACTGGACAAGGAGAGTCCTCTCCGATCTGCAGGGAAAACCCTTCCGGCCAGGAAACTTTTTTGAATTGCATCATAGAGTGCACCCAGAAAAGAAAAAGGCCTCGCAGTCGGTAGATTGCGAGGCCTTACATCTTGTGGTGCCCAGGGACGGAATCGAACCGCCGACACGAGGATTTTCAGTCCTCTGCTCTACCGACTGAGCTACCTGGGCAAGGAAAGGGATTTGTAACGAAAAGCGCGGTTTATGTCAAGGAAAAAGCGGCGGCTGATTCTTTGCTTGCTTTCCGCGGTGCTTTTTGTTACCAAGAAGCACTATAACATTATTGTCAAGGTGGCATCGTAATGAAATATCAAGGTTGGTTGTTTGCAGATTATTACTTTTGGTCCGGCAGCTTTTTTTGCTTGCCTGACCGGGGTGCAGTCTGTTGACGAGCAACTGTCGATAGAACTACTGAAACCACGGGCGGGCTCAATCGGGGCGCCTGTGGTTTTTTCGTTTCGGGAAAGTAAACGATGAAGGCCGCCGGGCAAGTCCTGCCGGCCTTCATCTTTTTAACGTGAACTTTCCCAAGAGGAGACGAACATGATTATCGTTATGCGAAAAGGGGCCAGCAAGGACAATCTGGCAGAAGTCAAAAAACGCATCAAGGAGCTGGGTTACCAGCCACACGTCATCCATGGCGAGACACGCAATGTGATTGGGGCCGTTGGTGATGAGCGTGGCAAAGACATTCTGCAGTCGATTGAATCGATGCCGGGCGTGGAAAATGTAGTGCCGATTCTCAAGCCGTACAAGCTGGCAAGCAAAGAGGTCAAGCCAGAGCCGACCACAGTCGAAATCGTTCCCGGGGTGACGGTTGGCGGTGACACCCTGACAGTGATGGCCGGTCCCTGTTCGGTCGAGAGCGAGGCGCAGATTCTTGAAACAGCGCGCGCTGTTAAGGCGGCCGGAGCGACGGTTCTGCGGGGGGGAGCCTTCAAGCCGCGTACCAGCCCCTATTCTTTCCAGGGGATGGAAGAGGACGGTCTTAAGCTGCTGGCCCTGGCCCGGGAGGCTACCGGCCTGCCGATCGTCACTGAAGTCGTCAATCCCCGTGATGTCGAACTGGTTGCCAAGTATGCAGACATCATGCAGGTGGGAGCGCGAAATATACAGAACTTTGCCCTGCTCAAGATGCTCGGACAAATCGACAAACCGGTGCTCCTCAAACGTGGTATGGCGACGACCATCCAGGAACTTCTGATGAGCGCCGAGTATATCCTTTCAGAAGGCAACCGCCGGGTTATACTCTGTGAACGCGGCATTCGCACTTTTGAGACAGCAACCCGCAACACCCTTGATATCTCGGCAATCCCGGTTCTGCGCGAGCAGACCCACCTGCCGATCATCATCGATCCCTCTCATGCGACCGGCCACGCTTCGCTGGTACCGAGTATGTGTTATGCCTCGGTGGCTGCCGGTTGCGATGGCCTGATCGTTGAGGTGCATCCAAGCCCGGAAACGGCAGCGAGTGATGGTCCGCAGTCATTGCGCCCGGCGGAATTCCAGATAATGATGTTGAAACTGGCGGAATTTGCAAAGGTGGTCGGTAAGAAACTTTGAAAAAATACATTTGTTTTTGGAGTCCCCATGTTCCTGATCCCATTGAACCAGATTGAAAGTGTTGACCTTGTGATTCATGCTTTGCGCATGGCAGGGGGTGATGCTGATTGCAGCATGTGCCCGGTGCGTAAAGTCTGTACCAAGCAGTGCCTGGCTGTGGCTGCCGGGATACAGCAGATGGTCGCGACTAACAGCTTGCCTAATATGGATATGCTTAAGGATGAAAAGGATCCAGGTCCCTTTAGTCGACCCGAGGGACCGGATAACGGTGGCGCAGGTTCGCACCTGCGGATTGTCAAGTGAATCGCAAGATAAACAGAGAGAGGAAGAGTTGACATGAATCTCGAGAAGCTGGCCCTGGGAATACCGACAATTCTGTTGCCCAATGCAGGCATCGACCTGGGTCACTGGGCGGTGATTGCCTGTGATCAATATACCTCCGAGCCAGAATACTGGCAGGCTGTCGATCGTCTGGTTGCCGATCATCCTTCAACGCTGCGACTGATCTTCCCTGAGGTTTACCTGGAAGAAGATGATATTGACAAGCGCATCGACGATATCAACACTTGCATGGATCAATACGTGGCTGATGGTGTTCTGGTTGCCCAGCAACCGGGCTTTGTCCTGCTTGATCGCCAGACCAGCCATGTGCCGTCCCGCAAGGGCCTGGTCGTTGCCCTCGATCTTGAGGCATATGATTATCGTCCCGGTTCCAAAACCCTGATACGGGCTACTGAAGGTACGATTGTTGACCGGCTACCGCCGCGCATTCGCGTCAGGGAAAATGCGGCAGTTGAGTTGCCGCATATCATGGTGCTGATCGATGATCCGGAAATGACGGTTATCGAGCCGCTGTTTGCCGCCGAACTTGAGCAGGTTTATGACTTTGAGCTGATGCAGGGCAGCGGACATCTGCGCGGCTGGAAAGTCACTGAGAAACCCCTTCTGGATCGGGTCGGCAGCGCGCTGGGTCGTCTGGCAGAGAAAGATCGCTTCCAGAAGCGCTACGACGTCGACGATGATGAAGTCATGCTCTATGCCATGGGTGATGGCAATCACAGCTTCGCTACCGCCAAGGCGATCTGGGAGCGGCTCAAGTCGGAGGCCGCTGATTCCGCTGATATCATGGATCATCCGGCCCGCTACGCCCTGGTTGAACTGGTTAACCTTCATGACCCGGGCCTTGAGTTCGAAGCGATCCACCGGGTGCTCTTTGATGTCGACGTGGAGGAACTGCTCAATCAGGCTGATGCATACTACCGTCAGGTTGGCACCCCATGTCGCATTGAGTGGTGTGATGATCACGATGCTGCTGAAGCCGCCGCCAGGGTTGCCGGAGCTGCCCATGCGGTTCCCTTTGTTGCCGCAGGCATCCATGGTTTTCTGAAGATTGACGATCCGGCGCTGACACTGGAAGTCGCGACCCTGCAAAACTTCCTGGATGAATATCTGAAAAATCATTCGCGCGCACGTATTGACTACATTCATGGTGAAGAAGCCGTGACTCGACTGGGCAGCCTGCAAGGTAACATCGGTTTCTATCTGCCGTCGATTTCCAAACACGATCTTTTTCGTACCATCGTTCGCGATGGTGCTTTGCCGCGCAAGACCTTTTCCATGGGCGAAGCTGACGAAAAACGTTTCTACCTGGAAGCGCGTAGGATTACCCGCTGATTCCATTGACAACCTGCCGGAAAAGTAGTAAAAACGGCCTTCCGGCAGGCTTTTTTGTAATTACCAAGGAGCTTCTGATGTACAAAGTCCGCACCTATAATAAAATCTCTGTCAAGGGTCTGCAAAAGTTCTCCCTCGACAAGTATGAAATCGCCAGCGAGATCGGTTCTCCTGATGCAGTCATGCTGCGTAGTCATGTGCTGCAACCAGAAGATATCGAGACGTCGGTCAAGGCAATTGGTCGGGCTGGCGCCGGAGTCAACAATATTCCGGTCGGAAATTGTACGGAGCGCGGTATCGTGGTCTTTAATGCGCCGGGTGCTAACGCCAATGCCGTCAAAGAGCTGGCTGTTGCGGCGATGCTGCTGTCTTCGCGTGATATCGTCGGCGCAATCGAGTTTGTCCGCAGGGAAGGGCAAGGCAAGAACGCCGAGGAACTGCATAAACTGGTAGAAGATGGCAAGAAGACCTATGGCGGTACTGAGCTCAAGGGCAAAACCCTTGGCGTCGTCGGTCTCGGTGCTATTGGCTCCCTCGTCGCAGAAACCGGCCTGATGTTTGGTATGAAAGTGCTTGGTTATGATCCGGCCCTGTCCGTTGATGCAGCCTGGCGTCTCTCGCCTGACATCGAGCGCATGGAGAATATGCAGTCGCTGCTCTCCAAGTCGGATATCGTGACTCTGCATCTGCCGGTTCTCGAAGCGACCCGGAACCTGATCAACAAAGATCTGATCGACAGCTTCAAGCGCGGGGCAACCCTGATCAACCTGTCACGGGAGAAGGTGGCGGATAGCGAGGCGATCCTGCTTGGTTTGGAGAACGGTCGGATCGGCAAGTATCTCACAGATTTCCCGGTGCCGGAACTCATCGGCAACGACAAGGTTGTACCGATTCCGCATCTTGGCGCCAGCACCGAAGAAGCGGAAGAAAACTGCGCCATCATGGTGGCCGAACAGTTGATTGATTTCCTCGAGAATGGCAACATCAAGAACGCTGTCAATTTCCCCACCATCGCCCTGGAACGCAATGGCGGTTATCGTCTCGCATTCTCCAACCGCAACGTTCCCAAGATGCTCAACCAGGTTCTTTCGGTTCTGGCGGATCGTGAAATCAACGTGATCGACATGATCAACAAGAGCCGCGACGAAATAGCCTATAACATTCTCGACATTGAAACCGAGCCGTCTGCCGAGCTTATTCAGGCTCTGGAAGAGATTGACGGGGTTATCAAGGTGCGGACTCTCTAAAAAAGAGATTATGACCCAAAAAAGGTCGAGATTGCCACCAAGACACGAAGACACCAAGAAAACCAAAAGGGAAAGAGATTCTCGATTACCTTTAAGGAGGCTTCTTCAGAAACGATTATCTTGCCCCTGGCTTTATGATTTCCTTCGAGTCTTGGTGCCTTTGTGGCTGGCCTTTTTTTGGACTGTGAACCCTATAAAAAACCTAAGTAAGATGACAGGAGAACGACATGTCCCAGCAGGTCTATAATTTCGGTGCCGGTCCGGCGATGCTGCCGATCCCGGTGATGGAGCAGGTTCGCGACGAATTCCTCGACTTTCAGGGAATGGGGATCTCCATCATTGAGATCAGCCATCGCGCCAAGCAGTTTGAAAAGGTTCTGGTTGATGCCCAGGACCGTTTCCGCCAGTTGACCAACCTGCCGGACAACTACAAGATTCTCTTCGTTCACGGTGGTGCTCGCATGCAGTTTGCCGCTCTGCCGCTCAACCTGGCCGGGCGCTCCGCCAGCAAGAAATGCCTCTATGTCGAAAGTGGCAACTTCGCCAAGCTCGCCCACAAGGATGCCAAGCCATTTGGTGACATCCGGGTCATTGCCAGTAGCGCCGAGACCAGTTACGACCGCATTCCGAACCTGGATGCGTCGATGATTGACCAGGACGCTGCCTATCTGCACGTGACCGGCAATAACACCCTGTACGGTTCGCGCTGGCAGACTTTTCCGGAGACCGGTGAGGTGCCGCTGATAGTCGATCAGACTTCTGAAATGCTCTCGCGGGTACTCGACTACAGCAAGTTCGGCTGTGTTTATGCCGGGTTGCAGAAGAACCTCGGACCGGCTGGAACAGCCATCGTGGTGATCCGAGAAGACCTGCTCGAATACGCCTCGCCGCAGACTCCGACTCTGCTCAACTATAAGGTTTGCGCTGCCGACAACTCATTGACCAATACGGCGAATACCTTCGCCATCTATGTCACCGGTCTGGTTCTGGATTGGCTGCAGCAGCAGGGCGGGGTGGCCGCCATCGAGAAAATCAACGAGCAGAAGGCCAAGATCCTTTATGATCTGATCGACTCCAGCGATTACTATCGCGGGGTGATCCTGCCTGAGTTCCGCGGCACTATGAACGTCAGCTTCAACCTGCCAAGTGAAGATCTTGAAGCAAAATTTCTCAAAGAAGCGGGGGCGTTCGGTCTCTATGCACTCAAAGGCCACCGCAGCGTTGGTGGTATACGCGCTTCGATCTATAACGCCATGCCTTTGATCGGGGTCGAAGTGCTGGCCGGATTTATGAAGGAATTCGAGAGTAATAACGGTTGAGTCGTTGAGCGTTTACTGAAGTCTAAACAAATGGGGGACACTTGTCGGCTGGAAAGTGTCCCTTTTCATTTCAAAGGGATAATTCATATGAAAGAAAAAGATAATTCGCTCAAGAAGCTCGATGGTGAGCCGGACTGGGAGGTCTTTGATGCTCCTGCGCTGGTCGGTGAGACCTTGCGCTTTGTCTCGGGGGACCAGACCGGCAACCGCTTTCGTATGAGCTATTTTCGCGAGCAGCAAAATAATCTGGTCGCACGTGTCTGGTTCGGTCCGGTCACTGAAGGTCCACCCGGCCATGCTCATGGCGGCAGTATTGCTGCAGTGCTTGATGAGGTCCTCGGTCTGGCAGCCTGGGCAGCAGGTCACTCGATTGTCGTCGGCAATCTCAATGTCAGTTTTCGCCAATTGTTGCCGCTGCAGACCGTGGTGCAAGTCAATACCCGTGTAATCTCTGTGCAGGGAAGAAAGATCATGGTGCATGGAGAAATTTGCAGCCTCGAGGGAATTGTGCTTGCCACAGGGGAAGCCCTCTGTATCAAGATCACTGCAGAGAACCTCCAGGCAGAGTCGATGCGTTCCGAGGGTTGACGCAATGGTGCAACGCTGCGGAGCAAGACTTAAAAATTGTCCAAAAGCAGGTTGCGCCTGCCACCAAGCACCAAGAAGTGCATTTCAGGGACAAAGAGTGATTTTTTCGAAGCTTTTTATTTGAAAACCATATTCTCAAGAAGGATTGACAGAGATGAAAGTCATCGTTACGGACGAAATTTCGGAAAAGGGCCTTGAGCTGCTGGAAAAAGACCCACGTGTCCAGCTGGATGTGCGTCTTGGACTGGAAAAGGCTGTGCTGTATCAGCTGATCGGCGACTATGATGCCATAATCACCCGTTCCGGGACACAGGTCGATGCAGAGCTCCTGAGTCATGCAAAGAATCTGAAAATGATTGCCCGGGCCGGGGTCGGCATCGACAACGTCGATGTACCGGCAGCCAGCGAGCGGGGCATCATTGTCGTCAACGCGCCGTTTGGCAACACCAACTCGGCCGCCGAGCATACCATGGCGATTCTGCTCGCCATGTGCCGTAACGTTGCGGACGCCAACGCCAGCCTGAAGGCCGGCCAGTGGCGACGGGCTCCATTCACGGGTTACGAGCTCAAGCACAAAACCATGGGGATTATCGGTCTTGGCAAGGTTGGTGGTCGCGTGGCGCTGCGTTCAAGGGCATTCGAGATGGATGTAGTCGTTTATGATCCATATATCAGTGAAAAAAGGGCAACAGACTTCGGCACACACCTGGTCTCCCTTGAAGAGCTGGTCAAAACGGCTGACGTCATCTCCGTGCATACGCCGCTGAATGACGAGACGCATGATCTGATTACGGCCGAGCATTTTGCCGTGATGAAAGACGGTGTGTTGATTGTCAACTGTGCCCGGGGCGGTATTATCAACGAAGCGGCTATGCTGGATGCCCTGCAAAGCGGAAAAGCAGGGGGTGCTGCCTTCGACGTCTGGAGCGAGGAGCCGCCTAACAGCGAAACTCTCAAACAATTGATCGCCCACCCGCACATGGTGGTTACTCCACACCTCGGTGCTAATACCTTTGAGGCGCAGACCAATGTGGCGGTTGATGTCAGTCGGGAGATCCTCAACCTGCTGGATGGCAAACCGGTGGAAAATGCTGTGAATATTGCCCGCTTCGACCCGGATCTCATGACCCAGATGCGCCCGTTTATGAAATTGGCTGCTATTCTGGGGGATTTTATTTCCCAGCTGGCGCCGGAGAATCCGGGCAAGGTTTCATTCCACTACACCGGCAAGCTGGCAGCGCATGACTGCATGCCGATTACGGTGACCGGACTGGCGGCACTGCTCAATCGCTGCAGCGATCAGGAAGTCAATATGGTCAACGCCAACCTGGTGGCTGAGCGTCGTGGTCTGATCGTTGAACAGAGTCGCTCAACGGAGTCGGAATTCTTCTCCAACCTGATCACGCTGACCCTCGAGACGCCTCAAGGCAAGCGAACGATTGCCGGCACCCTGTTCGAAGAGACTCCGAAGATAGTCAAGATGCGTGATTTTGATACCGATTTCACTCCCGAGGAGCATATGCTGGTGCTGACTTATGAAGACCGGCGTGGCGTTATCGGCAAGATCGGCACCATCCTTGGCGAGGCCGAGGTCAATATAGGCGCCATGAACCTTGGACGTAGAGGCAGAGGAGGTGAGGCCATGGTTGTTTTGTCCGTTGACTCTCCGGTTGATGAGGCAACTCTGGCCAGGTTGAGCGAGGCTGTAGGCGCCCGTTTTGTCAAGGCGGTGCATTTGTTTTAGGAACGTAAAGGGTAAGGCGTTGTAAGAAGTCAAAAGTAAACGGTTCTATAACCCAAAAGAAGGTTTAACGCGGAGACGCAGAGTACGCAGAGTAAAAAAACATTTCGAGGGCAAAATGACGGACACCTTGGTCATTCTTCTCAGCGTCTCCGTGTCTCTGCGTTAATTTTTGGACTGACCTTTGTTTGGGTTATAGGTCCGAAAGTAAAAAGTAAAAAGTAAAAGGGATGATTTTGATGCGTCTCAGGTAAGGAACAGCGGTTCGCTGCTTTTCGGAATCAAGCCGCGTGCCTCGGCGCGGGACAGGAGCGTTTCCACGGCAGCCTTGCCCTCTTCGCCAAGATCAAGCGAGAAGTCGTTGACGTAGAGCTGGATGTGCGCATCGATCACCGTGTCGTCAAGCTCCTGGGCGTGGTCTTTGATGTAAGCCCGGGGCTCCCCGGGATGCTGGCGCGCGTATTCAAGGCTGGCTCGAATGGCCAGGTCTACGTCCTGAGTCGTTTTGCTGCCAAGGTCCCGTCGGGCCAGGATCCCGCCGAGCGGAATTGGCAAACCACTGTCCTCCTCCCACCATGCCCCCAGATCAAGAACTTCATGGAAGCCCGCTTGCTGATATGTGAAACGCGATTCGTGGATGATGACTCCCGCTTCGGCATCGCCGCGTTTCACGGCCGGTATAATCTGGTCGAACGGAATTATAAGCAGATTCTCATAACCCGGCCCATAGAGTTGCAGTAGCAGATTGGCAGTGGTCAGTCTGCCAGGAACCGCGATGCGCTTGCCCCGCAAGCTTTTCATGTCGGTCGCTGACGGAGCAATCAGCAGCGGTCCGCAACCGCGACCGAGCGCGCTGCCACTGTGCAACAGCACATAGCGATCGCGCAGGTGGCCGAAAGCGTGATAGGAAATTTTCGTCAGATCGAGTTGTCTGTCTAGTGCCAGTTGATTGAGAGTTTCCACATCTTCCAGGCGTTCTTCAATAGTGTGACCCGGAACCATGACTTTGTTATGCGTAAGCGCGTAAAAAATATAGGTGTCATTCGGGCAGGGCGAGTAGCCCAGGCTTAAACTCTTTGTCATTGTGTTTGACCGGGCCATGCCTGCAGCAGGGTCATGATGGCATGTTGTGATGCAATCATGCCGAGCGGCAGATTCCAGCGACTGGTGTCACGGTCTTCAACAAAGTTGGAGATTCCACGCACTTCGAGCAAGGGAACAGCCAGCTGCTGGCAGGCAAGAGCAACCGCTGCTCCTTCCATGTTTTCGCATATGCCGCCCGTGCGCTTCTCAATTTCGGTTGCTTTTACCGTCGTTCCTGTACATGTGGAGACAGTTACAAAAGGACCGCGGCATAGTGCCGTACCAGTCCTTTCTGTATGGCTCGCCAGATGAGGATGTGCCCAGTTGAGAAGTTTCTGGTCGACTGGCCAGGTATTGTACAACACTTCGGAGGTCTGGCGCATGGGGAGTCCCATCTCGGCAAGGTCAGCGAAGCCTTTGACCGCAGCAACGCCCTCATCACCGAAAATCTCTGCGTCAGCAAGTGCCAGGTCGCCGACAGCCAAGCCGGAACCCGGATAGGCACCTCCACAACCGAACAGCCAGAGTGCTTGGGGGCGAGAGTCGCTCAGCAGGGTGATCGCGGCTGCAGCTGCGGCTGCTTTGCCGATACCGCTGTGAGCCAGGCAGATGTCATGATTGGCGAATTTACCGACCATCAGTGTGATGCCATTGACGGACTTCTCCGCAAAATTCTGAAGAGATTGCCTGATCAGGTGGGTTTCTTCGGGGACAGCGGTGAGTAGGGCAATCATGGCTTGGTAAAAGGTAAAAGGTAAAAGGTAAAAGGTAAAAAAACGATTCAACGATGTTAAGGTTTGTACCAGCCGTCGCGGATCAGGTCGCGGCGGAGTTCATGGCCTGCATTGCGAATCACACCACTATACCAGAAGTGTTCATCCGTAGAGATGACGCCCGGATTGTCCAACCGCTTGCGGTTGACGACCAAGTTTTGCCGGAAGGTCTCGTCAGGCTCCTTGAGAACCTCCAGAATGCGACTTTTGAGCGGATCTTCACAGGCAGCAATGACATGCTGCAGCATGTCCCGCAATTGCAGGCCCATGCGATACTCCCATAGATCGCCATCGAAGCCACTGCAGCACTCCTGCACAAAATCGTTCCAGTCGAGGAGCAAAGCGCCAAAATCATCTTCAGCAAATTCTTCATAGTTCGGGTGTTGGCAAAGGATCTCTTCGATCAGCATCTGCTCCTTGCGAGAGAAGAAAAAGGACAGGCTCTCTTCAACCGGGTACATGCCGAGATTGTCAACTATCTCTCGACAAAAGTAAGCGTAATCCAGGTCACGGTCGCTGAAGCCTTGCAGACAATCCGGCAGGCTTTCACGTTCCAGGCAGAGCAGCGACAGGTGGTCGTGGCCAAGTTCCGTATGCAGCTTCAGCTCCTGGTGATGAGGTATTCCGGCTTTAGCCAGCTGGTTGGTAACCCGCAGATGGTTGTCGGTGAAAAAAGTCAGGACTTTTTCTTCCGAGTAGAACATCTCCTGGCTGGAACGATTGTTCGCCAAGCCAAAACCGACAAAGCCGTCGTGCATCATGCGATCCCAGTAAGGTTCGATAGCGGCTAGGATTTCCGGGATCGGCATATAGGGAGAATAATGGATGGTCGGGGCTGGCGGCTCCTGATCACTTGCGTTCGGTTCCGAGGTGTAGAACTCAAGGATAAAGAACGCTTCCTCCGGTATGCTTAAGGCGAAGGCATTAAACGCTGCATGTACGCGCGAGGCATCGGCTAGGACTGAAAAGTGATAGGTGTCACAGGAGTTCTCCAGCAGGCAGAAGCTGTAGCCTTCCTGCAGATTCCGTGCGCGACGCCTGGCCTGTGGCCAGAACTGCAGGCCTACCGGGAAATTTGAAAAAATGTTGGACAAAGACGACCTCTTTTCAGGATTGTCTGCTTATGATGCGGCAATCTTCTTTCTGAAGTCAACTGTAAGCTGAATTATGGATTTCTACCAAGGTTAATCACCGGCATTTGCAAGCTTCGGGTCTTGCCTGTTCTGCACAGGAAAATGCCATCGAAAAATGCCATGAGATGGCGTTATGAAGAGCACTCATGCCTGCCTAAACGGGTATTTAATATCAGTAAACAGGTTTTATCTAAAATGAATTTATGATTGACATGCAGAAGCACTTGGGCTATATCCATGCGATAGATAAAACCCCATTCTACTGTAGAGGCTTGCGAAATATTTTCACTTCTGTTTGTGCTCAAGTGTTGAAGGACACTTAACTTCAGATCTCGACCCGTAGAGTTAATAATCTGCTAGTTGAAACTCCAGCCTATAGAGGAATTCAAAGATGAGCAAAAAAGCGATTAAACCGTCACTGAAGAATCCATTTGATCCACCTGAAAAAGTTGAGTTTACAATCCCTGGTGAGGTCGCCGGCGTACGTGGCGCTTACGAAGAGGTGATGCAGGAAGGTTACGACCTGATCCAGCGTCCGATCAAGTCCGTAGCTGTCGGGCAGATTGAAAAGCAGCATTTCAAGAAGCGCATGACTGTCTGGGAACGGCTCAAGGTTCTGACCCAGGAAGAGCCTAACGTATTATTCCAGAACTGGGGCAAGAATCTCGACGGTGCCTCACTTGTCACCGGGATCCTCAACATCAATGGGCGTGATGTTGGCGTCTATGGTCATGATTTCACGGTGCGTGCGGGTTCCGTCGATGCAACCAACGGCAGTAAGCTGGCTCGTATGTTCAGGATGTGTGGCGAGAAGGGCCTACCGCTGATCGGCATGAACGACTCGGCTGGCGCCTTTGTCCCGGCGGGGGTCGGCGGCCTTGACGGCTACGCTGAAGCCTTTACTGCCCTGCGTAAGATCAGCGGCGTAGTGCCGACCGTTATGTGTATGTTCGGTTTCAATGCCGGCGGCGGTTCGTACCTGCCCCGTCAGGGCAGCTTCGTCATTCAACCCAACGACACCTTCTTCGGTCTGACCGGCCCGGGTGTCGTCAAATCCGTGCTCGGTGAGGATATTACGCCCGAAGAGCTCGGTGGTCCCAAGGTCCATGGAGCTTCTGGCGTTTCCGATCTGACTGTGGCAGATGAGACCGCCGCACTGCGCACCGCCATGCGCTTGATCAGCTATGTCCCCGACAACAACTTCAGCATGGCCCCCTTTCAGGAAACCAGCGATCCGCTCGATCGTAAAACCTGGGAGATCAACACCCTGCTCAAGAAGGCTTTCAATTCGCCGACCGGTTTCAATACTCCGTTTGATGTCTCGATCATCATCCAGCAGATCTGCGATCACGGCGACTACTTCGAACTCCAGCCAGATCGGGCTCGGGAGGCGATTACCGCCTTCGGTCGTCTCGGCGGCAACGTGGTTGGCTTCGTCGCCAACAACAGCGCGGTTTCTTCCGGCCAGATTGACTGTGACTCAGCGGTCAAGATTGCCCGTTTCGTACGTTTCTGCAACATCTACAACATCCCGCTGATCTTCATGGAAGACACCACCGGGTTCCTGCCCGGACGAGAGCAGGAAGCTCGCGGTATTGTCCAGGCGGGTCGTTCCATGCTCGATTCGATCGTCGATGTCCGCACACCTCGCATTCTGTTGATTCTGCGCAATGCCTATGGTGGCGCTTATGCGTCTTACAACAACTACCCGACCGGCGCCGACCTGGTTCTGGCCCTGCCGACTACCCGTCTGGCGGTTATGGGTCCGGCCGGCAAGGAGTTTGTCTACAAGGACGAACTGCGCAAGATCCGCGGCGCCATTAAACAGATGGTGACTGAGGGCACACAGACACGCATACACGCCGGCGTGGACGGCGCAGAGGCGAAAAAAGATGCCGAAGCCGAAACAGCCGAATGGCTCAAAGCACAGGAGGCAGCCCTCAACCTGCGCTACGAAAAAGAACTGATGAACCCGAAAGAGGGCCTTGCCCTTGGTTCCATCTCCTCACTGGTTATGCCGACTGATCTGCGTAAGGTTCTCGGTGAGAATATGAACTTCCTGCTGCGCCACTATCAGCCGTCATCCTGGCAGGATGTTCAGCGTGAGTTCCATTAATTACCGGGAATTTTATTGATATAAGCGAATCAAGGTTTCGATTTGGAGATATAGCAATGGCACAGAATAATTATTACACAAACAATCCACTGATCCACAGTGACCGCCGCTTAAGCAAGTCAGACTCCGCATGGGTCCGCTCTTTCTCTTGCGAAGATCTCAAACCGTTGATTGTCTGCCGCGGCCCGATTCGTCTGGAAGCAATGACCGTCTACGAAGAGATGGGGATCAGCCATTATGGTATCCTGCTCTCTGAGAAGGATTCGATTATCTATCCCAATGCCCTGTCGCCTGAACTGCGCATGCTGACTGATAACAGCCGCGTACACCGGGTGCCGGATTATACCGGAGCCTCCAAGGAGGAGCGCGTCGAGCGCATCGGTCAGATCATCCAGATCGCCAAGGACAATGGTTATGATTCGATCTTTGCCGGTTATGGATTCATGGCTGAAGACGATGAGTTTGTGGCCGCGATTGAAGACTCCGGTCTCAAGTTCATCGGCCCTTGTGCGGCGACCCAACGGGGTGCCGGCAAGAAGGACGAAGCGAAGCGAACCGCGTTGAGCGTCAACGTTTCGGTCACTCCGGGTATAGATAACGTCACTGCCCGCACCCTGATCAGCAAACACCCGAGCCGTGAGGCGCTGCTGGCAGTGGTCAAGGCAGAAGGACTCAAGTGCGATAAAAAAATTCTTGATAACAAGAAACTTGAGCTTGTCGATCTCGCCGGTCATATCCTGATGGCTTCCTACGAGAAGGGGATTGATCTCTTCAGCATGGAAGAGCTCGGTGTGCAGGTCGAAAAAGAGTGTATCGACATGTTCAAAGGTTATCCCGGCGCCCGCATCCGTCTCAAGGCGATCGGCGGTGGTGGTGGCAAGGGCCAGCGCATCCTCGGTGCCTCTTTGCTCGTCAAGAAGAGCCCGACTGAAGCCGATATCAAGAAGGCCGCGTCCGTAGCGCCGGAGCTGGTACGTGAAGTTCTGCTCGAGGTCAAGGCGAACGGTGTCGGCGATAACAAGAACGTCCTTGTTGAGCTGAATATCGAGCAGACCCGCCACAACGAGATTCAGTTGCTCGGCAACGGCGAGTGGTGTATCGCTCTCGGTGGTCGTGATTGCTCGCTGCAGATGCACGAGCAGAAGCTGCTTGAAATATCAGTGACCCAGGAAGCCCTGGCCCTGGAGATTGCCAAGGCCAAAAAGGCCGGTCTGAAAGCTCAAGCCAAGGCACTGGAGAGCGATTTAGCCGTCCTCAAGCGTATGGAAGAGGAGTCAGAGCGTTTTGGCATTGCCGTCGGGCTCGATTCGGCATCAACCTTCGAGTGCATTGTCGACGGTGCCCGTCACTATTTCATGGAGGTCAATACCCGCATCCAGGTCGAGCACCGTGTGACGGAGCTGGTCTACAATCTTAAGTTCAGCAACCCGAAGAACAAGAAAGAGTTCTTTGTGGTTGAGTCGTTGGTGGAAGCGATGGCCCTGTTGGCCAGGCACAAAGAGAAACTACCGCGTCCGGAACGCCAGCAGCGTTTCGGTGCCGCTGCCGAAGCCCGCCTCAATGCCACCGATTGCTCGCTGTCACCGAGCGCCGGCGGCGTGATCCGCTACTGGTCGAAGCCGATTGAAGGCGAAATCCGCGATGATCAGGGTATCTGCATGGTTAACCCGGATACTGGACAGTTCATGCGCTACACCGTGGCCGGTGCCTACGACTCCAACATTGCACTGCTGTTGACCAAAGGCGAGGACCGTCTCGCCAGCTACGAACATCTTTCCAAGGTGCTGAGCAGTACCGTGCTGCGTGGTACCGATCTGGCAACCAACCTCGAATTCCACTACGGTCTGGTCAACTGGTTCCTCGGCCAGAACGTCATGGCCAAGCCGACTACCCGTTTCGTGGTGCCTTACCTGACCCTGGTAGGCAAGCTCAAGGAAGAGTCCAACAAGCTCGATGTTGTCTTTGCCTTTATGGCGATGAAGAAACATTACAGCCAGCTCTATAGTGACGATCGAGAGATTGCCAAGGCCGTCTCAGAGACCCTCGACCGCAAGGGCACTCTACTGACCCGGCCGATGGAAAAGCTGCTGGAAGATCCGCACCTGCTTTCCGGTTGGCTGAGCCTTAACCGCAAGACCTTCAAACATGAAGATGGCAAGCTGGTCTGGCTGCGGAATCCCCTGGTGGTTGTTGAGGAGACATATGAATATCTCAACATGACCTGGCGCGCGACGGCTCCGGCGGCCGAGGTGATCTGGACCCATGACCGCGACTTGCTGCAGAGTGCCCTGGATTTTTATGCAGCCTTGCGTGAGAAGTTTGGTCTGAAGAAAGAAGAGTTCGTCAAGCTTGATGAAATCCTCAGAAAAGAAAAGCCGCAAGGCGGCTTCGACGCCAAAACCTGGGACGATATTCAGGCGTCCCACCTTGGCTACGAAATCGGCAACGAGCTCTTCGGTATGCTCTTCATGATTGCCGAAAAGACCGATTTCTATGCATTCAAGGTGGAAGAAGATCTTGAAGTGACGATTCCTGACTACCTCAATGACCCGGATCTGCAGGCGGCCATGAAGAAAATTCTGGTGCCGCCACCATCAACCAAGGCCGATGAGGTCGTTACCCCGGGTGGCGGAATGTACTATGCGCAGGAAGCTCCCGGCATGCCGAAGTTCGTAACCGAGGGCGCCCATTTTGAAAAGGGCCAGCCGCTCTTCATCCTTGAAGTTATGAAGATGTTTAACAAGATTCCGGCACCTTTCTCCGGGACAATTGACAAGATCCTCATCGAAGGCGGTGACGGTGTCATCGTCCAGAAGGGACAGCCGATCTTCAAGGTCACGCCTGACGAGAAATTCGTTGACATTGACCCGAAAGAAATCGAGCGCGAGAAGCGGACGACAACCTCCGCGTATCTGGAAGCTGTCCTCTGATCGCCTGACTTGCGATAGAAAACCCGGAACAGAGATAATTACTGAGCCCCACCTGCCTGCAGGCGGGGCTCAGTAATTTATGATCGGAATGAAGTCTTGATGAGATGCTGTCAGGTTGAAAACCCATGTAAGCTTGTCTGTTCGATGTCTATTGGCTTAAACTGGACGAAGAAGTGTCAATGTAAAAAGTGATTAATGAAGCAATCCGGCTATTTGTTTAATATAGATAAACTATTTTTATCATTATTAAATATTTATTGACATGTATGCACTGTCTCGGTTATATCCTACAGGCTCTAAAACCTTATTTTATTTTCTTCGGGAAGAAATAACGTGGAATACAATATTGGCTCAAAAATCAAGGAACTGCGTAAGGCCCGTAAGCTGACTTTACAGTCTGTGGCTCGTGAAACAGGTTTCTCTCCAGCATTGATCTCCCAGATTGAGAACAATAATGTTTCACCGCCGATAGCCACGCTTTCCAAAATTGCCCGATTCTTCGATGTAAAGATCGGCTTGTTCTTCGAGGAAGAGGAAATTGACTGCAAGTATGAAGTCGTCAGAAAGGCCGATCGTCGGGAGGTTAGCCGGGTCATCTCGGTGGCCGGTACCGGCCATGGCTACACTTACGAGGCTCTCTCCTTCCGCAAGCGCAACAAGAAGATGGAGCCGTTCGTGGTGACGGTTGCACGTCGTCCCGATGAAGAAACCCTCTACAATCATGACGGCGAGGAATTTTTGCTGATCCTCAAAGGCAAGGCAGAGGTCATCCTCGAAGATGAGCGCATCCTGCTGGAAGAGGGTGATGCGGTCTACTTCGATGCGACGCTCAGGCATCGTCTGCTCAATTGCGGCGATGAGGAAACCCAGGTCCTGGCGATTGTGACACGCTAGCCACTTGATGCAGGCAAAAGCAATAAACATTTTGAACTCTGACGCGAAGAATTTAATACACATTCCTGGCTTTGCACTTTACTCAATTCAGCCTCCTGCCTGGAATATTAAAAAGCCAGAAAAACAAATTTAACGCAGGGACGCAGAGACGCAAAGGACATCATGAAAGCGTTAAGGTATTACCCTCATATAAATTTTTTGCTTTTCAGTGTCTCCGCACCTCCGCGTTGAATCTTGCAATTTCAGTCGCATTGGAAAGGGTTAAATATGAGCAGTTTTGAAAAGAAGAATCTCGCCGATTGGGAAACGTTAGCGAAAAAAGAAAGAAAGACCGACGACCTCTCCAGCTTCGCATGGGAGACCCCTGAAGGGATCACGGTCAAGCCGCTTTACACGGCAGCAGACCTCGAAAAACTGAAAACTGTTGACTCCTTGCCCGGGCTGGCGCCTTTTACGCGCGGACCGATGGCGACCATGTATACCGGGCGTCCCTGGACAGTCCGCCAGTATGCCGGTTTCTCCACCGCGGAAGAATCGAACGCCTTCTATAAACGCAACCTGGCGGGCGGCCAGCAGGGGCTCTCGGTCGCCTTCGACCTGGCGACCCATCGCGGCTACGACTCCGACCATCCGCGCGTGGTGGGCGACGTTGGTAAGGCAGGCGTGGCGATCGACTCCGTTGAGGATATGAAAATCCTGTTTGGCGACATCCCTCTTGACAAGGTGTCCGTGTCGATGACCATGAACGGTGCCGTGTTGCCGATCATGGCCAACTATATCGTTACCGCGGAAGAGCAGGGGGTGTCCCCGGAGCAGCTGGCCGGCACCATCCAGAATGACATCCTCAAGGAGTTCATGGTTCGCAACACCTATATCTATCCTCCGGCGCCGTCGATGCGCATCATTGCCGATATCATCGAATATACCAGCAAGTACATGCCGCGTTTCAACTCCATCTCGATTTCCGGGTACCATATTCAGGAGGCCGGTGCCAACAATGCCCTGGAGCTCGCCTTCACCCTGGCCGACGGTATCGAGTATGTTAGAACCGCTATAAACAAAGGGCTTGACGTCGACGCTTTTGCGCCGCGCCTGTCCTTCTTCTTTGCGATCGGCATGAACTTCTTCATGGAGGCGGCCAAGCTGCGCGCCGCCCGGTATCTCTGGTCGCACATGATGAAGCGTTTCGAGCCGAAAAACCCAAAATCACTGATGTTGCGCACTCATTGCCAGACGTCCGGCTGGAGTTTGACCGAACAAGACCCTTACAACAACGTGGTGCGCACGACTCTCGAAGCGCTGGCTGCGGTGCTCGGTGGGACCCAGTCGTTGCACACCAACGCGCTTGATGAGGCCATTGCCCTGCCGACCGATCATTCGGCACGCATCGCCCGCAATACCCAGCTGATTATCCAGGAAGAATCCGGGGTGACCAATGTCGTCGACCCGCTGGCAGGCTCATATTATGTTGAAAGCCTGACCGCTTCGCTGGTTGCTGAGGCACAGAAAATTCTTGATGAGATTGAAGGCCTTGGCGGCATGACCAAGGCCATCGAGACCGGCATGCCGAAATTGCGTATCGAAGAGTCGGCTGCCAGGAAGCAGGCCGCGATCGACAGCGGCCGCGATGTCATCGTCGGCGTCAACAAGTATCAGCTCGCCGAAGAAGACCCTATCGAGGTCCTCAATGTCGACAACACTGCCGTGCGCAAGTCGCAGATCGCCCGGCTCGAAAAGATGCGAGCCGAACGCGACGAGACAGCCTGCCAGAAGGCGCTTGCCGCGATCACTGCAGCGTGCGAAAATGAAAAAGAGAATCTGCTTGGCCTCTGCGTGGAGGCGGCCCGATTCAGGGCCAGCGTCGGCGAGATTTCCGATGCGATGGAAAAAGTCTTCGGTCGTCACAAGGCCGAGATCAAACTGGTTTCGGGAGCCTATGGGGCTGTGGTTAGTAACGACGAAAATTTTGCAGCGTTGAAGAAACGTATTGACGCCTTCTCGACCAAGGAGGGCCGTCGACCGCGTATCCTGATCGCCAAAATGGGCCAGGATGGCCATGACCGCGGTGCCAAGGTAGTGGCGACCGCCTACGCCGACGCCGGCTTCGACGTCGATGTCGGCCCGCTCTTCCAGACCCCGGATGAAGCCGCCAGGATGGCGGTGGAGAACGATGTCCATGTCGTCGGCGTTTCCAGTCTGGCAGCCGGTCACAAAACACTCGTGCCGCAACTTGCCGCAGAATTGAAGAAACTCGGCGCCGACGATATCGCCATTGTCTGTGGCGGCGTCATCCCGCGCCAGGATTACGACGAGTTGTTTGCCGCTGGAGCCGCCAGAATCTTCGGCCCCGGCACCCCGATTGTCACCTCGGCCACCCAGACCCTGGATGCGATCGAAGAGAAACAGAAATAGCCTTTTCTTTGTGCATGTGAGGGCAGTCGAGAGTCTGCCCTTTCCTTTTTAGCCACCAAGGCACAAAGACACCAAGTATTTTTGTGACTACGAGAATGTGTCAAAGTCTTTTCTTGGTGTCTTTGTGCCTTTGTGGCAATCTTGCCCTATGATCAAACTTCACGAAATTGCCGCCGGTGTGCGTGCCGGCAACGTCCGCGCCCTGGCCAAGGCGATCACCCTGATCGAGAGTCGCAACCTCGACCATTCCCTGGCGGCGACTACGCTGCTTGATGAACTCCTCCCTGCAACAGGCAACTCAATCCGTATCGGCATTTCCGGTGTCCCTGGAGCCGGCAAAAGCACTTTTATTGAAGCCTTCGGCATGCATCTGGTCAGGCTGGGGCACAAGGTGGCCGTGCTGGCTGTCGATCCCTCTTCACAGCTCTCCGGCGGCAGCATTCTTGGCGACAAGACGCGCATGGAAGAGTTGGCGCGCGAGACCGGTGCGTTCATCCGGCCATCACCTGCCGGCAACACCCTGGGGGGTGTGGCGCGTAAGACCCGTGAGACCATGCTGATCTGTGAAGCTGCCGGGTACGATGTGATCATCGTCGAGACGGTCGGGGTCGGTCAGTCCGAGATTACCGTCGCCTCCATGGTCGATTTCTTCCTGCTGCTGCAGATTCCCAATGCCGGTGACGAACTTCAGGGGATCAAACGCGGCGTCATGGAGATCGCAGACGCAATCGTTGTCAATAAAGCCGAAGGCGACAACCGTGCGCGCGCCGAACTGGCCCGCCAGCAGTATGCCAATGCCTTGCACATGCTCAAGCCAAAAAGCCGCAACTGGCAGGTACCTGCCTTGCTGTGCAGCGCGCTGCACAATGAAGGTGTCACCGAAGTGTTGGCCACTATTGAGGATTTTCGTTCATGCATGCAGGACAGCGGGGAATTTGAAGCCAAGCGCAAATTGCAGGCCAGCGACTGGATGTGGACGCTGCTGATGGACGATCTCAAAGAAATGTTCTTGCGAGATCGCCAGGTAGAAGGGCTGTTGCCGCAAGTACAGGCGGCTGTGGCAAATGGCGTAACGACTCCGAGTGCGGCGGCGCGACGATTGCTGGAGGCTTTTAAAAGAAATTAATTCAACAAAAGCTTGATTCAACGCGGAGACGCAGAGCCGCAGAACGTATTTTATGAATTTTTATGGGAGGGGGAGATGAAACTAAATGTGTTGACAGGGGAAATTGTTGGGGCTGCGATTGAAGTCCATCGTGAATTAGGTGGCCCGGGGTTGATGGAGGAAATCTACGAATCAGCAATGGTGTATGAATTGAGGTTACGGGGCCTTGCTGTGGAGCAGCAAGTTGCTGTTCCTGTCTTGTATAAAGGGCATAACATCAAAAAGCCGCATTATTTAGATCTTCTAGTAGAAGGTCGTGTAATCGTTGAGCTCAAAGCTGTGGAGAAATGTTCAAAAATATTCGAATCGCAGTTGTTGACATATTTGCGCCTAGCTTAATTGAATGTAGGTTTGTTGATAAATTTTGGAGAGATTCAGATCAGACACGGCGTTCGCCGTGTAGTAAATGGCTTTTCTCCAAGTGATGATCTCTGCGTCTCAGTGCCACCGCGTTGAATATTTTGTGAGTTTTAAGTAAATCGTAAACAAACGAGGTCCATAGAATTATGCCAAAAAAAATAAGTCACATCGGTATCGCCGTAACCAGCATAGACGAAGCCACCCCTTTTTACCGGGACGTCCTCGGTATGGAGTTCGAGGGCACCGAAGTGGTTGCCGAGCAAAAGGTCAAGGTGGCTTTCTTTGTGGTTGGCGAGAGCCGCATCGAGCTGCTCGAGCCGACGGCGGCAGATTCGCCTGTTGCCAGGTTTCTTGAAAAGAATGGTCCCGGTGTGCACCACATCGCCTATGAAGTTGCCGATCTTGAACAGCGTCTGGCGCAGCTCAAGTCCGAGGGGGTCCGTCTGATTGATGAGAGCCCGCGCATGGGAGCCCATAAGACGCAGATCGCTTTTCTGCATCCCAAGGCAAGCGGCGGGGTTCTGACTGAACTCTGTCAGACGAAGAATGACGGCAGGTCAGCGCAAGAAGCGTAATTCAATAGCTCTGAACAGTTATTAAGAACTCACATAAAACATTGTTTTGATATCACATAGGCTAATTTTTTCTAATAAAATAGATGAAAATGGCCTGATGTTTTATTTGCTCTTGACAATTTAAAAACAGTGTTTCTATACTGCTTGAGCTTTATTGTGAAAAGCGGAAAAACAAGTATAATAAATGTTGGCATTGCTCAATATGGCAGTAAGTGGTTTCGGACTATAGGCAGCCGCAGGCTGACCGGTGGCAAAATGAAAACTTACAAACTCATATTCATTCATTTGCTCTTCTGTGCTTTATGTATAGCCCCTGCTGCGGCGCTTGCCATCGAAATAGGCACCCGGGCGCCCGATTTTACCTTGAAATCTCTTCAGGGTCAGGAAGTGAGCCTTGCTGACTTCCAGGGCCGTGTTGTTCTCCTTAAGCTGGCGACGACCTGGTGTCCAACCTGCAAGGAGTTGACCGCGGAAATCAATAAGGTCGGTGAGTTCCTGGAAGAGAAAGATGCTGTGGTCCTCGAAGTTTTTGTGCAGGATTCTACGGCGATGATCAAAAAATATCTGGGGGACACGGAGCATCCCATGACTTTCCACGCCCTGCTCGATGATGGGCAGGCCTACAAGGCATACAATGTCTACCTGATTCCGCGCTTGCTGCTTGTCGATGCTGACCAAATCGTCCGCTTTGACAGTGCCGGCCGCAACGTCTTTGCTGATGATATCAAGACCATGGTTGAAGAACTCTGTCCTTCGTCGGCAGTTTCCGGACCTTCATAGTCTTTTTGTAAAGTGAACGGTCGTTTGGCTTGTCTGCTCGAAACGTTGAGAAAATGCGACAGTGTGGTAGAAAGGCAACACTTTATCAATTAACCCCAAAGCGAAAAAGTAACACTATTTTACTTGAATAAATTAAAAAGTACTTGGAAAACAGCGCTTCTTTGGTTATCTTGTGTGCGGGCAGTCAGATTGGCACCATTGTTGAAGAAATAATCCTAATCAGGTTTCACCCGAATTGAATTATGTATAAACTGTGAGTGCTTCAAGGCTCACTAATGCCTGGTGCGATCAAACAAAATCTAGGAAAGGAGGTCAATGAATGAAGAAGGTTTTCACCGGTGCGTTGGCAGTCATGATGGTCCTCTCTCTGGTGGCGTGTGCCGGTACGAACGGGGATCAGAAGATTCGCGTCAAGTGCCCGGCCTGCGGGTATGAGTTTGATGCACCGACCGAGTAAACATTAAGGTTCAGGAAGGCCTGGCTCACTGTGGTAGTGGGTACAGGTTGTTTAGTAAATTTACATTCAGGAGGCAAAAAATGAAATTGTTGAAAGTTTTGGTAGCAGTTCTGGTGATTGCAGCCATGGCCGTGCCGGTCATTGCAGAAGATCGTCTGCAACTGTCTGGTGAGATGCGTGTGCGTGGTTACCTCTACGACACGGACTACACGGATTTTGGTGAGGAAGATGATGACAGCGGCGCCTGGAACGACCAGCGTCTGCGCATGCTTGGTAAAATTGCTGTGGCCGAAGGCGTGAGCGTGGTCTTCCGTTTCGACGCCACCGAGAGTGACGAGAACAGCTCCAATGCAGTGGCTTGGGGTGGTTCACAGACGAGCGCTTACCAGTACAGTCAGCGTCGCGCCGACATCCAGTTCGACAATGCCTACCTGATGGTCGAGAAAAACGGCTTCACTCTGAAAGCCGGTCAGCAGTACTTCGGCTTCTGGGGCTACACTGGCAAGATGATGGACGTCATCGGCGCCGGTTTCACCGGCCAGTACAAAGGCCTCACCCTGATGCATGTCAAGCGCCTGGACGAAAACAACGGCAATGACTCCTTTGCCCAACCTAACGATGGTGATGTCTCGCTCACCGGCCTCAAGTACGATTTCAAAGGCGAGGGTTTCACCCTGACCCCGATGGTTTCCTACAACCAATCTGATTCTGCCGTCCGCGGCGGCGATCGTGATCTGCTCGCCCTCGGCCTCGCCAGCTCTATCGACCTCGGCCCGGTGCTCCTCAAAGGCGAATTCAACTACTTCGACGGCGAAGATAATGTTGGAGACATCAAAGGCACCCAGCTGTATCTCGATGCTTCGATGGCAGCAACCACTACCTTGCGCGTCGGCCTGATGGGTTTCTACGCCCTTGGCGATGATGAAGACGAGCAAGCAACCAACAACAACTTTGACGGCGCTGTCGACTGGACCTTCGCTGACTGGCATCCGGAATCCTACGGTCACTGGAGCGTCGAATTCGTGGACGAGTTCGCAGACATCTATGATCCTCTCGGCGTGAACGCCGGTGTCATGGCTGCTCAGCTTTACGCTGACCTGCAAGCTACTGAAAATACAAGCATGAAGTTTGCCGCAATGTATTTCCAGAATGAAGACGACGAGTTCATCGATTACGATGGCTATACGCTCAATGCTGGTATTGCGTACAAACTGGCAAAGAACACTACTCTCAGCTTACATGCCAACTACATCAAGTTTAATGTTGATGAAGTTGACGGCGAAAGCGTTGATGCAGACGGCGATACCCTGCAGGCTATTTCTGGCATCCAGGTCGCGTTCTAAGATCTGACGCATCACAGTATGTTTATAAAGCCCGCTGCTTCTGCAGCGGGCTTTATTCATGATGCGTCGGCTGGCCGCTGAAAGGTCAATCCGGACCAGAGTTATCAATGCGGAGTCGTTGAGACATTGCAATCAGACTCGAGACGCTTTTGAACAGTTTCTCAGTGTCACGGTGCCTCCGCATTAATACCTTTTTTTCATGTACAATTTTTCGTCACAAAAACTTCCCATTTACCTGCAAAGTTGCTAGTATTCCCTACCGTTTTTTCTTGAGTTAATCTTCCATGATAGAGGTCTGTCCCATGAATGTGCGCCTGCAACTGTTTTTGTGTCTGTGTCTGTTGTGCCCGACTATGGCTTTTGCCGAGTTGCCCAAACAGGTCGAACTGGATTTTTCCGTAGTGAGCGGCTACATCGTCATGCCGATCGATGATGAATACATCATTGACCTGGACGCCCGCGACAACCTTGCCGTTGGCGATATTTTATCGCTGGTTGTCCCCGGTGAAAAAATTTTTCACCCGGTAACCAAGGAAGCCCTCGGATCGGTCTATAAGACGACCGGCTACCTCAAGGTGACGCGCATCAACTCGGGCTACTCCTATGCCCGACCGCTCTCGGCAGACGTTGCACCGGCAAGCGGCGACCAGGTGCGCCGCTTCGAGCAGGTGCCGGCCGTGTTTGTCGACAGCAAGGGGGACGGCGACGGGCTTGCCAGCCAGATCAAGATGGACCTGCCGCAATTCCGCTGGCTGCGGGAAGGCGACAGCGAACAGCCCCTGCTGACCTTCCAGCTGCAGTCAGACACCCTGGCCGTTAAAACCGTCGACGGTAACTTGCTGCACAGCTACAAGGTGCAGGAGGACCGGCAGCTGGTGCCACCGCCGGCGCCTGTGCTCCAGCCACTCGGTGCACAGGGGGGCAAGCCCGAGCAGAACCTGCTGCAGCAGGCCGCGAACAACCTCATGACCACGCTTAAGCTCAAGGACAAAAATGAATTTGCCCCGGGTCAGATTGGCGTTATCCGCCAGAAGTCCGCTGCTTTGAGTGGCGTCTGGATAGGCCCGAACTTAGAAGGCAACCCGGTCGGCATCAGCGTAGCCGATCTGGACGGCGACGGGCTCAAGGAAACCGCCGTCGCCCTTGATAACAAGCTGTTGATCGGTCGGGTCAGCCAGGGGCAGTATGCTGAAGTGGCGGACGTTGCAATTCCGGCAAACCTGCGGATTCTGAGTATGGATGCTGCTGATCTCAACCAGAACGGGCACCCGGAGCTTTACCTGACGGCCATTGACGGCTATCGACTGTCTTCATTTGTCATTGAATACAGTGCAAACGGTCAATTTGAGATCATCATGGACAAGATCGAATGGTACCTGCGGATTGCAGAACTGCCCGGACAGCAGCAGGCTCTGATCGGCCAGGGGATGCAAAATGATCAGCGAAGTTTCGCGGGGCAACCATTTCATGTCCGCCTCGAGGGCGATCGCCTGGTGAAGGCGGAGCCGCTGAATCTGCCCGGCTTGGTGAATCTTTACAGCTTCGTACCCTTCACCGATGACCAGAACAAGCTCAATTATGCCTATCTGACCCAGGACGACTACCTTGCGGTCATCTCTGCCGAGGGTAAGCAACTCTGGGAGTCCTCCGAATATTTCGGCGGGTCCGAGACCTGCTTCGACAATCGTAAAGGCAATGACGGTGATTTTGTCATTCCGACCTGCATAGGTCCGCGGCTGCTCAAGACTGTTGGTAACGAAATCGTTGCGGCTCAGAATGACGGCCAGAGGATCATGCAGCGTTATCGCAAGTTCAAGGAAAGCCGTGCCATCGCCATGAGCTGGAACGGCTTTGCCCTGGTCGAAAACTGGCGCACGGCCAGCCAGAAGGGCTATCTCGGTGACTTTATCCTGGCCGATGCCGATAACGACGGCAACACGGAGCTGGTGATGGCGGTCAAGTTCAAGCACAGGGGAGCCATTGATGACGCCAGGTCTGCGGTTGTGATTTACGAACTCGATTAACCCGTGGGCTGTTCCTGTTCAGGAAATCATCTTCTGCACATGTAAAATAAACGGTTCTATAAATAAAAAAAGGTTTAACGCGGAGTCGCAGAAAAGAAGGTTTAACGCAGACGCAGAGGACGCAGAGTAAAAAACATTTTGAGGGCAAAATGACTGACACCTTGGTCATTCTTCTCAGCGCCTTCGCGTCTCTGCGTTAATTAATGGACTTACCTTTATTTAGGTTGTATGTGTTGTCAATACCATCAGGAGTAAAGGGAAAAACTAACGCAAAGACGCAGAGAATAAGGGCAAGGCGCAAAGTAAAAACATAATATTTTCTTTGCGTCTTTCTTTACCCTTTACCCTTTGCGTCTTTGCGTTGGTTTATGCATAGCCTTTGTTTTGGTTATAAGCCCGTTTTTTTATTGCTTGGGAAAATATTTCTTGTAAAGCTGCCGGCGGTGTTGCTCGCGTTCGGCGGGTTCAAGCTCCTGCAGTTGGTCGAGTTCCTCTTTCAATTGCCTGCGCTGCTGGTCAGGCAGGTCTTTGAACTTGCGATAGGTGCCGCGCAGGCGGTCACGGTCCTCAGGGTCCATATCCTGCCAGCGTTGATATTTCTTTTGCATCTGCTGGCGTTCTTCCGGTGACATGTCCCGATAACGTTCCCAGCGCCGCTGCAGACGGTCTTGCTGCTCCGGTGGCAGGCTCTGGATAAATTCATGACGATCGCGCAGCATCTGGCGATCATTCCGGGGAAGATTCTGCCACCATTGATCGAGGTTGCCGTTTTCCCCTGAGTAACGGCCGGTGTTTCCTGAAGAGGCGTTGTTGCCTTTGCCGGCAAAAACGGGGCTGGTCATCAGGCAGACCAGGACCATCAAACCGCAAGTCATGATCGTGAAGCTTTTTCCGGGCATGTCAGACTCCTTCTATCTGGCTCAACAGCTCCAGCTCTTTCAGTAACTCCAGATCCTCGAGGAAATCAATCTCGGGCATATCCTCATTAAGGCTTATAATCGCAAGAGCCGGGGGTGCTGATTGGGTCGTTTGAACCCGTTGATCCTGTGGCGACCAGATGAAGACAGTGATCATCAGGGCAAAAGCGGTGATTGCCGAGGCTCCCAGGGCCGGTATCCAGTTTCTGCGGCGTTTGTTCAATCGCTCATTGACCCGTGCTGCCATGCGCGTGCCGGCAGCGAAGTCAGACTCATGACTCAACTCCGGCAATTTAGCCAGGTCATGAGTCAGCGCAGAAACGCGCTCCTCACAAAGCGGGCAGTCGGCAAGGTGATAAACTCGCTCATCGTTTGCAGGCAGTTCACCATAATAATGCAGAATCAGATCTTGTTCACTCAGGCAGTTTTTGTTCTTCATAACGATTCCTCACGAGAGCTTTCACGGTAAGCAGCCAGATCCAGACGTAGTTGCGTGACGGCCCGATGCAGGTGTGCCTTTACGGTTCCGGTTTGCAGCCCGAGATGTGCTGCGATCTCTTTTAGCGGCAGACCCTCGTAATGCCGCAGGGTGAAAATCACTTGTTGGCGCGACGAAAGTTTGCGCAAACTTTTCCGCAGCGTCCGCATCGCTTCCTGTGACTGGAATTCGCGTCCCGGATCATTCCCGGGATCACGGGCCAAATCCACCGGGTCTGGCGCATCATTGTCCTGACGGAAGAAAAACAGCTTGCGCTTGATACGCTCGCGGCGCAGATGATCGATCGCCAAACGGGTTGTTGTGCGATACAGCCAGGTACTGATGCGGCTATCGCCACGAAAGTCGGGTAACGAGCGGTGCAATCTCAAGAATGCTTCCTGTGCCAGGTCTTCGGCCTCTTCCCGGTTGCCGACCAGACGCCAGGCGAGTCCGATGACTTTACCCGTATGCTCTTTTACGAGCAGTTCAAACCCGTAATCATCACCGTTGCGGATCCTTTCCAGAAGTGCCTGTTCGTGTGATTCAGCCATCTTCTGAGGGTAGTCGTTCACCGGTAAGCTGTCAATGATTGCTGCCGTGATTGCTGGCACGCGTATCTCCTGTCCCATAGTTTACCTTTGCTCATTTAGACGTGCTCGGCAGCAAAGGGTTTACCTGAAAAATTTGTAACTATTCAGCTCCCTTACTCAACGGCACAGCATGTGGACTGCAGCTGTTGCTTGCGGGAAGTTAAGTGACAACGTTGGGCACAGGCAATGGCTGCAGACACATCCACACGCTTATGTGCTGAATAGTTACAGAAATTTAACACAAACAGAATCGGCTGGCAGGTAGTCATTTATTGCGGAGCATTAACAGGAAAGGGACTTCCCAAATCAGGAAGCCCCTTTTTTAAAACAGACGCGCCTGTTGCCTGGCAGTTAGCGCGAAAAACGGTCGATTAAAAGATTCTTAAAGCAGGGTTTTGATTGTATCGACAACATTGCCGACGGTGAAACCAAACTTTTCCATCAGCTGATTGGCCGGGGCGCTGGCGCCATAGCTCTGCATGCCGATCATCTTGCCCTTAAAGCCGACGTAGCGTTCCCAGCCGAAAGTTGATGCGGCTTCGACTGCGACACGATTCAGGCATGTCGGTGGCAGGACCTGATCACGGTAGTCCTGTGGCTGCTTCTCGAAAAGCTCCCAGCTGGGCAGAGAAACAACCCGGGTGCCGACACCTTCCTGCTGCAGTTTTTCTTGTGCTGCGAGAGCCAGAGGGACCTCTGAACCACTGGCGATGATAACCGCCTGCAGCTCACCCTGCTCTTTGGCCAGCACATAGCCCCCCTGATGGAGGCCTTCAGCCGCACCCACTATGCTGCGATCGAGAGTCGGCAGTCCCTGACGGGTCAGGATCAGGGCAGTCGGTCCCTGACGATTATTAATCGCTGCCTTCCAGGCTTCAAGGGTTTCGTTGGCATCGCCGGGACGGATCACGGTCAGGTTGGGTACCGCCCGCAGGTTGGGCAACTGTTCGATCGGTTGGTGGGTCGGACCGTCTTCACCCAGACCGATGGAGTCATGGGTCAGCACGTAAATTGTGCCGAGGCCCATCATGGCCGCCAGGCGCATCGGCGGACGCATGTAATCGGCAAAGATCATGAAGGTGCCGCCAAAGGGAATCAGCCCGGGGGTATGAGCCAGTCCATTGAGTGCTGCTGCCATAGCGTGCTCACGGACGCCGAAATGGATATTACGGCCGACGCTGCAGGCAGTGAATGACTCCTCGTCATTGAGGCTTGTGTTGTTTGAAGGACCGAGGTCAGCAGACCCGCCAAGCAAAAAGGGCAGCTTGCCGGCCAGCGCGTTCAACGTCTTGCCGCTGGCCTGACGGGTTGCCAGTTTCTCACCGGCGGCAAATTTTGGCAGGTCGTCCCACCCGGCCGGAAGTTCGCCTGCTGCAGCTTTTTGCCATGCGGCCAGGTCAGTATTTTCTTTCAGCTCATTGGTGAAGGCCTGTTGCCAGGCAGCTTCAAGCTCAGCACCACGGCTGACCGCCTCACCCATATGCGCGGCGACATCCGCAGGCACGGCAAAGCATTCTCCCGGAGCGCGACCGAAAAACTGCTTGGTCAGTTTCAGCTCTTCGGCACCGAGGGGGGCACCGTGGGCGTCGTGGGTGTCCTGCTTGTTCGGTGCACCGAAACCGATATGCGAGCGGACAATGATCAGGGATGGGCAAGGTGAGTGTTTGGCTTTGGCAATGGCCTGATCAAGCTCCCGAACGTTTTCACCTTCGACGCGCTGGACCTGCCAGCCGTAACTGAGATAACGGGTCGCAACCTCTTCGCTGAATGCCAGGTCCGTAGACCCTTCAATCGTGATCTTGTTGTCGAGATAGAGATAGACCAGGTTACCCAGGCGCAGGTGCCCGGCCAATGAGGCTGATTCGGCAGAGACCCCTTCCATCAGGTCGCCGTCTGAGCAGAGTCCGTAGATGGTGTAATCGAACAGTTCCTTGCTGACCCGCTCGCTCAGAAAACGAGCACCCATTGCCATGCCGACGCCGACCGAGATGCCCTGGCCGAGCGGCCCGGTGGTTGTCTCAATGCCGGGTGCGTGGCCAAACTCCGGATGGCCGGCTGTCGGGCTGTCGAGTTGGCGGAAATTTTTCAGATCGTCCAGAGAGAGGTCGTAGCCGGAGAGATGCAGCATGCTGTAAAGCAACGCTGAGGCGTGACCGCAGGAAAGGATAAATCGATCTCGCCCTGCCCAATCCGGATTCTCGGGGTTGTAGCGCATGTGCCGGTTGTAAAGCAGATAAGCAATCGGTGCGGCCTCCATGGGAGTGCCGGGATGCCCTGACTGGGCTTGTTCTACCATGTCGGCCGAGAGCAGGCGGATAGTGTCGATGGCCCTTTGGGCCTTTTGCATGTCGAGCGTTTGTGCCATTGAAAAGCTCCTCAAAATATGACGGTTGCGTTAAACGGCCACTATACTGACCCGTCGCGGCCAAGACAAGCGTAATGTCATAGCAAAAGCACCCTGAAAGCTTCGCGCCACAGAGCACATAGAGATCACAGAGAAACGCTGGAAATCATATTAAAATCAAAGGGTTTCCTGGTTTCAAGCCACAGGAATTTTCCTCTATGTTCTCTGCGAACTTGGTGGTGAAAAAGAGTATTTGTTTTGCATTTTTCAAGATCAGTTCGCGGGCTTGAACTGCTGATTTGCACAAGTTCCGTCGGGATGGATAGAGGTGACATCAAAAAAACCACAATGACCGATCAACGCCTTGAGTTTCTCCTGGCGGCTCCCCTGCCAGTTTTGCAAGAGTTGCTCCGCAAGGGTGACACCACCTTCAATCAGGCTGTCGAGACCATCCAGAAACCGGCTCTCGCTGTTCTTCTGACCGCGCTGATGCTGCTGTCGGTCGAGTCCGTTGCGTGCCAGCTCAAGACAGGTTCGGGCGAGATCCTGCAAGGTCCCTGCTTTCCATGGGGTTTTCAGTCCCAGGCGCCAGGCTTGCCGACAGGCTTGATCGATTTCCGTGCGTGAATACGGTTTGCAGAGCTGCCATGCAGACTGGAAAGCCTCGTCATCGTACATCAGTCCTTTGAGCAGCGCCGCGACAGTCAGCACCAGATGGGGCGGCAGACTGTCGGCACATCGTACCTCGATCTGCGGACGCAGACGCACTTCAGGAAAGAGTGTCGATAAGTGCAGGTTCCAGTCGGACAGCGTTGCCCGGTGTCCAGCGTGGCCTGAGTCTAAAAATTGCCGGAAGCGGAAGGGTTTTTGGGTCAGATCCAGATATCGTTCATCACGCACGATAAAGTACATTGGCACATCGAGAGCATACTCGACGTAGTCGGCAAACCCGGCATCCGGCTTGTCGAGAAAAGCCAGCAGGCCGGTGCGGTCGGGGTCGGTGCGCGACCAGATCTCGCCACGTGTGGTCAAAAATCCGGAGGGCTGCCCGTCCAGAATCGGTGAATTGGCGAAAAGTCCGTAGAGCAGGGGAGCAAGTGCCTGGGCGAGACGCAGCTTCCTCATGCAGTCGGCCTCGTCGCGGAAATCGAGGTTGACCTGCAGGCCGGCGCTCTGTTTCATCATGCGCTGGCCCATATCACCGGTTTTCAACATGTAGGGTCCCATGATGTCGTAGCGCGACTTGGGCGTCCACTCGATGTCTTCAAGGCGGCTGAAAGGCTGGGTGCCCAAGCCGACAAGAACCAGATCCAGCTTTTGGCAGGCGGCAACGGCATTGACAATATATCGCGAAAAATCGCTGCAATTGCAGAACAGGTCGGCACAGAGCTGCCCGGAGAGTTCCAGTTGGCCGCCGGGCTCGAGGGTGATGGATGAATCCTGTCCTTGCAGGCCGATGAGCCTCCCCCCCTCGCGAAGTTCCTGCCAGTCGCCGGTCTTCTCGAGCGCTGTCAGCAAGGCCTCTATCCTTGGGAACTCAGCAGCTTCACCTGTGTTGGCATCGAGAACCAGTTTTTCCATCTCGGCGCCAATCCCCCACTCACTTTCAGGGCGTGCTCCGGCGGCAAGGAAATTGACCAGTTGATCCATTGAGGTAATCACCGAGTCATGTTTAAGTCTATTCGGAGTGAGCATGCAGATCCCGGGAGCATCCGTGAGAACAGCGTTGGATTAAACGTGTTTCTTCAGCAGTATACCAAAATGATCGAAAGCATAGTCAATACATTCACGTCTCTCTGGACATCTGTGAATGACCCTGATTGAGATCGGGACTGGCGCCGGTAGAAAAGCCCCTTAACGCCTCAGCGCAGGGGGTTAAGGCCAACAACTATGAGTCGAGGTATTTGGTAATATTCGCCGCAATGTTCTTGAAAATGCGGGTAAAGGTCGCTTCGTCACGCTCCAGCAAGGTGATGCGGAACCCCTGCTCTGGGGTAAAGAAGGATGACAAGGGTACCACGCAGATCCCGGTTGAACCCAGCAGGTAATAGACAAAGCGCTTGTCGGCAGAGACCCCCGGTTGATTGACCAGGTTTTCGACCAGTTCACGAACTTCCGGAATTTCGATCGGCAGGGTCTGACGGTCGTTGAGCTTCTCATTCTGGAAAGCAACGCTCATATAGAAGGCGCCGTTGGTCCGGTTGACTTTAACACCCGGAACTTTTTTAAGGATATCGTAGGCGATGTTGGAGAATTTCTCATAACGGCTTATGCGTTCTGCAAGCCAGGCCGGATACTCGGGATGGCTGAGGATGGGCGGAATCGCTTTTTGCGGCAGAGTCGTTGAGCAGACTTCGACCATTTTTGAATCGACAATGCTCTGGATGTAGCGGCTGAACATCGGGTCCTTGTCAGCGTTATAGACCTCAATCCAGCCACAGCGAGATCCGGGCCAGGGCAGCTCCTTGCTGATGCCTTTCATCGAAATGGCCGGGACATCACCGATCAGGTCGGAAATCGGTTTGGTCGCCTGGCCGTTGTATACCAGGTTCTGATAAATTTCATCGGCGATAATGAAGAGATCATACTCTTTGGCAATCGTCACTATCTCTGTGAGGATACGTTCCGGCCAGACGGCACCGGTGGGGTTGTCAGGATTGATGATCAAGATGCCCGAGATTGTGGGATTGTACTTGATCGACAGGCGAAGATCGTCGAGGTCGGGATACCAGCTGTTGGCTGGGTCAAGACGGTAGCAGACTGGCTTCTGGCCGGCATGGGCGGCTTCACCGGAAGAATGGGTGGAGTAGGTTGGCGACGGACCGATCACACGTGCTTCTCGCCGCAGCAAGCCGTAAACTTTCTGAATTGCATCGCCCAGCCCGTTGAAAAAGATGATATCGTTCGCCGTGATCTGTGCCTTGCCTCGGCGATTGGTCATCTCGGCGAGAAACTGGCGTGTCTCAATAACCCCCTTGGTCGCACAATATCCGTAGCTGCAGTCTTTCATGGCCAGGTCGGCGACGATTTGCTTCATCCACAGGGGAATCACTTCACCCTTGGCAATCGGATCGCCGATGTTCTCCATGTTGGTGTCGATACCGAGAGCTCTGAGCTTTTCGGCAATGTCAACGATAGCCCGAATCTCGTAAGTCAGTTCGCCGGCACCGATATGAACAATGTTGTTGCGCATGATTTTCTCCCGGTCTAAGTAAAAAGGCCATGAGCGCTTGCCCATGGCCTTGATCGTAGTAAAAGAATCAATCAGTTTTCAAGGCAATGGACAAGTTCCTGGCATGCGGCCGCCGTAGCTACCGCGCTGTTAGCTCGGGCTGTCTGTGCCGCTGCGATGTTGGCTGTCGCTTTGAACATGAAACGTTCCATTGCGTAAAAAAGAGTTCTCGTCTGTTATCACAGGCAACATGATAAGTCAATGTTTTGTTGACAACACGATGTGTTGCCCGGCTGCGAATCTTTATTCGTCGGAGTCCGGCTCAACGGCACTGAAGAACCTCTTGATCGCCTGAATCAGTTCAGCTTGCGGCAAGGTTGATACCGGCACATCGGGTAACGAATTGAGAAAAAGACGGCCATAGCCGCGCCTGACGACCCGGCTGTCGAGAATCAGAACGACTCCCCGGTCTGTGCGATGACGAATCAGGCGGCCGAAGCCCTGTCTGAAGCGAATCACGGCCTGGGGAACCGTGTAATCCATGAACGGATCACCTCCTGCTCTGGTAATGGCCTCGGCACGCGCTTCGAGTACCGGCTCCGTGGGAACTTTGAAGGGCAGCCGGGCAATGATGACCTGCTCCAATGACCGCCCCGGGACATCAACGCCCTCCCAGAATGAATCGGTGGCAAACAGGATGCTGGTTGGATCCTGACTGAATCTCTTCAATAGCTCATGGCGGGTTGTTTCGCCCTGGCGCAGAACCTGGTAGCCGCGGGCTGATAGTGCCGGTGACAGCTCGCTGTGAATGCGACGCAACAGGCTGTAGGCGGTAAACAGTACAAAACTGCGGCCGTCAGCAGCAAGCAGGGCCTGCTCGGTCAGGTCGCGAACAGCTTCGGCATATCCAGGACGTCCGGGTTCCGGAATATCCGTAGGCACTGCAAGCAGGGCCTGTCGCTTGAAATCGAAAGGTGACGCAAGCAGTAGTTCAGTGAGGCGTCCTGAGTCCAGATCGTTGAGTCCGATTCGTTGACGCAGATAATCGAAACGGCCAGCCACGGTCAAGGTGGCGCTGGTCAACACGACAGTCTGCATGCGCTCCATCAAAGTCTCGCGCAGGAGTGGTGCAACCACCAGTGGTGCCGTGCAGAGACGGGTGATAATCCCTTCGCTTCGACCGATACGCCCCCTGGTGATTTCAAACCATGCACATGAACCTGAGGGATTGGTAACAAAGGCTTGCAAGTGTTCGGCTAAAGCCAGGAGCCGCATGCTGATACCGGCCAGGTCCGTACAGAGTGACCGCGTCGCATCGGCCGCATCGTCAGGCAGTTTACGTAATGCCTTCAGAAGCTCCCGCAAGGCATCACCTGATTCCCGGGTCGCCCGGGACAGGCCGCGCAGTGTGCCTTCGGCCTTTTTCCAGGCAGGCTTTTCAAGGAATGTCGGTATCAGTCGTTGACGGATCTCCTCTCCGGCACGAACATCGGTACCGAGCGCTTTTGATAAATCCAGGCCGGTTTGCTCAAGTTGAGTGATTGAGCTGTCTAGCAACACCTGGTGCTGGCTTATGAGCGTTTCAATGCGTTCATGCAATTCCCGGTAAAGAGCGTCCTGGCTGTCATCAAGAGATTGTCCGAGTTGAACGAGCAAGCGCGGCAACAAGCCGCGTTGTGGCTTGCGCGGGTGGCGTAGCCGGTTGAGGGTACGCGCAAAGGCAAACCGGGTGACCTGGGTGCTGAAGTAGCGTGTCGCGACTTCCTCCAGATGATGCGCCTCGTCGATAACCAGCCTGGAAAATGGCGGCAACACCGCCAGTGCGGAATAGTTGTCCGTTTGTTGACGCAAAGACAGATCTGCCAGGAGCAGGGCGTGATTCACGACCAGGATGTCGGCGCGAGCGGCGCGCCGCCTGGCCTGATGAAAGAAACAGTTGTTAAAGTACGGACATTGGCTGCGACTGCATTGATCCGCTTCGCAGCAGACCTCGTCCCAGAGGGTGCCATGAGGCAGAAAAGAAAGATCCTCGCGCGAGCCATCTCCGGTTTCTTCCGCCCATGCGCGCAAGGCCTTCAACTCGCCGACATGCTCAGTGTCAAAAAGCCCGGGTTCAGCCGCGGCCGTCTCCAGCCTACGTTTACAAAGATAGTTGGAGCGACCCTTGACCAGCTCAACCTTAAACTCGAGACCTGTGGCTCGCTGCAGGAAGGGCAGGTCTTTACGGATCAGCTGCTCCTGCAGATTGATCGTGTTGGTTGAGACGACCAGTCGCTCACGGCTGGCGAGAGCCCAGAGGATGGCAGGGACCAGGTAGGCGAGGCTCTTGCCGGTGCCGGTGCCGGCCTCGATCAGGGCTATGTTGTGGTGATTGAGCGCTTCAGTGACCGCGAATGCCATGCGCAGCTGCTCCGGGCGGTCTTCAAATCCCGGCAGGCTTTGACAGATTTTCCCACCTGAGCCCAGAAGTGCTGTGACTTGTTCGTATCCTACCGTTGTGTGTTGCGCTGGCTTAAACGCTTCGACCACCCGATAGATTTTGTTGACCTGATTGTCGACGATATAGAAACCTACGTCGAGGGAGCCGAGATTTCCGGCTATGACCAAGTCTGCTTCGGAAGGCTCGAGGTGTCCGCTTGGATGATTATGTATTATAACATCGCCGGGACGACAGGCTTGCAGGATTGCGGGAACGGCTTGGCGGTTGCCGCGGGCGAGAATCTCCAGATCGACCACCAGCTGTTCTGCGTCGGTATGCCCGATGCAGAACACTTCGTTGCCGCCTGATGCGATAATTTCCTGGCGCAGCTTTGCCTGGGATTTTGTTGAGAGGAATTTATCCATGATGGGGAGGCATTATAGTGATGCCGGGCCATTCTGGAAAGACTTTCTGAACTCAGGTTCTGAATATGCTGTCAGTGCTTATTTTTAGCGGTTCTATGCTTCAAGTAAAGGTTGTTGCGGCCACCAGGTCACAAAGACACCAAGGTAGCCATCCCATGAGTTTTTGCGAGTGCATCAAGTCTTGAGGCTTATTCTTTGTGCCCTGGTGCCTTAGTGGCCAGATTTATGTCATTCGTTTTCACACATCGACAAAGTAGTTTTCGCAGGCATGATCGATGGTGTCGCGGTGCAGTTCAGGAGTTTCATCGAAAAAGCGCGCGAGATCAATCACGTGATCGACCAGATCTCGGGGGTGACAGGCGTTGAACGCTATATTGTGACGGCGGTACCAGTGCTCGACCAGGTGCTCGAAGACATCGTGTCGGAAAGGAATGGCATTCATCCGGCAGACGCGTTCGAAGATTTCCCGGAACTCTGCTTCCGTCGGGTGCTCGATTTTGATCTTGTAGCGGATGCGGCGGAGAAAGGCTTCATCAACCAGGGTTTTCGGCTCCAGGTTGGTGGCAAAAATTACCATTTGGTCGAAGGGGATTTCGAATTTCATGCCAGTATGCATCGACATAAAGTCGATCTGACGATCCAGGTTGATGATCCAGCGGTTGAGAAGGCTTTGCGGATCCATCTGCTGGCGACCGAAGTCATCGAGGATGAAGAGCCCATTGTTAGCCTTCATCTGCAGAGGGGCTTCATAGAATTTGGCTATGGTGTTGAACTCCAGGTCAAGCATGCGTAAGGTCAGTTCGCCGCCGGTTATGACAATCGGACGCTGGATTCTTACCCAGCGCCGATCGATGCTGTCGAGAGACGTGTCATCCTCGGGCAGGCTTTCAACAGGGATATGGTTAACCGGGTCAAACACACTGATGATCTGGCCTCCCACGTAGAGGGCATGAGGAACAAAAACAGTTCCCGGGAGGACCTGGCCTATCGTTTCGGCAATGGTTGTTTTGCCGTTGCCGGCAGGACCGTAGATAAACATCGGAGCGCCGGAACTTATTGCCGGGCCCAGACGGCTGAGCATGTGCTCACTGATAACAATCTGTGAAAATGCCGCCTGTACCACATCGTTGTTGATGGTGATGTTGCGAATCGACTGGTTCTCGACCATTTCCTTGTAGTCTTCAAGGGTGACTGGTGCCGGCCCGACATAACGGCAGATATCCATCAGTTCGCCGCCATACTTTTTCCCGGTCTCGGTGACGATGAAGTTGAAAGAAGATTTGACGAACTGGCTTGCGCTGCGCACTTCGGCCAGCTTCTCGCGACGCAGCAGGGCCACCGCTTCATCGAGGATGGCTGTTGAAAGACCCATGCGCAGTGAGAGATCGCTCAGACGAAACTCACCCATGGACATGATGTGCTTTAAGGCAAGATCGGCAATGAACGGCAGATCAAGGCCCGTATCCTTGACTTCCTCGGGAGCAGGTGGCGTGCGTTTGAAGAAAGTGGCAAGCTGGTCTTCGCTGATATAGCCAAGCGCGACCAGATTTTGCCCGAGACGTCCACCGTGCAGACGTTGCCGGCTGGCAGCTTCGCGAAGTTGCTGTTTCGTGACAACCTTTTCGTTGAGCATTCTCTGATTCGCACTTCTACTCATCATAAGGATCCCTCCTGTGACGACTTATTCAATGTTGTCGAGTTCTGCCTGCATGCGTTTGACGAAGTTTTTGGCACGTCCTGACGGTGCAATAATTCCGTAAGCCATTGCTTCACGCAGCTCGTCATCTGTGGCGCCGGCATCCTTCGCGACCGCGAAGTGCTTGGTGAGTCAGTCAGGGCAGTTGACCGCTACGGCACAGGCAATCCGAATCAGCTCGCGAGTTTTTACGTCAAGGACTTCTTTGAAATGATAATCCAGAATTTTGTTGCGGGGATGCATGTTCGTTATCTCCTGTAGAAATCTATAGGACTCTATATTTATAGCAGGTTGCGAGCATTATGCACACAATAAGGTCTTCCTGCTGCCAATATTATGGTGTCAGCCGAGCAGATTCTGATGGCCGGGAAAAGCGTGCCTGTACGGCCTGTGTCGTTATGGAAACAAGTTGATTCTGCGGCATGCTGCACTTTTTCGCAGAGGCATTCTTGAAATGGTCGTTCCGAGCCACTAAATTGGGCATAAATATCGGTAACCATCGGAACAAGAAGGGCCAGGATAAGATTGTCCGGTTTCCATGTAAAGGTGCATTATCGCTGGAATTGGATAGACTTCAGGCAGGCCTTGCAAATAAATCTCAGGAGAATTCTTATGGATATGAACCGCATGACCCAGAAAACCCAGGAAGCGATCCAATCGGCCCAGAGCCTTGCGGTTCGCTACGGCCACGTCGAAGTTGACGGTGAACACTTGTTGCTGGCACTTCTGGAGCAGGAGGACGGACTTGTCTCCCGACTTGTCCAGCGGCTGAATATTGATCCCGAGCTTGTGATTGAGGCCGTTCGCTCACAACTGCAAAGGATCCCTTCGGTTTCCGGTCCCGGTGTAGAACCCGGCAAGATTTATGTTACTCAACGCTTCAATCAAATATTGGTCAAGGCTGAGTCCGAGGCAAAGCGGCTCAAAGATGATTTTATCAGCGTAGAGCATATACTGCTGGTGATGACCGATGAAGGCAATAAGACGGCGGTCGGCAGAATCTTGCAGCAATTCAATCTGAGCCGTGACCGACTGCTGCAGACATTGACCGCTGTGCGTGGGCATCAGAGAGTGACGAGTGCTGATCCTGAAGGAACCTATGAGGCGTTGGAGAAGTATGGACGCGACCTTGTAAAAGAGGTCCAGAAGGGCAAGCTTGACCCGGTGATTGGCAGGGATGGCGAGATCCGGCGAGTGATCCGCATCCTCTCCCGCAAAACCAAGAACAATCCTGTCCTGATCGGGGAACCCGGGGTTGGCAAGACAGCAATCGTCGAAGGTTTGGCGCAACGCATCGTACGTGGCGATGTGCCGGAGGGTTTGAAAGACAAAACCATCTTTGCGCTCGATATGGGGTCCTTGCTTGCAGGAGCCAAGTACCGTGGAGAATTCGAAGAGCGGCTTAAGGCCGTTCTCAACGAGATCCGCCAAAGTGCCGGTCGGATTCTGCTCTTCATTGATGAACTGCATACCATTGTCGGTACCGGTAAAGCAGAAGGGGCTATTGATGCCGGCAATATGCTGAAGCCGATGTTGGCTCGCGGCGAACTGCACTGTGTCGGTGCAACGACCCTCGACGAGTATCGTCAGTATATAGAAAAGGATGCGGCCCTGGAGCGGCGTTTTCAGCCGGTTCTGGTCGAGCAGCCGACGGTTGAAGATACCGTCAGCATCCTGCGCGGTCTGAAAGAGCGCTTCGAAGTTCATCATGGCGTGCGTATTCAGGATAATGCGCTGGTGGCTGCCGCCACCCTGAGTCATCGCTATATCACAGATCGTTTTCTGCCTGACAAGGCGATTGACCTGGTCGATGAGGCCTGTGCCATGATTCGCACTGAAATTGATTCTTTGCCGACCGATCTTGATGAAGTGACCCGGCGGGTGATGCAGTTGGAAATCGAAGAAGCCGCCTTGAAAAAGGAGAAGGATAAAGCGAGCCAGATGCGCCTTGAACATCTGCGTAAGGAACTCGCCGACCTGCGCCATCAGGCTGATACGTACAAGGCACAGTGGGAGACCGAAAAAGAGGAGATCAAGAAGCTGCAGGCTTTGCGCGAGGAGATCGAAAAAACCCGCCAGCAGATCGAGGTCGCCGAGCGGGAGTATGACCTGAACCGGGCGGCGGAGCTCAAGCATGGTCGTCTGCCAGAGCTGGAGAAGAAGCAGCGTGATGCTGAGCGGAAACTCACTGTTGAGGGCGAGGGGAAGCGCCTGCTGCGTGAGGAGGTCACTGAAGACGAGATCGCAGGCATCGTCGCTCTCTGGACCGGCATTCCCGTCACCCGCCTGGTTGAAGGGGAGAAGGAGAAGTTGCTCAAACTCGACCAGATTCTACATCAGCGCGTGATCGGTCAGGATGAAGCGGTGCAATTGGTTGCCGATGCCGTTATCCGTGCACGGGCAGGGATCAAGGACCCGCGTCGACCGATAGGTTCGTTCATCTTTCTGGGCCCGACCGGGGTCGGTAAGACTGAGCTGGCGCGGACTCTCGCCGAAGCCCTCTTCGACAGCGAGGCGAATATGGTGCGGATAGACATGTCGGAGTATATGGAGAAGCATACAGTCAGCCGACTGATCGGTGCACCACCCGGTTATGTCGGCTTCGAGGAGGGCGGCCAACTCTCAGAGGCCGTGCGGCGTCACCCCTACAGCGTCGTGTTGTTCGATGAGATTGAAAAGGCGCATCCGGATGTCTTCAATGTGCTGCTGCAGGTTCTCGATGATGGACGCATCACTGATAGTCATGGTCGCACGGTCGATTTTAAGAATACTGTGCTGATCATGACGTCCAATATTGGCTCACAGTATCTTCTCGAAGGACTTGCACAAGAGGGCGTGATCAGTGAGGGGACCCGAGAAATGGTGATGAGTGCTCTGCGCAGTGGCTTCAAACCGGAATTCCTCAATCGGGTTGATGATATCGTCTTGTTCAAACCACTGACTCTGGCAGAAATTGAACAGATTGTTGAGCTGCAGGTCAAAGAGCTGCAGCAACGGCTGGCAGCTCTTGGTCTGTTCCTTGTCTTGACGCCGGCTGCACGCAGCTTTGTCGCAAGAACTGCTTATGATCCTGTTTATGGTGCCCGGCCGCTTAAACGCTATCTGCAACATCACCTGGAAACCAAAATTGGACGCGCTATGATTGCTTCAGAGGTACTGGAAGGCAATTATATCAAGGTTGATGAAGATAATGATGCCCTGACAATCAGTTTTGAGGTGCCTGTATCGACAGGCGCGAGTGCTGAATAGAGGAAATAAACTTATATTGCCGTGATGCCGAAATTTCCCGAAATGCTGTTGGCAACAAATAGAAAGTGCTTGCCTTTTTTGTTTGGAGCCCTATAATTGATAAAAAAGGTCATCATTAGCAGAAAGGATTTCATCATGCGAATAGATATTCTCTGTAAACCGGAAGGTGATCAGCGCGGTGAGCAAATCCTTGCCAAGGTTCGTCAGGCTCTGAACGAGATGGAGGTGCGTGCAGAAGTACATCTCTTCTGTGACCGTCGCAAGTTGATTGATAATCGCGTTTATGTTGCTCCGGCCCTACTGATTGATGATGTCGTGCGTGTTGCCGGACGAGTTCCCGATATCCGTGAAATAAAGTCTTTTATTGTGGAACGACCCCGATATGTTGAGCGGATGAAGGAAGTTGCCTGAATCTGCTTTTAAATACGGTTCTATAACTCAAAAGAAGGCTTGACGCAAAAGAAGGTTTAACGCGGAGACGCAGAGGTCGCAGATTAAAAAACATTTTGATGGAAAAATGACTGACACCTTGGTCACTCTTCTCAGCGTCTCCGCGACTCTGCGTTAATTGTTGGGCTGACCATTGTTTGGGTTACAGGTCCGTTTAAATAAGTTAAACTAACACAAGGGCCCTGTTTGCGCAGGGCCCTTTTCTTTTGCTCCGCCAGCCACGGGAGCCAGCAGCCCTTCGCTGACCGCGAATTGTACCAGCTCTATACCGGTCGCCTGTGAGAGACTGCCAGCGAAAATATCTTTAGGACTGAGGCTGCCATTGCTTTGCTTCAGCAGGTGCAGCATCTCTTCGCTTAACGATTCACAGATGACTTCGTTACCACGTCTCATGAAGAGTGCGACTGAGCCAATAGGCCGAAAGAGGTCGGAAATCTCTTCCAGTTGCACCCCTTCCATTTCCAGCAGGTCCAGAATTTCATAGGCAAACGGCACCAGGCGACACTTGTTTGAACGCTGCAGGGGCGTCTCCCAGAGGTTTGTCTGCAGCAACGTCTCGCTCGGCGGCGGCGGAAGCTCTTCACCAAGCAGGGTTTCTGCATAGTGGAAGTGGTAACAGAGCAGGTCAAGGAACACGCTGACCAGGTGACCCTGGCCTGTACTCCGCAGTTTCTGGCTGAGGTAACCCTGCAGCATGCGATAGACGTCATCCGCAGCCCAGTTGTCAGGAGTCAGCAGGTTTTCGTAACTGATCCCCTGTTGCTGCAAGGCCCATGTGAAAAAATCTTCAAAAAGCTCACTCGGTCGGGTCTGCAAGGCATGTACAATCGCGGGGAAGAACGCGACGGCGCGGCCGGTATTGTAAAAGACGTCAACGGTAGCGGCCAGCCGTCGGCATAGCTCCATCTCTGCAGCGGACCAGTTTGCCGACGAAATTAACTCATAGGGGGGCTCCTGCTGCGCTTCAATCCCGTAACGGTCGCGCTGCTGGGACAGCCTGGTGCCAGGAAGAACCGCCAGCGGGAAAATGTGGACGTGGTTCGGTGAAAAGCTTAATGCCGTATCCAGGCTGTCCTTGAAGCCAGCGTAGCTGTCCTGCGGAAGTCCGTAAATCAGGTCGAACCCGTATATGACCCCTTCTGCTTCAAGAAGATGGACTTTTTCCGCAAGGATATCCAGATCAAGCGGCCGGTGGATGGCTTTGAGCACCTGTTCGTGAACGGACTGCAGGCCGAGCTGCACAGAACAGTTTAATTCGCCCAGCAGGCTGGCGGTATGTCGATCTATGAAATCGGCCTTGGCCTCCAGGTGATACTGAAGATGAGGCGCCTTTTCGAGCAGCAGCTCCAGCAGGGCAATACCGCGCTTCGGAGGATAATTGAAGGTTGAATCCAGAACCCATATCTGGCTGATTTCCGCCCTGGCAAATAGCTCAAGTTCCGCCTCCAGGCGTTGTCGATCAATGTGACGGACGCCTGCATGACCACGTGCTTCAAAACAGTAGTCGCAGGAAAAGGCACAGCCGCGGGCGACTTCCCAGAGAACACCGCCTGATGGTTCTGGCACAAGAATACCGGTGAGCCATGGTGAAGGTGCAGCGCCGAGGTCGTGCGGACAATACTCTGCGCCCGATAATGCCCCTTCCTCCCGCATAAGCGTAACTCCCGGTAATGGTTGATCCGGAAGCCCTTTTGCCAATGCGGCTAGCAGTCCTGTGAGAGCCGTCTCTCCCTCACCGTGGACCAGAGCCGTCCAGGGTGCTGCCGATGCCAGCCCGGATGGGTCGCCTGTTGCCTCTGGGCCACCGGCAATCAGGTACAGGCGGGGGGCGATTTCGTGCAGTTGCCGGACAATGCTGATCAGTCGCTGCCGGTTCCAGACATAGATCGGAAAGGCGACAACGTCCGGTTTTACCTCGAGAATTGCAGAGAGAATCTCCTGGTCGGTTTGTTCCGGAAAAGAGTCGATCAGGACACTGGATTTACGAAAGCTTGGCGGAAGGGCTGCTGCCAGGCAACCGGCAGCCAGTGAAACCGCCTGAGTGGAGCGACGGACATGGAGGGTACAAAATACAATTTTCATAAGCACTCGCGATAAGTTAACTCTAGCGGCTCGTTTCGCCTTCGTCAACCAACGGTAAAAAGTACGGTTCTACATCTGAAAAAGTTCGGCCACCAGGTCACAAAGACAAAGTTTGACGTTCTAAAGAAAGTTCAAAACACCAAAGACCATTGAAAGAGTCCCGTTCCTGAGAGCCCGACTATTCCGGTGGCGCTTTATCGAGGTTCTTTGCTGTTGTCTCAATACCATGCCGGGCAAATATCCTGGATAACTCCTGGTAGTTGCTCTTCATCTCCGAAAGGGTTAATTGGTAGCCGTAATGCATGACCTGATTACGTGCGGTAATCGACATGGGGCCCTGGAAAAAGAGCAGTGCTTCATCGTTGCCTGGTTCAAAGAGTAGAATATCCACCTCAGGATGCGTTTGCCGATAGTAATCGAGAGACAGGGTCAGTTTTTCACGGCACTCGACCCGCTTTGCCTGTTCCCATGTGAACAGGATGCCAAGTTCGTCAATCTGAGAACATTTTCCATAGGAGAGAGAGGGGAGACATGTAATCTCCTGATCGTTACGAAAAGGAACCCGTGGGTTGATCAGTACAATCAGGCGAGCACCATTCTCGATGGCGATATCAATGTGCGTGACCTGTCCGGTGGACCCGTCAATAAAAGAGTTCTCGCCGATTCGGTATGGCTGGAAGAAGAAAGGGATGGCACTGGACGCTGTTATGGCCTGGCATATGTGCAGGTTCTTATATCCTTCTGTGCCGAAGACGACTCTTTCGCCGAAATCAAGGTCGTAGGCGGGAATAAACAGTTCACAGCCAAGATTATTGAAATCATCGCTGATGCCTTCGTTGTGAAATGAGCTGCACAGGTAGGACTGAAGTGGGTCCAGAGAGTAAAGTCCGGCCGGGAACTGCTCATGGAGCAGATGCGGAAGATCACTCAGGCTGAATTCCCAGGCATTTTTACGGTAATGTTGCCGCACATGCAGCAAATTGCGCGGCAGCCTGCTGAGGGAGCGGATGACTGCCCACCAGTCAAAACGATAAATATCGCGTCGACGCCAGTTGAAAACGGTCATTTCATTGCGTGCAATGGTCTTGAATAGCCCGCCAGGATCGATACGGTTTGCCACCAGGGTGGCAATAACAGAGCCAGCACTGATGCCGATGTAGGTGTCGAAACGGCGGGTGGAAAATCCCGGGCAGAAGAGACGGTCGAATGCAGCGAGACAGCCGATTTCATATGCAGCGCCCATGATGCCGCCACCGGTAAGGATCATAGCTGTTTTACTGCGTTGATTGGTCATGATCGGACTCAACGTTTTATGCACTCGCAAAAACTCATGGGATGGCGACGCCATCAACGTTTAGCACGCACTCTGATCTTTGGTTTGCCGGTTTCTGTAACAACCACAAAATCAATCTGTTTGTCACCAAAGCGCTTCTTTATGGCTTCTTCCTGTTTCGCCAGAAAGCTGATAACCTGATCTCTGTTGGGTGGGCGAAGCTTGCATCTCTGGTGCGCGGTGACAAGCTCCTGATAAAGTGTGTCTATCGGATCCACAGAAGCTCCGGTCTGATTGGCATCCTGTTCTGACGACTTCGTCTGCGCAAAACGTTGGATGCGTGATGTGTGACGTTCGTACTTACCCTCATCGATCTGGCGCAGGACGCGATCCCAGTAGCCGCAGTAGCTGTTGAAACGGCTGGTAATGCTCTGCAACCGGAAGCGCAGGTCGGTCTGAGGAATGTAGTGACTTATCATCTTGCGCATGCGCAGGGTGAGTTTCTGACGCGCCTGCTCTGGCGAGCGTTTTTCCAAACCAAGAAAATATTGCTCGAAAGCAATCTCAAGATCTTTGAGGTCTTTCTCGAGCAGGTTCAACATCTCTGTGATTTGCCCGCGACTGCCCATCTTTTCGTCCATTTTTATGAGAAAATTTCATCTCCAATATACTGGAGCAGTGGTTGGATGGCAAAGAGAAACCTGAACGGGACATGAGACAGGCTCCCGGTAAATATTTCCGGTGACTATAGATCGGTCTTAGATCGGTCTTAACTTGACCTTTGTGAGTCGTTTCGAAATAATATGATTTTAAACTCAGGAGGGAAAATTATGTCAAAAAATTTAGCGGCGGTGATCCTGGCGGCAGGTCAGGGAACCCGGATGAAATCGGATTTGCCGAAGGTACTTCATCAGGTGGCCGGCAAGCCGCTGCTGAGCCATGTTGTGCAGATCGCCAGAGAGCTCGAAGCGGCGCTGATCATTCCGGTCATCGGCCACGCTGCTGATCGGGTCCGTGATGCGCTGGAGAGCGAAAATTTGACCTTTGTCCTGCAGGCAGAACAACTCGGTACCGGCCATGCCCTGCAGTGTGCCGAAGCTGCACTTAATGGTTTTACGGGAGACCTCTTGCTGCTCTGCGGCGATGTTCCATTGCTGCGCAGTTCCACCTTGCAGAAGCTTTTGGCTCATCATCACCTAAATTCAGCCTGTATTACCATTCTGACCGCACAGATGATCAACCCCACAGGCTATGGTCGGATTATTCGCGGACCGAACGGGGTCGAGCGGATTGTCGAGGAAAAAGACGCGTCCAGCACTGAACGCCAGGTTGACGAAATCAATACCGGCATCTATCTTTTCAGGGCGCCGGAGGTTTTCGGCTTTTTACAACAGCTTGATAACAGCAACGTTCAGGGTGAATACTACCTGACCGATGTCGTGGCGGTTGCTCGCCAGGAGGGAAAACGGGTTGAAGCCCTGATGATAGAAAATGCCGAGGAAGCGATGGGCATTAATGACCGGGTGCAACTGGCCCAGGCCGGAACCCTGCTGCGTCAGCGCATCAATGAAGCTCACCAGCGTGCCGGCGTGACCCTGATAGATCCGGACACGACTTATATCGATCCGGATGTCGCCATTGGCTGCGATACCCTGATTCACCCCGGTGTTCATCTGCGGGGCAAGACAACCATCGGCAGCGGCTGCGAAATTGAGCCGGGGGTCATCGTTACTGACTGCATCATCAGTGACCGGGTGCATCTGAAGCCCGGCTCCGTGTTGAGTGAATCAAGAATCGGTGCTGACTGCGCTATAGGGCCAATGGCGCACCTGCGGCCCGGAACAGTGCTGGCCGGCAACAACAAGATCGGCAATTTTGTGGAAACCAAGAAAGCCGTGATCGGCGAGAAGTCACAGGCAAGTCATCTGACTTACATCGGCGATGCGGTTCTTGGCAAAAACGTCAATATCGGCTGCGGCACCATCACCTGCAATTACGATGGCGTCAACAAGTATCAGACGACCATCGAGGACGATGTCTTTGTCGGCAGCGACACCCAGTTCATCGCCCCGGTCACCATTGGCCGCGGCAGCCTGATCGCTGCCGGTTCGACGATTACCGGGGATGTTCCGGCTGATGCTTTGGCCATTGCCCGTGTCGAACAGAAGAATATAGAAGGTTGGGCGGAACGCAATCGGCAAAAACGTCAAAATCAAGACAAGAAGTGATCTCGAAATCTTGCTTTTAACTTTTCACATTTAACATTTCACATATCGAGGTCCCTATGTGCGGCATCGTTGGTTATATTGGTCCCCGGCAAGCAACGTCAATTGTTCTGGATGGTTTGCGGAAACTTGAATACCGCGGTTATGATTCGGCAGGGATAGCAGCCCTTGATCAGGGGAAGATCAATATATGTCGTGCTGAAGGCAAGCTGGTCAACCTGGAAAAAATTCTGCATGAGCGGGCCCTGATCGGTACCATCGGTATCGGCCATACCCGCTGGGCAACCCACGGCCGTCCCTCGGAAATCAATGCTCACCCTCACAACTCCGGTGGTTTCGTGGTCGTGCATAACGGCATTATTGAAAACTACCTCGATCTCAAAACCCGTCTGCGTGAGCAGGGCCATCATTTCAGCTCAGATACCGACACGGAGATCATTGCCCACCTGGTTGAAGAGCATTACAAGGAGTGCAGTGACTTCGAGACGTCCGTGCGCAAAGCTCTCGGCGATGTGCGTGGTGCCTACGCGGTAGCGATGATCTGTGAACAGGAGCCTGATAAATTGATCGCCGCCAAACAGGGCTCGCCTCTGGTTGTCGGCCAGGGACAGGGAGAGTTTTTCGTTGCCTCCGACATCCCGGCCATGCTCTCCCATACACGTGAAATGGTTTTTCTTGAAGACGGCGAATTGGTTGTTTTCACCACGGAAGCCATGGCGATTACCACATTGGATGGGACGCCGGTGGAGAAAACGCCGAAAACCATTACCTGGAGCCCGGTCATGGCCGAGAAGGACGGCTACCGGCACTTTATGCTCAAGGAGATCCATGAACAGCCGCGGGCGATTGCCGACACGATTGCCGGGCGGATTCGCGAAGAGCACGCAGAAGTGTTTCTGGCAGACCTCGGTCTCGAAGATGATTTTCTCAATGACCTGGAACGGATCTACATCGTTGCCTGTGGTACCTCGTGGCATGCCGCCCTGGTCGGTAAGTTTTTGCTGGAGAAGCACGCCCGGATTCCGGTCGAAGTCGATATCGCCAGCGAATTCCGCTATCGTGATCCGCTGGTTACCGCAAAGACCCTGACCCTGGTGATCAGCCAGAGTGGTGAGACAGCCGACACCCTGGCTGCCTTGCGTGAGACTCATGGCAAAGGCGGCAAGGTCCTCGCCATCTGCAACGTGGTTGAATCCTCCATCGCCCGCGAAAGCGACGGCATCATCTATACTCACGCCGGGCCGGAAATCGGCGTTGCCTCTACCAAGGCTTTTACCACCCAACTGGTTGCCCTCTACCTCTTTACTCTTTATCTCGGTAATCTGTGTGGCAAGCTGGATCTGGAAACCCGCCGCACCATGCTGGACGCCCTGGTCAGTCTGCCGCGCAAGGTGGAAGAGTGTCTCGAGCTGAATGCAGCCATTGAACAGGCTGCGCAAAGCCTGATGCATGCCAGCGATTTCCTCTATCTCGGCCGCGGCAACCAGTATCCGATTGCCCTGGAAGGAGCGCTCAAGCTCAAAGAGATATCCTACATCCATGCCGAGGGCTACCCCGCCGGTGAAATGAAGCATGGTCCGATCGCCCTGATCGATGAGCAATTGCCGGTAGTGGTGATTGCACCGCACAACGAAACTTTTGAGAAGGTCGCCGCCAATATGGAAGAAGTCCAGGCGCGTGGCGGGCGAGTGCTGGCGGTGACTGATCAGGCTGCGACCGGGCTTGCTGACAGAGCGGAAATAGTCCTGGTTGTGCCGCAGACTGTTGATGATCTGATGCCGGTGCTTACGTCGATTCCCCTGCAACTATTGGCCTACCACATCGCCGTCCTCAAGGGGACCGATGTCGATCAGCCTCGGAATCTTGCCAAAAGCGTTACTGTGGAGTAGCTGTTGATGGCAAAGAATGTGTTCAGCATTCATTGATGCGGAGGATGAAAAAATGAAAAGAGTCGCATTGTTCGTGATTACCAATCTGGCGATTGTTCTCGTGCTGGGCATTGTCCTGAGCCTGTTTGGAGTTGGTCGCATTCTCGATGAACAGGGAGTGGGGCTCGATCTTTACAACCTGCTGGTTTTTGCTGCAGTGTTCGGCTTCGGAGGATCGCTGATCTCGCTGGTTATCTCCAAATGGACAGCCAAGCGTATGACCGGAGCCCGGGTGATTGCCTCGCCGGCCAGCGAGATCGAATCCTGGCTGGTGCAGACCGTGACCAGACTGGCCCAGCGTGCCGGGATCGGCATGCCCGAGGTTGCTATCTACGACTCAGCCGATGTCAACGCGTTTGCTACTGGCATGCGCAGGAACAATGCGTTGGTGGCGGTGAGCACAGGATTGCTGCGCTACATGGATCGTGAAGAGGCGGAGGCCGTGCTGGCTCACGAAGTGAGCCACGTTGCCAACGGCGATATGATCACCCTGGCCCTTATCCAGGGAGTGGTCAACACTTTCGTGATCGTCGCCTCGCGGGTTGTGGGACATTTTATTGATCGCGTGATTTTCAAGACCGAGCGCGGCCACGGCCCCGCGTTCTACGTCACTTCGATTGTGGCCCAGATCGTCTTCGGCATTCTCGCCAGCACCATTGTCTTCTGGTTCAGCCGGCAGCGCGAATTCCGTGCTGATGCTGGCAGTGCCAGGCTGGCCGGGCGTGAGAAGATGATCGCGGCCCTTGAAAAGCTGCGGCGCAACCTTGACCAACCGCACCTGCCCGATCAGATGGCGGCATTCGGTATCTCGGGTAACGTCAGCCGCGGCCTCAAACGCTTTTTTATGACGCACCCGCCTCTCGATGAGCGGATCGAAGCCCTCAGGCGCACGTCCTGAATCTGCCAGCGAATATCAACAAAGGGAGGTTGACATGGAAGAGCAACTGCAAGGAAGCGGAGAATATATTGACACGTTAATCACTCTGCTGGTGGTTTGGGGGCCAAAACTGGTCGGGGCGGTTCTGGCTCTGATCATTGGTCTTTATGTGGTCAACATGATCTCCGGCAGTATTGAGAAGATGATGGTAAAGAAAGAACTCGATCCATCTCTGCGACCGTTTCTCAAGAGCCTTGTCAGCTCCCTGCTTAAAGTACTTGTCGTCGTCAGCGTCCTTGGCATGATCGGCATCCAGATGACCTCGTTCATAGCCATTCTTGGTGCAGCAGGTCTGGCTATTGGCCTGGCCCTGTCCGGGACTCTTCAGAATTTTGCCGGAGGAGTCATGATTCTTACCTTTAAACCATTCAAAGTCGGTGATTATATTGATGCACAAGGCTATGCCGGGACAGTCAATTGTATCCAGATATTTAATACCATACTCAAAACACCTGATAACAAGACCATCATCATCCCCAACAGTGGTTTGTCAACATCTTCCATGGTGAATTATTCCACCGAACCGACCCGCCGGGTCGACTGGGTTTTTGGCATAGCCTATGGCGATGACATTGACAAGGCAAAAGAGGTTCTTCTTGGGCTTCTTACCTCGAATGATCAGGTTCTGAAAGATCCGGCTCCGTTTGTCAACTTGGGAGAGTTGGCCGACAGTTCGGTTAATTTCACGGTCAGGGCATGGGTCAATTCCGGCGATTACTGGTCTGTTCATTTTTACATGCTGGAAAATGTTTACCGGAAGTTTGGTGAGGCAGGCCTGAATATCCCGTTCCCGCAAATTGATGTACACATGGACAAGGAGATTGCAGTCTGACATGTAATTAGTTTTCGTCCGGAAACGGTCCTTTCCCGCAATCTTTCTTCTTATTGATCACGACTTCTTGAACACTAAAACCCGCCCATGTACCCGGCGGGTTTTCCCGTATTGCAGAGATTGCATGAATCTCACATTTCTGCAGAATTTCAGCCCATAAATCAATTCGGGAGCAATTGTGAGAAATTTCTGAGATGTGGTTGTTATATTGTTTTGGCGAAGCAGGCTGTCAGATATATGAGGCCCGTAATAAAGCCTTTGGCTCTGTCGAAAACAATCTGTAGTCCATGCACAAGCAATTGGGGGGATGATGAAGACTGTTTCAATCTGGATCGCCTGTTTGGGTGCATTTGTACTTTTAGATTACTCCTTCTCGTTCTGGACGGCTTTTGGGGTCATTTATGTTCTTGGAATTCTTTTGGTCATCATCGTGGCCTTTTTAAGTCGTGGACGTCGTCAACCAACGTTGGAAAACGAGTCCGCTCAACAGTGATTTGTGTGATGAAATTCGGATGTCTTAGCCCTTATTTTCGTGAAATTCTCACATTGCAGGATTCGCACGTTATCCGTGATTGGCAGCAACACTAACCCTATTTCGGACTGTCCATTTAATCATGATTGTGCTTCTATAAACACTTGCCTGACCTTTCTTGACGCAGTTGTGCAGAAGTGATATTGAGACTGCAATCATTGTCTCAGTGGTAAATCCGATTCCCGGAGGGGAAAGAAAAACCTTATGCGTTTGGCTTTTGACTTGGAACAGATAGGGGCCTGGTCTTTCGACTTCACCACTGGTCAATTGCAATGGGATGATCGTTCCGGGGCGTTTTTCTCTCTTCCAGCGGATCGACCCATCTCAAGTAAAGAGGTCCTCTCACGGATTCACCCGGAAGATCTGAGGGCTTTGGAAAACAATTTTCAGGCCGGACTCAACACGTTCTCGGACCGTGATTATCAAATGGAATTCCGGGTGATCTGGCCTGATGGATCTGTGCACAACCTTTTGGGGAGAGGAAGAATCTTTTTTTCGAAGGATGGTTTACATCAACCCGCACACATCTTAGGCACTTTTTTTGACCAGACGATATCGCCTAACGCTGAATTGGATCATGAGCAAAGCCTGAAGAGTTTTCAGGATTTAGTTGAGACCGTCAATGACTGGGTTTGGGAAGTCAACCAGGACGGCGTCTATACTTACGCAAGTCCAAGAGTAAAAAATTTATTAGGATACGAGCCGGAGGAGGTCATTGGGAAGACACCATTCGATTTCATGTTGGAAAGTGAAAAAAATCGGGTAGCCAATGAGTTCAAGAGGCTTCTGACCATGAGAGAATCGTTCCTGGCTTTGGAGAACACCAATCGCCACAAAGACGGTCACTTGGTTGTTTTAGAGACCAGTGGAGTTCCCTATTTCGACGAGAGAGGCACCTTGCTCGGTTACCGTGGTATTGACCGGGATATCTCCGAGCGCAAGCGAGCTCAGGAAGCGTTGATCCAGGCGAACCTGGAGTTGGATGCTTTCGTCTACACCGTTTCCCATGACTTGCGTAGTTACCTGACGCCGATCATCGGCTACGCAGGAGTGCTCAAGGAGACCTGTCAGGAGCGTTTGGACAATCAGTCTCTTGGCTGTCTGGTAGAGATTGAGAACCAAGGGTACAGGATGCTGGAGCTCATGGAAGATCTTCTGATTCTGGCAAAGGTGGGCCACCTACCGAGATCAACCGAGCCGGTTGACCTCAACGAAGTGGTGGCGGATGTCCTGGCCGATATGGGGAGTCTTATAGTGCAAGCCGGAGTCATCACCGAGCAGCATCCCATGCCCAAACTGCGAGTTCCGAAATCCCTTCTGACCCAGATTTTTTATAACCTGCTTGGGAATGCCATACGTTACGCAGGAAGCGATGGCAACCCCATTGAAATAGGAGGAGAGCGCAGGGGAGATCTTGTAAGCCTCTATGTCCGAGATCATGGTCCGGGTATTCCAGAGAGTGAGCGGAGTCGCATCTTCGAGGTCTTCTATCGTGGCGTTGCTGGCAGAAAAACTTCTGGAACAGGGGTGGGGCTTGCTACGGTTCAGAAAATTTCCCGTCTCTATGGGGGACGAGCCTGGGTGGAGAAAACTCCTGGTGGCGGCAGCAGTTTCTGGGTGGAATTGATGGATATTCAGAATCCTCGTGAGTAGACCCGGCTCGTTGTTAAGTGAGGCCAGCCAGTCGCGGCTAAAGCTGGTTTCCCAAAAATCACTATTCCCAGGATCATTAAGACCATCCGGTTTCGACTCCTGCTGTTAAACGCCAATGAACTCTAACCCGACAAAAACGGCCAGAATAAAAACGGTCATTCCCATAACCATTTTTGTCTCGCTGATATTGAAGAGCTCCTGCAGGGTGATTTCACCGAAAGAACCCAAGCCTTGGATGTGATCCCTGACAAATGGATAAATGATGCTATAGATGGCCGCGCCGGCGAGAATACCCGCCACGCCGCCGAACAAGGCATCAAGTGAACCCTGTCCAACGGCACCTACGGAGGTGCCGGGACAGTATCCGAGCAGGGCAAAGCCAATACCAAAGATCAGGCTGCCGAACACAGTCGATCCGACAGATCCGGCCTTGGGGTGAAATTGGATAAGGCCAAGGCGCTTCATGGGATAAATTCCAAGCATGCCGACAAGAATGGCCGTCAGAATGACCTTCGCGACAGTGAAGTCAGTCAGAAGCAACTGTCCCATGATTATGTCGTATCGGGTGACTTGGCCTTTCTGCAGAAAAAAGCCAAAAAAGATGCCGATGATCAAGCCGAGCACGAGCTGAACCCGCTGCTGTTGATGTAGACTTCGCAACATGCGGTGTACCTCCCTTAAAAGATCAGTAGAGCCGTGACAACCCCGCCGATGAAGATTCCCGCGGCGGCGACCCAACTGCTGGCTACGAGCTGCATAGTCCCGCTGAGTGCGTGCCCGCTCGTGCAACCGTTCGCCCAACGCGCCCCGAGTCCGATCAACATGCCGCCGAGGAACGCTACGCACAATCGCCAGAGAATCCCATCCCCGAATCGCGCGACCCAGACTTCCGGAGTGAAGGTCAGCATGAAGTCGCCTGACAGTCCGGCCGATAAAAATGCCCCGATGAACAGGCCAGTAACCAGCATCCACTCCCAGTCGATGGCGGGTACAAACCGTTGGTAATACTCTCTTTGAAGAGTCCGTTCACCACGAAAGGCTTTTTCTATCATGCCGCTGGTTTTCGCAAAGGCCGTGGAAACTCCGAGCGGATGGTCCGAAAGCAGAAATGCGAACCAACTCAGGATTCCGATGCCGGCGCCCGCTACGTAAGGAGACCAGGCTTTCATTGAAAGCAGACCGGACAGCCCTGATGCCGCCTCCAGAGACTCGGCCGGTTCTGCTTGAGCACAGACAGCGCCGCTCAGGAGCAGTCCCTGGATCGCAACGAGAGTTGAAACTCTCAGCCAAAGCAGGCAGGTGGATGGAGATGTCTTTGACTGCGTCATGCGATTCTCTCCTTTCGCAGTTTCACTTCGGATCCTGTCAGTCGGACCTGATACTGCAACCGACCGCCTGACAGGCGGCCATCGAGCCGAGACAGTTTTGCACATCCTCAAAACCGTTCTGCTTGAGGATCGAGGCAGCGATAATCGCCCGTCTTCCGCTGCCGCAGAATGTAATGATCGGCTTGTCACGCGGTATCTCGTCAAGGCGTTCCGGCACCTCGCCGAGATATATGTGCGTGCTGCCAGGCAGCCTGCCGGCAGAGACCTCTTCCGCCTTGCGAACATCAAGGAGGGTAAATTCCTGGTTTCCGTCCATCCGACTTTTCAGGTCGCCGGCATAGACCGCCGGGATTCGATCATAATGGCGGCCACTCACCTCCCATCCGTGCAGACCTTCATCGAGATAACTGATGATGTTTTCGTAACCGAGCCTGGTCAGGTAACGTACGGCAGGTTCCACATCGGTAAACTCATGGATGATCAGGCCGATGTCACGGTCATACGGAATGAACCAGCCGGCATAGACCGGGATCATGTCCAGGGGGATGGCGAGGCTGCCGGGGATAAAGGCTCCAGAATAAGCTTCGGGGCTGCGGGTGTCGAGTGACAGCAGGCCGCGATCCATGTCTGACGCGAACTCGCCTGCCGCGGAAGGCACAGGACGGCGCAATGCTCCCATGTGCGGCGGACCGGCCAGGTTGTACTTTTCCATTTGCTTGAAATAGGGAGGATAGTAATGTTTTTCACTGGTCTTTCTCTGGATGAAATCGCTGCGATCCTTTACTTGAAGAGCCGGATTGAATTGACGTTCGTAGCCGATCGAAGAGAATTCCCGTGAGGCCATTCCTGAACCGCAGACTGATCCGGCGCCGTGTGCAGGGTAAAGCAGGACATGGTCGCCCAACGGCAGAAGTTTCTCAAAAATGCTGTCGTACAGAAAACCTGCGACTTCTTTGGATCGGTCTGGAAAGAAGTCGGTGCGTCCTACGTCGCCAATGAATAGAGCATCACCGGTAAACACGGCGAGCGGTTGATCGCTGAATTCCCGATCGATGAGTACCAGCGAGATGCTCTCATCGGTGTGGCCAGGTGTTTTGACAACCCGCAGGACGATATTCCCGAATTCGTAAACGTCATCTTCCCTGGCTGTTCGGCCGTACTCGAAAGGAAGTTCTTCACCATGATAAATAGCTGCACCAGTCAGGTCGGCAAGTTCGCAGGAGCCTATCACGAAATCTTCATTGCGATGGGTTTCGAAGATGTGCGTGATCTGCATACCCTCCCTGTCGGCGATGTCCCGATAGATGCCGCAGTCGCGTCGAGGGTCGATGACCGCGGCTTTGCCCCCGTCACCGATGATGTACGATAATTGCGCCAATCCCTCAGATCTGATCTTTTTTAAAAACATGACGTTCCTCCCCGACCGCGCTCGAACAAGCCTAATAAGGAAACTACGGACAACACAGGCACAGTTTCCGGACGAAAACTAATAAGCAGAAGGTGCAAACATCATCTAATCGAAATCCAGGTCATTGTCCTGATGTGACACTTTCTGCGTCGGATTTTTCATCACTCACCGGCAGTTTGTCTACCTTGGAACCAAGGACTATTGCAGCACTGATCAACACTAAATTCTTGATGATATATTGCCCTTCAAGGGTTGGAACCCAAGGTATCTGCACAAAAACTTTTTCGGGAAACAGGAATATGGGAGACATTGCACCCACCATCTGCAAAGCCAGCAAAAGGAGGACCACTCGCATATACTTGCCCATTAGCATTCCTAAACCGATTGCACATTCCCAGGTCGCCAGGATTTTGATTGCCAGGTTTTGCGAGACCAAACCAAAAGTCAATATCTCGAATGTTTGTCGCGCCAAATCCTCAGCCGGGCTCATGTCGGGAAAATACTTCAATAGACCGAACCAGAAGAAGATAATTCCCAGGCTGATACGAAGCGAAAGGATGCCGAACTGCTTCATCCAACTGCGGACCTTTTGATCTATACTGATGATCCTTTGCATGAAATCTTCCGTCATTGTGTGCCTCCCCGAAAACTTGGTCGGTGGGCCTAACCGGAACATTCTCATGCCAAGTATAGTTGAAGAAACAGTCTTGCCAAGCTGAAGCGCTATGCTAAATCCGCTAATTGTACCGGAGTTGAATATGAGGGTTGCAGGCACGTAGGGAGGCTGCGAAGGGCCAGCATTTTTTTGATCACGATCTCCTGAACTACGCGATGCGCCAGCATATTGGCCCCTTGCCTTGGCAGGGTTTGATGATAGTCTGAATAGACAGGGGCAACCTCTGGGATTTTGTCGGAAAAATCACATTCAGGCAAAGATGATACCTCTTCCGTAAGGAGGGGTAACCAGGCAATAGCACGCAAGGCCGAAAGATGGGAATCCTGAGCCAGTCATACACCTTGCCAATATTACCTTTGAAAAACACCGTTGTGTTTCCCGGAATTGCTCTGCCGATCACGATCCAGAGGTCAGCATCACTCAGGGCGATCGACACTGCTCTGGCCAGCGATATAAAGAAGATAGCTGTCTTTGCACAGAAGAATACAGCCACAGATATCCCCGGGCCGGATGACCTCTATTCTCTGGGGGTCACGGCGAACATAACCGTGATAGCAAGAGTCGGCTCAACCTTGCAGATCATCCTTCAGGGTGTGGAGCGCATAGAAGTCGTTAATTTTGTTCCCTCCCATTCCTTTCTGAAAGCGCAGGTGCACCCACTTCCGGTTTCGGTAACACAGAATGTTGAAGCAGAAGCTCTGCAAAGAGAAGTTCTGGATCTTGCCAGTAAATATATTGCATTGAGCCATCCGGAAGTTCAGCACAATCTTCCCCTCGCGGTGTCTCCAGGTGAGGATTTCCTGCAGCTGGTCTATCCCCTGGCCAAGCTCCTTCCACTTGACCTGAGCCAGGAGCAGGCCCTGCTGGAAGCTTCCAGCGAGAGTGAAGTCATTAAACTTCTCAGCGACTTTTTCCGTCACGAAATTCAGGTTCTTGAACTGCGCAAGGAGATTTCTGATCAGGCAAAAGACAAGCTGAGCAAAGAGCAGCGCAATTATTTCCTGCGCGAGCAGATTAAGACCATGCAACAGGAACTGGGAGAGGGGGCGCCGGAAACTGAAACCAGGGCGTTGAGGGAGAAGTTAGAGGGTCTCACGTTACCCGAGCCTGTCCAGACCGAGGTCGAAAAAGAGATGGCCCGTCTTGAGCAGACTCCGCCGTCATCTCCAGAGTACCAGGTGATGCTGTCACATCTTGGACTGATCCTGGACCTGCCCTGGGGCAGATTGACAACCGACAACCTCAATTTGAAGAACGCACGCCAGGTCCTTGACGAAGATCACTATAATCTGAAAGAGGTAAAGGAACGAATTATCGAACAGCTTGCTGTTATGAAGCTCAACCCTCAGGCCAAGGCTCCGATTCTTTGCTTTGTCGGCCCACCGGGCGTCGGAAAAACCTCTCTGGGGCAATCAATTGCCAGGGCCCTGGATCGAAAGTTTGAGCGGTTCAGTCTTGGCGGCATGCATGACGAGGCAGAACTGCGCGGTCACAGACGCACCTATATAGGGGCCATGCCGGGCCGGATCATCCAGGCAATACGTCGGGCCGGTGTCAGCAACCCGCTTATCATGCTGGATGAAATCGACAAGCTCGGGCATGATTTTCGGGGGGATCCGGCTTCAGCCCTTATGGAGATTCTGGATCCTGCGCAAAACAATTCTTTCCGCGATAACTACCTCGATCTTCCCTTCGATCTCTCCAGGGTTTTTTTCATTACGACGGCCAACACCGTTGATTCCATACCAAAGCCGTTGCTGGACAGGATGGAAACCTTGAACCTGAGTGGCTACAGTGATGAAGAGAAAATCGAGATCGCGAACCGCTACCTTTTCCCACGGCAGAGATCTGAAGCGGGGCTTAAGGATGAGCAACTGAAGATTCCGGAAAAAACGCTGGCGACCATCATCCGACGTTACACCCGGGAAGCCGGGGTTCGGGAGCTTGAACGAATGTTGGGTCGCCTGTCCCGCAAGGTAGCGGTACATTTCGCCGAAGGTGAGACTACTCCGGACAGCATAGAGGTCGAGGACCTGTCGGAGATGCTTGGCCCGGAACGTTTTTTTGCCGAGCGTATTCGTAAATTTCTTCCGCCCGGGGTTGCCACGGGGCTGGCCTGGACAGAGTCCGGAGGCGATGTGCTTTACATTGAAGCTATCGAACTCCCCGGTGGAGAAAAATTGACGATGACCGGCCATCTGGGTGAGGTGATGAAAGAATCGGCCATGGCAGCAAACAGCTACGTACTTTCTTACTGCCGGGAATTCAATATCAAAAAAACCGTCGAGGCTGTCCACATTCACGTGCCGGCAGGCTCCATTCCCAAGGATGGCCCATCGGCCGGAGTGACCATAGCGACGGCGTTAGCCTCTCTTTACTCAGGTCGGGCGGTACGCAGCGACACAGCAATGACCGGAGAAATTACCTTGAGCGGTCTGGTTCTGCCTGTCGGCGGCATCAAAGAAAAGATACTCGCCGCCCGGAGGGCGGGCATAAATCGTGTGATTCTGCCGCTTGAGAATGACAAGGACCTTAGCTCATTATCAGAGCAGGTGAGAGCCGGGATGGAATTAATCTTTGTCGAACGGATAGAAGATGTATTAGCGGCAGCCATTCCGGAGGAGAATACAGAAACACCTGTCCCGCACTGAGCAGCCAATTCTGGCTGCACGGGTAGCAATCATCTCAACGCTAGCAGGTTCATAAAAAGTTCAAGGAGGATGTCTGGATCGATTGATGAAAGCCATGTCGCTAAGAAAATTAGCGGACCTGCAAGTGGAACCTGATCCCTTGCAACTGGTGGAATGCCCTATCCCAGAGCCAGGTCCTGGCGAGGTGCGGATCAGGGTGTTGACCTGTGGCGTCTGTCACACAGAGCTCGATGAAATTGAGGGTCGGACTCCTCCGCCCAGTTTGCCGGTCATCCCTGGTCACCAGGTGATCGGCCAGATTGACAAACTCGGCCGGGAGGTCAGCGACAGGCAGCTCGGGGAGCGGATCGGTGTCGCCTGGATTTATTCCGCCTGCGGTCAATGCAAGTGGTGTCACACTGCACGGGAAAATCTCTGCCCTGAGTTCCGTGCCACGGGGCGCGATGTCGATGGCGGCTATGCTGAATACATGGTGGCTCCGGCGGCCTTTATCCACACGATCCCCGCAACCTTCACCTCTGCCGAAGCCGCTCCATTACTCTGTGCCGGATCCATTGGCTATCGCTCTTTACGGCTTGCGCATCTGCAGCCGGGAGCGCCACTCGGATTGACCGGCTTCGGTGCCTCCGCCCACCTGGTGTTGAAACTTGTTCGCCATCTTTATCCCGAACTGCCGGTTTATGTTTTTGCCCGTAGCGAAAAGGAACGTCAGTTCGCTCTTGAACTTGGGGCCGCGTGGGCTGGAGACAACGACGGGCAGCCACCGCAATTACTGCAGGCGATCATCGACACCACCCCCGCCTGGAAGCCGGTTGTCTGCGCCCTGAGACTGCTTGAGCCGGGAGGTCGACTGGTGATCAATGCAATCCGCAAGGACAACAGCGATCGGGACATTTTGGCCAATATCGACTACCCGCGCGATCTTTGGCTGGAGAAAACAGTACAGAGTGTGGCCAATGTCAGTCGCGCGGATGTCCACGAGTTTCTCGCACTGGCCGCTGAAATCCCTCTTCTACCAACAGTTGAAGAATTTCTCCTGGCAGATGCCAACCGTGCCCTGCGCGAGCTGAAAGAACAGAAGATCCGCGGGGCCAAAGTGCTAAGAATCAATCCTGACAAGTAAGATGAAACCGTTGCAACCCGCGCAAAGAGCTGAGCAATCAGGATCCCCTTTAAGTTAACGGGCTAACAACCAAAACAAAGGTTAGCCACGAAGTCACCAGACACGAAATAAACAGTAGTATCTTCTGCAAACATCAAAATTTCGATATCGATAAGATCGATTATTAACCTATAAAAAGCACTTCCCGATGCCTGCGTGCCTTTGCGGAAAGCATGGCTTTAATATGGGTTATAGAACCATAAATTAATCCATGCTCAACTTAACCCGGCTTATCAATAGTTTGTGGTCTTTGTACGTATCTTCCCAGGCTGTTTTCCGTTAGCATTTTCATCTCATTTCTTCTTGCGGGTAACGCCCATAAGCACTACGATGGTGAAATCTTTGGCAATTTATTGTGGTTGCCAGCTTTATTTTAAATATGGCGTGACCTGACGTCCTGAAAGTATCGGATATTGTGAAAATCCTATGTGGCCCACTTCTTTTTCAAAGAATAAATTCTTCGAACGGATACGACTCGTTTTAGCTCCTCTGCAACGTTCTTTCCGCATCAGTGAAAACACTTTCCTGATTATTCTCGCGGTAATGATCGGCGTACTCGGTGGGCTTGGTAATTACGCCTTCCGCAAATTGATTGGTTTCGTTCACTGGCTTGTATTCGAGCAAAGTGAGCAGTTTTTCGGTTATTCGATGGAGGAATGGAGCCTGGCGCGGGCGGCAGTGATTCTCTGTCCGCTGATCGGCGGTCTTCTGGCGGTCCCGCTCTTGCACTGGTTTGGTAAGGACCTTAAAGGCGGTTTTTCAGGATTTCTTGAAAAAGTCAACCTGCGAGGTGCCAAGTTGCAATTGAGACCCATATTCACCCGTGGATTCGGTTCAGCCATCACCATCGGTACCGGAGGTTCTGCCGGACAGGAAGGCCCGATCGCTATGATCGGTGGTGCGATCGGTTCACAGTTCGGCCAGGCCTTCAAGATGAGCGGTGACCGGCTCAAAGTGCTGGTCGCCTGTGGTGCCGCGGCTGGTGTGGCGGCGACTTTCAATGCACCGATCGCGGGGGTGTTTTTCGCCCAGGAGATCGTTCTGCTTTCGGCCTTCGAACTTTCCAGCTTCACTTCGATTGTCATTGCCAGCGGCATGGCCACCGTCGTTTCGCGGGCTCTGCTCGGCAACCACTCGGAAATCACCGCGCCACTGTATGTGGTGCAGAATTACTGGGAGATTCTACTCTACGTTATCCTTGGCCTATTGATAGGCACCCTGGCGGCACTTTTCATCGAGACTCATTTCCGCATCAAGGATCGTTTTGCCGCGCTGCCGATGCCTAAGCTGGCCAAGCCCATCTTCGGCGGGTTGCTGGTCGGCGTGATCGGTTTCATCTTCCCCGAGGTTTTCGGCAACGGTTACGAGTTCATCGAAACAGTCCTTATGGGTGACCAGCTGTGGCATCAGCCATCCTGGTATCTGCTCGGGGCCCTGATCGTGGCCAAGGCGGTAGCGACCTCTATCACTCTTGGCTCTGGCATGCCGGGTGGCCTGTTCGCCCCCTGCCTCTATCTCGGTGCAGTCACTGGTGGCTTCTTTGGACATGTCGCCGCCATGTTGCTGCCTCAACTCCATATCGCTCCCGGGGCTTATGCTCTGGTCGGCATGGGAGCCTTCCTCTCCGCAGCAACGCATTCGCCAATGACGGCAATCTTTCTGCTCTTCGAGATTACCGACAGCTACGAGGTCATCGTTCCGATCATGCTGACCTGTGTTATCGGCACGGCTGTGGCGCGTCACTTCAAAAAAGACAGTCTGGAAACGGTGGAGCTCACCCGCGCCGGCATCGATCTGGAGGCGGGCAAGGAGCGCAATATCATGAAGTCGTTGCAGGTTGGCGATGTTATGATTCGCGATGTGGAGACTATCCCTGAACATATGACGCTCGGCCAGTTTGCCCGTTTTATTGAAAAGACACATCACACCAATTTTCCTTTGATCAATGTGAAGGGGGAACTCACCGGGATCATCTCTGTGCAGGACTTCATGGGGGTGGTGTTTGAACGCGACCTGATGGATTTGGTGGTGGTTAAGGAACTGGCAACCACAAACGTCATCACAGCTCACGCCGATGAGGACCTTGACCAGACCATGCGCAAAATTGGTTACCGCAATATTGAACAGGTGCCGGTCGTCGACCGTCTGACTCACAAAAAACTGGTCGGTATCATCTCCCGACGTGACATCGTTGCCGCTTACAACCGGGCCCTGATGACCCGTACTCTCGAGGAGCATTAGATTGGCGGATTTGTTGACACAACTCAACCCGATGCAGCAGATGGCGGTTCAGCATGAGACCGGGCCACTGTTGCTGCTGGCCGGAGCTGGTTCGGGCAAGACCCGTGCGCTCACTCACCGCATTGCCTGGCTGATCCAGAAGTACAAGGTTGATCCCTGGCAGATTTTGGCTGTGACCTTTACCAACAAGGCCGCCGGCGAGATGAGGGAGCGGCTGCAAGGCTTGCTCGGTGATATCCAGGGGTTGTGGGTCAGTACCTTTCATTCGATGTGCGTGCGGATACTTCGACAGGAGATCGAAGCCCTGGGTTTCAGCCGCAACTTCTCCATCTACGATGATCAGGATCAGGAGCGTCTTCTCAAAACCATCTTGCAGGAGCTCGGCATCGATGAGAAGACGCTGAAGGCCAGGGCCGTTGCTGCTGCAATCGATCGGGCCAAGAACCGGGGGCTGTGGCCCGACCAACTTGATGATGGTGATTACCACACCGAACAGATCACGCGCATCTACGCCCTTTATCAGGAACGTCTTCAACAGGCCAATGCTCTCGATTTCAGTGATCTGCTGATGCAGACCGTGCGCCTCCTCGAAGATCACCCCGCCGTACTGGAAAAGTATCGCCAGCGTTTTCATTATATTCTCGTTGACGAATTCCAGGATACCAATCAAGTCCAGTATCGGTTGGTGCATCTGCTGGCCTCCGGGCACGGCAACCTGTGCGTGGTCGGCGACGATGACCAGTCGATCTATCGCTGGCGCGGTGCCGAGGTCGGCAACATCCTCGGATTTGAGCGTGACTATCCAGGCTGCGAGACGATCAGACTGGAACAGAACTACCGCTCGACCAGCACTATTCTTGATGCCGCAGGTGCCGTGGTCGCTCATAATGCCGGCCGCAAGGTGAAAAAGCTCTGGACAGAGAATGTCGCCGGCGAGGGAGTTACTCTCGAAACCCTCCCCGACGATCTTGAGGAAGGCCGTTACCTGGCCGGTGAAATTAACCGATTGAAGAGCAACGGTCGTCGTTTGCGGGATATCGCTGTTTTTTATCGTACCAATGCGCAGTCGCGGGTCATCGAGGAGGCGCTGCGCAACGAACGCATTCCCTACGTGATGTTCGGCGGGATGAAGTTTTACTCGCGTATGGAGGTCAAGGATATCCTGGCGTATCTGCGGATTTTCAGTAACCCAGCCGATTCAGTTTCTGCCCGACGCATCATCAACGTCCCGGCGCGGGGTATCGGCGCCGTAACCGTCGACAAGATTGCGCAGTTTCAAACGGAATCCGGCGGTTTCCTGCCGGCTTGCCGCAAGGCGTTGGAGCGTGGTGCCCTCAAAGGTGCCGCAGGGGCCAAGGTCAAGGCTTTTGCCGACCTGATTGACGATTTCCGGCAGCGTGCCAAGGAGACGCCCTATCCTCAATTGACCTCGGAACTGATTGAAGAGACCGGTTATGGCCCGCAGTTGCGGGAAGAGCGCACCGAGGAGGCCCGCAACCGACTTGACAATCTGGAACAGCTTATGGCCGGTATGGAAGAACATTTCGGCAGCGAAGGGACTCTGCAGGAATATCTCGAACAGGTCGCCCTGATTACCGATGTCGATTCCTACGATCCGAGTCTCGATCGGGTGACCCTGATGACTCTGCATGCTGCCAAGGGTCTAGAGTTCCCCATAGTGTTCATGGCCGGTATGGAGGAGGGGCTTTTCCCGCACAGCCGCTCTGCCAATGGTAAGGACGAGCTCGAAGAGGAGCGGCGTCTCTGCTATGTCGGCATGACCCGTGCCATGGAGAAACTTTACCTGACCCACGCGCGGCGGCGGCGTATCTTCGGCGACTACCAGTTCAATCCACCCAGCCGTTTCCTGAGTGAGATTCCGGCAAAACTTCTCGATCAGCCTGTTCAGAGCGGTCTGCACAAACCAGCCAGCCACAATCTGGCGTCACTGTTTGACCAGGTCGAACCGGATTTTTCTGCCGAAGACCCATTTGTCGATGACGATGAAGTGCGTATTATCCCTGATGCCGAAGAGGGGCTGCGTATCGGCTTGCAGGTCCGTCATATCAAGTTCGGAGTCGGCACCGTGCGCCGCATTGAAGGGCAGGGCGATAACCAGAAGGTCACGGTTTATTTCCATCGCATCGGCCCGAAGAAGCTGCTCGTCAAATTCGCCGGTCTTGAACCTGCCTGATTTTTAATGCTGGCAATTCAGCTAAAACCTGTTAACCGTTAAAAAGCGAAAACCGGCTCTCAACGCAGAGACGCTGAGGTGCAGGAACTCTGAGGAAAAGAGCACACCTGGAAATTCTCTGTAGCTCTGCGTTGCGTTGTTCTTGAATCCCTGTCTGCTGGAGGTCGATTATGTCGAGATGGTTCTTGTTTGCTCTGATGGGTGTTGTCCTGAGTTTTGTCCTTTCTGTACCTGTTTTCGGTGCAGAAATTGTCAGTACGTTGACAGATCAGCGGGAAGTGGCTGTCACCATCTACAACGAGGACCTGGCCCTGGTGCGTGATCAGCGCCAGGTAGATCTGCCGCTGGGGCCGGTCGACCTCGCCCTGCGTGAGGTCAGTGCCCGGATCCGCCCGGAAACCGCCCTGCTGCGTAGCCTGACCCGTCCTGGCGGGCTGACTATACTGGAACAGAACTTCGATTTTGATCTGCTGACGCCGCACAAGCTGCTGGAAAAGTACGTCGGCAAAGAGGTTCAGCTGGTGCGCACGCATCCGGAAACCGGTGAGGATCGCTATGAAACGGCCCGCGTTCTGGCCGCCAATGACGGTGTGGTGCTGAAGATCGGCGACCGCATTGAAACCGGTGTGCCGGGCCGCCTGGTCTTCCCCGATGTGCCGGCGAACCTGCGGGACCGGCCGACCCTGGTGGTGTCCCTCGATAATACGCAAGCCGGTCAACAGACCACGGAGCTGAGTTACCTGACCGGCGGCCTCGGCTGGCGCGCCGATTATGTTGCCGAACTGAATCCGGAGGATACGGCTCTCGATCTGTCGGGCTGGGTGACCCTGACCAACCAGAGCGGTACGACCTACCGCAATGCCCTGCTGCAGCTGGTGGCCGGCGACGTCAATCGTGTGCGTGACGATATGCGTTTGCGCGGTGATGTGGCGATGGAGGCGACCATGGCCAAGGCGGCGCCGCAGATGATCGAAGAGGCGATGTTCGAATACCACCTCTACACCCTGCAGCGGCCGACCACTATCAAGGACAACCAGACCAAGCAAGTCTCATTGCTCAACGCTGCCGGTGTTGCCGTGCACAAGGAATTCCGTTTGCAGGGCAACCCTTATTATTATCGCGGCCAGCAGGGCGACCTGGGGCAGAAGCTCAAGGTCGGCGTGTTTGTCGAATTTGACAACCGTAAAAAGGACAACCTCGGCATGCCGCTGCCGAAAGGGGTCGTGCGGGTCTACAAACAGGACAAGCAGGGCCGTCCGCAGTTTGTCGGTGAGGACCGCATCGATCACACTCCGGAGAACGAGAAAGTACGGCTCAAACTGGGTGACGCCTTCGATGTGACCGCCGATCGCAAACAGACCGACTTCCGCAAGCTGAGTGGTGACAGTCGCTACAACTACCGTTTCGAGAGCGCCTACGAAATCAAGCTGAAGAACGCCAAGGATGAAGCAGTCACGGTGACGGTAGCAGAGCCGGTGCCGGGTGACTGGCGAGTGCTTGAGGAGAGTCATAAGCACACTAAAGCTTCTGCCGATACCGCGCTGTGGAAGATCAGGGTGCCGTCCAAGGGGGAAGCGGTGCTGACTTATCGGGTTGAGGTGCAGTACTAGCAGAGAAGTGCGGGGTGAGGGGCGGGAATTACCGTAAAAGAAGGGGCGGCAATGATGCCGCCCCTTTTCGTTGATCGATTCTTTCGGTTATGAAGAATAGGTGTCGGCGTTGATAGTCGGATTATCCGCAATCCCGTTAATGAGATCTGAAAGGGTAGCGTTATCATATGCCGAATATGTGTCACCAAGCCCGGCCAGGGTTACGGTGGTATCGACATTGACAGCGCTCGGGTCATGAATGGTCAAAACCAGGTCACCGTCGACGACAGTGACATCAACATAATCCGAGGCAAACACGTCGTCTTCCAGACCGGGTGCTCCACCATCGAGCAGGTCCGCAAAGCTCAGGGTGTCTTCGACCGGATTGAAGTCTATGATGGTGTCGTGCCCCTCGCCGGCATTGGCAGAGAAGACGAAGTGATCTGCACCACTTCCCCCAAACAAGAGATCATCACCTTCTCCACCGATGAGGAAGTCCCCACCGGATCCGCCGTCCATGGTGTCATTCCCATCCCTCCCTAACAGGATGTCATCACCGCCATTGCCGCTCAGGTGGTCTGATCCTAAGCTTCCATATATCAAGTCGGAATTTACGACGTCTCCACTAACGGTAATCCCCGGATCACCAGGGTCAAATGCAGCGGTTTCAAATAAGACATAACGTGCTTGTTCATTGCCGCCAGTCGTATCGTCATACTGAATTGTCCAGGCGTCACCAGTTTGCGGGACATTTATGGCAAGGTAATCGGCCAGGGATGTGCCGGGATCAGAAACCATGTGCACATCGTTAAAGTTGATTTCTGCTTTCATGAGCCCGGTGGCATCATTATACGTCCATGTGTCCTGATCTCCATCGTTTGCACTGACCGCCTGGAACTGGATACCGTTGACGAAGAGGTATACATTGACCTGGGCTTCGAGATCATTGCCGTTTTGATCCGCCGGGTTGACCATATTGTAAGTCCCGGTAGAATCAAGATCGCCCTTGATATTCCAGTTTTGGAAGTTTGTGCTCACAATGAGGTTGCCATCGTAAGGATCATTTACCAGGGCAGCAACGAAGTCGGTGTTCAGAATCAAGGAGGATTCTGCGTTATGTCCTGATGTGAGAGGCTGGTTCCCGCTACTGAGTTCACCCGTTGGCCCAGGGATTTCGGTAGGTAGCGCTTCGGTTATGGTCACAGTCTGGGTGACATTGACGGTCCCATCAAAGACGTTCAATTGAAGTTCTGACGAAGGTGTGTCGTCAATCGGGCTTGTTGGCTTATAAACCAGAGCATCGAGTAGATTGATGCTTTCTGCAGGATTATAGAGGACATCGCCGATAGCGAGTGCTGTGCCATCAGCGTAGTACACGCCAGCGGGGGCGTTTATCGCAGTAATCGTCAGGTTATCGCCATCGACATCCGTTGGTATCGATATATGCAGCGGATAACCATCCACGTATTCGGCAGGTTGTTGAGACGGATCGCTCGAAGTCCAGACATTGGTGATTTGTACGTCTGGCGCATCGTTGAGCGGATTGACGGTGATGTTGACGGTGGCTGTGTCGGTGCCGCCGTTGCCGTCGCTGATGGTGTAGGTGAAGCTGTCGCTGCCGTTGAAGTCGGCGTTCGGCGTGTAGGTGAAGGTGCCGTCCGCGTTGAGAACGACCGAGCCGCTGGTCGGGTTAGTGTTGCCGGTCACGGACAGGGTGTCGCCGTCGACATCGCTGTCGTTGGCGAGCACGCCGCTGGCGGGCACGGTGATGACCAGCGGGGTGTCCTCGTTGGTCTGGTAGCTGTCGTTAACCGCATCGGGCGCGTCGTTGAGCGGGTTGACGGTGATATTGACCGTAGCGGTGTCGGTGCCGCCCTGACCGTCGCTGATGGTGTAGGTGAAGCTGTCGCTGGTGGTCTCGCTGCCGTTATGCTCGTAGTTGAAGGTGCCGTCGGGATTGACCGTGACCGTGCCGTTCGTGCCCTGGGTGAAACTGGTCACCGTCAGCGAGTCGCCATCCGGATCGGTGTCGTTGGCGAGGACCGAGCTGGCCGTGGTGGTCAGGACTGTTACCGTGCCGCCTTCGTTGACCGTGGCCGCGTCGTTGACCGCATCGGGCGCGTCGTTGACGCCGATAAACACAAACGATACTGTCGCCGTATCTGAAGCACCGCTCGGATCGGAGATTGTGTATTCAAAGGTAATCGGAGCAGATTCTTCCCCTTCTCCCAAAGCCTTGTACGCCTCAACTAAACCTTCAATGGTTAAAGAGCCATTTTCAGCGTTAACCTGAATGCCTGGAGGCAATGCACTGATATTGGTAATGGTGATGGCGTCGCCATCAGGATCTGTGTCATTCGAGAGAAGGCCGCGCAGGGCCTCTATGGTCACATTTGGATTTCCTGGGACGATCGGGATGATGTAACTGTCATCCGATGCTACAGGAGGATTGTTGCCAGGCTCAGGCTCCACAATAGGCGTCTGCTCAGGCTCCACAATAGGCGTCTGCTCATCCTCCTGCACCTGCAGTGTTGTAGCACCAAAGGGGTCCGGATCCTGGGCACCAAGCTTGTCGATACCTTCAAGAGTATTGCCCATGTCATCAACGTATTGGTGGCTGCCGCCGCCCGCAGCCGATGCACCGGCTGCAGTCTCTTCCGGTGTCTCTGTCAACGCAGTGAGGATCACATCACCTGGAACGATGCTGCCATCAACCAGCAGAAACAGAGGCGCTTGTCCCTGATCGGCTAAAACTGCAAAATCTTCAAGGACCAGAACCGCGCCATTCTCAAATTCGATGCGCAGATCGTTGCCGGAGGGGACGATCGTCTGGTTGGTGAGATCAAACGGAACCTGAACAATCTGTCCAGCTTCCAGCTTTATCACTTCGGTTTGCCCTGGAGCAGGTATCGGAAGGGTCATGTTCGCAATGGTTGTCTCGACGTCACCGGCGGCTGCCGCTGTATCTTGATTAAGAGTGTTTTCGTTGGCCATGGTCTTGTCTCCCTATGTCCTGCTGCAGGTTTATATTCAACTGTTTATAAAATCAGTAATATTCTTCTGTTTTGCGATCACGTCCTGTTTAAATCTTTAGTGAAGGTACTGAAAGTCATTTATCTTTGCAGCAATACCGAATTTTTCGCCATGCCGCTCTATGCGAATGACTTCACCCTGGCAATAGAGCTTGACCGGCTTTCCCGGCAGGGCGTAGCTGAGATCCAGCGAAAAGTTCAGATCCCCCCCTTCAACAAAGGACTGATCGGTCAGGAAATAAATGCCGGTCGAACTGACATCGCGCGTAACGGCTTTTTCATGTCCGATGTAAACTGGCATCTCTACCTGAATACGCTGCGAAGCTCTTTTTTCGTCAATACGGTTCATGGTATTCTCCGATTGTAGTGCCATTCTATCTGTTTAACTCTCGAAGACAATTTATCTATAGGTTAAAGGGCGTATACACTTCGTTATACCTTTGGGTGATAAAGGTTGTAAAAATGTTTTTTGTGGTTGGTACAGGGACTTGATACTTGATACTATTCCCCGGAACCGGAGGTATCTTTCGACAGATTCCACTGTCAGGCTTTTAAAATCGCGAAATATCCTGCCACAAAATATGCAATTTTATTGAATCCGGAGATTAAATGGCTGTCACGTTAGTTGCTGCAGATCCCCATCCGCTCTCTTTACTCGGGCTGGCTCAACTGCTTAAATCTGAGTCAGAACTGACTCTCCTTGACGTTTGCACTACCGCTGCTGAAACGGTGCAAGCGGTACGGAAACATCAGCCGGACCTGCTGGTTATTGATATTAATCTGCCTGATCGGAGTGGCTTGGAGCTGATCAATGAGCTGAAAAATAGCTCGCTGGAGGTTAAGATCATTATCTTGACAGTAGCCATGGATGAAGGACAGACGATTGATGCCCTGCGTTTTGGTGTCAAGGGCGTAGTACTGAAGAATATGCCCTCTCACTTACTGGTGCAGTGTCTGCAGAAGGTGGCGGCCGGTGGTCTGTGGATGGAGAAAGAATCGATCGGACATGCGTTTGAAAAGATGCTGCAACGTGAAGCCGGGATGCGGAGACTTGTCACAATCCTCACAGCCCGGGAAATTGAGGTGATGCAGTGTGTGGCCAGCGGCTTGAGCAATCAGCAGATTGCCGGTAAGCTGATCGTGAGTGAAGGAACGGTCAAGATACATGTCCATAATATTTATCGTAAGCTTGGAATCAATAATCGGGTTGATTTGACGTTATATGCGCAAAAGCGTGGAATAGCCTGATTTTCGTCTGGAAACGGCCCTTTTCCGCGATCTCTGCGTCAATCCGCGGATTTGATTGTGCGGTGTAAGGACGACACCTCCGCTCAAATCCTTAATTTCATTGACCTTGCGAAAAATTACACATTACAAGATCGAAAACTGCGTTCAAGCGATCCTGAGTTGGATGATAACTGGCCATGATCAAAGATAAAAAGGCCGCCCCATTTCGAGGCGGCCTTTAGCTTTTTAAAATATATCTCAGCGGGAAGAATCAGCCACTCATGCCGAGCATGGCCCTGTAGTCATCTTCTACCAGTTCCAAGTGGTTATGAGTCGAGACCGCATTCGCCAGGTAGACCCTTGCGATATCGGGGTCCTCCATCTTTGCCGCCATCTCACGCAGGCTTTTTTCCAGCGCATCTTCCTGCTCAATTGCGAGCTCCAATGCTTTACGCTCGTCAAAATCCTGTACCATCAGGCTTTGAAGGTTCTTCCACCAGGAAGAAGCCGTGTTCGGTGGTGCATTCATGAATTCCTCAAAAGATGTGATGTCATCTCCGGGATAGATTCTGTAAAAGGATTCGGCGTGTTGATATTCTTCCCGTGCGAGAATCTCGAAAGTGTGGCGGGCTTTGTCTTCCGCCATCCGCTCTGCACCATATTTGTAGTAATCCATGGCGTCTTTTTCGGTCTGGATGGAGTCCTTGATCGCTTTTTGCACGTCAATGAGTCCCATAATATAAAACCTCCCTTGTTCTCAATTTATACGAAAGATTTAGCCGGCACATTTATAACATTTTTTAAGGCTCAGGTCTTGTCTTTTTCTTCCATGTGGGCAGTGGTTTTAAGGCACATTGAAAACTTGAGACCCCTGATTCTATGGAGCTTCCAGGGCATGCCGAAATAGAGATTTACGTTCTTAGCTTCTCTAATTGAATGGCGCAGAATGCATCTTTAGCCGGCAAGCAATCCAACGTCATGAACCCGCCGGCCTGGACTGATCACTCGCAGAGCCAGGCGGATAATTCACTGCGGGTCGCTTCTGCATCACCTGTGTTGAGTTCGATCAGTTTACGCAAGTGGGTAAAGGTTTCCAGATTTTCGCTGATGAATCTGAAACCGTAATGGTGGCCTTCGCAATGGATCAGCACAGCCTGAAAGTCGAGAGAGATAGGCGTCCCCGGCAAGGAAATGCAGAGGCTGCAATTGGCCCCAAGGGGGAGAGGCAGTGGTCTGTCCGTGCCAACCATAGCCCCTTTCATTGCAACATCAAGGAGTTCGCCTGGCCAGATATCATGACCTATGTTCAACGTCACTTCAGCCTCAAAAGGAATTCTACGGAAGCGGCGATTATGCATCGGCTCTCTCTTTCGTCAATTAGTTTTCGTCCGGAAACGGCCCTTTTACTTAATATCTGCGTCAATCGGCGGATTTGATTGTGCGGCGTAAAGGATAACGCCTCCGCTCAAATCCTTGATTTCCTTGACCTTGCGAGAAATTGCTCGTTTCCAGATCGAAAACTGCATTTGTGCCCTCCCGAGTTTCCGGACGGACACCGAACAGTTGTTGGAATTCTAACGCAGAATCACGGTGAGGCAAGCGATTGCGTCAAGACAAACCTGACTCTGTCGGTTCCGGTGAGCCGAAATCAAGACCACACAATTCAAAAAAGCCATGCATCAATCGATAGGTTATTCCCCACAGAAGCGGTTGCTGATTTTCCAGCAGTTGAACCACGGGATGAGTTTGTTCTTCTCCACGATAAAAGAAAGTCCTTTGCTGCTGACGCTCAGATTCCAAAAGTCTCGCAAGTGGCGACCAGAAGGTCGCGGCAACCTCATGGTTGGGCTGCAAGGTTGCCGGTTCCAGAAGCCTATAGACAAAACATGAGACAAGTACCGGCATTGTCGCTCCGTAGAGATCATTGAGGCGGCCAAGATATCTGGCCTGGGTCAGATCAAGAGCCAACTCTTCGAAGGTCTCGCGTTCGGCAGCCTGCCGCGGTGTTTCACCCTCTTGATTCAGTCGCCCACCGGGAAAAGCTATGTTCCCGGACCAGGGATCTTGATCATGCTCTGAGCGAATGATAAAGAGGACTTCCGGAGAGAGCGAACCTTCTTTGAAGATCATGCTGACGGCAGCGTGCCCTCGGCTGCCTGCTGCCAGTACCTCGGGTTGATGATTCGCCAGAATATCGGCAATGCCTGCAAGATTTAAACTTTTAACGGTCGTCATGGTCAATATGAGCTCTGAATATGCAGAGATTCTTTTGGTTAATATTCCGTCTTGTAATGCTCTTTCTTTTTTTCCAGCTCAGCAGTATAGCGGGCCAGAACTGCACGGCGGGTCAGCATAAAAAGAACTTGCTGGGGGGCGTCATCTGCAACGACCGGTATTTCTTCCAGGCCGCGAATGGAAAGCTTGCGCATCACTTCCGTGAGGGACTCGTCGGGAGTAATCGTGATGACGCGGGATATGGCGATATCTCTGGCCAGAATCAGGCTGGGGGGAAGATCCTCGGCCAGGATTCGGCGGATGTCATTTACGGAGAAGATGGCGGTCATGCGCAACTGATCGTCAACCACAGGGTAGTAAGCTCCCTCGCTATTGGCAATCTTCTCGAGAATCTGCGGCAAGGGCATGCCCTCGGCAATCAGGGTCGGTTTGCGGCCATGCTCGTGCAGGTCCTTGACCCTTATGCCTTCCAGGACATCGACGATGAATTCACCGAGATGAACCGGTGAATCGATGCGGCTTTTTACCTGTTTCTGATAAATCGAATTGCGCGGGTAAACGATCATGGCCACGGTGCAGACCAGCATCAATGGTGCCAGCAGACCGTAATTGCCAGTCAGTTCGCTGACCATGATCAGGGTAGCAATCGGTGTATTGGAGACGCCGGCAAAAAAACCGGCCATGCCGATAAGGACATAGGCCCGCGGGTCAAGGACCATGGTTGGAAAGAGCAGTTCCGCAGATGCGCCGAAAGCTCCGCCGAGCATGGCGCCGATGACCAGGCTGGGAGCGAAGACACCCCCGGAGCCTCCGGAGGAAATGGTCAGGCTGGTGGCAACAATCTTGGCCAGGGCGACAACCAGCATAACCCAGAGGGCGACCTTGCCGTAAAGGGCGGCCTGCACCATGCCGTAGCCTGAGCCGAGCACTTGAGGGACCACCATGGCCAGCAGGCCGAGCAGGAAGCCGCCGACAGCGGGCTTGAGCATAACCGGGAAATCCCACTGTCTGAAAAGGTTCTGTACTCCGTAGAAACACTTTACGTACAGTCTTCCGAGCAGTGCGCAGCTGATACCGAGCAGCAGGAAAAATATCAGCTCCTGAGGGCGCTCAAAGGTGAAATGTGGCGTTGCCAGTAACGGCTGCCATCCGGTGGTTGCGCCGAATAAGGAAAAAGCTGTAATCGACGAGATGATCGCAGGGATCAGACCCTCGTGTTCGAATTCTGGATTCTTGTAAAGCACCTCGACAGCAAACAGGGCGCCGCCCAGGGGAGAGCGGAAAGTTGCGCCGATGCCACCTGCCATACCGGCCAGCAACAGTATCCGTCGGTCGGTAGAGGTTAACTTAAGCTTGCTGGCGATGAATGAACCGAAACCGGCGCCGATCTGCGCAATCGGACCTTCGCGGCCGGCAGAGCCACCGGTGCCGATCGTCGCCATGGAAGCAAGACCTTTGATGATCGGGACCCGCCCCCTGATGATGCCGCCCTTGTTATGAAAGGCGTCAATTGCAGCATCAGTGCCATGCCCTTCGGCCTCCGGAGCAAATTTGAAGACCAGAAATCCGGATATCAAGCCGCCAATGACCGGAACCAGAAAAAGAAACCAGCGGTGATCCATGGCCAGGGTGTTAATCATCTGATCACCCATGGCAAGCATCGCCTCTGCGCCCTCTCTTGGCGGATGATAATCAGACAGGTCGCTGAGGAAAAGATGCTCGATACTATTGGTGGCGAAGTAGAAAAGGACTGCGGCGCTGCCAGTGACCAAGCCGACCACGATGCTGAGTATGACTGGGCGCGTCAACAGTCGCCAGTCGATTTTTTTTAGCTTGTTGAAGAGAAGATCAAGGTTAGCCACGATTACAGAACTTTATCTCTGATGGGTTTTTGCCTGTCAGCAGGCTTTCACCGGATCGATGAATAGCTTTCTGCTTGGTTTTGCAGGACTGCCCTGGTTTCATCGATCCACTTTGCGTTGACCAGATTGACTTTCTTCAGGTAGCCGGAAGAAATCATCTTGCTGTCTTCACGGGTCTTCATGAATGAACAGACCATGAAGTTTGAATAGTCGATATCTCTCCAGATTCGTTCTTGCATCTCATCGGAAATGGGATAGCCCTGCTGCAGTTGGGCAAGCAAAAAGGCCTTGTGGTCTTCAGCTTGCGGAGTTGTGTAATTAAGGTAAATCAGGCCGACAATCAGAGCAAAAAGAATGATACGGGTGAACATGATGTTGACTCCTTGCGCGCTCAGGTAAGTTGCCGGCCAAGATAACGCAAAAAGCTATACATGAACAGGCTTCTATTATTTCTTTTGAATCTGATGATTTCGCCAGTGAAGTCAACGAACTGTTGCGTCGAGTTCGACCCGGGCGCGAGTGTCGGTCTCCTGGTCGGGGGCCGCCTTGATATCTGACATCTTTAAAAAAACCCTCTCCCTGGCCAGCTGTCCCTCTTCGATCAAGAAGTTCTGTACGGACACTGCACGGGCCTCGGCGAGGTCCGCCAGCTGGTCCTCGGTGGCCGTAGTGTTGGCATAGATCAGTTTTTCCATCTCAGCTTCAGAAAGTTTCTTTGTTGTTCCGATGAAGCTGCGAGGTTTTGGAAAATCTGCCTCGCGGTACACTTGCCAGAGATAGTCGGCATATTCCTCGGCAGTGACGGCCAAGTCCTCCTCCCTGGTACCTTCGGGCAGCTTCGCTTCCTTGACCAGGTCGAGGTACTTGAGACGCTTGATCTGCATGGCAAGTTGTTCCCTGCGGTAACCCTCGGCATCGTTGTCCGGGTCGATATAACCGCTGATTTCAACCTCGAGGCTCGGCCGGTCTGCCAGGGCCTGCGCCATGCGCTGCAGCTTGTCCTTTTCTGCACTGCTCAGGCGTGCAGAGCCGTACTCGAAACTCACGATGCTGAAGTCCTCATCACCTGCCCCGACCAGGGCGCCGAGCAGGGCGAAGGGCGAGGTGGCTGCCTTGACCAACAGGTTCTTGATGACCGTCCAGACCACCCCGGGGATGCTGAACTGTGGGTCATCAATGCTGCCGTACACCGGGATGTCGAGGTGAATCTCACCTCTTCTGTCCTTGAGCAGGGCAACGGCCAGTTTGACCGGCAGGCTGATCGCCTTGTCACTCTCAACGGCTTTGCCAAAATTGAACTGGTCGAGGAATATCGCGTTGCGGGCCTTGAGCTGACCTTCTTCAATGTAATATTCCAGCTCCAGGTTAAGTTTGCCCTTCTCAATCAAATAACCGACATAGGTGCCGGAGTAAGCGGATAGAGGGCTCAGCTCGATATCCTCAAATTTCAGCTTGAGATCGAGGAAAAGATCTTGCGCCAGGGGATTGATGACGCCGCTGATCTCCAGAGGTGATTGGTTGCGCAAGCTGCCGCGCAGGTCGACCGTGGCGCGGGTTTCCGGTGCTGAACTCAAACCCATTATACGGCCGCCCAGTTCCCGCATGTCGGCGTGAAACGGTCTCGGCAGGTTGCGGTCGGTGAAGTCAACGCGGCCGCCCTGCAGGGTGACAGTTCCGATGCCGATGTTTGCCGGTGCTGATGGCTCGACGAGGCTCTTTTCTGTCGCGGACTTTTGCGCGTCTGTTGCGATCGTGGTCTCCTGCAGGCCTGGCGTGTCAGTCATTTCCTGCTTGCGGAAGGCCTGTGTCAGGTTCAGGTTGGCGTCTTCATCAATAAGGACCTTGGCAAAATACTCGCTGAGGGTGATTGAATCGATTTCCAGGACCAAAGGCTGCATTTTTGCTGATATGCCTGCAATCTGCAGGTTCTCCCATTTCAGCAGGTCCTCCCGGTGCAGGCTGTCGAGCAGGTAGAAACGGTTGATGCCGACGTCGCCGTCGAAAGCCACTTTCAACGGTCCGGGGCCGGCATCGACGGCGCTGTTCAAGCGTGCATCTATATAGCCGTCGGCGAGGACCAGGTTGAGTTGTTCGGCGACATAGGGTGCGAAGGGAGCCAGCGGAATCTGCTTGAGCCGGGCTTTCATCCTGACCGATTCGTCGACGAGCGAGGCTGCCCCGGTGATCTCGATCTGCCCTTTGCGCTGGAACGTCGTCGAGAATGCAAATGGACTCTCGATTTTCTCCGGCGCCGCCAGGTTGCTGAAGGTCAGGTTCAAATCGTCGGCTTCCAGTCTGACCGGAGTCGCCGGGAGCTTGTCGTTGACTTTGAACGCCCAGTTTTTGACCTCCAATTCTCTGATGTGGTAGCTGAATTCCGGGCCTTCTTTTGTGACTGTAGGTTCTGGTTTTTCGTCTGGAGCCTCTGTTAATTTGGCCAGTATCGGGAAGTTCCTGGAGAGGAAGGACCAGTGCCCTGCTGTACTCCGTGAAAAGTTGACCTGACCATCTTCGTAGCGTGCCGTCCCTACCTCCAGGCGATTTTTGCCAAGGTCAAAGGAGAGATCGGCGATATCGACCAGGGCAATCCCCAGCCCTTCGCTCTCGTTGAATGCCAGGTAGGCATCCTGCCACCTGAGCCTGCCGCCGCTGATCAGCAGCGGGTGTTCCGGACTGATTACAAGACTCGACTGAAGCCCGAGTTTTCCGCCAAGTGGTCCGGAGTAGGCGTCCTGGTAATAGGCTTCGTAGGCGTCCAGGGGGATATCGCGAACCTCGGTCTGCAGGTCCAGGCTGAAGGGATTGAGCAGAAAGTGGCCATCGATCTTGACGGTCTCATCCCGGTCGGTTGCCAGAGATAAAGCAAGGGGGATCGGGTCGTGCGCATCAAGAGCGAAATGATTGACATCAATATTGATCTCCCGGGCGACGGTTCGGAAACCACCGACAGGGAAATTGTCCTTGAAGAACACCACTCCGTCACGGATGTTGAGCGTATCGACCAGAAGTTTGAAGGGTGTCTTACTGTCCTCTTGATCCTCGGCAGGGGCCTTCTCGGCTTTTGCCGGCACCATGCGCGCATGATTCCATTCCCCCTGGTTGTCGCGATTCAGCTGAACTTCGAGATTGTAGACACGTACGGCAGCAAGATGGAGTTGCTGCTTCAATGGCTGTGACGGAGCGATGTCGACCTGCAGCAGCGGCAGGAAGAAAAGCTGCTCCTGCTGCAGATCCCGGATATCGAGTGTCGCCAGGTCTATCCGTCCGCTTAATTCGAGTTCAGCGCCTGTTTCGGCCGAGATCCGATAAAGGATGTCGAGGTCGAGGCTGAGCTTGCCGTTGTGGATTTCGACCGGCAGGGTGATCGGAACGTAGCCGAGATAGAAAGGCAGGTCGATGCTGTCAAGGTTCAGGTCAAACTGCATCTCCTGAATGTCGCTGAATGGTTTGAGCTCCCCCTCGAGATTTATGAATGAATCGTTGATCGCGGCCCGGAACAAGGGCTTTGCTGGATTTTCCACCATGTAGGGGAGGTTGCCGATGGTCGGCAGGACCAGCTGCAGGTCGCGAATCGAATGTTTCACCTGTTCATCGAGGCTGCTGTCGACAAGGTCGATCTGACCACTGTTGATCGAGAGATTGTTAACTGAGAAACGGGACGGTTGGTCTGCCGGTTTGTCAGGAGTTTCCTCCGCTTGTTCCGGGATCAAGTCACTGAAGTTGAAGCGGTTCGCCTTCAACCTTTCCAGGTAGAGATAAGGTTTGTCGAGGCGCAGCTCGTCGATTACCGGTGCCCGATGATAGAGCGACGAGATACTCAGAGAGAAGCGCAGCAGCTCCCATGAGATGAATGGCCTGGCATGATCCGAATCACTCAACTGAAGGTTACGGACCTCAGCGCTGAGACTGAAAGGATTGATGCTGATCGATTCGATTTGAAGAGCCCGTCCGGTCTCTGCCTCGACCCATTGACTGGCGCGATCTGTGATCATGCCGGGCAAGACCAGCATAATGAAGAGCAGGGCAAGCAGGAGGGTGATTCCGCAGGCCAGAATCAAACGTTTCCAGGTGAACATGAGAACGTATCCTTCGCAAGAAATGTCCAGGGTCTGTGAACAACTTACGGACTCAGCTTAAAGGCTAGCATGAATGCTGTCCGCCGCAACGAAGATAGCTGAATTTATTGACGGTTATGCTGGGCAATGATGGAACCGGTGAAACACGGACAGCTGTAGACAACGACATGAATGAGGATTGGCTCGAGCGGGTGAGAAGCAGTGAGCTGGGCTTTTGGCATGTTGTAATAATTGGCTTGACCTGATTAAAACAAACGTTTAAAACATATGTTTAATTGTGACCTCTTTGCAAGTTCACATAGGCATGTATCTTCTCTTCGGAGTTTAAGTAACCCAATGAGCCAACCGGATACCAAGCAGAGAATCCTCAATGCCGCGGAGCACCATTTTGCCAGGAACGGCTATCATGCGACCTCACTGCGCAGTATCACCGCTGCGGCCAAGGTCAACCTGGCTGCGGTTAATTATCACTTCGGCAGCAAGGAGGCGCTTCTTGAAGCAGTCATCGATCACCGCTTAACTCCACTGAATGAGGCTCGCCTCGGGCAGCTTGAAAGGTTGCTGAAGCAGGCGGAGCAGGTTGGTGAAGTACCTTGCTGCCGCGATATCCTGCGGACATTCATCGAGCCAACCCTGCGTTTGCGTCAACAGGGCTCCGATGCCGAGGACTTCATCGCATTGATTGGCAGGATGCTCGCCGAACCGCGTGGAGTCGCCATGGCGATTTTCATGCGTCATATGGAGCCATTGTTGAATCGACTGTTTCAGGCGCTCGAGCTCTCGCTGTCCGGTGTGTCGCGGCAGGCTCTTTTCTGGCGGGTACATTTCACGATCGGTTCCCTGAGTCATCTCATGCGCTGTCATGAACGTTACGCTATCGTGCCCGAGGGCGTCAGTATCGATATCCCTGTCGTTGACCTGGTTGAGCATTTCCTTGACTTCGCTGTGGCTGGCATGGAGGCGCGAAAATGACGCTGCGCATCGTTGCACTCTTCGCGATAATGCTTCTGGCGGGATGCTCATTGCATAATCCGACCAGGCCGACATTGCCAATTGACCCTCCACCGGAGTACCTGGAGAATCAGGCCGTCGCAGAGCCCGGTTTGCCGCTCGATCAGTGGTGGCAGGTTTTCAATGATGAACATCTCAACCGGTTGATGACAGAGCTCTTCGCGCATAACCTGGAGCTGTCCCAGTCGCTTGCCCGCCTGGAGCAGGTCGAGTCTGCATTCAGGATTACCCGCAGCGTGCAATCTCCAACACTCTCTGCGGGAGGGATCCTGAGTCGCTCACGCCAGCCTGGCGTGGCAGATAATTTCACCGGCAACAGTCAGCAGTTGTCTCTGGCCGCCGGTTATGAGCTTGATCTGTGGGGGAAGCTTGCAGCGCAGAGCAGGGCGGCAAGTCTTGAGGTGACTGCCAGCAGGCAAGATGTGCAGACGCTTTACCTGGGCCTTTCAGCGCGTTTAGCCGATCTCTACTTTCTTGCTGTTGAGCAGCGAGCGCAACTGGCGCTGACTGACCAGATAGTTGCCTCATTTTCCGATACGGCTGCACGGGTTGAAAGCCGCTATAGCAAAGGGTTGGTTCCGGCGGTTGATATGTATCAGGCCCGTCAGAGCCTGGCCGGGGCACAGGCGTCCCGCCATCTCTTCGAAGCACGACTGGCTGAAGCGGAACACGCTACAGGTGTTCTGCTCGGTCGTTATCCTGAGCGTAGCCCCGGCGGCAGTACCGCGCAACTTCCCGCCGCTCCCGCATTGTTCAGGGTCGGCATTCCTGCAGACCTGATCAGCCAGCGCCCCGATCTTCTCGCCGCCTTGCAGCGGGTTGCAGCCGCTGATGCCAGGGTTGCTGCGGCGATAGCCGATCGTTTTCCCGCAATCAGTCTGTCCGGCAATTACGGATCCCTGCGGCAGGAGGTCACCACCGCTCTGATCAAGGGTGAATTCTGGAGCCTGCTCGGAAACCTGGCTTTACCAGTGATTGATGGAGGTCGCCGTCGTGCCGAGGTTGACAGAAACGAGGCGTTACTGCGGGAGGCGGTTGCCGCTTATCAACAAAGAGTTCTCTTGGCCTTTCAGGAAGTCGAGGATGCATTGGTAAACAATTTTACAACAGAGCAGCGTATCGAACGCCTGGCCGAAACCGCACAGGCGACCGGGGCAACCCTGCGTTTGTCGACCGAACGTTATCTCGTCGGTCTGGTTGACTATCTCCCCGTGCTGACTGCTCAGCGTGCCGACGCCGAGACCCGCAGCAGCCTTCTGGGTGCACAACGACAGCTGCTTGCCGACCGCATCAGTCTGGCACGGGCGCTCGGCGGGGATTGGATGCAGCACGAGATGAATTCACGTCTGCAGGTAGAAAAGGATAAGCAGCGATGAAAATGAAAAGAGCTCTTCTGCCATTCCTGGTGATTGTAATCGCCCTTGGATTGACCTTTGTAATGATCAAGTCACGCAAGTCACCCAAACCTCACGAGACTCCTTATCTCGGGCCTTTAGTCGATGCGGCAGAATTGATTAAATCCAGCCATCAGGTTGTCGTCAGGGCTACCGGAGCTGTGCAGGCGCGCTACGAGGTCAGTATTGTGCCGCAGGTCAAAGGCCGAATCAGTGAGATCTCTCCACAAATGGTTGCCGGTGGCATGCTTCGTAAAGGTGAGCTGCTTTTTGCCATCGAGGATGTCGACTATCAATTGGCAATAGAATCGGCCCGTTTCAATCTGGCCCAGTCTGAACTCGAGCTGTTGCGCAACGAGAAACTCGCTGAAGTGGCCAGCCAGGAATGGCGAGCCCTGAACCCGGAAGCCAGTGAAGAGCCCGATCCGCTGGTGGTGTATGAACCCCAGTTGAAAAGTGCCAGGGCACAGCGCGGTGCAGCGCAAGCCGGTGTCAAACAGGCCGAAATCAACCTGCAGCGGACCCGAGTGGTTGCACCGTTCAACGGCTATGTTCGCAGTGAGCAACTCGAGATTGATCAATTTGTCAATGCGGGGACAGCCGTGGCGACAGTTGCCGGGACAGACCAGGTAGAGGTTGTTGTACCGCTTCCCCTCGATGAACTGGCCTGGTTGCAGGTGCCGCGCAACGGTACGGCGCAGAACGGTTCATCGGCACAGGTTGAATTGCAGTCAGGAGGACAAACCTATCGCTGGCAAGGAGTGATAACCCGCGCTCTGGGCGAGATCGACCCGCGCAACCGTATGGCACGTGTGGTGGTGACGGTTGATGATCCGGTTGCCAGGGACGACAAGGGCGTGAATCTACTGAATAACCTCCTGCCCGGCATGTTTGTTGATGTCTATCTGCAGGGAGAGGAAATTGCTGATGTCTTTGCGGTGCCATATGGTGCATTGCACGACAATGATACCGTGTGGATTGTCGATGATGAAAACCGGCTGCGTATTCGCGAAGTAGACATTCTACGTCGCGAGCGTGAGGAAATCCTGGTTAGCTCCGGGCTGGATGCAGGGCAAAGGATTGTCCTGACGAATCTTTCCGGAGCCGCTGAAGGCATGCTGCTGCGGCCGCAATTGAGAGAGGTCAGGCAATGAACGGCGCCATTCGCTGGATGGCGGAGAATCACGTCGCCGCCAACCTGCTGATGCTGGTCTTCATCGTCGGGGGCCTGATTCTGGGCTTCAGCATCAAGCAGGAAGTCTTTCCGGATATAGCCCTTGACCGTGTTCAGGTCAGTGTGGCTTACCCCGGTGCCGGACCGGAGGAGGTTGAAGAAGGCGTCATCCTTAAAATTGAGGAGAACCTGAGCGGAGTTGACGGCATCAAGCAGATCAAGTCAGTGGCTGCCGAAGGTTACGCGGTCGTCACGGCAGAAGTCACAACCGATGCGGATATTGACCTGGTCCTGCAGGATATCAAGAGCGAGGTCGACCGGATCACGACCTTCCCGAAGGATGCCGAACAACCGGTGGTCAGCAAGATGCTCAATCGTCGTGAGGTGATTTCGGTGGTGGTTTTCGGCGACCTGCCGGAACGCAGTTTGCGAGAATTGACTGAACAGGTTCGAGACGAGCTGTTGCTTGAGCCGGGAATCACCCAGGTCGATTTGAGTGGTGTCCGGCCCTATGAAATCTCCATTGAGATCGATGAGGCCAATCTGCGCCGCTACGGGCTGAGTTTTGACCAGATCGCCCAGCGGGTACGTCTGGCATCTATCGATCTGCCCGGTGGATCCATTAGAACCGATTCCGGTGAGATTCTTGTCAGAACCAAGGAACGGCGCTATGTCGGTCGCGAATACGCCAGTATCGTCATGCTGACGACGATGGACGGCACAGAAGTCACCCTGGGAGATATCGCGACGATTAAAGATGGTTTCGAGGAAACCGACCAGTTCGGTCTCTTCGATGGGCTGCCGGCTGCCATGGCCAAGGTTTATCGCGTCGGAGACCAGAAGCCGACGGAAATTTCCGATACTGTCAAAAAATTTGTTGAGGCCAAACGTCGCCAACTCCCTGCTTCGGTCGACCTGGCCACCTGGAACGACAATTCGGAACTCTTTAAAAGTCGCAAGGACCTGCTGGTAAAGAATGCCCTGATCGGCCTGGTGATGGTTTTTATCATTCTCGGACTTTTCCTTGAAATCCGCCTGGCTCTCTGGGTCATGCTTGGTATCCCCATTTCTTTCTGCGGCGCGTTGCTCCTCATGCCGGCGATCGATATTTCGATTAATATGATCTCGCTGTTTGCATTCATTATGGCGCTGGGCATCGTGGTCGATGACGCCATTGTCGTGGGTGAGAATGTCTATGAGCATCGTCAGTCCGGCAAACCCTATCTGCAGGCCGCGATTGATGGCACGATCGAGGTTGCTCAACCGGTTGTTTTTGCAATCCTGACATCGGTCGCGGCATTCCTGCCCCTGCTATTTACCAGTGGCATCATGGGGAAGTTTATCATGGTGATTCCGGCGATCGTCATAACGATCCTGCTGGTATCGCTGGTGGAATGCCTGTTTATCTTGCCAGCGCATCTGGCGCTCGGTCGGCCCCGCAAGGCGCCGGGGCGCTTTCTCGGCAGCCTCGATAAAGCCCGCCAGCGTTTCGGCATGACACTGCAGAAATTCATAGACGGGCCGTATCAGAAGACCCTTGCCTATTGCCTGAAGCAACGCTACACGACCATTGCGATGGCCTGCGCAGTACTACTTCTGGTTGGAGTCGGCCTGGTCGGTGGTGGTGTTGTCAAGTTCCGCTTCATGCCGGACGTTGACAGCGATGTCATTCAGGCGGCCCTTGAGCTGGCTCCTGGCAGCCCGGTGGCATTGACAACGCAAATCCAGGAACAGATCGTCAAGGCCGGCCTGGAAGTCGTTGCCGAGTACAATCAGATGCTTCCGGAGGGCGATTCCGTGATGCGTCATATCTACGCGAATATCGGTTCGGCCGTTGCCGACCGTGGCCCGGCCGGAGCTTTTTCCAGCTCAGGTGCGAATCTTGCCAGTATCTCGATGTTCCTGACTCCAAGTGAACGCCGAGAGGTGTCGGCAACCGAGATTGCCAACCGCTGGCGTGAGCGGGTGGGAGATATTGTTGGAGTGGAAACACTGACGTTTACTTCTAATCTGATTCAGCTCGGTGCCAATATCGACATTCAGCTCGCACACGAAGATTTTGCGATTCTGGATGAAGCCGCCGAACGTCTCAAAGAAATTATTGTCACATATCCGGGTACGGGTGACATCAGCGATAACTACACCCTGGGCAAGCGGGAAGTTAAGGCTTATCTGAAGGCTGAAGCCCGTACCCTGGGCATTACAGAAGAGGACCTGGGCAGACAGTTGCGTGGCGCATTTTACGGCTCGGAGGCACTGCGGTTGCAGCGCGGGCGCAACGAAGTCAAGGTCCTGGTCCGCTACCCGGAAAAGAGCCGTCAGCACTTCTGGGATCTCGAAACCATGCGCATCAGGGTGCCGGGAGGAGGGGAAATCCCTCTGGACCGGGCTGCAAAACTGGTCGAGGGGCGCGGGTTCAGCATGATCAACCGGACCGACCGCAAGCGGGTGATCAACGTCACTGCGACCGTTGACAGTCATGTTGCCAACGCCGAAGAGATTGTTGCCGAAATCAAGACGACGGTTCTGCCGAAACTCATGGCTGATTATCCCGGGCTGAGTTATGACCTGGAAGGTGAAGACAAGAATCGGCGGGAATCGATGGAAAGCATGTTTACCGGCTTCAAATTGGTACTGATCGTTATCTTTGCACTGCTGGCCGTTCCTTTTCGCAGCTATTCCCAGCCGTTATTGATCATGAGCGCGATCCCGTTCGGGATAGTCGGTGCGATCCTCGGTCATTTCATTATGGGATACGACCTGAGTATCCTGAGCATGTTCGGCATTGTTGCGTTAACCGGCGTGGTCGTCAATGATTCACTCTTGCTGATTGATTACACAAACCGTATCCGACGGCAGGGAAGGCCCTTATTAGAGGCTCTCATGGAGGCAGGGCAAAGGCGCTTTCGGCCGATTCTGCTCACGTCCCTGACGACATTTTTCGGTCTCATGCCCATGATTCTGGAGACCAGTGTGCAAGCCCAGTTTCTTGTGCCCATGGCGATCAGCCTGGCCTTCGGCATCCTCTTTGCGACCGGCATCACCCTCTTGCTGATCCCCGTCTTTTACCTGGTCCTCGAAGATGGTCGAAAGTTTATCGGATTGGCACCGACCCATGCCGATCACCGCGCTACTTCGGACTCTGTAGGGCCCTGATTACCAGATTCAGGATCGAAAACGGTGCTTATGTTGTCTGGAGTTTCCAATGATACTAACTTGTGTCCATCCGGAAACTCCGGTTGGCACGACCGCAGTTTTCGATCTGGAAACGAGCAATTTTTCGCAAGGTCAAGGAAAGCAAGGATTTGAGCGGAGGCGTAGTCCTTTACGCCGCACAATCAAATCCGCCGATTGACGCAGAGATTGCGGAAAAGGGCCGTTTCCGGACGAAAACTAACTTGAAAGAGTCCTGGAAACCTGACCTGTAATTTAACGTCAGCTACGCCAGCCTTGCGGCTGGCGTAGATTCTCATCTTGAAATATTCCAAAGTGTATCGTTAAATGCCCGATGGATTAATCAACAGACTTCTCTTGCCAGAATAAAACAGGCTGCTGACATTGCTGCTCAATAACGCCCAGTTTCGCAAAGTCAAAAAACTGACCGGTCAGGCTATCGGTGATTTCAAGCTGATCGAAAGCGGTGACCGGATCGCCGTCGCCGTTTCCGGAGGCAAGGACTCCTACGCACTGCTGCACATTCTCAACCAGTTGCGCCGCCGCGCTCCAGTGCAGTTTGAGCTGATTGCGGTCAATGTAGACGCCGGTTTCCCCGATTATCGCAAAGATGTTCTGGAAAATTATTTAAGAGGCTGCGGTTTTCAGGTTCACATGGAAACTACGAACTGTTCCAGGATCATCGCTGAGAAACTGCGTCCTGGATCCTCCTATTGCGCCTTTTGCGCCCGATTGAGACGGGGTGTCCTCTATACCGTGGCGGATCGGCTCGGCTGCAACAAGATCGCTCTCGGTCATCATCTCGATGATTTCATTGAAACGCTGCTGCTGAACCAATTCTATGTCGGCACTCTGGCAGCTATGAGCCCCAAGTTGCTTGCGGACAACAAACGGCATATGCTGATTCGGCCGCTGGTCTATGTGGAAGAATCGGAAATAATCAAGTTGGCTTGCCAGAACGAATTTCCGATCATCGATTGCGGCTGCCCCATGATGGGGCAGGAGGATCAGAAGCGCCAGAGGATGAAGCGGCTGATTAGTGATTTGCACAAGGAAAACCGGTATTTGAAGAGGAGTATGATCCGTTCCCTGAGCAATGTGCAGCCACGCCATCTGCTCGATCTTGAGATGATCAGGCTGATGGAAGTGCAAAATCAGGAGTCTTGATGGCTGGATATCACCTTTAGACGACGGTAAGGCGATTGTCATTGATTCCGATGGCAATACTATAAGCAGGGATAGACAGACGATGTTATTGGGAGGCAGACAGCCTGATATCAAACAGGTCGCCGTTGTGACGCGCAACCTGCAATTCAATAAGCTTTTAAGTCGTATCCTTGCCGACTGGAAGTTCTTTACAGTTGCGGATCTGTCAGCGGCAAATGTTATCATCGCCGAGCACGGACTTGGCTTGCCCGCGCACGACGCCCATGTAATCTGGTTGACTTCCATGCCGCTTCCGGTAGGAAGTTTCCTGATGGTCCCCATCTGCTTGACTCAGCTGTATCATTCGCTGGAAATCCACTTGTTCCCGATTCCCCGTCGCCATATCCGGGTTGCTATGGAAACTGCCGTTGACCTGCAGCTTGATAACAACCGGTTTGCAGGTCAGCTGGTTTCTCTCTCTGGTCGTGGCGGGCGCATTGCATGCGCGCACGAAATACCGTGCGGCAAGATGCTGCATATTGAAGTAAAGCTGGCGGGAAGGTTTCTCAAAATTCAGTCAGAGGTCTTGTATTGCATACCTGCAGGAGATTCTTCGAGCAGACTGCAACCTCACGTCGGGGTGCTCTTCAAGCCGTCCAATGACTATGACTTCGACATGTTCCGACGATTTATCGAAAAGATCTGTATCGAAAGAGCCTGTGCCAGAGAGGGCATTCTGTCAACCGACCTTTGCCTCACGTGGCTCGACGTGACGACCAATCCTTGGGTTGCAAAAGACGCATAGTCCTTAACGCCGTTGATGCAGAGATGTTCTGCTTTGGTGTGCTTGACGATGGTTTTTTCTGTAAGAAAACGGCTAATGCTCCCGGCATCATCGTCAAATCAGGACGTGCTTGCTGCTCCCTCCATATAATTTTTTTCAAGCATTCTCAGTGTGTGTCAGGATGCGGTCAAAGATCTCTCGAATGGTCTGCGTTGTTCTAGCGTAATCTTCCAGGAATAAAGCTTCCGGGTGTCCGGAAATGTCCGGGTAGTCAAGGTGTCGGGCCAGTTTGGCGAGCGCTGCCGGATCGGCTGTCAATTCGTTAACAGACTGGTCATGCACCAGGCGCAACTTGTTTTCCAGACGTCGCAGGAATTTGTAACCGGCAGCCAAATCCTCATAGTCCTGGGCCGAAATCAGATTTTCGTTCTCCAGGATCAACAGGGCATCCATCGAGTTGCGGCAGCGTAGCGCGCGGTTTTCTTTGCCGTGAAGCAGCTGCAGATACTGGGCTATAAATTCAACGTCAACCATACCGCCGCGCCCGGTTTTGATGTTACGATGCCGGTTATCTTCCTTGCCGAGTTCCTTCTCCATACGCTGCCGCAAACGGTAGATTTCTTCCGCAAGATTGTCCGGCAGGGGACGCTCGTAGACGATCTCGGCAGTCAGGGCGTCAAAGTTAGCTGCCAGCTTTGCCGAGCCCGCCGCCACCCTGGCCTTTATCAATGCCTGACGTTCCCACGGCGCGGCAGAGCTTTTGTGATATTCACGATAGGCAGGCAGAGAAGACACCAGCGGGCCCTGATTGCCTGAAGGCCTCAGACGGGTGTCGATCTCGTAAACATGTCCTTCCTGGGTGCTCAAACTTAAAATCGAGATGATTCTCTGGGCCAGACGTACAAAATACTGTTGGTTGGTCTGGGGTCTGAACCGTTTCGGGTCGGTCCCTTCAACCGGCCTGGTTTCCCCCGCGCCCTCGTAAATAAAAATGATATCGAGATCGGAATGATAGTTCAATTCCATGCCGCCGAGTTTGCCCATGCCGACGATCGCGAATTCAGCTTCGTGGGATGCATTATTGTCATCCTGGCAAAACGGCAGACCGTAGCGTTCCAGCAACTCTTCTCGTGCCATGGCCAATGCCTGTTGCAGGCAGACATCGGCCAGCAATGAGAGTTGTCGGGTGGTTTGGCCCTGAGGTGTGTGGCCATGAATATCGTTGAGGGCAATCCGCAGAAACTCCTCATTTCGGAAGCGGCGCAGGGTATTGAGTTTGTCTTCGTAATGCGATGCGTTGCCAAGATGCCCTGACAGTTCTGCGGTAAGCTCCTCCGGTTCCTTGACATCCTGGGCATAGCTCCTCGAAACCAGCGAGTCGAGAACCTCCGGGTGTTGGATAAAGTTGCGTGCAAGGTACTGGCTGGTAGCAAAAAGGGATGCCAGAATTTTGATGATTTCCGGGTTCTCCGCAAGCAGGGCGTAATAGGTACCGCGCGCCCGTTGACAAGTCTCCAGAAACTTTTCCATATTTGCCAGCGCCATCCGTGGATCGGGGCTGTGCAGCACTTCCTGGAAAAGCAATGGTGCGATTCGGTCAAGTTGCCGGCGAGCCCGTTCGGTCAGGTAACATTTGCTGCCGCCCTGACGCAGGACTTTCAGGCTCTCGTAGGCACTCTCCGGAGGACGAAAGCCTTTTTCTTCAAGAATGTCCATGCAGAGATCAGGGTCGGCGTTGGTGTCGAAAAGGAAGGCAACCTCGGGACTGATTTGTGACGGCAATTCTTCTTCACTCGTATAAAACAGGTCGCGGAAAACGGCTGTGACTTTTTCCCTGTGCTTCTGCAGATCGGCCATGAACTCGTCGGCTCGAGTGAAACCACAACGCCTGGCCAGGGCAGTGAGCTCTTGCGGTCGGGTCGGCAGGTTGTGCGTCTGTTGTTCGTGGACCATCTGGATACGATGTTCTGCAGTGCGCAGGAAGCGGTAGGCGGCAGTCAGGTTGTCTCTCTCTGCGGCGGTAATCAGCGCCTCAGCACAGAGCAGTTGAAGGGCTCGTAGAGAATTGCGTTCCCGCAGGTGCGGATTCTTGCCGGCATTGATAAGCTGCAGGGCCTGAATGAAGAATTCGATTTCCCGGATACCTCCATACCCCAGCTTGAGATTCAGCTCGCCTTCTTTTTCGCGTGTCAGGCTGCGATCAATCTTTTGCTTCATCAGCTTGATGTCGTCGATCATGGCGTAATCAAGATGACGACGATAGATGAATGGCTCCAACCGTTTTAATAGCTGCTCGCCGAGTGCTTTTGATCCTGCCACTGGCCGGGCTTTGAGCATAGCTGAACGTTCCCAGCTTTGCCCCCAGCTCTCGTAATAAATCTCTGCGGCAGCAAGAGAGTTGGCCATTTCGCCTCGATTGCCTTCTGGGCGCAGACGCAGATCAACGCGGAAGACGAAACCATCTTCGGTCGCCTGACCGATCGCTTTGGTAATCATTTCCGATAATTTGACGAAGTACTGGTGGAGCGAAATGCAATTGCGTTGGCCGCGAACAGGATCAGTGACCCCGGTTGTCTGGCCATGATCCGAGCTGTAAAAATAGATCAGGTCGATGTCCGAAGAAAAGTTCAGTTCACAACCGCCGAACTTGCCCATGCCGAAAATGGTGAACTCAGCTTCCTCTGCCGGAGTTCCCTTCTCGGAATCAAGCAAGGGGACACCATAGTCAGACTGCAGCTGGATGCTGCAGACTTCGAACGCTCTTTGCAGGGTCGCAGCGGCTAAAGACGAGAGCTCATCCGTAACTTCTTCCAGTTCTGCCAGGCCGCATAGATCGCGACCGCCGATGCGCAGCATCTCCTGGGCCTTATACGTGCGCAGGCCTTGCTTCAATGCAGCCATATCCGCATCGTCCGCGATCAGCCCGCGCAGTTCTGTACACATCTGCTCTTCGTTTTTTGTGATTTTGATCTGGTTTTTGCGGAACAGGCCAGCAAAAAAACTGGCTCGCCGGCAGAGAATGCCGGAGAGGAAGGGAGAGGCACCGAGTATCGTCAATAATTGGCCGGCAGAAGTCTGGTCGCAGAGAATAATCGGCAGATCCGTTTTGTCGACGGTTCCGCTCAGGCGTTCGAGGTTGTTGAGCGCCTGGTCCGGATCAGCAGTCGTCAACGCTTTTAGTGCAAGACCAGTGACAAGCTCTGGGTTTGCCAGAACTTTCTGTAGCAGAACCAGGTTGGTTGCGGTCTTTGCCGGTTCCGCAAAGCCTGCTTCGGCTGCAGTGACAGCAAGGGCCACTTCATTGCCGGCAGCAAGCTGCTCGTGCCAGGACGGGCTCTCTGCAAAAGTGGTCAAGTCGATTACCCACCCTGGCGGACAAAGTCTGCCAGTTGTTCCGCGTAGTTGCCCCGGGCGACACCATGCTCCGTGATGATGGCGCTGACAAGCCGAGCCGGGGTAACGTCAAAGGCGGGGTTGAGTACGCCAATGCCGGTGGGGGCCAGTTGTTGCTCGCCGATATGAGTAACTTCGCGGATGTCGCGTTCTTCAATCGGGATCAGTGAGCCATCAGCGATCTGCAGGTCGATGGTTGAAATCGGTGCTGCAACATAGAAAGGTATATTATGCTCTTTGGCGAGGACCGCGACGGTATATGTGCCGATCTTATTGGCAACATCGCCGTTGGCGGCGATACGGTCGGCGCCGACAATCACTGCATCGATCGCGCCTTTGGACATCAGATAGCCGGCCATGTTGTCGCAGATCAGCACTGTCTGGATACTGTCCTGCTGAAGCTCCCAGGCGGTCAATCGCGATCCCTGCAGGAAGGGACGGGTTTCATCGGCAAACACGGAAACCTGCTTGCCAGCGGCCACCGCAGCCCGGATAACACCGAGGGCCGTTCCGTAGCCGCCTGTGGCCAGGGCACCGGCATTACAATGGGTCAGGATGCGTACCTGGTCCGGCAGAAGTGCAGCGCCATGTCGTCCCATTTTCATGTTGATGCGGATGTCTTCTTCGTTGATGGCCATCGCCTCATACTCGAGTCCGATTTTCAGGTTGCCGACCGGCTGATCGGCGTTGGCATGCACCAGGCTTTTCATTCGTTGCAGGGCCCAGAAAAGGTTGACAGCCGTTGGCCGCGTCGCGGCGAGGACCTCGCAAACCTGATCAAATTCACTGATAAAATCGCTGTAGCTCTCCGCCTTGATGTCACGGGCACCGAAATAGGCTCCATAGGCGGCGGTAATGCCGATTGCCGGTGCGCCGCGGACCACCATGCTGCGAATCGCTTCAGCGACCTGCTGGTAATCGGTGTATTCGAGCCAAAGCTCTTCAGTGGGCAGACGACGCTGATCGATCAGGCGCATGACGCCGTCGCTATATTTGATCGGGCGGATGCCGCCGGCGTTGGGGAAAAAATCACAATTACTCATTTTCTCAGTTTCCTGTAAGTTTCTTTTTCAAAAGTTGATTGACCATGCCGGGATTGGCTTTGCCCTGGCTGGCCTGCATGACCTTGCCGACAAAAAAACCGATCAGTTTGTCCTTGCCGCCCAGATATTCAGCTACCTGGTCCGGGTTGGCGGCAATCACTTCATCGACAAGAACTTCAATCTCACCCGTATCAGTGACTTGTTTGAGGCCTTCCGCATTGATGATCTGGTCGGCAGTCTGACCGCTTTGCCACATCTTCTCGAAGACGGTTTTGGCAATTTTCCCGGAAATGGTGTTGTCGGCTATCCGTGCCATAAGGCCGTTGAGGAGCTGCGGTGAAACCGGTACATCGGCAATGCTTTCTCCGGTTTCCTTGAGCTTGCGCAGCACGTCACCCATGATCCAGTTGGCGCAGGTCTTGGCGTCCTTGGCGAGCATGACGCAGGCATCGAAATAATCAGCCAGAGCACGGTCGGCGGCGAGAACTTCGGCATCATAGGCAGACAAACCCAGCTCTTCGACAAAGCGGGCGCGTTTTGCATCAGGCAGTTCGGGCAGCGTGGCTCGCACCTGTTCGATCCACTCTTGACTGATCACCAGCGGTACCAGGTCGGGGTCGGGAAAATAGCGGTAGTCGTGGGCTTCTTCTTTGCCTCGCATGGACTGGGTCATGCCGGTGTTGCTGTCAAAAAGCCGGGTTTCCTGGATGACCTTGCCGCCACCTTCGATCAGGTCGATCTGGCGCTCCACTTCGTATTCAATCGCCTGCTTGATAAAACGGAAAGAGTTGATGTTCTTCAACTCCGCGCGAGTGCCAAACGCTTCCTGGCCGTAAGGCCGGACCGAGACGTTGGCATCACAGCGGAAACTGCCTTCTTCCAGGTTGCCATCGCAAACACCGAGATACACCACGATCTGGTGCAGTTTCTTAAGGTAGGCGATCGCTTCTTCAGATGAACGCATGTCGGGTTCCGAGACGATCTCCAGTAACGGCGTGCAGGCCCGGTTGAGGTCGACAAGCGAGCTGCCGGCGGCTTCAGGCTTGTCGCCATGTATCAACTTTCCGGCGTCCTCTTCCATGTGGGCGCGGGTGATGCCGATACGCTTGCTGTCACCGCCTTCCAGTTCGATGTCGAGCCAGCCATGTTCACAGACCGGCAACTCAAATTGGGAGATCTGGTAGCCCTTTGGCAGGTCCGGGTAAAAGTAGTTCTTGCGCGCGAAGATAGAACGTGGAGCAATCCGGCAGTTGGTCGCCAGCCCGGTCTTGATAGCGAATTCCACCGCCTTCCGGTTAAGGACCGGTAGTGCACCCGGCAGACCCAGGCAGACCGGACAGGTCTGTGAGTTAGGCGTCTGGCCGAATTCTGTTGAGCAGCTGCAAAAGATTTTAGTGTTGGTGGTCAGTTGAACATGAACTTCCAGACCGATAACAGTTTCGTAACGTTGAATCATTGATTAATCCTCTTGCCAGGATTCCAAGGTACAAAGAAACATAATTTCACCTTACTTCTGACCTGGAGCCTTTGCGGCGATTAAAAGTCAGGTTTCCGTTTGTGCCATTCCGTTGCCTGCTCAAAGGCATGGGCCGTACGCAGGAGGGTCATCTCATCGAAAGGTTTGCCAATCAGCTGCAGGCCGATAGGCAGGTTGTTCGCAGAGAAGCCGCACGGCAGGCTTATTGCACAGGTGCCCGCCAGATTGGCCGGTATCGTATAAATGTCGGACAGGTACATCTGCAGGGGGTCATTCAGCTTCTCTCCCAACGCAAAAGCCGGGGTCGGTGCCACCGGTGTCAGCAGGGTGTCGACCTTTTCGAATGCATCCAGAAAATCCTGGCGAATCAGGGTCCTGACTTTCTGTGCCTTTAGATAATAGGCATCGTAGTATCCCGAAGACAGAGCGTAGGTGCCGAGCATGATGCGACGCTTGACTTCTGCACCGAAGCCGGCTGCCCGGCTCTGCATGTACATATCGATCAGATTTTCAGCGTTGTCGGCGCGCAGGCCGTAACGGACGCCGTCGTAACGGGCCAGATTGCTCGAGGCCTCGGCGGTGGCGATCAGGTAGTAGCAGGCTACGGCATAGGCGGTGTGCGGCAGGCTGACTTCGACAACCTCGGCACCGAGGTCGCGGTATGTCGCTGTTGCCTGCTCAACGGCCTTGCGCACATCGTTATCCAACCCTTCAATGAAATATTCCTGTGGCAAGCCGATTCTCAGTCCTTTTAGATCGCCGGTCAGGCCAGCCTGGTAATCGGGGACCGGCGTATTCACCGATGTCGAATCTGCCGGGTCATGGCCGGCAATCGCCTGCAGCAGGAGTGCACAGTCGCGGACATTCCGGGTGATCGGGCCGACCTGGTCCAGGGATGAGGCATAGGCGACTACTCCGTAACGGGAGACGCGGCCATAGGTCGGCTTCATCCCAACCACGCTGCAATGTGAGGCTGGCTGCCGGATTGAGCCGCCAGTGTCAGTACCCAGTGCTGCAACCGCCTGGCGGGCCGCGACGCAAGCAGCGCTGCCGCCTGAAGAGCCACCTGGGACATGTTTGAGGTTCCATGGATTGTGGACAGCGCCAAAAGCGCTGTTCTCGTTGGAACTGCCCATGGCAAACTCGTCCATATTCAGCTTGCCGATGATGACGGCTTTTTGCTCCTTGATGCGGGAGATTACCGTGGCGTCATAAGGCGATATGTAGTTTCCCAAGATGCGTGAAGCACAAGTGGTTCGCAGGCCGGCGGTGTTGAAAATGTCTTTAACCGCAATCGGCAGACCTGTCAATGGCGTAACTTCACCAATTGCGAGCGCCTGGTCGGCGGCCTGTGCTTCGGCAATGGCTGTGTCGCTGCAGACCGTAATGAAGGCGTTGACTGCCGGGTTGGTGGCCGCGATGCGACTCAGGTAGGCATTGGTCACCTCAACTGCCGAGAGTTCCCGATTGTCGAGCCTGGCGCGTAATTCTGCCAGGGTCAGGTCATAAATCGTCATAATTAGAGTTGTCCGTGCAAAAGTAAAAGTTTATTCGATGATCCGTGGGACCCGGAACGCGCTGTCTGCCCTATCTGGGGCGTTGCTCAAAGCTTGCTCAGGTGTAAATCCGGGTCTGATTTCGTCCGGCCGAAAGGCATTCTCCATGGGGACGGCATGCGCGGTTGGAACGATACCCTCAGTATCGAGAGTTTTTAGCTGTTCCACATAGTCGAGGATCGCGTCCATCTCGTCGGTAAGAGAGTCGAGCTCTGCTTCGCTCAAAGCCAGGCGAGCGAGACGACTGACATGCTCGACTTCAGCACGAGTAATTTTCATTTCCAGGTAAACCTCCAAGGCTTGATCTCGTCTAAATTATTAATAAGATAATTAGCACGGGCTCCCATTGCATGGCAAGCAGGAGAAGTTGCCATGCTGCCGACTTACTAGAAAGATTGTGCTGCTGGATGGAAATTGGTGATATACTGCAAAATCGTGATAAAATTTTTGTCAAAGACAAAGAGTTCTGGAAAGTAAAGAAAAGTAACTTGATATGATGCCACTAAGTCGAAGGTGTCTCTATCTCACAACGGATTAAGGAAAGGGAGAAAGTGTTATGCTCAAAATTGCAACGAAAATTTCGGTACTGTTGATCGTTTCCATGATGCTTTGGGGGTGTGCTCAACCGCAAACTAAAACTACGAAAGGGGCCATGTATGGCACGGGCATCGGCGCGGCTCTCGGTGCCGGTCTGGGCCAGGTGATCGGCGGCGACACCGAGTCAACCCTGATCGGAGCCGGAATCGGTGGCGTGCTCGGTGGCGTGGCCGGGGGCAGTATCGGTCGTTATATGGACAACCAGGAGAATGCTTTGCAGCAACAGTTTGCATCGTCTGATGCGGTCAATGTCCAGCGTAATGCTGATGTGCTGGCGGTCACCTTCAAGTCGGACGTACTGTTCGACGTAGACTCGGCAACGATCAAGCCGGGAGGCTATACGGAAATCAACCGCGTCGCCCAGGTGCTGACGCAATATCCGCAAACTGATATCCTGATTTCCGGACACACCGACAGCACTGGGGCGGAGGCTTACAATCAGGATCTATCGGAACGACGGGCCATGAGTGTAAAGAATGCTCTGGCCAATCAGGGTGTCGCTGAGATGCGCTTGCGGACGCTCGGCTTTGGCGAGACTCAACCGATAGCGGATAATTCCACGCCAGCAGGACGTCAATTGAATCGACGGGTAGTGGTTACCATTGTGCCGCAACAGGGGGGCAACTACTGATTTCCCCTTAACCTCGTTCATCTAGTATTCAATAAAAAGGCGCCTCCTGTGTGGAGGCGCCTTTTTATCATTCTATTGCAGACAAGCCACAGGTCAAGTCTACTTGTCTTGACTGTTGTTGTCGATCTTATCCGTGTCCTTCTCGGTTTTCTCCTCGTCGCCTTCCTTGACACCGTCCTTGAAATTACGCAGACCCTTGCCCAAGGCGCCACCTACCTGCGGCAACTTGCCGGCTCCGAAAATAATCATGACCAGTACCAGAATAATGATCAGCTCTGTTGTGCCCAGTCCGAACATGGCGGCGACTCCTTTAAAAGTTTGTGTGAGTACTCATCATAGTCATATCGTGGGAAAAATCAACTGATTTGCACTTTAGCCCGGGCAACAGGTGCCCGCAAGAAAAGAAAAAAACGGGAACCGGCAGCAGCCGGTCCCCGTAATGTCTAGACAAACTCAGGAAACTTATTTGGAGCGGGCAAATTTCGGGTTGTCCATCGGATCGCCTTTATAGCCGAGATCTTGCCACTTCATACGGCCGTTATCGCCGTGGCAGTCAAGACATCCCAGAGCTTGTTCCTTGGGAGACACCATGTGGTTGATGCTCCAGTACATCTCCGTGGCAGCAAAACCATACTCTCCGCTATAGGGGAGACCGCTGGCTTGCATACCGAGTCGGGCCGCTTTGTCCCAGTCGTAGTCGACCCAGTAGCCACCATCGCCGAAGACCTTGGCAGTGATGAAATACTTGTTCTTTTTGTCGTAAATCTGCTTGCCCGAATGCAGCTTGAAGGGATGAATTTTGGCATTCTCTTCCTTGATGTCGCCATTCGGGTAAGTCAGGTAGGTGACTTTGTCCGGGTCTATCTTGTCGCCTGCATTGTAGGCATGGGCGCTGCCGCTATACCAGAGGTATTCCGGCGTCACCATCTTGCCCCAGGTGAAGTGTCCTTTTTTCTTGTTGTAGGCGTGTTTGCCGTTTTCATCAACAGGCGGCTCAATATCCTGACCGGCTGTCGACCAGTCCCATGACAGCTTGGTAGGGACTTCTTTGGCGTAGAACGGAATGTGACAAGTCTGGCAGGAGATGTCTTCTGCGTGCTTGTTCAGGCGGCTCTGGGCATGGGGAGCCTCTTCATGGCACTTGGTGCAGGAGAAGTGGCTGGTGCCGCCGGGTGAAACACCGAGCGAGTTGCCGGGGATAGCGTGACCTTCCGTTACATGACATTCCTGGCAGGTGAAATCGTTGCCGTCGGCATCCATATGGACGTCTGTTGAGCGAGTAGGGTATTCCATCGATGAATCGAGGTCGCCGTGCTTGACCGCGTCGCCGCCGCCGCCATAGAAGTGACAGGTGCCGCAGTTGAAACGGCTCGGTTTGCCGACGCTCTGGGCGACATAGACCAGGTCAACGCGTTTGGAAGGGTTGCCTGCGCCGGTGGCTTCTTTTACATAGGTGCCAGTGGTGTCATGGCAGACTAGGCAATCGACGTTGCCGGGATTGGAAAAGTCGAAGCTGGAATCGGTCCAGCCGTAGCCGGCATGACAACTGGTGCAGCGCGGCTCGTTGCCGGCGATCGAGGTGCAGAAGTTGTTGATGGCGTTTTTCTTGCCGCGGACCACTGTCTTGCCGTCGACAACCTGCTCTTGAGCCCAGGTCCAGTGGGTGGTCTTCATGAAGTCCTCGGCGTGCTTTTCATGACATTTGAGGCACTTTGCGGTAACTTCCGGGCCAGTCTCCAGGGGTCCCTGGAGATAGTAGGAATGGTCGTTTTCGACAGCCAGCACGGCACCCGGGAGCATTGCTGCCAGAGCGAGGAACAGGGTGGCTGCCAACCAGATAGACTTTTGCATGACGTTTCTCCTTGAGCGGTGTAAAAGATTCTATTGAGCCTATTGCCATTGTCGGCATATATATAGATAAATTGATTAATAGGTCCAAATAAAGGGGAGAGGCTAGCCTCTCCCCTTTAGATTATGGTACTTAGAACTGGACTGTCAGCGAAGCATTCAGGTCATATGCTGTGTCGATGACGGGCATCAGTGAATAAGCCTTGCCATCCTTGATGTCGTCAACTTTTTGCGGCTTGCCGACCGGTGAACCGCTACCGGTGTACTCGAAGTCGTAGTAGAGACCAGCGAGTTTGATGAACATGCGCGGGTTAATGTCGAAGATATAGTAGGCTTCGCCGACATGACCGCGGGTGGCAATTTTGCTGCCAAGAGCGTCATCCTGGGCCTGGGTAAAGGGCGTCCAGTGCTCGGAGCCGTAGTTGTATTCGAGGCCTAATTTACCCAGTGGGGCTGGAATCTGAACGCCGGCATAGAAACCGTAGCCTTCTTCGTCATCAGCTTCCGTTGCGACTTTAGGGACCATGATGACTTCTGTCCCGGTGCTGTTCAGCTCGGCTTCGAAGATCGCATCGCTGCCCATGCCGCCGAACATGCCGGCGTTGTTGTTCGGTCTTGTGATGGTCATGCCACCGGAAACGAACCAGTTGATACCGTTTAATTCTTCACGGGCGAAAACAACACCACCGAGGTCGATGTCACCGATCGTGGTGCTGGGCTGTACGCGCGTAACAAAGTTGAAGTTGGGGAACTTCTGCAGATCATTGTACAGGGTCGGTGCAAACATGGCTCCGTACTGGGTCGGGAATGCAATGACGCCTTTGAAACCATCGTTGAGATCCATTGCCCTGAAAGCGGTGACTTGCAGGAAGTTGGTGCCATCATTAAGGATGTCAACGTTGAAGCCGGCAAAATGGGTGTCCTTGGTGACGATTTCGTTAAACATTTCGCCGTTGCCCCACTCGGATTCAAAACCCTGGCCGTAGCAGAAACGTGCGACCATGCCTTCGATGCCGGTCCAGTCCTCAAGATTGCGGCCGATGGTGATGCCGTCAAAGTTGAGGCTCATGACGTTGCCGGTCGGGGTGCCACCACGCATTTCGTTCTCTCGGAAATGAAGTGGGGGGCCACCAGTGGACGGACGACGACCGATTGAGACGTAGAAACCGCTGTCAGCGATGTTGCTCCAGTCAAAGTAGGCGCGGTCAACTCGCAACGTATCACCGGTGGTATTGCCGCCGTTAGTCGCGTCCATGGTGAATCTGTTCCAGGAATCAAACACCTGGGAACCGGTAGAGTCACCCCAGTTTTTGAACATCAGCAGGCGGCCGGAGAACTTGACGTTATCCCAGACTTTGGCATTCATGTTCAGGCGCAGGCGGGAGGTATACAAAATGTCGTTGTTGATGTTGTAGGTATTTTTCTGTCCCATGGGGAAAACCATGACGCCGGGGTGGGTGGCCGGATTGTTCGGATCAAAACCGCCGATTGCTTGCAGCAACCCATTGTAAAGCTCCGGGTTGGTCGCTGCCAGACCGTAAAACATGCTGTCCAGCGCAGTGGGATTCAACGATCCGTCAATAAGTGTTGGCGGTGTTACGGTTGGATCACCATACGCTGGATTGAACGCATTGAAACCACCTAACTCACCCATGCCGATTTTCATGAAGAAGTCGGTCATGTTGACATTGATGCCCGGGTTGAACGTCACATCCTCATAGTGCAGGCTGTGAGCCCTGGCGCGCAGGTCGCCACTGAGCTCAATACGGTCGAGCGTAGAATGACGCTCAGTATCGTCGAGACGGTCGGAAAGCTCCTCGAGCTCGCCGCTCAGCGCCTCGATCTGCTTTTGCAGCTCCGAAATCATGGCGTCTTCGCTGCTCGCCGCGAAGGTGGGCATGGGCAGGGCCAGCAGCGCCGCCATGGCCAGGTAAAGAAATTTGTGCATCTGATGCCTCCTCAAAAAAAAATGTTACAGAATTAATTGGCCGCAGGTCTCCGGTCTGGCAGATCCCGCGGTGTGATCATAAATGAGCTGCTTGAATATCTAGAAGCTCTGACATTGATCTAGCCCCGACTTCCGGAGCCATCTGTTTGTGCCTGTTTTTGGCTCAGTGACTCAACCGCAAGTCTGCGGCTGCGGAGAATCCGCTGCGTGATCGAAGAGGAACTGCTGGATGTCCTTCAGGTCCTGATCGGATAAATCCTTCCAGCCTGCTTCGTTATGCTTCTTCTTGTCAAAAACACGATCCCACTGTGCCTGGGTTTTGGTCATTGGTGTGACTTCTCCCCCCTCGGCGCCACTTGAATGGCAGGTTTTACAGGTCTTTTTGAACAGGTGTTTACCCTTGCGTGGATTGCCGCCTTCGGCAGCCACGGCTGATGTGGCAATAACTGCTGCCAGGGCAAGGAAGAGCGCTGGTTTGACAAGTTTTTTCATCTCGAAAATCCTCCATATGCTTGTTGTTGCCGGATGTCGCGACTGTCACTTCGGTAGAATCCTTACCGAGGTCGTCCGACATTGATGGCTAATTTTGAATATCTACATTTCACTATCTATGCCAATTCTAATAGTTATATATGGAAGTTGCTGAATTATGTGAAAAATTCCCTAATCTGGTGGACTGGTAGTTTAACAGCCACCTAATTTTTTGCGTCAAAAGACTGAATCCACTCTGTGATATAGCCGAAGAAGTCAGCATTGGATGGATGACTAAACCCTGCGGGTGAACAATAACATCAAGGAGGTTTGGTTCCCTGCTACCTTCGTAATTCAGTAATCTTCGGATCGCAGGTCTGTTTGATTTAACAGGGGGACAGGATATGTAGATGGTAGAAAAGAGAACGCGTAATTTCTCTGCGTCAGCGTGGCTTGATGGACAACTCTTTGGTTCGTAAATATGAAAAAATATGGTTTGGAATCACCAGGTTTTCACATCAATCTTGAGATCAGAACCAAGCGGTCGAATCTTTGGAAGTCTTCTCCGCATAAAGGCGGGGCGGAACACGCCAGGGCTGTGATTTCCTTTTTCTCCGGACTTGCTCTAAAAAGACAAAAAAAACCGGAAGCCCCAAAAGGCCCCCGGTTTTTTTGTAATGAGTTTGACCTGTTTACTCGCGAACGTAAGTGTCCATATCCGTTTCATGCACCATGCCCATCAGGCGGGCATATTCTGATTCGATGATCTGATAGTGATGATCAGTCGACGTGGCGTTCTGCTCGAAAACCTTGCGGACTTCCGGGTTATCAATTTTTCCGGCCATGGCGCGCAGATGCTCGGCCAGCTTCTTTTCTTTTTCCATGGCAAGTTCCATCGCTTTGCGCTCGTCGAAACCTGCTGCATCCACCTGTTTCAACTCCTTCAGCCACTCAGAATTCTGATCGGCACCGGTGTTCAGAAACTCCTGCAGGTCAGCGATATCATCACCCGGATAGACATTGTAAAACCATTCTGCGTGCTCACCCTCTTCACGGGCCAGTAATGTGAAAACCTTCTTGGCTTCTGCGTTTTTCATCATCTCGGCGCCGCGCAGATAGAAGTCCATGGCATTCTTCTCAGTCTGCATGGCACGACGGACAGCTTCCTTCAAATCAATGTTGTCAAACATGTAAATTCTCCTCAATCTAGTGAAATATGTAATGCAAAGACGGGGAATCTTACCAGAAAAGAGTTGCCTGCCAAACGAAAATATTCACTGTTCGAGTGACGGCAAAAGAAAAAGGCGGATTAAAGTGTCCGCCTTGTCCTCGGTTCGCGGTGCTGCTAGCAGTCTGTCGGACTATACGGGCCGAAGCGAAAGTTTGGGTGTTTGAGATCAGATTTTAGCTCGTTTGCAGGATCATAGCCGTAGCTATGGTCCAAAAAGGAGCTGAAATATGGGCCAAACAACCAGATTTGCAGCCGGCTTATGGATAGTCCAACAGGCTGCTAGTGGCGTTGATCAAGCCCCTGCCGCAGGTGGAACGAACGTGCGCTGACCAAGATCTTCATCAAGGCGCAACAGGCCGTTGCCATCATCACCGATGCGCTGCAGCTTTTTTACAATCAGTGCAAAGCTGGCTTCTTCTTCAACCTGCTCAGTGACAAACCACTGCAGGAAAATCTGGGCAGCGTGGTTATTGTCCTTACGCGCCAGATCCATAAGTTTATTGATGCTGTCGGTGACAAAGTTTTCGTGTTTCAGCGAGTATTCGAAGCATTTGAGTGGAGAGTCGTAATCGTTTTGCGGTGCATCGATTGCACGCAGGTCGGTGCGGCCGTTAGCATCACAGATGAAATGAAAGAACTTTTCACCGTGGGTGAGTTCTTCCAATGCCTGAACACGCATCCAGCTGGCAATCCCCGGAAGGTCTTCAGCTTGAAAATAACCGGCCATGGCAAGATAGAGATAGGCTGAAAGAAACTCGTTTTTCATTTGCTCATTCATGGCGTCGAGCAACTCTTTGCTGAACATTTAGGTGCCTCCTTGAAGATGATTGATTTTTGAGGAACGACTTTCCGGTTTTCGCTCCGTAAACAGTGTATGTGTTATCCGGAGTTTCCAGATGGTCACTATCTATTGTATATACTGTAGAGGGTGGGCTTTGCAACGCAGAACGCAGTATACAATAAAGTTTCAGAAAGCTGGGTGCTTTTATGCCTCTGTGATAGGATAACCGCCATTGAAAGTGACAATTGTTTCAGGAGTAAGACTGACAGTGAGTGTTTTCTTATGCTAGTAAAGAGTGTCGATTTTATAACCAGTGCTCCGTCCCTGGCCAGTTGTCCCGTTTCCGAGTGGCCGGAAATTGCTTTTGCCGGGCGCAGCAATGTAGGCAAGAGCAGTCTGATCAATTGTCTGCTCAACCGCAAAGGGCTGGTCCGCACATCATCAACTCCGGGGCGTACGCAATTATTGAACTATTTTGCCATCAACGAGTCGCTCTATTTTGTTGACCTTCCAGGCTACGGGTTCGCCAGGGCGCCGCGGTCGGTGCGCGAAAAATGGCAACCGATGGTGCATGGATACCTGAAAGGACGTCAAAGCTTGCGGGCCGTGGTCTGGCTGCTTGATGTTCGCCGGGATCCGAGTCCTGAAGACCTGGAGTTTCTCGATTGGCTGGAGGAAAACGAAATCCCGACCATCCCGGTCGTCACCAAGATTGATAAAGTAAGTAAAAACCAACTGGCCAGAAGCCTGGCGAAAATTTCCAGCGCTACAGGCCTTTCTAAAGACCTGCTTACCCCCTTTTCAGTCCAGACCAGGCAGGGCTATAAAGAAGTATGGGAGTTGATTTCCATGGCATTGGAGCCAGAGGCTTGATCCTGGTGATACCCTTGAGGGGGAATGCCCGGTAATCAAACCGATCCGCAAACCAGGATTCCGGCCAAACCAGAGACTCAAAGCGGAGTCCGTCTGACTATACGGAGCGAAGCGAAAATTTGGCAATTTGGCCCATCTTTCAGCTCCTCTTGGCCTGTGTGCCTTTTGCTGAAGCCAGCGTTTCTGAAGGGACAGATCAATGAAATACGGTTGGCAACAATTCCGCATCGCTCTGGATTTTCTGACCATCCTGCCGATTGATCGTTCGTTGCAGGCGACACCTGAACGGCTCGGCCGCAGTATGGCGCTCTTCCCTGCAGCCGGAGTGCTGCTGGGGCTTATCCTCGTCGTTCTCAACGGCATGTTGGGTGCGTTCATCCCGAGAGCGGTTCTCGACTGTCTGCTGCTTCTGATCCTGATCGTTATAACCGGCGCATTGCATCTGGACGGCATCGCGGACTTGCTCGACGGGCTTGCTGGCGGCAAGGACCGCAAAGGTGTGCTGCGGACCATGAAAGGCAGCCGGATCGGCGCCATGGGTGTGGTCGGTCTGGTGATGCTGCTGCTCCTCAAGTACCTCTGCCTCTTTAACCTGCCGCTGGAGCTCAAGTCCGCCGGCTTGATCTTCATGCCCGCTGCCGGTCGATGGGTGCAGGTGGTGCTGGCGGCTTCCTGTCGATGTCTGTATGGCCCCGGCGAAACCGGGAAGGTTTTTCTGGACTACGCTGGAGAGCGTGAACTGCTGATCGCCAGTGGCAGCCTGATCGCAGTGGCACTGGTTCTGTTCGGCCTGCAGGGTGTTTTTCTGATTTTTCTGCTGGGGATAGCGGCTATGCTGCTGATCAAGTATTTCGAAATGCGCCTCGGTGGAGTGACCAGTGATGTGCTCGGTGCCTCTTCAGAGTTGATTGAAGTTTTGTCGTTGTTACTGGTGCTGGCGGTTATATAACTTGTTTTCGTCTGGAAACGGCCCTTTTCCGCAATCTCTGCGTCAATCGGCGGATTTGATTGTGCGGCGTAAAGAACTACGCCTCCGCTCAAATCCTTGATTTCCTTGACCTTGCGAAAAATTGCTCGTTTCCAGATCGAAAACTGTGCTTGTGTTGTCCGCAGTTTCAACTATAAGTCTGAATCAGCGAACAGCGGGCTCAGAGATTAAGGATCGATAATGCAGCGAACACGAATCTACCTGATTCGCCATGGCCAGGTTGAAGGGCACGAAGAGAAGCGTTACAACGGCCAGGTTAATGTCCCTCTCACTCAACTCGGGCAAACACAGTCTGATCGTATCTGCAATTCACTGGGCAATGTTTCCCTGGAAGCTGTCTACAGCAGTGATCTGGATCGCTGTCGCTATTGCGCCGAACTGATTGCTGGGTCACATGATCTGAAAGTCAGTACCCTCGAATCTTTACGTGAGCTGCATATCGGCGAATGGGAAGGCCGCACCTGGGCCGAACTGCAAGAGGCGTATCCCGACGGCTGGCAGGCGCGGCTGCAGGATCTGGCCAATTTTCAGGTACCGGGTGGAGAAAGCCTGCAGGATGCTGCCGACCGCATTCGCCCGGCCATTCAGAACATACTTGCATTGCACCCCGTCGGCGACGTTGCCCTGGTTGCCCATGGCGGGGTAAACCGGATTATCCTCCTCGACGCCATAGGTGCTCCAATGCAACAGGCATTTTCTATCGAGCAGGATTTTGGCTGTCTGAATATCATCGACTACTACGCTGACGGTAAGTCAGTCGTCAAGCTGCTTAACGGCACTGCCCATCAGAAGTCAAATTGTACCTGCTGATCAAGGTTCCAAGGGCCAGAGACAACGGCAAAGCCTCGATGACCACAGGTCTGATTGCCTGAACCTGCGATTCATGCAAATATTCAAGTTGAATGGAGCAGCAGCGATGAAAGCCGCCGTACTTCTGATAGGCCACGGCTCCCGCATTGCCGGAGCGAATGAGGCCCTGCGAGTCATCGCCGGACTGATCAGGCAGCATGGCACCTGCGAGATTGTCGAAGTCGCATTTCTCGAAAGACATGAGACGAATATCCAGCAAGGCATCGATGCCTGTGTTGCCCAAGGGGCAGAGCGCATATTGCTCTACCCATATTTCCTTTTCGCCGGAGCTCATGTGGTCGAAGATCTGCCTGCAGAAATTAAGACCGCGACAGCACGTTATCCCAGATTGAAAATGGTCCTCAGTGAACCTCTCGGGGCACACCCGAAACTGGTGGAGATTGTCGAGGGGCAGGTCGCTGAGACATTGCAGAGTGCTGGTTGGTCTTGAGGTAGAGATCGTAGTCGCTGTCAGCAAAGTAGAGAGTCAACGGGCTTGACGAGTGCCTCGGCAAACAGATAGAGTTGGCGAAGCTGCCAGGGGAGTATTTCTGTCTGCTGACAGACTACAGCGACTGGCCAGTGGCTTTGCGGGAGACAATCAGGGCTTTACTGGTTGATTGAGCAGGTCTGGTTTGCACCGGATTCGGTGCAGTCACCACCTCGAAAGTTTCCAATTTGGAAACGGGGAAGGATGTCATCAAATGAAGACAATTCATGTCATTGGTGCTGGAATAGAGGGCCAGGAGGGCTTCAGCCGCAAGGCTCTGGAGCTGGTGGATCAGGCGGAAATGCTGATCGGTGGCGCCCGTCAACTTGCGCTCTTTCCAAACTTTTCCGGCAAGACTCTGACCATAGGAACCAATCTTGCCCCTGTGGTTGAATGCCTCAGAAAGGCAACGGGTCCAGTGGTGGTGCTGACATCAGGTGACCCGCTATTCTTTAGTATCGGTCGTTACCTGCTGCGCAACCTGCCAGAGAGTGATCTTGAGTTTGTACCGAACGTCAGCTCGGTCCAGTATGCTTTTGCCAAGATTCGTCAGCCCTGGGACGATGCAATCTTCGTTTCAGCCCACGGAAGGGGGATGACGGGCGCTGTCGACCAGGTTGTGGCCCATGACAAGATTGCGATTCTCACTGACGAAGTGAATACGCCGCGCGGGATCGCCAGCGAGCTGATTGAACGGGGGCGGGACGGCTACACCGCTTACCTCTGCGAAAATTTGGGGACAGCTGACGAGAAGATTACCCATACCGATCTTAAGGGTTTGCTGAATATTCATGCAGCATCTTTGAATGTTCTGATCCTGATCAAGGAGTATGAATCGGGCGGTGAAGGCGCCGGACCCTTTCTGGGGATTCCGGATGAAGATTTCGCTTCGGTCAAGAAACTGATCACCAAGGAGGAAGTGCGGGCAGTAAGTCTGGCAAAGCTGCGCTTGCGCCAGGACATGACCCTCTGGGACATCGGTGCGGGCTCCGGATCAATCAGTATCGAGGCCGACCACCTCATGCCGAATGGCCGGGTCATTGCGGTGGAACGCAATCCCCAGTGTCTGGCGTTTCTCAAGGAGAATCTGAGAAAATTCAATTCCCGCAACATAACTCTGATCGAAGAAGAAGCGCCTGCCTGCCTGGATGACCTGCCAGATCCGGATCGGGTCTTTATCGGTGGCTCCGGAGGTCATCTCTGGAAGATTCTTGCAGCGGCTGACGCTCGTCTGTCAATCGGTGGGCGGGTGGTTCTCAATGCTGTCACCCTCGACACCCTGACATCCGCAACCGAGTTTTTCGAGAACGCCAGTTACGATCTGGAAGTAACCACAGTTAACATATCCCGTACCCGGCCACTGACCGATTACAAAATGTTTGAAGCTTTTAACCCGGTCTTTATCCTGGCAGCGGTCAAAGTATAAGCTGATGGACCATGATAAATGGCCCTTAGCTAACCAAATTTTCGCTTGGATTTCCCAAGTCCGACAGGCTCCTCGTGTCCATCCGGAAGCTCGGGATGACACAGCCACAGTTTTCGATGTGGAAACGAGCAATTTTTCGCAAGGTCAAGGAAATCAAGGGTTTGAGCGGAGGCGTAGTCCTTTACGCCGCACAATCAAATCCGCTGATTGACGCAGAGATTGCGGAAAAGGGCCGTTTCCGGACGAAAACTAGCTACACCCCCACCGACGTTAATACCAGCTTCCCGTGCTTGACACCTTTAGTGCCGATCAATTCATCGGCCAGGCGCTTGATCTGCGCGGCAGTGCCGCGCACTACCACAACCTCAAGGCAATGGTGGGCATCAAGATGAACGTGCAATGCTGAAACAATGGCATCGTGGTGGGAGTGCTGATGTTCGGTGAGTTTGTCGGAGAGGTCACGGGTGTGGTGGTCGTAGACAAGCGTGACCGTGCCGACAGTCGCTGTGGTGTCGGCCCGCTCGATCTGATCCTCCACCAGGGCATTGCGAATCATGTCGCGGATTGCCTCGGATCGGTTGACGTAGCCTTTAGTGGTAATCAATTGGTCGAAACTCTCCAGGAGGCGTGGGTCAATAGAGATGCCAAAGCGAGCAAGAGCAGTCATGGTATTCCTCACGGTTAAATATTGTGGATATTTACATGGTGTCTTTATAAGGGTCAAGAATCTTACTTGCTTAGCATACATTATGACAAGCTCATCCACAGGCTGTCCACGGGGTTGTGCACAACATGTAGTGCAAAAAGCAAGATTTTTTGTCTATATATTGTGTTTTTCCCTTTGCTGTTTAAGAGCCGTATGGTAGCTTTCTATAAGTTTATTTGATCGGGGGAGGGTGACGTGCTGGAATTTATTCGTAAACGGGATGGGCGGCTTGTAGCATTTGAAGAAGAAAACATCGTCTCTGCTATCCGGAAGACGGTCAAGGCCGTGGGTGGCACCGACATGGCGCAGGCTGCCGGAATTGGCCGCCAGGTCGTCGGCATTCTCGAGGTCATCTACAAAGATGGACGTATCCCCACAGTTGAGAATGTCCAGGATCTGGTTGAAAAGATCCTCATCGAAAACGGCCATGCCAAGACTGCCAAGGCCTACATCCTGTACCGTCAACAGCATGCGTCACTACGTGAAACCAAGGCGTTTATCAAGGAATCGATCGAGTCGATGGATTCCTATCTCACCCAGGAGGATTGGCGGGTCAACGAGAACGCCAACATGGGATACTCCCTGCAAGGGCTTAATAATCATATTGCGTCCAATGTCACCAGCAACTACTGGCTGAACAAAATTTATCCGCACTATGTGGCCGATGCCCATCGTGATGGCGACTTCCACATCCACGATCTCGGCATGCTCTCGGTTTATTGCTGTGGCTGGGATCTTAAGGACCTGCTCCTCAAGGGCTTCAGCGGCGCCTATGGCAAGGTTCAGAGTGCGCCGCCCAAACATTTCCGTACAGCCCTCGGCCAGGTCGTCAACTTTTTCTATACCTTACAGGGCGAAGCTGCTGGTGCTCAGGCCTTCGCCAATTTTGACACCCTGCTTGCCCCCTTCATCCGCTACGATGGCCTCTCTTATCACGAAATCCGTCAGTCGATGCAGGAATTCATCTTCAATATGAATGTGCCGACGCGGGTCGGCTTTCAGACGCCATTTACCAATATCACTCTTGATCTCTTGCCACCGCGCGACATAGGTAAGGATGCGGTCATAATAGGTGGCAAACTGGTGGATGCTACTTATAGTGATTTCCAGGATGAGATGGATCTCTTTAACCGGGCTTTCTGTGAAGTGATGATGGACGGCGACGCTTCCGGGCGGATTTTCTCTTTTCCGATCCCGACGGTCAACATCACCAAGGAACTCGATTGGGACAGCCCGCGTTTTCAACCGGTTTGGGAGATGACTGCCAAGTACGGCATTCCCTATTTCAGCAACTTCATCAATTCCGATATGGACCCGGAGGATGCACGGTCCATGTGTTGCCGGCTGCGGCTCGACAACCGCGAACTGCGTCGACGTGGCGGTGGTCTGTTTGGCTCCAATCCCTTGACCGGCTCGATCGGAGTGGTCACACTCAACCTGCCCAGGGCGGCTTATCTGGCTGAAGATGCAGACGACTTTTTCGGCAGAATCTCCGAACTGATGCGTATGGCCTATGAATCCTTCGAAATCAAGCGCAAACAACTGGAGCGTCTGACCGAGGAAGGTCTTTATCCCTACAGTCGTTTTTATCTGCAGGGGATCCGTGAGCGCAGCGGTCGTTACTGGGACAACCATTTTTCCACCATCGGCTTGCTCGGCATGAACGAGGCAATGCTCAACCTGAAGGGCAAAGGAATCGATACCACGGAAGGCAAGAGCCTTGCCGTGCGAACCCTGCAGTTCATGCGCAGCCAACTGGAGGCGTTCCAGGAAGAATCCGGCCACCTCTATAATCTTGAAGCTACCCCGGCAGAAGGAACCAGCTTCCGTCTGGCGCGAGCGGACCGGGCCCGCTACGTTGACATTATAACCGCTGGAGATTCCGAACCCTACTACACCAACTCGACCCAGCTTCCGGTTGGAACTACTGATGATATTTTCGAGGCGCTGGCCCATCAGGATTCCCTGCAAACCCTTTATACCGGTGGCACCGTCTTTCACGGTTTTCTCGGTGAGCGGCTTGACGACTGGCAGAGTGCCCGCCTGATAGTGCGGCGGATTGCCGAAAATTTCCACCTGCCATATTTCACCATCAGTCCGACATTTACCATCTGTCCTGAGCACGGCTACATCTCGGGTGAACACTTTGCCTGTCCGCATACTCATGAAGGACAGGCCGCTTGATAAATCGTGAGGCCTCAGGTGTAAGAAGGTTGCTCCTCGCGTCTCACGAAAAGGAGATTCAGATCATGTCAACCAAATGCTCCGCTAAAACCGAAGTCTACTCACGCGTTTGTGGTTTCTTTCGCCCGGTTCAACAATGGAACAAAGGGAAAAAGGAAGAGTTCAGGGATCGTCAGGAGTATGTTGTTGAAGAGGACAAAGGCTAGGTAGTTTTCGTCCGGAGTTCCCGGACGAAAACTGGTGGTCCCACCCTGGCGGGGCTCTCGCCTATCATGGGCAGGCACAACGCCTGACTCTATAGATTCCATGATGTATTGAAGACATGATGTATGGGTATTAAAGGTTTTCAAGGGACAAGTCTGCTTGATTATCCAGGGCGGATAGCATCTCTGGTGTTCTGGGGCGGGTGTAATTTGACCTGCCCTTTTTGTCATAACCCTGTCCTGGTTCTCGAGCCGGACACCTGCCCCGATCTGGATCCCGCCGAGTTGCTGGCTGACCTTGCCGAGCGCAGATCCTTTATTGACGGCGTCGTTGTTTCGGGTGGCGAACCGACCATGAACAGTGGTTTGCTCCCCTTCCTCAAGCAGGTCAAAGCGTTGGGGCTGGCGGTTAAGCTCGACACGAATGGTCTGGCTCCGCAAATCATCGCAGAGCTGCTTGCCGGCCAGTTGATCGACTATCTGGCCATTGATCTGAAGACCATACCAGCGCGCTACCCCGAGTTGCATACTGGGGCCGTCTTTGTCGACAAGCTGGTTGAGACAGTGCGTCTCTGTGCCGGTGCAGCTGTTGAACTCGAGTATCGCACGACTTGTGTTCCCGGATGGGTCGATGAAAATGTGATCGCCGAGTTGGGAGAGTTGATCCAGGGTTCCCCGCTCTGGGCACTACAGCAGTACCACTCCGAGCATGCTCTTTGCGAACGCGCAAGGGCGCAGGCTCCTTATTCTGACGAGCAGGTCCGGGCTTTTGCCGAGATTGCCGGGAACCATGTAAAGCGGGTTATTGTACGAGGGTGTCGCTGATAGAGTGCAAAAAAACACACTGGAAAATGACTGTGGCCTGCGTTTGCGGGACACAATATAAAAACCCGGGCTTTCAGCCGGGTTTTATTGGTTTGAAATGGTGTGTTGCTGCCTCAGAAACGCAACCAGAGCAGGAAAGAGACACTGATGATGGCCATGGCACTGCCGGCCATGATATAGAGGAGGGCATCCATGATATTGATCGGCATTTTGGTTTTACGGTTGTCCAGTGTATTCGACATAACCAACTCCGTTTTAGACATCTCTTGAAACTTCATGACGATTGCCAGAGAGGAAATGCAGAGCAATGCACGTGCCAAAAAGTCAAGATTTCGCGAGAAATCCTCAAGTTGTTGAAAATACAACAGCATGGCAAGAATGCTCAGGTTGAGTCATGTGATGATGCCTGGCCAAAAATAGATATATCGCGAAATCGCGGCATTTTATAGCGGTAGATTTCCTAGTGTCCTGTCATGGGTCAAATGTTGTATTCAGAGCCACGCAAAGAACCCAAGACAAGGCGCAGGCCGCAGAGAATGTCGTGCCCTTGTCAAGGGCTGCAACGCCGTATTGGGTTCTTTGCGTGGCTCCCGCAGGGCAAGGCGATAAGCAACCATCTGCGGCGTTGCACTCACTTGAACTAGATAGCTAGTCCTGCGTTCGCGCGTCTTGCATATGGCCGCTTCTCGCCTTGCTGAAAGCGACATTTGACCCATGACAGGACACTTGCCCCTTAAGGGCTTGCAAGTTTATGGCAGAAGAGGCAACGGTATTTTGCCGGATGTCCTTCCGGGAAGGGGATGTTGTCTTGGTTGTGGCACTCTTCGCAGAACTTCTCAGCAGCTTTTTTCCCTTCGGACTTGACGATGTCATGGTACTGGCGATGATCGTCATCGAAAGGCACGCGACTGGTTGACTCGGGTGGTGCTTGCCAGAGGAAAGCCAGGATGATGATGGCAACTCCGACCAGAAGAAGATCACGTTTTTTAAGGGAAAAAGCCATGAGGACCTCAATGCGTGGTTATGTTAATCGGTGTCAGTATTGTTTGTTGGCAAGGCTGGTTAATCTACCAAACCAGTGAAAAGATAGCATCACTTGGCAAACACTGCAACAGGCGTCAAGCGGTTTGTCCGGCACGTTCGAGTATGCAGTTCGCAATCATGTAAAGTGTTGCAACGGTATTGCTGTAGAGCCTTGCCATCAGTCGCTGCGGATAAAAAGCAGGTAGATAGCCAGAAAGACGATGAATGAGCCGCCGCCTACCAAAACCATGAGCGCGTCAGTCGGCATGCCGCCCTCCAGTGACGTTCCCTGGGAGAGTGTGTAGCTGAGAAGATAAATGAAACCGGTAATCGTCATGACCGTGACCAGCAGCAGGCGCCAGTGCATCAGATAGGCAATCACTGCAGTAACACCGACGCCGGCCAGGAAGTAAGGGTGCTCCATAACCTGCTTGAGGTCCATGGCCTGAATATAGGCCATGACTCTGGCGGTTTCAAACTGCTTGATGAATTCGATGGCTGAGGAAAAATCCATGAGCCCTTCTCCGGTTTGCTTACTTGCTGATGGGTAAACTTCAGTTTGGTATATTATCACCTTTTCTGAATGCGACAAAGGCCAAAAAACCTCCATAATTCTTGACTTTTGCTGACTTGCTATCTAGAGTAACCCCCTGCTGAAAACTACGAAAAAGAGGGCTGAGACGGTGCCAGAAAGAGCCATTGGTGTCTTTGATTCAGGAGTAGGCGGATTGACCGTCCTGCGGGAACTGCGTCACCAGATTCCTGACGAACCACTTGTTTACCTGGGTGATACAGCACGCGTACCTTACGGTACAAAGAGCTCGCCGACCGTGCTGCGTTACGCACACGAGGCCGCACGTTTTCTGCTTGCCCAGCGGGTCAAGCTGCTGGTTATCGCATGCAATACCGCTTCAGCTGTTGCTCTTGACGATCTCGCGAAGCACTACCAGGTGCCGGTGGTCGGTGTAATTGAACCAGGCGCCCGACGAGCACTGGAAATCACTTGCAACGGCCGAATAGGAGTGATCGGTACTGAAGGGACGATACGCAGTGGCGCTTACGAGCGTGCTCTGCGGGCGGGCAGGCCGGATATCGTAGTGCATGTTGCAGCATGTCCGCTCTTTGTGCCGCTTGCTGAAGAAGGCTGGGCCTGCCATGAGGTTGCTCGTCTGGCTGCCAGGGAATACCTTGCGCCTCTTCTCGAGGCGGGCATCGATACCCTGGTGCTCGGCTGTACCCATTATCCGTTGCTTAAACTAATGCTGCAGGAGGTTGTCGGCCCGGCTGTTCAACTTGTCGACTCCGCACAGGAAACGGCCAAGGTCGTTGCCGCACGGCTCAATGAGCATCAGTTGCTGCGTCAGACAGCAGCTGTTCTGTATCCACGTTATTTTGTAACCGACATCCCCGATCGCTTCGAGCGGGTCGGCGGCGCCTTTCTTGGTGAAGAGCTGCAAGGGGTTACCACGGTCAGTCTGGATTGAATATGCCCAAGTCTTATCACGAACCAAATAAATTAAAACAGCAGTCATGGCGAAAACCCCTGATTCTCTGGGGCAGCCTTGTTGTACTGCTGTTCTGCGTCGGTCTGGTTGTCGGCTATTTGAAAACCAGAGAAATTCCCGGGATATCGACGGTTGTCGAGGAGATGGCGTCGCAGCAGAACCGGGAGATGATTCTCTACTTTGCATCAACTGATGGCCAGGCTCTGGTCGCAGAAACGCGCATGGTCAAGGAATGCCAACGCGACGAAGATTGTCTCCGTGATATTGTCGAGGCTCTGATCGCCGGACCGCAAAGCGGTCTTGTACCGATTCTGCCTGCAGAGGTCGCGCTGCATGAGATCACTGTTGCCGACAGTCTGGTCAGCGTAGATTTCAGCCGGGAGCTGATCACCGCGCATCCGGGCGGCACTCAGAGTGAGCTGCTTACCATCTACGCTCTGGCCGATACTTTGACGGTTAATTTCCCGCATCTCCGCCAGGTGCGGATTCTGGTGAACGGAGCATCGGTAACCACCCTTAAAGGGCATGTCGACCTGCGCCAGCCGATCAACCCGGATTTCAGTCTGGTAGAAGAAGGGTTGGCTCCAACCGGCAAAATGATCAGCCTGCCTGAAGGAAGGGACGAGTGACCGATTTCCGAACAGCGATCGGTGCACGGGTACTTATTCTCGACGGCGCCATGGGTACCCTGCTTCAGGAGCGGGGGATGTCTGCGGGTGGCTGTCCAGAAGAGATGAACCGGGTAGCACCTGATGTCGTCACCGGTATCCATGCCGAATATGCTGAGGCCGGGGCTGATATCCTGGTCGCCAACAGCTTTGGTGGGAATCGTGCCAAGCTGGCCCATTACGGACTGGCAGACGCGGTGGATGAACTAAATAGCTGTGCTGTAGAACTGGCTCGTCAAGCTGGTGGTGATCACGTCTTTGTCGGTGGTTCCGTAGGCCCCACCGGCCGCTTTGTTGAACCGATTGGCGACGCCGGCTTTGATGAGATGGTCGTAATCTTCGCCGAGCAGATTTCAGCCCTGGCGGGTGCAGGAGCTGATCTGATTTCTTTTGAGACCTTCCTCGATATCCGTGAGCTGCGTGCCGGAATTATTGCCTGCCGCGATGTCTGTGATTTGCCGATCATCGCCCAGATGACCTTTGATGACGCTGGCCGTACGGTACTCGGTACCCCCCCGGCCGCTGCCGCGGTCACCCTGGATGCCTTGCAGGTTGATGTGATCGGCAGCAACTGCGGACTCGGCATCGATGGTATCCATGATGTGCTTGTGCAGATGCGCAAAGTCACGCCGCGGCCATTGATCGCCCAGGCCAATGCCGGCTTGCCGATACTTAAAGACGGTCAGACCCTCTTTCCCGGGACCCCTGCAGAGATGGCTGCTTACCATGAACGCCTGCTTGCTCTCGGCGTGCGGGTTATCGGCGGCTGCTGTGGAACGACTCCGAACCATATCCGCGCTATGCGCATGGCGCTGGGCAGCTTTTCCCAACATTGGGCGCCACCCGCCCGGCGAGGGTTTCTCTCCAGTCGGACGGGTGTGGCCGAGTTTGGTGGTGAAGCACCCTGTGCTCTGATCGGTGAACGCATCAACCCCACCGGCAAGAAGGGCTACACGCAAGAGCTGCGTTCCGGCAAGACGGCATATGTACGTCGTGAAGCGGCAGCCCAGATCGCCGCTGGCGCCCATTTGCTTGATATCAATTGCGGGGCACCCGGGGTTGATGAAGCAGCAGCCCTGGAACGGGCCATCTATGCTGTCAGCGCTACCAGTATGGCTCCTCTGGTGATCGATACCACTGATCCGCTTGCCCTCGAGAGGGCTTTGAAGGCTGTAGACGGCAAGGTCTTGATCAACTCGGTCAATGGCGAAGCCCGGAGTCTTGAGCGCATCCTGCCACTCGCCCGCCGCTACGGCGCAGCGGTGATCGGCCTGACTCTCGATGAAGCCGGCATCCCTGAGACTGCCGAGGGGCGGGTCGTGATTGCCCGGCGAATCCTCGACGCCGCTCTGGCCATGGGCTTGCCGGCGCAGGATCTGGTGGTAGACTGTCTGACCCTGACGGTTTCCGCAGAGCAGAAACGTGCGCTTGAAACCTTGCGTGCCTTGCGTCTGGTTCGCGATGAGCTCGGATTGGCCACCGCACTTGGCGTGAGCAACATATCCTTTGGTCTGCCGTCGCGGCCGGTGCTGTCCTCGGTGTTTTTTGCCATGGCTCTGGAAGCCGGTCTCAAAGCGGCCATTATCAACCCCGGCGATGAGCGGATGATGGATGCTTACCGCTCGGCACAGGTGCTGCTCTGCCAGGATGTTCGGGCCGAGAATTATATCGGCCATTATGCCGGACAGTCAGCCTCAGTCGCCGTGGTGGCAGGGCAGGATGGAACTCCACCGGAAATTCGCCAGCGTCTCGCGGCGGCAATTGTCGCCGGTGACAACGAAGGAATTGTGCCGTTGGTCAAGGCTGCCATGCAGGAGGGGTTAAACGCCATGGCCGTCAGCAACGAGGGGCTGCTGCCGGGGCTCGAAGAAGTTGGCCGCCGCTTTGCGGACAATCGCATCTTCTTGCCGCAAGTCATGCAGTCCGCTGCGACGATGCAGGCCGCTTTCGGTTACCTCAAGGAGAATTTCGCCGGGGAGAGTGGCCCTTCTCTGGGGCGCATTCTCATGGCCACGGTCGAGGGGGATATCCATGATATCGGCAAGAATATCGTATGCACCCTGCTGGAGAACCACGGCTTTGAGGTGATTGACCTCGGTAAAAACGTTCCGGCCGCCAGGATTCTCGAGGTGGCGCTGGAAAAAGATGTTGATGCCGTTGGCCTTTCAGCTCTGATGACCACTACTCTGCAGCAGATGGATGTGACTATAAGCAAACTCAGGGAGGCCGGGATCAAGGTCATTACCATGGTTGGCGGTGCCGTAGTCAGCCAGGACTACGCCGACAGCATCGGCGCCGACATCTATGCCAGGGATGCCCTTGAAGCTGTGGCCAAGGTCAAGGCAATTCTGGGGCATTGACGCGCTGACTTGCGCTGGGTTTGTGCCTGTGACAGAATAACGGGATTAATGGCTGGAAGGCAAAAAGCGTAACGCAAAGAGAATCAAAAGTTTTTTAAGGTATTAACACCAGTCTTTTTTGCCGTTTTTCTTTGCGTCTTGCTTAACCTCTTTGTGCCTTGAGTGAGCGTAGCGAACGGGCGTTAAAAGTCTGGCTTGTCCTTTGCCTTACGCTTTTTGTTTTTGTCGCAGCTTTGATTATTTCTTGAAGAGTACGGAGAACGAAGCAGATGGTCGTCGGCTTCAACCATAACTTCCGCTATAAGGGCGAAGTCTATCACATTCAGACCGAGGACAGCGGGGTCAAAAACCCCAATATTGTCACTCTGCTCTATCAGGGCGGGACGATCCTTGCCTCAAAGAAAACTTCTTATGCCGACATCACCAGAGTTGACAATCTGGACCAGGTTGTCGAGGAATTGATGAAGGAACAGCACAAGGGGATGCTGCGCAATCTCAAGACCGGCGAATTCGATGCAGTGATTGAACGCTTCCAGTCGGCAAGGAACCAGAAGTCACAGATTCCGAAGTTTGAGAAGATCAGTGCCCCCTTGAAAGAAGTGACGCCGGCTGCCGTGAAATCTGTTGTGCTGGAGACTCCGCCTGCACCACCTGCCGATGCCCAGGTTGCCCAGGTTGCCCCGGTTGCCGCACCGAAGCCTGAGCTGCAAGCCGAGCCCAGAACACTGCCGCCCGCAGCGGTAAAGCCGTCTTCTTCAACCATCGAATTCAGCCTGGACGAAGTCATTCTCTCTTACCTGATGGGGGATGACAAGTGAGGCTGTGATGATGAAACCGTGATGATGACCGGCCTTTTTGTAAGGATTTTTAAAACGGTTGTCTTATGAAAGCCTCTACAAAAGATAAGCAGCGTGGTGCTATTCTAATGCTGCTCCTGGTGATGGTCGTGGTTTTGGGGTTGGCGGCCAGTATGGCCGGACAATCCTGGCGTACTACTATGCAGAGGGCTCGGGAGGTTGAACTTCTCTGGCGTGGCCAGCAGTATCAGCAGGCGGTCGCCAGTTACTATGCAATCAAGCGTGGCCCGCAAATGTTTCCGGCCAAGCTCGAGGATCTGCTGCGCGATCCGCGTTTTCCGAATGTGGTCAGGCATCTGCGCAAGCCCTACAATGATCCGATGACCGGTGAAGAACTGGAACTGATTACCGATCCAGGCCAACGGATCATTGGTGTACGCAGCAGCAGTGATCTGGAACCTTTCCAGCAGGACGGTTTCCCCGAGGAACTGGACATACTGCGAGGCAAGAGTTCCTATCATGAGTGGGAGTTTGTCTATAAACCACCGACAGCGTCCAGGCGTACTGGCCAAGCGGTATCGCAACCGCCTGTCTCAGGAGGATCGTCACTTGGAACTCCAGGCCAGCCATTTGAGGGTGGTCAAGACACTATACAGATGCCTGCCGCGCGCAAGCCGTTTGAAGGGGGCCAAACCCCTCTACAGATGCCTGGCGCACGCAGGTCATCACCCTGAGTAAGGACAATCGTGTTTTTCAAAAGCCTGATCGGTCGGATCGTCATCCTTTCTTTTCTGCTCTTCTTTGTCGCCATCGGCAGCGTGACCCTCTTTCATGTTCGCCGCGAACATAGCTATATCACCAATACCAGTCAGCGTACTACCGACCTGATGATGTCAGTGATCGAACGGTCCATCGCCAGTGCCATGAGTACCGGCAATACCCGTGATGTGCAGGCGATTCTGGAGATGGTAGGCGGTGATCCACGTTTGTCCGGAGTACGCATCTTCCATCCCGATGGCCGCGTTCTCAAATCGTCGGAGCCGCATGAGATCGGTCGTCGGGTCGACGCTCACAACCTGGCAACCTTCCTGCAAGGACAGGGTTATAACATCTTTCGCAGTTCGACAGGCAGCGAGGTCATGGCGGTGGTCAGGCCGATCTATTCCGAACAGCGTTGCACGCCATGTCATGGTGCCGGCCGGCGGGTGCTCGGTGTCCTGAATCTCGATCTCCCTCTGGCCGAGATGGAGGCCCAGCTGCTGGAGTCATCACAGCTGTTCGGAATCACCATGTTGACGATTGTACTACTGCTGACCAGCGGGATCTCTTTGATCTTCCATCGCTTTGTACGGCAACCGTTGCAGGTTATCGCTGTCAAGATGGCCCAGGTCGAAGAAGGTGACCTGTCTGTCGTCCTCGAACCTCAGGTTGACGATGAGGTTGGCCGCCTGATGGTCAGCTTCAACTCGATGGTCGATCGTCTGCGCGTAGCCAACGACGAAGTTCAGGCCTGTCACTACCAACAAATGGAACGGGCCGATCGTCTGGCCTCAGTCGGTGAGATGTCGGCCGGCATCGCCCACGAGATCAAAAACCCTCTCGCTGCGATCAGTGGCGCCGTCACCGTGCTCGCCGACGATTTTGCCGAAACTGACCCGCGTCGCGAGATCGTCAGCAAAGTGCTTGAGCAGATAGCGCGGCTGGATAAAGCTGCGACCGACCTGCTCTTTTTCGGTCGTCCAGGCAAGCCGAGCTTCGAATATGTTGATACCAACGCTCTGCTTAACAAGACGATGTTTTTCGTCAGCCAGCACCCGGAAGCACGAAATGTCCACCAGAGCAAGGAGATCACCCGTAATTTACCACCGGTTTGGGTTGACGAAAAACAGCTGCAGCAGGTATTTTTTAATATTATCATTAATGGCATCCAGGCGATGAAGGACGGCGGCACGCTGTTGCTGCAAACTGAGCTGGTTGAAGAGCAGGGTAAAGAGTTCGTCCGGGTGCTGATCGGTGACAGCGGACCGGGCATCAAGCCGGAGGATCTGGAAAAGGTGTTCACCCCGTTTTTTACCACCAAGACTCAGGGAACAGGCCTGGGCCTGGCGATCTGTCGGCAACTCATGGAACAACAGGGCGGAACCCTTGAGGTCAAAAGCCGGTTTGGTGAAGGAACCCGTGTCGCTATTTATCTACCGGTCAGTACAGATGCTGCGCCGGATATGAACGAGGCAGAACGTGCGTAATACGAGAATATTGGTCGTCGACGATGAACATTTAATTCGCTGGTCGCTCGAGCAGTCCCTGAAAAAACAGGGCTACGAGGTCACGACAGCCGCCAGTGGCGAGGATGCCCTGCGGCTGGTTCAGGAAGACGCCCCGGAGTTGATGCTGCTTGATATCCAACTGCCTGGCATGAACGGGTTGGAGGTGCTGGAAAAGGTCAAGGAGATCGACAGCGAAATCCTCGTGATCATGGTCACGGCTCTCGGTGTGCTTGAGACTGCTGTTAAAGCAATGCGCCTCGGCGCGTATGATTATATCAACAAGCCGTTCAATCTCGACGAGTTGTCGATTATTGTCAGAAAGGCCCTGGAGACCCGGCAACTCCGCAAGGAAGTTGCCCACCTGCGCTCTGCCCAGGAAAGCAAGTTCGGTATTAAAAACATAATCGGTGACAGCCGCCATATGAAGCAGGTCCTCGATATGGTGCGCAAGGTTGCCAAGAGCGACGCCAGCACTGTTCTGATCCAGGGTGAGAGTGGCACCGGCAAAGAGCTGATCGCCCGGGCCATTCATATGGAGAGTGCCCGCAGCGACAAGCCTTTCATGGCCATCAACTGTGCTGCTGTGCCGGAAACCCTGCTAGAAAGTGAATTGATGGGGCATGAAAAAGGCGCCTTCACCGATGCCAAGGTTCAGAAACGAGGACTTTTTGAAATAGCTGATGGCGGCACCCTCTTCCTCGATGAGATCGGTGATATGGAGCTGGGAATGCAGGCCAAGCTGCTGCGTGTCCTTGAAGAGCGCACCTTCCGCCGGGTTGGTGGTACCAAGGAGATCCCCGTCGATGTCCGCATCGTATCCGCGACCAACCAGGAGCTGCTCAAAAAGATTGCGGATAAGACCTTTCGCAACGATCTTTACTATCGCCTGCAGGTGATACCGATCTACCTGCCGTCTCTACGAGAACGTCGCGAAGACATCATGCCGCTGGTTGAGTTCTTCATCCGGCATTACAACAAGGAATTCGGCAAGACCGTTTCCGGCGTTTCCAAGATGGCCTGTAAATTTCTCGAAGAATACGAATGGCCTGGCAACGTGCGTGAACTGCGTAATATTATCGAACGGGCGATTATCCTTGAAAACGAAGATACGCTTATGCTCGAACATCTCCCCCGTGAATTGATCTCGAAGACCGGCGACATCGCGTCCGGGCCGATGAACCTGCGGATTCCACCTGAAGGGATCGATATCGAGGATGTCGAGCGGGAGTTGATCCGCCAGTCTCTGGAGATCGCCGAGGGCAACCAGTCGAAGGCGGCCAAGAAACTCAACCTCGGCATTGACGCCTTTCGCTATCGGATGAAGAAATTCGGATTCCTGAGTTAGTTTTCGTCGGGAAACGGCCATTTCCGGCAATCTTTGCGTCAATCCGTGGATTTGATTTTAAGACGTAAAGGACTACGCCTCCGCTCAAATCAAGAATATTCAAGCAGATCCGTTGCGTTCAGGCAACGTGTCTGGGCTACTCACACCGCTCACCCGAAAACTATCCATCTGACCACCATCTCTGAGTTGATGCTAAGGTTGCAATAAACAGTGCCCGGGCATCGCTTTAGTCGACCCTGATCCCCAGTTTTTCCAACTCTAGGCGAAGGGCTTGCTGAGCTTCCGGTTCGCCGTGTACCAGACGGACATGGCGGGGGCGTTTGCGCATGCGTTTGATGAAGTTGACCAGGTTTTTCTGGTCGGCGTGGGCAGAGTAGCCGGAGATGGTGTGGATGCGGGCACGGATGTCGTAGCGTTGACCATCGAGTGTGACATAGCCGCCTTTCGGGCCGTACTGCTGGATGTCGCGACCGGGTGTGCCGGCTGCCTGGTAGCCACTGAACAGAATGTCGGTCCGGGAATCGTTGATCATGGCTTTCAGGTAATTGACGATGCGACCGCCGCTGCACATGCCGGAGGCAGCGATAACGATACAGGGCCGTGCCTTGCGGCGCAGGTAGTCGACAGCGTGCAGATGGTCTTGATGATTGTCGATAGTGGTCAGCTGCTCGAAGGCAAGTGGTTTGCGACCGCGTTTCAGTTTGCTGCGTGCTTCGGCATCCCAGGAGGGTTGCAACTGTCGATAGAGAGCCGTAAATCGACTAGCGAGTGGTGAGTCAAGGATAACCTCCAAGTCTTCCCATGGCAGTTTGAGTGCAGCAAAACGATGCTGGTTGCGGTGAATCAGCTCTTCGATTTCGTAAAGCAGTTCCTGAGTGCGGCCGATGCTGAAGGCAGGAATGAGGATGACGCCTCGGTCCTGCAGAGCCAGTTCAATGAGCTGTTGCAGCTTTTCCTTGCGTGCACTGCGGCCTTCGTGCAACCGGTCGCCGTAAGTGCTTTCCAATATCACCAGGTCGGCTCCATACGGCGATCCGGGTGCTGGCAACAGCGGCGCGTGGGGTGCACCGAGATCGCCTGAAAAAAGAATGCTTTGGGACGGGCCAACACGGTCTTTGCTCCGACATTCCAGGTAGGCGGAGCCAAGGATATGCCCCGCTGGCTGAAGGCGGATTTTCAGTTCATCGCTGCTGTTCGTCCGAATGGGGTGCCATTTTCCGTAAGCAAGCGGATACAGTTGCCTGGACAAGAACTTGAGGAACTGCTCTATCTGGCGCCGATCTCGTGTGAAGTTGATGTGCAGGGCGTCTTCCAACACGGTGGGCAGAAGCAGGGCCGAGGCCTGACTGCAAAAGATCGGTCCTTTGTAGCCGGCGGCCAGCAAGTAAGGAAGCCGGCCGACATGATCGATGTGGACATGGGTGAGAACCAGGCCGCAGAGATGATCGATGGCAAAGTTGATCTCTAGCGACGTGCCGGCTTCGTTGCCTTGAAAGAGCCCGCAATCAACCAGCAGGCCGCTGCCGTCTGGAAGGCGAAGTTCATGACATGAGCCTGTGACGCTGTGGCGGGCGCCGTGGTGGATAAGATTGACTTCTGTGATTGACATGAGATCGTCCTGAAAGAGGCCTGGTAACCGATGGCGGAGGTTCAGCCGTGCGGGTTTTCTGTTCTTTGTGGTTTTATGATTGAGAGAGATGTTAGATGAAGTACAGTAAATTTACTATAAATGAATGATTCTGATGTATTGCCAGCGTTCTGACGTCTGCATCGGCAAAGCCTGCGATAAATCTTATCGAGGCTGCCTGTAAGATACATTAAGCCCGGGCGCATCATCTGGAAAAACCAAAAAGCACATGCAACAGAGCGAATAGAATCGTGTACGCCAGCAGATTCCCGAACCATATTCCAGATTCTTTAAGTTTCCGCAGTCGCACACAAACATGCTGGAAAGATTTTTTATTGAGGGAATTAACGGGGGAATTATAATTGCCGTTGTGCTGTAAAAGTAGTTGACCTTTGTTACTCTTTATTGCTTTTCTGTCAGGGACAGTTCTTTTGCTTTTCTGCCCCTTCTTTTCAACTCGCCGCCGGTTCCGGGATAGTCCGGCAGTCTCCTGAAAGCAGGTGAATCTTTTGTCGACGAATAGATCTGTGCTGAGATACAGTGAACAGGGCTCCGGTCCCACTTCCGTTCTGCTTATCCATGGTTTCCCCCTGTGCCGCAAAATGTGGCGGCTGCAGGCAACCGCTCTAGCCGACGCCGGCTACCGGGTGATCTGCCCTGACCTGCCCGGGTTCGGCGAGAGTTTGCCTGTAGAGGGGCCGGTCACCATGTCTCTTTATGCTGATGCACTGATAGGCCTGCTTGATAGGCTTGGTGTCGAAAAAGCCGTGGTTGGCGGCATGTCCATGGGCGGCTACGTGCTGCTAAACCTGGTTGAACGCTATCCCGCGCGATTGCTGGGGGCTATGTTTCTGGTGACCCGTGCTTCCGCAGATGATGCCGCGGGCAGGGAGAAGCGCAGCTTACTGGCTGACGAAGTCAGCGCCGGCAACCGCCTGGTAGTTCCTGATACCTTTGCCGGGGTGCTGTTTGCCCCGGATACCCCGCAGGAGAAGCCACAGCTGGTTGCCGAGGTACGGCAATGGATGGAAGCGGCACACGTCAAGGGGCTTGTCGGCGGCCTGCTGGCCATGCGTGACCGCCACGATTACATAGCCAGACTGTCCGGATTCTCCCTGCCGTCCCTGGTGGTCGGAGCCGAAAAGGATATGGCCGTGCCGCTTGAGCACTCACGGGTCCTTGCCGAGCGGCTACCGGATGCCAGGCTGGAGATCATTTCCGCAGCGGGGCATATGGCCAATCTTGAACAGCCGGAAGCATTCAATGCTGCCCTTGCAGGGTTCCTGAAACGCATCAGGGTTTAAGAACTTTCGGTAGACGCGGCGAGAGAACTCAATCGGGCAGCCGGAGATATGGACTCTTATGAGTGATAAAATACGTCTTGGCATCAGCAGTTGCCTGTTGGGTGAGATGGTGCGTTTTGAACTGAAGTTGCGCAATCATGCTTAAACATGCCGCGCACTATTTTGTTCAGATACAATGCACGTCATGAAATGGCTGCTGCTTGTCCTCTATCTTTTGACCTTTGCCTGTCGACTCTGGCTGCGGCATTTGAACCTGAAGCATCTGCAGCAGCATGGCCACGAGGTGCCTGCAGATTTTGCCGAGGTTGTTGACCAGAAGCTGCTCGCCAAAACTACGGACTATACCCTGGCCAACAGTCGTGTCGGATTGATTGAATCTCTGTTCGGCGGTTTATTGCTGCTGGTTTTTCTGTTTGGTGGCCTGCTCGATTGGTATGATAATCTGATCAAGGACATGACTGCGTCCTTCATCGGCCAGGGTGTGCTCTTCGTGCTTGGCCTGATGCTGGTTCAGACTGTCCTTGATGTGCCGTTCAGCCTCTATCGTACCTTTGTTCTTGAAGAACGTTTTCAGTTCAATACTTCGACGCCGCGTATCTGGCTTGCCGATCTGCTCAAGTCTCTCGGCATCGGTGGTCTCCTCTTGTCACTGATCACGGCCGGAGCCCTCGCTCTGGTGCAGGTCAGTCCCGATGGCTGGTGGCTCTGGGTGTGGGGTTTTTTCGCCCTGGTCACACTGCTGCTGATGTATCTGTCGCCGGTGCTGATTGAACCGCTGTTTTTCAAGTTTCAGCCGCTGCAAAAGGATGAGCTGGCAGAGCGGGTCAAGGCTGTTATGGGCGAGGCCGGATTGCGGGTCGATCGTGTCCAGCAGGTTGACGCTTCACGGCGCAGCAAGCATTCGAATGCCTACTTCACCGGAATCGGCCGCGTCAAACGCATCGTGCTTTTCGATACTCTGCTTGAGCAGATGAGTGATGACGAGATCATCGGCGTTCTCGCCCATGAGGCTGGCCACTGGAAGCTGGGACACATCTGGAAACGTCTGCTGACCATGGAACTGGTCTCCCTGGGCGTTTTCTGGCTGGCCTGGCAGTTGCTCGACTGGGGTGGTCTGGCAGGATGGTTCGGCCTTGACACACTCAGTTTTGTTGCTCAGCTGGTATTGCTTGGATTCCTTGCCAGTCTCGTCAGCTTTCCCCTGACACCTCTCTCAACCGGGCTTTCCAGGCGTCACGAATGGCAGGCGGACCGGTTTGCCGTAGAGTTGACCGGTGATCCCTTGCCTCTGGCACGGGCACTACTCAAACTTTGCAAGGAAAACCTGAGCAATCTCCATCCGCATCCCCTGTATGCCTGGTTCTACTACTCCCATCCTCCGGTGGTCGCCAGGATTGCACGTCTTTGCGGCGTGCAACACCTGCGCTGAAGTCCATGACCGCAATTCTTTTTACCACGATTCTGGCGCTTTCTGCTCTGTATATTCCCCAGCCGTTGCTGCCGGTTTTGACCGCAGAGTTCGGTGTGACACGGGAGACGGCGGCCCTGCTGACAACCATCGCTTTTATCCCTTTGTGCCTGGCACCCCTCTTTTACGGAGCTTTGCTTGAAACGGTTTCAGCCCGTCGCATGCTGCGTCTGGCGGTGCTACTGCTGGCTTTAACCGAGGTCTTGATGTTTGTTGTCGAACCCTTTGCTGGCTTGATGGCCCTCCGCCTGGTTCAGGGCCTGTTGATTCCGGCAATGCTGACGTCATTGATGACCTATGTCTCGCAGGTTACAGAGAAGAGCAATATGGCCCGGGCCATGGCCTGGTACATTGCCGCGACCATACTCGGCGGTTTTGCCGGCCGCGCTTTCTCGGGATTAATCGCCAGCCTGCTGCACTGGCGCTTCAGCTTCCTTTTCCTCGGTTTCGGTTTGTTCATTGCCTGGTTCTGGCTGGGCCGCATTGCTGAGGCCGGATCGGTGAAAATCTCCCGTCCAAACTTGAAAGCCGCCGGCATCGTGCTGGCTGATCCTCTGGTGCGTACAGCCTATGCCATGGTTTTCTGCTTCTTTCTGGTTTTTGCCGCCGTAATGAACTTCCTGCCGTTCCGATTAACGGAGTTGAGTACCCAGGCTGACGAATTTCGTATCGGCCTGGCCTATTCCGGCTACCTGATGGGCATTATCGTCTCTCTGAATGCCGTGCGTATCCACCAACGCTTTGGTGGTGCGGAGCGGGTTATGGTTGGCAGTCTGGTGCTTTTTATCCTGGCTATGATGGTTATGATCATGCCACAGGTAGCAGCTTTGGTCGCCGGCATGTTTCTGCTCTGCGGTGCTTCATTTTTAACCCATGCTACGGCCACCGGGTACCTGAATCAGTACGTGTCTCAGAACAAGGGAGCAGTCAACGGTCTGTATGTCGCATTTTACTATGGCGGTGGGGCTGTCGGTTCCTATCTTCCCGGTTACGCATATCGAGGCTTCGGATGGGGCGGCTTCATGATAGTGTTGATTGTTGTTCTGGTGATTGCGCTGTTGCTGGCGGTACGTTTGGCGCGCATGGCAGCTTTGTTACGCACAGGCCTGAACGTTACCGAACGGGCCTGAACGTTACCGAACAGTAAATTGGTCATGTTTTCTGAAGGTTTATATTGACAGTGAACATGTCCGTGGTTATGTTTACTGTTTGCTCCCATAAACTCTATCTAAGAAAGGAATACCTATGTATCTCAGATTGTTTTCCGTTATGTTTCTTTTGGTGTCTCTAGCTGGTTGTGCGGCCGAGGAGGCCAAGATCGCTCCGGAACTGACGTTGGATACACCGAAGAACCGCATCAGTTATACGATCGGTGTGAATATCGGTAAGGACTTTAAAACTCAGAAGATGGATATCGATGCTGACGCTCTGGTGATGGGGCTTAAAGACAGCATGACCGGTAAGGAACTGCGCCTCACAGACGAAGAGATGGCCGGTGAAATCCAGGCCTTCCAGCAGGAGATGCAGGCCAAGATGGCTGCCGAGATGGAAGCGATGGTGACAAAGAACAAGGCTGAGGGAGAAGCCTTCCTTGCCGAAAACGCCGAAAAGGAAGGTGTCGTAGTTACCGAAAGTGGTCTCCAATACAAGATCCTCGAACCGGGTGAGGGTGACTCTCCGCAAGCCACCGATATCGTAACCGTACACTACCGTGGCACTCTCATTGACGGCACCCAGTTTGACAGCTCGTATGATCGTGGCGAACCGGCAACCTTTCCTGTAGGGGGAGTCATCGCCGGCTGGACAGAAGCCCTGCAGTTGATGAAGCCCGGAGCGAAATGGCAGCTTGTCATTCCCCCCGCCCTTGCTTACGGGGAGCGTGGTGCCGGTCAGGATATCGGTCCCAATTCGACCCTGCTCTTTGATGTGGAGCTGATCAGCGTGGAAAAAGGATCAAACTGATGAGTGGCCAGAAGGAGCGCGTTGTTGCTGCTGGCGATCAGATCCGAGTGAATTATGTTGGTCGCTTTGAGAATGGCTCCATGTTCGATTCTTCAGAAGGACGAGAGCCTCTGGAGTTTACTGTGGGTGCCGAGCAGGTGATCCCCGGCTTTGATCAGGCTGTTGTTGGGCTGAAGCCGGGTGAAAGCTGCAAGGTTGTGGTCGCTCCGGAAGAAGGCTATGGTGTCCATGTCCCGGAGATGGTTGCCAAGGTGGAGCGACATCTGATTCCTGAAAGCGAAAAACTGGTTCTCGGCAGCATGCTGGAAGTCAGCGTGGGAGATGACCAGACCCTGGAGGTTCAGGTCGTGGAACTCACTGATGACGTGGTGGTGCTTGACGGCAATCATCCGTTGGCAGGCAAGGAACTGCACTTTGAGATTGAGATGCTCGAATTTGCTTGAATGATTGGTGAAATGACCGGGGCCGCCTTTTAAGGCGGCCCTTTTTCGTCGTGCCGTCGAAATTAACCTTAAAATGACTTTCAGACTAGAAACACAGTGAAAATCTAAGTGAATTTCTGACGTATAACCAACTCCTGCAGGGGACTCGCGGGTTTGTGCGTGGAGGAAAAAGTTCGATCGGCATGATCTCTGCATGGGGAATTAGCAAACCTGCTTTTTCTTTTGGGAACAAAGATTTATGCCCACTAAAAAGATTGTTCTCTCCAACGACGCGAATTTGCTGGAAGTTCTGAAAAACTCTTTTTTCCAGAGAGAGGGCTTTGGGATGGTTCTGGTGCAGGACAGTCAAACCGGTTTTCAGGCTGTGGAGGCTGAAGCACCGACACTGGCAGTATTCGATCTTGAACATCTGGGTGATCAGGCACTGGAATGTTGCCGGGCAATCAAAAATGATGCGTTGCTGGCTGCAACACCTGTGCTGCTTCTGCTTCCGGAAGCTACGGCAGAAGAGCTGACTGATACCTGTTGGAATGCTGGCTGCGATGCTGTTGTCCGGCGGCCTTTGACTGCTGAAAGTATCCTTGATGCGGCCTGCAGTCTGCTTGGCATCTCCCGCCGCCTGGAAAGGCGTTTCCCGGTTAACTTTCAACTGGCGCTGCTTGACAGTACACAGAAGAAGCACATTGGCCGTTGTGTGAATCTAAATGCTGGCGGCATGTTTCTGGCAACCGAAAAACTTTTCCCGGTTGACACGCGTCTGGCCGTCGAATTTACCTTGCCAGGATCCCAAAGCTCACTGCACTGTACGGTGCGGGTTGCGTGGGTCAATCATCCGGAATGGCGCAAGAAAAGCTCCACGCCATGTGGTCTTGGCCTGCAGTTCGAAAACCCCGGCCAGGTAGTCAACTTTGCCCTCCAGAAATTTCTGGGCAGCCTGAAGATCGAAGACTGAGCCATCGGCAGCCTGTCAATCAGTCAGGATTCAGCTCGGATCCGCAAGACTTGCAGTAGCGAGCATCGTAGCTGTGCTTCTCTGCACCACAAACGGGACAGGCTTGAGTCGAAACCTTCCCGGTGATCGGTGCTACCAACTCTGCCGTAACAATCCCTGTAGGTACAGCAATCACTCCATAACCCATGACCATAATAATACTGGCAACTGCGCGACCGAGTGGCGATTGTGGTGAGATGTCACCGTAGCCAACAGTCGTCAAGGTGGTGATGGCCCAGTAACATGAGATGCCGATTGAGGTGAAGCCACTTTCACCTCCCTCAATCAGATACAGGAGTGAGCCGAAAATCAGCACCATGGTCATAACTGCAAAAAGGAAGATCGCAATTTTACGAAAGCTGGCGCGTAGCGCTTTGATCAGGATTTCGGTTTCGTTAAGATACTGTGCCAGCTTGAGGATTCTGAAAATCCTCAGCAGACGCAGTACCCTGATGGTCATCAGGTACTGCGATCCGGGAACCAGCAGGCTGAGGTAAGTTGGCAGGACAGAGATGAAATCAACGAGACCGTAGAAGCTCCGCGCGTATCTCGCCGGATTCCCTAGAGACACGATCCTCAGCAGGTACTCAACACTGAAGAGGATAGTGAAAAACCATTCAATGATGTAAAGGGCCCCACCATACTGCGCACGGATCCCGGCAACACTGTCCAACATAACAGTGATAACACTCATGAAGATGGCAAAGATCAGCAGGATGTCGAAGAGTTTACCGGCTGGGGTATCTGCTTCAAAAATGATTTCGTGAAGACGCAACTGCCAGGGCGCAAGTTTGCGGTCGACTGGTGGTCGAGGGTTGGAACGCTGGTCGGGATTGGGGGCTGTGCTCACGCTGACCTGTCTTTCCGGAGATTAATGGAATATCAGGACAATCTGCCATTTGCCGGTTAAATGGTCAACCACCAAACGATCTTGTTAAGCTTGTTGCCAGTGCGTGACGGTCCCTGGGAATATCGCATGGCAGACACAAAGGCTAAGATTGAACGCAAAGCCGCAAGGAGATAAAAAGAGATAGAGCTTGTACGATTAAGATACGCAAAAAGAAGGCCCTTGATTCAAGGGCCTTCTTTCTGTAACGGATTAACTTTTAGCAGACCAGAGTCCATGCAGATTGCAGTACTCGCGCGCAGTCACCTGCTGGGCGATCACCGGGAAGGACGCTTCCGGGGCTGCACCTGGCTGCAGGTTCTGACGATAGACCTTGCCATCGGCAAGCAGCTCGATCCACTCGATGTAGTGCTCTTCCGTCATGGGATGAGGAACGCTGCCGATCTTGACGGTGATGCTGTCGGCCTTGATCTCAATCACGGGTACATGCTTTTCCTTAGCGGCATCGACAGTGTTCTCCGTGAACAGAACCATCTTTTCGCCGCAGCAGACCAGGGCTCCAGAGCCACCATGTACGAGTTCGACAATGTTGCCGCACTGTTCACACTTGTAGACTTCGTTTAATTTGGGCATTTTTTTCTCCTTGGTTAGCAGTCGTTGCTCGGGTTGTCTGAAAATGTGCCAAAGAGTGGGCACAGATAGGGCAGCAATCAGGCGCTCTTGTCGTTTCGTATTGGCAGATGCCTTAGCAGGAACACCAGTCCATCGGTTACTCACGTTGCATAAAGTTAAGGATTTTTTGGTAAAGTGGAATTATAGCACAATGTATAGGTTCTGCAATTATGGCCAAACAGGTCTTTAGTACCCTGTAACCCATAAACTATCGCATCTTGCTAGTTCTTTGCCGCGTCAGCGGCGTTGCGCCTTCAGCTGGGTAGCTACGGCTGGGCAGCTGAAGGCGCGCCTTGCTGACACGACAAATCCCTGCGCAATCTTGCGAAATCCTACAGGTTTCAGGGTACTGGGACAAATCTTCCTGTGGTCATGCTGAATGCAGCTTCAATAAAAAAAGCCTCCCGTAAAGGGAGGCTTTGAGGATCGCAGAAGGTGTGGTTTATTTTTTGTGGCAGTCGTTGCACTTGGTAGGGCCGCCATCTTTTTTGTGGCAGTCTTTGCAGACAGCCCCGTGCGCCGCGTCTTTGTCGACAACGATCTTGGCAGGGGTACCTTCATGGCATGCCGCGCAGTCCATCTTCTCGCTGTGAACTTTGTGATTGAAGGTGACCGTGCCTTTCGAGTTCTCATAAGTCACGGTGTCGGCGGCGTAGGCCACAGCGAAGGTGAAAGCGACCAGCATCATAGCAACTATCAGTTTCTTCATAGTTCTCTCCTTGTCGTTGGTGGTTAATAATAAGCAAGGGCTAATTTAGGAGATTCCACTCTGAAGGTCAAGCTTTTTTTACTGGCTGATGCTGCTGGAACGGCTTTGTTTATGCAGCTTTTAATTGCTGGTGGGGATGTTATAATGTTTTCCAGCTCCGGGTTTAAGTGCGAATGCAATCATCAAATAGGGGGTGGGCCATGTTACGTTGGGTTTTGATTGGTTTCCTGGTGTTTTTTCTGAGTGGCTGTGCTTCCCGTTGGGAGCATTCAACCAAGCGTTCTTCTGAGTTTTATGCGGATGACAGGTATTGCCAGGCAGAAGCAGGTGGTGCTTCCAAAAGTATTGAGCCGGGTCAGGAGCGAGTGAGCTACGAAAGTTGTATGTGGGATCTGGGGTGGCACAAGAAACAAACTATCTGGTTCTTTGATCCCGTCAGCAAGGAGTAGAGTGCTGAGACATTACAAAGAAAACGGGCGGGCAGATTTGCCGGCCCGTTTTCTTTGTTGTGCCCTGTTGATCAACGGGATATGGAGTCGAGCCGGTAGTGGTCGCGGATAATGCGCAAAAATTGGTTGACGCCCCGCAATGCTTCGCGCAAACGTTTTTGTGATTTTTCGGGGAGGCGCAGTGGATCGATAGCATTGCTTGGTTTGTTACCTGCGGCCAGGTCACTTAATTGGCGTTGCAGACGAAGCTTGACCAGTTGCGAGAAGGAATCACTGAGTGTTTCGCTGACCTTGGTCGAAAGAACGCCCATTTGTCCCAGCTTTTCAAGTTTGTCCCAGGTTGTCCCTTTGTCGACATTGTTCTCCAGTGCGAGCAGGCTGGCTCCCTCTGTTATGGCAAAGATGCCGGCCTTTTTGAGTTCAACCTTGCCTCGATTTTTCCCCCTGCGTTCAACCTTGATGCGGCCAAACATACCCAGCGGTGCAGGGAAGCGGACAATGTTTTTGGCGGCATAGGGGAAGAAAAGCATGTTTCTCCGGGTGGCTGCATAAATAAATTCATGCAGGTTGTTTTCCAGAGAGACATCTCCATGAATGGTGCGGAAATCCTGGAACATGCCGAAGTTGACCATGCGCTCTCCAGTCGGCACGGAGATCCACTGTTCAAGGAGTTGTTGCCATTCACTGAGGCTGTGCTGCCATTGAGGATTGCTTGCCATGGTGTTGCCGGGGCAGCGGGGAATGCCGACATACTCGAGAGCATCAACCAGTCTGCTCGCGAAACGCTGGCAGGCGTCCCGTTCTGCAGTGGAAATGTCATCTGCATAGATCAAGGCGCTGTCCTGGTCGGTACGTAATGTCTGTTCACCGCGTCCCTCGCTGCCAAGGGCAAGATATGCTGCCCTGGACGGGAGAGTGATCCCCTCCTGGTTCTCCATGATGGTGATGATTCGTTGCGTAAATCCGTCGTTGAAGTGGGCAATCAGCTGGACAAGGCTTCTGGTCTCGGCACCAGCGCTCATGGCACTTCTCACCATCTCAAGAATGCGACTGTTGATCGCCTTGAGCTCCTCGATCGACTCGGCTGCTTCCATCTCTTGTGTCAGGTAAAGCGGGCTGCGGGTTTGCTGGCTGAGCAGGTCGATGGCATTGATAATTCCAACCAGCTTTTGCTCATCGTTGACAACGGGCAGGTGATGAATGTTGTTTTTAGCCATTTTAAAGATGGCCTCGAAAACATACGCCTGACTGCGAACCGTTGTTACCCCGGCATGCATGATATCGCAGACTTTGTAGCCCGCCAGATTTTCACCGGCAGTAGCAATCAGGTCGCGCAAGTCACGCACAGAAAGGATGCCGATTGGTTTTTCCCCCTCAACAATCACGAGTCCGGCAATGTTGTGCTCACGCATCAGGCGAGCGGCTTCAATCACGCTGATATGCGGAGTGCAGGTGAGCGCGGGGCTGCGGCAGACGCTGCCGATGTGCAGGAAAAAAAAACTTTCCTCGCTAAAGTTGCTGTCAGGCACGTGAGCTCCATGAAAATACGATAATAAATTGGCTTATTGTCTACGCTTTTAAGGTCAGATGCAACCGTTCGTTGCCGCTGGTAAATTTAGTAAAACTAGATGAATGAAAAGCAAAACGGCACATCTGCTACCAAACATGTGTTTTGCTGCTATACTTGTTACAAAGATAAATCGTGAACCCTGGAAACAACGATTTTTACAAAGACCTTGATAGGTATAATCGTCAAAACGAAACAACGTTATATTTTTTTATTGACTCGGCCGGAAGACTCAAGCTATCTTCTGCTTCAACCTCTATATCTTTGAGGTTTCTAACGGCCTCAGGAAGAGAACAATGGTTAAATTCTGAGTGATTTGGTCTTTAAAACGTCTGGTCTGGCCAGTTTTGGGGTTTGATTCCAGGCACACATATCAAACGAAGTAACGGTGAATTTAAAACTTTGTCTCCTTAGCTGCCCGCCTAGCAGCAAAGAGACCAAAACGGCATCGGAGTTATCCTCAATATCTTCCGGGCAAGGTTAAGGAGGTGGTTAGAAAGTTCAAGTCTGGCAATGATGCATAGTTTTTTTATCTAACCTGAAGGAGGTTATTATGGACAAAAGTGGTAAAGCTTATTGGAAAGCAGTATTAACTCTGGTGGCCCAGGTCCTCTTGGTCTGGTTCCTTGTCTCTTATGGCGCGGGGATCATTTTCGCCGGCCCGCTCAACAACATCATGCTGGGTGGCTATCCGCTGGGCTTCTGGTTCGCGCATCAGGGTTCGATGTACATCTTCGTCGCCCTGATCTTTATCTATGCGTGGCGCATGGGCAAAATCGACCAAAAATTTGACGTTCACGAAGAGTGAGGAGGAGCTAAATAATGAGTCTTCAAGCAATTACCTATCTCGTTGTTGGTGCTACCTTTGCTCTCTACATCGGTATCGCCATCTGGGCCCGTGCGGGCAGCACCAGTGAATTCTACGTCGCCGGTGGCGGAGTTCACCCCATTGTAAACGGTATGGCGACTGGGGCTGACTGGATGTCCGCAGCGTCCTTCATCTCCATGGCTGGCCTGATCTCCAACATGGGCTATGGTGGCGGTCTTTTCCTGATGGGCTGGACCGGCGGCTACGTTCTGCTGGCCATGCTGCTGGCACCCTACCTGCGCAAGTTTGGCAAGTTCACCGTGCCGCAGTTCGTCGGTGACCGCTTCTATTCCAAGGGCGCCAGTGCGGTGGCGGTTCTCTGCCTGATCACCGCATCGGTTACCTACATCATCGGTCAGATGACCGGGGTCGGCGTTGCTTTCTCACGCTTCCTCGGTGTTTCCAATACCACCGGTATTTTCGTCGGTATGGCCATCGTCTTCATGTATGCGGTGTTCGGCGGCATGAAGGGGATCACCTACACCCAGGTAGCCCAGTACTGCGTGCTGATCCTGGCCTACACTATCCCGGCAATCTTCATCTCGCTGCAGCTGACCGGCAATCCGATCCCGCAGCTCGGACTCGGTTCCGACTTGGTCGGCGGCGATGTCTCACTGCTCTCCAAGCTGGACGTGATCGTCCAGGAACTCGGTTTCAGTAAGTACACCACGGCTCTGCCTGGCAGCAAACTCAACTATTTTGTTTACACCGTGTCGCTGATGATCGGCACTGCCGGTCTGCCGCACGTTATCGTGCGTTTCTTCACAGTACCCAAGGTCAAGGACGCGCGTGCCTCTGCCGGCTGGGCGCTGGTTTTCATCGCCATCCTCTACACCACCGCCCCGGCGGTTGCCGCGATGGCGAAGATAAACCTGTTCAGAACACTTAACCCGGGCCTCGTAAGCTCCGCCAATTACGATGTAACCGCTCCGGACGCGCAAATCAGTTATGACGAACGTCCCGACTGGATGAAGCGCTGGGAAGTCACCGGCCTGTTGAAATTTGAAGACAAGAACGGCGACGGCCGCATTCAGTACTACAACGACAAGAGCAAGGATCCCAAATTCGCTGCCGCGGGCTGGGCCGGCAACGAACTGACTGTTAATGCCGATATTATCGTTCTCGCTAACCCGGAAATCGCACTGCTGCCCAACTGGGTTATTGCTCTGGTGGCCGCAGGTGGCCTGGCAGCCGCTCTCTCCACCGCGGCAGGTCTGTTGCTGGCGATCTCTTCGGCGATCTCCCATGACCTTATGAAAAACATCTTTGCGCCCGACATGAGTGAGAAGGGCGAACTGATGGCCGGCAAGATCGCCATGGCCTGTTCAATCGTGGTCGCCGGTTATCTCGGCCTCAACCCGCCCGGTTTCGCCGCCGGAACCGTGGCCCTGGCTTTCGGTATTGCTGCAAGTTCCATCTTCCCGGCCCTGATGATGGGCATCTTCAACAAGAAGATGAACAAGGAAGGTGCCATTGCAGGTATGCTCTCCGGCCTATTTGTCACGCTGTTCTACGTTTTCGCCCACAAGGGCCTGTTCTTCATCAAGGGGACTGATTATCTCGGTCTGATCGGTGGAGCCAACTCGTTCTTCGGTATCACTCCGGAAGCCTTCGGTGCCATCGGCGCCCTGGTGAACTTCGCAGTGGCCTACGTAGTGAGCAAGATCACCCCGGAATGCCCCGAGCATATCCAACACCTGGTGGAAAACGTGCGTATCCCGCGCGGTGCCAAGGCTGTGGACGGTTCCCACGCTCACTAATCTTTAATCAAATGCTGATCAGGGTTATGCCTGATCACCTGACCCCGCCAGCCAGTCTGGCGGGGTTTTTTTACAAGTTTATATTGCCTGGTCACGCTTCATCAGGTACAAGGTATTTCAGCTTTACCTGGTTTCCGGCTGTAAACTGTTTATCGCCCTGTCACCGCAGGGCACCGGGAGTTTTGCATGGTTTTTGACATAAGTATTGCTATCACCTGGATCTTGTTCATCGCTCTTTTTCCCATGGCCTTTATCTGGCTGCGTCGGGCATGGCGAATCTTCGTCAAACGTGATTACTCCGAAGTCGCCCTGAAGCGAGGCGAGGGCCCAGCCAACCCTGGGAAATGGGCTCCTGCCACCGGTATCATTAACCTGGCAGCGGGAACTACCGCGCTTGTGACCATTGTCGGTGTTCTGCTCGCATTGTTTCCATACAAGACCTGGAGCGCCATAGCCGGCATGACGCTCTGGATGAAAATTTTTGCTGATTTTATTGTGAGCCGTCAGGCTCATTCATTTGAACTTGGCAGAAAGAAAGATAAAGAGAAGGAGTGACCATGTCTTACCAGATGATCCATTCCTGCATCCGGGTTTTAAACCTCGAGAAGTCAGAACAATTCTATCAGGATGCTCTTGGCTTCAAAGTCGTCCGTCGCAAGGATTTTCCCGAACAGAAGTTCGCCCTCAGCTATTTACGTTCTAGCGGCAGCGATTTTGAGCTTGAGCTGACCTGGAATCAGGATCAAGCTGAACCGTATGAACTCGGCAATGGCTATTCACACCTGGCCGTTGGTGTCGCAGATCTCGAAGCTTCGCATAAAAGGCATGCAGAGATGGGTCTCGCGCCGAAGCCGCTTAAAGGCTTGCCGGGCCAGGGTGCCCGCTTCTATTTTCTTGCCGATCCGGATGGCTATCTGATCGAGGTTGTGAAAGTCTGAAGATTCTGAGTGAACATACAAAAACTCACGAGATGGTGATGCCATCAAAAAAGCAGGTCCTGTCAATTGACAGGACCTGCTTTTTTCTGGAGCCGTTGATCCGAATCGAACGGACGACCTGCTCATTACGAGTGAGCTGCTCTACCGACTGAGCTACAACGGCAAATTTTGATAAGATTCAGTTGTTTAGCATAAACGTCCTTGTCTTTCAATCAATTTCACACTCAAACCAGTAACCTGTAACCCATAAACTTTCGCATCTTGCTGGTTCTTTGCCGCGTCAGCTGCCTTGCACCTTCATCTGAGTAGCTACGGCTGGGCAGATGAAGTCACGCCTTGCTGACACGCCAAATTCCTGCGCAAGCTTGCGAAATCCTATAGGTTACAGGGTACTAGTCCCGTCTCTAAATCTTCCCAGAGATCCTCAACATCTTCAAGCCCGACCGAGATACGCAGCAGGTTTTTTGTAATCCCCTGACGTAGTTTGTCTGGCGCCGGAATTGCAGCGTGCGACATCGACCAGCAATGCGTGAGGATGGTTTCCACACCACCGAGACTGGGGGCAATGATCGGTAGTTTGATGCTTTCGAGGAGTTTCTTGACCTGTGGCTCTTCTTTGAGTTCAAAAGAGAGCACCGCTCCGGCACCGCTGGCCTGAGAGAAATGCAGCTCTCGGCCTGAAAAATCGACAAGACCCGGGAACCAGACGCGAGCAACAGCAGGATGCTCTGTGAGCCTCTCAGCAAGAGCCTGTGCGCTGGCCTGGCCCGCCTGCAGGCGTACCTTGAGGGTCTTGATTCCCCGTGAGAGAAGGAACGATTCGAAGGGCGAAAGCACGGCTCCAAAAGCATTCTGAAAATATTTCAAACGCTTTGCGAGCTGCGCATCTGCAGTAGTGACCAGGCCGGCAAGGATGTCGCTGTGGCCGCCAAGAAACTTGGTGGCACTGTGGATGGTCACATCAATGCCAAGGTCAAGGGGTCGCTGCAGCAGCGGCGTCATAAAGGTGTTGTCGAGCATGGTGATCAGGCCGTTGTCCCTGGCGATTGCCACCATGGCCCGCAGATCGGTGATTTTAAACAGCGGGTTGGACGGGGTCTCAAGAAAAAGCGCCCGGGTTTGCGGAGTAATGGCCGCTGTTACGGCCTCAGTATCGGAGGTGTCAACCAGGCTGATGGATATTCCCTGCTGTGGCAGAACACCGGTGATGAAACGCCAGGAGCCGCCATACAGGTCGGAGGAAGCGATCAGGTGATCGCCACTTTTCAGCAGAGAAAGCGTGCTGCCGATAGCGGCCATTCCTGAAGCGTAAGCGAAGCCACGGACACCGCCTTCAAGCAGGGCAATGGCTTCTTCGACCTGCTCGCGACTGGGGTTGCCGCTGCGGACATAATCATAAACACCGGAGGTGCCGCCCTCGTGATGGTAAGTCGATGCCTGGTAAATCGGCACGGTTGCGGCGCCGGTTGCCGGGTCGCGGTCTTTGCCCTGGTGAACGAGCAGGGTCGCCGGTCGATACTTTGAATGTGTCATGTTGCAATGCTCCAAGGGGACTGAACGGTTAATTTAACGGTTCTATAACCCAAAAGAAGGTTTAACGCGTAGACGCAGAAGCCGCAGAGTAAAAAAATATTATGAAGGCAACATGACTGACACCTTGGGCACTTTTCTCAGTGTCTCCGCGTTAATTATTGTTGTTTCTGTTTCGAAAGCCTTTATTAAAAAACATCCTCAAACTCACTCCAGGGCCTGTTCAAGATCAGCGATGATGTCTTCCACCGATTCGGTGCCGACTGAAAGGCGCAACAGGCTCTCACAGATGCCAAGGCGCTTGCGCTCGGCTTCCGGAATGTCGCCGTGGGTCTGCACGGCCGGCAAGGTCATCAATGACTCAACTCCACCAAGACTTTCGGCAAAAGAGATCAAGCGTAGACGCTTGAGAACGGTCCTGGCCACTTCGTCACTTTTCACCCGGAAAGAAAGCATACCGCCAAAACCGCTGGCTTGTCTGCATGATAGCTCGTGGCCGGGATGTTTTTCCAGCCCGGGGTAATAGATATCGGTAACTTTGGGGTGCTGCTCCAGCCAGCGTGCCACCAACATGGCGTTCTTGCCGTGTCGTTCGATGCGCAAGGTCAAGGTCTTGAGGCTGCGCAGCAGCAACCAGCAGTCGAGGGGGGGCAGAATGGCTCCGGTTGAGTTCTGTAGAAAATAAAGCCGTTCGCCAAGGTCTACTTCGCGGGCAACCAGGATGCCGGCACAGAGATCGTTGTGACCGCCGAGATACTTGGTGGCGCTGTAGATGACGACATCAGCTCCGAAATCAAAGGGACGTTGCAAAATCGGGCTCAAAAAGGTGTTGTCGACAGCAAAGATCAAATTGCGCTTGCGGCAGAGTTGGCCAAGTGCGGCAAGGTCGGCGATTCCGAGCAGCGGGTTGCCCGGAGTCTCAACCAGCAGGGCTTTGGTCTGGTCGGTAATTGCCTTTGCAACTGCGACAGTATCTGTCGTGTCGACATAGGTGACAGAGAGACCGAAGTTGGCAAAGATCTGGTCGAGAACCCGATAGGTGCCGCCATAAAGATCCTCGCTGACAACCAGGTGGTCACCCTGGGAAAAATGCAGAAAGAAGGTGGTCAGAGCCGCCATTCCGGAAGAAAAGGCAAGAGCGCGGTTGCCCCCCTCAAGTTTTGCCAAACCCTCTTCCAGGACCTGCCTGGTGGGGTTCCCTGATCGGGTGTAATCGTAGCCGGTCGATTCGCCGACGCCGGGATGTCGGTAGGTCGCGCTCAGATGAATCGGGACGCTGATTGCTCCGGTCCGCTCGTCAAGGCCGACACCCAGTTGCACTAAGTTGGTTTCTTGTGAATATACTGGTTTTGGTTCCATCTTTCCTCCTCGGCTGGTGAGAAAGGAACAAAAAGCCCCTTCTCGGCTTCTTGAGAAGGGGCCTGGAGAGACAATGATAGCCGTCCTCTGAGCTCCGTCCCCATCTTCCCCCGGAAATCCGGGGCAGGAATTAGCACCTGACACCCACCTTCGCTTTAAGCTATGGCAGATCGGTTGCTGTGGCTTCGCAGGGCCTGTCCCTCCACCACTCTTGATAAAGACGCTGCTGTTAAGCAACTATGTGACTACAGAGATAAAGAATCACAAAACGAAAGTCAACCAAAAAAAGGATGATTAAAGTCCGTAAATCCCGGTGGTCTTGTAGGGATACCTTAAACCAACCCTTCGTAAAGAACGCTTGAAAGATAGCGTTCTCCTGAATCCGGCAGGATTACGACGATTGTTTTTCCCTTGAACTCCGGTTGTGCAGCCAGCCTTACCGCAACGGCTGCGGCGGCACCACAGGAGATGCCGACGAGGAGCCCTTCCTCGCGGGCCAGGCGGCGGGCGAATTCAATGGACTCGTCATTGCTGACCTGTTCAACGCGGTCAACCATGTCCAGGTCGAGCGTGTCAGGAATAAAGCCGGCACCGATGCCCTGAATCTTGTGTGGGCCGGGTTGCAGGGCTTCGCCGGCAAGTCTTTGGGTAATCACCGGACTGTCCTCCGGTTCCACTGCCACTGCCATGATCTGCTTATTGCGGACTTGTTTGAAATAACGGGCAATGCCGGTGATCGTGCCGCCGGTGCCGACCCCGGAGACGAGGACGTCGACCTGGCCATCGGTATCATCCCAGATTTCCGGTCCAGTTGTCTTCATGTGAATGGCAGGATTAGCCGGGTTCTTAAACTGATGCGGCAGAAAATAACGGTCCGGATCACCTGCAGCAATGGCTTCCGCCTCAGCGATCGCTCCGGACATGCCCTTCGCACCAGGCGTCAAAACCAGATTGGCACCGAAAGCTTTCAGAACCTTGCGGCGCTCCAGGCTCATGGTCTCCGGCATGGTTAAAGTAATCGGGATACCGCGGGCAGCCGCAACAAAAGCGAGGGCGATCCCGGTGTTGCCGCTGGTCGGTTCGATCAGTTCCTTACCGGGGCCGAGCAGCCCTTTTTCTTCAGCATCCCAGATCATCGAGGCGCCGATGCGGCATTTAACGGAATAGGCAGGATTGCGTCCCTCGATTTTAGCGAGGATGGTAGCGCCTCCCTCTGCAACGACGCGATTCAGGCGCACCAGAGGGGTGCGTCCGATTGAGAACGAGTTGTCTTTGTATATCTGACTCATGGCAAGCTCCTTTTGAATTGGATGAGTGTTAACATTTTCAGTTTAATCCATCTGTAAATTTATGCACCTCTGCCAAAGTGAGATTCTCCAGGATGATCTGTCCCAGACTCGATGCATCGTTCCTTTGTACTATGTCGAAGCGTGGGCTGCGGGTACCGTCCTCTTTGCTGACCAGTCGTCTGCTGATGATGCCGTGATCGGCCAGTTGCGGCTGGGAACAACTATTTGAACAACCGGAAACAGCCCATTTTCGGTTTCTGCCGTTCTCGCCCATGCCGGCAATCAGATCTCGGGCGATATCTCGAGTCGCTACCAGACCCATGCGGCATTCATGGTTGCCGGGACAGATGCGAAAACAAACCTTTGCTTGAGCGTTGTTGAAGAACCCTTGTGCTTCAAGTTGTTTGCGGATCTCGCTGCAATTCTGACCTGCCAAGAGCGGCAGAGCTATATTCTGGTCGGCAGTGACTGCCAGAAAACCCGTTGCCGCATCTCTGGCGATAAGCGCGAGACGCAACAGTGCTGCAGCTTGCAGCTCTCCGGCAAATATCGGGACATTGATAATCTCGCCGCCCGACGCAACGGTCGGACCATCCAGAGTGCTCTGCACTTGTGGCTGTGGGCGATGTTGCCGATCCATATACAACAACTTGCGAAACTCGGTTTCGCCTACCTGGTTGACCAGATATTTCAGTCGCTTGGGTGGCGGGGTGTTGTCCCGGTAAACCTGAACGATTGCCTCAATCAGCGGAATCAACCCGCTTTCAGGGGTACCCTGCTCCAGGAGGAATGCGGCCTGAGGTTCGCGGCCAAGACCGCCGGCACACCAGATATCAAAGCAGGGCTGGTCATCCTGGGAGCCGACAAGCACCAGGCCAACATCCTGGATCAGATGCCGGGATTGATCGTAGCCGGAATCGACTCCAATCTTGAATTTCTTCGGCAGCCCCTCAAAGTACGGGTTGCCCATGAAATGCCGGTTAAGCTTGCGAGCGACGTTCTGCATCAGGGGAAAGTCATGAGTGAACGTCGTGCTGCAAGAAATGCCACGGACAGCACCACCGCAGGCACCACGACTGCTCAGACCGACTGCTGCGAGTTGTCGGAAGATTTCTGCAAGCATGTCATGCTTGAGCCAGTGAAATTCGATGCTGCCACGGCAGGTCAGATGCAGGATGCCGTTGGAGTAACGCTCCGAAAGGTCGCAGATGGCTTCGGCCTGGGTCGAGGAAAGGACTCCGGCCGGGACTTTGACGCGCAGCATCAAATGCCCTTCCTTATCCTGTTGGTAGAGGCCGTCCAGGCGTAGTTTCTGGTAATCGATAGTCATTAACATCCCTTGGGTTTTTAACTTTAATGTTCGTGTCAGCATAGCTAGTTTTCGTCCGGAGTTTCCGGATGGAAACTAGTCATCCTAACAAAAAACCAGCTCTCTGCTAATGGAAATAATGACGAACAATCTGCTCGGCCTGCTCCTCTGTCTGGGACAGTACGCTGGATGCACTTTCGAATTGATCCGATTTAATAGGCACAGACGTAATATCCTGATCTGCCGGAACTTGCAGGCAAGTGTTAACCAGAACGATCAGGCCGGCATCAGCACAAATTTGTGCTGTTGCCAGTAGGCGGCGTTGTTCCTCACTGTGGTTCTCCGCTCGAGAACCAAGGTCGCTGTTCAGGCTCTGACGTAATTCATCACTGTCGAGCAGATAGGTATGTCTGCCGAGCGCATGGAGCTTCTGTTCGATCAGAGTGACCAGATTTGTTGCCGTTTCTCCAGGTGGAGGGCTGAACCAGAAAATGCGTGATTCCTGGCCCTTGAGTGCCGCTCTTGCCTGCCGATCGACAATACATTCACGGTTATGTGCAACAACAGTTGTCAGGAGTGGTTCTCTAATCATACCGGCACCAACGGTGGCATTGGTCATCCGGTCAATCAGAATAAAACTGCCGCTCGCCCGGTTGTCGTGATAACTGTCAAAGGAGATTGCACGACTGATGTTGAGTGAACAGAAACCGACTTCGTTGAGATCAAGCTTGTCACCTGTCTCCTGCTGCAGAGTGTTGACGTTGATCTTGTAACTCAACTCTTCAATTCTGGCCGGAGCAGTCGAGGCTCCGGCCTTGAGAAGATAGCTACGGCCAGGCTGCATGGGTTCTTCATGCAGCCATACAAGTTTTGCCGAGAAGCGCTCGTTGTGAGCGGGGCACTTGCCTGCTGTCGACAGCAGATCGCCGCGGCTGATGTCGATTTCATCTTCGAGCGTCAAAGTAACCGCTTGACCGGCGATCGCTTCGTCAAGATCGCCATCCATGCTGACAATGCGCGCCACCCGGCTGGTCTGCCCTGACGAGGTGACCAGAACATCATCGCCGGGACGAATACTTCCCGAGGCAATGGTGCCGCAGAAACCGCGAAAGTCCAGGTTGGGCCGGTTTACCCATTGGACGCGCATGCGAAACGGCTTGCCGGCGGCAGTGTCAGCGACCTCCACGGTTTCTAGGTGCTCCATAAGCGATGGCCCACTGTACCATGGCGTCTTGATGCTTGGCTCAATGATGTTGTCGCCGTTGAGGGCAGAGATGGGAATGGCGGTAATTTCGCCAAAACCGAGTTGCGCCGCAAACAGTTCGTACTCCTTGCGGATCGCTTCAAAGCGCGAAGCACTATAGTCAACCAGGTCCATCTTGTTGATGGCCAGCAGAACATGACGAATGCCAACCAGCGAAACCAGATAGCTGTGACGGCGGGTCTGGGTCAGGATTCCTTTGCGTGCATCAATAAGGATGATCGCCACCTGGGCGTTGGACGCCCCGGTGACCATGTTGCGGGTGTACTGCTCATGACCGGGGGTATCGGCAACGATAAATTTGCGTTTGTCGGTTGAGAAGAAACGATAGGCCACATCGATAGTAATACCTTGCTCGCGCTCGGCCTGGAGGCCATCGAGCAGCAGGGCGTAATCGATTTCTTCCCCCTGGGTGCCGACGCGCTTGCTGTCGGTCTTAAGGGCTGCCAACTGGTCTTCGAAGATCATCTTGGAGTCCCAGAGCAGGCGGCCGATGAGGGTGCTCTTGCCATCATCAACGCTGCCGCATGTAATAAAGCGCAGCAGCGACTTTTCTTCCTGTGACTTGAGATAAGCGTGGATATCTTCGGCGATCAGCGTTGATTGGTGAGCCATTTTGAAATCTCCTAAAAATATCCATCTTGTTTTTTCTTCTCCATCGACCCGGCCTGATCGTGATCGATCATTCGTCCCTGGCGTTCGGAGGTGCGTGTCAGCAGCATTTCCTGGATGATCTCCGGAAGCGTGTCAGCGGTCGATTCGACCGCACCTGTGAGCGGGTAGCAGCCGAGGGTCCGGAAACGCACCGATTTCATCTGGACCTGCTCCCCGGGTTGCAGCTGCAAACGATTGTCATCGACCAGGATCAGCATGCCGTCGCGTTCCACAACCGGTCGTTGCTTGGCGTAGTAGAGTGGGACAATGGGGATCTGCTCAAGGTAGATATACTGCCAGACATCCAGTTCGGTCCAGTTCGAGAGCGGGAATGCACGAATGCTCTCGCCGGGATGTACCCTGGCATTATAGATATTCCATAGCTCCGGGCGCTGGCTTTTCGGATCCCAGCGGTGATTGGCCGAGCGAAAGGAGAAGATCCGCTCCTTGGCGCGCGATTTTTCCTCGTCGCGCCGAGCTCCGCCGAAAGCGGCATCAAACTTATATTTTTCAAGCGCCTGTTTAAGTCCTTCAGTTTTCATGATGTCGGTATATAGCGCTGAGCCGTGAGTAAAGGGAGTGACGCCCTGCTGCACCCCTTCCTCGTTGGTGTGGATCAGCAGGTCGAAACCGCACTCATGAGCTGTACGGTCACGGAATTCGATCATCTCCCGGAACTTCCAGGTGGTGTCGACGTGCATCAATGGAAAGGGTGGCTTCGCCGGATAGAAGGCTTTGCGGGCAAGATGCAGCATGACTGCAGAATCCTTACCGATCGAATAGAGCATCACCGGGTTATCAAATTCTGCGACAACCTCACGGATGATGTGAATGCTTTCAGCTTCCAGCTGGCTTAAATGGGTCAGGGCGCGGCTCATAAATAACTCTCTTTATCTGGAGATAAGGGGTCTGTGACAAAAGGTGCTTATTTTCTGTGCAGTCCACACTCACGATGTTCCGGGTCCTCCCACCACCAACGCCCTGCACGTACATCTTCGTCAGGTTGTGTCGCCCTTGTGCAAGGTGCGCAGCCGATTGATGTATATCCATTGTGATAGAGGGTGTTAACCGGAAGCTGATGCTCCCTGGTGTAATCCCACAACTGATTTTCTGTCCAGTAGGTCAATGGGTTGATCTTCAGCAAGCCGCCATTGACATGATCAATCTCGAATGGTTGCTGATCTGAACGGGTCACGCTCTGTTCCCTGCGCATTCCGGTGATCCATCCGGAGGTTCCGTTGATTGCCCGTTGCAAAGGTTCCAGCTTGCGGATGTGACAACACTCTTTGCGGTTCTCCAGGCTGCTGCGAAAAGAAAAGAGGCCTTTCTCTCTTTCGAGTTTTTCCACGGCTTCTTTTTTGGGGAAGTACCATTCGATCCTGACGTCGTATCTCTGAGCGACCTTGTCGGCGATTTCATAGGTCTCTTCCTTATGTCGGCCGGTGTCGATAGCAAAAATCGTAAATTCAGCGAAATATTTGCTTAACAGGTCAAGCAGAGCGACATCCTCTATGCTGAAAGAACATGCCATGGTTAACGGTCCTCCGGAAATATCTCTCCCAATGCGATAGATTTCTTCGGGATGAGTGCCGGCATTGATATTTGGTAATTCTGACAGTGTTCTGGCAGTGCTCATGTGAACCCCTTAGATGAAATATTCTGGTTGCTTCTGCTCTCGACCAAAGTCGATGCGGTTCCAGGTGCGTTCATGGGCAAAGTAGATAAAAAACTTCACAATTGTGTCAGTCAGACCGATCGCTGCAGCAAGTTCCCACTGGTCCGTTATGCCCAGAGCGATGGATGCCGTGATGACAGTTGCCAGAAGGCGCCAGGAAATTGATTTTGCAATGCTGCGTTTTGTAGATTCCATGAATTGCGATGCCCCTGAGATATAGTACTTAAAGCTGAAGTGCTTCAGACAATACTAAAATACGTCACAGCAGTCAAGTACAAATAATGTTTTTATTTTATAAAGTACGGCAATTAATGTGTGTATGGTCTGGCGGTGATATGTGGAATGGATTGAATAATTGGTTTTTTTACGTCCTGGCGACGTCAGGGCAGATTGACTATTAAGTTGTAAATACAAAAAATAATGGACCTATAATTTAAGCAAAGGCTAACGCAAAGGCTAACGCAAAGGCGCAAAGGATAGGGGCAAGTCGCAAAGTAAAATCAAAAATAACACCACAGATGAGAAAGGTTTTCTTTGCGTCTTTCTTTGTCCTTTGCGTCTTTGCGCTAGTTTTTTCTCTTCGCATATTATGACATTGACAACAAACAATAAGACCTTTGTCCGAATGGAGAGAACAAGTTTTTTTGTATTGCGATGTGGCGTCGGGACAGTTGATGGTCTGTATGGGAGAAATGCAGAAATGGTGAGTTTTAGAACGGGGAAAAGGTGTAATCAGCCTCCCAGGTATGCTTTTTTGACATCGGGGTTCCCCAGCAAATCTTTACTGGAGCCTGCAGCGGCAAGCTTTCCGGTGTCCAGAACATAACCGCGGTGAGCCAGGTGCAAAGCCAGGTGAGCATTCTGTTCGACAAGCAGGATGGTCATGCCCTCTTCGTTAAGTTTCTTGAGAGTACGAAAGAGGTCGTATTTAAGGCGGGGGGCCAGACCCATAGAGGGTTCGTCGAGCAGCAGGAAGTTGCAGCCGGTCATCATTGCGCGACCGACGGCAAGCATCTGCTGCTCGCCGCCGGACAGGGATTCGCTGCGCTGCTTGCGACGTTCGTGCAGGCGCGGGAATAGATCAAAAATCCTTTGGTATTCAGTTTTTAGATCGGCATCCCGCTCACGGGAATAGGTGGCCAGCTCAAGATTTTCCATGACAGTCAGGTTGCCGAAGATGTGCCTGCCTTCCGGGACCAGGGCCATCTTCAGTTTTTTTACCACATCGCTGGGACGGGTTTTCAGGATCGATTCGCCGCGAAATTTGATGTCGCCGGCGATCACCCGCGGTGCCTCTGGAGGCGCCAAGCGACAGATGCTGTACAGGCTGGTGGTTTTACCAGCACCGTTAGCGCCGATCAGAGTGACGATTTCACCCTCATTGACATGGAAACTGATGCCATGCAGCGGCTGGATGTTGCCGTACTTGACCTCAAGATTTTCGACGGACAGCAGCATCAGATAATCTCGTCTCCCAAATAAGCGGTAATAACGGCCGGGTGATTGCGAATCTCTTCTGGAATTCCCTCGGCGATGGTCTCACCAAAGTCGATGACCTTGATATGCGTGCAGAGTTCCATCATAACGTCCATGTGGTGCTCAATCATCCAGATAGTGACGTCGAAATGACCATGGATCCAACGCACCAGGCGGATCAGTTCACGTATGTCAGATGAATTCAAGCCGGCAGCAGGTTCGTCGAGCAGCAGCAGGCTCGGTTTACTGGAGAGGGCTCTGGCGATTTCCAGCTTGCGCTGTGTGCCGTAAGCGAGATTCTTGGGATACTCGTCGGCGAAATCCTGAAGATCAAATACCTCCAGCAGCTCACGGGCCTCCTGCTCGATCTGGCTCTCACGCGTCTGGTAGTGAGCGCTGCGGGCAATTGCATGAAAGAAGCCGTACTGCAGTTTACCGTGCTGTGCGACGCGGATATTGTCGAGTACCGACATGTCGTTCCACAGGCGAATGTTCTGAAAGGTTCGTGCCACACCCAGGCCGGTCACCTGATGGGGTTTCATACCTGCCGTATCGACGCCGTTGACCAGAATTGCACCACTGGTCGGCTGGTAGAAGCCACTCACCAGATTGAAAACCGTGGTCTTGCCGGCACCATTGGGACCGATCAGACCGATCAGGCCGCCCGGTTTCATGCATACATTAAAGTCGGAAACCGCTCTCAGTCCACCGAATTGCTGGGTCAGGTTCCTGATCTCAAGGACCGGTGCTGATTCTCTGTTTTTAACTGTTTCTGTCATATCTCTTTTGCCACCGAGGCACAAAGACTCAAAGAAAAAAAAGGAACATTAGTTGGTTAAAACAAAAAGCAACAGATATTGTGTCTGCGTGTCTTTGTGGCTAGCAGCTTGTCGGACTATCCATGAGCCGGCTGCTAGTAGTTCTACTTAAATCGATAGAATCGTTTCAGCCACGGGAAAATGTCTGATAACTCCCGGTTGCCCATGATGCCCTCGGGACGGAACTGCATAACGATGATCAGCAGCAGCGGTACAACAATCCATTTGATGATCTGTAGTGGACGCAGAGCTTCGAGCAAGAGGGTGAAGAGAATCGCCGAGAGGACCGAACCGCTCAATGAAGCCATGCCACCGAGGTAGACCATGACCATCACTTCAGTTGATTTCAAGATGTTGAAAGAGCCGGGGTTGACGTAGCCAATGATGTAGGCAAAGAGACCTCCGCCAATCCCGGCCAAACCTGACGAAACCATGAAGGTGACAGTCTTGATCTTGTTTGTATTGACACTCATGATTTCTGCTGCTACTTCGTCCTGGCAGATGGCATTGACCCCCTTGCCAAAGGTCGAGGAAACATAGCGGCGAATTGCCCAGACGCAGAAGATGGTAAACACAAAGACCCAGATCGGCATCCAGGGGAGGTAGACAACGTCTTCCATCGCTGAGATCACTTGTTTCATCCCCATAAAACCGCGTGAGCCACCTATTACACCAAGATTCTCGATGGCGCTGATTACGATGTAATTGGCGGCAATGGTAATAATCGCCAGATAGTCGCCACGGGTCTTGTAAGACGGGATGGCGACCAGCAGGCCGGCGAATGCGGCAGCAACTCCGCCCACAAGTATTATAAAGGGGAAGGCATAAATAGCCCATTCTGGGTCTAGTAGTGGCACGCCAAAGACCTTGTCCTTGGTAAAGAGCCAGACTCCGAGTACCGAGGAAACATAAGCGCCGACACACATGAAGCCGGCATGGCCACAGGAGAATTCCCCCATATTGCCGTTGACCAGGTTGAGGCTGGAGGAGAGGATTATATTGACCCCCATGAACATCAGCACTGAGAGCGTGTAAAGGCTGAGGAGTTCCTCGTAGGCAACATAGGTCAACAAACCGCCGCAGGCAATCAGGATCAATTGTATGGAATAACGTCTCAACATAAAGTCATATATTCAATAGCTGAAAATGAAATATAGGCGTTGATCTTTTTAAGGGTCAATGCTTCTGCTCTTCCCTGTAATGACACGCCTTAAATTTTAGTCGTCTTGGCCACTCCGAACAGTCCTGTTGGTCTGAACGCAAGGATGACCAGCAAAACAGTGAAGGCAATCAGATCCCGGAATGTCGACGGGAAGAAGGCAACCACCAGAATCTCTACGGCGCCGAGCAGGAAGCCGCCGAGGAAAGCTCCACGAATATCGCCAATACCGCCGACCACGGCGGCAATAAACGCCTTCCAGCCGATCAGGGCTCCCATGTAGGGTTCGAGAATCGGGTAGGACATTGCGAACATGATGCCTGCCAGGCCGGCCATACCTGAACCGAGCACGAAGGTGATGACAATGATGTTATCCATAGGGATGCCCATCAAGGGCACAGCGAACTTGTCGTAGGAAATTGCCCGCATCGCCATCCCGACCCTGGTTTTTGTGACGATTTTATGCAGTACAAAAAAAGCCAGAATGGTCGTCACAATAACCGCGATCTTTAGATCGGTGAAAATGACGCCACCAATATTGTAAACATGCTCTGTGATCATCGGCGGAAAGGCTTTACGGCTGGCGCCGAGCAGGGCCAGATTGGCGTTTTCGAGAATCAGGCCGCACATCAGGGCGGTTATGACGACATAAAGCCGGTTTGCGCCCTTGCGTCTCAACGGCCGGTAGGCAACTCGCTCCAGAGCTACACCGACCATCGAGGTCAGGATCATGGTCAGCGGAATGGTCAGCGCAAGGGCTGCCCAGCCGGGCAGCTCAGCCGTGGTGAGAAAAAAGGTCGCCACAAAGAAAGCAATGTAAGCTCCGACCATGAAAATGTCGCCGTGGGCAAAGTTGATCAGGGTCAGTACGCCGTATACCAGGGTGTAGCCAAGGGCGATCAGGGCGTAGAAGCTCCCCCACTGCAGGGCATTGATCAGATTCTGAATGATTGTTGCAAGCACTGGGTTAAATCCTGAGAAGTGTTGGCGAAGTAAATGACAGGCTGGAACTGAGCTCCAGCCTGTCAAGTTGTAGCTTGATCCGGTTATCTAAGCAACCGGTGAATTCCCATATTATGGACAGACCGATTTGGTGAACTCAAATGTTCCAGTGTCACTGATCTTGACAACCACGGCACATTTGATCGGGTCGCCCTGCTCGTCGAACTTCATCGAGCCAGTGATCCCCTCGAAACTGGTAATGGCAGCCATGCCTTCACGAACAGCTTTGCGGTCTTTTTTCAGTTTCCCGGTCAGATTTCCGGCATTTTGAATGGCCAGTAAGACGACGCGAGTCGCATCCCAGGTCAGGGCGGCGACGTCGTCTGGAACCACCCCGTACTTGGCGTTGAAGCGGTCGATGAACTCCTTGGTGGCGCCGGTAGCGCCGGCTGCGGCGTAGTGAGTGGAGAAGTAGAGGCCCTTGCAGCTGTCGCCGCATAGAGTCATCAGTTCGGCGGAGCCCCAGGAGTCCGAGCCCATGAACTGTCCCTTGTATCCCAGTTTGCGAGCTTGGGGTACGATCAACGCGACCTGGTTGTAGTTGTCGGGGACGAAGATGAAATCGGGCTTGGTAGCGATAATCGTGGTCAGCTGGGCGGAAAAATCCTGGTCCTTGGTGCCGTGGCTTTCGAAGGCAAGGATGGTATTTGGTCCCATTTTCTTTTCGAACTCGTCCTTGAAGATCTCGGCCAGGCCCTTGGAGTAATCATTGGAGAGATCATAGAGCACGGCTGCGGTCTTGGCGTCGAAGGTCTCGACCGCAAAGTTCACGGCCACCGGGCCCTGGAAGGGGTCGAGGAAGGCAGCACGGAACACCCATGGACGATCCTTGGTGGTGTCGGGGTTGGTCGACCAGGGGGTGACCATGACGGTCTCGTTGTCGTTGGCCACCTGGCCGGCCGGAACGGCTTGTTTCGAGGAGTTGGGGCCGATCATCGCCAGGACTTCGTCCTTCTCGATCAGCTTGAGGGCCGTAGTGACAGCCGATTCGGCCTTGGCCTCGTTGTCCTCATAGATGAACTCGAGCATGTATTTCTTGTCGCCGACTTCGAGGCCGCCGGCGCTATTGATGTCAGCCTTGAGCATTTCCGCGGATTGTTTCGACATTTCTCCAACCTTGGGAATGTCTCCGGTCATCGGGATGTTGAAACCGATTTTAATGGTGTCAGCAGCGAGGGCGGGAGTCGCAAACAGAGCGACCAGGGACAACAGCACAAGAAGTCTCAGTTTTTTCATTGGTCTCCTCCACAGGTTGAATGGAACAAGAAACGTTATGCGCCACGGGATGTGGAGCATAAATGGTTATTGCTAGTATTTGCCCTGTAAAACCAAATGCTTAACTACACCAGTAAGAAGCCTGTTTGTCAAGCGAAAGTACATGCTTTAATTGCTGGCTTGAGACAAAAAAACTTGCGGAAAGATTGTTATGATTGTTTTCTGCAGCCTGCTGGCCATTTGTTGACCCTCACCGCATCTATCTGGTGCGTGGTGTCCAGACGCAGAACCAGATTTGCCCGTTCGGGCATTTCAGCAAGGATATGACGGGTCAGTCGCTCATAATGCATGATAAAGCGATGCAGTGCTGCCTCGTCCATAAGTTTTGAGGATCGGGTCCGCTGCGACTGCGCCGCCAGCTTTTTCTCCTGCAAGCCGCGCCAGGAAAATACGCACTCCATGTCGGGAATCGCCAGCATGATCAGCAGATCGAGCTCAGCAAACAGGCGGCTATAGTCACCGGCAAGCTGTGCATTGACATGCCTCCGCCATATGCCTTGAGGGTCTTCGTCCTTTTCAAGGGTGTTAACCGGTTCCTGCAGGGCTTCGGGGGCTTGCGGGCGCGCTCCGACACACCAGCCTTCGAAGAGAACAATGTCGATCGGCGTTTCTACAACCCGCCATGCGGATCGGGGAGAACGATCATCCCGGGCTTTGTCGAAAACCGGTATAATGACCTGTCGGCCAGCGTCAGCAGCAGACAATTCTGTCAGCAGGTGTAATCCCGTCTCGACGTCATGAGTCCCCGGTACGCCGCGGGTCGTAAAAAGTGGATGCAGGCTACGGCCAAGCATGCTGCGTTCGGCATGGGTCTTATAGAGATCATCAATGGACAAGCTGGCAACATGCAAACCGAAACCGCTCTCCAGAAGCACGGACAGAATGCTGCAGAGGGTGGTTTTCCCTGAGCCCTGGGCACCGTTTAGGCCGACGACCAGTGTGCCCGTCTTCGCCTTTGCCGCTTTTGCCAGCGCCGCAGCCAGGGGCAGGTAGATGCTCTGCAAAAGTGTGTCCGTCACAGAATCAATCTGCAGGTTTGCCAGGACATGCCGAAAAGGTTCTCTGAGCTGTGTGCACAGGATGCTCAACTCTTGATCGGTCAGCCCATGGATCTCACTCGGAAAGGTGCTGCGATAAGCCATGGCTCAGGTCTCGCTCAGTACTTGATTTTTACATAGGATGATTTGATCGATGCACGCAGAGCCTCTTCAAGGGTGTGAATCCCCTGGGCTTCCAGCAGCGGGATGAGTCTCAATAAGATCTCGGCGGTGACCAGTGCATCTCCCAGAGCAGTGTGCCGGCCGACGATGGTGATATTGAAGCGCTCGGCAATCGCATCCAGCGAATGCCCTTCCTGATTTGGATGGACCACGGATGATAGGAGCAGGGTGTCGAGTACCGGGTTGTCGAAAGAGACTCCCGAGGCCTGCTCTTTAAGTTGCAGGAAACGCATATCGAAGGCCGCATTGTGGGCAACCAGCACGGAATCGACGGCAAAGGCATGAAAGACTGGTAAAACCCGGGTAATAACGGGTTGTGATGGCAGCAGCTCCGGGTCGATGCCGTGAATTGCTACCGATGATTTTGGTACTGGCCGCTGCGGATTGACCAGCTGATCAAAGCATTCATTGTGCAGCAGGCGGCCGTTGACGATGCGAACCGCACCGAGTTGAACGATTTCGTCTCCCTCGGAGGGATTCAGCCCGGTTGTCTCAGTGTCGAAGGCCACGTAGGTCAGCTTGCGCAGCGATATCTTGCCAAGAGTGTCTTGTCCTGGCTGGTGGAAGAGATCGAATTCATAGGAGACTGGACGAGGCGCAACCGGGGAATGCAATTGAGCCGTTTCCTCGTCAAGGGCCTTCGGCAAGGTCACGCTGATGCCATTGCAGAAGATCTCGTCAGCCTGCGCAATGGTAATGTCGCCGCCATGTGCGTTGACAATGGTATCGGGGGAGTCTGAAGTGCCGTCGCTGTCCATGAAGAGTGGGGCGGTCTGCCAGTCGTCTCGGATGGCCTGACCGGGTACGGCTTGATCTGACCACTTAATTGTGAGCGTTGCCAGGGACCCGCTGCTGCTATCGATCTGTAATGTTATGGCAGAAATGCCATATTCGGCTTTCAGGAGTCCGGCCAGGGTTGTAATTGTCTGTACGATGGCATAGCTGTCCAACTTCAACCAGATAGTTTTATTCACATGCGTTTCAGACTGTACGGCAAAGCGTTCCTCAAGGTTTTTGGCGATCAGCATCATGAGGGTGTCAGCCAGCACATTCTCGCGGTTTCCGTAGGCTCGACGATGTTCACTGTAGAGCTTTCTGGCCAGGGCCAGTTGTTCCTCAAGATCGTTGGTGACCAGTGAAATCTCCATCCGGTGGAGTTCACAGGCTTTATCTCCTGAATCGGGAAGATTGCAGATAGCATTGATCCCTCTGTGCAGTTTGCCAAGTGAATTCTGTACAGCATCGACCATGCCCTGCAGTAATCGGTCGCGTTCGTTATCGGCTTCAATTTCACCGGTAATGTCTTCCAGTGAAAGAACGAACCCGGAGATAAAGCGCGCGTCCTCTTCATTGCCCGTGACCGGTGCCATATTCACGCGAATAAAACGCGTACCACACAATTTGGTCATCAAGCCAAGCGCCGGTTTGGCCTGATCCAGGGTGAAGGCATGGTTCATGACTTGCAGAGCGTGTACCAGCGGATCTCTCTCCAGAACCCCGAATATAGATCGGCCCAAACCGATGGCGCCGCCACCTTCCTGGTTACCGTCTGCCGGTTGCAGCATCTCCTGTGCCAGGCGGCTATACAGCAGGATTCTGCCATCCTGATTGCAGACCACAACGCCGTAGGGAAGTTCCGACATCAGGGCTGCCAGTCGGTTGCGCTCTTCTTTGAGGGCAAGGTTCGACAGGCGGATTTTATTCTCAACTTCGCTTTGCAACTCCTGGAAAGCATCCGCAGACTCATTGATAACGTCAGCCAACATGACCAGTTCACGGGCACCCTCGGCGGTGATGCGATAGTCCGGATTTGCGGTGGTTATCAGTCGGGTCTGCTCAGCCATACTCAGGACCGGTATTATGTAGTAACGAAACAGCAGGCTGACCATGGTACAGATGAACGCAACCAGTATGATCGATCCGATAAAAGGGAAGGGGATCAGTCTGTCAAAGAGCTTGTCAAAAACAGCCTGATCTTCGGCTGACAGATTCAGATATGACGCAATAAAGCTGCCGAAAATGACTGTAAAGGTAACAGTAATAATCCCGGTCAGAAAAATCCAGTATTTGACTGCAGGTGACAGGCTGTCGCCAAAACGATTCTGCAAAGCTTGCTCCTGTATGATGGGAACCTCTTTAACCGCAAGAATCCCAAATGGGGATCAAGAGAATAATATGCGATTTATGGGTGAAGGTACAGCGAAGAGCATAATTCCCGACGGCCTGCATTCGTTGCTTCAAGCAGAATCGTGATCAATTCAGCAGTCTCATGCACGGGATTGTAGCGATCCGGGTCGGGGCAGGAAAGCCGCTGACGCTTCTCCCGTTTGCAAAGCTGCAGAGCATATTGGACGAACTCTGTCTCATTGTCATAGAGCAGTCCGTTGATATTGTGTCTGACCACCGTGGCATTGCCGGGGATATTACGGGCCAGAATCGGAACACCGAGGGCTGCTGCTTCCAATAAGGTGTTCGCAAGGCCTTCCGCTTGCGAATTGTTGAGAATGACATCGGTACCACGCATGGCGTTTGCCATGGCCTCCACCGGGATGGTGCCGAGATAGCTGGACCATGGGCGTTTTTCTATCGCGGCCAGGAAACGGCTGCCATAGTTTTCATCCAGTATGGGGCCACAAAAGGCAAGCTGGCAGGTTGAGCTTTCGGCGGCCACCCGGTCGAACATCTCCAGCAGTTCCATCACCCCCTTGATGGGTCGCAGGCCGGCCGGGCAGAGAAAAAGTGTCTTCTCTTTTGCAAGGTCATGTATTTTGTGCAGGTCATAGGGCGCCGAGCCCAGAATGATCCCCGGCTTAACCAGGCGCAAGTTCATTGTCAACTCCGGATGGCTGGCTGAGAGTTCGGCCGCAATCAGAGGATTCTGCAGGATGACAAACTCGGCCTGTTGCGAAAGTATGCGGATGATGTCGCTCTGCTCGGGATCGTTCAGACCTTGATTGACATCAGTGCCGGTCAGCTGAGCCACGCAGGGGATATCCAGGCCAGCCGCCTCTTCCAGCCAAGGTTTTCCTGACCGGTAGGCATGCAGCAGCAAGGCAATATCGGGGTTGAAATCGTGCAGTTGTTGGCGCAATCCGCCCTGGGGTTGCAGAGAAGTGGCATACAGGGCGACCTGGTGCCCCTGGTCCTCCAGGCCGTGCTTGAACCGACCGGCAGTGATCCAGTTGCCGCTGATGCGATCCTGGCTCGGGACAACGATCAGGACGCGCATGGTAGCTCCGCAAAAGTGCACAGCCGGATGCGGCGGCGTGTCACAACCTCCCGGGCCTCGGCAGAAAGCAGGGCGCGTAATTCGACCTGGCGCTGTGGTCCTTCAAACGGTCGGCCCTGTCTGCAGGGGTAGCCGGGATGGGTCATAAGTTCCCAGCAGCCCTTGGGAAGGTTTTCCAGAAGACGACAAAGGCGGGTCGTATCGAGGCTGTGCAGCAGCGGCATCCCCCAGAGCCCCTGCGGCGCCTTGATGCCGGCAGCGATAATCGTGGCATGCGCCCTGGCACCGAGGCGTCGGTAGAGGGTCATGTCCTCGGCCAGGGACCCTTGTGCTTCTTCGTCGCCAGCTTCCGCGGGTAGGGATGAGCGCATGGCGTTTAGGCCGTATTGTCGTGCCAACTCGGTGATCATGGTTGTCAGGTGCGGGTAGCTTTGACAATGCTGATGTCCGTCGAGGTGGTCGGGTTGCAACCCGGCCTGCAGCACATGTGCAATCTGGGCGGACAGCTCAGCGCGGATCGCTGCCAGGTCACAGTCATCGCCGGCGAGGCGCTCTCGCAGCCATTGTTTGCCCGGCAAGTTGCCCAGAGTGTCGGTCAACCCTGCAATCGTGCCGGTCAGGGCCCGGCCATCGGAAAGATTGAGATGGACGCCGACCGGCAAGCCAGCGGTCTTGACCTGTTCGACAGCCGTGTCGAAGGACGGACCGTTGGCCAGCAAGGAGGCATTGGTGACGATGCCATGCCGGAAGGCCTCCAGGATGCCCCGGTCGCGTTCTGAATTGATGCCGAGATCGTCCGCGTTAATAATTAATGAGATCATAGGATACGAATAGTAATGCAGGTTGACTTTGCGGGCAAAAGCTTTACAGGCAAAAAGATAAAAATCTTTACAGACGACATCAGCACAGAACTTTATGGCTCCGGCAAATGCTCCGGCTTTTGGGGTCTGAAAAACCTTCGTAATGCGTCATAGATTCCCCTGATACCCCGATAAAGGATCGGCAGCAGCCAGATCATCAGCAACAGGAAGATCGCCAAAAATATGAGAAATAGCAAGGGGTAATGCAGTGCAGCCCACAGGCCGCCAATTGCCAGGGCATCTTCTGCCAGGGAAATGCCGATATTGCTGAATGGCTCCGGTGAAGTATTCACCAGTAGGCGGGAACTCGTCTTGGTCAGATGGGTCCCTGCTGTCAAGCCGCCGCCAACCAGGGCGGCTGCTATTGCCAGCGAGGGTTCGACTTCAGCGATCGCCGTTGCGGCCAGCACTGCACCGGCAGGAATACGGATGAATGTGTGCAATGTGTCCCAGGCGTTGTCTACTCCCGGTATCTTGTCGGCAAAGAACTCGATGAAATACATGAGTCCGGCAACGCCGATGACCAGTGGGTTCTGCAGGGCTTGCAGGGCTTCCGGCAGGGGCATGTTACCCGAAGAACCGAGCAGGCCAAGCACCAGTATTGCCGCATACAGGTTGATCCCGCTTGCCCAGGCAACCCCCATGGAGAGTGCGATGTAAGCTAACATTTCATGCATGCTGAATCTTTCCCGGTTTTCTATGAGCCTGTCTGGCGATCCATGACTCGTAAATCCTGGAACACTTACAATATAACCCTGCCGGGAGATGGGGTCAAAGGAGATCAGCCCGCGAAGAAACGGATTCCACAAGGCCTTATTTATTGATATCTTTTTGCAAAGCGGGTAGCCTCTTTTAATCCTCAGTGGTTTTTCCATTAAATGCCAGGACGCCCGCACCGTTAGCGGTTCTGTCCAATGGAGTCTTATGCCGCAATCAGATCAAGCCCACCCCCCGATGTCATTAAAAGGCCTGCATTACGGCTGGGTAGTCGTTTTCGTCGGGACTCTGACAATTTTTGCCTGCCTCGGTCTGGCGCGTTTCGCTTTTGGCATGCTCCTGCCTTCGATGCGCGATGCTCTGAGCCTGTCGTACGATGAGATGGGGTTTCTCGGTACCGTGAATTTTGCCGGCTATCTGGTAGCGGTCGCCCTGTGCCCTTTTCTATTGCGTCGTTTCAGTCCACGTCAGCTGATCGCATTTGGCCTGTTCCTCATTGCCCTGTGTATGCTCGGTATTGCCGCGGGCGGCAGTTATCTTCTGATCCTGCTGCTTTACACCAGTGTCGGCGTCGGCAGCGGCTTGGCCAATATCCCGATCATGGTACTCGTTTCATACTGGTTTCGACGGGAAAAACGCGGTCAAGCTGCGGGGTTGATTGTCATCGGTAGCGGTTTCGCCATCATTTTCTCCGGGTTTATCATCCCCGTTCTCAATGCAAATTTTGGTCAGAATGGCTGGAGGGTGAGTTGGGTGCTGCTGGCTCTGATAGTTCTGCTGGTTGCCGTGATCGCGGCATTGCTGATCCGTAATGATCCTGCTGAAAAGGGCCTGGAACCGGTTGGAAAGACACAAGCCCTTGAGTATGACCCATCTGCAAGCCGGGGGAATTTCAGCACGGTACAGATTTTATCTCACCTGGGGGTTCTCTATTTCATCTTCGGTGCGACCTACGTGATTTATGGCACTTTTATTGTCACAACCATGGTTGAAGAATACAACTTTGCAGAGATCAGCGCAGGATATTTCTGGTCCTGGGTAGGATTCTTCAGCCTTTTCTCGGGAACCCTCTTCGGCCTGCTCTCGGACAAAGTTGGTCGCAAGAGTGGTTTAATGACCGTTTTCGGCGTGCAGACCCTGGCTTACCTGTTGGCCGGTTCCCGTTTTGGAACCATGGCATTGTTCGCTTCGGTCGTTTTGTATGGAGTCGCGGTCTTTGCCATTCCGGCAATTATGGCTGCCGCAGTTGGCGATTACCTCGGCAAGGCCAGAGCGGCGGCCGCCTTTTCGATCATTACGTTTTGCTTCGCTATCGGTCAGACAATTGGACCGGCAGTGGCCGGTATTGTTGCGGAAGCAACCGGAACATTCACCGGATCTTATCTGGCTTCTGCGGTTTTAACCGGCATTGCGGTGATCTGGACGAGGTTTCTGCCGGCTCCTGAGCCGGCAGCTTAAACTTTGATCGCTGTTTTGTTGATATTGCCAAAAAAATGGGGCCTCATAACAGCGAGACCCCGGAGGCAACTTTTTAGATGGTGAGACATTGTCAGGATTGTTCAATCGTGATCGTCCAATCCAAGTCATCCCAGAGTGGTATGCCACATGAACGGGATAAAAACTGTTCAAGGGCTCTGGGGGCGATAACCTGCATCAGTGGTCATTTTATGTGCTTTATGTCATGATTTAGCTGCGCACTGACCATCTGTGGCATGTCATGGTTTGCACTCTAGAGGATCGGGCGTGACAGGAGCGTGTAAAAAATGTGAAAAAAATGTGAAGAGTGATTTATTTTAAAAATCGCAGCTAGGAGTCTGTGGACTATACGGACCGAACAGCCGAATTTGCAGCCTGTTCATGGATAGTCCGCAGCCCCCTAGTCGAAAGAGTTGTGCAACAAGAGGTTGTGCAGGCTGCCAAGTTTCAACTGAGGTCCCCGGATTTATTGAGGGTTACGCTGAAACAGCAGCCAACGGGGGTATTGTCACTGACGGTAATAGACCATTGCTCCCGTTGACAGATGCGCTGTACCAGGGAAAGCCCGAGTCCCAGTCCGTTCCGGCTTCCGGATTCTCCGCGGTAAAAAGGCTTGAAGATAGATTGTTTGTCGGAGGTGGAAATTCCCGGACCAGTATCGCAAATCTCGAATCCTGTAGGGTGGACAACCAGTGTGATCTCGCCTTCTGCAGTATGGTGAATTGCATTCCGGACCAGGTTGTTGAGTACTGTGCGCAACATGGCCACTGGAAACAGTTTGTTACGATCCTCTTGTCCCGTCGTTTGATCTTGCAGAGAAAAACAGATGCCCTTCGCTTCTGACTGCTGCTGCCACCCCCCGAGATCTCCCTGAATGATGCTTGCGATTGTTGCACGGGCCTGCTCAGTAGCATTGCCGCGAGCCAGAGTCAGAAAAGCATCCACCAACTCCTGGATCTCCCTGGCAGCTTTGCTGATAGTGTTGATTCGCTGTCTGGAATATTCATCGAGTTGATTCTTTTCAATCAGCAGGTCACAGGAGCTTTTGATAACCATCAGGGGCGTGCGTAATTCATGGCTGACATCGCTGGTGAAGAGAGTCTCGCGTTGCAGGGACTGCTGGAGCATGCTGATGGTCCGGTCGAAGGATGTCGCCAGGCGGCCGACTTCGTCGTTGGCATAACCGGAGGATAACGGTGGGGCATCGAGAAGAAGTTTCTCGCGGTTGTTTACCTGATCGGTCAGTTTTCGCACGGGGGCTATGATTCTTCTCGACATCATTAAACCGAGAATCAGAGAGGCGGCGACACTCAAGAAAAAGCCGGCGACGACTGTGATCTCCAATATATTCTCATGCCGCTCAAGGTTTGTCTGTTCCTGAACAAGATAGAATGGTATCTCCTTCTCCTTCTGCATCATTACATGGAAGGAACTCCGTTCAGCCTCCACTTCGCTGAATCCGGGTTTCAGATCACGCAGATAATAAGGCAGGTCCTCTGTGCCGCTGTAAAACTGGGTCCCGTAGTCAAGTTGCGGACTATGCCCCTGTCTGTAGTCGACCAGTATATTGGGGAATTTCCTGTTGAGCTCAGCCGTGACCAGATCTTCTTCGACCATGTTGATAGCTGCCATGATGCCGAAGCTGAAGAGACTGCTCACAACTGTCGTCAGCAGAACGAACGAAAAGATAATCCTCTGCGACAGGGGGGATTTAAATTCCATGATCTGTTGCTTTCAGGCAGTAGCCGATACCATGTACCGTGTGCAGCAAGGGGGATTTGAACGGTTTGTCGATCGCCTGGCGCAAGATGTGAATATGGCTGCGCAGGCTGTCGCTTCCCGGAAGGTCTTCTCCCCACAAAAGTTCCTCAAGGACTTCACGTCTGACCACATGGGGACTTCTCTTCATCAGCATTTCCAGCAATTTGAGGCCGATCGGGCTGAGTTTCAGGAGCTTTTCCTGACGTGTAACTTCCAGGCTGTTCATATCAAAATGCAGATCACCGACCTCTAACACGTTTTGCAGCCCGGTCTGTCCACGACGCAGGACAGCTTCCACCCGAGCGTGTAGTTCCGGAAGGGAAAATGGCTTGACGAGATAATCGTCAGCACCTGCCCGGAATCCGGTCAGTTTGTCATCGACACTGTCTCTGGCCGTAAGCATGATGATTGGGGTCTGTAAGCGGGCGTCCTGACGCAGGCGTTGGCAAAGAGTGATGCCGTCCATTCCCGGCAGCATGAGATCGAGGATAATCAGGTCAAAGGACTGGGTAATAGCCAGGTGAAGGCCGCCCAGGCCATCGTATGCGCAGTCCACCAGGTAACCTTTCAACTCAAGGTAGTCAGCGATATTCTGCAGGATCTCAGGCTGATCCTCGATAATCAGTATGCGCATTCAGGGTTCTTCCCAAGGTCAGGTTCTAGCATAACGAGTGTCCATTCACGTCAACCAAGTAACTGTTCCATGATCGCCAGTGCGGCTTTTCTGCCGTCAGCCGCCGCTGTTACCACCAGGTCTGCTCCGCGGTTGCAATCTCCCCCAGCGTAAACTTTAGGGTTAGTGCTCCTGCCGGTCGCCTGATCGATAACGACCTCTCCCCATTTACCGAGTTCGACGCCGGCATCAACCAGCCAGGGGAAACCTTCCATATCGAAACCGAGCGCCATGATAACGACATCAGCCGGTACGCAACGTTCTGTCCCCGGGATCTCTTCGGCCCGCTGCCGGCCACTTGCATCTGCTTCGCCGAGTTGCATGCGAATCGCATCGATGCCGACCAGTACGCCGTCTTCATCGACGACGATGCGCTGCGGTGCTTCGGTGAAAAGAAAGATAACGCCCTCTTCGACAGCATTATGATATTCCTTGCGGCTGCCGGGCATGTTCTTTTCGTCGCGCCGGTAGAGGCAGGTAACGCTTTCTGCCCCCTCGCGCACCGCAGTGCGCACACAGTCCATGGCGGTATCGCCGCCGCCGACCACGACGACCCGTTTGCCTAGCACACCGAAGCGATCCATCCACGATTTGCCGTGCAGATGCCGCTGGATATTGGTGAGGAACTCCATGGCAAGAAAGACATGGTCATGTTCCTCATTGTCGATGTCGGATAATTTGCCGTTAGTGGCACCGAGGCCGAGGAACACAGCATCGTAGTTGTCAAGCAGCTCCGGGAAAGGGTTCTCATGGCCGATCTCGGCGTTCAGGTGCAAGCTGAGTCCGGCTTCCTGGAGGATCCGGAAACGGTGCTCCACGGTTTTTTTCTCCAGCTTGAAGCCCGGGATGCCATAGGCCAGAAGACCACCTGGAACATCGGCACGCTCAAACATATCAACCTTGATGCCGGCACGCAGCAGAAAATGGGCACAACTCATACTGGCTGGTCCGGAGCCGACCACTGCCACCTGCTTGTCGCTGGTGATCCCCGGAAAGGGTAGAGTGTAGCCTGCCTCGAATGCAAGGTCTGTGATCGATGCTTCAATCGGACCGATGGTGATGGCCCCATAGCCATCATCGAGGGTGCAGGCGCCTTCACAGAGATAGTTATGTGGGCAGATTCGGCCGAGGATCTCCGGGAAGGGCGAGGTCTCGTTGGAGAGCAGGAAGGCTTTCTCCAGATCCTTCTCGGCAATTGCCTCAAGCCATTGCGGGATAAGGTTGCCGAGCGGACAGCCGATAGTGGTGCAGAAGGGGTCGCCGCACTGCACGCAACGTTCGGCCTGACGCGCGACTTTGATGTCACTGAAGAAACGGTAGATTTCTTCAAAACTCCGCAACCGCCGACTAACGTCTTCTTTGAACGGTTCTTCTCGGTTGGTCTCAACAAAGCTTTGCATAAAAAATCCTGTTAGAAAAAGCATTCAACGCAAAGAGGAAAAAAAGAAGCAAAGTAAAATCAAGTTTCAGGAAATTCAAAACTAACCGCTTTCTTTGCTTCAAAGCTTTATTCTACTCCTCACGTCCCCAGGCTGCTAGTTGCCTTCCTTAGGGTTCAGCGGTGCCCGCATATCCTTCGGTGTGACCATCCAGAAGTAAGCCAGTTCCTCACGCAAGTGATCCAGCAGGAACCGGGCCTTGGGACTTTCCGTCCGGTCGAAATAACTGTTCAGAATCGTCTTCAGATACATCTTGCCTTCATTGTCGTCATCGACGTCGATGCGCCGGGCCTCGACCAGCTCGCCGTTGAGGTTGTCGATAAAGGTCTTGTTGCGGTCGTAGATGAAGGCTGCTCCGCCGGTCATGCCGGCGCCGAAGTTGATGCCGGTCTCGCCGAGGATGACGACCGTACCACCGGTCATATATTCACAGGCATGATCGCCGACGCCCTCAACACAGGCCAGGGCTCCGGAGTTGCGCACCGCAAAGCGTTCGCCGGCAATCCCGGACGCGAACAGCTTGCCGCCGGTGGCGCCATAAAGACAGGTGTTGCCAATCACCGCCGTGCCCTCCTGGTAGATGCGCGGGCTGACGATAATCCGCCCGGCGTGCATGCCCTTGCCGACATAGTCATTGGCGACGCCATTGAGGAAGATACTGACCCCATGAGACAGGAATGCACCGAGCGACTGACCGGCTACACCGGTCAGCTTGAGGGTGATGGCTTCCTTGGGCAGGCCTGCATCACCGTAATACTTGGCAATCTCACCGCTGATCATGGCACCGACTGAACGATTGAGGTTGCTGATCTCGCTTTCGATGACAATCTCTTCCTCGGGGTCCTTGATCACCGGCAGAACCCTCTCGAGAAGCTGCTTCTCAAAAATGTTGCGGTCGAAGGGATCGTTGGGCCTGAGCTTCTGGTTCGGACCTTCGATGTAGCGTAGAACCGAGCTGAAGTCGAATTGGGTGGCTTGCTGATCCTCGATCAGCCGGAGCAGGTCGGTCCGGCCAATAACCTCTTCCAGGCTGCGGAAACCGAGTTCGGCCAGGATTTCGCGAACATCTTCGGCGACATTACTCAGGTAACTGACGACCTTGTCAACTGTGCCGACGAAGTGCGCCCGCAGGTTTTTGTCCTGGGTCGCCACGCCGACAGTGCAGCGGTTGAGATGACAGACCCGCAGCAGCTTGCAGCCGAGCATCACCAACAGAACCGTGCCGAAACCGTAAAACTCGGCACCGAGCATGGCAGCCTTGACCACGTCGCGACCGGTCCTGATACCACCGTCGGTCTGCAGCTGCACCAGGTCTCGCAGATTGTTCCCCTTGAGGCTCTGGTTCGCTTCAGCGAGGCCGAGTTCCCAGGGATTGCCTGCGTACTTGATCGAGGTCTGGGGGGCCGCGCCGGTACCGCCCTCCGAGCCGGAGATGATGATGCGATCGGCATAAGCTTTGGCGACGCCGGCCGCAATGGTGCCGACACCTTCGCTGGAGACCAGCTTGACCGAAATCCGGGCGTCCGGATTGACCTGTTTGAGGTCGTAGATCAGCTGCGCCAGGTCCTCGATCGAGTAAATATCATGGTGCGGTGGTGGCGAAATCAGGGTAATCCCGGGGATGGTGTGGCGCAGCGAGGCGATCAGCGGGGTGACCTTCTCGCCTGGCAACTGACCGCCTTCGCCCGGCTTGGCGCCCTGGGCGATCTTGATCTGGATCTCCTCCGCGCTGCGCAGATAGGCGGGGGTGACGCCGAAGCGGCCTGAGGCGATCTGTTTGATCTTGCTGTTGCGGGTGGTCTTTAGTCGTTCCGGGGCTTCTCCGCCCTCACCGCTGTTGGAGCAGCCGCCAAGGATATACATCGCTTCAGCGAGTGCCTCATGGGCCTCTGGAGAAATCGAGCCGAGCGACATGGCGGCGGAATCAAAACGACGAGTGATCGCCTCGATTGGTTCGACCTCCTCGATCGGGATCGGCAAGTGCGGGGAGTTCCAGGTAAAGAAGTCGCGTACGAACTTCTGTCCGCGGCCGTAGATCAACTTACGAAACGCCAGATAATCCTCGCGTGTCCGCGTTTCTGCGAACTTGTGAATGGTAACGATCGTCAACGAGTTGAAGTCATGATATTCGCCGCCCGGGTTGTCACGGCTTGCACTACCGACAGCCAGAGGGTAAACCGGCTGCATGTGACTCTTGCGGAACACCCGGGTATGTGTCTCATCGATGCGTGCTTCGATCTCGGCAAAGCCGAGTCCGGGCAGCAGAGAACTTGCAGCCGGGAAGCAGGTCCTGGCGATTTCCGTCGACAGGCCGAGGATATCGAATAACGCCGCATTGCGGTAGCTTGAGACGGTGCTGATACCCATTTTCGACATGACCTTGAGAATCCCCTTGGTCAATGCCTCATAGAGGTTCTTCAGCGCCAGCCGGGTCTCACGCGGTGTCATCCCCTGGCGTTCACACATCTCCAGACCGCTGGCATAGAGTAGCCAGGGGTAGATGGCGACTGCGCCGAAACCGATCAGCACACAGGCCTGATGCGGGTTGATCACCTCGCCAGTGACCGCGACCAGTGTGGTCAGGTGACGCAGGCGTTCCTTGAGCAGGCGCTGATTGAGAGAACCGATCACCATGGCCATCGGTATCAGCCGGGTGTTTTTGTCAAGAACCCGATCGTCGAGCACCAGCACGCGCACTCCTCCATCCCTGACCGCGGTTACGACGGCATCACCGAGATCCTGTAGTGCCTGACGCAGATCCTGATCGAAGCCGGTGGTGAAAAACCGGTGGCGGTAGCAGGTCTCAAAACGCGAGTGGTCCGGGTTGCCGAAGGCGAGCAGGGCCTCGAAGATCTCGTGGGAGAGGATCGGTGAGATGTTCTTTAAGCGCCGGCCACGGCCCGGTGTCTCAATCAGGGGATTGCCGATCTCGCCGATGCCGATGGTCGTCGACATGACCACTTTCTCACGATAGGGGTCGATCGGCGGATTGGTGACCTGGGCGAATTTCTGGCGAAAGAAATCGGCGAAATCGCGTTGAACCGTAGAGAAGGCAGCAGGTGGCGTGTCATCGCCCATGGATCCGGTTGGCTCCTTGCCTTCGCGCAGCATCGGTTTGATGATGTACTCCACGGTTTCATGGGTGACGTTGTGATAGCGCTGCAGGAGATAGAGGTCTTTGTATCGGAAATCACTCAGATCCTCGAACTGGTGCTCGATGAACTCCATCAGATAACAGGTGCGATCAGTCAGCCACTCGCTGTAGGTTTGCGAATCCATGAGGTAGCGGTCGATGTCGCTGGATTTGAATACCTGGCCTGTTTGCAGATCGGCGGCGATCATCTCACCGCTCTGCAGACGGCCACGTTCGCGGATTTTCTCTGGAGGGGTGCCGAGAACCCCGAATTCACTGGTGATCAAAAGCCGGTTGTCAGTGGTGATGACATATTTGGCCGGACGCAAACCATTACGGTCGAGCAGGCAGCCAACGTAGCGGCCATTGGTCATGCTGACCGCAGCCGGACCGTCCCAGGGCTCCCAGGCTGCCGAAGTGTACTCGTAGAACGAGCGCAGATTGGCCTGCATGTGCGCCACATTGTGGCGGGCCGGCGGGATCAGGATGCGCGCCGCCTTAAAGAAATCGACGCCGTTGATCAGCAGGAACTCGAACATGTTGTCGAGTTTGGCGCTGTCGCTGCCGCCGTCCTGCAGGATCGGCATGATCCGCCCGAGCTCTTCATCGCTGAATACCGGGCTTTGCATGGCTGCAGCCTTGGCCAGAGTGCTGAAGACGTTGCCCTGGATCGAGTTGATCTCGCCGTTGTGGCAGAGATTGCGAAACGGCTGGGCCAGGCGCCACTGGGGGAGCGTATTGGTCGAAAAACGCTGGTGAAACATGACGAGATGAGTGGCGAACTCGACACTGTTGAGATCAGGGAAGAGCTGCTGCAGATAGTTCGGCATGACTAGGCCCTTGTAGGAGAGCAAAGTCCGCGAAAAGGAGGCGATGTAGAATCCCCGATCCTCCTTGAGGCTCTGTTCGATTTCCTTGCGGGTCAAATAGATCAGGGCATCGAAGCGACGGGTCGCATTCAGCTCGGCAGGGACCACGAATGCCTGCACGATCTTCGGCAGACGTTCACGGGCATACTCGCCGAGGGCGTCGGGGTCGATGGGGACTTCACGGAACAGCACAACCTCGAGGTCGTTGCGGGCGCACTGTTTGCGAAACAGCTCCTGCTGCATGTCGGGGTCGGTCAGGAACAGGCTGGCAACCGCAAAATCCTCGGGCAGGGAGATTCCGGCTTCGCGGGCGACCAGGCGCATGAAGGAGGTCGGCATGGCGCAGAGAATGCCGCAGCCGTCGCCGGTCTTGCCGTCGGCGGCAATCGCGCCGCGATGCATCATGCGCGAGAGGCTGTGAATGGCGTCTTCGAGAAGCAAATGACTCGGTTGAGCCCGCAGGTGTGCCAAAATGCCCATGCCGCAGGCGTCGTGGAATTGATCGGTAAAGTTCATTCGGTGGGTCCTTGAGGTTCACTTGGACTCTTTTCTGAGAGATCCCCTGGTAACGGTTCCAGCTTAGATTCAATGCTGCGCAAATGCAAGTCACGCTGCGGGAAGGGAATGGTGATATTCTCTTCGCGAAAGGCGCTGTCGATCGCGAGCCCCAGCTCGCTTTTTATTCTGAGGCGCTTATTGATGTCGGAAACCCAGACGCGCAGTTCAAAGTCGATGGAGCTGTCGCCGAAACCGGTGAAAATTGCCGAAGACTCCGGGTCGTTGAGAATGTCGGGATGCTCTTGTGCCACTCGCATAAGAATCCCCAGGACCTTACCCAGCGGGCTGCCATAGGCGACGCCGACTTTCAATACAATACGGGAAATGTGGGTTGTGAAGGTCCAGTTGATGACTTTCTGCGAGATCAGCTCAGAATTCGGGACGATAATCTCGGCACGGTCAAGGGTCTCGAAAATCGTTGAGCGCAGGCCGATACGGGTGATGGTTCCCCATTGATCGTCGATATTGATGGTGTCACCCACCTTGACCGGGCGTTCGAAGAGCAGGATCAGGCCGCTGACAAAGTTGTTGACGATGTTCTGCAGGCCGAAGCCGATGCCGACACCGAGAGCGCCGGCGATGATGGCGAACTTCTGCAGCTCGAGTCCGGCCATGCTGACAGCAATGAAAAAGCCGACGCTGAAGAGGGCATAGTGCAGCAGTCTTTTCATGGCGGTTTTAACGCCGAAATCCATCTTGCGTGGCGACATGTAGTGAGCATCGGCAAGAGCCTGCAAAATCCATGAGACCAGGTTGGTCAGATAGATGACCAGCGCGACCATCACGACCATGTAGACCGAGATGCTGAATTCGCCGATGGTGTATTTAAGGCCCAGGATGCCGGCCATGACTTCATCGACGCTATTATAGAGGTTCCATACGACCGGCAGGAAGAGGCCGGCATTGGCCAGGATGAAAATGCGTGCCAGAGTTTTCATCCGCTCGGCAGTGCTGACGCCGAGAAGCCTGATGAACGTGCGCTCTTGGACCCAGTTCAGGTACAAAAGCTCATTGATGCCGCCGTCTGCCAGATGGATCGACATCCTTACCATGAACAGCAGGATGATCGTCCCGAGCACGGCATCGACCAGCTGGATGGAGAGCGTGGAGAATCCCAGCAATGCCGTGACCAGGCCGATCAGGGCGAACAGGCTGATCAGGTAGAGTGAGACGACGTAAAACCCGAAACGATCCGGTTGCTGACGCCGACGGTTCTGGGCGAGCCAGAAGCACATCGGAGCAGCGACCGCGCAGAGGATAACCTCGTACAGCTGATACGCGGGCGTTGGCAGACCACTGACCTTGAGCGCCTCCGAAAGCAGGTAGATCACGGCCAGCGCCCTGATCAGCCGTCTGCGTCGGGGTATTTCGATCATCGCTACGACCAGGATCGTGCCGGCAATCGTGGCCGAGGTCAGCATGAGCCAGCTCCATGAGGGGGGAGGGTTGGTGTAGAAGGTGCTGGTTGCTGCAATCGTAACGAAGGTTGCGCCGGCAATGGGATGCTGAAAAAAGAAGCGCCACTCGGGACTGATCAGTTCAGGAGACCGCCTGTGTCGAAAGAGGATTCTTGTGATAAATAAGGCGATGAATAACTGGAGTATGACGATCCAGCCCTGACGCGACCAGAATTCATCGGGAAGCTTGACGGTTGATCTGATGTTGTCGCGGTATTCGTTGAACAGCGCCCGGGTGAATTGTTGATAAAAATCAAGACTGAACAAAGAGTAAGCATTACGTCGGAAAGTTTCATGCCGCAGCTGATCAAGGGTGGCATCTATCAGGTTGAGCCGGCTGGCGAGGAGTTCCTGGCTCTGAGCAAATTCCTCCTGTTTTTTGACCAGCTGCGCAGAAGCCTCGGCTATCCGTTTTAACAGAGCATCAATGCTTTGTTGGGCTTTGATGAAGGTCTCTTCAGGGATATCTACCTGTTTCTGCCGAAGGGATTCCCGCCATTCCTGCCAATATGCTTTTTCCTCTGTCCATTTCACCCGAAGATCTTCGATGTCTTCGAGTTTTGCGGAAAGCTCTTTAAACAAAACTTCCTGTTTCTGGTTGATCTCAGAATAACTGGCCTGCGCTGACATCAGACGGTTCAGCGGCCAGTTGACGGCCTCTTCCCAATTTGTAAACCGCTCTTCCAGTCGCTTGAGTTTATCGGTCAGTTCCGCAAGTTGCCGGTAGACAATGTCTAATGAATCCAACTGGGAGAGGATCGCATTTGCCTCGGTTATTCCGGCGGCGACAGTCGTCGCCTTCGGGACCACTTCATTAAGACCCGGGAAAGAATTTTTCGCCGCAGGGGTCTCTTCAGCTCTGACCGGAGCGACGGCGAGGATGGAGAAAAACAGGCTCAGGCAGGTGACCAGCCTGATGGTGAACCAGGTCGTTGATCGTCTCTGCAGGCTCATAGCCACTTGTTCCTTTTGAAATAGATGACCATACCGATGGCGCAGCCCGCCATCAATCCCCAGGCCATGAAATACCCTCCGCGCCATTTGAGCTCGGGCATGTACTCGAAATTCATGCCGTAGACACCGGCAATGAAGGTCAGCGGGATGAAGATCGAGGCCATGATGGTCAGAACCTTCATAATCTCGTTCATGCGGTTGCTGACCGACGACATGTAAAGGTCCTGCAGGCCTGTGATGGTATCGCGGAAAATCTCCAGGGTGTCGATGACCTGGACCGAGTGGTCATACAGGTCGCGCAGGTAGATCTGGGTGTCCTCACTGATCAGGGGGGAGGTTTCCTTATGCATTTGGCTGACCACTTCCCGCAACGGCCAGACCGATTTGCGCAGCAGGAGAAGTTCGCGCTTGTAGTGATGAATCGTCGCCAGCATCGACGCGTCGGGGTTGCTGATCAGCTGGTCCTCAAGTTGCACCAGTTTGTCGCCGACTTTTTCCAGGATGTGAAAATAGCTGTCAACAATCGAATCGATCAGGGCATAAGCCAGATAGTCGGGGCCGCGCTGGCGGATCCGGCCGCTGCTGCGCTGCAGGCGGTCACGGACACCGTCGAAGACATCCCCCTCGAGCTCCTGGAAGGAGATAACATAATGCTGGCCGAGCAGCAGGCTGATCTGCTCAGTCTCAAGGGTCTGCATCTCTTCGTCGAAAAACAGCATCTTGAGGATGATCAGGCAGAAGCCCTCGTGTTCATCCAGCTTGGGGCGGTGGTGGGTGTTGAGGATGTCCTCGAGAGCCAGGGGGTGGATGTCGAAACGTTTGCCGAATTCTTCAATCAGTTTGACATCATGAATGCCGCTCAGGTTGATCCAACTGACCGAAGTAGTTTCTCTGCATGCCACAACTTCGTCGAGACTGATGTCCGTAAAGGTTTCGAAGTGTGTCTGATCATAGTCGATAAGGTTGATGACCGGCTTCTCGGCCTTCTGCTTGCCAACATGGATCAAAGAACCCGGCGGTAGGCCTACTCCCTTCGCCTTGACCTGGAACAATTCCCTGTTTATCGGTATTTTGAGCAAGCCGAAAGGGATTAATCGTTTCTTCGCCATATTCATTGCGCTCCGTGACTCTCAGTGTGAGCCGGGCCCTAGTTTTCGTCCGGAAACGGCCCTTTTCCGCAATCTCTGCGTCAATCGGCGGATTTGATTGTGCGGCGTAACGGACTACGCCTCCGCTCAAATCCTTGATTTCCTTGACCTTGCGAAAAATTGCTCGTTTCCAGATCGAAAACGGTGCTTATGTTGTCCGGAGTTTCCGGATGGAAACTATCTATATTTTAACGCTCCAGGCCGAAATCTTCCTCCGTCAGAGAGGATGCGTAATCATCGAGGGCCTCTTCCGCTTCGCCGTGATCATCTACGTGCGCCAGGTTCACCAGGGCGTCGCCCTCATGAACCAGTGGCAGGGTGAGTTGGCCGATGACGACCCCTGTGAACGGTGCGCGGATGCTCTCTCCCTGGTCGCCGAGAGGATCGTTGATAATCCCCAGCAGTTCGCCTTTGCGGACAAGTGTACCAAGAGTCGCCTGTTTGTAGAAGACCCCGCTTTTGGAGGCTCTTACCCAGCTGGTCTTGCGGGAAATGAGAGGTTCCTGGTTGCGGGGCTTGCGATCTTTCGGCAACATGTCAATGGCTCGCATGACATTGATAACTCCGCGAACCCCGGAACGGATCGCGGACTCGTTGAAATACAGGGCTTCGCCGGCCTCGTAGAGCAGAACCGGGATGCCCTGGTCGGCAACGGCTTCGCGTAGCGAGCCGTCCCTGATCTCGGAGTGTATGATCATGGGCGCACCGAACGCCCTGGCCAGCCGCAGATTCTCCTCGTTGTCAAGCGAGGTTCTGACCTGCGGCAGGTTGCTGCGATAATTCGAGCCGGTGTGGATGTCGATGCCGTGGGTCGAGCGGCAAACGATCTCCTGCATGAACAGATGGGCGATGCGTCCGGCCAGCGAACCTTTCGGAGTGCCGGGGAAGGAGCGATTCAGGTCACGTCGATCCGGAAGATAACGTGAACGCTGGATGAATCCGTACGGATTGACGACCGGTGCTGCAAGCAGGGTTCCTTTTAAGCGGGTCATGGCTTTGTTCCGTAGAAGTCTCCGTATGATCTCTACTCCGTTGATCTCGTCGCCGTGGATGGCAGCGCAGAGGAAGAGGGTCGGCCCCGCCTGCCTGCCATGAATCACATGGACCGGCAGGGTGATTTTCGAATGTGTGTAGAGCCGGGCCATCGGCAGCTCAATCGTGATGCGTTCGCCGGCGACGACTTCTGTGCCGCCCAGAGTGAAGGATGCTTGTTGTTTCATCCTTTGCCCCGGGTCTTGGTTTTGCCTGGTTTGGCTTGTCTTTCGATAAAATCGATGATCATGCCGGCAACATTCTTTTCGGTGGATTTTTCAATCCCCTCGAGGCCTGGTGAAGAGTTGACCTCCATCACCACCGGGCCATGGTTGGAACGCAGCAGGTCGACACCGGCCACGTTCAGTCCCATGATCTTTGCGGCTCGCACCGCAGTCAAACGCTCTTGCGGAGTCAGTCTGGCAAGCGTTGCGTTGCCGCCGCGATGCAGGTTGGAGCGGAATTCACCTTCACCAGCCTGGCGTTTCATGGATGCCACCACCTTGTCGCCGATCACGAAACAGCGGATATCAGCGCCTCCGGCTTCTTTGATGAACTCCTGGACCAGAATATTCTCTTTCAGTCCACGGAACGCCTCGATAACACTCTCGGCGGCCTTGTCGGTTTCGGTCAGAACCACGCCGATTCCCTGGGTCCCTTCCAAGAGCTTAATGACCAGCGGGGCTCCGCCGACGAGCGTGATCAGATCCTTGGTGAAATTGGTCGAATGAGCGAAGCCGGTGACCGGCAGGCCGATCCCCTTGCGGGCCAGGAGCTGCAGACTACGAAGTTTGTCGCGCGACCGGCTGATCGCCACCGATTCGTTGATACTGTAGACACCCATCATCTCGAACTGTCGGACGACAGCAGTCCCGTAAAAGGTGATCGATGCACCGATCCGTGGGATGATTGCATCAAACCCGGTGAGCTCCTCACCTTTGTAATGAATCGTCGGGCGCTGGCTGGCGATCGTCATGTAACAGCGGAGTGGATCGATGACGCGAACTTCATGCCCGCCGGCAACGGCTTCCTCAACCATGCGACGGGTTGAATAAAGCTTGGAATTTCTGGAGATAATTGCAATGTTCATAATGGCTTCATTCTCATTTCAATATTTGTGTTTCTTGCGACCCAACAGGTAGGATCGATCAGGGGCAACCAGAAGCCCGGCTAATGCAGTACGGCCGAGCAACATGCGGAATTTCATGTTGTCGCGATTGGTCAGGGTAATCTCGATGCGCCTGGAAAGCTGACCCATGAGAATCTCGGTTTCTATGACATAACGCATCTCTCGGTGCCCGCCGGAATCACTGACTTCACGAAAATCCTTGACCGGTGCTTCGCAGAAAATTTCCAGGTCCAGTCGCCTCTGCAGCGGATGGACGCCGAAACGAACCATTTGCAGACTGTTCGATTCGTAAGGTTCAACCGAGAAAGCATGCAAAGCCGAGGTCCTGGCTCCGGTGTCTATTTTTGCCTTGATGGCCGGAATAGGGAGGCCCGGCAAAGCCAGCCACTCGCGCCAGCCGATGGTGAAATTATCCATGATTATGTTTTCCGGGGTATCATCATTTTGCATTCTAACGTATTTACTGAGTTATTCATACCATCGTCAGTCTTTACGGCTGTTTAGGCCGTGAACTGAAAGGCGCGTCATAATAAGTAAACACCTTTCAGAAAGGAAGTAAAATGAAGCTGCGATTCCAGATTGCAGTCGTTTGTTGCTTGCCGGTAAGTGAAGATCCTGGAAGATTACAGTTTACAATTCAAAAAAACCTGCAATGATAGTGCCTTGAAGGTTGACTTGAAAGCCCTGAACAAGCGAATAGGTCACTATTCGGCACATAAGCGAGTGCATGTGGTCTGCAGCCATTGCCTGCGTCCAACGTTGTCACTTAACTTCCCGCAAGCAACAGCTGCAGCCCACATGCTGTGCCGTTGAGTAAGTGAGCTGAATAGTTAGACGAACAGAGAGGATCTGTATGAGCAGTGAAAAAGTCGAGATTGTCGCACAACTGGAAATCCGGGATATGACGATTGATGATTTCGCCACGGTATTTCATCTCGGTGAGCGGTTATTTACTGCCGAGTGTTCCGCCAGTATGTACCGCACCTGGGACGAGTATGAGATTACCACACTTTACAATTCCGACAGCGAACTCTGTATCGTCGCCGAAATCGACAGCGAGGTTGTCGGCTTCGCGCTTGGTACGACTGTCGAGAAAAGCAACTCGTCCTGGAAGTACGGTTATCTGGTCTGGATCGGCGTCCGGCCTGGACTGCAGAAAAAAGGCGTTGGTGACAGTCTGTTTCACGAGATCAAGAAGCGCATGATCAAGCAGGGCGTGCGTATGGTCATCATTGATACTGATGCCGATAACGAGGCTGGCATCAACTTCTTTGAAAAGCACGGTTTCAACAATATCCAGAAGCATGTCTACATGACCCTCAACCTGGCGAAGAAGACGCGCGGCCGCAAGAGGCGCAAGGAATGAACCAGGCTCTGATCGAAAAACTCTGGGACGACATCGATGTCGACCGTTTGCGCCAGACCCTGATCGACATGGTCGACATTTATTCACCTTCCGGCAAGGAAGAGGATATTCAACTCTATATCGAAGACCGGCTCGTGAGTGCCGGCATCGCTGTCACGAGGCAGGAGGTTGACGAGGATCGTTACAACCTCCTGGCCACCATGGGGCAGGGCGAGCCGCAACTCTACCTGGTCGGCCATGTTGACACGGTACCTGCCTGGGATCTCGAAGAGTATTGCGCGACGGAAGAGTGGGGCGTCGTCCGCGGGCTTGGGACGGCAGACATGAAAGGTGGCTGCGCGGCGATGTTGGAGGCCTGGCTGGCCTTGGCGAGCCTGCCGCAAGAGCAACAGCCTTCAGTCGGCATATTGTTCGTCGTTGGCGAAGAGGAGAACGGCGATGGCAGTGCCAAATTTCTTGAAACCGCCCGTCCGCCGTGGGTCATAATCGGTGAGCCGACCTCATTATCACCCTGTTTCAGTCATTACGGATATCTGGAAGTCGCCCTGACCACCCAGGGGCGCCGCATTCACTCCTCATTGCCGGAGCTGGGCCACAACGCCGTTGAATCGATGCTGCGTTTCCTGCTGCTGCTCGGCAAGGATGCGCTCTTCGATCGGAAGAATCCGCAGCTGGTCTACTCGATACGGGAGATGAGCTCTTCCCGTGCCGGCTTCGTGGTTCCGGATCAGTGCGAAACCTATATTGATCTACACCTGCATCCGGGCGGCTCTCCGGAGAAGGTCCAGAAAGTCCTGAAAGCCTGTGTCGCCAAGGCGGCAGCGTCGATTCCGGGTTTGAAACTCGATATCCGTTTCGATTTTTCATCGCAGGGGTACGAACTGCAGGAAAACGACTATCTTGTGGAGTTGTTTGAAAACCTCTATCCGCGACTTAATCTGCCGTTACAGTTCAACCCGTTCCGCTCTCATTCGGATGGCAACCTGTTTTTCGGTGCCGGGTGCAAGCCGTTGATCCTCGGCCCGGGTTCTCTGGAGACAGCCCATACCGCAGACGAACAGACGTCGTTGTCCGAGGTCGAGTCGGCAGCACGCATCTATGCGGCTCTCTGTCTGAATGGCTTTGTCTGATCACTGGCAAAGATAGCGCGGGGTTCGCAAAACAGCAAAGACAGGATCCCTTCCTCAGAAAAATCCCGTTGTCATTGGCTGTTGCACGGGCGTAATATGGATTGCAGCTGCTCCATCAAGGAGCAGCTGTTTCTCGTTGTGGAGGATATTAATGTCAGCCCTGTTCCAAACCTCGCTGTTACTGATTGCATCCAATGTTTTCATGACCTTCGCCTGGTACGGCCACCTTAAAAACCTTAACCACCGGGCCTGGTTTGTTGCTGCCCTGCTGAGCTGGGGAATTGCCCTGTTCGAATACCTGTTGCAGGTCCCTGCCAACAGGATCGGTTACGGTACCCTGTCACTTGGGCAGCTCAAGGTGCTGCAGGAAATCATCACCTTGTCGGTATTCGTTCCTTTTACCTTCTTCTACATGCAGGAACCACTCAAGCTCGACTATCTCTGGGCCGGACTTTGTCTCCTTGGCGCGGTCTATTTCATTTTCCGTAGTTGAATGAAGGAACGTGCTGATGCGTGTGAAACAGTGCGTCGCATATGTCAGATTCAGGTGAGCGGGAACAAGCTTGTCATGGCGGACCGGATTGTGTTCCGGCCCGCCATGACACTGCGGCAGCTGTAACTCTCAGATGGTTGTGTCGTCAACCTTGGCATCAGGTGCGTTCTTTTTGACCGATGCAATGCCATTTTCCAACGCGGCATTGCCGGAATAATATTCGCTCCGCCCGATCTCCTGGCCATTGGTCGCCTTGAGGATGAAGTACGGTTCGCCCTTGGCATTGGTCCTGGTTTCAAATGCCCCCTCACGACCGGCATTCTTGCGGACCGATTCAATGCCGTTTTCGGCGCTCGATTTCTGCTTGTACAGTTCGCTGGTCAGGATCACCTGTCCGTTCGACGCTTTCAGGTTGAACATGAACTGTCCGTCCTTTGCCTTCTTCAACTCGAATTTTCCAGCCATGACAACATCTCCTTTCCTGATCGGCCCTAATTGGCCATTCTGAACTCAACGCTTTCCGAAGAGCGATCCCAGCAAGCCACGCATGATTTGGCGGCCGACCTGTGTGCCGATCGAGCGGGCAGCGCTTTTGGCGGCGGCTCCGAACAGATCCTCGGCCGAACTGGTTTGCCGCGAACGGCTGCGACTGGCCGGTTGCTCCGCTTGTTCCTGCTGCCGGGCCCGTGCTGTTAACAGCTCATACGCCGATTCACGGTCACTCTCCCGGTCATAGACCGTGCCGACGATAGATTGGGAGCGCACCTGGTCGCGCTCCTGAAAATCGAGAGGGCGCATGCGACTCGCCGGTGGGCAGATCAGTGCCCGTTCCACCGGGGTGGGTCTCCCCTTGTCGTCGAGGCAGGAAACCAGGGCTTCGCCAACACCGAGTTCGGTAATCGCCTGTTCGACGTCCAGAGATGGATTCGGCCGGAAAGTCTGCGCTGCGGCGCGTACCGCCTTCTGATCGCGCGGTGTGAAAGCGCGCAGCGCATGCTGCACCCGGTTGCCCAATTGGCCGAGGATGACATCCGGTACATCAAGGGGATTCTGGGTGACAAAATAGATGCCGACCCCCTTGGAACGTATCAGCCGCACGACCTGCTCAATTTTGTCGAGCAGGGCTTCGGGGGGGTCATCAAAGAGGAGATGGGCTTCGTCGAAAAAAAATACAATGCGCGGTTTGGCGGGATCGCCGACCTCGGGAAGTTTTTCAAAGAGCTCAGCGATCAGCCAGAGCAGGAAGGTCGCATAAATTTTCGGCGTCTGGATCAGGCGGTCAGCGGCGAGGATGTTGATCACGCCGAGACCGCCGGGGGCCGTCTGCATCAGGTCGTCAAGGTTCAGGGCCGGTTCGCCGAAGAAGATTTCCGCGTCCTGCTGTTCAAGTGTCAGCAAGGCCCGCTGGATGGTGCCGATGCTGGCCGTGGAAATGTTGCCGTAGGCCGTGCGGAAGTCCTTGGCATTGTCGCCGACGAAACGCACCATGGCCTGCAGGTCCTTGAGGTCGAGCAACAGCATCCCCTGGTCATCGGCGACCTTGAACACCAGAGTGAGAATGCCGCTCTGGGTCGGGTTCAGATCGAGCAGGCGGGCAAGCAGCAAAGGGCCCATTTCCGAGACGGTGGTGCGGACCGGATGGCCCTGCTCACCAAACAGATCCCAGAAGACCACGGGAAATCCCTGCGGCACGAAATCCGCAAGACCAAGGGTCGCAACGCGCTCCATTATTTTGGGGTGGTCACCCCCAACCCTGGCCAGTCCGGACAGGTCGCCTTTGACGTCTGCCATAAAGACCGGTACGCCGATGCGGCTGAAATGCTCGGCGAGAACGCGCAGAGTAACGGTCTTGCCGGTGCCGGTGGCTCCGGCGATCAGGCCGTGGCGGTTGGCCATGCGGGGAAGAATGCCGAGGAAATTATCGGTTTTGGCAATTGGCAGGGGGTCAAGTTGGCTCATGGGTTCCTCTTAAAGGATGATCTCTGGTCAAACTTACGCATCAAGCATAGCATTTGAATCGTAAGTGGAAAGTGCCGCACCCTATATTTTGAACCTTTTATTCAGAGCAAAGAGTGCATCGCCGTCGCAGAGAGTCTCTTGCCTGTGTGCTAAAACCTTTTTTCGGTTACCGACAAGAAACTCAAAAGCCCATGCTGTCTGCATGGGCTTTTGAATTGAGGATGGGTTCAGGATCAGGCGATCGTATGCCGCACAATCGTCCCTTCATTGAGGTAAATGACGTCTTCGGCGATGTTGGTGGCCAAGTCGGCGATGCGCTCCAGGTAGCGGGAGACAGTCAGGTAGTTCAAAACCGAGTCGACGGTGTCCGGGTGCTGGCGAACATAATCCTTGAACGCCTGGTAGTTCTGGCTGTGTATCGTGTCGACTTCATCATCGAGATCCAGGACGGTGCGTGCCAGTTTGAGGTCGGCGTTAACCAGCGAGTCGAGAGCCTTTTCCAGCATGTCAATCACCTTGTCGGCCATCAGGTCAAGCTCCAGCGGGCAGATTGTCTGCGGCGACTCGCTTACGGCCAACGCGCGTTCGCAGATGTTGGCGGCCTGGTCGGCGATCCGCTCGAGATCGTTGTTAATTTTCAATATTGCCACGATCATGCGCAGGTCATTGGCAACCGGCTGGTGCAGGGCCAGGACCTTCAGGCACTCTTCTTCGAGATCGACCTCGAGGCGATTGATCTGCTTATCGTTGTCAATCACTTGCCGCGCCAGCTCACGGTCATGACCGGCGAGGGCCTTGATGGCCTGCTGAACACTTTCTTCGACGACAGCCGACAGCGTGAGTAGTTGTTTTTCGAGTCGATCGAGTTCTTGTCTGATCAGGTGAGCCATATATTTTCCCCCTTAGCCGAACCGGCCCGTGATGTAGTCTTCAGTTTGTTTCTTTTGTGGTTTCATGAACATTTTGTTGGTCAGGCCGAACTCGACGAGGACGCCTTCGTAGAGGAAGGCGGTGAAGTCGGAGACCCGTGCAGCCTGCTGCATGTTGTTGGTGACGATGATGATGGTGTATTCATTGCTCAGTTCGCCGATCAGTTCCTCGACCCGGGCGGTCGATTTGGGATCAAGGGCGCTGCACGGTTCGTCCATCAGGATGACCTCCGGATTGACAGCGATCGCCCGCGCGATGCAGAGGCGCTGCATCTGCCCTCCGGAGAGGCCAAGCGCCGAGGTGTGCAGGCGGTCCTTGACTTCATCCCAGAGGGCGGCCCCCTTAAGGCTGCGTTCAACGGTTTCATCAAGAATCGCCTTGTTCTTGACCCCCGCGATGCGCAGGCCGAAGACGACATTCTCGTAGATCGACTTGGGGAAGGGGTTCGATTTCTGGAAGACCATGCCGACACGGCGGCGCAATTCGATGACGTCCATCGAAGCAGCATAGACGTCGGCGCCGTTGAGCAGAATATTGCCGGTCACTGCGCTGATGTCGATCAGGTCGTTCATGCGATTGAAACAACGCAGCAGGGTCGACTTGCCGCAACCGGACGGGCCGATCAGGGCCGTGACCTGGCGCCGCGGGAATCTGAGGTTGATGCCGTGCAGGGCCTTGGCCTTGCCGTAATAGAAGTCGAGGTTGTCCACCGCGATGATCGGGTCTTCAATCTGTAGGGTTGCTGCAGTTTGCATGCAATATCATCCTTCTAGAAGGTGCTGAAAGTATAGCGTTTCTTCATACGGTTACGCAGATAGATGGCGACGCTGCTCATGGTCAGGACGATCAGCACCAGCAGCAAGGTGGTGACGAAAACCATCGGTTTGGCCGCCTCGACGTTCGGCGATTGGAAGCCGATGTCGAAGATATGGAATCCGAGGTGCATAAACTTGCGGTCGAGATGCAGAAACGGAAAGTTGCCGTCGATCGGCAGCGACGGCGCCAGCTTGACCACGCCGGTGATCATCAGCGGTGCGACCTCGCCGGCAGCGCGTGCCATGGACAGGATCAAACCGGTCATGATGCCCGGCGACGCCATCGGCAGCAGGATGCGCATCAGGGTCTGGAATTTGGTCGAGCCGAGAGCCAGGGAGCCTTCGCGGATCTCGCGCGGGATTGCCCCAAGGGCTTCTTCGGTCGAAACGATCACCACCGGTACGGTCAGCAAAGCCAGGGTCAGGCTGGCCCAGAGGATACCGCCGGTGCCGAAGGTCGGCGTCGGCAGGGTTTCGGGAAAGAACATCTGGTCGATGCTGCTGCCGACGCCGTAGATGAAGAAGCCGAGGCCGAAGATGCCGTAGACGATAGACGGAATCCCGGCCAGATTGTTAACAGCGATCCGTACCAGGCGCACGATCATCCCTTCTTTGGCATACTCGCGCAGGTAGATGGCGGCGATCACACCGAGCGGGAAGCTGAACAGGCTCATAATGAAGATCAGCATGATGGTGCCGAAAATCGCCGGGAAGAGACCGCCTTCAGTGTTCGATTCGCGCGGCTCGCCGACGAACAGCTCCTTGAGGCGGTGCAGGTAGACGCCGGCCTTCTCGACCAGACTCATCTGGTTGGGGCCGTAGATGGCGACGATGTCGGCCAGCGCAATCTCTCGCTCGCGGCCGTTGACATCGGCAAAGATTGCCTTGCGGGCGCGCATGTCGGCTGCCGCCTGGTTCTGCCTTGCCACCAGATGGGAGAAGTCGTCCTGCAGTATTGCCTGGTTGCGCTTGATCTCGAGGATCTTCGGATGGTCGGGGCCCAACCCCTGGTATTCCGCCTTCAGCAGGTTGCGGCGAAGGCGGTCAAGTTGATAGCTGAGGCGGGAGATTTCTTCGTTCATCCCCCGCACCAGGGCCTTCTCGGCCATGACCTCGGCGTGGCTGTTGCGCAAGGCGCCGAGCATATCACCCCCGGCGCCCCCGTCTTCAAAGCGGTTGAGAAAACCGTAGAAGTTACCGTACTCCTCGCGTTCCAGCAACAGGGCGTCGGACGGTTGGCTGACAGCCAGGATGTCCGCTTCGTCGACCCATCGGAAATCGAGGCCGTAGAGATCGCGGTTGCCCACCTTGTACTGCCGGCGGAACTCTTCGCCTTCATGGACGGTTTCACGTTGCGTCAGTTCACCCAGAAGCGCCGAACCGTCCTTGAGCTCAAGCTTTTCGATGGCGGCCGGCCAGAAGACGCCGAGCCCGTTGACCATGACTACGACAATCAGGGTCGCTGCGATCAGCAGGGTCACGGCCAGCGCCGCGCCGGTTCCCCACACACAGGGTTCGCCTGTACGCCAGTATTTTTTCATAATCAGAACCGTCCGTATTTCTTGCGCAGCCGCTGACGGATGACCTCGGCCGCAGTATTGACCACAAAGGTCATCAAAAACAGGATCACCGCCGACAAAAACAGCGTCCGGTAGAGGGTGCCGCCATGGGGCGCCTCGGGGATTTCGACGGCGATGTTGGCGGACAGCGGCCGCATGCCGTTGAAGATGCTCAAGTCCATGATCGCCGTGTTGCCGGTGGCCATCAGCACGATCATGGTTTCGCCGACCGCGCGGCCGAAGCCGATCATGCTGCCGGCAAAGATCCCCGGGCTGGCCGAGGGCAGGATCACCCGCCAGACCGTCTGCCAGCGACTGGCGCCGCAGGCCAGCGAGGCGGCCCTGAGGGCCGGCGGCACGTTGGACAGCGCGTCCTCGGCGATGGTGAAGATGAGCGGAATGACGGCGAAGCCCATGCCGAAGGCAATGATGATGCAGTTGCGCGGATCGTAACGGGTTCCCATTTCGGTGAACAGCCACTGTTTGAGGTTGCCGTCGAACAGCAGGTTCTCGGCGAGCGGACCCAGGGTGATGGCGATGGCCAGGGAGAGAATGATGACCGGAATCACGGCGAGGAACTCGTAGCCGCGTTCGATGCGCTTGAGGGGTTCATGCCTGCGCAGGGTCTGCCAGATGATGACGGCAATGATCAGCCCGACCGGGATGAAGACGATGGACATGAAGACCGCACCGAGGGATTTCTCGACCAGCGGCGCCAGCCAGAGGGCGGCCAGGAAGCCGATGATGACCGTGGGAATGGCCGCCATGATTTCGATGGCCGGCTTGATGATGCCGCGCAGGCGAGGCCGGCAGAACTGGCTGGTATAGATGGCGCCGAGCAGGGCCAGCGGCACCGCGAACAGCATGGCATAGAAAGTCCCCTTGAGGGTGCCGAAGATCAGCGGGGTCAGGCTGAGCTTCGGTTCGAAATCGTCGTTGCCCGAGGAGGACTGCCAGACGAACTCCGGCGCATCGTAGCCCTCATACCAGGTTTTGCCGAACAGTGTCCCCCAGCTGACTTCCGGGTGGGGATTGTCGAGTCGCCAGATGATGGCGCGGTGATCGCTGGTCATGGCGATGATGCCGTCGCTGCGCGTGGAGAAATTATAGTGAGTCAGCGGCTCGTGATTGCCAAGCTCCAGCAGATGGCGCTCGCTGGTCATGTGGTCGAGGCGCAGCAGCCCCTGCTCGCTGAGGCTGAGCAGCGACTTGTCGCGCAGCGAGGGGCGGATCATGACCACCGTGCCGTTGTGGCTGGAGAGGTCGTGGATGCGCTGCAGCTGTTTGCCGGCGCGATTTTCTTCGATCCGTACCGGGAACCAGGTGGTCACTTCACCCCGGTCGTCTCCCACGGCGAGGGAATAGTCGCCGAAGACCAGGGTCAGAGCAGTGATGGTCCGTTGGTCGTCAAAGGCCCGCAGGTCATCGAGCAGCTCCGCCGTGCCGGGCTCGGCCAGGGACCAGCGCAGCAGGCGTCCGCTACTGGTACCGGCGTAGAGCTTGGTCCCGTCGCTGCTCAAGGCCATGGCTGTCAGCGAAGCTCCGGCGGGAACAACGACGGATTCGCTGAAAGATTCCTCCTCGGGGTCGCCGAACAGCGATTCGCTGACAGCGACCTGGTTGATCAGCAGCTGACCGTTGGTCAGCAGGTCCACGCGGGTTTTGCGTCCCCCCTCGGCGACGCGGCCCATGGACTGTACCGGCAGACCGGTTGTGGTCGCCGGGAAGAAGGCATCTCTTTCCAGGGTATGTTCGATGGAGCGCCGGTTCCCCCTGGCTTCGTCGAAGAAGGGTTTGTAAACGACCCGTTCCAGGCTCAGGCTGCCATCTTCCCAGAGCAGGCCGAACTGCATGCGACCGAAGCTTTCCAGCTTAAGTACTTTGATGCCATCACCGGGAGGCTGGGCCGCCATCTGGTCGGAGGCTAGCCCCTGCTGGTTTTCGAAGAAATTGAAGCGCCCCTGGCGGTCGATGAAAAAGCCGGTTTCCAGGTATTCGTCGACGCCCAAGGCCAGGACCTCCTGGGTTGGCTCTTTCGGCAGCGGAAATTTGGCGAATATCTCTGCCCGCGGAGCTTTGAACAATGGCAGGGTGGTTCCGGCGATCAACACCAGGATCAGGATGACGCTGCAGATTACCAGCATGCCGCCGAGGGTGATCATCCATTGAGCGATGCGGTCATTGCGTTTGGCTCGTATGCGGAACTTTTCATTCATTGAGCACGTCCAGTTAAAGTCATAAACGAGATCCCGTCGCGCTCTTGCGAGCCGACGGGATCTCTTTGGTCAAATGCGGATTGTCCGTAGAGGAACTTCAGCTCGGATGCAATCCTCAATCGAGCAGCGCCAGTTGCTTGGCTGCCAGTTCCGCAGTCAGCGGAAGATACCCGTCCTTGACGACGACTTCCTGGCCTTCCTTGGAGAGTGCGAATTTCATGAACTCCTTGACCAGCGTCGGCAGCGGCTTGTTGGGCTCCTTGGCGACGTAGATGTAGAGCAGGCGACCGAGGGGGTACTTGCCGCTGAGCACATTTTCATAGTTCGGCTCATAGGCCTCACCACCCTTCTTCGATAAAGCGATCGCTTTGACTCCGGACGTCTTGTAGCCGATGCCCGAGTAACCGATGCCGTTGAGGTCTTCGGTCACCCCGAGCACCACCGAGGCCGAACCTGGCTGCTCCTTGACGGTATCTTTGTAATCACCCTTGAAGAGCGCCGTTTCTTTGAAGTAGCCGTAGGTTCCGGAGGCGCTGTTGCGGCCATAGAGGCTGATCGGCTTGCCGGCCCAGTTGCCGGAGAGGCCGGCCTGGCCCCAGGTGGAGATATCGGCCGCCGCGCCACCCTTGCGGGTCTTGGAGAAGATCGCGTCAACTTCGGCCAGGTCAAGTTTTTCGATGGGGTTATCCTTGTTGACATAGACAGCCAGGGAGTCGAGAGCCACGCCGATCATGGTCGGCTTGTAGCCGTACTTGGCTTCGAACGCTTCGATTTCCTGATCCTTCATCTTGCGCGACATGGGACCGAGTTGAGCGGTGCCTTCGATCAACGCCGGTGGCGCGGTACTGGAGCCTTTGCCTTCGATCTGAATATTGACATTGGGATACTGCTTGCGGAACGACTCGGCCCAGAAGGTCATCAGGTTGTTGAGGGTGTCGGAACCGATACTGTTGAGGTTGCCGGCCACGCCCTGGACCTTGACATAGTCATTCAGGTTGACGTCGACCTTGATCTGCTCGGCGAGGCTGGTGGTGGCCACCAGGGTAAGGGCCATCAGGCTGAGGCCGACCGAGAGGGCCAGTTTTGTCATGCGATTGTCCATCTGTTTTTCTCCTTTGCTAACGAACGATGCGGACGATAGTCTCTGCCGGGACCGTCCCGGACGTGCTGTCGTTTATGAACTGGGTGCAAGTATCGTCATCGTCTGTTAGGAATGTATTAGTAGTAAGTAAGGAGTCGGTAAAACCTTGTCTCGGCGCCAACGGACGGTCTCTGTGCAGCCTGTACGTTCTTCATTCAGGGTCTGTTTAACCGGTGAGTGTTAGGATTGTGTCAGGGAGATGTTAATAAAAGATGAGAGGGCGGGTTTGCCTGGGTCCCTTCAGAGCAGGTGGTCCGCATAATTCAGCTAAGCGAGCGGAAGATGCACAGTGAAGGTACTCCCCTTGCCGGGGGTACTTTCGACGTTAATCTGACCATTGTGAGCCTGCACAATGTGTTTGGCAATCGCCAGACCGAGTCCTGTGCCGCCCAACTTGCGGCTGCGGGCCTTGTCGACCCGATAGAAACGTTCGAACAGTCTGGGGAGATGCTCCTGTGGAATGCCGCTGCCCCAATCCTGGACCTTGATGGCGATCGAAGAGGTTTCTCGGCATGCGTTGATCAGTACCTGTCCTTTCATTGGACTGTACTTGATGGCATTGTCAATCAGGTTGATCAACGCCTGTTCGAGCAGGGCGGCATTGATGTTTGCTTCGAGGTCGTCCGGACAATCCATCTCAAGAGTGATCCCCTTGCTCTGGGCCTTGACGTGACAGGCTTGCATTGAGTTCAGAAAAACATCGCGCAGCCGGGTACGCTGCAATGCGATACCAGCCTGCTCTTCATCCTGTTCAATGCGCGACAGCGCCAACAGATCTTCAATAATGGCGTTGAGCCGGTCTGATTGCCGGGCAATGATATCCAGAAAACGTTGCGCGCTTTCCTTGTCGTCGACGGCACCGTCCAGCAGCGTTTCAACCGACCCCTTGATCGCCGTGATCGGGGTTTTCAGTTCATGGGAAACATTGGCGACAAAATCGCGGCGGATGTTCTCCAGGCGCTGCAGGCGGGTCATGTCATTGAGAACCACCAGGGCGCCGATGTCCTGCCCTTTGGAATCACGCAACGGCGTGCCGTGAGCCTGAAGGAACAGGCTCTCACCTCGGATAACCAGGGTGATATCGGCTTCAATCCGCTGCCGGCTCTGTAGAGCCTGAGCGATGAATTTCTGCAGGACCGGTTTGCGCACCACTTCCTGGATGCGGCGTCCCACCGCGGCCCCGGGATCAACGTTGAGCAGCTCGGCGGCGCTGTGGTTGATGCGCAGGATCCTCTCTGTGCTGTCCACCGCCAGCACACCCTCAAGCATGCTGGTCAGAACCGCCTCCTGCTCATTGCGCTGGCGGACCACCGTACGGATGCGGTCATCGAGTTGCGCGGCCATCTGGTTCATTGCATCGGCCAGTCCACCCATTTCTTCGCCTTTGTAGTCAGGAAGCCGACCTTCCAGCTCGCCGCGGGCAAAACGCTCGGCGCCGCGCTTCATCTCTTCGAGGGGGCGACTGATGCGACGGGTCAGCCAGAGGCTGATCAGGGCGGCGATCAGGGCGATCGTCAGGCCGCTGTTGATCACCGGGTAGAGTGCTGATTCGAGGGTATCTCTTAAAGTCCTGAGCGGTAGCGCGGCGCGTACGCAGCCGATGATCTGCTTCTCTTTAAACATCGGCAAAGCAACATACATCATGTTCTTCTGCAGGGTATTGCTGTAGCGGGTGGCGACGCCGCGCCGGGCCTGCAAAGCTTCGATGACCTCCGGACGGTCGGCATGGTTATCCATGTGCCGGGGGTCTTCTTCGGAATCAGCAAGCACCTTGCCGTCCGGAAGGATTATGGTAAGGCGGGTGTGTGATTGTTCGCCCAGCCTTTTGCTCAGGGCGTCAAGATGGCTTGCCTGGTTGTCCTGCAGGTCGTTTTGTACCTGGGGAATGACCAGCTGAACCCGTGCTTCCAGATCGTTCTGGGTTTCCCGGCTCTGGAAATTGTCGAGCGAGCGGGAGAAAACCCAGGTGACAGCCAGCAGGGCCATCAGGATGATCAGCAGGAACGGCGGATAGATCTGCCAGATAAGACGTTTGCGGGACATAAAATCCTTTAAAGCCCGGCTCAAGGCTGGAGGTTTGAGGTTGGACGAAAAATCACGAAACCATGTCCAGGTCGACTTTGATCCTGTTCATCAGACCGGAGAGCATAGCTTATACCAGTCACCAGTCACCAGTCACCAGTCACCAGTTATTCCTTAAACCGGTAGCCGATTCCGCGAACCGTTTCAATGTACTCGCCGCAGGACCCGAGTTTTTTTCGCAGGCCGACGATCTGAACGTCAACGGCCCGGTCGGTCACGGCGTATCCCTCACTGTGCACCGCATCGATGATCTGCGTACGGTTGAAGACCCATCCGGGACGTGTGGCCAGAAGTGTGAGTATCTTGAACTCGCTGAGGGTCAGCTCGACAGTCTCGCCGGCGGCGACAACCTTATTCCGCCCTGGGTGGATATAGAGATCGTGGATTTCGATCGGGCTGCCCTGGTCGGGCTGGTTGTCCGGCTGTGTGCGCCGCCGCATGACGGCCCTGACCCTGGCGAGCAGCACCTGGGGGCTGAACGGCTTGGTGATGTAGTCATCGGCGCCCAGTTCCAGCCCCTTGACGATGTCGTGCTCCTCGCCTTTGGCCGTCAGCATGATGATCGGACAGTCCTTGGTTTCAGGGGCCTGGCGGAGCCTGTTGCAGACTTCGAGGCCGTCCATGCCCGGCAGCATCAGATCAAGCAGGATCAAATCGGGTTTGTAGTCACGGGCTTTCTTGTAACCTTCCTCGCCGGTCGTGGCACATTCCACGCGCAAACCTGCCTTGATCAGATTGAAATGGATCAGCGCCAGGATGTCTTCTTCGTCTTCGATGACCAGTATCAGTTTTTTACTCATCTGTTTTGCCTTTGAGAGTCGGTTGCTTTTTGTAGATACCAGTCAAATGTTAGGATTTCATTAAAAGGTTCGCAAATACATGTTTTTCCGGTGAACAGATGAGCGTGAAATTCGTAAAAATCTGCTTTGTTATAGAAAAATAACAGAGAGCTTACAGGTTGTTAACAGAATACTGGGCAAAGTGCTCAAAATAATTCATCTAGACGAAATGGAGAAGAAACCAAAATGCTCAAAGACTATTTTCATTCACCCCAGTGGCAAAGGCTGATTCAGAGGACCTGTCCGGACTACGATTGCAACAACCAGGTTTGCCTGGCTTCGAGCAGCCGCATGATCCCTGGTCGCAAACAGCAGATCCGTTATTGCGCAACTGACGATTACGACAATTGCCCCATCTATCTCTGCAAGGCGCTGCGAAGCAGCGCCCCGCAAGGGCTGGATCGTGAAACGCTTGTCGACAGCGGCAAATAACTGTTGGTCAGATAACCCCGACAAGGCCCGCAAGGGCTTTTTTTGTTCTGGCAGACTGCTTTGCTAATCCTTCGCCAATACGGCTCAAACAGGATTCTTTTAGAACTCTAGTCGAGACCTAAAGCAATGCTAACAGTCGTGAGACAGAATCTGCATGCTTTCAGGATGGTCGAAAGGAGGAGAATATCAATTGGGCGAAAGTGGTCATCAAGCAGTACTAACGTATCTCTGACGAGAAAATTACAAGTGAAGAAGGAGCAATCAAATGAACAAATGTATCAACAAAGCCTTATTCCTCGGATGCCTGCTGCTGGCTGGTCTGTTGACCATGCCTGGATCGGGCGAAGCTGCAGGGGTCACAGTGTACAAGGACGGTGACAAGTACGTAAAGATGGGCGGCCGCATCCATTTGCAGTACCTCAACGAAGACGTGGATGGCGGTGAGACCACTGACGAGCTTTTTTTCCGCCGCCTGCGTCCCTACATTGAGGGAAGTATCCATAAGGACTGGAAAGGCAAGTTCCAGTGGGACATGGGCAAGGCCGAGGGTGATAATGAGCTGGCCATCAAGGACGCCTACCTGCAGTACAAGGGTTTCGAACCTGTCACGGTCACCCTGGGAAATGCCAATTTTCCGTTCTCCCGTGAATTGCTGACCTCTTCCAACAAGCAGCAGCTGGTCGAGCGCACATTCGTCGGTGATCACAATTACGGAACACCTGACCGCAGTCTCGGTCTGCATCTTTCCGGCGGTGTCATGGAGAACAAGCTCACCTGGGGGGCGTCCGCAACCTCCGCGAGCATCGACCCGGATCACAACAAGCTTGACTTCGACAGCCCTGTCAACCGGAACAGTGACTTTAATGACGGATGGCTGGTTGGCGGCCGCGTCGATTTCCATCCCATGGGTGAACTGAAAATGGAGCAGGGCGACTTCAATCGTGACAAAATCAAGGCAACCATTGGAGTCGCGGCTTTCACCTGGAGCAACGACGATGACAACAACACTTATATCGATGCCAATGGAGTGGCCACAAGTACCAGCAAGGCCGATGTGGACAGCGTGACCGGCTTCGAAATCAGTGGCGCCTTGCGGGCTTACGGGTTTTCCGCCGATGCACAGTACAACCTTTTCAATGTCGAAACGACAGATGGCGCCTACACCGGTGGCCTCTACGAAGACGGCGAAACCGAGCTGACCAACATGGCCATCGAAGGCGGCTACATGGTTATTCCGAGTAAGCTCGAACTGGTCGCCGGCTACGAAGTTCAGGATGCCGACCATTATGCTGAAGAGTGGACACGGACTTCCCTCGGTTTGAACTACTTCTTCGCGAAACACGATATCAAGCTGCAGACAACCTACCGCATGGGCGAGAACAAGGACGGAGTCAAGGACAACGACCTGGATGAACTGTTCGTACAGGCCCAGTACGTCTTCTGATTGTCACTAAAACTCAATCACCTTCCTGATAGTGAATCTATCTCTGCCGGTTCAATATGAACCGGCAACTTTTTTTGCTCTATTGCCCAAAATCGACTGTGCTAGCAACAGGTAGAAGGTACAGAAAAGTGCCCAGGAAACTGTCGAGCCATACGTACCGAAGCGAAAATTTGGTTGTTCGAGAACAGATTTTAGTTCGTTTGCAGCTCCATAGCCGTAGTTACGGAGCAAGAAGGGGCTGGAATATGGGCCGAACAGCCGAATTTGCAGCCGGTTCATGCATAACAGGCGAGCTGGTTTAAGAGGGGCATGAACCTTTTGATAGCGGGATTAGGCGGGCAGGTTGATTCGAAAACGACTGCCATGAGCAGGGCGGCTCTCAAGCGTGACGTCTCCACCCATGGCTTTAGCCAGAACGCGGACAGCATGCAGGCCGATCCCTGTACCCTGAGGTTTACCCGAAGCATCGCCTGCACGGTAATAAGCATCAAAAATCCTCTCTTGCTCCTCCACGGGAATGCCGGGCCCCTGATCAGCCACAATCAGGTCGATTCGGCCTTCGCCTACCTGGCAGCCCAGTGAGATGGTCTGTCCCGCATGGCCATATTTGAGACTGTTGTCGACCAGCGCAGAAAAGATGATTTTTACAGCCAGTCGACTGAGGTTAACAGTGGCTTGTTTTGTCGTGACCGAGCAGCGTAATTGCATACATTTCTCACGGGCCGGTGCGCTGTAGACTTTGATAATCTCAGCAATCAGATCCTCAATCGGGAAATGTTCATACTCCAGAGACAATCGGCCATCTTCCATCTGGCGGATAAGCAGAACCTCTTCTGCAAGGGTCGACAGGTAGTTTGAGCTTCGAAAGATGGCGTCCATGCAGATGCCGGCATGCTTGCCGTCAAGGCCTGCGTGCAGAAGATCTGCAAAGCCATTGAGAATCAGCAATTGATTGCGCAGTTCATGGAACATCAGATGATACATGTCTGGAAATTGGTTCTCTCTGTTGATCATTGATTTCAAACGAACTTCCAGTGCCACGGTCTGCTGGCGACGACGGACAAGATTGCCAGCGTGCAGTATGACTTCACGAATTGAATATGGTTTCGGCAGAAAGATGTCGGCCCCGATTTCGAGGCCACGATATTTGTCTTCTTGTGCACCCAGTGCGGTCAGCATGATCACTGGAATGCCGGCAAAGCCGGGATCCGGATGCTGACGCAACAACCGGCAGACCTCCCAGCCGTCGAGGTCCGGCAACATGATGTCGAGGAGGACCAGATCGGGCTGTTCGCTGCCAATGATGCGACAGGCCGATAGTCCGTCTTCTGCTCGCAATACACTTAATCCCGCTTTCTGCAGTGAATGCGCGAGCGGTTCCAGAATTTCCGGTTCATCTTCGACGATTAGGACCTTGCCGGAGTCGTAAATGGCAGCCTCTGGCGGGGCCTGTGTTTCAGTGGTTGCCTGCCCGATGTTCTCGTTCCCTGCTCTTTGCGAAAGATTATCCATTTTTGAGCATCCCTATAAGCTTGCTGGCTGCATTACAGGTGTGGCGGTAGTTGATGACGCCGATGGCCGACAGGCAAGCGATCAGCAGAATGAGCATTATGTAAATCATCGTAGAACCTCCTCTCCGGATTTTTCATGTTCCATGATCTTCGGGCGATATTTGGATTTGATTAAGGGGGGTTTCTGATTGTGTTAGAGCATGTCCCGCTTAATTTCCCGGATAGACAGGATGCCGTTCCGCAAATGGAGCCCATCGATGTTTGCAGGAAGCTATCGCCACTCTAACCTGGACATAACAGGAACGTCTTATCGTGGCATGCAAAGAGATTGAAAAACTCAAGACAAAGGATGAAATATGTACAAGGACGCAATAAAAGATGTCACGGGCATCTGTTTCGAAACGGTATGTCGGGCTCTGCTCAGTCTGCTCCTGCTGGTGATTCTTGCCGGCATGGCCTACGGCGTGGCCCGCACAGCACTGGATCTGTTCTCTGCCACCGGAGATATGCTGACCGGCTCTGGTTTGCATGAAGCCCTGAAGCAATTGGTGGTCAACGTGTTGATGGTTCTAGCCGTGGTCGAGCTGTTCCGCACGGTTAAAGCGTACTTCAGTGAAGGGCGAGTCAAGGTCACCTATATCATCGATACCGTGCTGGTTGTGGTGATTACCGAAATCATGGGGTTCTGGTACATGGAAGTCGAAGTGGAGCGGGTTGGTTTGGCGATTGCCCTGGTCGTGGCGCTGATGGGGGTGCGCATCATGGCCATTCGGTTTTCGCCAAAAAGGCGCGAGTTGATGGAAGGTCTCTAGCAGTCTTTCGGTCAGGTGACATAATTCTTAATGTGAAGCTGAATTCACATCCTGTGGATTTGGGAATATACACCTGGAATTCCCCGTCCATCATTGATGCACTCGCAAAAACTCATGAGATGGCTAAGCAAAAATTTCATCCTACAAGGCTTGGTGTTTTTTCAGGGGCGAAGGCATACATCTGGTCTGTCGAGGTCCTGAAAAAACGCCATAACGCCGTAGGGAGGACTTTTTGCGACGCCATCATCATTGACAAACACCGCTTTTCTGATCAAATAAAGTCAAGCCGCGTCAAATTAAAAAACTTTATTTCGTGTTCTCTTTCGGCTCGATGGATGGATCGAAGCAAAGGAGATTCCCGATGCAGGATCCAGTCTCAAGCCGGTCGGATTCACCCCTCAATTACCAGGAACTCTACCTTCGTACCCCGGTGATGATGCACTCCATCGATTCATCCGGTCGGCTGGTCACTGTAAGCGATTTCTGGCTCGAGGTGCTTGGTTATCACCGCGAGGAGGTCATCGGCCGACTGCTCATCGATTTTTTTACCGAATCATCCCGCATTTTCGCTAAAGAAATCGCGCTGCCCCGTTTTTTTCGACTCGGCAAGGTAAAAGAAGTCCCCTATCAGATGGTCAAGAAAAACGGCGAGGTGCTCGACGTGCTGGTCTCGGCCAGTTCTGAGTGTTCCGCTGATGGCGCCGTCTGCTACAGCATGGCCGGCATCGTCGATGTCACCCAACGCAAGAAGGCCGAGGAAGAAGCTCAACGTCTTGCGCATTTCGATTCCCTGACCGGACAACCAAATCGTTACCTGCTTATGGATCGCCTGGAACATGCCTTAGCCCAGGCTGACCGCGAGGGACACAAGGTCGGAGTCATGTTTGTCGATCTTGACCGGTTCAAATGGGTCAATGACACTCTTGGCCATGCCGCCGGCGACACCCTGCTGAAGATGGTGGCGGCGCGACTGCAGGGATGCGTTCGCAAGGCAGACACGGTGGCCCGGTTCGGTGGCGATGAATTTGTCGTGCTGCTCTACGGATTCGACGACGAGGATGAACCCAGTTCCTTTGCCCGTCGTTTCCTCGATGCACTCAACGAGCCGATTATTCTGCAGGGGATCGAGCTTTCCAACAGTGCCAGCATCGGCATTGCTCTTTATCCCCTGGATGGCAGGGACGCGGGCAGCCTGCTGAGTAATGCCGACGCTGCCATGTATAGGGCCAAGGAGTTGGGGCGAAACACTTACAAGTTCTTTTCCCCCTGGATGAATGCCCGTGTCACGGAAAAGCTGGGCATGGAAAATCGCTTACGCAATGCCCTGAAGGCGGGGGAACTGTTTCTCGAGTATCAGCCACAACTCGATTTGCGCAATTGTCGGGTAACAGGTTTCGAGGCTTTGGTCCGTTGGCGTGACCCACAGGAAGGGCTGATCCCGCCGGCCAGGTTCATCCCGATTGCAGAGGAAACCGGACTGATCTACCCCCTCGGCGAATGGATTCTGCGCTCCGCTTGTGAGCAGGCGCGTGCATGGCAGCGTTCCGGCTACCAGTCGGTGCGCATCGCCGTCAACGTTTCCCCCAAACAGCTCCAGCGCTATGATTTCATAGAAATGGTCGAAACAATCCTGGCGGAGACCGGCCTGCCTGCGGACTGCCTGGAAATTGAAATGACGGAAAGCATGATCATGGCCAATATCCAGGAGGCCATCACTACGCTGACGGATCTCAAAGTGCGGCATATCCACTTGGCCATAGACGATTTCGGTACCGGCCACTCTTCTCTTGTCTATCTGAAGCACTTCCCTTTCGACCGGGTCAAGATCGCCAAGGAGTTTATCCGTGCTATTCCCGATGATGCCGATGACATGGCCATAGTCCACGCCATCCTGGTAATGGCCAACATCCTCAAGCTCGACGTGATCGCTGAAGGAGTCGAGAAACGTTCTCAACTCGATTTTCTGCGAGGACGGCACTGCAACGACATGCAGGGATTCTACTTTTCCCCGCCGATGTCTGCCGGGGAGATGACCGGTTTCCTCAGGCAGGGGGGGAGCGGCAACCGGATTTGCCCGTACAACAGCCTGCTGCCTCTGGCTGTACATTAGTTTTCGTCCGGAAATGGTCCTTTTCCGCAACCTCTGCCTCAATCGGCGGATTTGATTGTGCTCCGTAAAGGACTACGCCTCCGCTCAAGTCCTTGATTTCCTTGACCTTGCGAAAAATTGATCGTTTACGGATCGAAAACTGTTCCTGTGTTCTCCGGAGTTTCCATCTGGAAACGAGTTGTAAAGTATTTTCAGGTTTCAGGCTCAAAGCATGGAACTAAGCAAAGGTTGCTAACCTATTGATTTTTTTTAAACTTACGGTCTCTTTTGCAGCTTTTGGTGAGGAATATTCTTAACTAACATGTAGAATACTCTTCAAGTTGAGTCGGATGACACCCTGGGGTCAACGGAAAGGCCTGGAAATCCGACGATCAGAGCTTTGGCATGGAAAATGGATTAATAACCGCCGAGCACCATGACGTTCAAGCAGTCACAAAACCTTTTTTGGGGAGATTAGATATGGCTCCGAGATTTCTGGCTCTTTTTCTGTTGCTCTACCTGACGACCCTGTCCGCCGGTCCGGTGTCAGGAGGGCAGGCAGATGTTTCGAACCTGGAGCTATTGGTTGCGGAGGGCCTGGCGGCCAATCCTGATCTGGCTGCCGCTAAAGCCCGTTGGCAACAAGCCACCTATAAATCACCCCAGGTCGGCAGCCTGATGGACCCGGTCCTCTCCTTTAGTCTCAGCAATTACCCCAGAGATACCTTGTCGAGTTCAGACACACCCATGACTGGAAATGAAGTAAGGCTGGCACAAGCGTTCCCGTTCCCGGGTAAACTGGGCAACCGGTCTGCGCTTGCCAGTGAAGAAGCCCGCTGGTTTGAGGCTGTCTATCAGGATAAACAACTGCAGATTGCCCGCAAGATCAAGGATACCTGGTACCGGCTCTATTTCCAGGAGCAGGCTATTATCGTAACGGAACGTAACATGGCGCTGGTCGATGACATCATCCGCCTGACGGAAGTTCGTTACGAAACCGGCTCCGGATTGCAGCAGGATGTCCTTAAGGCACAGGTGCAAAGGTCTCGGCTCATGGAACGACTGATGTCTTTGCGCCAACAACGCACTGTTGTCCAGTCTGAACTTAACCGTCTGCTGAACCGACCCTCTGGCGGGACTTATGTCGTTCCCGAGGAGCTTGAGCTGCTGACAATAGAGCCAAATCTGGAAACCTTCCAGCGTGCCGGCAGTGAAAAACGGCCTATGATGAGTGCTTACCAGTCATTAATCAAACGCTATCGCTATCAGAATAAGTTAGCGGAACTCAATGATTACCCTGACATGACTGTCTTTGCCAGCTGGCGTTTCCGGGACGATGCTCTGGCCGACGGCGGCACTGATTTCGTGAGCGCCGGGATCAGTGTCAACCTGCCGGTTTACCGCGACAAAAGGCGCGCCGAGAAAGCGGAAGCAGCAGCGGCGATACGTATGGCAGAGCGACAAGCGGAAGATTTCCGCAACAGTGTCGCGGAGTCACTGCAGAATGCCTATGCACGCATGCAAGAGACCCATCAGCAAACAGAACTCTACCGGGAGGGAATTATTCCACAGACCAGCCAGAACTTCCAGGCGGCCCTGGGCTCTTATCAGGTCGGCAAGCTTGAATTCATCAGCCTGCTTGATGCCCTGATGACAACCTATCAGGCGGAAATGGAATATTACCGTGTCAGCTCCGAATACATGCGGAGCCTGGCCTGGCTGGAGGCCGAATCGACTCTGCCGTTAATCGGCCCGCCGTTGCAAGATGTTGATCTGCAGACATCTGACTTCAGCAAATAAACAGGTAAACAGTGAGTTTCGAGGACATCATGAGTAAAAGCAAACGTTCAACCTGGATCATCGCCCTGGTCAGCATTACCTTTGCCCTTGGCCTCAGCCTGGCTTTGACAGGTTGCAACAGCGACACTCCGGTCTCCGACACAGATCAGGCAACGCCGGCCCCTGTCGAGACAACCGAACAACCGGTCCAGCAGTATACATGCGGTATGCACCCGATGATCATTACCGATGAGCCCGGACAGTGCCCAATCTGCGGTATGGATCTGACACCATTAAAATCAACAGGAGGTTCGGCTTCAGCAAAGCCTGCCGGTGAGCGCAAGATCAAGTACTGGGTAGCTCCCATGGATCCGACCTACATTCGCGACGAGCCGGGCAAGTCCCCGATGGGGATGGATCTTGTCCCGGTCTATGAAGATCAAGCCGCCACGGGCTCGACTATTTCCATTGACCCGGTAACCTCGCAGAATATGGGAGTCCGCGTGTCACCGGTTGTGCGCAAAGACTTGAGCCGGACGGTCAGTACGGTTGGCCTGGTGGCTTACGAAGAGTCAAAGCAGTTTTCCATAAACAGTAAAATCGACGGCTGGGTAGAGCGTCTCTATGCCAGTGAAACTGGGCAATTCGTCAAAAAAGGTTCGCCTTTGCTGGAAATCTACAGCCCGGCCCTGGTCAGCGCCCAGGAGGAGTTCCTGCTGGCCCGCAACAACAGTGTCTCGCTCGCCCATTCGCAATTCCCTTCGATCGCAGAGGGGGCCAGTCGCCTGCTTGAAGCTTCGCGGAGGCGACTTAAGCTCTGGGACATCAGTGACCGGCAGATCGCCCGCCTGGAAAAAACCGGTGAAGTGGCCAAAAACCTGACGCTGTATGCTCCTTATGACGGCATCGTAACCATGAAAATGGTTAAGGAAGGGCAGTTCATCAAGGGTGGCATGGAGATGTTGATCCTTTCCGACATCTCGAAAGTCTGGGTGTACGCCGATATCTATGAATATGAGCTACCCTGGGTCAAGGTCGGACAGAAGGCCAGGATCACTCTGCCTTATGTCGGCAGTGAGCCGATCGAGAGTGAAGTCAGCTATATCTACCCATTTGTCGAGGCGAAGACCCGCACTGTCAAGGCCCGTTTCGACATCGACAACCCCGATTTCACCCTGAAGCCGGACATGTATGTCAACGTTCGGCTCGCATCGGAATCGGTGAAAAACGCCCTGAGCGTTCCTGTTGAAGCGGTTCTGCATTCCGGCGAGAAGCAGACGGTTTTTGTTGCTCTCGGCGACGGCAAATTCGAACCGCGTCAGGTCAAAACCGGGGTGCAGAATGACTTGGGAGATATTGAGATTGTGCAGGGATTGCTCGAAGGTGAAGAGGTCGTCACCAGTGCCCAGTTTATGCTCGACTCGGAGAGCAAGCTGCGCGAGGCGATTGCCAAGATGCTGGAACCGAAGACGTCTCCTGAGTCGTCCGTCCGGGAGCAGGGAGGCGACGAGAACATTGATGATCTGTTTACAGACGATCAGCCCGCAGACCAGACCGAAGACAATCTTGATGATCTGTTCAAGTAAACCGGCAGATGCCAAGACATTCTTTGCGGATAAGGGGCTGACATGCTAGAGAAAATCATCGATTGGTCGATCCATAATAAATTTTTAGTGGTCATGCTGACAGTGTTCATCGTTATCGGTGGCACCTATACCATGTTTAACACTCCGATTGATGCGATCCCCGATCTTTCCGATGTGCAGGTGATCATCTTTACCGAGTATCCGGGGCAGGCCCCACAGGTCGTTGAAGACCAGATCACCTACCCGCTGACAACCCAGATGCTGGCCGTTCCCGGAGCGAAAACCGTACGCGGCTATTCCTTCTTCGGCCTGTCGTTCGTGTATATCATTTTCGACGACGGCACTGACCTCTACTGGGCCCGTTCGCGGGTGCTTGAATACCTTAACTATGCGGCCGGCCGCCTGCCCACCGGAGTGACACCAAGCCTTGGCCCGGATGCGACCGGAGTCGGCTGGGTCTATGAATACGTTCTGGAAAGTGACCGCCACAATCTCCAGGAACTTCGTTCGATACAAGACTGGTTTCTGCGCTACGAGCTGACCAGCGTCAAGGGCGTTGCGGAAGTTGCTGCTGTCGGCGGTTATGTCAAACAGTACCAGGTCGAAGTCGACCCGGACCGGCTGCTGGCCTACCATCTCACCATCCCGCAGATCAAAAAAGCGATCCAGCGATCCAACAATGATGTCGGCGGACGCTTGATCGAGATGGCCGAGACCGAATTCATGGTGCGAGGCCTGGGTTACCTGCAGTCGATTCAGGACATCGAGAGCGTTGTCGTCGGAACCGACAGCCGTGGCACGCCGATCCAGGTACGCGATCTGGCACGAGTGACCATCGGCCCTGAGTTGCGGCGGGGTCTGGCCGAACTGGATGGTGAGGGGGAAGTGGTCGGCGGGGTGGTCATCATGCGGGTCGGTGAGAACGCCCTCGATACCATAGCGGCAGTCAAAGCCAAACTGGAGCAACTCAAACAGGGTCTTCCCGAGGGCGTAAGCATTAAGACGGTCTACGACCGCTCCGGGCTGATCGAGCGCGCGGTTGATACGCTCACAGAGAAGCTGATCGAGGAAAGTATTATCGTGGCCATTGTCACGGCTCTGTTCCTGTTCCATTTTTCCAGTGCCCTGGTGGCGATCGTCACTCTGCCGATTGCGATCCTGTTTGCGTTCATCATTATGTATTTCCAGGGCATCAACGCCAACATCATGAGCCTTGGCGGCATTGCCATCGCCATCGGCGCCATGATCGACGCGGCGATCATCATGATCGAGAATGCCCACAAGCACCTCGAGCGTGATCGCGGCAAGTTGCCGCACTGGGAGATCATTGCCAATTCCTCGAAAGAAGTGGGGCCTGCGCTCTTTTACTCACTGCTGGTCATCACCGTCTCGTTCTTGCCGGTTTTTGCCCTCGGTGAACAATCGGGGCGGATGTTCAAGCCGTTGGCCTACACCAAGACCTATGCCATGGCCGGCGCAGCACTGCTGTCAGTCACCCTGGTGCCGGTGTTGATGGGCTGGTTCATCCGGGGGAAAATCCCTGATGAAGCCAAAAACCCGATCAACCGCATCATGATCCGTCTTTATCATCCGGTGGTCGATTTTGTCCTCAAGTGGCGCTGGTCGGTATTGATTGTTGCGCTGGCGATTACCCTGACCAGCATCATCCCGCTGAAGAGGATGGGCAGCGAATTCATGCCGCCGCTCTATGAGGGGGATCTGCTCTACATGCCGACCACTTTGCCGGGGATCTCGATTACCAAGGCAAAGGAGTTGTTGCAGCAGACCGACCGTATCATCGGGCAGTTCCCCGAGGTGCATCATGTCTTCGGCAAGGTCGGCCGGGCAGAAACCGCCACCGATCCGGCACCCTTGTCCATGCTTGAAACGACTATCATGCTCAAGCCGGAAGACGAGTGGCGAACGATCCCCAGAGAGCGTTTCTACAGCAGCTGGTCCGATTCCTGGGAGCTGCCCAAAAAACCGCTGCGCTGGATTTGGCCCGAAGAGTCGACCATCACCATTGAGGAATTAAAGACCGAGTTGAATGAGTCCATTCAGTTTCCCGGATTGACCAACGCCTGGACCATGCCGATCAAGACCCGGATTGATATGCTGGCGACCGGTATCAAGACACCGGTCGGCATCAAGATCATGGGCGATGATTTAGAAGTCCTGTCAGCGCTCGGTGAAGAGATCGAGGCGATTGTCAGGGACATCCCCGGGACGTTGAGCGCGTTTTCCGAACGGGTGGTCGGTGGCAACTATCTGGACTTCGACATTGACCGCGAGGCCGTGGCGCGTTACGGCCTGACCGTCGGTGACGTTCAGGACATCATCAAGAGCGCCATCGGCGGCATGAACGTCACCCAGACGGTTGAGGGGCTGGAGCGTTATTCGGTCAACATCCGCTACCAGCGTGACTATCGCAACGATCTGCAGTCGTTGAAACGTGTGCTGATCCCGATTGCCGGCGGCAAGCACATCCCGATTTCCCAGGTTGCTGAAATCCGTATAAAAAAAGGACCTCCGGGCATCAAGAGTGAGAACGCCCGGCGCACGGCCTGGATCTATGTCGATCTCAAAGGCACTGATGTCGGCACCTATGTTGCCAACGCTCAGAAAGTTATCGCTGAGAAAATCACCCTGCCGGCCGGCTACAATATCGTCTGGAGCGGTTCGTATGAATACATGCAGGCGGCGGCGGCCAAGCTGAGAGTGGTCATTCCTCTGACCTTGCTGGTCATCCTCGTCATCATTTACATGAATACCAAGAGCCTGATCAAAACAGGGATCATCTTTCTCGCCCTGCCGCTGTCACTGGTCGGCTGCTTCTGGTTTCTCTATCTGCTCGGCTACAACACCTCTGTGGCGGTCTGGGTCGGGGTCATTGCCCTGGCCGGGATTTCGGCCGAAACTGGGGTGGTGATGCTGCTCTATCTCGACCTGGCCTACGAACTCTGGGTGAAAAACGGCCGGATGCAGAACTTCGGCGACCTCACTCAGGCAATTCATCACGGTGCCGTCAAACGTATTCGCCCCAAGGTCATGACCATCTGCGTCATCATCGCTGGCCTGGTGCCGATCATGTGGAGCCACGGTGCAGGTGCCGATGTCATGAAACGTATTGCTGCACCGATGGTCGGCGGCGTGATCACCTCGGGCCTGATGGAGTTGCTGGTTTTTCCGGTCATTTATTTCATGTGGCGTGGGTTGAAACTGAAACGTGATATCGAGCCGACATCAACACAGGAGATCCACGAATAATTACGAAATAAGCCGGTAACCCCAAATAACGGAGAACTTTCTCTGTAAAACATGTCCCGGATTCAAGTTGAAAGTGTTCACCCGAAACTTCAGACAGCACATGCAGAGTTTTCGTCCGGAAACGGTCCTTTTCCGGACGAAAACTAACTAAACTCTTCATACTCCTCATACATTTTCCCAGACCCTGCCGCTCTTCTTGCATTTTCCTGAAAACGCGATAAATGGATAGTAAGAAAACATGCAAAGAAAAGCAGGCTCAGCAGAACCCGCTTTTTAACATGGCTAGCCTGCACAAGAGCCATCCTGGCCTGTGCGTTTTTCCATGCAACGCAACATCTTTCCAGAGAAGGAGAAGAAAATGAAAAAAAATGCTTGGCATTTCGGTCTGCTGGCTGCCCTTTTGATTCTGCCTGCCTGCGATAGACAAGAGGAACCGCCCAAAGAACCTGCTGCCGTACCACAACAGCAGGTTCAACCCGTCCAGCCGCCAATGACCTCTGAACAGGCGATGCCTCCCTCCGGGGCCATGCCCATGGCCGAATCAATGGCCAAGGGTGACATAGCTGTCGGCGAGAAGGTCTACAACCAGGCCTGCAGTTCCTGCCATGACGAAGGGATCTCCGGTGCTCCCAAGATCGGCGACAGTGCGGCCTGGGCTGAGCGCATTGCCAAAGGGATGGAGGCTCTGAACAAAAACTCCATCAACGGCTTCACGGGTGAAACCGGCATGATGCCCGCCAAGGGTGGATTCTCTGCCCTGAGTGACGACGAGGTCAAAGCCGCGGTGGAGTATATGGTGTCGCAGAGCAAGTAGGCTGACGCACATACAGACAGGCCAAAGAGCCAGGACCTTCGGGAGACACGCCTGGATGCCGGGAGATGAAAATGAAACAGATCTTTTGGGCAACATTGCTTTGGACTCTCCTGATAGCCGGGCAATCGTTTGCTCTCGAGATTATTTCCCTGGCACCGAGTCGCGGTGCGCCGGGAACCCTGGTTGCCGTCAGCGGCGGACCCTTTTCCGCCGCGACGCAACCTTTTCTGGGAAGACATTACGTCGCTCCATTGCATATTCTCGAAAACCACCTGGAATTTACGGTTCCTTCTCTTCCGCCGGGCAATTACGTCCTGACGGTTCAGGACGACACCTCGATCGCGGAGCAAACCTTTCAATTTGAGGTGATGGCGCCGATCCCTCGCATAACAGCGTTGAGTCCGGGCAATATCGATCTCTGTCGTCTCGAGACCGGGCAACAGCTTGAGGTCGATGGGCACAACTTCCTGCCGGAGGCCGTCCTGCTGGTCAATAACGTTGTGGTACCCACCACTGTCATCGAGTCAACCCGCCTCGAAGCCCAATTGCAGGGTTTTCAACAGCCGGGGGTCTATGGGGTTGCGGTCCGTAACCCGGACGGAGCGACATCACTGCCCCATTCCCTCTGGATCAACAATCTTCCGGAAATCACCAGTATTGAACAGGGCGCCGAATTCCTCGAGTATTATGAGGTTATTATTCATGGCAAGAATTTTCTGTCGAACTCGATTCTGGTGGTCAAGGAGCCGGAGGACAGTGTGATCGGTCAGGCTTATCGGCAATTCTCTTTCGTTGCCCGTCAACGCAACGCATCAGAAGGGATGTCTGTGGTTGCACCGCAAACGGATAGATTGGTATTCGTCGACTGCCAGACCCTGATCTACTACCGTTACCCCGCCATTTCTCAGAACAAGTCCCTGGGATTCATGGTCCTCAATCCGGATGGGCGCAAAACGGACATGTACTACGCGAACCTGCCATAAAATGAGTTAGTACAAAAACTGTTATCGGTATCAACAATAAGCGATCAGGTCGGCCCCTGCCATCGGGCGAGCAGACAGAATATTTTTTGACCGTTCGTGTGCTGAGGGTGTATTGCTTTTGTCCTCAGGGAGGATACCCGCCTGGAAGCCGACAGCTAACCCGATTTTAGGTGAGCCCGTGAGCAGTATTACACGCGACAATCACAGACGAGGATGTAACCCGGGGCTGTTGCTGGCCCTGGTCCCGGCAGTATTGCTGGCCCTGCTGATGGCCGCCTTGTACGTCGTGCCGTTGCCGTGGCGCCTGACCTGGCCATGGGTACCCTCGCTCGGCGTCGAGTTTGCCCTGTATGTCGACGGCTTGTCGGCACAATTCCTGCTGCTGATCACTGGCATCGGTACCATGGTGTTTGTCTACGGTGCCGGTTATCTCGCCGAGAATCCCAGGCGTAATCGCGTGTTCGTGCTGCTGCTGCTGTTCATGGCGGCGATGATTGGTGCCGTGGGGAGCGACAATCTGTTGCTGCTGTTCGTGTTCTGGGAGCTGACTACTGTGCTGTCATTCCTGCTGATCGGAGTTGACCATGACCAGCAGGCCAGCCGCAAGTCGGCTCAGCAGGCCTTGTTGGTCACAGGCTCCGGCGGACTTTTTCTGCTGGCCGGAATCATTCTGCTGGGCCAGATCGGCGGCAGTTACTCCCTGCAGACACTGCTAACGCAGGCGCCGCTGCTCCAGGAGGATTCGCGCCTCAAGGCGGCGTTGACGTTGATCTTTATCGGCGCATTCTGCAAATCGGCACAATTTCCGTTCCACTTCTGGCTGCCCAACGCCATGTCCGCTCCAACCCCGGTGAGCGCCTATCTGCACTCGGCGACCATGGTCAAGCTCGGCATCTACCTGCTGGCGCGTCTCGATGCTGCGTTCAGCGATTTGCTGTTCTGGCAATACGCTCTGATCAGTACCGGCACTTTCACGGCGGTCATTGCCGCAATCCAGACGATCCGCGAGCGCGATCTCAAGCGGATTCTCGCCTGGTCCACGGTCGCGACCCTGGGTACGCTGACCATGCTGATCGGTCTGCCCGGCAACAGTGCTGCGCTGGCGGTGGCAGTGCTGTTCTTCGCTCATGCGCTGTACAAGGCGCCGTTGTTCTTCGTCGCCGGCAACCTCGATCATGGAGTAGGCACGCGCGCCATCGACAAGCTGACCGGCATGCGTCGTTACATGCCATGGACCGCGATCGTCGCGCTGCTTGCCGCACTTTCTATGGCTGGATTACCGCTGACTTTTGGTTTCATTGCCAAGGGCGCGATCGTCCATGCCAAGGAGCAGGTCGATGCCCTGCAGCTAGTGAGCTATGCCGCTATGTTTGTTAATGGAGTCTCCGTGGCGGTTGCGGCAATTGCCGCAATCCACATTTTCTGGGGACGTGACCGTTCGCCGCGCCAAGTACAGCCGCATGAAGTCCCTGTCACCATGCTGCTGCCGCCGCTGATCCTGGTGGTTCTGGGGCTGCTGTTCGGTCTTGTCCCGACGCTGGTCGACCCGGCGCTGGGTGCCGCCGTGCACGCTATGTCACCCGGTTTTGATATAACCACAGTCAGTGAGTCGTACGAATTTCTTGCCGTGGTGAAGGCCATGCTTGGAGCCATCTTGCTGGGCTGCGTTATCCTGCTCAGCTGGAATCGCCTGGATCTGCTGCTGAGGAGAGTTCACCGCCTGCATAAGATCGGGCCGGAAGCCTGGTATTGGCGCTCTCTTGAATTTTTACCGTTGCTCGCCGCAAGACAGACCCGCCTGTTGCAGCATGGTCGGCTGCCGTACTACCTGTTGACCATGATCGGAGCAGCTACCTTGCTTATTCTGATTCTGCTGCTCGCGGCGCGGCCGGACTGGAACTGGCCGGATCTGCAGACCCTGAACGCGCCGGTATTCGGAGCCTCGCTGCTCATCGCAGCCGGGGCTTTAGTGGCGATGTTCGTACGCGACCACCTGGTGCTGCTGCTGGTCAGCGGTCTGGTAGGCTATGGCTGTGCCGTATTGTTCCTGTTTACCGGTGCACCCGATGTTGCCTTTACTCAGTTCGCGGTAGAAACCATCTTTGTCGTGGTGGTGGCTGCAGTATTGCTGCGACTGCGACGCACCCCACTCGATATGCGTGCGGTTTCGACGGAAGCGCGACTGCGCCCGCTGGCGTTGGCCGTGGCGATTGTTTTTGGTGCGAGCCTGACCGCGTTGGTACTCCTTATGTCCGGGCTGCCGTTCGACAGCGTGCTGGCAGATTTCTATGGCGAGCAGTGCCTGTGATCTCATGGCTGCCTCCCGCCGAGGTGTTCGTGCGCGTCCTTTATGCGATGCTGCTGTTCGCCTCGCTCTGGATTTTATGGCGCGGCCAAAACGCCCCTGGCGGCGGCTTCATCGGTGGTCTTATGGCGGTGGCTGCGAGCGCCGCCTACGCGCTGGTGTTCGATGCGGGCAGTGCCCTGCGGCGGTTACCCCTCGAGCCGGTCCGTCTGGCGGCCTGCGGTGTGCTGCTCGCGCTTCTGAGCGGCTTGCCGGCGTTGCTGAACGGCCTGCCGTACTTGACTCACCGCGGGGTCACGCTCTCTTTCGGCGTAGTCGAGCTGCCGGTGTCGACGGTGATATTGTTCGACCTGGGCATCTACCTTTGCGTGTGGGGAGTGTTCGGCGGCTACTGCCTGGCATTGGTGCGCGCCATTGAGGAGGAGTCATGATCTGGGCGGTTGCCCTGGCTCTGGGCACGGTTATAGCCGCAGGCACCTATCTCCTGCTGTCGCGTGACCTGCTGCGTTGTCTCATCGGGCTGGTCCTGTTCGGCAACGGCATCAACCTGTTGCTGTTCACCGGTGGCCGCCTGACCAGCAGTCTGCCGCCAATAATCGACGCTGGCGAGACGGCTCTGGCCGTGACAGCGAACCCCCTGCCGCAGGCGCTGGTGCTGACGGCCATCGTCATCAGCTTCGCTCTGATGTGCTTTTCGCTGGTGCTGGCACTCCAGATCATCCAGCTCGCCGGCAGCGATGATGTGGCCCGGTTGCGTGCATCGGAGCCGCCCTCGCAGGATGGCATCAAGCCGGCTCTGGAGGAACCGTCCTGATGCTGGTTCTTCTACCCCTGCTGGTGCCGCTTGCCACCGCCCTGCTGTGTGCCCTGACCTGGACGACGCCGCGTCTGCAACGGGCCATCAGTGCCGGTGGCGCCATGTTGTTGCTGCTCTGCTCGCTGGCCTTGCTGCGGCAGGTCATGGCGCAAGGCGCGATCACCCTGGTCGCCGGCAACTGGCCGTTGCCCTTCGGAATCGCCTTCACCGCCGATCACCTCGGGACGGCCCTGGTGCTGATCGCCGCACTGATGCTCTCGATCACCCTGCTCTGGCAGGAGAGCGCTGCAGACGCCGCACCGGTTTCACCCGCGCTGCACCCGCTGCTGCACGGGTTGGTGGCCGGTTCCACAGCCGCGTTCCTGACCGCCGACCTGTTCAACCTTTATGTCTGGTTCGAGGTGTCGCTGATCTGTGCTCTCGGTCTGCTTGTGCAGGGCGGCGCCTTGCGACAACTAGATGCTGCACTCAAATACTTTGTACTTAACCTGGTCGGCACACTGCTGTTGCTGGCAGCGGTCGCATTGTTGCACGCTGCCACCGGACAACTCAACTTCACGGCGTTGGGTGAGGCCGCCTCCCGGCTGGATCACTCGGTCAAGCTACCGCTACTTGGCTTGCTGATGCTCGCTTTTTTGATCAAGGCCGCTGCCTTTCCATTTTTTGCCTGGTTGCCTGTCTCGTATCACACCTTGCCGGCACCGGTGCTCGCGTTGTTCTCGGCACTGCTCACCAAGATCGGGATCTGCGCGCTGCTCCGTACCATCGCAGGCGTGTTTTTCCCGGCGCCGGAACTGCTGTTTACGCTGCTTGGTTGGATCGCGCTGCTTTCCATGGTGACCGGCGTGCTCGGCGCCGCCTATCACTGGGACATGCGCCGTATCCTGGCCTTTCATACCATCAGCCAGATCGGCTATATCCTTCTCGCCATTGCGCTGTCTTCTCGTGCCGGCAACGCTGCTGCAATTTTCTTCGCCCTCCATCACAGTATGGTGAAAGCCGGATTGTTTCTGGTCGCTGGCCTGATCTACCGCCAGACCGGTCACTACGACCTGCGTCGGATCGGCGGGCTGCATGCAGCCAAACCCGGCCTGGCCGTACTGTTTCTGCTACTGGCCCTGTCGCTGGTTGGTATCCCCCCCTTAAGCGGCTTCTGGGGTAAGTACCTGATCATTAGCGAAAGCTTCAACCAGGGCGAATATCTGTGGGCCGGATCAGCATTGTTTGTTGGTTTCCTGACCCTCTATTCGATGGCCAAGATCTGGCTTGAAGCCTTCTGGAAGCCACATCCCGACAGAGCCTGGCGGCTCCCCACTGGGGTGCGCACTGCCCCGGCATATGCCGGTCTCTGCCTGCTGGTGCTGGTGACCTTGTGGGTCGGGCTGGTCCCGGAGCGTCTGCTCCTGTTTGTGTCGGATGCGGCCGCGACATTGCAAGGAGGTGTGCCATGAAAGTTCGGCCATTGATTGCGGTCAGGCTGCTGCTGCGTTTCGTCGGCCACTGCGTGTTGTCGGGGATAGCCACTGCGCGCATCATCCTGCGGTTGACCCAGCCACCCGCAGGTCTGGTCCGTCTGCATTTTTCCCCCATGAGCCCCACCGGTGCTGCCGTGATGGCAGCCCTGGTCACTCTGACGCCGGGGACCACCGTGATCGACATCGACGTGATGCGGCGGGTCATGCTGCTGCATCTGCTCGACACCCGTGTCATCGAAGCCACTCTAACGGCTATCCGACGCGATTTTGAACGGGATATTGCGACACTTTTCCCGGAGGAGGGAGCATGATCGCATTGCTGGTTTTTGCAGTGTTTGGCTGCGTGGTGATGGGTTTGATTCGCTTTGTATGCGGACCGGACGATGCCGACCGGATCGTCGCCCTCGACATACTGTTCTCCGCCGCAGTGGCTTTTTGCGCGCTCGCTGCTCTCGCCACCGGTCGCGTGCTGTTTCTCGACATCGCTATCGGGGTCGCTCTGATCGGTTTCGTCGCTACCCTTGCGTGGGCACGCCTGGTGGAGATGCCTCGCGAGCAAGATGAGGAGTCTGAATCATGAGTGCCGCCGGCGTCATTCTGCTGATCCTCGGCGCGCTGGTGCTGCTGCTGGCGAGCGCCGGTCTGTTCATTCTGCGTGATGCCCTGTCGCGCCAGCATGCAGCGACCAAGGCGGGTTCGTTGGGAATCGTCTGCATGGTGGCTGGCACGGCGCTGATCGGCGGCGACTGGTCATGGGGCGGGCGCGCCTTGCTGATCGTGCTGATCGTCTGGCTGACCTTGCCGGTTGCCTCGCATGTACTCGCCCGGGCAGCTCTGCGTGAGAGCAACGGACGGGATCTGCCGGTGCACGACGCTTTGCGGGAGCCGCCTGCCTGAAGTTCAGTCCTGTTGAAGTATCCACAATACAGTTTTCAATTTGAAAACGGTTCTTTCCCGGATGGAATCCGCAGCGACTGCATTTCAGGGGTTTTTGAAAGCGTTGTATGCGTGTCTGTCAAAAAACTGTGAATTTTCCCAACTGAATCTGTTCCATGAATAATTCCAGATGAGCCAGATCATCGGTGATGATTGCCGTGATCGGCCCTTCCAGATCATGGACGTGCACGCCGGGAAGTGGTTTGACTTCGACACTCGTTACAACCGGCTGGCCGAGAGGATCACCGATCCTGCTGCACAGCCAAATGGTCAGTTCCTGGATACCGTCAACCGTTTCATAGACCTTGGCGGCCAGGCGATGACTGAGGATGTTGTAAATCTTTCCCGTATGGTTGACCGGGTTTTTACCGGCGGCCGCCTCGGTTGTTGACGGACGGTTGTAGGAGATGACACCGTTGACGCGATTGCCGCGTCCAACTTCGCCGCTGTCGCCCGATTCGGCTGATGTGCCTAGCACCGTGAGATACATGCCGGCTTCGCCCTGGGCCGGATTGTCGAGACTGTTGATCTCGACGTTCACTTCAGTAAAAGGCATCTGCAGGCTGGCAATGTATCTTTTAATCTCGGATTGGAAAAACTGCTTTTTATCGAAATAGTCCTGAGCGGTTTTAATAAATAAATCGACAAAGGCAATGGCTACGATTAGCTGCAACCTGTTCATGGAACGAATCCCCATGATTTTTATGTCTTCGCCACATTCCGGGAATGATTGCTTGAAGGTTGCGGAGTTCAGCCATTTTTCGACGGCCAGAACCACTTGTTCCGTCGGGCTCAGAGGCGCATAGCCGACACCGACCGATGTGTCATTGGCGCCGATCTCTTCACGCAGGAGGTTGTCGACCAGCTCTGAAGAACCGGGTCGGATTTCGTTCTGAAAGAGCATGTGAACCTCCGGATTGATGAACCGCAGGTTCTTTTTCAGCCAGGTTCCGGCAGCCTCTTGCGCAATCTCGCTGATCGGGATTTTGACGCCCTGAAATTCGGAGGTGGCCCGGTCGCCGAAAATAAACCGCATCGGCTCGACAATCGTGCCGCCACCGATTCGTGGATTGCTGCGCCCCGCGACCAGCAGACCCTTGTCAATGTTATGGTGAAGGATCCTGCCGAAGTTATCCTTGTAGACCCGGCACAATTGATTGCAGACTGATTCAACGATTCCGTCGCAGATCGAATCGGGGTGCCCGATCCCCTTTCTTTCGACAATCTCGAATTGCTTGTCGCCAATTGCCGGATCATTCGATTTTGAGATAATGACGCCGATTCTATCCATCGAGCGAATCCTCCTGCGCAGATCCACAGATCTTTCCATGTTTTCATCTCAAGAGATATTCCATGCATTCTCGTCAAAACCTGAAAAAAGTTTATGCGGCTTTGTTGGCTTGTCAAGATTCAGGAGGTTGCCAAGCTTCGAACCTACCGATTTAAATCAATAAATATCGTAATCTCTGTTGTCTCCATGCGGTTGTATGATCGGTTGAACGGTGGATAAAAGCAGTGTTGCCTGTCTGCGTGAATCATCGGGATGGGAGTATTTTCTCTGATTCTTGATAGTGACCTGACAAGGTTTAGCATGTAAGCATGCTGACAAGGGGGAGACGACAATGCTCCTGTTGGATATTCAGGAATTGGCCATTGAAAAGAGTGATCGTTTCATTCTTGATGGGCTCAACCTGTCGCTGCCTGCTGGCGAAATTCATGCGCTGCACATTACCTGGCCCATGGCTTGAGCAGCGAAGATGCGGTCAGACTGGTTGTCGAAAGGATGTTGCATTAAACAGGAAGAGAGAATGAATCTCTCCAGAGCCGGTAAACCGTGCTCAGCCATTCTCAATACGTCCTGTAAGAGTGACGAAGAATTTCGGCTTTAATATTTTCCCCGCCGCCGAAACGGCAATATGTGCCATCAGGATCGATGGGCAGACCTGCCGAACTGGCCTCATCAATGTCAATATGCATCTCTAACCGATAATCTGGACTGATCCGGACCAGCACTTGACGGAATACCAGATCGCGCGACCCGCCAGTAATTGCCACCTCCACTTCGTCACCGCTATGGATGCCGAGGTGCTCAGCCTCTTCGTTCGACATGTGGATATGCCGCCTGGCACAGATCAGACCTTCGCTCAGATGCACTCTCCCCAAAGGGCCCTCTACGGTGATCGGCGCTGAACCATCGACCTGTCCGGAGGGGCGGACCGGGGCATCGACGCCGAGTCGAAACTCTTCATCACGGGTAATTTCTATTTGATCCCTTTCCCGCAGGGGACCCACCACACTTACCCCGTCAATGCGGTCGCGCGGTCCGATCAGGTTGACTCTCTCCCGGCAGACGTACTGGCCAGGCTGGAATGTCTCTTCTGCTTTGGTCAAACCGGCGTCCTTGCCGAAAAGTTGCTCGAAAGTTTCCCTGGAGAGGTGAACGTGACAGGGGTGGACGGCAATGGGTATCACCTTCCGTTCGGCAAATACACTCTGCGCATTGATCACGGTTTCCGTCTGCCTGGCGATCATCAGTTCTTCATCGGTAGCTACTACCAGCGCCCGGACACGGGAGTGGTCAGCGCAAATTTCCGCCACCGGTTGTTCGTGGCTTACCCGGCAATCATTGTTGCGGTCATGATCTAACATGAGGCCGAGAAATTCGAGGCGCTGGAGGATGCGCCGACGCATCAGGACACTGTTCTCGCCGATCCCGCCGGTGAGAACCACGGCGTCGATGCCGCCCATGGTGGCAGCATAGGCGCCGATATACTTTCGCACCCGATGGGAAAACACAGCGATGCTGAGGCGGGCTCGCTCGTTCCCTTCGGCGGCCTTTGCCTCGATATCCCGCAGATCTTTGCTGATACCTGAGAGTCCAAGCAGACCGCTTTGCCGATTCAACAGGTGCTCAACTTCCTCTGTAGAATACCCTTTCTCCCGCACCAGCTTGAGGACTGCCGCTGGATCGATGTCGCCGCAGCGAGTGCCCATGACCAGTCCCTCCAGGGGGGTCATGCCCATGCTGGTTTCTGTCGAGGTACCGAACTCCACGGCACAGGCACTGGCGCCGTTGCCGAGATGGCAGGTGACCAAGCGCAGTTGATTCGTCGCGCTGCCGAGATACTCAGCCGCTTTTTGAGCAACATAGGCGTGAGAGATGCCGTGAAAACCATAACGACGGATCTTCAGTGAGTCTGCCAGTTCGGCATCAATGGCATAAGTCAGAGCGCGGCGCGGCATGCGAGAGTGGAAGGCGGTATCGAAGACCGCCACATGAGGCACACCTGTCAGAATTTTTCTTGCCGCATTTATCCCTGTCAGGTTGGCCGGATTATGTAGCGGAGCGAGCGGGACACACGACTCGATCATCGCAAGCATGGCATTGTCGATTAGTTGAGGCATGGAAAAATGATCCCCGCCGTGTACCACACGGTGTCCTATCGCATCGATACGATAGCCCGAGACGGCGTCGGTAATATCTTTAAGAGCCTGGTCATAGGATTCTGCCCCGTTCAAGCGTTCAATCTTGCCTTTCACCAGGGCCGAAGAGGCTTCGGTGTCGACAACCTGATATTTGATGCTCGAAGAGCCACAATTGATTACCAGAACGTTCATCCGATCTCCTTTTTCAGGTAGATATCCGGCTTTTGTCCGAGGCCTGATTGATGCCGGTTGGTTAGGAGCGAAGGTGTTTACTCCCAGTGTACCCGATTTTAAGAGGATTATTGAGATGGCCTAATTTGGTGGTAAGATTTAACATGCAAGTATGGTGAAAGTGGTTGATCTCTGATGGGTTTGGATAGCAGCGAGCATGATTATATTCCTTTATTCAAGGAGGCAGTAAGCTGTCGGAGATGCCTTTTATGTTGAAGTCCGGGTGTCTTTTGGCGCCGTTGTCCCTCAGGGGTGAGCCCGTATTGCAGGTCATAATTGGTTCCTCGGAAAGTGGCGGCAATGATCGCTACCAGCGGTGATGAATCGTTTGTCATGCTGTCGATGATTCCCGAAACTGCCGGGCTTATTTTCCTGTTCCTGTCCCGGTTAGCCTGACCATTTTCTGCACACCCACCTTTGGAAACACGTGGCCAAGGTTCCTGCCCTCCGCCTCTTTGCCTGGACATTTGGGGTGCTGCTGCTCATGCATGTTCTGGTGGATCACCTGCAATTGGGTAATTGGATGCAGAGCAATCAGCTGACCATGTTGCTGATTGCCTTCCTGGTGGGACTGGTGCCATCATTGTCTTCAGAATGAGACGCGACCTCGGTTGACAGTAAGCCGGAAAGAGATAAGTTGTTAAGAAACTTTTGCGTAGTGTGTTTCAGATCTGCCCGTCGGTGCGGAAAAGGAGGATCACAATGAATATCGATGAGATTCGGGAAAGAGGACGGGCACTGGGGATAACAGGCTTGGATGCTATGCAAAAAGCTGACATGATCCGCGCCATCCAGATTGCCGAAGGCAACAGGGACTGCTTCGGCAATATTTGGAACTTTGAATGCTTGCAGCTCGATTGCTGTTGGCGCAAGGATTGTCTGAACAGGGATTCCGACTGACTCTGCTCAGTATCTGTAGTTTCTTCTCCTCCCCGATATGGGTGAGGGTGCATCAGTCCACGCAGCGGGTGAAAGCGGCCCTGACCATCCAGGCGATCAGCAGCAGGCCGATGACCAGAGTTCCCAGGAACAGCACCAGCGGTGAATATTCGGGGACGACTTCGAGCATCCCCGGCGAGAAATGGTCGCGCAGATAGCCGCCGCGAACAAAATCACGCATGAATGCCATCAAATAGATCAATCCAGCCAACAGCCCTGCCGTTGCGTAGACCTTGCTTCTGAAGGCTGCGACCAGGACCATCGCGATCAGCAACAAGGCCGCCAGGAAGCAGGACGTTGCCAGGCCATTTCCCCCCATGAACAGCAGCATCTGCGCCTTCGGCAAGGCCAGCAAAAACCAGATTCCGATGCCGATCTGCACGATAGTCAGCATGCGGAAGACCTTCATGCCGATGGCTGACGCATAATCGCCCAGTTGCTGCTCCCGTCGTGTCAGAAAGCGGCCATAGAGCGCCACGAACAGGCCGCCGACAGCGGTACCGCCGATCATGAAGTGGAGATAACGGGGCCAGAGCGTGGCATCCCCGGTGTTGAGCAGCGTGCCGCTGGAATTGTCGAAGTAGCCGCTCCAGTTTTCCGGATGCAGCATCATCGTCATGTTGTTGCTGAACATGAAGCCGATGACGAGGAAACAGAGACAGGCGAAGCCAAGCACCAGGATGCCGGCTCGGCCCAGGGAAGCAAACTTGAAGTCATACCAGTAGGTTGCATAGTAGGCGATGATCAGAGTGGGGATGATCAGTATCCAGAACAGTCCCATGAGTACCGAGCTCGCGTAGATGAACTGGCCGTACAGGACCTGGAGGAACAGCAGCGGCGCAACGCCGAGGTTGACGGTCAAAGCGATGAGCAAGGGCAACACCTTGGCAAGTTCATATGCGAGCGCCCGGGCTTGCCGATCGCCCTTTATGTGGGCGTAGACTGCGATGAAGGACGATCCGAGCAGGGAGTTCATCAACAGCAGGTGCAGGGGGAACGTCAGCAACAGGAAAAACTGGAAGTAGCCCCAGGAGGTCGGAATAGTGTCAGGTGTGGGGATCAGCGACATGATCAACGGCCTCCTCTTTGCTCGGTAAGAATCCAGTCTGCAATGGCCGCCCGTTCCTGCTCGTCCAGCGAGAGCCCAGCCATCATCGCATTCAGGCTGGCGAGGTTTGCCAGGCCACCGGTGATGTCTGTTTTCGACTTGTTCCCGGCCCAGTCCAGCAGGGTTTCCTTGCCATGGCAACCGGTGCAGTTCTGCTCGTAGACGGTCGCGCCGTCGATAACGGCAGGCGCCGCTGCAGAATGCAGATAACCGGCCAGCAGCAGCTTCTCTTCGGGTGTTCCGGTAAAGTCCGACATCATTTCATTCAGACTGCTCAGGGACTCGAGACCGGTGATGATCTCGGCGAGGGAGAGTCTCTCCGCCCATGTTTCAACAATATCGATGTCATGGCAACCGATGCAGTTGTCATTATAGATCTGCTGTCCCCGGTCGGTGGGCGTTACGAGCGCGGCGAGATCAACCTCCCTGCCGTGGAGGTCGCCGGCAAGATACGCGGCGAGCGCCGCCGCTTCCATGTCGTTGCCGAGGAATTGTGGCATGTACGGTCGCTTGTGGATGACGTTGCGCAGGTACGTGGTCAGTGTTGGGAAGTCCATGGCCGCCGTTCTTGGCACAATGTCATTATTGACTCCGCCGATCGTGTGGCAGGCATAGCACTGCAGCCTGAAGATTTCGCCCCCGGCCCGGGAGAGGTTTTCCGCGGTCGCTTCGTTGACGGCAGACCATTTCGCCTGGGCCAGGAAGCTTTGTCCTTGCAATGCGTCGGCCTGGGCCACGGTGATCCCGTGGGAGTACATGATCTGATTGAGAACGTAAGGGCGGCGTGCCGCTTCGCGCGTCCATTCGAAAGACCCGAGCATAATGAATGCCGAGATCATGGCCAGTATCGCAAGCGGTTTGCTGTTGAGTGCCGGCCGGACAATGGTCAGCAGCAGGATCAGTGCGAAGGTGATGATCGTGGCGATCAGGGCATACTGACCTGCCGTCTGTATGGTGGGTGAACTGCCCAGGACCAGCTCATGGGCCGGTTCCGGCAGAATCGACAGGTACCAATAACCGCACGGTAGCGCGAGCAGGAAGGAGATGAGCGACCACTTGCCGCTGTAGCGTGTCATGTCGGTTTTCAGTCTGGAGTCCTTCAGGAAGGCACTGGTCAGAAACGCGTAGAGACCGGCCAGCATGAAGGAGAAGAAGCTACGGAAAAACAGCGAGGGCCAGAACGACGGGTTGAAAAATCCGGACCAGAAATTCCGATTGTCGAGCCACGCCCCGGGGGTCAGCATGAAATCGATAATACCGTTGATCAGGAACAGGCTGAGCCAGGCGGCAATAAAATAAATCCAGCCGATTAGCTGATGGGTCCGACTGTCCATCTTGTCGAAAGTGTAAAAGTAGATCAGCAGGGCGGTGATCTCGACCAGGAACCAGACCCACTCGGCCGCCCACCCGTAGACAAAGGTGTGGATCAACAGGGATGTGGCCGCCGGTTGAACCAGGGAGATGATGAACCAGATGCCGACCCCGGTAATCCCGCCGAAGACCATCGTCAAGAGCAAGAAAAATTTGGTGTGGCTCTTGGTGAAAGCCAGGATCTCCGGTCTGTTTTCTCGCAGTCCTTTGCGTTCGGTCAGGACGAGATAGAGCCCGCCCCCCACAGCGAAGTGAGACACGAAGACATGGGTGACTGCTATCAGCGCAATCAGAAAGCCGCCACCGATTCCGGGAAGATACCAGACAGGATAGTTCACTTCTCTGCTCCTTGATCAGGGCCCGACCATTCCCGGTGGCAAGTTGCTCTTGCAGCAAATCAAAGGGGGAAACTGTCGCAAGCCTCTGCTCATCAGGGGAATGCGCGAAAAACTTCCCGTCCCCGGCCGCAGACCGGGCATTTGTCCGGCGCCTCGCCGAGACGGGTGTGGCCACAGATGTCGCAGATCTGCACGGTGTCGAGCGCCAGGTCCTCGTTGCCCTCCACGGCCTGTTTGGCTTCGGTGAAGAGCGCGGCATGAATTTTCTCTGCTTCGATGGCATAATGGAAAGAGCGCATGCCGCCCTTTTCGTCCTGCTCTTTGGCGACGGCGATGTAGGCCGGGTACATCTGCTGCACTTCGAAGTTTTCTCCGTCAATAGCCCCCTGGAGATTCTCCGCGGTGCTGTTCAGCCCGAAACCGGCCACGGACGCGACCAGGAAGTCGCCGTTCACAGAGGCAAGTTCATGGAAGTGGTTGTTTGCATGCACCTCTTCGGCAAAGGCTATGGCTTCAAACAGTCTGGCCACATTGGGAAACCCCTCATCCTTGGCCCGCGCACCCCAAACCTTGTAACGCATATGGGCCTGACTTTCGCCACCAAAAGCGGACCGCAGGTTTGCGGCGGTCATTTCATTCATACTCATGCTTTTCTCCTTGTTTTGCAGGGTGAAGAATGCGTCCCGGATTTTCAAGCAGGACTAAGTCCGTTCTGTAAGATCATTCAACTCTAATACGATCTTCGAAGTTGTCCAGAATCATCCTTGAAATTATCCTGACATGGTGGCTCCCGACAGCACTGCAGTTCGAGGCATGCACCGTTTTTCCAAAGTGGATTCTTGCCGTTTAACCTTTGTACGTTATGCTTGAATTTTGCGGGTGAGACTGACAAAGACCTGTGCCGCTACACCAGCATGCGGAGAACTCTGGCAGGAAAGACCTTGTCTCGTGTCTCGTTATATGCGAACCGTGTTGGGACGGTCGTTCCCGCAAGAGCAACCGCTAGGAGCCTGTCGGACTTGGAATAAATCCGCTACAAATCCGTCTGAACGGTTCATATTTCGCCGCTTTCTTGGTCAATAGAACTACTATTGACCTTCAAAATCGACAAAATCTGCCCTCGTTCAGCCAAATTTTCGCTTGGATTTCCCAAGTCCGACAGGTTCCTAGACGAAAGGAGTTCATTATGAACAGAAAAATGGTGATAACTCTTGCCATGACCCATGCGCTCTTGCTGCCTGCCGTTTTCACATTCTCGGCTGACCAGGCATCCAACCAGGATCGACTTCAGACACAAGAGCAGGAGCAGGTTTACGGCAGTCAGTTGATGACCCGGCAGGAGCGTGATGAGTATCGCGCCCGGATGCGCGCCGCACGGAGTGTTGAAGAGCAGGAACAAATTCGCAACGAACATCACGAACGGATGAAAGAGAGAGCGAAAGCTCAGAATATGACTTTGCCGGACACGCCTCCACAAGGAGGAGGTGGCATGATGATGCCCGGCGGCAAAGGCATGGGTCCTGGTGGAGGAGGCAGTGGCGGCGCGTCGATGGGCCCAGGGCAAGGTGGTAACCGCTGAGACAGAACGCCATTATTTGCGAAGATTGTTTAAATGTTTCATGCAATCGAATCACCGAAATGTTAAGTTTGGTCCCAGTGAGGTGCATTGTCTGGGGCCCTTTCACACAATCTCTGCTGAGCTTTCTGCCAATTAGCAACGAATTAATTCAGCTCTCGTTGTTTAGCTTTCTCTTGCTCTTCCCGGCGTTGACGGGCGTATTCGTTCTGACGATCTATTCGTAACCGCTCCCTATTGGCCATTTCTTCTACCTTCTTTTTTAAACAGTGGGGTGGGGTGCGAAAGAAGACAGCCGGCAGGGAGTTGCAGAGGCGAACGTGGGAGCAAATGCCGCGGCAATATCGGCAAGCCGATCAGGTTGCTCTGCTTTGAGAAGAGACTTGAGGTTGGCTGATGGAAATGAAATGAACAGATACAATCCCGACATTCATCACCGTCGGTCCATTCGGCTGAAGAATTACGATTATTCTCGGGAGGGCGCATATTTCCTGACGTTGTGCACCTTTGACCGTGGTTGTCACTTTGAACGGTTCGCTCAGCTGCGGCAAATTGTCGAGACACAATGGCATAGCCTGCCGGAGCGGTTTCCGGGAGTGGTCCTGAACGAATTCGTGATCATGCCCAACCATTTCCACGGGATAATTGTTCTTTGTAGGGATAACCCTTGCGGGTATCCTGAATCAGGGTCTGGTTCTGCCCACCTGCAATCCGGGTCTCTGCAAAACCCGACACCGGCAGAGACTGGGCACCCGCAAGGGGCGCCCCTACGCGGACCAACCGTTGGCGATGTCGTCGGTGCGTTCAAGTCGTTGTGCGTCAACGCGTGGCTGAAAGTCATCAGGTCCGAGGGCACCAATGCCACCGGAAAATTCTGGCAGAACAACTATTACGAGCACGTCATTCGCGACCAGGGGGAAATGGACCGTATCCGTCGATACATTGCCGAGAATCCCCTGCGGTGGGAATTCGATCGGGAAAATCCGGGTTTCAGCAAGAAACAAGGGCAGCAAGACGAGAGATGGATGGTGTAAGGAATCGAATTTGTAGGGATACCCCTCGCGGGTATCCTGGGTTTTGGCCGGTGAAAACCGTAGACCCGTAAAACAGGGCACCCGCAAGGGGCGCCCCTACAATGAACCACCAAACGGCAGCGGATTGAATTGTAGGGATACCCCTTGCGGGTATTCTGGGTTCGGTGTGCGTGACAATAATAGAATCTGGGGACATAATACCCATTTTAATAATTTGATAGCCAGCACATCTGCAGGGTTGTATATAAAGTTGCAGTAGCCAAGAACCCATAAAAATTGTAGTTGTGTGGCCTGTTTTAAAAAGGAAAGCATCAATGCCTGAAATTGACGATTTAAAACAGAAAATCCGCGAGTTTGCAGATGATCGAAACTGGGATCAATATCATTCTCCCAAAAATCTTTCCATGGCACTGATCGCCGAATGTGCAGAGGTTGTAGAGCACTTTCAATGGATGACTGAGGAGCAGAGCACAAATGTACCAGCTGAAACTCTCGAAGAGATAAGTCTCGAACTAGCAGATGTCTTTGTCTATCTTTTACGCCTGTCTGATAAACTTGGAATCGATTTGGTAGAAGCAGCAAACCGTAAAATGGCTTTGAATGAAAAGAAATATCCTGTCGATAAAGTTCGCGGTTCCTCGAAAAAATACACCGAATATATAGATTGACCCAGCGCACGTAATTCTGGAGGCCGCAGCTTGATTGTTTACTCTGCCACGAAATCAAAATTTCAAGCTGATGTCATGACAAATGATATTGGCAATATCATTTTGAGCGCATTCAAAGGTGCAACTGGACACAGCACGAGTGAATCGGAAATAGGCTCCTGGATAAACTCTTTGCAGTACATGGAGCGCGTCCTCGCCGATGGCGATATCCCCTCCGACGCTGGCGTCGCAATTGAATACCACCTGCCACAGACATCAAAACGCATCGACTTCATCTTAACCGGCAAGAATGCACAGAGACAGGACTCGGCCATCCTTGTCGAACTGAAACAGTGGCAGCAGGCAAAATTAACCTCTGAGGATGCGATTGTAACAACGCGCTTCAAGCACGGTGAACGGCAAACGCCGCATCCCTCTTATCAAGCCTGGTCATACAAACGCCTCCTGGAAGATTTCAACCAAACGGTTCAAGAAGAAAACATTCAGCTATACCCCTGTGCCTACCTCCATAATTATGAACAAGATGACGTCATCACCAACGATTTTTACAGTGAGTACACTCAAAAAGCACCTGTCTTCCTTAAGAGCGACGCACTAAAGCTAAGGGATTTTATCAAGACTTTCGTCAAGTACGGTGACGAGAACCAGCTGATGTACCGTATCGATCATGGCAAGATAAAGCCTTCAAAGAACCTTGCGGATCAACTTGTTTCAATGCTCAAGGGTAACGAAGAGTTTGTCATGATTGACGACCAGAAGGTCGTCTTCGAAACGGCAACCAAGCTTGCTAAGAACTCTCATGTAAAAAGTAAAAATGTTTTGATTGTGGAAGGTGGCCCAGGGACTGGCAAGTCTGTTATCGCTATCAACCTGCTCGTGGAATTAACTAAGCGTGAACTTGTTGTGCAGTATGTAACCCGCAACTCTGCTCCGCGTCAGGTGTACGAGGCTATACTGACCAACTCTTTCAGAAAATCACACATTTCAAATATGTTCAGTGGTTCTGGGTCATTTTATTCCCTTGATTCAGCCGTTTTCGATTGTTTGATTGTCGATGAAGCACACAGGCTTAATGCTAAGTCGGGGATGTTCAGTAAAGGAGAGAATCAGGTAAAGGAGATCATCAAGGCGAGTAAGTGCAGCATCTTCTTTGTCGATGAAGATCAAAAGGTGACTCTAAAAGATATTGGCGACAAGGAAGAAATCAGAAGGATGGCAGCTGAGCAAGGTGCAGCGGTTACCGAACTCAACCTTGAATCGCAATTCCGGTGCAACGGATCGAACGGTTACCTTGCCTGGCTCGACAATACACTTCAGATTCGAGCAACGGCAAATGATCGACTAGATACCAGTGATTACGATTTCCGTATTTTCGACAATCCTGCGGAATTGCACGAGCTGATTCGACTGAAAAACAGGGCCAAGAATAAAGCCCGCATGGTCGCCGGTTATTGTTGGAAATGGATTAGCAAGAAACAGTCTGTTTTAAAAGATATCGTTATCGGTGATTACAAGGCGACATGGAATCTGAATGAAGACGGCCAGGCATGGATCATCAAGCCAGATTCGGTGAGCGAAGTCGGTTGCATACATACCTCTCAAGGGCTGGAGGTCGATTATGTCGGCGTGATCGTTGGCCCTGACCTGGTTGTAAGAGATGGTCGCGTTGTTACCGATCCTAAAGAACGTGCAAGTGAAGACAAATCAATTCACGGTTGGAAAAAACTTTATCAAGAAGCCCCTGATAAGACAGAGGCCAGGCTTGATGCGATTATCAAGAACACGTACCGTACGCTTATGACTCGCGGTCAGAAAGGCTGCTATGTCTACTTCACCGATGTTGAAACCCGGCGCTTTTTTGAGAGTCGGATAGATGCCGCTGTAGTGACCGAAGAAATACCGACCGCTATTGATAAAGTGTGGGAAGAGGAACCAAGCTTGCCCTTCAGACGTTTGGCGCAAGAAGACGTCAGGCCCTATGAGAATTGTGTTCCTCTTTATGACCTGAAGATTGCTGCTGGTCAATTTAGCGATGAACAACAGACTTCAGAGATTGACTGGGTTGCGCTTCCAGACTTCATTCAGCCAAAGGCTGGTCTCTTCGTAGCGCAAGTCGTTGGCAAATCTATGAATCGACGTATTCCTGACGGTGCATGGTGTGTCTTTAACATGAACCCAGCAGGCTCACGACAGGGCAAAGTCGTCCTCGTTGAACATCGTGACACAACAGATGTTGAGAATGGTGGCCATTACACTGTCAAGCTGTATGAGAGTAAGAAGAATGCATTACCTGATGGGACTTGGCGACATTCAGCGATTGTTTTGCGACCAGACACATCGGAGCCTGGTTATGATGCTATCATCCTGTCTGGAGAAATGGCGGAGAGTTTAAGGGTTATTGCTGAGATGGTGGCGGTGTTGGGTTAGTAGCCGAGGGTTATGCGTAAAGAAGCTAAGCTTGTTTTGACAAGAAAAGGGTCAGGCCTTGACATGAAAAGGGATCAGACCTTGACATTGGACAAAAGCAAAACAACAAATGTCCCAAGTCAAGTGCTGACCCCTTCCTAAGATATGGAAGCTACCGCGGTTCTGGCCAAGAAAGAGGCCGCAATCAAATGGTGTGGTCTGGCTCGGACCATGCACAAGGCAATGGTGGCAAGCCGTGGCAGTACCTGATTATTCCGCATGATGTGGTCGCGGAGAATATGACGTTGGCTGGGTTGGCTGGGGCAAGATAAGTCGGGAAATAAGTGCAATGTGAATTCAAATGATTTTTTTGCAGATATGGAGAATATGATTTGTTGTAACGTCTGGCTTCGCGTTTACGCTGCTCTTCCAGGTCGCATTCGACTTTGGCCAGACGTTTTGTGCCATTGTTTGTGTTAACCCTCCTTAGTGAATTGGTTTGCTATTCAGCCAAAATTAACAGGTCAAGCGAATCAAATTTGACTTTAAGTCATCTGCTCCAGCGTGTATGATGCGGAGTGTGATGAAAAAGCGCATTCCGGGTGAATGGGCACTGAGCTTCAGTGACGTCGAGGGGTGTGCTAACAATTAATCAAGTCAAAGTGTTGTTTGAGCTGAGGTTTCATATTGATGACAAGTTCTAATGGCAATTGACAAACTTATGTAGCTGGGTGATAAATTCAATAGTCATCAAGCAAATGCAATGGAGGAGTTTCTATGTCAGTCAACAAGGCAATTCTGGTCGGCAACCTGGGGAAAGATCCTGAACTGCGTTACACGCCTTCGGGCACGGCAGTCTGTACCTTCTCTCTGGCGACCACTGATCGTTTCAAGAATAAGCAGGGCGAGCAGCAGGACCGTACCGAATGGCACAATATCGTGGTCTGGGCCGGTCTTGCCGAGATTTGCGGTAAGTATCTGACCAAGGGCAAACAGGTGTATATTGAAGGCCGTATTCAGAACCGTTCCTACGACGATCGCGATGGCAACAAGCGCTACATCAGCGAGATTGTCGCCACCGAAATGCAGATGCTTGGTCGCGCAGGTGAGCAGGGTGGGGGTAGCGGTGGTGGTGGCGGTAATCGTCTGACGTCCCAGTTTAACGAGCCTTCCGGTGGTCCTGAAGAGCCGCCTTTTAATCCCGATGACGATATACCGTTCTAGTCTGCTATCTAGTAGAAATGTACTCTATGGAGGTTTAGGGTAAACACCTAATTCTCGGTAGTAGAGTTTAAAGAAACCCCAGGTTCTGGTTTTACCAGTTCCTGGGGTTTTGTTTTGGGGTAAGCCTTGCGAAAAAAAATAATGCCAGAGGCTGAAACGTTAAAATTATATAATGTTGGGCAAGTTAAAGCTTAAAGTGTAAAAGTGTGTAAGTGTGTGGTATCAAAGGGAAAATACGTTTTTTCTTCTGGTGGTAACGTCGATTGTATGGTAGCTCTTTAAGAAATGTCAGCGGAATTTCTGGGGGTTAGATGCTCGATATTGTCTGGAAATATTATCAACGAAAACCCGACAGCAAGCGGAGAGAATTTAAGTTGGGGTTTAAAGTGAATCAAACCGAAATAGCGCCGGGTTTTAAGTGCTATAGCATACAGGACCGTTCAACTCATGAGCTTATGCTTCACGAAACAGCTTTTCTGACTCAGAAATCAGTGGGCGGTGCAAAGCCGAACTCGGTAAAGAATCTGGCTGAAGGGCTAAAATATTACTGTTCGTTTAGCAAGGTTTCTGGTGTGCAGATGAACGAAGCTCTTGTCGCAGGGAAAAGAATCCAAAAGAGCACGTTGGAAAGAATGCGTGATTTTATAAGGGCCAAGGCTCACCAAAACCTTCTGGTTCTCCCGAACTCAAGTTTTGGAAACAGTCCTGCCGAAACGAATCGGCTCATGGGACAGATCAAAAGGTACGTGGTTTGGTGCGTTGAACGCTATCACGAAAACCCGGTTGAAGAAATAAAGGCAGTAAAAAAGTGGTTCCGAGATCTCAAGCTTGCCGACAGAAGAGATGGCTCATTTCGTGTGCTGAAGCAGTCGACGCTGGGTTGCCTGTGGAAAGCGTTTGATCTGGGTCATGGGTTTGGTCGCAGCAAACTGGATAGGCTGCGAAACCGGTGCATGTTTCAGGTGGGTTACGAATCAGGCGGGCGTATCTCAGAACTTCTGCTGATACGTGTGGATGACATAGTTCTGGGGCCAAAACCATCTGTTTACCTCAAGATGCCAGGCTCGGAAGATATTGATGGTCGAAAAGATGTCCCAGGATTTAAAACGTTTGCCCGATGTCTGAATATCTCTCGGCAGTTGGCTGACTTACTGAAACAGTACCTTTCTCTGCGGCCGGGACGTCACAACACAACCTGCGTTTTTGTGAGTCATTATGGAAAAACCAAAGGGAAGCCCCTGTCACTTCGTCAGGCACATAACCTGATGGCTCAAGCCTCGAGTTACGTCCCAGGGTTGCTGAGGAATATCCGCTGGCATGATATTCGTCACACAGTCCTATACCGGATTTACAGGGCGTTGCCAAATGATGATAACCGTAAAGACAAGATAAAAGAGATTGCTGGTCATGTCAGTGATTCGGCGTTTTTCAGATACAACCGGTTGGCACTGTGGGAGGAAGCTAACGAGCAGCTCAGTGAAATCAATGCCACATACGAGAAAAGCTTCATGGCGAAAGAGTTCCCTGAGCAAAAAGAGTTTTTTCTTGATGACCTTATCTGAGGTTTGACGTGGCCAAAAGAGATCCCAAAAATATAGTTCTCAGACAGCATACTCACGCGAGCGTCGTTTTAAGCTCTGAAGACGTGAACATTGATGTCAGTGGTGATATTTGGTTGATTGATACCTCCGCTGCAACTTGGAAGTTTGACTTTAAGTGCCACCCGATACAATCAATGATTCCTGAGCTTCGCGATTATGGGTTTGAGCTGCTTACCCGTCTTCAGCATTCATCGGTTTGTTCAAGACTACATGTCAACCTCCAACATCTCCCCAAATATTTGAAAAAAAATGGGCGAGATAATCTTGATTGGGCCGATTTGACTGTTGGTCTTCTTGGTAGTTATCTCGATTTTCTGAGGTCAAAAGGAACTGGATATTATTTCTGGCATTTAAGAGATGCAATGAGATGGGTTTATGACAATCGACCAGGGTTGATTCGGAAGGAAATTTTCAATGAAATTTGTGAATGGAAAATTGAAGGAAACGTCAAAGGAGAAGCTGTGCTCTTCGGCGATGTGGACGAAGGTGCCTTAACGATTGAGGAGGCGGCTGCAATTCGATTCCACGCTTTAAGTCCAGATAGTCCAGTAACCCTTCTAGAGAGAGCTTCGACGATTTTAGTCCTAGAGACGGGCAGAAGAAACGAGGCTATTTGTAAATTGAGCACGCATGATTTCAAATCCAATCAGTTTGTAACTTCTGGTGACCCGAGACGACATGAACCCGAGCAGGTGGTCGTATATCAAGTCTCTGTTCCAAGTAACAAAACTCTCTCCGGGAAAAAAGAAATATCAATTTCTAGAGAGTTGTTCGAACTTTGCCTGGCGTTAGCCAGGTCGAACCAAAACCACAGGAGTAAATTTGAGGATTCAGCGTTGCTGATAGTGGACCCAGAGATTGAAAACATCCAACCATTTGGGCTTGATGCCGACAAACAAAGATGGAACAAGGTACGGCGGCCTAATAGTTACGATATCGATCAACTCGTTAAGAATTTTTGTCGGAAGTGCGGCATTAAAAACCGAAATGGGCAACCTATAAAAATATCCTTTAGGCGCTTCAGAAGAACCATCGCAACGCGAATGATTGAGCAAGGAGCTTCACCAGAGCAGGTGGCTGTGTTTCTAGACCATGCCGATACGCAACAGGTCATGGTCTATTTCGAATTTATGAAAAACAGAAGATTTGAGCGGTTGGAAAATGCTGGTGGCGACTTTTATCGAACATTTGGCGACCATATTGCTGGTCGTCTTATCTCTGGGCCAATCGAGGCACGTAACCCGGAGTTGATCCTTCCGATATTCGATCCAGAAAAACAAGATTTGGTAGGTTGCGCCAATTGCGGCAGAGATTTGGATGAAAAGCCCTCATGCTACGAGTCGACTCCTTATGCTTGTTATGAGTGCCCATATTTAGAGCCTTGGGAGACAGGTGTCCATGAAATAGTGCTCAGAGTTTTGAAAAACAGAAGAGACACACTTGCGGCGGCTCAAGGTCGCATTAAGGGGAATTTGATTGATTCACTCGATAGCCTGATTGCTCGAGTGTCTGCTGTGGTTGATGCTGTCGCCACCAGGGTAGCGGGAAAGGAGATCCATTCATGAAAAACTTTCTACGGCTAGTTCAGAAATTGCCAAGGCGCATTGAAGAGTACCTTTCAGAAGCCATCCTCCCTAAAGGATGCTCTGTCAATGACATAATCTGGAGAACCAATCATTGGGGAAGTGTTAAAAATAAGCCCGCTGTTTTTTCTTTTTTGAGGAGCAACGTTAAACCACGATTAGATGACTCTACGTATAATTCTGATGATCTCATCCCCACTCATTGGAGGGCAATTCTACAGGTAATGGTGTTGTGGCTAGTTCGTGCAAAAAATCTTAGGGCTGGCCGAATTGGATGTGTGCTTAGTGCCGTGCGAGGGTTTCTTGAGTTTCTTTTCGACAGGTACGGTTGTAACTTTTACCCTGTAAAAATTTCTACAAAGGATTTTTATGATTATCACGACGTTCTTAAGAATAAGACAAAATCAGGAGCGTTGACTTCGCCTGGCGCGAGACAGATAGCCACGAGTCTTGAAACGTTCGCCAAATTTCTCAACCACTTCGCTGTTCCAAAAAAGGAGATAAGTTTTAGACAAAAATTCCCTCGACCAACCAGTACACATGAATACATTGTCGGCTCTGATAAGAAGCGCACTGCTGAAAACCAAATGCTTCACCATAGTAAATTGTTGCCCGACGACGTTGTCTTTGCGATCGGTAATTTATATGCCTTGGTCAAAATTCCAGCAGAGAAATTTCTATTATCACTTTGTGTTCTGCTGTTTGTTACGGGGTTTCGCATTCAGGAACTATTGTCTCTGCAAGAAGACTGCTTCCGGGAATTCGAACATAACGGTGAAATGGTTGGTGAAATTATTTATTACCCACAGAAACATGGCAAACCTTTGCCTAAACCAATAACAGCTTCTGCGCTGCCCTATGTAAAAGAAGCGTTTCAAAACATCTATGAATTTACCTTGAGGGGTCGAAGCACCGCGAAAAGGATTGCCGATGAGGGCAGCATCATACCGATGGAGCATAAATTCCGAAAACAGGAATTTGTCACCGTCGCCGAACTGAATCAAGAGCTTGGTTTGAGCAAAAGCAAAATTACTGCGAGACTGAAAGAGGCCGGTCTTACGGAAAAGCCAGTCAAATCGGGGAAAACTCCATTTTACTCTAGTGAAGCAGCGATCGAGGCCCTCGACAATTTTTACCTGTCGCCAAAAACTGCTCGAACTGTTGGTTATGAACCAATAGTGCGGGTCTTGGCGAATGGCAAGGAAATCCATCTTGATGAGGCTCTCATTGTCACATTAACGTATGAAACGTCTCTTGAACGCCCTCCCTTACGTTTTTTGCCAACGAAGCTCTCTGAAGTCACCTTTGCCAGGTTTTTGGTAGATGTGTTTGTGCGATATGAAGTGCGTGGGCCAACGGGGGACATCATCAGAATAAATCCTCATCAAGCGAGGCATTTTCTCGAGACGATGTTCAAAAAAGGTGGCCTGACTGATGAAGAGACTCAACGAATTTTTGGGCGTAAAAATATTAAGCAGAATCGCGCCTATAATCATATGTCAGGTCGCGAGCGACGCGAGTCAGTAGCCCGGGATGTCCGTGAAGGCTGGGGGTACGGACCCATCGCGGACACTTATGCGGAGATTAAGACCAGAAGCATAGATGATGCGGAAGAGTTTCTTGAAGCGGCTGTTGAAGCCGTCCATGTCACCGAGTTTGGAGCCTGTGTCCTCGATTTTGCAAGACGCCCGTGTCCTCACCATCTGGTTTGTTTTACCGGTCGTGATGGGAAGTCATGTCGCTATCTTGTCGTGCGGGTTGGTGACAAGGCAGGTTTGGACGAGGTTGAGAAAATGATCGATTTGACACGACGGACTTTATCTGCCGCCAAGAAGTCAAAGGGCACTTACTCACGAGAGTGGGTAGATCACAATGAGGTGATTCTCGACAACCTCAATGCCGTCAAAGATTGTCATCTTGATGCGATAAAGAATGGCCGAACCGGACAAGCTGTTTTTGTTTTCCCGAAAGGCGCATCTCCTGAAGCCATTGCCGAGATGAAGGAGATTGAGGACCGGAGAAAGTTGGATGGAAAAGCCTGAGAAAAAGAGATTCAGCGGTCCGGAGCTTTTCAAGAAAATGACCGATGTCGCTGATGATGTTGTCCTCTGGAAGGAGAAAATTACCCAAGAGTCAATGGCTGCTGAAATCGGGTGCGGCCGCCACTGGTTCAGGAGGCACGAAGAACGTTACGACCAGGAAACAGGTGATCCCGATGTTAAAGGTTTGACACCTTCAGAATTCCTTGAGTTGCTAGAGGAACGCAGAAGGAGTAACACAGGCAACTGGACTGCTACCGAAATAGCGCTTCAAAATGCACATATGGTTAACGTGCAGAAAGATGCTTCCATAAAGGGCCTTGAGGAAGAGGCCGCTGCGCTTCGCAGACAATTGCATTTGGTTGCTATGAACTGTCAGCGACTGGGGGTCTCTGAATCGGAACTTTTTAAAAAACCGACTCTTTAACCACACAACCATTGGACAGGAGGTGACAATGATCAAAAAAATATCGAAAGAAGGTTATCAAATTCATATGTGTGATGTGCCTGAGGAGTTTGCTGGTTTTGATGAGTTTATAAAGGTTGCTGAGTGTAAAAACAAAAATTGTGTCTATCAGGAGAAGTTCCTCGATTTTTATGATTGTTTGCAGTGTAAATATTTGATTCTGGGTTCGCTGTCTGATCAACTCATTGAAGATCTTCTGACAACATATGTTCGAGGTCATGAAGAAAGCGGGGGCTGGTCATCAAGAGCTTTGGCACTAAAGCGTCTTCAGGAAATCAAGTCGTTGCGCCAATCAAAAAAAGAATGACAATCAATGGGACTACTGCCTGATGCGGAGAATACCATGGAGAAGTACGAGTTGCTGGATTTGACTGTCGGAAAGTTGATGCAGAGATATCATGGGCTTGATAGGGCTTTCGTGAGAGGTTTCCCCAATCATCCATTCTATGACGATGTTGGTGAGAGGTGGGTGCCCAATGTGGGAATCCTTGAACCCTTTTGGTCTACTGGTGAAAGAATTATGGTCGCAGTTCTTCTCGACATTTTTCATGATGAATATGGCATTACTGATTATTTGGATTATGACGGTTACGAGGATTCAGATGATTACGTTCGTCCTGCCGAGAGGGTGTGGAAGAATGTTAGGCCAGTTACTCACGACTTCCCTTATCTGGATCCGGAGCCTTTTCGACTTCTGTGCCAATTGATATATAGATAGCCGTAATTTATCCGTGACATGCCACGCGTTATCTTTGTTGTCCGCGAAACGCACATTCAACGATGCTGAATTCGTAATATGCCACGCTTTTGCCGTGGCAGATGATGGATATAAGGTCTTGTGGCTCAGGGTATGGCGTTTAGGAATGCTAACCTAAAATTGACCAGTAAACAGGGGTTGTGCTAGCCGAATTGCCGAGCGCCAGGAAAAAGGATCGGTGATTATCACGACCAATCTCGGCTTTGCCGACTCTGGACCCAGGTCTTTGGTGATCCGGTCATGACCGTAGCGCTTCTTGACCGACTGACCCACAGGGCTCACATCGTCAACTGCCAGTGGGATAGTTATCGCCTGAAGCAGAGCTTGTAAGGAAAAGACTCACAAAAAGCACAGGGCAAATAAAAATGTACCTACTCGTATTCAACCCGCAAATTGGGGGACTGGAAACGATATCCGTGGAGTTGACCGCTGACAATACGACCTGGTTTAACGACTGCGAGAAGAGTGGTGATATCGCCATGATCACCGATTTGGACGGTTGCCTGCTGATCTCCGAATATGGCTGGAATTATCCGGTATTAGTTTATGATGCATCACGATCCCTGGTCAATTACGACCGGTTTCAGGCCAAAGCGTTGCAGCGACAAACACTGAAACAGCACGAATAAAGATAGTAGATTTGTCGACCGGATAACCGCTGACCGCTCTCATAGCGTTCATCGCTTATCGGTCTTTTTAAACAAAGGTTGTCGCTGGGTGATCCCCCTGTCACCCAGCATTGCGATCACTGCTCAGGATGGTCAGAATTGGGTCATCACAGGTGGTCAATTTTAGGTTGTCATTACTGGGCGTTTTACGGAAGAGATTGTGGCGCTTCATTGAGTATCGCACTGGTTGGGAAGATACTAAATCTAGCTGGGAGTAAATATGCGGTTTTTCAAAGGGCTAATTTGTAAAATCGTCGATCATGATTACCCGTCGGAATGCTTTTCTTGTAACGATCTCTATTTTTGTGTGAGGTGTGGAAAAGAGATATTGGATGGAACCATTGATGACCTGGTGGACATGGAGCCAGTGAGTTCTGAGGAATTGGAAGAGATAATATCGGGTGATCGTGACTGTTGAAAACTGGAGATCTAGCTGCGACAATTCTATCGAAAACGTAGAGTAATCGTCCGGCTACCCAACTCTACGATAAAACTCTACGATTTATGGTGTGATTGCGGTTTTATTCATGGTCTTTGGTTGGTTATTGACATCGCCCCCTAAAACTATCAAAACATGGATTTGAGATACCGCTATTGGGTAATCCCAATATCCAACCCACCTTTGGCCAAAAAACGACTTGGCCCATCCCGACCAGTGCGATCGGTGATATAAAGGAGATATCGTTTAGCCCGAGTTAACCCTACATAGAAAAGTCTCTTCTTCTCTGCAACGTCTTCTGCCGTTCTGTCATAGTATGACGGCATCTTACCTTCATGAAGGTCGACAATTGCAACAGCATCAAATTCACGCCCCTTGGCGTTGTGGATAGTGGATAGCTTAAGTGCTTGATCGGGGCTTGCATATACTCCGAAATCAGAAATACTCAAGTTCGCAATGTCTACTTTGTTTTTAACCATGTCCGCTATCATGCCATTTACAGACATTGACAACAGGTAGCCCTCAGATTCAACCAAATAGTCATGATCAATCAACACTTGGCTGAATATGTTGGCGGCGGCGTTTAACCAATCTACGGCACTTTCGTGCGTCACTCGAAGCTTCTGTGCCTCAGCAAGTAGCCGGAACACCAAGACGCGCCCCTGGTAGCTAAAGATGTTGAATTCAGTACGGCCTGTTGTGTTCAGGATAGTATTAAAAAGTGTCCTTTCAATGCCAGTGATAATGTCTGGATTCGGACCCATCAAGTAACCACAGATTTGCTCGGCCAGAGGAGCGATTAGCCAAGCCTTTCGATAGGGGCGTGCACCCGGGCCGACGACACTGATACCGTAGTTCCTAAGTTTTTTGCCGATTGGAAACAAAGAGAACCATGACGGTGCGAGAATTGCCGACTCCCCATATCTGATATCAAGTCCCTCTAAGGCAGGAAGAAAGAAATCTTCAATAACCTCAAAGGCAGACTGCCCATACCGCCATTCCGGTTCTTCTGTGAATTCTTTTGAAGGGCCTAGGGCTTTCATGGGGGGGGTGCGTTGAAAGATCTTTTCGGCATGCTCAAGTATAGGAGAACTTGATCGGAAGTTTCCAGAAAGTTGAAGATCGGTACGTGCTCCAATATGTACGGCAAAGTCAACGGCGAGTTCTGGCTTTGAACCCGCGAACCGAAAGATAGACTGGTAAGGGTCTCCGACCAAAAGAAATTTTGTGCGGCCCTTGTCAGCAATTAAAGAGAGGAGGTCAACCTGGATATCGGTTGTGTCTTGAAACTCATCCACTAAAATCCATGCAAATTTTGAGGCCACACAATCTAAGATCTCTGGTCTTTTCTGCAACAGCACTAAGGAGTAGTAAATAATGTTTGAGAAGTCGACAAATCCTGCCTTGCGAATCCTTGCCCAAAATTGCTTTGCGATTTCTTTTGTTAAAGACCCCTGTTCAATTGCGGAACCCACGGGGTCTCCACTCGAGTTAATTCTTAATTGTGTAAACTCCTCATAATCTTTGGAGGTCAGGTTTGTTTTGCCAAAGGTCTCCCACACGGCATCGACATGCTTCCTGAATTCGTCATTGTCTGGAGTAAGAACCTTAAAACCATTTTTGTAGCCATTGATAAGGTGGGAAAAATTACGGAAAATATGATTGAGGCAGAAGGAATGAATTGTACATACGTCATAGTAGACTTCATCGCCGGGATGAATATGACGACGTAATCGTGCTTCTATCTCATTTACTGCGGCATTTGTGTATGTGATACATCCTACAAATCGAGGTGTTTCACGGACAGAGTCGACCACTCTTGCTAGCTTGGAAACAATGACGCGTGTTTTCCCGCTACCAGGACATGCTGTGAGCATTAGGTTGTCGTCGTAGCGCACAGCTTCTTTTTGCTCTGAGGTTAACATTATGGTTCAAGAAGCCATTCTATGGACTCGCGCAAATACTTCGGAATGCCTCCAGCATGTTCAACATGACGGGCGGCTATTTGGGCAAAACGGGCCTTTCCAAACCTGATGGACGTATTGAGCACCGCTGCGCGCAAGGGAGTCAAAATGGCTTTTCTGTCTTCCCCGTTGAGAGTTGGATCTTTCAGAGCCTCAATTCCAGCCCTAAGCCTTTGAGCTATCCTTGGCGCGCCAATTTCCTCCGCTGCCATAGCAAACATATTCAAAGTTGAAGAAAGGGTTATCGCTCTTTCAAATGTCGTTGCGCACGCAAAGACCTTAACAAAATCATTTTCTAAGGGTGCAAAGTTTGGCGGAGGCGGCAGTTCATCTTCTCCTTCAACCTCGGGATTGGCATCGCTTGGCTTTAAGTCTCCGTCCGTAATAATGGCGCATTTCTTGGGTAGTGCTGCTTCTCCAAATAGTTTGGCATAAACATCAAAATGTACGCCGTAAATTGGCACGACAGAAATACCTTCTCTATCGAGGTCGATATCCATCACTTCTTTTACAATTGGCGGAATAAGAAAAAGCTCTGCTGGTCCTTCAACCAACATGACCTTTTTTGCATAAAGCAGATTGGATTTGGTGGCATCCAAATATCTTTCTAAATCACTGACCTCTTGGTTTGATATCGACTCGTCCTCGGCTGGGACCGATGCTGAGACGGCTGGGACACCTCTTTGGGTTAAGACTACGTATGACTCCAAATCTGCGTGTGCAGTTATATGTGTGCTGTGTGTTGTTAGTATTGACTGGAAAGGCAAATCACGAAGGGCGTTAAACAAGGTAAGCTGTAACTGAGGATGCAGGTGCGCTTCTGGCTCCTCAATAAGAAGAATCTGACCGGCAGATTTTTGTTGCTCAATACGCTTTTGGAAATATTCGATTAAGATCGAGACGTAGAGGATATTGTTGAGTCCTAGTCCATTTGACGAGGGGTCAAAATCATCTAAAGCAACATTGGACAGTAATACGCGCAGGGTGCGGACAATAGTCTGAAAAGAAGGTTCAGCAACTCCGAGGTCAACATCCATACTAAAGGCGGGTCCTGCTACCTTTTTGAATGACTCATCTATGGACTCAGCAATCTTTTTTATTGATGGTGCCTCAGCAATTTCTTCATTGGCAACACGAAGCTTTTCAACGAGATCCTCTTGCTCGGCTATGTCGATGTCCATAGCCCTAATTAACCGAGCTAATGGTGAACTACGGAATTGACGTAAATCACTCTCGACATCACGAAGCGCTGGTAGAAATACAACCAGAAAAGACTGAAGATCTGAAAACCTAATTGAAGTCCCTAGGTCCTCATCCCAACTGATTGCTGTTAAGTCTCTCGCTGGGTCACCTCCACCACAAATTTCCCAATGATAATCCTCAATAGTTAGGTCACCAGGAGCGATTTCATCGGCTGCCAAGTCTTCTCGAATGCTTAATTTTGGCCTAAACCTATAAAATACTCTCGCTTTGCCTGGTTCACATTGCCATGCTCCAACAAGAGCCTCTTCATTTATTTTCCCTGCGAAATCGACGATCTCTAGCCCAACCAAAACTTGGTTGGGGTGCGAAATGTCAACTGTTGAGTGAATGTCGTTTCCAAGAAGAGATCGATAGGTTGATGACAAGTTTGAGTCGACGCATAACCTTATCGCATGGAGGAAGTTTGTTTTCCCTGAGTTGTTTTCCCCAATGACACAGGTTGTATTTTGAGAAATTGGCACATCCAATTCTTCGAATGACCGAAAATTTCTGATTACAACGCGGCTGATTTGCATAACACCATCCCATTCCAGAGTTCAGTTGAGTAAGAAACGGTTAGTACCCCCACTCCTCATGCCCTAACGGCGCCTTATTCAAGACATCGCGCTGCAAACGCCACTGCGGCATAAACTTATCCATTAAATCCCTGAAGCGATCGTTGTGCCGACGCTCCAACAGATGAACCAGTTCGTGAACAAGAATATATTCCAGACATTGAATTGGCTTCTTGGCCAGCTCCAGGTTCAGCCAGATTCGCTTGGCTCCAATGTTACAGGTGCCCCAGCGGGTCTTCATTTTCTTGACTCCCCACTCATCAGCATGAACACCGACGACTGGTTCCCATTTGGTCAACAGCTCAGGGATTAAGTTTTTGATCTGTTGACGATACCACTGACCGAGAACTGCCTCTCGTCGCTTCTGGTCGGCGCCATGACGAACGTAAAGGTCGATTGTTTTTCTGTTGAGACGTACCAAATTTGCCCCAGAATGCTCGATCACGTTGAGACGATACCTCTGCCCAAGGTAATAGTGGCTTTCGCCTGAAACCATCTCCCGTTGCGACTGACGAGGTTGCTCGGCAAACTCTTTCTGCTTACGCTTGATCCAGCCAAGTTTCGAGATTACTGCCAGGCGTACGGCTTCATCATCAATCTTCAACGGCACTGCAACACGCACCCGTCCTTCAGGAGGGTAGACCCCAAGATGCAGATTCTTGATCTCCTTGCGGACGATCTCGACCGAGATGCCACTCACCTCTATGTAGTGCCGTTTAATAGTCACGTTGCTTCTTTACAATATCGAAGATTTCTTCTGTGCGTGTATCAAACTCACCTAATTCTTCACGTATGACATTCTTTACTTCTCGTTCTTTGAAACGGTTCTCACGCCAGCCGTCTTTCTTTGTGTAACGAACAGCAGTATCAATCTTGATAGCCAAAGTCTCGTTTTGATCAAGATTGTCATAAAGAGCCTGCTTTGCAGGCGTGTCAATTGGCTTGGGGTAACCAGGCCCAGGTCCCGTTCCTGGCTTTTTTACCTTCTTGGCCAGCTCGACTAACTTCTCCAGATATTTCTTGTAATCAGCAGCCTGAACCTTGCGTTCCTGGATCAAAGCGTCGAGCAGTTCCGACATGGTGTCGTAGTATTTCGGGTTGATCGGCTGCTCATCGATGATGAGCTTTCGGATGTTATTCTCCACCGTCTCGGCCATCGCTTCCTGGCTTTGGCGAATCCCCTTCGGTAGTTTGTCCAGGGCACCAAGACCATTCTCAACAATCAAGTCGACTAGACTTAAGTCGTCGAAGGCTGAAATGACTTCCGTCTCCTCGGCGCGGATATAAGCATCGAGAAGGTGCCGCATGGCCGGTTCAAAGACCTTCATATCGACATAATCGCCGCTGGCCAGTTTAACCTCCTGTCGCACTTTTTCGAAGTGGTCGACTTCCTGTTTGATCGTCGTAATCTCAGAAGCCGAATATCCGGCTTCCTCCAGTTCGTTGGCCAGATTAGCAAAGGCCCGCAGCAGAGAAGCTACCTGTTTGTAAAGTGCGACGCGCTTCGGCTCGTTCTCTTTCAGGGCATCCTTGTCAGCGGTGTCGGCCGCGCAGAAATAGTGCAGATACGCCTTGGTGTCTTTCGGTGGCGCCACCGGCTCACATATGGCCTTGACCGCCTCGCGGGCTTCTTCGAGATTCTCTTTGGCTTTATCGAGTCGGTTCTCCAGCAGGCCGGCGACATCTTCGCGGTCATAGCCGTCAAGCGCCCCACCGGTATAGTCGTTAATCGCCCCTTCCAATGATTTGAACAAATCCTTGTAGTCGATGACGTAGCCGTAATCCTTGTCGTCACCGTCTAGTCGGTTGACCCGGCAGATCGCCTGAAACAAGCCGTGATCCTGCATCTGCTTGTCGATGTAGAGATAGGTGGCCGACGGCGCATCGAAGCCGGTGAGTAGCTTGTCGACCACGATCAGCAACTGCATCTGACCCGGCTCGTTGATGAACTTCTCTTTGACCTGCTTTTCGAACTCCTCGACCCGATACATTGCCGCATCTTCCGGTTCATCGAAATAGTCAGCCAGCATCCGGCGGTAGATGTCGTACTTGCGAAGTTTCTCGGTCTTGCCTTCTCCGGTCTCTTCCCCTTTGATGTCACCGGGGTTGGGCTGATAGCTGGTGACGATGGCGCACTTGCCTGCCAGGTGGGTGTTGGAGAAGATCTCGTAGAGTTTACAGGCTTGGTAGATGCTGCTGGAGACCAACATGGCCGTACCGCGACCGCTCATCAGGCGGTCGCGAGTCTCCATGTCGAAGAGGATGTCAGCGGCAATCTTGTCAAGGCGCGACTGCGAGCTGAACACCTTCTGCATGGTGCCCCATTTCTTCTTGAGCTGGACTTTGGCCAGGTCCGACAGCCCCTTGGTCTTGGCGTCGAACAATTGGTCGACCTTCTTCTGCGAGGTGAGATTCTGGTCGATGTCACGGGCCTCGTAACGCAGGTCGAGCACAACCCCGTCCTTGACTGCCTCGTCGAACTTGTAGGTATGGATATAGGGGCCGAACACTTCGATGCTGCGCTGTTTGTCGGCCTTGAGCAATGGGGTGCCGGTGAAGCCGATGAACATGGCGCTGGGCAGCAGTTTCTTCATCGCCTTGTTCAGCTTTCCCGACTGGGTGCGATGACACTCGTCGACAAAGACAAACAGCTCCCCTTTGGCGCGAAAGTCGGCAGGAATCTCTGCTTCCAGTTCGTCGATGAATTCGTCCGTCGCTGCATCGTCACTGCGCCCGAACTTGTGTACCAGCGAGCAGATCAGCCAGGGTGCGGTAACATTCAGTTTGGCGATCAGGTCGGCACCGCTCTTGGTGCGATAGATATCCTCATTGACGCCGAGAAAGACTTTTTCGATCTGTTCGTCGAGTTCGGTGCGGTCAGTAATAATTAAGACACGGGCATCCTCAACATGTTCTCGAATCCACTTGGTCAACCAGACCATGGTCAGGCTTTTACCCGAACCCTGCGTATGCCAGATGATGCCCCCCTCGCGGCGCCTGATATGTTCCTGGGCGGCGTGGACACCGAAATACTGGTTATGGCGGCAGAGCTTCTTGGTGCCCGCGTCGAAGACGATATAGTCGTGGATGATTTCGAGGAAACGGGTTTTGTTACAGAGTTGGGTCAGGTGGCGATCCAGAAGGTTGTCGGTGTCGCTCTCTTCCTTCCAGGTCAGGTAATATTTTTCAGGGGTTTCGATGGTACCGTAGCGTGCACCTTCAGTATCGTTCCCAGCCATGACCAGTTGCATGGTCGAGAAGAAGGAGCGGACGAAGGCTTTTTTCTGATTGTCGAGGTTCTGGCGAATCCCTTCGGTGACCGAGACGGTAGATCGCTTGAGTTCCAGCACACCAAGGGCAATACCGTTGACATAGATGACTATGTCGGGGCGCTTCTTGTTTTCGCCCTTAAATGTAACCTCTTCGGCGATGGCGAAGTCGTTCGCTTCCGGATTCTGCCAATCGATCAGCCAGACGGTCTGGTTCTGTTCCCCGGCACCTTCCTTAACCTTGACTCCGTAGCGAAGCAGACCATAGACTGCCTTGTTGGCGTCGTAAAGACTCTTGCCTTCGCCGAGGGCGGAGGCAAGGTTGAGTTGATGCAGGGCACGGGTGATCAGGTTTTCGCTATAACCTCGCCTAGCCAGCCAGGGCTTGAGCAGGGCCTCCTCGACATTACGGTTGTCTTCGCGGTCATTCCAGTCGCCGAGGTACGCGTACTTCAGCTTGTCCCGAAATAATCGGACAATCCTATGCTGCGTTTTGCGCTCTTTTTGGCCGACAGTGCTCATATGGTGTCCCCCGTGAATACTTCAATCATGTTCAGTCAATCAATACACGCCTATCCACGTCATACCGCAACCCGTCCCTTGGAACCCATATCCACCCTTCCTTCACATCAATGGCCTCCGGTGGGGCAGCCAATTCACTTTGCTGAAATGTGAAAACATGCGCAAGGAGTGCGCAGATCAATGCATCCACTTTATCTGGGTGGTCAAGGCCTTCTACCCATTGCTTCATGGGGGGATCGATGCATTCTGCTACCAAAAACTTTCGCAACAGATCGTCCATTAGGGCTGATCCCTTACAAGACGACGGGTAGGCTTCAATGATCGTCAACAAATCACTATCAACCCAAACACCACACTGCGCCACCTTGGGTGCGAACCGGGCAAGAACATGCATCCCTTTAGTTGCTTGGCTACCTATCATGTCTTTAATCGCTGACAATGGCGCTAGCCCATGCTCGAACAGAAACTGCTCGGTCTTGCGAAACAGATACGGATTAGAATCTGACTGACAAATCTGCGTCTCGCACTTCAACTTGGTCACCAGTTGTATAAACGCTTGAGAGAATCCAAGTGGAGTATCGATGGCGAGGATTGCTCTGGTTGAGTCAGGCAGTTCCACCTGGCACAGCGAAAACAATCTCACTAGCCAATCACGGGTGCTTTTCGCCTCGTTGATAGTCCTGCGCAGGTTGCCACGCCAGGGAGCACCCAAGACCTCTTGTGCTGAATCGAGGATAACAATCGCATCACGACTACGAGGGTTTGTGTCGCAGTTCCAACCACCGACATCCCAGCCAATGAAGAAATTTGCTCCGGAAATTAAATCCTCCCGGGGATTATCACTCCTACGATTAGTGGCAGGACTCATACCTGGTACAGGTCCCGATACCAGCTAACCCATTTTGCCAGCTCTGGGTCAGAAATTGCGTGTGCTGCTGACACGAATTCATCGGAATTATGCACCGAAAACTTTGGATTATAGGCAATCAGCTCTTTGTATGAAGCGATCGTAGCATCAAGGGCATCATTCTTCGGGTGCTTCACGACCGAGAAACAGACATTCTGATAGGGGTTGTCCTGCGAGTTTTCAATGGCAAGGCCTAGAAGCTGGTTGCGCCACAACTGATTCATCCCACCCTTGAATGGGCAGTTCTTATGGAGGTTGTCCTGCACAAAGAGATTCCGATGTTGCTCCGTTAGCTCCCAGTATTTAAAGCGGCGAACATCGTGGTAGTAGCAAAGGTTCTTGTTTGTTGCGATTTCTGAAAACCTCTGAGTACAGTCATGTCGTGGCCTTCGCCCTTTGCTCTTGTATGCTCCGCATTCCGTGAACTCTTTTTCTGTCAATTTGTGCTCGATAAGCCAGAGGCAGTGTTCTCCCTTATAGTTCAGATAAGCGATGGCGATGTCGGAATCTGTTCCCGCCATTGAGGATTTGTCACCAAGTATACCCTTGCCACCGTGTCCCCCTCCAAAATTCCCGCCCCAATATTCAATGCAGTACCCTTGGTCAAGATGGTCCTTAGCCAAGGACGCGAAATCAGGCTTGATCGAACGGAAAAGCGTGTCTACCTCCGGATGGTGCAGCAGTGGCAGAAAGAGATTGATGTTGGCTGCCTGAGAACTGGCCATGTGGTAAAAATGCTGGTGAATTCTGAAATCGTTCATCTTCCGATGCGATGCCAAAACATCAAGGATTGTCGGGTAGATGTGGGGCAATTGTTCAGATTGAACAAAATGATCTGGCAGAATGGCATCATATTCGCGGCCACGGGCAATGCCAGGTTCAGTCGTAATATGATGCCATTTCCATTGGATCAGATGGCGGTACAACTTTTTCTGAAAAGGATTGAGCTGGGTCGGCAGTTTGTAATAGTGATCTGTTTTTTCTGTATATGCCATTCTCCCCCCTGAACACATTAGGAATTGAGGAACCCCCAAATAAGTGTCGAATGCATGCAATGTGCAGTCTCAAAAACTTCGATTTCGGCAATGCTGTCTACCCAGTATTCGGCAGAAGGCAAATCGCTTGAATCAACATTGCACAGCTTAATGATGACGTTTGACAGCCTGAAATACTTGTCCGAATCAGTGTCATAGAGGAACACCAAATGAGAGCAAGCCCTTGAGTCCCATGCTACTGCATCACAAAATGGGCAAGTAGGAATTTTAAATGCACCAGGCCATCCAGACGTTTCACAACACCAATCACCGGTTTTTAGGTCGTCCCGACAGTTTGAATTGTCTTCGTCACAAATGAGTGCCTCAGGCAGATCGTTCAACTCATCGACATAAGATAACGACTCGTTATCGCTCATCATTTAATCCCTTTATGTAGCGTGACTCCATCATATCAGTCGCGTCCTCCCGGTGAGCAACTCCTGCATCATGCCTTGCTTAATGGCTTTGGTTTTGTCTCGACGGGATTCCAGGGCTGTAACTTCTGCTGCCATGTCTGAAAGAACTTCCACAATGGCTTGCTGTTCTTCAAGAACCGGCATAAGAAACTCAAACTTTTGCATATCCGATCCATAAAGGTGAAAAACAGTTGTACCCGTAACCAACTGCATTACTCGATCTCGCGATTGTCGAATGGTGTAACTCAAAAAAGATCCTGACAATTCTTTGGGGTCTGTGCGTATGACCAAGATATCACCGCCAAGGACAATGCCTGATTGCAGTACGCAACTCGCTTTTGCTAAACCAGTTGGCGTAACGTCAGAAGTTGGCATCAACACATCGTTCGCAACTGAACGAAAAACACCGGATGTGCTATTAGTCCAGCTCAAAATTGTAGAGATGGTTTCTGGGTGACGGGTAAAAAGCTCTCCATAGTGAATGCATGGTTCTGAGCCATGCGGATCTAACTCACTTTTTGCAAGCCCTTTCCCCTTGTGGAAAGAAGCAACATCGCCCAGCACCTTCATTTCCCATTCGCCACTAAATCCCGGTAAACGTTTTTTGCCAGTGAGAAGCTGCTGCATGGTGGCGGTTTTGATGGCGTATTTTTTGGCGATGAGTTTGTCCAGAGAGGTGATCAGGGCATCCACGTCCGACAGGGCGGTGGCGATGGCTTCTTGTTCTTTTCTGGCGGGAGGAAGAACGATTGGAAGTTGGAGTTGGGCTGTAATGCCGATGTAAGAGCGAGTTCCACCACCCGACATTGATATCAGCACTCTCTGAAAGGTAGGGCTATCAAAGAAATGGCGAAGATAGAAATTGCTCAAGCTTTTTAGATCTGACACACGGTAGTAAGTCACTTGCGGCGTCAACATTATATACTCAAAGGGAATTTCATCTACAACAGCCGTATTCCCGATGGTAGCTTTGTGAGTCAGCAAAACATCGCCCGGAATCGAGAATCCCTTCTGAAGCGAGTCGGCTTGTTCTTTCCGAATAAATGAGCAACTATTCAAATCAACACGCCCACCACGAATATTGTTTGCCATCACAAATGGAATGCCGAAGCTGACAAAATCACCACTCTTCGGATGAATATTCCCATGATTTCCATCCAGTGGTTTTTCGAGAACACCATCATGGACTAATTGCCCCACAGTAGTGACGGTCCAATCCTCGGGGATGATACCCATCTCTGTCTGTTTGTAACCAAGCATCACTTCCATGCCAGCCCCATATTTTTCAAATGATTGTCAACTCGCATGGCAAGCTCCATCATTTCGTCATTTAATACAGGCAATGGTTTTTCGTATCGCTCCTCAAGCGTCTTGACCCGCCCGGTCAAAGTCTGCGTGACTCGATCAACCTCTTCACGAATATCGGCCTCAACCGAAGCCAGCCATTTATCCTCCACCACCAGAGCCTTGACCTCGGCTTCCGACAACTGCGGATACTTTGCCAGCACCTTTTCTTCCAGCGCCTGCTGCGCCTCCTTCACCTGTTTGTCGGCAGCGGCTTCCCGATCAAGCAGCTTCTGGCACCGGTTCAGCACCGCCAGTTCTTCCTTGGAATCCGGCTGCCCCTTCACCTCGACCATACGTGTCTTGAGGCTGGCCTTGGTCACCTTGCCCTTGTCGGTCTTGGCGTCTTCAAGCAAGCTCCCTTCGCCACTGTGCTCCTCGATGAATTCTTCCAGTCCACGGCTGATTTCATCCTTGGCTGCTTCCAGATCGTCAACAGCCTTGCGTTCGGCTGAAAAATAGCGGGAGACGATCAGTTCGGGTGGAATCAGGTCGGCCTTATATTTTTTCTTGTTGACCACCAGGTCGGGCGACTCTTTGCTCTTTTCCCCCTTCACATCGACGATCAACCGCAACTTCGCCGACTCCAGCCAGCCATCCTGCACCAGCACGAATACACCGTCCTGCATCGTCTCAGCCCAGTAATCCATCAGGTGTTGGTAGACGTCGTACTTGTCGACCAGTTCCGCCTTGGCGAAACGGTTCAGCAGGTCTTCGGAAATGTCGAAAATTATCTGCTTGGGGTCGTCACCAACCTTCAACGCTCTCAGGTTGTCGAGATGGGCGGCACGCCAGTCGGCAAAGATGGTCTGCACCCTTTCGGCGAAGGCGCTGAACTCGGGGTGGTTGAGAATGGTGCTTTTCACCTCATGAGCCTCAACCTTGGCGTTGCAGTAGTCGTCCCGCGCCGGTTCGAACAGGGTGTCGCGCAGGCCGGGCAGAACCTGCCAGTAACGCGACAGGGCATCGACATCGCGGTTGGGGATGCCGCCGTTGAGGTGAGCATCGAGGTCGTGCAGGTCTTCATCCTCGCTGGCATCAATGTAGCGGGGGATGTTCAGGTTGAAGTCATTGCCCTCAATTTCGGCCAGCGGCACCATGCGCGAGTAGCGTGGCAGTTCAAGCTGTTTGTTGAAAATGTCGACGACCTTGTGCAGGTCCTGGCTGCGCAAGCGATTCTTGTTGCCGTCCTTCATGAAGCCTCGACTGGCGTCTATCATGAAGATGCCCTTGCGAGCCTGGGCGTGTTCCTTGTCGACAACGATGATACAGGCCGGGATGCCGGTGCCATAAAAGAGGTTGGCAGGCAGGCCAATAATCCCTTTGATCAAGCCACGCCGTATTAGGTTCTTGCGAATCACTGCCTCGGCGTTACCCCGGAACAGAACACCGTGCGGGAGGATCACCGCGCCTTTGCCGGTACTCTTGAGCGACTTGATGATGTGCAACAAAAAGGCATAATCGCCGTTCTTCGCCGGAGGGATGCCGTACTCAAATCGCTTGTATTCGTCGTGTGCCGGGTCAAAGCCGTTGCTCCAGGCTTTGGTGGAAAACGGCGGATTGGCCACAGCGTAATCGAATGTCTTGAGACTACCGTCTTTCTCTTTGAAGTGGGGTGTTGAGAGGGTGTTGTCTTTCCAGATTTCTGCCGTTGTGCTGTCGTGCAAAATCATGTTCATTCGCGCTAAGGCGGCAGTGGCATTGTCCATCTCCTGTCCGAAGATTGACATGCCACGCGGGGCTTCGTCAGCGGCCTTGAGCAGAAGAGACCCTGATCCACAGGTCGGGTCATACACGGTCTGGTCTTGACGGGTATTGCGGTTGATGCCGATGACTTTGGCCAGGATGCGGGAGACCTCGGCCGGGGTGTAAAATTGACCCTTGGACTTGCCCGACTCAGTGGCAAAATTCCTCATCAAATATTCATAGGCATCGCCCAGAAGGTCATCACCTTCGGCACGATTGGCCCGCAGGTCCATGCCGTCGAAAATCGTCACCAGTTTGGAGAGACGGTCCACCATCTCCTTGCCTTTGCCAAGTTGGTCTTCGTTATTGAAGTCAGCGACGTCAATAACGCCCTTCAGATCGTTCTCCTCCGAAAGACGGCCAATGATTTTGTTTATTTTGTCGCCAATTTCTTTATCGCCCTTGAGCTTGACCATGTCACCGAAGGAACCACCTTCGGGAACAACAATCAGTGCATTGCGGTCGCCGGCGTACTTGTCGGAGACATACTTAACGAACAAGAGTGTGAGGATGTAATCCTTGTACTGCGATGCATCCATGCCTCCACGCAGTTCGTCGCAACTTTTCCATAGTGAGCTATATAGTTCGGATTTTTTTATGGCCATCTAAGGGGCCCCCCTGAAGTAGTACTGTTGCGTATCGGGTCAATGATGACCCAAGAACTCGGTATTATTGCACGATTTTCATATTCCAACAAAAGATATCCTGTTACTCTAAACTCTCATTTCTATTGCGGATATGACGCCGCTGTTATTGTGTGCCATTGTGACTGTCAGGGGGTAACGGTGGATCTTTCAGATGCATTTTCTGCACTAGCAGGCTTTTCAGGCAAAGACCTGACTGTGACGCTGTCGCGGATCGAACAGTCGCTTGTCGGTAAGACTGCTGACAACTGCACATCCTTTCTTTCAGAACACAAAGCGGACCATGACGTCCTAGGTGCCGTTGGCCTCGTCAAACAACTGGCAGGTCAAATCAACGTAGTTATCCATGCCTTGGGCATCATGTTGTGCCTCCCACATATACTCCAACCTGGAGAAGTTGTTGAAAGTTCGTCTCTCGGTGCCGGGAATACGGGGAAGTCCTTCGATTTGGAAACAAATCTCCGTGTGGCTGAGTTCAAGTTCATTGCCTGGCAAGGAGGACCTGAGTCGATTCGCCAGAACTCTTTGTTCAAAGATTTCTATGGCCTCGCAGAGTATGACACCTCAAAGTCCAGGTATATGTATGTTCTGGGTACCGAGATCCCGACCAAGTTTTTACGGAGTAAACGCTCGCTCAAGAGTGTGCTGAGTAAGGACGTGAGCCTCTATGAAATCGTTAGGCAGAAATATCCGGACTGCCGAGTGGTGAGTGACTACTATTCGCTCAAGAGTGATGCGGTGTTCATTGAAGATGTGTCGATGATGGTTCCGGAGCTAATAAGGTAGGGATGGCCTTGGGGACAACGCATCTAATGTCCCCTCCAGACACAAATAGGACAATCGCTCTGTCATAAAGCCTCCTGTTACTAACCTGTCACTAACCCTGATGAAGCCAGGGTGCGTAGAGCCGAGTCAACAGGGTGTTACTCTATATCAAGAAGTAAAAATGTTAATAGCAATTGACCAAAATTTATGGGGAAATATAAATGAAAAACCAAGATAAAGAATTTCGTGAAACTTTCATTTTCGTTTGTGGCGGCTATATTGTTACAATTGTTTTTTTTATTAGTTTACTTTTTAATGGATACCTTTCTATTCACTATTTTAATAATAATAATTTATTTTTAAGTGCTTTGTCATTATTTTCAATAATTATATTACCTAAGTCAATTTTAGGATTTGTTCTTGTGTTTGGTAGGGACTCAGGCGTCGCGTTCAACTTGTCAGAATTTATATGGAGATTTTTTTCTAGGACTATACGAAAATACAATAGTGTAAACCTTATCCGTACGCGTGATATATTTATAGCCTTATTTAAACAAACCATATGGTTCGTTATAGGGATCATACCAATTGTTTTTTTTATTTAAGTTTTTAAAGAATTCAAGCCCTTTCGCACATTCAGCTCAGATATCCTTGCTGTAATCTTCAACCATTAGCTCAAGCTATATTAGCCCGTTTAGTGAAGCTGTCTATGCGAACAGGTCACAGGATATCAGGTGCGCAGGCCGGCAATATCTGGAAGAAACGATGTCGCTCTAACAAATGAAACTTTATGTAAGAATCTGAAATAATTGATTTAAATTGAGGTGTTTTTTGGTTAGCTCCGATTAAGCCAACGGGATATCTGGTACACAGGGGGGATGACACAACCATGACAAAAACCTCTGTTTCAGCGACAAAACAAACTAAAGACCATGCTGTGTGACAGTTAACGAATAAGGATAGATTGCGCGAGGAACGAGCCGCGATCTATCCTTATTCGTTATGCGTATGTACTTGGCAAATGTTGTTTTGGACCTCTCCATTTAAATGATTGCATCACTCCCTCAAGAATTTTCTGCAAATGCTGCATTGATTCAGGTGACACATCAACTTCACCGTAGTGACCATCGGCCATTGTAGACCCATATTTTGATCCGTTGAGAGAATTCAGAACAAGTACACCGCCTCTGGGGGAATTGACGAGGCGATTCTCAATTGGCTTCAGATCAAGTGGTTGGGGGTTGCGACTTGCACCAAGCCCTCGCGCTCGGTCTTCTAAGTGTTGGGCGGTGTTGCGAACGCCGCGTAAGTGTGGGAATGCCTCCTCAATTTGCTTATGAAGAGTAGATACTTGTTCAGGCACACCTTCTTCATTTATAAGTACCCCCAGAAACTTGTCGAACGCATCAAGCGCGTAAAGAAACGCACGGGCGTAGATGAATGGCAAATTGTGCACGAATTCTCGGGGAACCACGCCACTCATCCATTCTTCGCGTTTAAATCGAACTTCGGTTTCGAAGTGAAGCACATCCCAGTCTTCGTGCGGTACTAATCCGCCCCATTCTTGCTCGATAGAGCGTTGGATCTCGTACCGACGCTGTCTGTCTTGTTCTAATTTGTCCCGGTCGGGAAGAGAGGGACGAACAGATTGTGCGTCAACGAATAGATTTAGCGCAGCATTTGCTTCGTAAAACTGTGATTTGAGTGAATCAAGCTGGTTCTGGATCTTCCAGGACCAATCACAATCATCGTAGTCAAGCCAAGTTCCAGGAGTCACGATTTCAAATACGAACATTGCTTAATCCTGACGCATATCGTGTTAGGCATGAGCGGCGGCCCATGTACCGTTTGTTGATACTACCTGACGTCGTCCGCTCGTTGCCTTGGGTAGCGACTCCTCAGACGATGACGGTCGTCCCTGGCTCTGGACGCGACGCGACCAGAGCCGCAATCCGCTTGGCAACGACTTCAGGCTGACTGAGCCGGCCACCGAGCTTGACCCAGACGAATCGTTCTCGCTCAGGGAAATCGTCGATGCTCGTGGCGCGGACTTCAGTCTACATCGCTGTGTCCATGACACCCGGATTCACACTGACAGCGCGAATGGGATGGGGCCGCGATGCCTGTTCGAGCGCAACTGCGTGCACGAAGTTCTCCATGGCCGCCTTGCTGGCACAGTACAGCGACAGTTCCCGACATAAACGCCGGTGCGATCTCCAAAGCCGAGTTGCGCGGCAATGCGGAATTTCGACTGCTTCTATTTATCGAATTTACATGATAATAGAAGCCTTCACCTTACTAGGCTGGACGGGTTTTGTTCCTCTCAAATTAATTCTTTTTCAACCAGTGAAACTAATACTGAAGGAGAGACTTTTAGTGAGCGAGAAAGAGTGAAGATCGTTTTAAGTGAAGGTTGCCGTAAACCTCGTTCCAACAATGAAATGTAGGTCCTGTCCAGGCCGCACTCCAACGCTAAGGTTTCCTGAGAGAAACTCGCTTCAGTTCTCAAATTCTTTAAGATTTTGCCAAAAGCCCTTTGTAGCTGCATAGGACCCCCCTTATCAGAAGTATCCTATTTTCAGAAGAGACTATTAGTCTACGGACTATAGTCTTCAAGAAATGATGAATTTATGATATCTTCCGATAATAAAAACAGGAGGTGGCCATGCCTAGACCCAAAACCATTGTAGAAGAAAGTGCCGTAAAGGAGGGAAAGCTGTTTTCATTTAAGCTCGACGGTAGGCTTGCCGAACGAGTTGAGCACTATCTTGAAAGTCAAAATTCCATTGTTAAGTTCAAGAGCCAACTGATTAATCTGGCCATCGCAAGATTTCTCGATCGAGAGGAAATAATCGCGCGGGAGATAGATAAGGAGAGGTCAAGAATCGAAAAAATAATATAAATAGACAGTGAACATAGTCCAGTGTTCTCCTTGCGAGAAATTTAGAAGACACCGGCGATAAGCAAAACTGAATCGACCCTATGGCAAGTTCGATACCGCCTACAGAAGATTCACAAATATCATCCGTATCTATTTGAAGGGTTGCAAACTTTTGGCCTCTACCTTGGCTCGTTTTTCGCCCCCTGAATCAATCATTAATTCCTCTCCGTACGAGTCTGGCGATTGCCTCTTCCCAGTTACCACCCTGCTCGTGAAACCAGGCGCATGACTTCTCCATATCCCCCTCTTGTTGTTCTTCAAACATGCCAGCATTACAAGAGCGATAGAGCTCATTCAACAGGTGCATAGACGCATAATAAGTTGGCTCTGTTAGTGAATATTGATCACAGGCCTCAGCCGACAAACGAACGCCCTACCTCAAAGGGCAATGCGCGTAATTGATCTGTTGAAAAGCTGTAATTGCGGCGGGAAAGAAACCCTTGGGTGAGGCGTTAGCGGCGCAGCTTGCGTCGCCCGATTAAGAGCTAAGCAGCCGAGTATCAATAGTCAGTGGCGAGCTTTCAAGCAGTTTGATTTCGGCGAAATCACGGTGAGCTGGGTTGATGAGGATGTTAAAGGCGTCCTGGCTGGAGAGGAGAGAAGCTACCTTGATGGCCGCCCAGCGGCCGTCATTGACCCAGTGTGCACCGTACTCCGTGGATCTACCAATCTCGGTGAAAAACACCGGCGGAGCCGGATTGACTAAGTCATCGGGGACTTCAACGACCATACGGTGGTATGTTGGGAAGTACCGCTGCTTTACGTTGACCAAAATCTCAAGCAAGCAGAGGGCAGTGGAATTGGAAGTGTACAGCACTGCCGTACCTTTCCGGTTCCACCGTCCACCATTGCGTCTTGCGCCGATCCCCTCAAGAGAATGAGCGTATTCCGCCAGCGTCACACGGAAAACGATCATGAATATACAGTATCCTCAATTCGCCCGAGGACATTCAACACCTGCTCAGCCCCAAATGCTGAGTCCAGCATTTGCAGGGGAACCGCCCCCAAGGCGCCATTGTGGTCAGTCAGCCATCCGACGGCGTTTTTCTCGTTCTCGAGAACTTCGATAGCCCGCTCAAGTACCCGCGCAATCTGTAGAGCCTTTTCCGAGATGTCGGGCGGGAGCAGTTGGTCAGGCTCATAGCGCCGCAAAGTACGGTCTGATGTACGGAGAATCGGTGCGAGGGCATAAGGCTGCATCTCGAGAGTGCTGGCGAGATCATCGACGAACTTACGGGGAATACCGCTGCGTACAGCTCGGGCCAATTGCTCAAGGGTAACGTGATGTTCAAGTAATTCAGCAAGGGCAGTCGCCATATGAACCTCCTTCTTTATTAGGACAATTGTCCATCATTCACGGCCACATGTCAAGAACTGGGAGCATCAACGAATCTTCCCCAGCTACGGTTTTACAAAACAAAACCACCTGTGTCGTAATGGAGATTCCGTTGGGCGAGAACAGATTTCAGGCTGGCAGGACGAACTCGGTGTTGCGGATGGCTCGGTAGGTTTGATGCGTCGGGTTCATGAAGGCCGCCGCTAGGAGTCCGTCGCTTCGGGCGGCAACTGTCTCGGCTGAGTGGACGTCCAGAAAGCGGAACCAGGCGAGATAATTATCCAGGAACTTCGACGCCACGCATATAAAACATGGCTACTACTGGTTTCTCCAATATCCAGATTAATTTGTTCTGCTAAATAACAGATCCACCCCAACCAATTATGGATTAACGCTCTAGGCGGACGCGAAGACGTCTTGCACGTTCTCTGAAGGCAGCTTCACCCCCTTCCAAAATGTCGCAGACCGCTTTGCGAATAGCTCCGTTTTCCATCCCTCCCGCGGTGTATGTGATTGGGGGAAGCCCACCTATAGGATGTGGACCAGCCTCAGCTATAATGATCTGATCGGCATCGGTGTTGATTACTAGATTGGCATTATGAGTAACAATGATGACCTGCCGCTTAGATTTCGCCGCGATAAAAAGCGACACAAGTTCCTCGAAGACAGACTTCGGGTCGAGGTTCTCTTCTGGTTGATCGATGATAAGAGGGCGATCGTCAGACTCATCTAAGGCAAGATAAAGCAGCAGCAAGACGATGCCCCTCGTGCCTGGCGATAGTTTCCGGAGATCTACGCCGTCATAACTAATCGCGTACCGAACCGAGATGTGATTGGTTCCGAAAAGCCAATGTGCGAACTGTTTCGACCACGCTCTAAACTGAGTTTGCTGCGTCTGAGCATAGGGTGCGTGAGTGAGGAGATCCTTTAAGTAGGTTGAGATAAAGCTTGTCATGGCTGTCTGAATTTCAACGGCGCTGCCACTCTCCCAGACTGGTTTAAGTATCTTTTCTGCGACAGCGGTCAAAGAACCGCGACCGTTGAAGGGGCCAGCCTTACGCAAATCAAGAAGATTAACTTCTGCGTAGGTACCCCATTTATGGGCATCAACAATGCGTCTTACCGAGAAGCTCAGCTTGCGTAGTGTGCCGGAGGATGCTGCGAGCCCAGCCATTAACGGGGCGTAGAGCTCAGCGAGTGCAGTCTGCTCGCTGATAATTGCCTCGAATACCCGTTTGTAGGCATCGTCACGCTCAGTTTGCAAAACTTTCTTGCGGTCAGTAGCTCCCTTCGCATCGGTGAGCTTCACATCTAAGGCATTGAGGGCGGCTTGCTCCCGTCCAATACGCTTGGTCAGTGCTGAATACTGGTCACGAATCAACTTGTCTTCACTAAACAATGCTTCGAGCCTCGTCATCTCTGCAACAATTAGCGAGAGGCTCAGTGTCCCGAGATCAACGCTTTCGGCAATGAGGGTGGTATTTGGATCTCCAGGTTGCACTGACTGTCCGGTAAGTTGAGCAATTTGCTCATCGACCCATGTCACAAACCCTACGAGGCTGTTGTCTACATTCCCTTTGTAAATAAGGAGGAATTCATCCCACTGCTCATCGCTAAGGCCGCTATGACTATGGCGTTCTTGCGCTTGGCGAAGAAGCTCTGGGGCCTTTGTTAAACGGGTACTGGCTACTTCGTCTTGCATTGCGACAAAAGTGCGACGTTGGTTGGTAAATACTTGGATCCTTTCTCTAAGAGCTTGAGCGAACTCACTAAGCTCCGTGTGTCGTTTGACCTGTGCTTCCGTGCCTTTAACAACGAGTTTAGAACGGTCCTCGTTGTAATTTTTGATTAGCATTTTCTTTTGAGAGACCTGAGAAGTGAGTGTGGTAACCAGACTCTCCTTTTCGAGCTCAGTGGCAATTCGCTCAGACAGGTCAGATATTGCATCTGTATCACGATCGCGCGCCTGTAGGAATCGGCTGGTTCGATAGTCTCTAAATTCGGCGAAATCAGTGGCACCCTCGCGTTCATCGAGCGGATGCGCTTCCAGAATCACTCTCTCGATTTCTTCTATAAGTCCATCGGAAACGCCGGTTGATGAGCATAGCTTTTCTACAAACTGCTGGGATAGATAGCGGGCACGAGGGAATGAAAGGGGTCCGTTAGCATCGCGCCCATCTAGCGACCGTGTTGCCACGCTGCCCCCTCCCCAAGTTAAGGTTGCCGTGGCATCCCCAATAAGAGGCCGCGCGCGAATTAAAAAAGATGGGTTGCTGCTCTCGCTGGCATCCCACTCCGTCGGTTTAATCGCATCACAACTCGCGGCAATCATGTCTGCAAGAGCAGTTTTGCCCGATCCTCTGGCACCAATTATAGCGACTAAACCCGGATTGATGGGGATTTCTGGAGTCAGTGCCCAGCTTGCATTAGTGACCGACACATGGGAAATGACTTGTGATGGCATCGCGGTGCGTGGTGGCTCTGATCCAACGAATGCACGGCCTTCGGGGTCGATGCAAACCTGACGTAATGCATCAAACTCTGGACTACCTTTGATCCACGAGAAGCGATCATTCATAGGTTGGCCGACTGTCGATTGTTCGTGGGAATCGCTGCCATGAAGACACGGCTTGCAGCCGTTATATCTCTCGCGCAGTTCCTTGATAGAGACGGCTCGCTGCCCAAGCCAGAACTCTCGTTGGGCTGGACTGCTGGCGAAAATGATGTGTGCGAATTTTTCAATTTCTTGGCGCATGGTTGCATCTGCGGCTTGACGCATGCCAGAGGTTCCATCATTTGGCCCACAGGCCACGGCGATTAAGATGTTTTTCTTCGCCCAGTTGCTTTCGTAAAAAACTTGGCGGAGCTGGCCAAAGTTAACTTTGAATTGGGTTGCTCCGTGCTTAAGGGCAGCACTGTCGTCAGTTATACTGGAATCTGCACGTTTCCCAAGCGCAATAAGGTCCTCTCGAGTGCAAGCAAAATGATCGCCATGAGCTTGGAATTGGAATCGCGTGAGGATTCTTCGAAGCTCGACAAGATGGTCTGGATCCTCTGGACTAACCATGAGATGGACATTCACGAAGCCAGACCTTGCTGCTACATCCAGACGGAGTTCAATGTTGGGAAATATCAACTGAACATCAGGAAGTCTACCTGCTACTTTATGTTTCAGAACTTCCTCGTATGTCTCGGTGACGTAGTAATCCGTTACCGCAAGCGCCTCGATTTTTGGCGTGACCGTCTCGAGTGTCGAGAGATATGTCTCCCAAGCATCGCCCCCACCGAACTGATTGTTAAGTACAGTGCCTGGCGCATGAATATGAGGTTCCCAGCGTCGCCATTGCGACCCACGACTTATCATTCGTACTCCATTAGACTTTTAGATGTCACTCAGCAGGCAGAAGGTTAAATTTATGCTTGAACCACTAAATTCTAAGATTTTTCGAGTCGAAAAGCGCTGAACATATGACGAGCAAAATCCGAGTTAAGGTTCAACCCCGTTTCTGTAAACACGGGGGTCTCAAAATACATTAAAAACAGAAAACCGCCTAAAACGGCTATTGCAGTAAAAGACGGTTCGATAGTTTGTCAGAACTAGAAAACAACGCTAAAAGCATCAAACTCCCCCTGCTGTCAAAAAAAACAATAAGCAAACCATACAGTTACAGGAATTTTGAGTCAAGCTAATTGGCTTTTTTCGTTTTGCAGGTCAGTGCCCAGGAGCGGGTGTAATTGGCTCCCCGTGCTGAACTCGAACAGTTGATGTATTTAGTGGGATATTCACAACATGTTGTGTGTGGTGGAGTTAAGTGCATACCCCGGAAATGTTATATCAATGTGGAACAAAAACAAAGCAGCCAGGAAGGCAGATTCATCGCTCAGAAAAATGGAGTCAAGTTTGGACGTAAACCATCGCTAAGTGACAAGCAGGTCATAGAGCTGATTGCTGAGATTGAGCAAGCCGAAATTCCGAAGGCTGAGATAGCCAAAAGATACGGCATCAGCAAGACCACCCTCTATCGAGTTTGCGGCGAAGCAACTGTATGATTGACCATCGTTTACGGAATTGTTGATACGCACTTAAGCGCATAGCCATTTTGAGTGAATGCGTGCACTAAAGAAAACAATAAGACGTCTCTATCGACGTAGTCGTCATAAAGAGGGTCAACTTTATATTTTTTTGCACTTTCTATTATTGTTTCTGCGTCAAGTTCTTCATAAATTTCAGATAACCACGTTGCATGTTCATGTGTGGGGTCAACTTTTACCGAGTCTCTGATGTGCTTTTTTTTGCTAATAATCCAAGTGAACTTGCTATTTTTATCAGAAGCTATTATCGACCATTTCATCCAAGAGAACTCATCATCGAACGATTTGTGGGGAGCAGAGAAAGAATAATCAAAAATCATTTCCCCACTTACTTTAACGTATTTTTTGTCGTATCTATGAGCGCTCTCAAGAAGCCCTGATTGAAGATCCTTGGGTAATATAAGAGAATAAAAGAGGTCATCGTCATATTGATTCTTGAACGAACTTAAATATGCATAAACGTCATCAATCGTTTCAAAATTTATTGGATTTTTTTCTATAGAACTGGTGATGTTTTCTAATGTTGAGCGTCGAGTCTCAATAATTTTCGATACACCTTCGCTGACATCCTTTTTTTCTGACAATTTCATCTCATGCAAAAGAAGGCTTCTTGTGACACGTTTTAGATAATTGACAGAGTTTTCATCAAATTTGTAGGTGGCGTTAGAGATACGGCAATAAACAATGCTTTCGTTTCCACCTTGAATGTCACCATATTTTTCAATCAGTGGGTTTATTTTCTTCCAACGCGCAGTTATGATGCCTGTTTTCCATCCACTGACCACACTTTGATGCACTTTGCAGAGCTTAGCAATTTCCTTTTGAGTAAGGCCATCGTCTGTTGCTCTAACGACCAACTCTTTTGTGTTTAGGTACTTTGCATTATCTGGCTGCTTGTTCATGTTTGTGCCCTAAAGGTTAGCGGGCGACCAATGTCGCCCGCTAATTTGGTTTGTTACGATTTCTTGTTTGGATTTAGTTGTGTACCTCTGTTCCCTTGGTTTTTATCGTAGGTCACGTTGGTTCCCGAGGTGCCTTTGTTAGAATTTTTGATGTCTCCTGAATGATTTTTTGCCATTGTTGCCTCCTTTTGGGTTGGGGTTGAATTTGAACTGAGCTCAGTTCGTGAAGCAACAATATTACGGAGACAAATAAACCACAATTGATATTATCATAAACTATCATGAATATCAGTGATAAATATGATAATAGAGCGAGGACTACGAAGTTTGGTCAAATCTGAGCATCTGCAAAAAAAAAAGCAAATGGCCACTTCCGATTGCTCAGAAATGGCCATCGCTGTCAGGAAAGTTTCGCGTTTGCCGATTTAACTACCTGAAGTACAGACGTTTTTCGGCGGATTGGGGGGGGAGATTCGAACTCCCGGGGGCTTGCGCCACCACAGATTTCGAGGCTGTATTGGTAGGTCATCACCACTTATTGTTTTGGAAGCTGTCTGATTATTCATTCCTTTGTTTCAACTTTTTAGCCAGCCCCATCACAGCGTTCGCAGCCGCGTATTTCGGTGCTGATCCAATTTTTAACAAATTGGGCGGCTTGCGTTTTACATTGACGTTGCTGATCGGGTCTTCTCTGATTGTTTCCTGAGAGAAGGCCACTATTGAGTTCAGAAGACTGCGTTCTAAGCCATTTAAATCCCCCTCTTTCAACTTGCGCATTTCGTGCAGTTTGTCCGGGCTTTCGACAAGAAGACTCTGAGCCATGCGCCTTGCGTCAGCGATTGTTGAGTGCTTTCGATTGACCACACTTGCTGTTTCCTCGACGCGCCGAATGAGCCAAGGGCCACCAGTGACAATATCTTCGGCGACTTTTGCTACATAGCTATTCGATGGAACAAGCGAAGCTCGGCGGCGCGAGGCTTTTACAATCGCTTCCCAACTCTGTCGCAATGACGGTGGGACCTTAATGGTTTCAACTCTTGAGAAGGAGCTGTCCTTCAGATTTAGCAGGAGGCTTTGTACATCAGGGTGAGTGCCAAGAAGGTTTTGAAGGTTGTTGCAAAGGATTGCAAGAAGGTTTCTGTTTGGTCGAGTCCGACGTAGCAGTAAGTGACCTGCGATCACACCCAGCATAGGGTCTTCAAATTTACCGTAAAGCAAATGATTCATTTGCTCTGTGGAGATCACGTTGCGGCCTTGAATAAGCGCTTGGCGGGCGAGCTCTGCAAAGCGTGTCACTTCTCTGGACGGGTCGAAGCCTTGCCCTTGTCGCGACATTAACAACGAAGCCAAACGTAGCGAGGGGGAGCGGATGCGCTCGCCACGGTTCCAGAAGTCCTCATTAACCAAAAAAGCTTGGGTTTGCCAACCTTGACATACGGTGACAAAGATTTCGTACGAACCCAACGAACCAGTCGTCACACGAATGGAATAGGTCCCTGGACTGAGCTCTATGTTGAGTGCTTTGACACGAGCTTGAGGTTCCACAAAACCATTTCTGATAGAGGCCAACTCCTTGCCGTTTAGGCTGTGAATGGTTATGTGCCCATCGCTGGCAGATTCATTTTCCGATGTCTCTCGAAGGAACAAAAATAATTCGCCACCGACCCCCATCCTGAGGTGACTTTTTTGCGATTCCCTCCGAGCTAACCTGCTTTGGTATTCGTGGTTCGTGTGTGTAGCATCAATGGGAGCGGTCGCCTTGAATAAAATCGGTGGAGCATTAACTCTCACCTGTTCTTCTTTGCCAGAGACTTCCACCAATTCGTCATGCTGGCTAGCTCCAGAGCGAAACCGTACCTTGTAAAGACCTGGCATTACACGCTTTTCAAGCTTGCCTACTCCCGTAGCTATCCGGCGTAGATTAGCATCTATCAGGAATATCTCTGTTGCCCCATCTGCGGCAACGGCATTAAGTTTAACGGAATCAAAGATTGATATTGCCATCACGAGGAACCTCAAAAGTGGATGATGTAGTCGTGCCTTCGATGTAAGCCTTATACAGTCCAGGTTCTAGGGGGATAGATAGCGGACTCGATGTCACGATCTCATGGAAGACCTCGGTATGTCCGCCGAACGCTACTATTAGCTCTTTGTTGTGTAGCTCAGGTGAGATTTCAAACACAACATCAGTGGTAACTGCGTCCCGAGCCACAAAAAGAACATCCTTGTCTTGATCTACATTTATATCGGGGGGGGCGATTTCAACATCTCCCGCGAATTTTCCAATATTGTTGTGTATATAGCTTTTGATGCTGCTACCGGTTACCCTTCCTAGACGGTTAGGGCTTGCATTTTTTAGCGCATTAATGAGCGTCATAGTAAATATACCATGATGATTTCCACTGAAAGGACGTTCTCGGGACACCTGTCCATATCCCGCACCAAACCCAGTAAAAACTTTTACCTTATGGGCGTTGGTGCTTGAAGCGACGTTTGGTAATGCAGGTGTGCTGATGTCGTTCAGGGGAGTTGTGGTGCGGCAGGAATCCATCACCACAATCAGTTCGTCGAACGCCCATGTCCGCTGTAGAAAATTCACGTAATGCATTACTGCTAAATGCAGAGGGAAAAGTATTTCTGCATTGGCTGTGAACAGAGCCGCTGAGTTTGTATTACGTGGGTCTGCGAATCCATGACCTGCAACGTAGATAAACAAACGACCAGTTTGATGATGAGCTTGCGCCGCTTGTGTTATTAAAGGGCGGAAAAGCGTCTCAAGGTCAGACAGAACTGGTCTGGCATCGTTCAGGTTTGCGGGGACCGGGTAATCTGTAGTCAGACTTAGCCCGACATTTTGAGGGTCGAGTGCGCCACCGTTCGGATCGATGAGCCAGTCTCGAAATAATATTGCATCGTTGCACGGACCCTGAAGATCACTCATGCCGGGGTAATGTTGGATACCTACAACCACTGCCTGATCAGCCATAATCAGAATCCGTTTCGCAGAATGTTTTTAATGCTCAAGAGGGTTGTTGGATCATCGTCGAAGTCCCCGTGGGAAACCGCCTTGCAGTGGGGACCCAGCCCTGTCGACCAGACGACCCAATCGGCCATGTTTCTAATGTAGCGCCTCATGCACTCTACGTTTGGAAACTCCCCAGGTTCATAATTCGACTCGTCGTAAAAACGCTGCATACCTATTATAGGTATGTCGGCATACGACTCAACCACCCCGGAAACGAAGTATAAGAGCGAGTGCGGGTAGAGAAACGGTACCAATCGATCTTGTCGCTCTTTATTGTCAGCCATGGTGAACATTCTGAAGCCGCCAATTCGCTCCTGCTGTCCTGTCAGAGTCTCGGCGAGAAGATCAAATGTCGAGGCTGGTGCTAGGAGTAAGATGTCGAACTTGAAGTCTTCGGGCAGTATTGCATCAGCGGCTTTTAGTAGGTGGGAAATGTAAACTGCGCCTGTACTGTGTCCGATAAGTGTCACTTTGGGCTGTGCACCAAGTTGTACCCCCTTGGCCAATTCTGTAAGCAGTGCGGTGCCGCCGAACACCTGCGGGTTAGGTCCAAAGCTGTCGGCTGTGTCTTGTTTCATCTGGGACCAAATTGCACCACCAATATTCGCAAGGTAAAATTCACGCAAAATTTCCTCTACGATTGTCGCATGGAAACCGTGATCACGGTTGGAAATGTAGCGTTTTGTAACTCTAACCGCTACCTTTACAATCGCTTTTACCAGCTTCGCTGTTGATATGATTCCTCTGGACGAAGGGTCTGGCCGGTCGACGAGTCGATCTGCGGTGGCGGGATCCATCAATGTTGCACTCGATGCTACTACAGGGGCAGCGGAACGTGTCGCTTCGTCTAGGACAATGCCATTAGGATTTCTCAGGCCGTTTGAAACCTCTTGAACAACCAACAGAAGCTCAGCGTCCTGCTGTAATTCAGCCTCAATTGTCATCTGTTCGGTTGCAGATAATGGTGTCAACTGGGAAGTTGGAACTCGATCGGATGGAAGCAAGGAATCATCCTCAGCACCTAGGGCATCGATGAGTGCTTTCTCTTCTAAGGTGAAGTCCACAGGCGGCAATACCCCCACGCTTCTCCCCCCCTCGTCCTGAGCAAATTTTCGACCGACAATGCGTCTAGCCCGCAATAGAATTGTCTGAAAGAAACTCTCCCCTGCTATCTGACTAAAGTTATTGATAATGGTTTCAATGAGGCCAGATTCCCACACTGGAAATATCGGATATGCGTGTGCATCCTGATAGACAGGTGTAAGCCTATTTGCTATCTCGCGTCCCTTGGCCTCGCTGACGAGTCCACCATGAAAATGAACAACTATACCTCCTGAGCCAACGTGGTTGATAGCGTTGCTGACCAACTGTTGAACGTGGTTGAAAGGTGTGTCTTCCGCGAGTCGGCCATTCTTTAAATGAATAATATGTTGGTTCAATTGACGGCACTCCGGAAACTTTTATATGCCAGGTAACTTTGTATGAAATTGTCGGGTGATGTGAATCGTGTTAACGACATCGAATGTTATTAATTTTTGCATATGATATCAGGTTAACTTTTTAGTGCAAGTACGCTAAATTATTGCCTGAGTGTTTACTTTTAAAATTAGAGTTGCGGCATAATGTCTTTTGTTCTTTATGTTTGTAGGCATTTCTTTGCCGTTATTGTTTCTGAAAATTTTCTCAACTGCTAAGTGAGATTTAATTAGTCATGGACCTTAAAGACGTACCTGATTTCCGAACAGCCGTTGAGGATTTATCCGCAGACTTAAACTACCTTCGGCAAAATCGCCTTTTAAACGAGACAGCCTTCATCAGGTTCGCAAAGGACTGTGGTGTGCCTGTTTCTGGAGTGGGGTCGGGCGACCCAGGCAACTTTTATGAGCGAGGTTGGATTACCTGCGATGCGAAAAGTTCAGATGGCCCGCTATTTCATCCATACAGATTTTACTCACTTCAGAAAGCCCTAGAAAAATGCTATCTCCCCATTGCAGCATCCTCAACTCTTAAGCGTGAGGGCTTTACTGAATTCATTGAGAATGTTTTAAAACGAATGCCAAATGAAGACCAGATTGGTGAAAGTACACGTCAGTGGGATAGTGTAATCAATCTTGCTATTCTGCTTGAGCCAATCTATTGGCCAAGGGTCACTGGATGGGAGTCCATGCCTGGGGGTCTTACAGAAATAGACTATAAAAATAGACTTGATCAATATCGTCATAAAATTAATCGATTGATGAAATCACTTGATCAAACATTTTGGCGCAAAGTTCATGAATCGTTGCGGGTAGACGCAGGACGGAAGGATAAAAACGATAGCCTCTATCTACTGTTACGCTTGTCCAGTTGGAGTGAGCGAGAAAAGTTGAAAGGAACCATTTCTGGGGCTCTTTGGCTAAGGCACATAGCTGAAGTATTTAGGTTGGCTTTTGAAGAGTCCTTTAACGAACGTTGGGCAGAAGAGGACGAAGCCTTGGGGCACTGGTACCCTGGCGCTCGTATGTCCGCATATGGTTCTGAACGTCCTCTTGACGATGTGCTTAAATCAAAACCCTACTTAGCTCTGAGGTATGAGCTTTTCACCGGGAGCGCGGTTAGATGGTATGTTGAAGGAGAGACAGAGTATTATGCCATCTTACATGTTCTCATCGATCCGTCTAAGTCCGGTATTGAAATTGTTAATTTGCGAGGTGTCATTCAGTCGGATAAAGATAACATTGCATTAAAACTCCGTGACTGGTTGAAGGAAGACCTGTCCCTCAGGCGCTTTAGTATTATCTCTTTTGATACTGACGTCGGGGCGAACGTGAAAAGCCTAAGACGACAGGTAGAGCAAAAGAATATTGTTGGCCTTATTGCTGCGCACAAACCAGATTTTGAATTTGCAAATTTCACTATTCAGGAACTCGTTGAGATTGCAGCTCAGGTCGATGAAAGACATGGGGCTTCGGGCGACGCCGTCCGTGATGCAGGCTGGAAGGGAGTCGTCAACGGGAAAGCTTTCGAGGAGAAGTACCGGGTGGTTTCCGCGAGGCGGCCGCGGGGCTTGAAGGGGAAAGAATGGGGGGAGGCAATGGCCAAATATGCAAGTGAGTATCCCCGGCGTACCGACGATGGAAAAGAGCGCCCTTTCTGGAGAGAGATTCAAGCGGCCTTGCAGAGTAGAATTTCAGATTATGATTTCCAAAAGCAATCTTTTGGATTTGATATAGATACGTTCGAGCTGCTTGATTTGAGATCTTGTGAAAAAAAAGGGTTAGATGTAATAGGATAATTCCATATGTACTTGATATCGTTAGTAAAATTGTGTTGACATGAAGTTCTTTGGATGAGATACTTGCAACAGTTCTACGATGTGTCGACTTGTTAAATGCTTTGACAACCGAGTCTAATAATTTCAGACAATACCCTTTATGAAAGGAGGTTTTTCTTTGCCCCTTTCAAGGGGAATGTCTTTATCTATTGAAGAATCAAGATTTGTCGTGTAGTTTTGAAAGTCTAGTTACTTAGGGTACATTGAAGGGTAGGGTACATTGCTTACAGCAAAGATGAGGCATTCCTATCATATGTGTTTGAAAATTCAGAATAACTCGTTAGAGTCCATTTACTGGAATGGCATACAACCCTTTTGACCTACCCCTTTTAGACAATTATAACAATAACATGATTTTTCCGGGCAAGGCTTAACGGCCTTGCCCATTCTGTTTTGTTCCCACCTCATTTCATGGCTAATGTTTTCATGTTTGCGCAGTCAGATGGTTTCTGGTAACTTTGACGCTGCTGATTATATGGTGGGGGATTATGATGTCGCTCGAGCAAAGACGCAGTCTGTTTATTGAATTGCTGAATGATTCCGAGGAGGAGGTGCGTGCTACTGCAGCCGCAGCGCTGGAACGACTGGAATCTTTCCAGGATCTGCCGCAGATTATCAAGGATCTCAAGTCCGAGAAGCGTGGCCAGCGGATCAAGGCGATCTTTGCCATGGAAAATGTCAAGTCTGCTGATGTCTTTCCGCATCTGATTAACCTGCTCAAGGATCCTGATGCCGATATCCGGGGCGCGGCGATTCAGGTGCTCGGTTTGAAAGCCCATCCGAAGTCACTTAATAGCCTGATCAAACATCTCAAGGACCCTTCGCCTGCGGTGCGCGTGCATACGGCTGAGGCACTTGGCCATTTCGACGATGTGCGCCTGGTACCTTATCTGGTTTCCCTCCTGGGTGACGACGATGAACAACTGGTCGCCAGTGCGGCCAGATCACTTGGTTCTCTTGGCTCTCCCGAGAGTGTCAACCCCTTGGCGAAACTGGCCAAAGACAATCGGGCTACGGTCCGGGTTGCTGCTGTTAAGGCTTTAAGTGAGCTGCCGCTGAAAGGTTAAATGAATAAATCAAGGCCGGAAGAGAGATCTTCCGGCCTTGATTGTTTATTGTGGTCCCAGATCAAAAAAATCGGTAACATCGATCCCCCTGGCATACGGGTCGACCTCGGCAATGATGCGGCGTGCCTGAGTCGGATGCAGTTGCGTCATGAACGGTTCTTCGAGGAGCGTACCGACAGAATTATAGAGCATTTTGATATCGGCAAGGTTGGTGTCTTGAGTGTCAACTTTGGTGACCAGGCCGATTTCGTTGTTGTCGAGGCGCACCAGGCTGCCCACCGGGTAAGGTCCGAGTGACTCAATGAAGTACGCGGCGAAGCCCGGATGCAGATAAGAACCGGAGATCTCTTTGAGCCTTGATATTGCCCTGCGTGGAGTGAAGGGGCGTTGGTAAGAGCGTAGAGTCGTCATGGCATCATAGGCGTCAGCGATAGCTGTCATCTCTACCAGAGGTGAGTCGATGTTGGCGGCAGCGACAGCAGGATAACCGGAACGGTCATAGCGCAGATGGTGGCCGAGCACTATCTCCAGGACTTCGGGGGTGACGTCTTCCATCTCTTTGATGATGTCGGCGCCGAAACTGGGATGCTCCTTGATTGTCTCAAATTCGGCGTCGGTCAAACGTCCCGGTTTGGTGATGATGTTGACATCGATACGCAGTTTTCCCAAATCGTGCAGAAGGCCACCCAATCCCAAAGTTTTCAGCTGCTCTTCAGGGAGGCCGCAGGCCCGACCGACGGCGAGCGCAATCACTGAAACATTGACCGAATGGGTGAATGTGTAGTTGTCGTAATCCTTGAGCATAGACAGTGCCATCATGGCATGAGGCTCCGTCATGGTCAACTGCACCATGCTTTTGACGACCTTGATCGCTTCGGCTGAAGATGGAATCTCCCCCATGCGGACGTCATGGAAGATCTGATCAACAACCTTCAGTGCTTTGCGGTATACCTTGCGTGGTTGCTGGTCGTCATCATCATTATTCTCCACGGCGACTGCACGAATTTTTTTGACACCCTGTGACGACAGAGCATCCACAAAGTCCTGCCCCCTTTCATTGCCGGAGTGCAACAGGTGCAACAGTGCCTGAATCTCGTGGGCGGAAAGCCCGGCCTCGAATTCAAGACCTGCCAGTTCGCGTGTTTCCAAAAGTTTGGCAAGCTCATCAGCCGCTGGAAACTCCTGCATGAAGAGATAGTCTTCGACAAAGAGGGTCCCCTCAAGGAGTCCCAGTTTGATCAATTTCTTGTGCTGCAACAGGCTGAACAAGCCGTTCTGCAACGTCTCAACCTGCCTGGTCGTGGCCGGATGGTCGACAGCGTAGAGACGCAACCCCTTGATGGCCGCTGATAAAACCTGCACAACCTGTTTTATTTCATTGATATTCATGCAATTGCCTTGTCCAGTTGCTTGAGGGCCTGTGCTGCTGCCCTGGCAACATCTGCAGTGCGGTCGTGGGTGGCTTTTTCAAGAGTATTCCGCGTGCTTTCGTCAGAAATGTCACCCAGGGCAGCGGCTGCTGCCATGCGGAGTTCATTATTAAGCTGACGACGCAGCCAGCTTTTATGTTTGATGATTTTTACCAGCTCTGGAATGGCTTTGGGATCACGAATTTCTCCAAGCGCGCGGATAGCGTCTTTTTTGAGGTCAACAGCACGCTGGCTCCAGTCCGATTTCTGTAACAGCTTCAGCAAGGTCGGCACGGCGCTGGGCGTACGAATGGCACCCAGGGAGAGGATCGCCTGACGGCACAGCTCCTGATCATCCGCGGCCGCGGTTTGCAACAGAATTTTGATAGCGCGATTGCCGCCGATCTTGGTCAGAGCGCGAATCGTCTCCCGTCGCACCCGGATTTCCTCATGTTGGAGCAGGGGAGTCAGATGCTGCAATGAGTCTTGACTGCGTATATCACCAAGGATGGCAATGGCGTTGCGTGTCACATACCAGCGTTCGTCGTCGAGATACTCATAGATGACAGGCAGGACAGTGGCACCGTTGCGTACCATAACTTTATACAGCAGCTTGCGCTTTGATGCGGTACGCTCGTTGGCCAGCAAATCCATCAGCTGATTAGCAACCTTGTTGCCCAGAAAGGCGAGGATCTGGACCAGCGTGTCACGTGTTTTTTGCTCGTTATTTGCTCCAAGCATATAGGCTGCCAGAAAGTCGGTCATCTCGTTAGTTGCCAGCTGGTCAAGTGCCTGGAGTGCGTTATTTTTACGTTCCTGAGAGTATCGCTTGTTGGTTGCACAGCGACACAGGAGTAAGAAGGCTCGCAGCACCAACACTCGCCGTTCCTCGATGAGTTGCAAGCGCAGCAGGGGAACCAACTCCTGTATGAAATGCTGAAAGCGAGCGTCATTCTCCTCGCGCTCCATCTTGTCAAGCAGTCTTTCCAGGCTCACCGCGTCGATGTGTGCTTTGGCATTTTCGGCGTCATCGGTTTTGGTGAGCACGGCTGCCGGATCGAAATCCGGATTCAGCGGCAATTTTTCGATCTCCTTCCTGCGTTTCAAGACATCATCCAGATCGCGGACATTGGTCCAGATCGTGGTCAAACGTGCCTTTTCCAGTATCGACTGGATTCCCCCCTGTCTCTGGATGATCTGCGGGTCGAGCAGTAGATAATGAACAAAATGATGCAGGTCGCTGCTGTTAAGATCGGCAAGAAACGTCAGGTGCTGAATGCGGCGGGCAAAACAGAAGTTGGCGAGTTGGGCGAGAATCTGGCTGCTTTTGGCGATCTGGTTGTCGTTAAAGAGAAAGCCTTCTTTACGCACCGTCAGCAACAGGTGTCTGTTGTCTGCAAGGACTGGTTCAAAGCCACGCAGGCTTTCCTCCGCCGTAGCCTGCAAGGCCGGATGCTTGTCCGGATAGTACCTGATAGCCTTTATCTGCTTGACCACCCCTATGAGTGCGGTAGCTATCAGTTTGTGAAATTCGTTGGCATTCTGCATGTTCCGGTTTCCGGTGGCTGCATGTCATAGCGGTTTTGCGCCAGGTGCAAAACGTCAGAACATTCTAGCCGATTTAATTTTTTTTTAACAGTGCCGGCCTCTTCGCAGATTGCCTTTTCGGTTCATGCCAGCAAGGCAGAATATTTTTGACGATAATGCAGGATGCGTGAGCATGCAATCCTTTTGCAAATTTTGGTCAGGTGATATGATAAAAAATGTTGTTTTTCCGGTTGGCAGGCAGGTCACGGTATTTTTACTTGTCCAGAGAAAAATCTGCTGGAATTGTGCCGGTAACATTGTTCCGGAATGGTCGATTTCAGTGGGAGTGTTTGTCATGATTCTTGGTCTTACAGGAAGTATTGCTTCGGGCAAAAGTTCTGTCGCCGACTGCTTCGTCGACTGTGGTGCCATTCTGGTCAGTGCCGACTTGCTTGCCAGGGAGGTTGTCAATCCTGGAAGTCCGACGCTGGCAAAATTAGTCGACGCCTTTGGTGTGGATATCCTGACGCCGGGAGGCAGTCTGAACCGTGAAGTGATGGCGCAAAAGGTTTTCTCGGACCCGGTTGCCCGACGACTGCTTGAGTCGATCACGCATCCGGCAATTGCTCATCTGGCCGAATGCCGACTGGCTGAATTGCAATGTTCTCCACATGATCTGATCGTTTATGAGGCGCCCCTGCTTTTTGAGGCCGGTGCCGAGAACAGGGTTGACCGGGTGCTGGTGGTTGTGATCGACCCCGACATCCAGCTGGCGAGACTTCAGAAACGCGATAATCTCAGTGATATAGAGGCAAGACAGCGCATTGCCGCTCAATGGTCTCAGGCAGACAAGGTGCAGAAGGCCGATTTCGTGATTGATAATTCCGGGTCGTTGCAGCAGACCTGTACCATGGTTGCCTCGCTTTACGACTATCTCACCCGTACAGTTGTGCCTGGATTCTCGAGCTCCTGAACAAACCGGACCGCCTGGGCAAACATTGTCCTGCGAAAGGGGTTCTCTTCGCGGGTCAAAACGTGCGATACATCTGGACCATACCGCTCGTGAATCTTGACGGAGCTGCCCATGAGATCGACCAGTTGACGTCCGCTGGCGATGTCCACTGTTTGATCACCCTCACCATTAAATGCCAGAACCGGACAGGTGATGTGCGGCAGTTGGCCGCGAAGTGTTTGCAACAGCCGGTTGATCTGGTGGATACCGGCTAGGGGTCTGCGGTTGTAATAGCGCTCGCTCAAACCGGCTTCCACAGGTTTTTCATGGTAAGGCCGGAGCCATCGCAGCCATCCTGCATAGGGTGCGAGCTTATGCAGAACCCGCAGGTAGGGAGAAAAAAGAACCAGTCCGTTGAACGCTTTTGCCTGGGCCATCGTCAGCAATATCAGGCAGCCAGTGCTCATCCCCATCCCGTAGATGACCTGAAAATCCTTGCTGAGGATCTCGTAGCCATCGAGGCTGGCGCCTAACCAATCCTCCCAGCGGCGGGTCGCGAGATCTTCAGGCGAAGTCCCGTGGCCAGGTAGACGGACAGCCAGGCTGGCAATGCCGGACTCTGCAAGAAACTCCGCGAGGGGGCGCATCTCCCAGGGTGTTGCAGTAAACCCGTGAACCAGCAATACAGCCATCGTTGCTCCGGATGGGCAGAGCATAAACGGCAGGTCCTCCGGATCATTGACTCCCAGGCTGCGTGAATCGTGGCGTAGGGTCCGGCAGTCGGAGTGTGTTTCCGAGCAGTCGATCCGGCTGTATGAATGCGTTGCTAATGAACTCATAAATGTCCAGATTTGTTGAGGAATATTCTCACGGAATCATAGCATCCCCAGCTCTAGTACCCTGTAACCCATAATCTTTCGCACCTTGCTTGTTCTTTGCCGCGTCAGCTACGTTCCGATTTCAGCTGCTTAGCTACGGCTAGGCACCAGAAATCGCGCCTTGCTGACACGGCAAATCCCTACGCAATCCATCGAAATC
>JACZKE010000053.1 GCA_014860225.1 Desulfuromonadales bacterium
TTTCGTCCGGAAACGGCCCTTTTCCGCAATCTCTGCGTCAATCGGCGGATTTGATTGTGCGGCGTAAAGGACTACGCCTCCGCTCAAATCCTTGATTTCCTTGACCTTGCGAAAAATTGCTCGTTTCCAGATCGAAAACTGCGGTCGTGCCATCCGGAGTTTCCGGATGAACACTATCGAAGATTATAAAGTAAGTCACCTAAAACATCGAAATCATTGCACAGGGGAAATAGGGTTTTAAAAGAAAACAGCCACCTACAAATCAATGTAAGTGGCTGTTTTTATTGGTGGCCCCGATGCGATTCGAACGCATGGCCTACCGCTTAGGAGGCGGTTGCTCTATCCATCTGAGCTACGGAGCCGGAACATTCAATGAACGACCCTGCCGCAAGCAGCGGGGTATGAGTACGGTTATTTTTTCTCTTCGCGGCAAGCCGCGGGGAATTTGACCCAGTTTCTGATTAGAACCTGAGCAGACTGAAAACTTTCCCTTCAGGTAATCTTTTCCGACCTTCGAGAAAATCAAGTTCAGCCATGAAGGCGCATTCTATAATTTCAGCACCAAGAGCCTCTACCATCTTGACAACAGCAGAAACAGTGCCGCCAGTGGCCAGTAAATCGTCAGCGATAATCACCTTGTCACCCTTGTTGAAAGCATCTTCGTGAATCTCCAGGGTGTCTGAGCCATATTCAAGATCGTAGGTAATCTGACTGACTTTGTATGGAAGTTTGCCGGGCTTGCGGACCAGCGTTACGCCGACGCCGAGTTTGTAGGCTAACGCCGATCCAAGCACAAATCCGCGGGCCTCGACTCCGACAACCTGATCAATATGCATACCAACATAACGATGAGCGATCAGATCAATCATGCGGTGAAAGCTGCGACCATCAGAGAGCAACGTCGTAATATCTTTAAAGATGATACCCTTTTTAGGGAAATCAGGAATATCACGAATGATGTTCTTCAGTTCTTCCATGTATTAACTCCAGTCTTCTAACTGAGACGGATCACGCTCAGCGAGAAGAGCACGTAATTTGTCCAGGCTTTTGGCTTCAATCTGTCGAATCCGCTCGCGGGTAACCCCAAACTGGCGGCCAATGGTGTCCAGCGTCTGCGGATCACGATCATCCAGGCCAAAACGCAGAGCGATAATTTCCTTTTCATTGTCATTGAGACTCGCCAGCAATTCCGAGATAATCTGATACTTGTTAAGACCTTCGGCAAGTTCAAGCGGATTGACGGCAGAGGAATCTTCTATGGTGTCAATGAGACTGTAATCACTGTTTTCCCCCATGGGGTGCTCAATCGAATAGGTTTTCTTGAGCAAGACCATGAGACGTCTGATGTAAGACGGATCTACGCCCATCGCTTCGGACACTTCTGTGACCTGCGGTTCACGATTGTAGACCCGCACCAGTTCCCTGGTGATTTTGATCAGCTTGTTGATATCATCAGAAACGTGGACCGGCAGGCGAATCGTCCGGCTCTGGTTGACCAGGGCGCGTTCAATCGACTGACGAATCCACCAGGTTGCATAAGTTGAAAAACGGCATTCCTTGCTGAGCTTGAAACGCTCAACAGCCTTTATCAGACCGAGGTTGCCTTCTTCGATAAGATCGAGAAACGGCAGGCCGCGGTTCATATAGCGTTTGGCAATTTTGACGACCAACCTCAGGTTTGACTCGATCATGCGGTCGCGGGCGGCCATGTCGCCCTCATCGATGCGCCTGGCCAGTGCCCGTTCTTCTTCAGCCGTCAGCAGACTGGTTTTCTGAATATCTTTCAGATAGAGCTTGATCGCATCCATTGAAAAATCTTCATAATCGTCGCCAGTGTCTTTCTCTTCTTCTTCACTCTCTACGGCAGCCAGGCTCTCGCTATCAGGTTCTTCCTCTTCCCCTGGCTGCGAAATTCTCTGGACATCATCCTCAAATTCGACTTTTTCACTGTCCGGCAAAGCATCATTCATGGCTTCGGCTCTTTCTGCACAGAGTTTAAGAGACTCTCGAGTTTAGTGTTAACCTGTAGACACCGGGAGGCCCGATTCATTCCAGAGGGTAAGCATTAAGCCTCTTTAAGTCAAGACAACCAAGCAGTTACGCGGGTAAGTAAATTGCTACGCTACACAAGCAAGCAGACCGATAATCACTGAAACCGCGGGAAAGGAGCGTTTCCGGATGGAAAAGAGTCTAAGGGAGCAACGACTCTAAGGCAAGTATAAAATCGGATTCACGGCTGACTTGCCTTTACGAATTTCGAAATGAAGTCGGGCACTTTGTCCATTTGGCGGCAAACCACTTAAAGCAATTTTTTCCCCTTGCCCGACATGATCATCACTCTTGACAAGGGTCTTCTGATTGTATCCATAAACACTGAAATAACTGTCTGAATGTTCAAGGATCACGAGATTGCCATAACCGGGAATCGCGTTGCCACTATAGATAACTTTCCCTGAAGCAGCAGCAACAACTGACGTCCCCTCCGGTACATCGATTTCAATTCCTTTGTAGATATTCTGTCCCTGCGCTCCGAATTTATTCAACACTGTACCTTTAACCGGCCATACAAAGATTCCTTTCGCCGATTTGACAGCAGTAGCAGAAGATGGTGTCGGCGTTTTTACTGCAGGCATGATACGAGTTGTCGTCGGCTGTTTTTTTGTTACGACAGGTGCAGTAGCAACCTGTGGCGACGTACTTGCAGAGGTCGGTGTCGTTGCGGAAATGTTACGTCGTTGAGTCACACCCGGGATAAAGAGTTTCTGGCTGACTTTGAGTTGGTTCGGATCCTTGATACGGTTGACTCTCGCCAGACGGCGTTCATCAACCTCATAAGTTTTGGCTATCCGGTACAGCGTCTGTCCCGGTTGCACAGTGTGATAAATGCCCGTAGGAGCACAAGCGGTTATCAGAAGCAGACAACCTACCATAAGAATCAGGCTATTTATCAGAACAGATTGCAGCACTCCTCACTCCTCACTCCTCACTCCTCACTCCCCATACTGTTTTATATCAGAAAATATATTTCAACAACAGGAAACCTCCAATCAGCAACACCAGAAAAATGATGCTGAGAAGGTTGAAATAACGATCGATGAATCCGCGCATACCGGGCCCATAACGATGTATAAGCCAGGCCACCAGAAAAAAACGCAGGCTGCGACTGATCAGAGAAGCAATCAGGAAAATCGCCAGATTGATCTGGAAGACCCCGGATCCAATGGTAATGACTTTATAAGGTATTGGAGTAAAACCGGCAGTAAAGACAGCCCAGAAGCCGTATTCGGCAAACAGGCCCTGTACCTTGGCAAAAACATCTGGAGTAAAGCCGGGGATGTATTGAAAGAAAAATCCGTTGACCAGCGGCCAGAGTCCCCAGCCGATTCCGTAACCGAGCATCCCGCCCAGCACGGAACCTGCGGATGCCAGCAGGGCGAATCTCCAGGCCCGTGTCGGCAGTGAAATACACAGGGCGATCAAAAGAACATCGGGAGGGACAGGAAAAACAGAGGATTCTACCAGGGCCAACAGAAAAAGAGCCGGACCGCCATAAGGGGTTTCGGCCCAATGCAGAACCCAGTCATAAAGCTTACGCATCAATCGCATTGGTCAAGCACTCTCATGCCAGCCGTGGTTGCCGATCAATGGAACAAAACGGCACCCCATCAACTGCTCCTCCCGGTATTCCTGCTCTCCGATACGTGTGATCCGCATAAGCACCTGGCTGCTCCGATCACCGACAGGAATGACCAGGCAACCGCCTATAGCCAGTTGATCGAGATAGTCCCGGGGAACTTCGGGAGCTCCTGCAGTAACGAGGATAGCATCAAATGGCGCCATATCCTGCCAGCCATGAGTTCCATCAGCCAGGCGGATATTGACTTTGCTGAAGCCGCAGCCATCAAGCACTTTGCGGGCACGGCGGGCCAGTGCCGGTATCCGTTCGAGCGAAAAGACCCGGTCTGCGAGCAGTGCCAGGATTGCCGCCTGATAACCGGAACCAGTGCCGACTTCAAGAACTTTTTCGGAACCCTTTAAAGCAAGGGCTTCGCTCATGACCGCGACCATGTACGGTTGGGAAATCGTCTGTTTTTCCCCAATCGGCAACGGCGCATCCTGATAAGCTTTGCCTTCCAAAGCTTCTTCGACAAACTTATGACGTGGAACTTTCAGCATGGCATCGAGGACGCGTTTGTCTTTGACTCCGCGAGCTGATACCTGTTCCTCGACCATACGCCTGCGGGCTATCGCGAAGTCTCTCATGTAGACGATCCTGCACCGGCGGCATCGAATTGCATTTCTTCCAGTTGCCACTGCCGCAGACGGTCCATCGCTGAATAGTTAGTCAAATCAAGGTGTAAAGGAGTGACCGAGACATAACCGTTATGCACCGCATTGAAATCTGTCCCCGCAAGATCCTGGAAACCAAATTCACCAGCACCGATCCAGTAGTAGCAACGTCCTCTCGGATCACATTTTTCGACAACCGCATCTTCGTAAACCCGCTTACCTTGCCGGGTCAGTCTGATGCCAAGTGGCTTTCGATCTGGAACATTGACATTAATAAAGGTGTCAGCAGGCAGGCCATGCTCAATAACTGTTGCAGCAAGTTGTTTGGCAACCCCTGCGGCGTCGGCAAAATCATCATACTTGAAACTCTGCGAAGCTAGAGATATCGCAATGGCCGGCACACCCATCAGGGTAGCTTCCATGGCCGCCGCGACCGTGCCTGAGTAGGTCAGGTCATCACCCAGATTGCCGCCTTTGTTGATCCCGGAAATTACCAGGTCAGGTTTTTCTTTCAAAAGGGTGCAGATACCAAGGATGACAGCATCGGTCGGTGTTCCGCTGACGGCCCAGTGATCTTTGGTGATTTCTTCTGCTCGCAGAGGGGAATGCAATGTCAGAGCATGACCGACTGCGCTGCGTTCACGGTCAGGAGCAACAACGACTACTCTGCCAAGGCTTTGCAGGTGCTCTGCAAGGGCCTGCAAACCTGCGGAGTGGATTCCATCATCATTGGTGAGTAAAATCAACACGGAGATTAATTCAGAGAGAGGTTATGAAACAGGGGGCACCAACTCAAGGTTTAGTTTCCAAACTCTTCTTGAGGCGTAGAATATCCTGGCGGAGCTCCTTGAAGATTTTCGGATCGCAGGCTCCTGCGAGAGGCAATGCCAGCTGATCATCAGCTTTAGCTGTTGAAGGGTCGACATCTTCGACAACATTTTTTGCCGGCTTCTCACGCAGTTTTTTGCGGGCACCGGCAATGGTGAATCCTTGATTGTACAGAAGGTCTTTCAGGTGCAGGATGAGATCGACATCCTGTCTGCGATAGAGTCGCTGATTGCTGCGGCTCTTGTTGGGACGAATCGTGTTGAACTCTGTCTCCCAGTAGCGGAGGACATGAGTTTTGACGCCGGTGAATTTAGCGACTTCACCGATCTTGTAATAAAGTTTCTCGGGAATCTGAAAGTCCATGCGCCGAATTCCTGAAGATGGCGGAGCGGACCAGCTTTAGTCCTCCGACCCGTTAATCGCCGCCTTGAGCACCTGGCTCGGCTTAAAAGTCAAGATCCGGCGGGATGATATTTCAATTTCATCACCGGTCTGGGGATTGCGACCACGGCGTGTCGCTTTGTCCTTGACGACGAAATTTCCGAAGCCGGCAATCTTGATCTTATCGCCGTCTTCAAGAGTGGCTTTCATGATATCAAAAACCATTTCGACGATCTCAGCGGATTCCTTTTTGGAGAAACCGGTCTTCAGATACACATTTTCGACAAGGTCCGCCTTAGTCATTTCAATCCACCTCCTGTTATATCTACCCGAATTTTCAGGTTTTTATATCACAACCAGAACCTGCTAAGCAACTGAATTTTTAACGAAGCTCTGCTCCAAGCTCCTTTTCCATTGCCTTGATCAATTTACCATGAAGATTCTGGATCAGTTCATCTGTCAAGGTACGGTCCATAGCCCGATAACAGGCACGGATGGCCAGGCTCTTTTTGCCTGCAGGAACACCCTCTCCGCAATAGACGTCAAACAGCTCGATGCTCTCAAGATCATTGATTTTAACCTGGCCAAGAACGGCGAGCGCTCGTTGCGCCGGGACATCTGCATCGACCAGAAAAGCAGAGTCACGCTGAACATCCGGGAAGCGCGACAAGGGCTGAAACTTAACCGTTGCGCAGCTTAATTCAATAAGGGCTTCCACATCCAGATCACAAAGTATTGCAGATTGACCGAGATCAAAGTCGTGTAAAACTTCAGGATGGAGTTCACCCAGCGTACCAAGCAGACGTGCCCCCTGATAAACTGCACAGGATTTCCCGGGATGATAAAAAGATTCATCGTGTTCCGCTTGCCAGCTCACATTGCTGATTCTCAATTGCGTCAGAAGCTGTTCAACAACGCCCTTCATATCGAAGAAATCTGCCTTTTCGGCAGATTGAGCCCAGCCTTGCGGCTCACGTCGACCACAGAGGACTGCAGTCAAACGCAGACTTTCGCGAGGCAACTCAGCGCCATCTTCCGGCTGGAATACAGGTCTCAACTCAAAGAGAGCCAGATCTTCACTGCGATAAGCCTGATTTCGCACAGCGTTCTCGAGCAAGCTCGGTACCAGAGTGGTCCGCATGCTCCCCTGCTCTTCCGTCAGCGGGTTGAGTATCTGGACGTTCTGCCGTCGCAAATCTTCTGCTGAGAGCCTGATCTTATCGAGACACTCAGGGTTAAAAAACGAATAATTGATAACCTCGGCATACCCTGCATGCACCATGCATTCCCGAACCTGGCGCTCCAGCGAGAGGTGGCCGGGCAGTTGTTGACAAGTCAGGGTGCTGGCAGGCATGGTCACCGGGATATGATCGTAACCGATCAGGCGGGCAACTTCTTCAATCAGGTCAATTTCGCGTTCCAGATCAGGACGGAAATTGGGAATTTCTACGCTGATTGCTCCATCACGCCGATCAATCAGGAGCTTACACTTCAAATCGATCGAATTAAGCTTGTTGCGAATATCATCGGCATCGACCTCAAGACCGAGGACCTGGCTGGTGCGCGACGCAGTTATCGTGACGAGCCGACGTGTCAATACCTCTGGATAAACGTCGATGACACCCCGGGCAATCGCACCATCTGCCAGGACTGCAATCAGGGCGGCCGCACGGTCGAGCGCCAGCGGCACCATATCGACGTCAGTGCCACGTTCGAAACGATGTGAAGATTCGGTATGCAGACCCAGGCGTTTACCGGTGCGGCGTATGGTGGAAGGCTTGAAATATGCACTCTCGAGAAGGATATCAGTCGTTTCTGGACTGATTTCCGAGTTTCCGCCGCCCATAATGCCAGCCAGTGCGACCGGACCCACGCCATCGCAGATAACCAGATCTGACTCCATCAAAGTCCGGATCTGACCATCGAGGGTTGTAAATTGGTCACCATCATGAGCCCGACGCACCTGAATCCGATGCTCGCGCAAAAGGTTGAAATCAAAGGCGTGAAGAGGCTGCCCCAACTCCATCATGACAAAGTTGGTAATGTCGACGACGTTGTTGATGGAACGCATGCCAACTGATTCCAGGCGTCGTGCGAGCCATTCTGGCGATGGGCCGATCTTGACATTTTCGATCAGGCGCGCTGCATAACGCGGACAAAGGTCGGCATCCTCAATGGTCACTGATGTTTTCTGCGTAACCAGAGAATCACTTTCTGTAATGACAGGCTCCGGCAACTGCAGCGTGGCACCGACCATAGCCGATATTTCACGTGCGACACCGACAATGCTGAGACAATCAGACCGGTTCGGCGTCAAGCCGATTTCATACATGACGTCCTTGAGACCAAGTGCCTTGAAAACCGGTTGCCCGAGGGGTAGTCCGGGCGGCAGAATCAGAATACCGTCAGACTCATCTGCCAGGCCTAGTTCGCTCACGGAGCAGAGCATGCCACAAGACTCCTGGCCGCGGATTTTTGATTTCTTGATTTTGAAATTTCCGGGCAGGACAGTACCGACCTGCGCCAGAGCAACCAAATCTCCCGTCTTGTGATTTTGGGCACCGCAAACGACCTGCTGAGTCACGCTGCCTGTTTCGACCTTGCAGATTGTAAGCCTGTCTGCGTCGGGATGCTGTTGAACATCTGCGAGCCGTGCGACGATGACACTGTCCAGACCTTCACCGAGACGTTCCATGGCATCGACCTCCAGACCTACCATGGTCAGGCGGTGTGAGAGATCGTCGGCAGTGAGGTCAAAATCAACATAATCCTTGAGCCAGTTCAAGGTGACTTTCATACTTAAAGTCCTTTGTAAAACAAAAGCTGCAAACAGCTGAATAAAAAGCAAAAAGCAAAAGGCTAGAAACTTACAGCTAGAGGCCAGCGATCAGGTTAAAACTGCTTCAAAAACCGCAGATCGTTTTCGAAGAACAGCCGCAGGTCATTAACGCCGTATTTAAGCATGGCGATGCGTTCGATGCCCAAACCGAAAGCAAAACCGGTATAAAGCTCCGGGTCGTAATCAACCGACTTAAAAACCTCCGGGTCAATCATGCCGCTGCCGAGGATTTCCAGCCATCCTGATTGGCCGCAAACCCGGCAGCCTGTGCCGCCGCAGATCACGCACTGGATGTCAACTTCGGCACTTGGTTCCGTAAAGGGGAAAAACGAGGGACGGAAGCGAACATCAACGTTCTTGCCGAAGAATTCAGTAACAAAGGTCGTCAGAATCCCCTTGAGATCACCGAACGTCACCTGACGATCAACCAGAAAACCTTCTATCTGGTGAAACATGGGACTGTGAGTAATATCGGAGTCTCGTCGATAGACTGTTCCGGGCGCGACCACACGCACCGGCGGTTTTTGCTTCAGCATGGTCCGGATCTGTACCGGCGAGGTATGAGTGCGCAACACCACATCTTCCGAGACATAAAAGGTGTCCTGCATATCACGGGCCGGGTGATCTTTGGGGATGTTCAAAGCTTCGAAATTATAAAAATCTCTTTCGATTTCCGGCCCTTCCGCGACACCGAAACCAAGAGCAGCAAAGATTTCAATGATTTCTTCAGTTACCTGGGTTATCGGATGCTTATAGCCGCGCCTCCTTCTTCGTCCTGGCAAGGTGACGTCCAGGCACTCGTTGGCAAGCTTCTGCTGCATGAGTTCCTGGCGCAGGCTTTCCTGACGCTCAGCAAAAGCTGCTTCCAGTCGATCCTTAACCTGGTTGGCGAGAGCACCGGCCAGGGGGCGCTCTTCAGGGGACAACTGGCCCATCCCCTTCATCACTGCAGTAATTTCGCCCTTACGACCCAGATAGCGTGCACGTACCTGCTGCAACTCGGCTTCAGAAGCAGCCACAGAGGCCGACTGCAAAGCAGCTTCTTCGATCTTGTTCAGTTTATCTTTCATGAATATACCAGACCAGAGAACATTTCGGCCTGGCGGTAAGCCAGGCCGTAACAAAAAAAAGAGATGGGGTATTTCCCCATCTCTTTAGCTTTTGACAATTACTGAAGCTGGGACTTGGCTTTCTCGACGATAGACCCAAACCCGGTTGGATCGGTGACAGCCAGTAGAGCAAGAATCTTCCGGTCTATTGCGATTTCTGCTTGTTTCAAGCCGTGAATCAACCGGCTGTAGGACAGACCGTTGTCACGGGCAGCTGCGTTAATCCGGGCAATCCAGAGAGCCCTGAAGTCGCGTTTGCGTACGCGACGGTCGCGGTATGCATAATTCAGTGCACGGTCAACGGCTTCGGTTGCACTACGGAACAGTTTGCTCCGGGCGCCACGATAACCCTTGGCAAGCTTAAGGACCTTGTTCCTTCTACGTCTGGCTTTGAAGCCTCTTTTTACTCTTGGCATTGCTTTCTCCTTGTGAGTCAGTTATGCGGATTTTCCGCACCCGGATCTGAAGGGGGAGATATTAAGCCCCACAGTTCACGGGTTGTTGAAGTCTTGCCGGTTCCTTAAAGGTAAGGGATCAGGCAGCTGATGTTCTTGGCGTCGCTTTTATTTACCAGAGTCGCCTGGCGCAGGTCACGCTTACGCTTGGTCGACTTTTTAGTCAGGATATGACTGGTAAATGCCTTGTTGCGACGGATTTTGCCGGTTCCGGTTTTACGGAAACGTTTGGCAGCTCCACGGTTAGTCTTGATTTTTGGCATCTTTTTCTCCTTAGCTTTTTATAAACCAGCAATGGCCGGGTCAGGCAGACCACGAGCCATTATCTTTTATTTTTTCAAGGGACTGATCACCATGCTCATAAAACGACCTGACATGTTCGGCCAGCTTTCAACTTGACCAAGATCCTTAACATCATTCGCAATTCTCTCGAGAATACGGCGGCCAAATTCAGGGTGAGTCACTTCACGGCCACGGAACATGATCGTTACCTTGACTTTATTGCCTTCTCCAAGGAAGCGCATGGCATTTTTCACCTTGAACAGATAATCGTGTTCATCAGTTTTGGGGCGTAGCTTGACTTCCTTGATTTCAACCCTGACCTGCTTCTTTTTCGCATCGGCTGCACGTTTGCTCTGCTGATATTTGTACTTGCCATAATCCATGATCCGACAAACCGGGGGTTTCGCAGTCGGCGAAACTTCGACCAAATCAAGGCCGGCCTCGGCTGCAGTCTGCAAAGCGGTATTCAGGTCCATAACACCCAGCTGGTTGCTTTCATCGTCGATGACGCGAACTTCACTGGCTCGGATAGCCTGGTTGATATTAGTTGTGTCCTTGCTTATGACGCACCTCCTAATGATACAGTCGACATTCTTCCTGAATAAACGTGACAAACGCTGCCGGGGTCATTGGCTCCAGATTTTCACCTGAACGATGCCTCGCCGTTACGGTGCCGGCAGAAACTTCCTGATCACCGATCACCAGCATATAGGGAACTTTTTCCATCTGGGCTTCGCGAATCTTGAAACCCAGCTTTTCATTACGCAAATCAGACTGCACGCGTACACCTTGTGAGCGTAGTTCCTCACAAACCTGTTCGACATAAGCAGCCTGATTATCTGTTACATTGAGAACCTTAACCTGAACCGGGGCAATCCAGAGCGGGAAGTTACCAGCATAATGTTCTATCAACACACCGACAAAACGTTCGATAGCCCCCAGGATGACCCGGTGAACCATGACAGGACGGTGCTTCTCGCCGTCACTCCCGATGTAACTGAGATCGAAGCGTTCCGGAAGAGTAAAATCGCACTGAATTGTAGCACACTGCCACTTCCTGTCAAGGGCGTCCTTGAGCTTGACGTCGATCTTCGGCCCGTAGAAAGCACCATCTCCCTCGTTGATTTCATAAGGCAGGCCGGTGTCGTCAAGAGCACTCTTCAAGGCATTGGTGGCGCGCTCCCAATCCTCGTCGGAACCGATCGCCTTCTCCGGACGGGTCGAGAGCTCCAGCTCGTATTCAAAACCAAAGATCGCCATAACGTCCTGAATGAACTTGATGACTTTTTTGATCTCGCCATCAAGCTGTTCGGGCATACAGAGGATATGAGCATCATCCTGAGTGAAGCCGCGCACACGTAACAGGCCGTGCAGCACCCCGCTCTTCTCGTGACGATGAACCGTGCCCAGCTCGAAATAGCGCAGCGGAAGGTCACGATACGAACGTTTCTTCGACTTGTAGATGAGCATATGGGCCAGACAGTTCATCGGCTTGATGCCATAACTCTGCTCATCGATTTCTGTGAAATACATATTTTCGCGGTAATTATCGAAATGACCGGAGGTTTTCCAGAGTTCGGTGCGCAGAATCTGCGGACCCATGACAATATCGTAGCCGCGTTTAAGATGCTCACGCCTTTCGAAATCTTCGATCACGGTCCTCAGAAGTGCACCTTTGGGGTGCCAGATAACCAGGCCGGCGCCCGCCTCTTCACTGAAGGAGAAGAGGTCCAGTTCGCGACCAAGTTTGCGGTGATCACGCTTCTTCGCCTCTTCAAGGCGGTGCAGATACTGTTTGAGTTCTTTTTTATCGGTAAAAGCCGTAGCGTAGATACGCTGCAGCATAGCGTTCTTTTCACTGCCACGCCAGTAGGCACCAGCAACGCTGGTCAGTTTAAAAGCTTTCAGTAAACCGGTTGACGGGATATGCGGGCCACGGCAGAGATCGACAAAGTTGCCCTGGCGGTAGAGGGTCACCTCCTCCACGCCAAGATCTTCAATCAGTTCGACTTTGTAATTCTCACCCATTTCACGAAACAGCTTGATTGCATCGGTGCTTTTAACGACTTGACGCTCGATCGGCAAATCGGCCTTGGCCAGCTCTGCCATTTTCTGCTCGATCCTGTCAAACTCTTCAGGGCTGAAGGTATGAGACTCACTGTAGAAATCGTAATAAAAGCCAGAGTCGATTGCCGGACCGATGGTCACCTGCACTTCACGACCGAACAGTTCCTTGACCGCGTGTGCCATCAGATGAGCTGTGGAGTGCCGGTAAAGCTGCAACCCTTCGGGAGTATTGAGCGTCACCAGGCGCAAATCAGCGTCTGATTCAAGGGGAGTCGAGGCATCAACCATGGTGTCGTTGAGGTATGCAGCAACGGTTTGCCGTGCAAGGCCTTCACCAATGGAACGGGCCACATCAAGAGGCGTTGTTCCAGCGGCCACTTCCTTAACAGTTCCATCCGGTAATGTTATTTTCAGCATCGACATATCGAGACCCTTAACGAAAAGAGGCATCCATGGATGCCTCTGCGTGATCTGGGTGAGGAATTTTGGTAGGCACGGGCAGGATTGAACTGCCGACCCCTACCGTGTCAAGGTAGTGCTCTCCCACTGAGCTACGTGCCTACACCCAAAATGCCGGTTAGATTTAACAGAGGAGGCTCGCCCTGTCAAGCCTTTTTCAGCGTAATTCAAGGCATTTGCTGCAAAAAGCGATTCGCCTCACACGAAAGGAATTACAAGGTCAAGAAATTGTCAGAACAGGCTAACAGACAGGTCGATACAGAAAGGCTTTCCGTCTTTGACGCTTTCTTAAACTCATTCAGCTAAGGAGGCAACCTTCGTTAAAAACCAAGGCCTCAGCTGGCTTGCCAGCCGAAGCTTTGCCTCAAATGGCTTGCCAGCCGAAGCCTTGGCGAAGGCTGGTGCAGGTAGTTGGGATTGAACCAACGACCCTCCGCGTGTGAGGCGAGTTTATAGGGTTTTCATAGGCACTCATACAATACCATTTATCATCTATAAAGTATTGCTAACACTTGACTTTTACGATATTATGCTTTCATGTCTATTCATTCGCAATCACTGTTTATCAGAATTACTTGTATCTCAACTTGTATTTCTAAGCGAGGAGACTCTCAATCATGGCAAAGACACTAACAGCGCTCGGAGTCGAAAGACTATCTGTTAAATCAAAGCTTTACACAAGGCGAGTCGCTGAAAACCTTTATATCAAGGTTATGCCGACCGGGAAAAAATTCTGGCTTTTTCGATATGTCATGCCAGGAGGGCTAAAGGGCCGTAATCTCTCGCTTGGAGAGCTTACCGAGGCTAACAATTTCAAAACAGCAACCGCCAAGGCTGAAGAGTACCGCCTCAAGGTAAAGGACGGCATTGACCCTGCCATACCGGAAAAGAACGATGATTGCCACACCCTGCAAGACGTGTATGACCTGTTCATGAAAAAGGGCGTTGATCGTGCCGGGAATCCTCTCAGGGAATCGACCTTGAAGAGTTATTACTGGGCTTTTGAAAAAGATATCCTGCCAGCACTCGGAGACATGGAAGTTACCGACATACGCAAAAAACATATTTTACCAATGCTTGAGGCAATCGAAGAACGCGGAGCACCGAACCAGGCGAATCAGGTTTATCGCCGCTTGCAACGTGTGCTGTCATTCGCCGCAGCCCGTGACCTGATCGAGTTCAACCCGATGGCAACGATGGAACCAGCAGGCAAAACACAATCACGGGACAGAGTATTGACGGCAGAGGAAATAAAAACCTTCATGGCCTGGACGTCGAGATCAGAAGAGGCACACCGTATTCTAAAGCTAGTCCTCTTGACCGGCGCACGGCCTGGCGAGGTTGCCGGGATAACATCAAAGGAAATTAGCGGGAGCTGGTGGAAGATCCCTGCAGCACGGACAAAGACCGGCAACGAGCATCTTGTTTACCTGACCACCGAAGCAAAAGCGCTCTTGAAAGGAGACAGCTTTACAATATCGCGTCACGTTGTCGATAGATGCCTTGCCAGAGCATTAAAGAGTGCTGTTGACTTCCCCGAAGGCTCACCACGGCGCAAAGGTGGACAGCATTACCCACTCTACATTGATAAGTTCGTACCGCACGACCTACGCCGGACAATGGCAACAGGGCTTGCTGCACTTGGGTTCTCTGATGAAATTATAGATGTAGTGCAGGGCCGACAGAAGCGCGGCGTTGTTGCTGTCTACAACCGGCACGACTACATAGCCGAACGCAAACGGGCAGCGCTGGCATGGAACCGGCGAGTGCAGCAGATCATCGCTGGAGAGGTTGCCGGTAAGGTTGTCAATATTAGGCGAGCTAGTGCATAGGCTGGTAGGAGAAAGTCGCTTACAGGGAAGATATGGAGGCCGCATGTACGCTATCGAGATCACAACCAAGGATTACACGACAGGGCAGCTCATAACCCGGCAGTTACCGAAGAAATACAAAAGCATGAAGGCTGCACAACGAGCGGCTGACCAGATCGGCTGCATTGTCAGGCCAAACGGTGGACAGATAACGAAAGTCACTGACGGCAGAGTGATTGCTGTTTAACACCCTTCCCCGCGTCTAGACTGATCATCGAAAAGCCGGAACACTCAACCGGCCTGGCGCGGGATCCTTTTGAGGCGTAGGAGCTACGCAAGATGAGAAAACCCCCTCCAGCATATATCCTTGATGAATTTAAAGCCCGTTGTGAAGCTGCATTGAATAATGTTGAAGCCTACTTCAATCATCCCCTAAGACATGAAGATTATCAAAACCCTGAAAGTATAGAAGGCGTCTACATAAAGAACATTCGCAACTTTTCAAAATACATTATTGACGGCATCAATGATCAAGAAAACTGGGTGGATATCACAAACCTACTAGGCCTAATGATAGCAATCACCAGGATGGAAACTCACTTGGCCTCTGCAAGACACATGAGGGCTTTGCTTGGCCGTCCAGAAAGCACACTGAAGGCCGCCGTCAATGAAGCTCAGTTTTATTCGGCAATAGGAAAAGAGCTTCACCCTAAAATTGAACAGGACAAACTAAACAGGATCCTCAAGGACGAACGAATCAGAGAAGCAAAAATTAAAGCTGGCAGAAACTCGCACAACCTCAAAGCTGAGGAAAGGACAGAACGAAACCAATATTTCCAGAAAGAGATCAACAGATTATGCTTAGATGAAGGTTACGGATATATGGACGCAAGCGAGAAAATATCCGGAGATTTAGCTAATTCAACTTGGAAACTTTCAGCTAGGAAGATCAGAGAAAACACAACAAACCCCCGATAAAATAGCACCCTCCATGACTGTGGACGTCGCTACCTACCTGCTTAGTGACGTCCACCGAAAGCCTCCTGTATCGTCGCTGACAGTTAGCATCGTCAACCATATAACAGGAGGCCACACATGGGAAACCCATCCGCAGCACACTATCCCTTAATCATTCGCCGCTCGCAATTGAAACCCGTTGTCGGGCTGAGCCCGTCAACTGTTGACCGACTCCCGGACTTCCCGCCAAAGCGCCGCTACTCTGCTGGTGTAGTCGGCTGGGATGGTCAAGAGGTCGCCGCTTGGGTTGCCGAAAAAAGGCGGGAGGGTTAACGATGGCAAAATCACATTGCGAGTGGAGCTGTCGATGTGTTGAGCCTTGCCGTAATTGTCTTTGCGGTGATTGTCCTTCATCAGAAACGCAACCTCACAAACAAAAAATTACCGCTGCAATCAAGGCCTATGCTGACCGGATAAACGGAAGCAAGCATGGATAACAACCTGCGGCCCTTAACTTGGTATGGCCTGAATGTTTTAACTCTCTCTTATCGTCCTCAGACGGTGAAACAGGAGCAAGATTCATGAATCTCTCAAGAACTAATGCCGTTAAAAATCATTGCCGGGATTGTGCAGGATCGGACAACGGCAACAGATCGGCAAGCCTTTGCACTGCAACCGCCTGCTTCATGTGGCCATTTCGCAACGGGACACCTCAGAAGTCCGACATTGAAAAGCACTTACAGGCGCGTGCCGCTATGGACGCTCGCAACAGTTAACCATTTGACTGACCGGCGCTGGCCTGGGAACCAGTGAAAAGAAGAACCGTTGCCCCTACGTGTTCTCCGGTCAGCAAAGATTGAGGGGTTTTATATGGTAAAAGCAAAGCTTCTGAAGAATGGCCGCGACAAAGGGACAAAAGGCGGATTATCCCAAGTCAAAACGGAGATGCAGGAAAGTGCAGCGTTTAAGTCCCTCAATGCATCATCACTCAGGGTCTTGATTTATGCAATTTTCCTCAACTACTTCGAGGCAACCAGAACCACAGGACAGCCGGTGTTTAAATTCACAAACAATACAGCCAGAAAAATATTAGGGATGAACCAGGACACTTTCACTCGTGCCAAAAAAGAGCTTGCAGAAAAAGGCTTCTGGAAATGGGCGCGACGCGGAGGGTTGAAGGGCTGCAACGGAATAGCCTCAGAGTTTGTTTTATCAGGGGATTGGAAAACATGGGAAGCCGACAAAAAAAAGCAAGTCAGACAGACCTGACAGGTGGCAGTCAGACAGACCTGACAGGTGGCAGCAAATCACCTTGGATTTTTACCCAAACCAATCAGGCAGACCTGACAGCTTTACTCAAAAAGCAGTCAGACAGACCTGACACTATTAATACTATTACCAGGGTGTATAGCAGAAAGCACATACAAACGGGGCAAGAATGAGATCAGACACTTCTACCGACTGCTGCCTATGTTTAGCCCTCTTACTGGCGCTGATTGTGTTCATGACATACATCTTTAACCGCCCATTTGAGCTTCCTCAAGAGGCCGCAAAGCCTCACAAACAAAGCGAAAGGAGTTAACCCCTACCTATGGCAAGGCGCAGATTAAAGACAGCAACCGACCTCAGGCGCTATCTGGCAAACTTGATAAACCGAGTTGAGCAGGGAGAAACGACCCCGGAGATGGCAAGCAAACTTGGCTTCCTGGTCAACATTCTGTTGAAGGCAATCGAGATCAGCGACTTAGAAAAACGCATCGAAGCACTTGAGCAGAAAGGAGGCAGACAAAATGAATTCATCCTTGGTCAAACGGTTAGCAAAACTTGAGCAGCAAACAGGCGACCCGCACGGCGAGAATATGTTCTTAGGCGAACTTTACGCCCGCTGGCTTTGCGCTGAGACAGTTCCGGGAGAGACACCAGAGCAGAGCGCGGCATGGCGCGGGATCGGGCAGAGAGACTATGAGAGGACTTGGCCTACTGATGACGCAGTGTTATTGCAAGTCGCGTTTGACCACGCAAGGTCTGAAGGTGACACGCACGCAGCGAGCGCCGAGACTTGGCAAGCCGAACGCATGGCCGCTTATGTTTCTGGGAGTGTCTCACTTCTCTACGACATTGAAATCTTTGAACGCGCCGGACAAAAAAACATCGAACGAGAACAACAACCGGCCGAATGAGGCCCACCACCAAGGAGAAAACGACTTATGAAACTCGCTGACCCTTCACACATTATGCGGCAGGCCGATGCCCGAAACTGGGCACAGAAAAACCTCTTAGACCTTGAAAAAACGTTCACCGATGGAGCCGACATTCTCATGTCTGCCAGCTACCGGGATGCTATCAAAGCCATTTCTTCAGCAGCAGAAACAGCAGCGAGAAAATACTCCTCTGAAGTATTGCACAACAGTAAATTGACAGATGAGGGCAAAGGGGAAGAGGCTGCAAAGATTGCTCTTGAGGTGCAGGACACCATTACAGCACAGCAAAAGGCGATTGACCGCATTACCGAAAAGATTGCAGCGGTTGAGGCAACAGTTATCACTGAGCAACCGGCAGGCGATCCGACACTAAACTATCTTCAACAGATGGAGATCCGGCAGCGGCTTGCAACCGTTCCAGACTTAGAACTGAGGGTGCAATATGAAAGGGCTGTCAATGCCGGGGAGTTTTCCCCATTAGTTGAAGCCCTGGAAGCCGACCCTTTGCCGCGATACTTTGTCACCGACCAGACCAGAGCGCAGAGTAAGCACAATCGAGCAAAGACACTAAATCCGGCACAGGTGCAGCAGATTGAAAAACTTGTTAATGCAAGGGAGGCCTTGAGCCGATACACCTCAATCGTTAAGAGCCTTGTCTAACCTGAACGCTTCACCATCGCAGCACAAGAGCCGCCTCAGAAATGGGGCGGTTTTTTAGTGTCTACTTTTGTCTACTTTAGACTGCCGAAGAGATCCGCAACCGCCTGGGGCAATCCTGGGCCGTTTTTTAGTTTTGTCTGTCCCTAAAGAGATGAGCGGCTTTAGTTTTGTCAGTCCCTAAAGAGATTAGCGGCTTTAGTTTTGCAACACCCTAAAGAGAAATTTTTTAGCTCAAAAAAAACACTTGTATCTCAACTTGTATTTTTCGTGAATTTCAGACAAGAAAACAGGCACCTGGAAATAACCATAAGTACCTGTTTTTATTGTGGTGCAGGTAGCTGGGATTGAACCAGCGACCCTCCGCGTGTGAGGCGGATGCTCTCCCGCTGAGCTATACCTGCATTATGTATGAAGCAGAACCGCTTGAAGCGGAGAATTTTTATAACAACTACCCGCTAAGCTGTCAATCGGTTTCTGGTAGCAGGGGGTCGGGAACTGGCAAAACCAGCCTCAGCCTCCAGCCTCAGGATTCTATCCCCACCCTCGCCTGCTGACCGGCATTATAATAATGCTTGATCTCGCGCATTTCAGTCACCAGGTCGGCCAGTTCAACAATCTCCGGGTGAACATTACGTCCGGTAATAACCAGTTCCGTGTGCTCAGGTTTGCTGCGAATCATCTCTTTGACAGCCTCAAGCTCCACCAGGTCGAAATCAACAGCGCAGTTCAATTCATCGAGCACGACCAGATCGTAATTACCACTGGACACCAGAGCCCTGGCACGTGCAAAGGCTTCCTGAGCCAGCTGCCTGTCCACATGCGTCTGCTTGCCTTGCTTGACGAATTGGGGCCGACCGACCTGTTCGATGGTCAACTGGTCGCTAAATTGCTTCGCTGATTCGAGTTCGCCATAAACAGTCTGACCTTTCATGAATTGCATAACGTAAATACGCAAACCGTGCCCCAGAGCCCGAAACACAAGGCCTAATGACGCAGTCGTTTTGCCTTTGCCGTTGCCGGTATAAACCTGAACCAATCCTCTAGTGAGCTTATGTTCTTCTGTCATCAGCATTTCCCATGCATGAACTGCGGGCAAACTCGCGACGGAATATCATTTATGGTCTTGGCGATTATTTAAAAAGAGTTGACGGGCCATTTGCAACCCCGGCTCAGTGACCATGTGCTTCTGCAGAATACATTCTACCTGCTCGGCACTCCTGTAAGACAAAACGTCAGAAAAATTCACCAGTGCATCGGCATCCCAGATAATGCGAAACTCTGGGGATTCAACGGCGCGTGCTGTGTGATGATTGCCGACGATCTCAGCAACCAGCGTTATGAATGCGAGATCGGCATCAAGTTCAGTGAGGATTGCAACAGCAACCGGTGGGCCCTCAAGCTCCTGCCAGTTGCCGGCACTGGAACCATGTTTGCGTTCTGCTTCATGAATACCGATATCGTGCAGACAGGCAGACGTTAAAGTCAGCACCGGATCAGCATCGATGAAAGTCAGCAATTCCTCGGCATAACGGCAGACTTGCAAAGCATGATCAATGCGTTTTTGATCGTCGCCAAAGTAGTGCTCCATGGCAGCACGAACCTTGGCGAGAAACTGTTTCTGTTCAGAAGTTGGTTTGACAAGGAGGTTGAACATATCAGACTGCCTTCACAAGAGACGAAGTAAGATGCCCAGGGAATCTCTATTTCCTGTCGCCACGAATACCGATACAAACCGTTTCAAAAGGGATGTCACGACCGCTGTCGGCAATTGCCTGTTTGGCCATGAAGACAAGCCCGTTGCAGCAAGGAACTTCCATATGAACCACGGTCAGGCTTTTGATGTTGCTCTGCGTGATCATCGCGGTCAATTTCTCAACATAAGGTTCCGTGTTGTCGAGTTTCGGGCAGGCAATCGCCAGCGCCTTGCCTTTAAGCAGGTCTTCCTGAAAATCAGCATAGGCGAAAGGTGCGCAGTCGGCAGCGAGGAGCACATCGGCATTCTGGAAAAAAGGTGCGGTCGGTGGAACAAGGTGCAGCTGAACCGGCCATTGCGCCAGCTGTGAAGGACGTGAGGCAACGTCACCCGCCGTGTCGGCAGACGGCTCGTTGAAACTCATCGACCGGGCCGAAGGACAACCACCTGCTGCGGGCGCTGCAAAGCTCTTCACTGCCGCGGAGGGACAACCGCCTGCGACCGGGACAGCCGGGCCGTCATGATGGGGCAGCGGTTCGCGACGGATCTCCTTGAGATGATCGTGCACGGCAACCTCATCGTACTCATCTGCTTCGCGTTCTTCAACGGTAATCGCGCCGAGCGGACAATCGCCGAGACAGGCCCCCAGGCCATCACAGAGGTTATCGGCAAGCAGCCTGGCCTTGCCGTCGATGATCTGGATTGCACCTTCAGCACATGAGGGCACGCATTCACCGCAACCGTTGCATTTCTCTTCGTCAATCCTGACCATTTGCCGAATCATAAGCCGTCTCCTATAAATGATGCCGCTGAAATTTGTCTTTGCAAGGTCGACTTTAACCGCTCTCGCCCCAGTCAGCCTTGACCAGAGTCAAGCGACTAGAAAAAATAATGCCAGAGCAAATCCAGCCTGCCGCGCCTGATCAGATACTGCCCGGAAAAGCGCATGATTTCACGCACCTTTTGTCGATATTCCGGCTTGTAACAGTGCACTGGGCAATGTTTGCAGACTGGTTTGTCATCGAGCGGACAGCACAGTCGACGTTGCATGGCATAGAGCAGAAATTCGCGGCATTCTTTGCAGACAGGATGTTTTTTCAGCGACAGGGCTTGCAACTCAGGCTCAGTAGTCGTGATGCTTAACTTGGCGCCTTCATGTTTCACGCGACAGTAGACCTCGGTAAACTGCAGCAACACCTTGAGATCTTTGATCTCTTTACGGGTCAATGGCTGAGTTGTGCTATTCAAGTTGTCATTCATGGTGACTTAACGGTCTATAAATCCGTGACAAGGAATCCGTGACAAGGAATCCGTGATAAAGAATCCGTGACGCGTGACGGCCCTTTCATCACGTCCCTTTCATCACGTCCCTTTCATCACGTCCCTTTCATCACGTCCCTTTCATCACGGCCCTTTCATCACGGCCCTTTCATCACGTCCCTTTCATCACGGCCCTTTCATCACGGCCCTTTCATCACGGCCCTTTCATCACGGCCCTTTCATCACGGCCCTTTCATCACTCCTCACCCCTCCTTGCACTTCTCGGCAAGTTCCTGCAGACGATCGAAATCCAGGATCTCTACCGATTTACCGGTAACAGTAATCAGATCATCCTCGGAGAGTTTACGCAGGGTGCGTGAAAGTGTTTCACTGACCGTACCCAGGTTTGAGGCCAGCTGGGTTTTGGAGATCGGCAATACAACGGTCTGTTTTGTGCCATGTGAAAGGTCCATCAGGTAACGCGCAAGACGCGAGGGTACATCCTTAAAAGTAAGTTCCTCGATCTGGTTAGCAAACTGGCGAAGGAATCTGGACAGACCGGCGATCATGTTGATGGCGATCCGGCCATTGTTCATCAACAGGCCTAGAAATCCGTCCTTAGGTAAAAAGAGCAGCATGGAAGTCTGTAACGGTTCAGCATACGCAGGATACAACCCATCACCGAAAATTGCCGCCTCTGCAAATGTTCCTCCGGGATGGATGACGTGCAGAATCCGTTCTTTACCGTCTGGAGAAAGTTTGTAGACTTTCACCTTGCCATCCAGCACCATAAAAAAACCGGCGGCCTCTTCCCCGTCGGAAAAGAGCAGCTCACCGCGCGGATGTTCGCGGATGCGGGCAATGCCCAGCAGGGCATCAAGATCTGATTCGGAAAGGCCTGCAAAAAAAGGGCTGTTTTTCAGGATTTGACGATAGTTCATGATGCACCATTGGCTGGAGAAGAAAAACTTGCTCAGTCATTCTAAACATATTGGCAGCCTTTGCAAAGAGCTATCGACTTTAGCTATCGACTTTAACGATCGTAATAAGTCAGCCCGCTCAAAACCGAAAGGCCTTCAATTATAAGCATTCCTGTTCCAGCAAGTGACCATAACGTCGGTTATTGTACAAGAACGGTTCTGACCTCACTCTGGGTCTCAGCACCACGACTGTCTCTGGCGACGATCTTCCAATAGTATGTCGTCCCTGATATCAGGCCATTGACTGTTATCGACTGAGCCTCCGCCGGCAACACTACACCACCGTCATCGACCGGGCTGTCATCACCACCACCCCCGCCACCGCAGGCAGCTATAGTCAGCAACAGACCTGAGAAAACAAGCACCAAAGCAAGATTGCGTCGCCGCCGTGTCAGACCAGGGATCAGGGTTCCTAACAGCAGGCAACAGGCACTTAACGCAACAGCCTGAACGGTCTCGACTTCCCGTGTTGTCGCTGAAGAGAAGTCAGCATTAGGAGAATATACAAGGAACTGGGCGACTGTATCACCATCAGCATCGCTGGCCGGCAGCCAACTGAACGTTACGCTGTCGCCAACCGTTGCTCCATTTACAGGCGCCAGCGATTGTGGTGGCATTGGCGGCGTATTGCCTGTGCCAGACAGGAAGACGGTCGCACGTTCATCACCGGTTGCATCAGAAAGGATATCGAGACTCCCTGTGAAATTTCCGGGAAGAGTCGGAGCGAAGCGGACATCAACGGTACAGACCTCAGCGGTAAGCAAAACTCTACCGCTGCAGGCATCGCTGATAACAGAAAAGGGGGGTTTTACAAGATTGGTATCAACCTCTCCGAGCGTCAATAGCGAATCGCCAACATTCTGCACCCAGATACTGGCCGAATCAGTGGCCCCGGGAGTGATTTGGGAGAAGATGACCATCCCATCGGTCTCCGGACTGATCGAGTCGGTGACGGAGATGGCCTTTCGTCCTTCCAGACTGCCGATCCCGGTCAGATCGAGCGTCACTCGTTCACGTTCAATAACATTGGAGAGTACCGCCAGACTACCGGCAAAGCTTCCTTCAGCCGTCGGAGCGAAGTTGACTCCGATACTGCAGCTCTCTCCAGCATCCAGTCGCATGCCGCTGCACGAATCACTGGTTACTGAGAACGGCGCTGCGACCGAGCTGTCATCAACCACACCGAGCAACAAGGGCAAGCTGCCGGAGTTGCGTACGGATACCGTAGCGGAAGCGATAGTTTGCGGTGGGATTTCTCCGAAAGCAATCAGGCCGTCAGTTTCAGGACTGATCGAGTCAGTCACTGAAATATCCTGTTGACCACTCAGGTAGTTGAATGCTGCCAGGGAATCAATCAGTCCGAACCCGTACACATTATCCGCTCCAACCGCTCCGAGATCAGTCGCCGACTGCTTGAGCGCTGTTTCAATCGCATCGACCGAAACGCCAGGAAAAGCACTCAGCAACAGGGCCATGACACCACTGACATGTGAAGTTGAGAAAGAGGTCCCGCTAACCTGGGCATAGGAAAATGGAAAGGCACCACCAGCGGTCAGATCGCTCGTCCAGACCAGGAAACCGGGAGCAACGACTTCCGGATAAATCGTACCGTCACAGGCAGAGGGCCCACGCGCACTGAAATCACTGATCAAAGTCGTAGACAAGAAAGTGCCGACTGATCCGACGGCGAAACTTTCCGGATAGTTAGCCGGAGCAACACTGGAACTTGTGCTCGGTCCGGTATTGCCGGCGGCAAAGACAACAGCAATTCCTGCTGCTTTCAATACCTGGATATCAGCCTGAAACTCTCTGGACAGGGTATTACAGACATCGGTAGAGGTCTCAAAAGCCCAGGAGTTATTTACGATGTCCGGAGCATCGTCGGTGTTCGGGTTATCGTCCGGATCGAGCAGCCACTGGAAGCCGGCATGGATGGCGCTATTCGAAGCCAACCCGTTGTCAGCGAATATTTTCACTCCAATCCATTCAGCATCGGGCGCAACACCGATGTAGGTGCCATCGTTATTACCGCCAAGGACCAGACCTGCAACCTGAGTCCCGTGACCATTAAGATCCGTTGGCACAGCAGGATGTTCTCCATTGGGATCGTACCAGCTGTTGGTTCCACTACGCCAGCGTTCTCCCAGATCTGCATGGTTGACATCGACACCACTATCGACGATGGCCACCGTGGTTCCTTGACCGGCATAGCCAAGGGCCCATAGGCTTGGGGCTTTAACCTGGTCGATATTCGGCTCTGCCGGGCCTGAAGCCTGGCTCATGACAACTTCTGGTATCTCGACAACCTGATCAAGGACAAGTGACTCCACTTCCGGCAGTCGGGAGATTTCTTCGATCAATGCAGGTTTAGCCAGAAAAGCCGTGCCGTTTATCAACCAGAGATCTTTGTACCTGGAAACCCCGTGGTAATCGAGCAGACTTTTAAGGGACTGTTGACTATGCTTCGCTCGTGATTTGAGCGTATGAACCAGATTCGCTCGACCCTGTGCCCGAAGGTATCCCTTCTTGCGCGTTGGAACGGCAAGAGCCTGAACAGCTACAGAATCTTTCATCCGAACGATAATCGGAATCATTTCATCAGGATCGGCAAAAACAAGTTTATTCTGCAGCATGGTGTCAATTGAGGCCGCAGTAGCTGATGTAGTCGGAAACGGGAGCAGAAAGAGTCCCACGAAGACCGACAGGATTATTCTCAAACATATATAATTCATGCGCCGATATCCCAGGAAAGATATAAAGATAGATGTCTGTTTACAGGGCATTATACCTCAACTTCAGTGTCGATTTGCACCATAAGTTCAAGACAATCTGAGGACATTGGAGATAATTTGCGTTTGTTTACGTATGGGTGGGACATATTTACAGATGCAACAAAGCAAATAACACAAACGGCTTCATAATAAAAAATGGAGGGGAAGATTACTCTTCCACCTCCAGTATCTGCATTCAATCAAAAAATGGTGTAATTAATTCCTTAAATGTAAGTTTATGGCCAATTGCCGGTGACAGGCTTATCACCCGCCTGGCCGAAATTAGCAAACTCAACGTCGATACCGGCATTCCAAATCCCATTGCCATTCATGTCGAGATGCCATGAACCGTTTCTAAAGAAACCGATCTGGGTGGTTCCGTCGCCGATCCAATCACCTGTAACTGGGATGTCACCTGCTTGGCCAAAGACGGCATATACGGTATCAGTATCGGGGTCCCAGGCTCCGTTGCCGTTTGCATCCAGATACCAGGTGCCGTTGCGGAAGACGCCGACCTGGTCAATCCCGTTTCCGTCCCAATCACCTGCAACCGCGATATCACCCACCTGACCGAAGTTGGCATAGACTGTATCGATAAGCGGATCCCAGGCTCCATTGCCGTTTGCATCCAGATACCAGGTGCCGTTGCGGAAGACGCCGACCTGGTCAATACCGTTACCGTCCCAATCGCCAGCAACCGCCTGGTCGCCAGTCTGACCGAAGTTAGCATAGACTGTATCGACAAGGGGATCCCAGGCCCCGTTGCCGTTAGCATCCAGGTACCAGGGGCCATTACGGAAAACACCAATCTGGGAGAAACTGTCGTTGTTCCAATCACCTGCAACTGTTTGATCGCCAGTTTGGCCGAAATTGACATAGGCGGCGTCGGTGCCTGGGTCCCAGGCCCCATTGCCATTGGCATCCAGAAACCATGGGCCACTACGGAAGACTCCGAATTTTTCTGCAAGGACCGCCTTCTGAACAACATGTGGCGAAAAGGCCAAGCGACGATCGTATATGGGAATCTCGGTTAAATTGTCGGCCGTAACGATAACATCGAATGTTTTGCCGGCCGGCAAGACCAGGGAGGACTGATCCTTGGCAAAAGGAACCTGGTTGCCGTCCTCACCCAGCAGGGTCATATAAGCACCCAGCAACTGGGGAACGCGAGTCTGGAGCCCAGCATTCAAAAAGCGCACCAGGTTATCCCCTGGCACTACAGGAACTCCCAGATCCCCGGCATCGTAATACGGCACACCGTTGAGAAGGAAATACCTGGGGTCATAATCGATTGTACTGGTTATCTCTTGTCCTGGGCCATAGTTGCCCGTGGCCACGGCATTGTGTATCACCGGATCGATTTCACTAAACAGCATGTCCACTTCGTTGTTGTAAGGTGTATCGTAAACTGATGACCCACCAACATCATCGACCTTGAGCATGGCGTACAGACCCATCTGCACCTGAACCGCCGGATGCGTACCACTCTGGATCAAGTAGGTGCCGGGGGTGAGGGTGTCCCATACATAAGTTGCGTTCCCGCCCGGTAGAGCTTCATGGGTGAAGGACCTCACCCGCTTGGTTACGTCGCCACCACGTGAACCGGAAGTACCATCCGTCCAGGTCGGCACCATGGCACCGGCTTCGGTCGCGATCAAACCCGGGATGACGATCGAGGTCGGTTCGACCAAACCAGGCCCCAGATCATCAAGAGCATTGTTAAGATTGATGGTCAGGGTGTCGGCAGTGGTCAAAGAGATCGTCGGTCCAGGCACGGTCGCCGTTCCGGGATCATCCGTTGCAAGTCGATAACCCCACATGGGGATCACCTCACCGGTACCCGGCATTGTGAGATTAATCTTTTCTGCCACCAGATCGACATCTACAGCCAAGGCCGGTCCGGCAATCATCATAACCAGCCCGACAGAAAATACGAGTGTGCGAAGTTTTTTCATCATTAAGCCTCTCATAGCTCAGCCCCCCTTCCTATTCGATAGTCACTGAGGGTGGCTCGATAATGAGGAAGGTCAGCATACCACCAGGGAAGATGTCCCAGTTTGTAAGCTCTTTCTCATTGTGCGAATGCCACATGTAATAAAAACCGCCATTCTGGTTGAAGCCGCCCTCTCCCGGTGGCAAGAAAGAACCACCACCCAGGTAGGGACTGCCGCTGTAGAAGGGGCTGAAGGTCAGCTCAGAGATAGCCGGCAGGGTGACAGGGATAGGCAATCCGTGAGAAGAGGCCCCCGGGCCGAAATCTGCTTCTACCTGCTGCTCACATGCCGTCATTGTTTCTACATCTTCGGTAGCATGACCATAATAATCCCAGCCCATGTTTGCTCCGGTCCAGGTGAACAGGGCATCATAAGTCTCTCCGGGATAAACCGACTGGGTGAAATCTGAGAACGCAAGGTCGGCCGTAGCTCCGTCAGTCGACAGCAGGCGAGCATCCTTGGCGATAACGTTGATATTATTCCCATGGGTATGAAATGGGTGTCCATCCAGGCCACCACCGACCAGACGCAGCAGAAGATTTTCACAAGGCCGGATGCGCGGCAGGCTGTTGTATGGCTGAGTCGGCAGCCAGGACACAAAAGGATCAAGCAGGGTATCGGGACCGTTCCGGCCATTGATGAACCAGTAGACAGCATTACGCTTTGTCAAATCGATCTCATCGAAGCGGCCGAACTCGACAAGATCATGGATCACCGGGTCCATATCGGTGAGGAGAAACAGTGTCTCGTAATCGTAGCTGCTGTCGGCAGAATCATAAGCTTGGCCAGCTGTGCCTGAGCGGACGACGATGGCGCCGACCAATCCCATCTCCACCTGCAGATCCATATTGGTGCCGCTGTAATAAGTGTAGGTGCCGGGTTGGTTGTAGGTGACCTGGTATTGGGCAGTACCGTTGGCAAAGGCCGCTTCCATGGTCAAGGTCCCTGCTATATTGCCGGTCGCGTTGACCACATCGGCGCCGGGAAAAAGCATCGATGTCGCTTGTGGCAGGTGATTGGTCAGGTTAATGGTGATCGATTCACCTGCGTTGATAATAATTGTCGGTCCTGGATATTGAGCCTGGCCGCTGAGGCTGCCCTGGTGACCGCCGTCATCGGCATATCCCCAGAACAGCACGGTGTTCCCTTCGCCGGTCGTTATATGACCCGCTTTGGCCGTAAAATTAAATGTTGTGACTCCTTCCAAGCCGTCAATTTTTGCCTGGCCGGTCCCCATCCCGGCAAACATGAGCAGGGCCGATAACAGCAGAACACTGTTGAGTTTTCTAAAATTCTTGATATACATCATCGTTTCCTCCAAAGGTCTTGAACCGATTCAACACGTATCCTACAGTGCGGCTGCCTGCACAACGATTTCCGTCATCATCCCGCCGTAATCTTCCTGGTCATTGCTCAGGTTGTTAAGATTAGTTGTATAAATGAAATAAGTTCCTTCAGGAATATCGGTGGTATCAAGAAGGATATCCTTCGCTTCACCACCCCCGAGTGTCACCGAATGTGTGGTGTAGAACAGGTCCTGTACTCCGTCCGTTTCACCAGCAGTTCGCAGGATGCGCGCGCCCTGGCCGACTACGGTCATCGGAATGCTCGGTGAAGCAACCGTATAGAAGTCGACTGTTGCCAGGCTCGAGAGTCGCAGAAGAACCCGCTCGCCCTGAGGTACCTCGATGATGGAATCCATCAACTGAGCCTCGTAAAGCTCCTGGTTTGCGATGTTGTCCGGGTTCAGCGTATCCGGGTAACCCCGACCATTGAACATCGGGTACCGGTCATGCATAAGCGCAAAAGGCAAAGGCTGAACCAATTCATTGGCGTCGTGGAAATTCGGGTCAAAGGAGTGAATCTGCAGAGGCTTGGCAACATGATAGCCAGTGGTTCCATCGCCATCATTGTAGGCATAGCTGGGATAACCGAGATCAGTGCCATCTGTGAGGTCCTGCATCGGACGAACGTAGATATTGCCGAGCATACCCATCTGCATGTGCTCGGTCGCTTCCACGTGACAGTGATACATAAACGTGCCCGGCTCAACCAGGTTGTAGAAATAGGTCAGGCTGAAGCCCATATTGATGGAGATCGCAGAATCCGGCAGGCCGTCGAAGATCGAGGCAACATTGGGAAAACCGTGATAATGAACCGTGTGCGGGTCGAACAGGTCCGGACGCATCAACATGCCGACGTTACTCAGGGTCAGGTAGAGTTTCTGCCCTTCGCGGACTTCGATGGTCGGCGCAGGGAAAGTGGCGCCCAGGTTCAATCCGCCCTCACTGGTCGGTAAACCGATACTTTCTGCCGGCGGACGGGATTCTCCTGGCTCTGGCTGGAACACGACCGGGTCCGAATTTGCTAATCGATGAGACGCAAAGCCGAAGATGTAACTGTCGCGTCCGTCAGCCATTTTAATGAACCCATCACCACTGCTCAGATGTACGCAGACATGATCGTTATTAACATCACCATCCCCATCGGTATCAATCCCATCTACATCAGGTGGGCACTGGACGCTGAATTCAGCCCAGGCGGGCATCACCCCCAGACAAAACAACAGGGCAAGGATTGAAATGATACTGAATGCTCTATGATGCCTCATAATGAACTCCTTTCAGAGAAAACTTTTCGACAGTGCACGGGCGAAAGCCATCAAAGGTTGTATGTTTTAGTTACAAGAGAAAATAACTTTTACTTCTATATTGTTCATTATTCATTGAGGCGAACAGAGTCATGACAGACAGCCTTTGCTTCATCCTCAAATCCTCCCCACCAGTTTCTACTGGTGGGGAGAGTCCTAGCCGATGGTTAATTAATCGTTCAGCCAGTTACCAGTAACCGGATAATCTCCAGCCTGGCCGAAGTTGATAAGCACCGTATCGGAGCCGGGGCCCCATATACCGCTGCCGTTAGCGTCCAGATACCAGGTGCCGTTGCGGAAAACGCCGACCTCAGATGAGACACCGTCGCCGTTCCAGTCACCGACAACCGGGAGATCGCCAGCCTGGCCAAAGTTGGCATACACGGTATCGATACCGGAATCCCAGGCACCGTTGCCGTTTGCATCAAGATACCAGATACCGTTGCGGAAGACGCCGATCTGGAGTACGCCGTCACCATTCCAATCGCCGACAACCGGGAGGTCGCCAGCCTGACCAAAGTTGGCATATACGGTATCGGTATCAGGATCCCAGGCCCCGTTGCCATTAGCATCTAAATACCAGGTGCCGTTACGGAAGACCCCGATCTGAACCTGGTTTACAGCATCATCAGGCCAGTCGCCGACAACCGGAAGATCACCAGCCTGACCAAAGTTGGCATACATGGTATCGGTATCAGGATCCCAGGCCCCGTTGCCATTGGCGTCCAGGAACCATGGTCCGCTCCTGAAAACACCGATCGGTGTGGGTACCGGGATCTCATCCGCACCGATATCAGGTGCTCCACCCTGGGGTCTGACATCACCGTCATAATCCATCGCAAGTTCCGGGGCTACGACGGCAGCACCAACGTCGATGGCCGGTGACGTGCCAGTCAAATGGTAATTACCAAAGGTCAGGTCCAGCTCATCGAACCGTACCGAAATGTTGTTGCCGCCCTCATCGAGGGTCGCAGCACTTTGCAGCGTGTTGAAATAGCCCAGGTTGAAGGCCGGATCAGAGATGATATTGCTACCACCATCGTTGTAATCTTCTCCGAAGGCTCCTGTGAGACTGCTCAGCACCGAGGAGACCGGGTTTAGCGCACTGGTGCCGGGAACAGCCTGTCCGGTGATTCCGAGATCCCAGTAACCGGTGTCTACGAGCGCGTTAGAGCCAACATTCAACCCCTCATGATAGAAGGAGCGGTTCTGGAAGACGATGTTGTTCACCAGGACCGGATTGGGGACATTGGTGCCCAGCGCCGCAGCGAGACCCGCACTGTGGACATTCGCCTGAATACCCGCCGGCATTGGCACCGAGGCGTTCAGATTGGTGTTCGGGAAAGCCAGCAAGGCCGTGGAGGTGCTGTCATTGTGTGCGATGGTATTATTGACAATCGACACGAAAGCAGCATCCTGCAAGGAAATCCCTGCACCTGCCATGGCCGCGACGTTGTTGACAATGATGTTGTTGTAGATCTCGGCAGTATAGTCAACGTCTGTGTCCGCTGAGTTAAGCCCCTCGATACGAATCCCGCCGCCAAAACCGGAACCGGTCAGGTTACTCTTGATCAGGTTGGCGTCGATCACCACGGAACCGGTGCCGTCACCGATGTTGCCGATATAGATGCCACCACCATCCCCATTTGGGCCGGGGGCAAAGTAGAAGTTCTCGTTCAGCGCGATGACGTTAGCCTGAATCCTGCCGCCATCACTGTTACCGACATGACTGATACCGGCACCGTTGCCGCGGCTGAAGTTACCCAGGATAACGTTGTTCTCAACCAGGTAGTTGTGAGAGGCTTCGTACAGAACGACCCCGCCGCCGCCATTGACACCGGAGTTTGTGAAGACCTGGTTTTTGTGAATATGGATGCCGGTATTGTTGACATTGGCTGCGCCAGGGATACCGACAGTGATCCCGCCACCAAGCTGACCCTGGTTGCCAGTGATGAGGTTGTTGCGGATTTCGGCATTGGCGCCATTGTCGAGCACGTAAATCCCGCCACCGACAGTACCACCAGTGATCTTGAAGCCTTCGATGACAATTTCAGCTTCATGAGTCCTGCCCAGCGGATATATAAGTTCAGGGAAGGTTATCATGATGCCCGGCACCTCGATCGCGGCATCAGGTGTACCGCCGAGAGCAGTCAGTTTGTCGCGCCAGACCTGGATGAGGCTCTGCACCGCCGGGCGGGAGTTGATGACTGTGCCTACCCCGGACCCGATCAGAGAGACCTCCTTGTACAGGATGACCTGCTCATTATAAGTGCCTTCGGTGACAAAGATACGCGTACCGGCACTCGCCTGATCACTGTCAATGGCGTACTGGATCGTCTTGAACGGCGCTTCGGAAGTTCCGCCAGCCGGATCATCCACGCCATTATTGGCATCAACGAAGAGGTCGTTGGTACAACCCCCTACCAGAACTTCGGTACCAAGCACACTGGTGTTGTCATTATCACCGCGGGTCACAGTCAAGGTCCCGGATGGCACACCGGCCGGAACGGTCGCCGTGATGCTTGTATTGGTCCAATCGCCAGGGGCGACAGGCAGCCTGATGCCACTGAGGAACACCGTCCCGGGGATGGAGCCGAAGCCGTTGTCGCGGCCATCTACCGTCCCCTGTGAGGTGATCACGATCTGATCACCCGGGGCACACACAACCGCACCCACTCCTCCGGACTGATTCACCGAAAAGATCACAGGTATACCGCTCGGTGGATTTACATCCAGCGGCGTGGAAGGATAACCGACAAAGGCTGCCGTCGGCACGATCGGCGAATCGATATAGCTGGTCCGTCCTGTTTCGAACTGGAACACCCATGGTGGCACGGAGTACTCGGTTGCATGCCATTCATCGGGGATGCGCGCACCGGTCGGATTTGCCGGATTCGGCTTCAATGGGTCATTGAGGATGATATTATACATGGCCAGGGTCACGCCGGTCGGCGAGGCCTGGTTGACCGTATAGGACCCCGGTACGAGGAATTCGTAGGAGCCGAATTCATCGGAATACGTACGTGCCACTTCGCGACCATTCCAGTCGCGCAGTGAGACCGGCAGCCAGGACGGCGCCATCTTCTCACCGAAGGCCGGGCTGGCCATGTTGAACTCGGGCGCCAGGTCATTATTGATAAAGCCTACACCGCGCGCCGCCTTGGGCACCTTGGTAAAGAAGAAGAATTCGGCCGCAGCGTTGAGGCCTGATCTCAGGCTCACCTGCTTGCGATCGCACAAGGGCCGTACATCCCCGGAAAATGGTGCAGAGAGGTCGGCCACGGAAAAACTTACATCGGGCAGGATCGCTCCGGCATCATCAGTCCAGAGGGACAAATAGGGTGGTACGGTTCGCGGTTCACCGACACAGACAGGCGGCAACGCCTGAGTGCTGGGGATAAACTCGTCTCCGAAATCGACGTTCTTGTCTTCTTCACGGACCTGGATGTATCCATGTGGCGTTCCAGCTTCAACGATATAGGTCCCGCTCTGCAGGGGAATCGGCGCGTCTCCGCCCGGCACGCCGACACGCATGCCGCGTTCATAGTGGTCGCCGAAGGCATAGCCACCATCGAACACTCCGTCGCGCACCTGGTTCCAGGTGCCATAGCCATCGAAGCAAGGCGTGACAGCATTACCATGGACAACAGGTAAATCCTGGATACAACCGGTCGGCTTGTTGTCATCAAAGCTGTCGGTATAGGTGATCTGTACAGCATCACCGTAGTCGAAGGTACCGTTGCTGTTGTGGTCGATATCTTCCGCACCCGGGAAATTGCTGAACGGCGGATTATCGATATCGGCCAACTCCGGAGTACAGGTCAACTGTTCGCTGACCGGCAGTGGGTCACCGAACTCATCGAGACAGTCGATCGTGCCGAACGGCGCGACATCGTCATGATAAAGGTTCATCTGTACATTGGGGATACCCGGCTCCCATGTTTCGGCCGCTGCATAGCGAGGGTCATCCTCGGCGCGGGTTACGGCATAGTAGACAATGCCCGAGATACCGCCGTTTTCGTCATCCAGGGTGCCGGCAACTCCGTCCGGTCCCGGACCGTAGAAATTCTTGCCCCAATCGATCACATTGGTCTGGGTGAGATAAAGCTGTATCGCCTGGGTCAAGACCTCGCCCTCCTCCGTGCGGGACAGGTTGTTGCCAGTGTTGGGGTTGTCGATCGGCGGGCCATCGAAGCTGCCATCAGTGGTCTGCGGCTGAGGGGTCAGTGCGTCGAAGGACGGCGAAACCCAACCGTCGGCTAGCGGGATGGGACCCCCCATGTCTGCGGCTGCTGTCATACCGGTCGCTTTATAGCGCAAAAAGTCGACTTCTGCGATCAGCCATTTGAAGAACGGGAAAACTTCGGTCAACTCATAGTCTCCTGCAGGGTCAGACACGGTCGCCTGATAGATCGTGCCGTCGCGGAAACGAAGGTTGACCGCCTGGTCAATCAATCCGCCCATGTCATCATCGGGGAAACCGTTTTCGTTGCCATCGACGAAGATGTTGCCTTTCAAAGTACCGAACCAACGACTTGAGAGAAAAACCCTTGGCTCCCCTGCGCCGTTGTCAATGTTGTAGTTTGGAGGATCGACCGGTTCTCCGTTGACATCAATTGTTTCAGGCATCTGGAATGCATGGAAACTGAAAAGCGCATCGAGCGGGAGATCCCAGGTGACAAGTTCGTATTGCCCTTCGGGAATCCCACTGATAGTGAAGGTACTGTCCTCTTCGCAGGACGCGGCGTACAGGCCCTGCCCGGTAACCGCGTCGTTCACGCCAACCCAGCAGTTGTCGACCGGCGGACCGATAGCGAACGCCTGGTTATTGGGGGGCCGGGCGAAATGATTGAAGCGGTTTTCCCCTGACAGTGAGCCGAAAGTTTCACCCTCACCAGGGACGGGAGGGGTCGCCACCCAAGGCAGTTCCGCAGGGGTAACAAAACCAAAAAAGGCGTGCCAGGGAGAGGCTGCACCGAACTGCTCAACGAAGAACGGCGCCTCGTTCGCCAATACCCAGGCGTCCACGGTCGGCGTTCCTTCAATGGTCGAGGTCAGGATGTATTCTTTGCCGTCATTCGGTGGGTTGACGACGATGCCATACTTGCCTGGCGGAATGTATTTGACGATGGCCTCGCCCGGCATCAGGTTGTACGGGTTCAGGTTTGGATTTGGAACCGGATCGGCTATGTCAACACAGTAGCCGGCAACCAACGGATCGGTATTGACCTCAAGTCCCAGGGACCCGCAGTAATCCTCGACTGTCAGGGTGGTGAGTACGCCATCGCCGATGGTGGTTGCACATGTTTCCGGATCGAAAGCAGTTGCAACGCATGCCTCATCATACATCGTCCCGAGCGGGTTGCCGAAAGCATCCTGCCACAACGGGCCGGCCGCATCGCTGATGATTAGTGTCGCCCCGCCCAGGCCGGGCTCGTTGTCTACTAGGTCGGGAGCGTTGTTGATCGGCCAGTGGTCCTTGAAGACGAAGACCGTAATTTGCGCCGTGGGTAACGGATAAGGCTCAACATAGACATAAACGTCTGTTGCGCCTACCGGAACCTGGGCCCCGCCAATAGCATAACCGCTGTTAGGCATAACCGTGACATAATACCGGCCCGCCGTGCCAACATTCACGCTTGCAGTACCGGCTGAGCCATCGCCCTTAGCCGGGGAACCATCAGTAAGCATCGCCACCGGTGCATAACTGTTGTGTATGGCAAATGACAACTGGTCTGTCACTTCAGCCCCGGGAACGGTGTTAAACGTATTGTCTACCTCGACCATCCAGCGGAAGGCCGTGTCGGTCATCGGTGTATTCGTCTGACCGTCAATCACGTGCAGCGTAAAGGCCTGGACCGGTGGAGACAGGAATAATCCTGCAAGCAGTGCGATAACCAAAACGTTCAATACGGATACGATAAATTTACGACCACGACCTTTTTTGCTCATCTCACGTTCCTCCCAGCAGAAAGAAATCCGGGCTCTGAACAGCCTCGAATATTTCGGTCAAAGGTTTTAGAGCGATTTTATAAAAACAAAACAGCCGACCAGGTTGTCTTGCCATACGGCATTCCCGGACCGGCTGTTTCGTTTGATCAACAGCATGTGGTTGCAATAACAGGGGAGCAATCAACTTATTGGCAGCTGAAATGAAAGCTACGGGGGCAGATTCATTTGCTGTCTGATTGGCAGGCATAATATTTAAGTCCTGAAAGTAACTAATGAACAAATAGATAAAATAACATTTTAAAAAAACGATAACCCAGGTTCGCAGTTACAGCTTTTGCTGCAAACCTGTTGAACTTTTGTTTATTTAACCAATGATGACTTTAACAGTCAAGCATCCGTTAATGTTATAAGCACCTAATATTTAGTGATTCACGTCATTATTTACCCTTAATGTAAACAATCGTTTTCTTACTTTATTACGTGATTACAAGCACTTGTAGAGTTGTCATCAAACTAATCACAAGGAAAGCTTGAGCAAAAGCGCACGGTAGGAATTCCCTTCTTTCGCCGGTAGGGTTTTTCGTAAACCTGGTGATGGTTTTTTTTGTGGCTGCGTTTAGCCGTTTCAAACAAGGTTTTGTATTGTAAGAGAGTCGCCTCATCCTCATTTAAAAACGGTTCTATAACCCAAAAGAAGGTTTAACGCGACGCAGAGTAAAAAAACATTTCGAGGGCAAAATGACGGACACCTTGGTCATTCTTCACAGCGTCTCCGTGTCTCTGCGTTAATTTTTGGACTGACCTTTGTTTGGGTTATAGGTCCGTTTAAAAAAGGACAGATGTCCCGCGGCCCAGTGTCTGGCAGGTAACAAGCAAATTCACGCACTGAAATCAGTGATTATTCTACAACCAGGTTTTCCACCCGATTTTCGCCAACCACAATCGTGACCGGATTGCCCTTTTTGACAAAGTTACCAGGGTTACCGAACAACATGAAATAAGTGATCCCTACCCGGGGGTCACGAGACGTCGGTCGCATGGGTCCACCCTTTGCAGGAACGGGCACTTCAAGGGCTGCACCCGTATTTTCGTCGATCAAATGGGGTTTAAGCTCTTTAAGGAAAAAGGGCATTGCTTTGTCTTTATCCAGCACTTTGAAGCGAAAGTCGAGCATGGAACCGGCTGCCGTTGTACGGATGGCAATGACTTCAATGCCCAGGTTCTCAAGAACCCGATTGTTGACAACAGCAGCTTCCTTCGCTTCGACGACTGAGGTGTCAGTCTCAGCGCGGACTGGAGTCTTGCCCACAGTCTGACAGCCACTGAGCACCAGCAACAAAATGCAACCATATACAAGCAACTGCAGGGTTTTGGAAACAAGCAGGCTTCTACCAGAAGAAACAATTGAGAGATTCATCAATGTTATAGACCTTTCTTTTCTTTAAATGGACATCGCAAAAAACTAAGGACATCTGCCCGGATTCATTATGAAATCTCATGCAGGAACAATTAATGCACAATCCAGCCGCTGATCGGGACAAGCTCAGGCTGTGCCCCCTTGCTGAGCTTCGCGACAAAACAACCTTTCGAGGCATAACGCTGCCCGGGGCCAAAGCTGACCCGGGGATAGGTGGCAATAGCATAACTTTCATCGTGCATCATATCAAATACATCCAAAAAATAGTCCCGGTAAAAATCGTCGCTCATCATGCGCGTCACGCCGGTCAGCATCCAACCGAGAAAATACATTTTTGACTGAATGTCGATGTTGCTTATGGGTATGTTCCGGATCTTCAACCAGGACCTGACGGTCTTTTCAATCGCAGTCTTTTGCGTGAGCAGTCGATACGGATAAGTTATGTGAACAATGTCCCGTACATTCTCTGGCAAAGCACTATTTTCTTCTCCAAGGAGCCTTGACGACATGAATATGATCTCGGGCCCCGACTCTTCACTTGTTATAAAGGGTAGTGCCTGGACACCCCCGGGACCAGCCCAGAGTGCGAACACGGCATCGGGATAGCGCCTTTTCAAATCACTCCAAAAAACCGTACTCTTCAAAGTCGCCGGATCGGCCATCTGGTCAACGTAAAGGGCCTGGCCAAACATCTTTAATGTCTGCCGGAACCCTGAGGCAAGCAAATGGCTTTCCGGATCATCAACAAACACCTGTATAACAGGAGTGTCGCCGGTAAGCTTCATGTTGTGCAGAAATCTGGCAGCGGTTTCACCCTCCTGATAATATCCTTTGGAGAAATACAGGGTATACCAGTCATCATCGAGAACCGGCAAATCAGTCACCGGAAAAATGCTGGGAATCTCATGTTCTTCACTAAATTCATGCACAGGAGACCAGTCTCCCGTGACGATGCCGCCCAGCAGTGCGAATACCGGAGTTTTTTGATAATACAATGCCAGCTGGTCGCGCCAGGTTTCGCGTGGGCCCTTGAGTTCCCAGACATCAAGGACCGTTTTTCGATAAGCAGAGAACTTATCCTGCTTGTAAAATGGACCTTGCCTGGCCCGGGATTCCTGGTGACGGGATTGGGCGTTGCGATCTTTAACCGCAGCCTGAAGGGGTAAGAGCATGGCATCGCGATCTTTTTGTGGCACGCCGTCGGCAACGATCGTGGCAAAACGGATTTCCGTATCGGTGACCCCGGGAGAATATTCTGCCGATAAATTCTTCAGATAGTGGACCATGATCTCCATTTCATGATCGTCAAGAAGATAGCGGGGCATGGTCCAATCAAATTCACGTCCATTCGGATCGATACCGTTGCGAAGTGCATCGGCAAGGGTTTCATCTGTGTAAGCCGGGCGGAGATCCCCACTCTGGAACGGTTTGGCAAGAAGGGTGCGGGCAGGACGGGTTTCAATCTCGGCACCGGCACGAAACGTGCGATACAATTTATCACCATTGGTGGGTAGCGTAATGATGGTTCCTTCAACCGTCCCCAAGCCACTTCTGAGGTGACAATTGTCACAGGTGAACATGGTCCCCTCCACTGGAATATCCAGTTGAACCAGAGCCTGCATCGGCTCTCCGGAAGGAAGAAGGCCCTCTCGGTACATCCGCTCGCCCAGACGCATAGCTTCTTCAGGAGAGTAGCCAGCGACGGTGGCTGGCTGGTCCGCCAGAACCGATGTCGCAATAAAAAAAAGCAGCACGCTCAGCAAACTTATTTTTTTGATCATCGTATTTCCTCGAATTGACCTGAATATTTTAAGAAATCGACCAGGAGTCTGTCGTCAGCCTCCTGGCAACGTAATCAGTTTTTGTAAAGAGCGTCTACTTCCTGTTTGAGTTCTTTTGTGCCGACCAGTCCATAAATCCTGATCCAGGTGCTTCCTTCCGGTGAGCGAATCAGAGTCAGCGGGTAATGGGACATTTTATCCTGAACATATGCATCAAAGGCATGCATCACCTTTTCGATGTCTACCCGGCTCCCGGTCAGGTAGTCCCAGCCCGGCTTGGCTTGGTAACGGGACAAATATTCGGTCATGACCTCAGGCGTATCATATTCCGGATCAATTGAGATTGAAACCAGTTGAATCTGGTCCGAATCCTCACCGAGTTTTCGCTGCAGATTCGAATAGCCCGCAGAGAGAATCGGACAGATAGTCGTACAGGTCCCATAAATAAAGTCAACCAGTACCGGTTTGTCTGAAGCAAGGAGTTCAACCAGGTGCACACTCTGCCGATCCTGATTGGTCAAAACAACATCCGGAACCACATAAACTTCTTCCGTTCTTTTATATCTTTTTTCCTCTGCGACCGCATTGAATACAGTGAAGATCGATAAGAGCAATAGACAGATCAGAGAAAAAACCGTTTTTTTCATTATTTACTCCTTTTAGCCTGAGTTATGAGACAGCGACTGGTCATGTCAAAAATAAGCGGTCATTGCCAAAGGTCCGAAGAGTACCGGCCACCCCGTTAATAAAGCAAACAGCATCCAAAAAAACAAAGTCATCAGAAGCCATGGCCTCTGAGCTCGAGACGTAATAACACTGAGACCGGGGATCCGGCATAGATATTCTAGCATGGCCTGGACCAGGCCGCAGATGGTCGCACCCAGCAGGCTGAGGTAAATCGGGTACCCGACAAAATTCGAAGATCTCTGAAGCATGTCGAAAGGACAATGATGAGTCGGCAGTTCGTAAATGTAAAGTGAGATGAAAGAGACTATGGCGGTCAGTCCCAGAACAAGAAAAAGGCCGGAGGCCAGAGCCAGAAGATAATGCATCCACGGCCGCCGGCTTAACAAGCTTAACAGCACCAGGCACCCATAAGCAGCAAGCCCCGCGTAGAAGACAATCATCATCGGCCGCAGAGGCAACGCCGCCAGTTCGCTGGCGAGTCCATCCCCTCCACTGCTGAACAGCGCCCCGCAGCATGAGGTTATCACTTCTGGCTCGAGGCCGGCAAAGTAGATCACCATCAGAGTCAGATCAGCTATGGCCAGCGGCAAAAATGGTATCAGGGCAATGAACTTGAATCGGGTCAGGGGCGCCTCTGGGCATTGCAGATCGAGATGGTTAAGTACCATCCAGAGACCGCCGAGCAAAAACAGCAGCAGCTTGATCCAGATAAGGTGCCAGCCGATCGGGTTGGCGTTGAGCGTGCCGGTAGCGCACATGGCCCCGACGAACAAGGGGTGAATGACCTCTGCGGTATAGATAAAGAGTAGTAACGACAGGGCTTCGAAGACGATGGCCCAGCGCACAAGGACAGCCACCAGCCAGGCGCGTCGCTCAAGACTGAGCTGGTCGGCTTCAGCACCGTCCGGGTTCCAGCGGCGCGCTATCCGGATACCAAGCAGAGCGCCAGCTGACAGCATCAACAGGCTGACCAGTCCACCCAGGAGCAGTGCCAGCACCCCCGGATGCAGAATCATGCCCCACCCTCTTTACACAGACGGCCGTCGTGTAATTCGATGATCCGGTCCACCAGGGGATGTGTATAGACCTGGGGATCGTGGGTGGCAATCACCAATGTCAATCCGGCTTGCTTGAGTGCGGCAAAGCGTTCGAGAAGAACAGTACTGAGCCGGCTGTCAAGGTGGGCAGTCGGTTCATCGGCAATTAGTACACGCGGCTCGTTGACCAGGGCACGGGCAATGGCCACCCGTTGCTGTTCTCCGCCGGAAAGCTCGGTCACCCGGCGGCGGGCAAGCCCGGTCAGTTCGACTTCAGCGAGAGCCGCTGCAACTCTCCGTCCCATCTCGTTGGCAGAGAGGCGCTCAGGATAGAGCGGCAGCATGACATTGTCCCGGACACTCAGCTCAGGAATCAGATGATACTGCTGGAAAACAAAACCGAACGTCCGTCGCCGCACCAGGGTCAGAAACCGTTCGGGCAACCGCGACACTTCCTCCCCGGTAACAATCACCCGTCCGCTGGTCGGCCGGGTCATACAACCGACCAGACTCAGTAATGATGTCTTGCCTGAGCCGCTTGGCCCTTTGAGTACCACAGCTTCACCGGAAGCGACCTGCATAGTGATGCCGGCAACCGCTTGAGTCGCATCAGCTTTGCGGGGATGGTAGGTCTTGCAGACCTCTTCGGTACGAATCAAAGGATTCATGACGCACGCATCACTTCGTCGGGGTCGGTCACCGCTGCCCGCCATGCTGGAATGACAGTGCTTGCCACGTAAGGGATAATGGTCAAAAAGGCCAGCGTACCAAGCTGGTAAAAATCAATGAAGGGAGTCGGCCGAAGCGCCGGGAAGAGCACGGACCAACCGCGCAGGATACCGCCGAGAACTGGTGTTCCCCACCAGAAGACCAAAATAAAAGCGATCAGACATCCTGAAAGGAACGCCAGCAGAGACAGGGCCAATCCCTCCCATAACTTGAGCAGCAGCACATCGCCGGTGTCCCAGCCGACAGCTTTCAGAATACCGATCTCGCGTCTTTCCCCGGCACTGAGACCGGTCGCCTTGTCCCAGGCCAGAATGCAGAACGCCATCAGGGCCGAGGAGAAGAGCGCCAGCATCATGCCGCCACGCCAATCGAAGACCGCATGGTAAGTCCGTAACAGTTCACTCTGTGTAATCGGTCGGGAGTCGGGCAGTGACCGCTTGATCTTGTTGGCGATCGTGTCGACCTCGTTCGGGTTATAAACCTCGACCGCCAGATCCGTGGCAAGAGAGTCAGGCATACCGAAGAACTGACGCAAAGGACCCTCTGGCATCACCACCAGGTCCTGGGTGAGCAGGTCTGCGGCGGAGACAAAGACCCCGGTCACCGTGAATATCCGGCCGATGTTGTCGTAATCAATCAAAATCAGTTCATCCTGCAGATGTATCAGGCGGCTTCTGGCAACCCCCGCACCGATAGCACACTCTCCCTCTTCGCGCGGCAGGCGGCCGTTCAGCAGGCTCAATTCATTTGCCAAGGTATCAAAACCCTGCAATGTATAATTCGTCCCGGTCAGAGCATCGTAATAATAGCCCCAGACTCTCGGCTTGACCGCCTTGACTCCCGGAATCTCCACTAATTTTTCGACCGCGGATACCGGGATCAGCTCATGACGCCCGGCCATGGTCTTTTGCACAACGAGTTGCGGACCGCCGGCAAGCATGGTTGTCGCTTCGGTCTTCAACGCCTGAGTCAAAAAAAGCACAGACGCCAGCACGACGATCATCAGCGTGTATACGACCAGAATGGCGCAGGTCTTACCGGGACGCCTGAGCAACGATGCCAAGGCATATTCAAGGATTTTGAGATAGCGCATCAGGGTTGTGCCACGCGGCGGATGTGCATGGTCGTCTCCGGCCGAGGGCCAGCAGGGGCCATCAGGCTACCAGCGGGAAAATGGTCAAACGCACCCGGATGATCCTGAAATGGGCTGAACAGATCAGCCATCGAAGGATGACGGGTATAGCGGGCTTCTGTCCACAGCGCCAGGTCGGTCAGAGACAGAACGCTGACCAGCTGTCTTCTCGCCGGCAACCCATCCGCCAGAAAAGTTGCCGATGTCTTTTGCGCCCATCCCGTCAAACCGGCCAGCGCTGTCAGCAGCACAGCTATGAGACAGAGATAAGCGCGGCTGCGGATCATGGCTGTTCCTGAGCATCGAGCAGCTCGCGACCATCAAAACGCATCAGCTTGGTCCCGGAATGGTCGCGCATGAACGTCGCGGCCGCTTCACGACCCGCAACCGGTACCAGCTCCCTCCCCATCGGACCGAGAACATCGCTGCCCACAACGAAAAAAACCTCCGTGGCAGGGATCAGGCGGGCTGTATAGTATTCCGTGACATACAGGTTCGCCACCTGATCGCGCGTGGCACCAGGCTGATAGGTTGCCAGATTTTCGTAGAAAATGAACAGGTCCTTAGGGCCATCAAAATAGAAATATTGCCCGTCGGTCATTTCCAGGGCCGCGACCCAGTGGGGATAAGGAGCGACAAACATACCGCAGACCCCGCAACGGGTCTTGTCATCAGGCCCGGCAGGGGTAGCGGCGAACAGCGGCGAACAGATCAGAATAAACAAGAGACAGAGTATGGACAGACGCATCAGAACCTCACGATTGGCAGTAGATAACAAGTGGAATTCAGAAAAAACACATGATGCACTCGCAAAAATTTATGAATCACCAGCCATGCTATACCAGATTCTCCATGTGGATCAACAGCAAGTGAGGGTACAACGTTCCGCAGACCGCTGGAATTGAAATTAAGTATATGGAGTGCAGAGCTTTTCATCGAAGTTCAAAGAGCGAGCAAGCCTTGCTTTTGATTACCACGAATCCATATCAATAATGCCCAGTTGCACAGCATATTTCACCATATCGACCAGATTGCGAATACCGAGTTTTTTACAGACATTCGTACGATGTTTTTCGATAGTCTTAGGACTCAGGTCAAGACTTTTGGAAATTTGCTGAGTGCTGCTGCCGGCGACCAGCAAACGGAAAACCTGCTGCTCCCGTTCAGTCAGCAGGTCATAACCACTTGGCGTACTAGGATCATCCTGACGGTTTCTCAAATAATTTTGAAATACCTCTTTCTTCATACATGAACTCAAATAATATTCGCCGGCATGAACTGTCCGAATGGCATCTATCAGTTCGGTGATGGGCGAACCTTTCACGACGTAACCAAGAGCCCCGGCAGACAGCGCCCGATGAACATAGGCCTCCTTTTCATGCATGGAAAAGATCAGGATTTGAGTTCTTGGCAATTCTGCTTTGAGCAATGGGATGGCATCGAGCCCGCTTAACTGTGGTAAAGAAATATCCAGGATGATAACATCCGGGGTCAGGTATTTGAGTTTTGCAAGGGCCCCGTGGGCATCCGCTGCACTGCCGATCACCTGCAATTCAGGATAATGTTCCAGCATGACCGGCAACCCTTCTTTGATGACCGGATGATCGTCGACGATGAATATGCTTAAAGCCATGCTGATTCAGCCTCCCCTTTAATCGGGATCAAGGCCCGGACAGTCGTTTTCTCTCCTGGCTTTGAAGAAAGCTCAAGTGAGCCGCCTACGGCAGCAAGACGTTCACGCATTCCCAGCAATCCAAACCCACTCTTTTTTTCGAAAAACTCTGTTGTCTTCAGCTTCGAAAAGCCACCACCGTTGTCACAAATTTTAAGAATGATCAGGGGATGGCAATAAGTGAGGGTTACGCTGACAAAGCTCGCATTGGCATGTTTGATGATGTTGTTCAAGGCTTCCTGGCAAACCCGGTACAGTGCAATCTCGATGTCTGCATGCAGACGCTGCTTAACTCCGGCAGCACTGTATTCAATCTGCAGAAGTGGGTGTTCCTTTGCCAGGCCGCTAACATACCATTTGAGCGTCTCAACCAGACCGAGATCGTCAAGCATGTCAGGCCTCAGCTCTGAGGTGAATCCCCGGATATCATGCCCCAACTGTGAGATTGTCTCCATCAAGGACTCACATGTCTGCAAGGCAGTAATATCTTTTACGGATATTTGCCACTGGATTCTCTCTGCCTTGCATTGCAGAGTCGTAACCATCTGACCGAAATGGTCATGTAATTCCAGGGCAAGTTTTCGTCGTTCATCTTCGGCTGCCCGCAACAATTTATGGCTCAATTGACGGACTTCCTGTCGAGCTTTGATTTCCTGCTGCCAATGGGCTTTGAGAGGCCGGTAAAAGAGAAAGTAGGTCGGCGACAAAAAAATACCCAGTACCATTACGTCAACCAGTGCTTCAACCAGATCAGAAGAAAAAGAGAGTTCGTGCAGGAAGAGAACATCTGTGAGCTCTGCTACACAGATCCAAGTGAAGATTATAGCCAGGAGCATGCCGGGCCGCCACCATACAGGTGAATATCTCTTCTTTACACTGACGACTTTGGTAGCGGTCTCTGTGGGATATGACTCATCAAGCGTTGATTCAGTCATAATTTACACCTTCGCTCCATTTTTCATGTCACGTGGCTCTATATATTACTAATCTTATCATATTTATTTTAAAATTTGCGGCAGTAGATCAAGAACGACTAAATACGATGATCTATACCATTTAAAGGATGACGCTGCAAGATTGGCTCGGAGTAAGGGATATGAAATTTTTCAGCTTCGAATCTCCGACCGCGCCTTGCTGACTGCATAGACTATGATATGTTTTGCAGACAACCAACAGCCGAAAGGAAAGGAGAAAAGCCATGTCTGTCGCTAAAGTCATTGAGATCCATGCAGAAGGCAGTTCCATCGAGGAGGCAGCTGCAGCAGCCCTGGGAGAGGCGGCCAAAACGGTAGACCAGATCAGGACCCTCTACATAGAAGATATTCAGGCTATCGTCGAGAATAACAAAATCACCAGGTACCGCCTCAATACCAAGATTACTTTTGTCATCAAAAATTGACGACAATTGGTTATTCTTGAAACGGGAGTTGTGAGGGGAAGATAACGAGTCAAACACTGAAGAAAGGTTCAAAGACCAGCCAGGATACGTGGAGCCAAGCTGCAACGACCTGCAAACTGTGAGCAGCCAGAAAAAACAGAAGGCCAGCAAACCCCTGAGGTTGCTGGCCTTTATCGTCTTGGCCTAACACAATCACACGGCGCCAGCCCGACCCCAGCTCACTCAAGACCCAAACGCTAACGCTTCAAATGAGGATAAAAATCTTTTCGATGCCCGACGTGGACGACAAGAACCACAAGCTTGTCTCCGTCAATCTGATAGATGACCCTATAATCTCCAACACGCAATCGATAAAGGTGATCCCCAAATGGCCACTCCAAGGCTGTTTTTAGAGAATAAATCTGGGACTTTCTCAAGCAAATACATATGGTTGCACGGTTCTGTCTCGGCATTCAATTGGAGAACAGTGATTGTTGACTGTTGACTAGTCACGGATTTCACAATAAAAACACAACCGCAGGGCGCAGCGCCTGCGGTCCTGCTTTTTGCTGTGAAATCCTCACCCATCACATCACTTTGAACTGCTGCCCATCACTTCAAACATATTTCCTCTGGAACGCTATCCCCAGAGACAAACCATTCATTGGCAACAAACTCCGCATCGGTAATCTGATCAAGGCGTCGCTTCATGTATTTACCTTCGGCTTCGACAGCGACATCGCCATTGGGCAGATAGAGCTCGCCTGTGCCTTCGAAGGTCCGGCTTCTTTGTTTGGTAATGCGGCCGACGGCTTTCAGTTCAACCCCAAGGGGTACCGGGCTTTTGTAGCGGACCTTCAGTTCGATCGTGACGCCAAACGTGTTGCTGTCAGTGGTCATCATGATGGCGCGGCCAATCACTTCATCGAGGATTGCCGCCGAGATGCCGCCATGCATGACATGCGGATAGCTCTGGTGTTCCGGCAGAGGTTTGAACACGGCAATCAGTTCTTTATCAGCAGTCTCGTAAAAACGGGTTTTCAGGCCAAAATCGTTGTCGACTCCGCAGACGAGGCAGTTTTTAGAGATGTGCTGACTGCTGGTGATTTTGTGGTTCATGGTTCTCCTGATTATCAGAAATGTTGAAAAAACTAACGCAAAGTTTATAACCAAAAACAATGGTTAGCCGCCAAGGCACCAAGGCACGGAGTAAGCTTTGTGTAAATCGATCTTTAGTAAAAAATGAACTTCTTGGTGTCTTGGAGCCTTGGTGGCAAGCACTACCGTCAACCAACCTCATTTGACGATGCGCCGCACCATCAGGGCTATGGCCAGTGGCAGCAGAATGGCCGTTGCAGTCAGCAGGTAGAGCAGGCTCAACCACAGCGATGCCGACCAGAACTGCAGGGCGCAGCCGCGCACCAGGGCGACCAGATGCGTTAACGGTAGCAGTTGCGCTACAGACTGGGCCCAACCGGGCAGGTTCTGCAGCGGGAAGAACGTGCCGCTGAACAGGAACATCGGCGTGATGCCGAGGAAGATCGGCAGATTGAAGGTTTCGATCCCCGGCACCAGGGCGGTGCAGATCATGCCCAGCGCCGCGAACAGCAGGCCGCCGAGCAGCGCGAGAGGGATCAGCAGCAAGGCTCCAGGGAACTCGAACAGGCCACACAGGGAGATGACTGTGCCCATCAGCGTCGTCGCGATTACCGACTTGGTTGCCGCCCAGAGCATTTCACCGAGAATGATTTCTTCGAGGTTGAGCGGCGTGGCAAGCAACGCATCGAAGGTCTTCTGGTAGTACATGCGTACGAAGCTGTTATAAGTGCATTCGAAAAAAGCATTGTACATGATCGCGACCGAGACCAGTGCCGGGGCGATAAAAACCGTGTAGGAAAGCTGTCGACCGGCATAGTGAAATTCGCCGACCAGTACGGCAAGGCCGACACCGAAAGCAAGGATATAGAGCAGCGGCTCAATCAACGGCGGCAGGAAGGAGATCTTCCAGGTGCGCCGGTAGACGCTGAAGTTGCGCTGCCAGACCCGCAGAGTGCGGTGGCTGATTTGCGAAGGTTTCGGCCAGTTCATTCGCGCAGCTCCCGTCCGGTGAGTTTCAGGAACAGGTCCTCCAGGCTTGCCGGCCGCAGCGTACAGCCTTCAGCCCTGACCTGGCTGGTCAGTTTGAGAAACAGCTGGTCGCCGTCATCGAGATAGACCAGCAGTCGATTGCCGAGGTCTTCGACCCGGCACTCCTCACCGGCAAGAAAATCACGCACTTGCCGGTCTGGTTCAGTAATTTCCAGCACCGAGTGGCCGACCCGCTCGCGTATCAGCGCCAGCGGTTTCCCTTCGATCAGGATCCGGCCGTGATCGACAATCACCAGGCGGTCGCAAAGCCGCTCGGCCTCTTCCATGTAGTGTGTGGTGAGCAGAATCGTCAAGCCCTGCCCTTTCAGTGCGGCCAGCTTATCCCAGAGCAGCTGACGGCTCTGCGGATCCAGGCCGGTGGTCGGTTCGTCGAGGATCAACAGGTCGGGGTTGTTGACCAGGGCGCGGGCCAGCATCAGGCGGCGTTTCAGGCCGCCGGAGAGGACCGAAATCCTGTCTTTGGCGCGACCTTGCAGCGCAAAGAACTCCAGCAGCTCGTCGGCACGCTGTTGGGCCTGAGGTTTGGGAATGGAGAAATATCGGGCATAACCTACCAGGTTGTCGCGCACCGTCAGATCGGGGTCAAGAGAGTCCTCCTGCTGGCAGAGACCGATGCGTTTCTTGATCTCGCGAATGTCGCGATCGATATCGAGGCCGAAGAGCTCCAGGGTCCCGGCATCGCGCGGGGTGTAGCCATAAAGCATGCGGATGGTGGTGGTCTTGCCGGCGCCGTTTGGACCAAGCAGACCGAAGCATTCACCCTTGTGCACAGCAAAGGTGACGCCATCGACAGCGGTCAGAGCGCCGTAATGTTTGCGTAGTGATTCGACCTGGACGATATCCATTGCAAGCCTTTCTTTAACGGATCTATAACCTGAACAAAGGCTATGGACAAACCATTGCAAAGACGCAAAGAGAACCTTTCATTATTTAACGCGGAGACGCAGAGTACGCAGAGAAAAAAACATTTCGAGGGCAAAATGACGGACACCTTGGTCATTCTTCTCAGCGTCGCCGTATCTCTGCGTGAATTATTGGACTGACCTTTGTTTGGGTTATAGGGGGCAATTAAGCCTTTGTATTTGCGAACTGAGTTCTCTTATATAGAACCAAGCAATTCAGTATACGAGGGGGCTGCCGCTCAATCAAATTTAATCAGGTAGTAAAGGTCGACACCGCTTTCGACGCCGAGCGTCGATTCGACCTCCCACTTCTCGGACAGGCGTTTTCGCAGGGTCACTCCGCCCGTGCCGGAGAACAACCCCTGGATATCGATCTCGCTGATCCCCAGATCGGAGAACGTCCCGCCGTATCCTGGAAGCAGGGCGCCGGCGCCGATCATCAGGGCATCTTCACCCTCCTGCCCTTCCCGCATCGGCCGGCCCATGAAAATATAGCCCAGAATATCGCGCTCCGGCATGGCCGGCTGAGAATACAGGGTGACCACCGGAGCCTCGGCGGTTCCGGTGACCTGCACCCCCGCCTGCACTGTCCCCACGTCACGAGTCGCCAGGATGTTCAGCCTCGGGTTGCTGACCTGCCTGCCTGCATAAGTCAACACCCCCTGCTTGATGTCGAGATTTGCCCCATAGGCCTTGTAGACGCCTTTGGCCAGGGTGATCTCTCCAAAAACCACCACCTGGTTCTGGTCATTAAGAGTGATCATACCGCCGCCCTGAAGCCGGGTTGATACGCCGACGGTCCTGATCCATACACGCTCACCGAGTTCGACGGCAACCTGAATGTCGGCATCAATCGGCAAGGCCTTGCGACGGTCCTGATCTTCGCCGGCGATGACCACATCGTTGCTGGGCAAGACCTCTGGTGAAGTCTCTGCTTCAAGCAGGCTCATCTCCGGAATCAGCAGGCTGCCTTCAAGGCGAAGCTTCTCAAGATCACCGGTCAGGGTCAGCTCAGGGCTGCACAGCACTTGCAGTTCCGGGAAGTTATAGACCTGCAGACGCTCGCCCTCGACCGTCAGCCGGTAACGCTGTAGCTGCCACCGCTCGAAATCGATCACGCCTGAACCAATCAGCGTTCCCGGACCTGATCGCAAAGAGAACTCCTCGATTTTCAGCTGCGTTCCCTGCAGAACCGTACGTATTTCGAAATCTTCGATAGTGATACCGGTCATCGGCACATAAGCACCTGCTTCAAGCAGCGCCAGATCACCGGAGAAAACCGGATCCTGCCAGCTCCCGGTGACCTGCAGGTCGCCCTTGATCTGGCCATGCAGATCCTGAATCAGCCCCGGGGCAAGCGCAGCCAGCATCCCGGTCGCATGCAGTTGTCCCTGCAGGGAAGCCTGCAGCGCACCATCTTCGACAAAACTGATCGGCCAGCGGGCCGGCAGCGGTAATTGCCAGCTTCCGTGCAGCTGCCCTTCCCTGGCCAGCTGCACTGCCAGCGAACCGATGAGCTGGTCGCCCTGCCACTGCCACTCGACATCTGCCTGAGGCACCTGAATATCGATCTGACCTCCGGGATTTTGCAGCGTCAAGCTGCTGTCCGCGAATTTAAGCTGTCCGTCCATGAAGATCTGGCCATCGTCCTGCCAATAACCGCCGGACTTGCCATGGATGGCACCAACGAGCGTCACCTTGTCCGGCAACACGGGATTGAGCGACTCGAGCTTGAAGTTATCGATGTTTAAATCAATCTGGCCAGAATCCGGCCACGCAAAGCGAGGGGTATCCGTCGAGGTTAAGTTCAGGTCGAGAATGCCCTTATGAACACCTTCGACATGCGCGGTACAGTGAAAACCCCGGCCATCCCAGTTCAGGTCGGCGAGCAGCGACCGGAATCCGACCGGCTGGTTCTTCTGCTGCATAAGCCCGTCGGCCGAGACCGTGGAGTTGACATGCAGGAGCTTTCCTCCCCGAATTTCAAGTTGTGCATGACCATCGCTGAAGCCTTGTACTTCAAGTTCTTCGCGGATCCGGCTGATACGCTCCAGGTTCACCCCCTGCCAGCGCATATCCAGGGAAAGCTGCTCAGGCGGCCACTGCCAGCTCAGTGACTCGGATGAATGGGCGGCGAGTTCGAAGTGCTCGCCGGTGTCGCTGTCGGCGGCAACGTTGAGATCAAGGCCATCCTTCAGCCAGACAGCTTCCGCTGACAGAGCAGGGATTGTTACCACGGATAGTTCGTTCTGCAGCTCGGCATCAGCTGTCAGTCGGGCCTTCAGGGAGACAGGTTGTTGCGCAGCCATCTCCAGGAGTAGATCACCTGAGCTTTGGCCAGAGACTTTGAGCGACGGCCGCAGATAAGCGAGCCAGTCATGACTAAGTGCATGCCAGGACAGTGCCAGCTGCGCATTCGTCGTGCGCCCCCAATTGGTGATCTTGAGAGCCAGGCGTTCACCACGGCGACTGACCACGGAAAAGTCTTCAAGGTTGATCACCCCCGACTGCCAGGTGATACGGGCCGGATCCTCGAGATTCCAGGTACCAAGTTCCGGAACCTCTCCGGACAATGCCTGCAATTGCGCTTGCCAGACCTTATCCCGGTACTGACCGGCCAGCTGCAAAGCCAGGTTGGCACCTAGACCGTTGATCATGACCTGCACATCATGCTGCTCGAGGGTGCCGCTCATGACGAGTTGCAGGTGCTCGGCCAGCAGTTCGCCATACTGAAAATTCTGGCCGTCAAGGTCCAGCACCAGCGGTGCCTGCTGTGCCAGGTGGCGGGCATTGAAGTTCAGACTGGCAAAAGAAGTTTCCTTCCAGACGATTTTCGCAGCTGAGCCCTGGACTTCCCCGGTCAGGTAACCATCAACCCAACGCAGCCAGCCTGACGCCGTCAACTTGCCGGCGAGGTCCGGATAGAACGGGCTCAGATCGGCGACTGCAAGGTCCATCTCGAGACGCTCGGAAGGTTTCCCGCGGGCGATCACCCTGGCGCTTTCACCGGTCAGGTCAAGGTTGATTTTATGCAGACCGCCATCCCGCCAATCAGCAGCAACTTGTCCGGCGATAGCATAACCGCGCAGCTGACCTTCATAGATGACCGCACCAAGGCTGGCCTGCAGAGGTCTGCCGTCATAGGGGACCAGCAAATCACCGGAAACATCGAGTCGGGTCCGCCCATCCAGCTCCTTGATCAGGACTCCGGGATCGAGCCCGTTACCGGTCAATTCGCCATTCATGTGGTAGGAATCGATCCAGGCGAGTTGCAGATCTCCGGCTAGGTCGCCGTTCAAATACCTGCCTTGCAGATTGTCGAAGCGGATGCCCTGCCAGGAGCCCCGAGCCTCGGCGGTCAGCCAGACGTTGTCATCATCGTCTGCGACATTGCCGAAACGAACCGGCCCGGAGAAATCATTCCAGTCGCCATCAAGAGAGAGTTGTGCCGGGAAATCGATCGGTACAGCGATATCCTGGAACAGCTTGGGTTTAATCAGCGTGTCCGGGAGGTGGACATCTGCCGTCATTTGCAGATGAGGTTGCTGCAAGTCCCAATCGAACGCGCCGCTCAACTGGACAAAGGGAGAGAGGTAGCTGAATTCCGGAGCCTTGAGCTGCTTCCTTGACCAAAGATAACTCCCTGAAATTTCGTCGGCGATGACAACGCCACCGCCATCTTTCTGCAGGGCGACTCCCTGAACCTGCAAGTGGTCGATCTGCACTGACAGCCAGACTGGCAGGAAGGCAAGATTGCTTACGGCAAACGGCGACCCGTTCACCTCGACCGCCCTGCCCTCCGCCTGGTCAGCATCAGCCAACGTCCGGACTACCAGTTGATCGACTTCCAGAGTACGGATAATCAGCTTTTGCTGCAGTAAACTGAAAGGCTCCCATTCCAACCGGAAGTGCTGGACGGTCAGCTCTCCATTTGGCCAGGCGACCACGCAGTCGCCGACAAGCAGCTCATCTGCCAGCCGGCCCTCCAACTGCCCGATCGTGATCTGCACGTCGGCTGCGTCAGCGATTGTTTCGATCAGCCATGAAGCTCCGGCCGTAGAGCGCAGCAGCCAACTGCCGAAACCGATCACGGTCAGGACGAGCAACACCAGCAGCACACAGATTGACAGAATCCAGCGTCTCATATGTCAAACCCGACGCTCAGATGGAGACGCAGGCCGAACCCGCCCTCGCTGACGCGGTTGGCCAGGTCGATCTTTATCGGTCCGATCGGCGTGTAGCGACGTACGCCGATACCGGCACCGCTGACAAACGTCATCGTTTCACTCGCATTGAAGGCACTGCCGATGTCGTAGAAGACCGCCAGCCCCCAGTTGTTGTTGAGAGCGTACTCGCCTTCGATACTGCCGACCAGCATGGAGTCGCCGCCGACCACATCGTTGTTTTCGTCACGCGGCCCCTGCGATTTATAGGCGTAACCGCGCACACTGCTGTCGCCGCCGACGAAGAAACGCAGGGAGGGAGGAATCTCACTGATTTCTTTATCTTTAATCGTGGTTGCAGCCTCCACCCGGCTGTGCAAGGTGAAGCGGCGGCCGAGCGGCCACATAAAACTCCCTCCCCCGAGAGCCTGGCCGAGCGTGACATCGGAAAAGGGCCCATCGTAGCTGCCGCGCAGTTCGAAACGCAGCTGATACCCGGTCTTCGGGTTGATCAGGTCATCGTAGGAGCGCTGGTAGTAGCGTAGGCCTGGAATCATCAGGCGAGAGAGATTATCATCCGTACCGACCTCGCTGTCCTCCCGGGAATAGCGCAGGTAAACTGATCCGGTTTTACCGCTGCCAAGTCCGAAAGTCTGCTCCAGTTCGGTATAGATGATCTGGGTTTTGTAGGTATCAAGGTCCTCCTGACTGGCCCCGATTGAGGCAACCAGGTTGTTGTCGGAGCTGCCCGCCTGGGGGATGGAGTAGCTGGTTTCCAGGGACTGGGCCTTCTCGGCCAGAGACAGATCGAAGGTGTAAAGGTCCGGGCGATCAAAGGCCTGGGTGTTCTGGTAGTTAAGTGAGAGTCGGGCCCCGGTGTTGGTTCCGTAACCGATGCCCGGCCGCAAACGCTGCTGCGGACCTGGAACCAGCTTGATGTTGACCGGAACCCTGTTCTCCTCGACCAAGTCCATGCGCGGCACCATCAGGACTTCGTCAAAGCGGTTCGCCTGGTAGAAGTTGATGCGGGTCTGGTGTAACTCGCGATGAGAAAAAACGTCGCCTTCGGCAAAAGTAATGAACCTGCGCAGGAAGGTTTCGTCAAAACGGTCGGTCCCGCCTTCGAACTCAGCGGGTCCGAACCGGTAGAGTGCTCCGGTATCCAGCACCAGTTCGATATCCGCCGCATCCTCTGTCGGGTAGACAGTGATCCGGTGAGTTGTGTATGAGGCCTTCAGGTAACCCAGGTCGATCGCTTTGAGCTGCAGTGTCTTCTTGCCTGCTTCATAGAGTTCATGGTGCAGCACATCTCCCTGTTTGAGGGGAAAGCTGCGGCGCTCAGCTTTCAGTTCTGCCTCGTCGGCACCCGTACCGACCAACCGCAAGGTCAGCTGCCGTACCCTGGCCGGAACCCCGGGGTTGATCTGAACGTCGATTCGATAGAGATCGGCTGTCTCCTGCAGATCGGTCGTGATCTCGCTGCGGTAATAACCGAAAGGCTGCAGGGCCTTCTCGACCTGGCTGGGAATCTTGTCGACAAAGCGCAGCAGCCAGCGCTGGTCAACCTTTCCGTCGCGCACGATGCCCGGAGGCAGTGCGAGCGCAGCTTCTACATTCTGCTTTTCCTGCCCGGTCACACCTGAGACATTAACTGCGACATCCGAAGGCAAGGCAAACACCGATGTCGGCAAAGACATTGCCAGCACGCAGAAAAAAATGCAGCACTTTACTCTGAGGAAGAGCAGAGACATCGACCTGGCAGCTCCGAATATTCGTATCAAGTTTATATAATCCCTAAAGCTTTCTTAAACGCCGTTGCGTGACATTACTCTCATCGCAACAGTACCCTGTCATTCTAGCGAGGTTCGTCTGAATGCCAAGCAGAACCAGCCATGAACACAAGAAAAACCGGTCAAATAGTGTCCATGCATGAATTGTAAAATTCCACTGGAGCAAGTTTGCATATAAACATTTTATCTTATACTAAATTCAAAATCCCACGACCAGAGAAATGGCGGATAATTGCATCGACTGGCCCCGACTGGGGACTGCCCTTTCAGGTTTAAGGGTGTAAAACTCGTAGTCATCCACCAACGTTTCATGGCCGTTAAGATAGGCCGCAGCGTTAACAATTGCGGCCCAATGTCTTTTGCAGTGTCGCCCTTAACCTCCATAAATCTCTGAGCAAGAAATGCCCTCCGCAGGAGATAGCCGATTTTTGCTTACTTTTTGGCGGCTTGCAAAAAGTAAGGCGTCTGGCGGGACGCGACCCGCCGGTGTTAAGATTTGGATTCTTATATGATTTCAGTGTTTTACAGAAAAAATTAGAACCGCAGGCGCTGCGCCCTGCACCCGCCTCACTTTCTTTTTATCCCGCCGAAAAGAAAGTAAGCAAAGAAAACGGCGGCCATGGCATGGAGCATTTCTTGCGCGAAGTTTTCTGTGGTGTGAACTATCAGAGTTCCCGGGAACAACAGAGTGCTGTTCTGTAACGAAAAAAGGGGGCCTGTGTTATCGGCCCCCGCGTTAATAAATGGTTCTGCCGATGAATTGCCGCATCGCTGTTGTTTCTTGCGCTGGTTTACAGTAACAATCCCCGGATGGAGTGTGTGAAGGTGTAAAACTCGTAGTCATCCACCAAAGCCTCATGGCCGTTAAGATAGGCCGCAGCGTTAACAGCTGCAACCAATTGTCGTGTGCAGTGTCGCCCTTAACCTCCAGAAATCTCTGAGCAAGAAATGCCCTCCGCAGGAGATAGCCGATTTTTGCTTACTTTTTGGCGGCTTGCAAAAAGTAAGGCGTCTGGCGGGACGCGACCCGCCGGTTTTGCTTGAGGTAAGATCACTAAAATCTGCGCATTTTTTGTGGATTGTGTAGACCTGGCCCTTAAGTCCAGCCCCCGACCTTATCGCAGTCAGTTTACGTATTATTTCTGCAATACGGTAGAATATAAAAACATCGAGAAACTTCAGTGACATCAAAGCTCGCCCTCGACTAAAATCATGCCCGGAAACGGAGCAACGCAGTATGACGTTAATCGCTATTCCAAACGAGACAAGCACGAGGGATAAACGTACTGCAATAACCCCGGAAAACGCCGACAAGCTGATACGCTCCGGTGCCGAGGTTTTGGTAGAGGCTGGACTCGGCTCCGGATGCGGCTTTGTCGATGAGCAGTACCGAGAAGCCGGCGCCAGAGTGACCGATAAGCTTCAGACCCTGCTCGCTGAGGCCGATATTGTCCTGCGCGTGCATAAACCGACCGTCGATGAAATCGCGCAACTTAAGCGGGGCGCCATCCATATCAGTTATCTCGACCCGTTCAATGAACGGGCGCTGGTCGAGGCCCTCAAGGATCGGCAGATTACCGCGATCAGCATGGAGATGATTCCCCGGACAACACGTGCGCAGAAAATGGACGCTTTGAGCTCCCAGGCCAGTCTGGCCGGATATGTTATGGTGATGCAGGCGGCCAACCGTCTGAACCGCATCCTGCCGATGATGATGACCCCGTCCGGCACGATCAAGCCGGCCAGGGTGTTCATAATCGGCGCCGGGGTCGCCGGCCTGCAGGCAATTGCCACTGCCAGGCGTCTCGGCGCGCGGGTGACCGCTTTTGACACGCGTGCAGTCGTAGCGGAGCAGGTGGAGTCACTGGGGGCGAGCTTCCTGAAGATCGACCTGGGTGAAACCAGCCAGACCAGCGACGGCTATGCCCTGCAGTTGACACCGGAGCAGTTGGCCAGACAGCAGCAGGGGCAGGCTGACGAAATCGCCAGATCCGATATCGTCGTCACCACGGCCCAGGTGTTCGGACGCAAGCCGCCGCGGCTGGTGACCCGTGACATGATCCGACGCATGCTGCAGGGGAGCGTGGTCGTCGACATGGCCGCAGAGAGCGGTGGCAATGTTGAAGGCTCGGTGGCCGGCGAGGTGGTTGAAGTCGATGATGTGATCATCGTCGGCAGCGGCAACTGGTCAGGTCAGGTGAGTCGTGATGCCAGCAACATGTACTCCAACAACCTCTTCAACCTGGTCAACGAGTACTGGAACGCTGAGCAGAAGACCTTTGAACTCGACCTGGACGACGATATCCTGTGCGGCTGCGTGATCACCCATGCCGGCGAAATCGTCAACGAATCCATCCGTAAACAATATGCATAAGGAGAGCATATGGAGCTGGTCTACCTGTCTTTTATCCTGATCCTGGCCATCTTCCTCGGTTTTGAACTGATTCAGAAAGTGCCGGCCACCCTGCATACCCCGCTGATGTCAGGTGCCAATGCCATCTCCGGTATCACCCTGGTGGGAGCGCTGGTGGGTGCCGGCAGCGAAGGTACGACACTGACCGTGATACTCGGCACTGCTGCCGTAGCTTTCGCAACCATCAATGTTGTGGGGGGTTACCTGGTCACCGACCGGATGCTGGCGATGTTCAAGAAAAGAGTGAGCAAATAATGCAGACGGTCATACTGATCAATCTGTCCTACACCCTGGCGGCGGTGCTGTTCATCCTCGGCCTGAAGTTCCTCAGCCATCCGGCCACAGCGCGACGGGGGAATATCCTCTCTGCCCTGGGCATGCTGCTGGCCGTTGTCGTGACCCTGTTGGACCAGTCGATCATCGACTATCGCTGGATTCTGCTGGGAATAGTGATCGGTACCGTGATCGGCACTCTCGCGGCACGCCTGGTGGCGATGACTGCCATGCCCGAGATGGTCGCTCTGCTCAACGGGTTCGGTGGCATCTCCAGCCTGCTGGTTGGATGGGTGGCGCTGGCGCAACCGGACCTCAGCAACTTCATCCTGCTGACCATCTTCCTGTCGATCCTGATCGGCGGAGTGACCTTTACCGGCAGCCTGGTCGCCTGGGGCAAACTGAGCGAGCGGATTTCCGGCCGGCCATTTTTGTTCCACGGCCAGCGTCAAGTCAACGCCCTGATTCTGCTGGCGAACTTCATGTGTGGCGTGATGTTCGTACTCTACCCGGCGCAACCACTCTGGCTCTACCTTGCGATCGTGCTTTCAGCGACTCTGGGGGTCATGACGGTGATGCCGATCGGCGGTGCCGATATGCCCGTGGTGATCTCTTTGCTCAACAGCTACTCGGGGCTTGCAGCCTGTGCAGCCGGTTTTGCCATCAGCAACAACATCCTGATCGTGGCGGGTTCACTGGTTGGTGCGAGCGGTATGATCCTGACCAATATCATGTGCAAAGCGATGAACCGCTCACTCGGCAACGTCCTCTTTTCAGGGTTCGGTGCGCCATCAGGCGATGATGACAAACTCGAAGGAGAAGTCAAATCGCTGTCTGCCGAGGACGCTTATTATATCCTTGAGGCAGCACAGAGCGTGGTGATCGTCCCCGGTTACGGCATGGCTGTCGCCCAGGCCCAGCACGGTGTCAAAGAACTTCAGGAGTTGCTGGAAGAGAACGGCTGCGAAGTGGTTTATGCCATCCACCCGGTGGCCGGCCGGATGCCGGGACATATGAACGTGCTGCTGGCAGAAGCGGATGTTCCCTACGACCTGCTGCTGGAGATGGATGACATCAATCCGCGTATGGAGACCTTCGATGTCGCGATCGTCATAGGTGCCAACGATGTGGTCAACTCCGCCGCCCGCGAAAATATGAATAGCCCTATCTACGGCATGCCGATCATCAACGTCGACTATGCCCGCACCGTCTTCGTCCTCAAGCGGTCGATGGCGTCCGGCTTTGCCGGTCTCGACAACCCGCTCTTCTACAAAGAGAACACGCGGATGATCTTCGGTGACGCCAAGGAGACGGTCAACAAACTGGTTCGGGAATTTTCTGCCTGACTGCACTGCTTTGGCTTTTCATGATTGTATGGGCTGTGCAGGATTAAGTGAGGTTACAAGAGCTCGATTAAATCCTTAGCCTGGGAGCCGCTGCTGTGCTTGATCAGTATGCGCAGCAGCTTGTCCAGTTTCTCCTCGAGCTGCTTGACGACCAATTCAAGCGGTTGCCACTCTTCGTCAGTGGCTTCAGAGGCCGCACGGTGGGGAAAGGGAGGCAGGGGAGCCGAGGGTTCAAGCCTGGCTCGTCGACTGGCAGTCGCTCCATATTGCAGATCAATTGCCTTAAGGATCAGTTCAGCTGAAGCCATCGTCGGCTTGATCCAGCATTCGGTGAGAAACTGCAAGGTGTCAATTACATATAGATTTGTGGGATCGGGCATAGCGACCACCAGGTGCATGATCCCTCTGATTTCGACGCGATCGACCGGAATGACGCAAAACTCGATAGCCTTGGATTCAGGAATATAATCAAGCACGTCTGCGGGAATTCTGCGAGTGACAAGATCAACCTCGGGCAAGTCGAACTGCCTGGCGATGAAGCTGTGGAGATCCTCATCAGTAATATAACCCAGCTTGACAAGCGATTCACCCACCCGCCCGCCCCAATGACGCTTGTAGGAGAGCGCCGAGTTCATCTGAAAGCCATTGATCAAGCCAGCTTTAATCAGAAGTTCTCCAAGTTTCGGGTTCTTGTTCAGAGCGCCCTCCATAAAAGCCAACGCCGATTTTCGGTGGCTTCAAACCGATGACATTTAACTTTCTGCGGCTTCTGTGCCGCCCGGGAGCATGTCGATAGGCTCCTGACCAATGATATTTATATCACGCAACGGTTTCTGTACAAGACATAAAAAAACGGACCGATAACTCAAAAAAAGGTTATATGTGAGAAAGGTTTTCTTTGAGTCTTTCATTACTTTTTGCGTCTTATATGTAGATTGTCCATACAAAAGGAGAGATTAGAAGAAAATCTTTACCTGACTGACTTTATGAGTTAGATTGTCGATGTCAATTTGATGTTTTCGAGATGGGGGTGAAAATGATCAACAGACAACAAAGACAATTTCTCACAAGCTACAAACCGCTGTCGTCAGTAATACACTGACCAGCGGTTTTTTTATATCAACGTCTCCGGTTTTGAAGTCCCGAATGCAGAGAAGATATCTATGAACCCGAACAAAAAAATACTTATTATTGACGACGAGTTTTTTTTCAGGAAGATCCTGACAGACGCCCTCAGTAACGGTTACGATATCATTGAAGGTGAAAACGGCGACGAAGCCATCTCACTTGCCCTGGCACATAAACCCAACCTGATCATCATGGATGTAGAGATGCCGGTCAAAAGTGGGATTGAAGCCTGCAAGGTTCTGAAGAGCATAGCTGAAACAAGCCATATTCCAGTGATCCTGTTCACTTCGCGTTCAAAAAAAGAGGATCTTATCCTCGGTTTAAAGGCTGGTGCTGATGATTACATCACCAAACCTATCAACCTTTCTGAAGTCCTTGCAAGGGTGGATGCACATCTCAGGACAAGAGATTACTACACCGAACTGGAGCATAAGGACCTGCTTTTCCTGCTGGAGCTTTCGGAAAACATTTCTGCCTTACGAAGTCCCATGGCGATACTTCGACTGATTGTTGACAGGATGAACGATATTGTCGATGTCTCGCGATGTTCTATTGTCAGCATCAATGACAGTGGAGAAGCGTTCGTCAAGGCAAGCAGTGACTTAAAAATGAATGACGAAATAAAACTGGAATTATTCAAATACCCGGAAATCCGCAAATCCTTTGAATCCAAACAGACCGTGATCGTAAATGACATAAAAACCGACCCGCTAATGAATTCAGTCCGGGAGTACATCCAGGATCTCGACTATAATTCCATCGTTGTCATTCCGATCATTAAAAAAGAGAGCGTCATAGGGACATTTTTCTTAAGGACTGCCTCCCCGTATAAAAACGGTATTACCGTAAGAATTCAAAAGTTGTGCCAATTGGTAGCGAATATCTCAGCGAATGCTTTGGAAAATGCCATCCTCTTTGAGTCCATGAAAACAGCTCAAGAATATTTCGAAGATATGTCCATTCGTGATGGCCTGACAAAGCTCTACAACCATCGTCATTTTTATAACCGGCTGGAAGAGGAATTCAGCAGGGCCAACCGTTATAATTCACCACTATCTCTCATTTTTTTCGACATAGATGACTTTAAACGCGTGAACGACATTTATGGTCACACCAAGGGAGATAAAGTACTGAAGCAAATCGGACAACTCTTGAAGAGCGTCGCCAGGGAGAGCGATATTGCCGCGCGCTATGGGGGGGAAGAATTTGCCCTTCTCCTCCCGAATACCAATGCTGCAGGAGCTCTTGATGTGACAAACCGGTTATCCGCGATCATCCGCGAGCACAAATTTGAAAAAATGAATGGCGAACAGATCACCATCAGCGCCGGGACCGCCACTCTGCTTGGAAAAAACATTGAGTCATATGAGCAACTTGTACGACTTGCCGACGATGCGATGTACAAAGCCAAGAAGCACGGCAAAGATTGCATTACCCAGGCCTGAGATCAGGATCTTCACTTCTTGTCCCGTCTGATCAACTGAAGATGATGTTTTCTGAATAAACATTCAAACTGAATTCAGCAAAAGAGAGACGAATATGCTGCAGATGGACTGCCCGAATTGCAAAGGGGTTATTAAATCTCATTTTCTTGTTGATCTGTCGACTATCGAGTGCGACCAATGCAAACAAAACGTTCCGGTTGATAATGTCTTCATCACAACCAATTATTTCACCATACACCGGGACGACCTGGTGAATCGGACTTTTCGTTTCCAGAAGCTCCTGAGAGAAGTTGAAAAGGAGCTGCTTTTGATGGCCGAAAACAAAGAGGTGTCTATCAAAAGCCGGGAAAGTCTGGATCAGTTCTATTCATCCCTTCAGGAGTTGTTAGACGGGGCAAGAGACAGCTACCGGCTGGAGCTTTGCTGTGATCTGTTTGTAGAAATACACGATAAAGACAGAATAATTAATGGGAAACTGGTGAACTTGAGTACCAAAGGCGGCTCGATTGAATTTGAGGCGATTGATAAAGTTCCCCGGAAAAGATCTGAGCTTAAAATTGAATTTTCATTCCCCGGGTCTTCAGAACGTTTGTGCATTAATGCCAAGGTTGTCTGGACGAAGGAAAAGAAAAAGGATGGTGGGACTCACTTCGCGATTATAGGCTTAACTTTTACCGGTATAGATGAGACGACCCGTAGCTGCATATGGAATTATCTTCTTGATCATACACCGGCTCCAGTTCAGTGAATGTCCGGCTGATGTCTGGCATCAAGGCTCTACAGCCCTATCAACCCACTTACTCCCCTGCAAAACCTCAAACTCGGCATTTACAAACGGCCGATCCTGCTTCTTAACCTGATCGATATATACCCTGCCCGCCTCACTGGTGGTCTTCTTTTTCGGGATCTCTTTGGTGACCTTGAGCAACTCCAGATTCACCTGGTGTTTCCTGAGTCCGAGGATCGGCACAGCCAGGGCAACAACGAGTGCTAGAAAGGCGACCACGTAGAGCACGCTCCTGTTGATCTGAATCGGCAGCGGAGCCCAGAGTGCCAGGTTGAAGATGACTATGCCGACCCAGAAAACGGTCTTGCACATCATTGACGCCTTTTGGCTGGCGCTGCGCAACGCACGGATATCTTTTGCCTCTAAGGCAAGGCCCTTGTCGACAGCGTCTTTAACGATCTGATATATCGGGTTGATTTTGTCACCCATGTGCTTGTTTGTCTCCCTGCATGGCAACGTCTGCAGCTTCCTGCTTTGCAGACTCTTTGGCTTGCAAAGCAACCTGAGTCTTCACCTGTTTGCGGTTGCGAACAAAACGCAGGTAACTGTTCAGCAGCCAACCGATAATGATTCCGATTCCCAGGATAATGAAAACCAGCAACACAATGGTCATCTCGACTGACCAGGACAGAAATTCAACCCTGACAAATTCAGTATTCTGAGAGATAAAGATAAAGACGAGAAACGCCAGAACAAGACTGATACCGAGCTTAATCTTCATTTTTTAACTCCTCACACCTCACGCTCCAATTTAACATCCGCAACCGCAATTGTGACACACCACTTTATTGCTTCCTTCCGGCTCGATCATTTCCGGAGCAAACGCAACACGCGAAACGCCACGGCGGATATCTTCGAATAAATCACAGTTGGCGCTCTGGCCAATGATGTGTCCCAGGCAGAGGTTGCTGATGTGATCTCCAGGTGAGCGCAGTCGGATCGTATTGAGCAGGTCACCGTAGCCGTTCACCTCAAGTACAGTGTCAGGCGCTTCAAGGTAAGTGACTGTAATTCCGAGAGTGTTCAGCTCATCATGGAGAGTACCAATAAACCCGTTAAGTGCGGCTGAATCGACCTCATGAGACCATTCGCGGTTGGTGATTCGGTATCCGTAGAGAACGACGGTAATCTCTTTCTGCATTCTCACTTGTCCTCAATGCTGCCGGCTGAACCATCTTGCAGCGTCGGCGTTACAGTCAGGCGTGGGTCGAGCGAAGTACGCTGAAGTGTCACCCGGCCCACACCGGCGACTCCCGGCCGGCGATAAATGAGCTCGACAGAACTGCCGACGGGACCCCAGAGATGCTCAGAGATGACTGTGCCGAAGTCGCTGCCCAGCAACAAGAAATCATTGACCTGAAAAATCAGGTCACCGGGCAACAGGCCCTTGTCCGCGGCAGGTGTATTCTCCAGCACGTTCAGCACGACCAGGTCACCGTTGATGGTCGGCACAACCTGCAAGCCGATACCGCCGAACTTCATCTCGTCTGCCATAACCGGTGCCGCCAGGCAAACGGCGATGAACAGAACACCGGACAGCAGGATATAACAGAAACGGGTCATGGTAGAGACACTCTCGGTAGAGTACGGGAAAAGATCATGGAATGGCGAAGCAATCAAATATCAAAATCTTCGCTTCGGCCCGTATAGTCCGGCATACTGCTGGGCGGATTTTTTGCGTCGCCATCATGATTGATGAATCCAGGAGATGTCACCGCAGCCTTCACGGAGGACTTCAATTTTGTCGTCGATCAAGCTGATCACGGTGGAAGGATCGCCGAAGCGGATGCCGCCATCGATAACCAGATCGAGCATATGCCCCATAGTGGCTTCAATTTCTACAGGGTCGTGCAAGGGCGTTTCCCCGGTCAGATTGGCGCTGGTGGTGACTAAAGGGTGGCCCAGTTCGCGCACAATAGCCAGGGCAATCTGATCATCGGGAATACGGATACCAACCGTTTTCTGGCGGGTGATCAGGCTGTCCGGCACGACACGGGTGGCATCAAGAACAAAGGTGTAGGGTCCCGGAAGGTGGCGTTTCATAATCTTGAAGGCGAAATTACTTATCTGCGCGTAATTGGCAGCATCGGAAAGGTCGGAACAGATAAAGGAAAAAGGTTTGCGGGCATCGCGCTGCTTGATCTGATAGATATGCTTGATGCCGCGGCGGTTGAATATGTTGCAACCGAGACCATAAGTCGTGTCGGTCGGATAAGCAATCAAACCACCCTGTTTCAGCTTTTCGACAACCCGGCTGATCAGTCGGCCCTGAGGATTTTCCTGGTTGATTTGAAGCAGCATGTTCCTCTCCTGTTCCGCTGTAACGTGCCCCTGCATCTTACAACTTACGGAGCACTGCTTAAAGCTTTTTTATAACAGATATTTCAAGTCTTCCAATTCACGCAATGCCACATAGACTGCATCCAATTGGCGACGGTTCTGCAAAGTCACCAGCACGCTGACACACTGATACTTGCCACCGGAGCTGGGCCGGGTCCGCATCGCCTGCCTCGAAACCTGAACGACTGTGGAGACCGCCGTCAGTACCTGTTCACAGAATCGACTCTCAGCAGCACCCGGCCCAAAGGCCTTGAACTCGAAGTGACAGGGGAATTCAATCAACTCCCGTGGTGAATCAGAGCCCGTCATGACTTGTTGTTGACCCCCGTATGGCCGAAGCCGCCGGAGCTGCGTATGGAATCATTCAGCTCAATTGTCTCGACAAGATTCGCCTGAGTCACGGCAGCGATAACCAGCTGGGCGATGCGGTCACCAGGCAGGAATTCTACCGGTTCTTGTCCATGATTGATAATAATAATGCCGATTTCACCACGGTAGTCAGCATCAATGGTTCCCGGCGCGTTCACCAGCGCGAGACCCTTCTTCAGCGCCAGCCCGGAACGGGGGCGCACCTGCCCCTCATAACCGGGAGGAATCTCCATGGCCAGACCGGTCGGCAGCAGCATTCGTTCACCGGGGGAAAGGATTACCGGCGAGTCTATGGCGACGCACAAATCCATGCCCGCTGCATGTTCGGTCATGTAAGCGGGAACAATTGCCTGCGGGTGAAGCTTTTTGACTTTGATTTCAATCATGGGACCTCGAAAAAATTTTAAGGTAAGCCACAAAAATGACCTTGTGATGGTCTATAGAACCTTTTAAAAACGGACCTATAAACCAAACAAAGGTCAGTCCAATAATTAACGCGGAGACGCGGAGAAGAATGGCCAAAGTGTCAGTCATTTATCACTCAAAATGTTTTTTTTACTCTGCGTCTTCTGCGTCTCCGCGTTAAACCTTCTTTTGGGTTATTGAACTGTTTAAAAAAGATTTTTTGCATCTTGCTTACCCTATCTGCATGTCGACATCGGGGAAATCTGCGGGAGAGATCCGCCCGGTGACGTGCAGATTGAGCGTTTCATTGACAAACAGACTTTCAGCCATATGCTGCACCAGTTCAACCGTAACGGCATCGATATTCGCGCGACTTTCGTCAAGGCTGATGCCGACGTCCCTCAGGAAGAGCTCGTTTTTGGCCAGACGCGTCATGCGGTTATCCATACTTTCCATGGAGAGCAGCATGCTGCCTTTTAGATAATCTTTTGCGCTTTGCAGTTCCTCGAAGCTGACTGCTTCATATCGCAGACGGGTCAACTCTTTAAGGATTGTTCGTGTGACCAGTGGTGCGTTTTCCGAGGAGGTGCCGGCGTACACGATAAAAGCGCCGCTGTCAGAGTGGTTGTGATGGTAGCTGTAAACGGAATATGCCATGCCGAGATCCTCACGAACCTTCTGGAACAACCGTGAGCTCATATTGCCGCCGAGAATCGTGTTGAGCAGGTAGGTGCCATAGCGATTGACGTGATTCTGCGGCAACCCCTCCAGGCCAAGACAGATATGGGTCTGTTCAAGATCGCGCTGGACCATCTCGATTTGCCGCTTCACGACAGGGGCAACAAATTCCTGCTCCACCCCGGATTCAGTGACGCCACCGAGAGCCTGTTCGACCAGCGTAACCAGTTCTTCGTGATCGAGACCGCCAGCAGCGACCACACAGAGGTTTCTGCCAACGTATCGCTCGCTCATGAAATTGAGCATCTGCTGTCGATCTATATCGGCAACCGACTGACGCGTACCGATCACCGGCATGCCAAGTGGATGCCCAGCCCAGAAGCCGTGGGCAAACTGGTCGTGAATCGATTCCTCCGGGCTGTCCTCGATCATGGCGATCTCCTGGAGGATAACCCGACGTTCCTTTTCTATGTCATCAAGATCAAACCTGGAATGACAGATCAGATCGCCAAGCAGATCAACCGCCATCGGCAGCTTTTCGGCGAGGATTTTGACAAAGTAGCAGCTGAATTCCCTGCTGGTGAAACCATTGAGGAGACCGCCAACCGAATCGACTTCGCGGGCGACATCCTGCGCGCTGCGCCGGGAGGTGCCTTTGAAGAGCATATGTTCAATGTAGTGGGAGATGCCGTTGAGTTCGGCTGATTCATGACGTGAGCCGTTATTCACCCAGACACCGAGTGAAATGGAATGGCATCCGGGCACTTTCTCAGAAAGCACCCGGATGCCATTATCCAGCGTCGTACGTTGAATCATGGTAGGCAGCGGTTACACGCCCTCAGGCATTTTTGCGCCGAGAGCTTCTTTGCGTGACAGCTTGATCTTACCCTGCTTGTCGATGCCGATGCATTTGACCAGGACCTTGTCACCTTCGTTCAGCACGTCGGTGACAGCACGGACACGTTCCGTGTCCAGTTCAGAGATATGGACCAGTCCGTCGGTACCCGGGAAGATTTCGACGAAGGCACCAAATTCCATGATCTTGCGGACGGTTCCCTCGTAGAGCTTGCCGACTTCTGCTTCCTGGATCAGGTCGCGGATCATCTTGATCGCCAGCTTGGCCGCTTCACCATCAGAGGAAGCGATATGGATGGTGCCGTCGTCCTGAATATCGATGGCACAACCGGTTGCTTCGATGACGCCGCGGACGTTCTTGCCGCCCGAACCGATAACGGTGCGCACCTGGTCGGACTTGACCTTGATGCTGGTGATGCGCGGTGCGTACTTGGACAGATCAGCGCGTGGCTTATCTATCGTTTTGGCCATTTCGCCGAGGATATGGATGCGGCCTGCCTTGGCCTGGTCCAGGGCCTGGGTCATGATCTCTTTGGTGACACCGGAGATCTTGATGTCCATCTGCAGGGCGGTGATGCCGTTCGCAGAGCCGGTGACCTTGAAGTCCATGTCGCCGAGGTGGTCTTCGTCGCCGAGGATGTCGGAGAGGATGGCGACGTCGTCACCTTCTTTGATCAGGCCCATGGCAATACCGGCGATCGGTTCCTTGACCGGAACACCGGCGTCCATCAGCGACAACGAAGCGCCACAGACAGAAGCCATTGATGACGAACCGTTGGATTCGAGAACGTCGGAGACGATGCGGATCGTGTAGGGGAAGTCCTCATGCTTGGGCAGAATCTTCGAGATGCTGCGCTCGGCGAGCATGCCGTGACCAATTTCACGACGGCCCGGGAAAAGACGCATGCTGGTCTCACCAACGCAGAAAGGGGGGAAGTTGTAGTGCAGCATGAACTTCTTGAAATCCATTCCCTGGACATTGTCCAGGCGCTGCTCATCGACCTTGGTGCCCAGCGTTGCTGCGACGAGAGCCTGGGTTTCACCACGGGTGAACAAGGCGCTGCCGTGTGAACGGGGCAGGAGACCTGTCTCGCAGCTGATCGGGCGGATAGTGCTCATATCGCGGCCGTCGATACGGATGCGATCTTTGGTCACCATCTGACGCACGACGCGTTTTTCGATGGAACCGAGAATGGCGCTGATTTCTTCTTCACGGCCTGCGAACTCTTCGGCCAGTTGCTCCTTGACCGCTGCACGATTGTCGCCCAGAGCAGCATAACGCTCCTGCTTGGTCTGAATCTTGACAGCTTCTTTGACTTTGGCTTCGGCAAGTTTTGTCACCCTGGCAGCTAACGTGGCGTCAGTCTCGGCAACAGCAAACTCGCGCTTCTCGAGACCAACCAGCCTGGCCAGCTCGATCTGTGCGGCGATCAAAGGTTGCAGCGACTCGTGACCGAAGAAGATAGCGTCGAGCATCTCGGCTTCGGAAAGGAAGTCTGACTCACCCTCAACCATCATGACCGCGTCTTTCGAGCCGGAAACGATAATCTCGACATCGCTCAACCCCCTCTGCTCGATAGTCGGGTTGGCAATCAGCTTGCCATCGACCCGGCCAACACGAACGGCAGCGATTGGACCTTCGAAAGGAATATCGGAAATAGCGACAGAGGTTGATGCGGCGACCATAGCGAGCGTATCGGGATCATTGACCATATCTGCCGAGATGACCGTCGGCATGATCTGGGTTTCGAACATGTAGCCTTTGGGGAAGAGCGGCCGCATCGGGCGGTCGATCAGGCGACAGATCAAGGTTTCACGCTCGGTGGTTCCACGCTCACGACGAAAGAAGGAACCGGGGATCTTGCCGCCGGCATAGAATTTTTCCTGGTAGTTGACGGTCAGGGGGAAGAAGTCCTGCCCTGCACGCATTTTTCTGGCTGAGACGACGGTGCAGAGCACCTTGGTCTCGCCATAAGTGATGACGACGGCGCCGTCGGCCTGACGGGCCATCTTGCCCGTTTCCATGGTCAGCGTTTGACCGTTGAACTCGATTTCGACTTTTTGATAAGCCATTTTTCTCCTCTTTCTGACCGGACATCCGGTCACCGATAAATTACTGCTTCCTAAAATGGCAGAGGAGGATGGCCTGAGACAGATACTGATGCGAAAGACTGCTCAGAACCTCTCTCCGGACAACCTCCCGGCCATGACACTTAACAACGAAAGGCAGCAGACTCTGAATAAACAGAAGCTTGCTGCCTGGTTTTTAACGACGAATACCCAGTTCCTTGATCACCGTACGATAACGTTCGACGCTCTTGCTTTTGAGATAATCGAGCAGACGGCGACGTTGGCCGACGATCTTGAGAAGGCCACGACGGGAGTGGTGGTCTTTCTTGTGAGTGCGGAAATGTTCCGTCAGATAGGTGATGCGCTCCGAGAGGAGGGCAATCTGCACTTCAGGGGAACCCGTGTCATTCTCATGGGTTTTGAATTTTTCAATGATTTCTTGTTTGCGTTCTGTGGCCTGCACGGAGCCACCTCCTTGATCTTTGTGTATGAGTTATTGTCATTTTCGGCAGTTAACTACCTTAAAGGAGTATTATCTACCATAAAACCCTGGCAGAGTAAAGCCTTTATGCATCATCATCAACCGGTGGAAAGACCTTTATAATCTCGAAATCTCCGGGCCTTTTGCCCTGGCCGCCCGGAGCGAAGCGGGCGATCGCGACAAGAATGCCGTCGGCCAGAAAACAGAGCCGATCGCCGGTGGCAAGTCCTGAAACATCCAGCCCCGTCATATCCGGTGCGACGCCATCACGCAACCGGCCCAGAGCAGCGCCGGCAACAGTCAAGGCAGGCCAGTCAGCCAGGACCTCGGCAGGGGACAACAGCGGCAAAGGCCTGCCCTGCTCTGCCAGCGCCTGCAGTTCCTCGAGCGTATGACTTGCAGAGATATCAAAACGTCCACAGGACACGCGGCGCAAGGCCGTCATATGTGCACCACAGTTCAATACCTGACCGAGGTCATGGCAGAGAGTCCGAACATAAGTCCCCTTGCTGCAACGTACGGTAAAGGTTATAAACGGCGGTGAAAAGTCGTCGATCTCAAAACTGTCGATGCGAACCGAGCGTAGCTGACGCTCAACCTCTATGCCCTGGCGTGCCAGCTGGTAGAGCGGCTTGCCATCTTTTTTGAGAGCGGAATACATGGGCGGCAGCTGACTGATTTCACCGGTGAAACCGGCAACAGCCTGATCGAGGGCGGCACGATCAACGTGCTGCCAGTCTTTCTCCTCAAGGACCTGCCCTTCAGAGTCCTGGGTATCGGTGGACACACCCAGCTTGAGCGTGGCCTGATAGGTTTTGTCGCCGGCCATCATATACTCGACCAGGCGGGTTGCCGACCCGACCGCAACCGGCAAAACGCCGGTCGCCATGGGATCGAGCGTGCCGGCGTGCCCGACCCGGCGGACACGACACAAGCGTCGCACCTGACGTACGACGTCGAAGGAGGTCGGTCCCTGGGCCTTATCGATAATCAGGACACCGTTCATCGGTGCTCGTCAATCAACTTTGCAACGCGATCGTAAACCCACCCCTGGACGCTCTCCAGAGTGCCTTCAACCTCTGCGCCGGCAGCATTATGGTGGCCACCGCCGTCCATTGCCCTGGCTAGCGCGCCGACATCGATGTTGCCTTTGGAGCGGAATCCGATTTTGAATTTGTTTTCTGAAAGTTGGCGGAAAAAGATCGCCACTTCGACACCACGGATCGATCTGGGGTAATTGATAAAACGATCAGTGTCGCTCTCTACCGCCCCGCTGGCGTCATACATATCGAGCGTGACCGCAATCGACGCGTAACGACCGCAATCGGAAACCCGCAGGGTCGGCAGCGCCAGAGCCAGCAGACGCAGACGCACCTCCTCCTGGCTTTCATAAAGGCCTGACGCGATCGACCAGGGATCAACCCCGAGACCAACCATCTCACCTGCCACATGAAACGCTTCAGGGTTGGCGTTGGAATAACGGAACGAGCCGGTATCGGAAAGAATCGCCGTGTAGATACAGGTTGCAACCTCAGCAGAGACTTCATGACCGGCAGCGCTCAGCAGACGGTATATCAACACGCCGGTTGCGCTGGCTTCCGTATCTACATAATAGATATCGCCGAAATCTTTGGAATACGGATGATGGTCCATATTGACCAGGGTCTGGCAGCGCTCGCGGATCCAGTTGCCGGCGCGGTTCAAATCACCGGCATCGAGAACAAATCCGGCATCAAAGGTTTGCGATTCGTCCAGTTCGTTGACGAGCGTGTCACAACCCGGAAGAAACATATACTCATGGGGGGCTTGGTCGCGATTGTAGGCGACGACATGCTTGCCCATTTCGCGCAACGCATTCGTCAGCGCCAGGGTCGAACCGATCGCATCGCCATCAGGATTCTCATGAGACGCGACAAGAATCGTCTGGCTGCTTGTGATCAGCTGAAGAATCTGTTCAATCATCTTGTTGCTCATCTGTTTTGACTTCGCTGAGAAGCCTTTCGATATTCTGGCCGTAATCAAAGGACGCATCGTACTCGAAAACGATTTCAGGAATGAAGCGCAGACGTAATTGGCGGCCAAGATGTTGGCGGATGAAGGAAGAGCAGCTGTTGAGACCGGCCTGCGTCTGACCGCGATCTTCCTGACTGCCCATCAGGGTGTAATAGACCTTGGCCTGGCGGAGATCAGAGGTAACATCGACCGACGTGATCGTGACAAAACCGATGCGTGGGTCTTTGAGGCCCTTGATCAGGAGGCTTGATATTTCTTTATGGATGGTCTCTGCCACCCTTTGTGCGCGTTGTGTAGACACGGTTCGGATATCTCTGTGTTCAGTAATGGATAAATTCAGTCTCGGCATTAATCAGGTCGACTTCACCGGACGCCAGCACTTCATCCTCAATTCGGGTCAATATCGGTGCGATGATCTGCTCCGAGGCGTTGACGACGGCAAAGCCGAGCAGCGATCTCTGCCAGAGGTCCTGGTGGCCCACCTCGGCACAGCTTGCAGGAAAACGATTGCGACAGCGCGTCAACAGCTTTTGAATCACGCCGCGCTTCTGCTTGAGACTCTGCGGGCCATGCAGACGCAGATCCAGTTGCAGTACACCGATCACCATAGGATCTCACATCACCAGTCTAAAGAGATGTCTTGGTCTCCTTGATCTCGTATGCCTCGATGATATCACCAGGCTTGACGTCGTTGTAATTCTCCAGGCCGATGCCGCACTCGTAATTGGTGCTGACTTCCCTGACATCATCCTTGAAGCGTTTCAAAGAAGTCAACTTGCCGGTCCAGATGACGACATCATCGCGCAGGAGACGAGCATGAGCATTTCGCGCGATCTTGCCGGAGACGACATAGCAACCAGCGATGGTTCCGACTTTGGTCACGCTGAACACCTCGCGGACTTCGGCGCGGCCGAGGTCCTCTTCCTTGAGGGTTGGCGCGAGCAGGCCTTCCATAGCATCCTTGATATCATTGACCGCATCGTAGATGACATTATAGAAGCGGATATCAACACCTTCAAGCTCAGCAAGGCTGGTGGCCTTTGGTGCCGGGCGGACATTGAAGCCGAGCACGATGGCATTGGAGGCAGAAGCCAGGCTGACGTCCGACTCGGTAATGCCGCCGACGCCGGAGTGAATCACGATCAGGCGGCAGGCGGGTGTCGAGAGCTTGGTCAGTGTGCCTGATACGGCTTCGGCAGAACCCTGAACGTCGGCCTTGACGATAACCTTGAGCTCTTTGACATCACCCTCCTGAATCCGGGCATAGAGCTCCTCGAGGGAGATTTTGCTGCTCTTGGCCAGTTCTGCTTCACGTAGCTTTTGCTGGCGATGCTGAGCGACTTCCTTGGCGATTTTCTCATCCTCAACAGCATGAAAAGACTCACCGGCTTCCGGCACACCGGATAAACCGGTGACCTCGACAGGGAAAGACGGACCCGCTTCCAGAACGGTCTGTCCCCGGTCATCGGCCATCGACCTTACGCGGCCGTAGTGAAGTCCGGCGACGATCGGATCGCCGATCTTCAGTGTGCCTTTCTGAACCAGAACCGTGGCGACAGGACCGCGGCCCTTATCGAGGCGCGCTTCGATGACAGCACCCTGGGCCCGTTTGTTCGGATCGGCCTTCAGCTCGAGCACCTCAGCCTGCAGCAGGATCATCTCCAGCAGCTTGTCAATATTGGTTTTTTCTTTAGCGGAGACATTGACGTAGATAGTATCGCCACCCCAGCTTTCCGGCAGAAGCTGCAGATCCGAAAGTTCCTGCATGACCTTGTCAGGGTTAGCACCCGGCTTGTCAATTTTGTTGACAGCGACGATAATCGGCACACCGGCAGCCTTGGAGTGATTGATTGCCTCCCTGGTCTGCGGCATGGCGCCGTCATCGGCTGCAACGACCAGGACCACGATATCGGTTACCTGGGCGCCGCGGGCACGCATGGCTGTAAAGGCTTCATGACCTGGAGTATCAAGGAAGGTCATCTTGCGGCCGGCGAGCTCAACGCCGTAAGCACCGATATGCTGGGTAATGCCGCCGGCTTCGCCTTCAGTGACATTCGCTTCGCGGATTGCATCGAGCAGGCTTGTTTTACCATGGTCAACGTGACCCATAATGGTAATAACAGGCGGACGCGGCAACTGATTCTCGTCGCTTTCAGTTTCAACGTCGAGGCGGGAATGGGAGAGGATGGTGTCCTCATCGAAGGCCACGTTTTCGACTTCATAGCCGAACTCAGAAGCCAGAATGGCCGCAGATTCGAAATCAAGGGGATGGTTGATCGTGACCATCTGGCCCTGACGCATCAACTCCTTGATCAGGTCGTTGGCCTTGACACCCATGCGTTTCGCCAGCTCGCCGATGGTAATAACATCGGTAATCCTGATCTTCCGCTTGATCGCCTTCGACTGTGTGATTTCCGTCTTTTTGGTAGGGCGGTTTGCTTTCCGGCCCTTGCGGAAGCGCTCATTGCGATCCGGCTCATAAACCTCTCTCTTGGTTTTACGCCGCTGACCGTCGACCTCCGCATGAATTGCGCCATCCCGACCTTTCTTTTTCTTTTTTGCAGAACGATCCTCTTTGTCAGCAAGAACGTCCGGAATGATCGGCGCGGCAGGAGCGCTGGGCGCAGTTGGACGACTCGGACGCTCCGGCCGGCTCGGACGTTCCGGTCGATCCGTGCGTGTGCGGTCTGCAGGCGCTGGCTTTTTGCCCCGCTCGGGAGCGGCGGCCTGGCGACGGGGCCTCTCGGCAGGAGTCGGCAGTTCAACCCGGCCAAGGATCCTGGCACGGTTGACCGATTCCTTCTTCTCTTTCTTTTTCTCAGGGACCGCTGCCGCAACCTTCTCGGCGGGCTCTTCTGCTGCGACAGCCTTTGCAGCGGCATGAGGCTTGTCAACGGCTTCGACGGGCTCTTTGGCAACCTCGACCGGCTCTTCGACAACAGCAGCTTGTTTTTTCTCAACAACCTCTTCAGACTCAGGTGCAGCCTTTTCAGGAGCGACGGGAGCGACCGGTGCGACTTCAACTTCAGCCGCTTCTTCAGGTACCGGCTCTTCCTCGACGACAGCCTTGCGACGACGGCGGATCAGGCCGGAGCTGATACGCTCCTCCTTGACCTTGACTTCGTCAGCCTTGTCAGTATGACCGGCCTGGCCAGTCTCGAACTTGAGAGCGACCTCTTCTTCCAGTGCACTCATATGGTTCTTAACCTCAATACCGGCCTGATTAAGCTTGTCAACAATCTGCTTGTTGTCCAGACCCAATTTGGTCGCCAATTCATAAACACGAATTTTAGCCATCAACTTTCCCCTGAGATATCCTGATATCGGAGCAGATCATCGAGAAATGCCTCCGCCAGCTTTCCATCGGGCAAACCAACAACACTTCTTTCCGCACGCCCGAGAATGCGGCCAAGCTCTATTTTATCAAACAATTTCGTCGTCACTATCTTTTGATATTCTGCCTTACGTCTGACCTTATCACCGATTTGCGGTGAAATGTCTCTGGCTAGAATAATGACCGCCAGAGGTTTCTTTCGAGCCAGGGCGTCCTGCACAGCATTGCCGCCGGAAACAAATCTTGCTGATTTGCGTGCCATACCGAGCAGACTGGCCATATGCGCGAGCAGTTCCTTTGCAACGCCATCGACAAGCTGATCTGCCGTTACCGGTTGGCACGTCTGTCGAAATGTTCTGTCAAACTGTTTCCTGCCCACAGCCGCTTCGATGCAAGCACGACTGTTACAGAGGTAAGTTCCGCGGCCGGGCAAACGCCCCTTCAGGTCGACCAGAATCTCGCCGTCCGGAGAACGGACAAAACGAATCAGCTGAGACTTGTCTTTGACCTGGCGACAACCCAGGCAGGTGCGTTGAGGCTGGCTGCGAACCTGTGTCACTGCTACTCAGCACTCTCTGTGTTGTCTGCGTTGTCCACGTCCTCTGCGATCTCGGTGTTGTCCACGATCTCTGCATTCTCTGCGTCGGTCAACTCAGCCGTCCTGGCTTCAGAGGCACGCAGTACGGTCACTCGCGTTTCCCCTTCGGTCATATTGGCAACGTCTTCGACCGATTCTGCCTCTTTAACCGCTGCAATGGCATCCTTGGCGGTCATCGCACTGAGAAGTCCCGCGGCAGCTTCCGTCCCGGCAGACTCTTCATCGCTGTTGCCGGCACCGGTCAATTCTTCGAGCTCAGCTTCAGCCGCACGCGTTTCACTCATGATGTCGATTTTCCACCCGGTCAATTTGGCCGCCAGGCGGACATTCTGCCCTTTTTTACCAATAGCCAGGGAAAGCTGATCATCGGGAACAATAATCTCAAGAGACTGCTCTTCACTGTCAACATACACCCTGGTGACCTCTGCAGGAGAAAGCGCGGCACAGGCAAAGCGGGCGATGTCAGGGGTCCAGTTGATAATATCGATCTTCTCGCCGCGTAACTCGGAGACGACGTTCTGAACGCGTGCACCGCGCATGCCGACGCAGGCGCCGATCGGATCCACATCGGGATCATTGGAGGACACAGCGATCTTGGCCCGGCTACCCGGCTCACGGGAGACGGCCTTGATTTCCACGATACCCTCAGCAACTTCAGGAACTTCTATGCGGAACAGTTCAATCAGCAGGCCGGGATGGGTCCGCGAGAGAATAATCTGCGGTCCCTTGGTGGCCATGCGCACATCAGAGATATACGCACGAACCCGGTCACCCTGACGATAGTTCTCGCGGGGGACCTGCTCTCGGTGAGGGAGAAGCGCTTCGGTACGGCCCAGGTCGATAATCAGGTCACCACGCTCGTAGCGGCGGACGATACCATTGACCAGTTCACCAAGGCGACCCTTGAATTCGTTATAAACGCCCTCACGCTCTGCTTCGCGGACTTTCTGAATAATCACCTGTTTGGCGGTCTGGGCAGCAATACGGCTGAAGCTGCTGGCATCCATCTTCATTCCAAGAGAGTCCCCGATTTCGACATCAGGGTCAATCTCCTGCGCTTCGGTAATGTCGATTTCCTGGTAGGAGTTTTCCACTTCGTCGACAACAGTGACAAATTCGAAAACCTCCACTTCGCCGATTTCATCATTGAAGTGTGCCTCCAGATCACGCGTATTGCGATATTTCTTGTTTGCCGCAGAAAGCACCGCAGCCTCAAGAGCTTCGACCAGCACCGCACGATCAATGCCCTTGTCTTTGACCACCTGGTCGATAATGTGATTAAGGTTGATATTCATCCCTTCCCCCTGCATACCCCCCGCCGTTGCGGTGGCGGCTGCTGTTGAAGTCTGTATTTGATAAAACGCTCATTCCGGTTTACGTTAAAACTCTTCTTCCAGGTTTGCTTTCTCCAACTCGGCCAGCGGAATCACAGCCAGTCCACCATGTTTATCGCTCTGTTCAAGGCAAACATGATCGCCCTCAAGGCCACGCAGGGTGCCAACAAAGGTCTTGCGGGTATAACCACGTTGATCCGGATCGAGCAGTTGAAGCGTTTTCAGCTTGGCCTTATGACCGGCAAAACGCTCGAAATCGGCCGGCTTCTTCAATGGCCGGTCCAGTCCCGGAGAGGAAACTTCCAGCCGGTAAGAGGACTTGATCGGATCTTCGACTTCGAGAATTGCGCCGGCTTCGCGGCTCACCGTGACGCAATCGTCAAGGGTGATGCCGCCGGGCTTGTCGATAAAGATGCGCAAAACTAAATGGTGGCCGTCTTGTGCCAACTGAAGGTCGACCAGCTCAAAACCGAGATCATCAAGGATCGGCATCACCAGTGACTCAATTCGTGTCAGATTTCCTTCTCGCATCTCTTGTTCCCAAACAAAAAAAAGCGAGCCGTCAGGCTCACTTTTCATATGAAAAGTTAATTGAATATTTTCTATCAAAGTTCCCCGGATAATGCAAGTAAAAAGTCAATATGGCTACAGTCGATTTTATCTCAGCCAGCGACCATTTGGAAACTCCAGACAACACAAGCACAGTTTCCGGACGGAAATCAACCAGCGTTGATCTTGCGCAGCAAGGTCATGCTTTCGATGTGCCAGGTTTGCGGAAAGAGATCAAAAGCCTGGCTGGAAACGACCTCATAGCCATTCTGAACCAGGGGGGTCAGATCACGGACCAGGGTAGCCGGATCACAGGAAACATAGAGTATCCGATCAGGCCGGACCTTCAGCAGTTCGCCGGTGGCCGGATAATTACCGGTTCGTGGCGGGTCCAGAATAACCAGGTCCAGCGGGTCGGCATCACGGTAGCGGGCCATGACAATGGCCGCGTCTGCAGCATGAAATTCAACATTCCGGATATTATTAGCGGCGGCATTGATACGGGCACTGGCAATCGAGGGCGCATAATCTTCAACACCGACCACCCGCTTGACCCGGCGGGCGAGCGGCAAGCTGAAATTCCCCATGCCGCAGAAGAGATCGAGAACGTTCTCCGAACCGTCAAACTCGAGGAGTTGCAGCATGCTCGCAACCATGCTGCGATTCTGCGCCGTGTTGACCTGAACAAAGCCGCCCGGGCCATAGCGGAGCGCAATCTCGGGTTGGTCGACCTTGATTGTCAAATCACTGTCACCATAGACGACCTCAAGCCCCTGCTTATCGCCAGACTGCAGACAGGCGCTGAGCTGCTGATTGGCGGCAAAATCCCTCAGCCAGGAACGCAGCTGGCGACGGCCTTGCGGGTGGACATGCAGTATAATCCTGACCTCACCATCGTCACCACTGGCGACATCAATCTGTGAGACACACCTGGAGCTCGGCGCATCACCAAGTTCGCGGCGCAGATGGTCCAGAGTCTCCTGTACGGGGGGGGAGACCAGCAGGCACTTGTCGACATCGACAACATCGTGGGAAGCGTGGCGGTAAAAACCGATGAGCAGCCCCTCTGCTCCGGGGCAGCACTTGAGCTGGACCCGGTTGCGATAGCCCCACTCGTCAGGAGCGGCCACAATCGGCTTGATACGATCACCGGCCATGACGTTGCTGCGGACCAGCAGATCGGCAAAAATCTTCTCCTTCCAGCGAGCCTGTTGCTGATAAGGAATATGCTGCCACTGGCAACCGCCGCAGGAGCCAAAAAACGGACAGGGCGGTTCGCGCCTTTGCGGTGAAGGCTCAACGACCGCAACCAGTTCTGCTTCGATGTAGCGGCGCCTGGATTTGACAACCCGGCAGACTATTCGGTCGCCGGGCGCTGTCAAAGGCACGAAAACTGCCTTGCCTTCGTGGTGACCGATCCCCCTTCCTCCATGCACAAGAGCGGTGATGTCGAGTCCACTGATGTTCTCAGTCATAAAAACGATGCGTGGGACGCTTTTGCAATTCGGCACTCACAAGAGAACGCAGATAATCGGGGCGAGCAAGGTAGCTGGCAGCATGCTGCAGGAAATCATCGATCAGTGCGGTGCGAACCCGGTCAACGTCCAGCGTCGGCACGCCCATGCGTTCGAAGCGTTTGACAACAGACAGATGCTCGCCGAACGCGTCGACGGCCTGACAACGCAACGCCTGCTCATTGATGGTGTCCGCCGGCAGATCATGCAGGTTGCAGACGATGGTGGCCACCACGCAGACCCGGTGATAATCGCCGAAATAGCGGTTGCTCTCATCGGTAAAGACAATCTGCAGACCGTTGGCCAACGGCACTTGTCTAATCGTTGCCATCATCTGTTCCAAGCAATGCGCAGCGCTCGTCTTCGACGCGATCAATCTCGCTCACAAGACCTCGCAGAATGCGCACTTCGCGGTCGTCCAGAGCCGCCCGGCCAAAGATTTGCCGGTAAGAGCGCATGATGTGTTCCGGGTTCTGATGATTCAGGTAGCGGATCTTGAGAAAGGTGTCCCGCATGTGAGCAAAGAGTATTTCCAGATCTTCAACAGTCGCCAGCCGCCTGCCCTTCTGCCCTTTTCCGCACGCTTCACCATGCTGCTTGGCCACTTCGTACAGACAGATGACAACAGACTGGGCCAGGTTCATCGACGCGATGCTGCCCCCGGTAGGGATTGTAATCAGGCGTTGGCAAAGGTCCAGTTCTTCGGTCTTCAGCCCTTTATCCTCGCGACCGAAGACCATGGCAACCCGTCCGCTGTCGAGCAGGGGCAGCAACTGGGCGGCGGCACTGTCTGGGTGGTGGAAGTCGACGCGGTATTTACCGAAACGCCGGGTTGTCGCATAGGCGAAGTGGCAATCATTGAGCGCCGCCTGCAGATCCGGGTATACAGTCGCTTGCTCCAGAAGGACACTCGCCTTGACTGCCATCTTGCGGGCTTCATCATCCAGGTGATCAACCTTCGGTGCCACCAGGCGCAGATCGGTCACCCCGAAATTCGCCATGGCGCGGGCGACGGAACCGATATTCCGCTCACCACGCGATTCGACCAGCACAACGCTGAGATTTTTCAGATTCATCTTGTTTTCACACTCTTCAACAGCCTGAACCTCAGTTATCAGTTATCAGTTATCAGTTATCAGTTATCAGTTATCAGCTCTCAGCCTCCAGCCCCCAGCCCTCAGCCCTCAGCCCAAATCCCCGAGAAAAGCTTGCGCCAGCGCCGCAGCGACCATGGCCGCGGTTTCGGTGCGCAGGATGCGCGGACCGAGGCTGACCGGCAGAAAACCTGTTGCCCGGGCCTGTTCAACTTCTCCCGCAGAGAAGCCACCTTCAGGACCGATCAGCAGGGCGATGCTTTGCGGCCGGAAGGAACCGATTGCTTCCCTGAACGTCCAGGCGGCGTCACCTTCATAAAGCATCAACTTCAATTCAGCCGGACCTGCACAGGCGAGAGCTTCAGAGAAAGTGTGCACCGGCAGAAGCTCCGGCAGCATGGCACGTCGACATTGACGAGCCGCCCTGCTGATCACTTCTGGCCAACGATGCGACTTTTTCTGTTGGGCATCTCGCTCCTCCAGAGTCGTCGAATGCTGAGACTCCAGAGGGACAATGCGGGCGACACCCAGTTCCGTCAACTTCTGCAGCACCAGTTCGAAGCGTTCCTTGTCCGGCAGCGACTGGTAAACTTCGATGCGCAATGGACTCTCCATCGGTTTCTCCAGGCGTTGAAAAGGCACACAAAAGGCTAGCTCAGGGTCGAGGTCAGCGATCCGGGCGCGGTAGGCCGTCGCTTCGGGGTCGATTACCGTCATGACCTCACCTGGCCTGGTTTGCCATAAACACAGCGCAGCCAGAGCTTCAGCCGACAAGGGCGTTATCGCATCGAGCTGCGGGACGTGATCCAGTCTGACAAGGCTGACCGGTCCGCCGTTATTTACGCATGACAGGGGCAAAGCCATGTTCCCGATATCCTTTAAAGCGCTCGCGCGACACTTGCAGGCGTGCCTCGTCGAAGACTTCCGCAAAATCAATAACATGCTGAAAATGCCGGATGAATTCCGGGCTGCAGGGAACCCCCATCAACAGCACCTGGGCACCGTTCGGATTTTCCTCTTCAGCCACAATCACCACCGGTTCGTCATGACAGTCCACAGAACCGTTTTCATAAACATGCGGAACAAAAGCCGCCTTCTTCCAGGTCCACATGAACCGGTCGAGAGTCACCCCCTGATTATCATCCTGAACCATCACCAGCACACGCTGTCCAGCCAGATAGAATTCCTCAGCCAGGTCACAGAGGACCCGGGCGCGCTCCGGTCGGTTCAGCGTTATAAATTCAATGCGGGTCACAGAGGCTCCTGCAGATTACGGCAGCTGGCCAGTCACCAGAATCTCCATCATCCGGTGACCGGGATCTACAACCAAACCTGACGCCCGGGCAGCCGATTCCGAGTATTCTGCGGCAGCGTTTTGAGCAGAAAACTCGTCTCCTGATCCGGCCAGGACGAAGGGGACCGCATCCCTGGTGTGCGTCATTTTGGCTACCGGAGTCGGGTGGTCGGGAAGCAACAGAACGCGATAGTCTCCCAGAGCTGGGATACCGTTCATGACGATGCCGACAACATCCTTGTCGAAACGCTCGATCGCTTCGATTTTGTCATCCAGGCTACCGCTATGAGCGGCTTCATCAGGCGCTTCCACATGCAGATAGACAAAATCTCTGGTCTGCAAAGCCTCCAAAGCAGCTTCGGCCTTACCCAGGTAGTTGGTGTCCAGATAGCCCGTGGCACCCGGCACATTGATCACGTCCAGACCGGCATAGATCCCTATACCCTTGATAAGATCGACCGCCGAAATCACCGCACCGGTCAAGTTGAACTTGTCCCGCAAGGTGGGCATCTGCGGACGACGCCCCTGCCCCCAGAGCCAGATGGAGTTGGCGGAGAGTTTGCCTTCATCCTCGCGTTTGAGATTAACCGGGTGGCGCCTGAAGAGAAGTTGCGATGCATTGGTAATCTGCATGAGCGGCATGGATTCTTCCGAACGCAGCACGTGGTTGTTAATGCTCTGTCCGGTCAAGTCATGAGGTGGCGGCATCTTGAAATTGTCCCGGCCTCCCCGCCAGACCATCAGGTGTCGGTAGGAGACGCCGGGATAAAACTGGAATTCATCGTCACCCAGCTCATTCTGGAGACACTCGATCAGTTCACGGGCTTCTTCTGTCGTGATGTGTCCGGCCGAGAAGTCCTGCATATACATATCGCCACCGGCCAATCCCAGAGTGACCAGGTTGAGGCGGAAGGCCACATCTTCAGGACCGAGCTCAACCCCCATGCTGGCGGCTTCCAAGGGTGACCGCCCGGTATAGCAGGTGGCCGGATCATAACCGAAGACCGAAAGATTTGCGACATCTGAGCCGGGATGGAATGCCTGCGGCACTGTTTCAGCGAGGCCGATAATTCCCTGTTGAGCAAGTTTGTTCATATGCGGGGTATGAGCGGCCTGCAGTGGTGTTTTACCATCGAGCTCTGCAATCGGCTCATCGGACATGCCGTCTCCGAGTAAAATAATGTATTTCATGGGTATCCGTTAAAAGTTAAAAGTAAAAAGTGAAAAGTTGCCAGCCTCCAGCCTCCAGTCTCCAGCCCCCAGCCTCCAGCCCTAACCGCGTGGATGGTGCTGGGCATGTATCTTACGCAAACGTTCGCGGGTAACGTGGGTGTAAATCTGGGTTGTGGAGATGTCCGCGTGGCCGAGCATCGCCTGGACAGAGCGCAGGTCCGCGCCGTTTTCCAGCAGATGGGTTGCAAACGAATGCCGCATGGTATGCGGCGTAATGCTCTGTCTGATGCCCGCCTCCCGGCCGCGGCGCTTAATAATCTTCCAGAAGCCCTGGCGTGTCAAGCCTTCACCGGAGCGATTGAGGAACAGGTAGTGCGAGCCGCGATCCCTGTCCAGGCCAGGCCGGCCATACTGCAGATAATCACGCAGAGAAACAATGGCGGCCTCTCCCAACGGCACAATGCGCTGCTTGCTGCGCTTGCCGAAAGCAGTCAGATAACCGACATCCATCTGCAGATCGCTCAGCTTGAGCGAGACCAGTTCAGAAACGCGCAAACCGGTGGCATAGATAATTTCAAGCATGGCCCGGTCCCGCCAGGCCAGCGGAGTTTCGCCCTGCGGGCTGGTCAGCAGACTTTCCACGTCCAGCGGTGACAGGGTATGCGGCAAGGCAGCAAGGCTTCTGGGAGAGACGACCTGGTCCGTCGGGTTATCTGAAGTCATTTTTTCCCTGACCAGGAACTTGTGAAAGGTCCTCAGCGCCGCCAGCGTGCGTGCCCTGCTTCTGGCTGACAGTCCGGAATCTTTCAGATGGCTGAGAAAGCGCAAGACGACGGATGGCGTTATGTTTTCCGGGGACTTGACATGCCCCTTCTCCAGGTACTCCAGGTAACGCGCCAGATCACGACCGTACGCGTCAAGGGTATTGCGCGCCAGTCCACGCTCAACAGCAAGGTAGTTCATGTAATGGTCGAGATATTGATTCATAAACTCCCGCGAAAAACACTTTTTATTCAGTCATACACTCAAGCAGCGCCTTGCGGATTTCTTCACGCTTGGCCGCGTCGCTGATTGTCTGCCCGAAGATGTCCTTGACGTAGAAGGTGTCGGTAATCTGGTCGACCTTGGTGGAAATCTTTGCGACATAGATATAGAGCCCCAACTCTGCAAGGGTCCTGGTGATCCTGTAAAGCAACCCGACCTCGTCATGCGCAAAGATATCAATAACGGTATGTTCTCTGGAGACATCGCAGTCGAATTCTACGCGGTTCGGGAAACGTGGCATTTTCTGACCGGGCAGGGAGCTGACTTTCTGCCGCTTTTTGACCAGGCTCGAGACCTTGACCCTGCCCTCGAGAACGGACGTCAGATCCGACTGCACCTTCTGCCATTTGGCGGGATCATCAATGATGCCACCCACAGGCTTGTTGACTTGCAGGATGTCCAGGGCAAAACCGTTGCTGCGGGTATAAATCTGGGCGCCGAGGATATTGATGCCGTTGGCAGCCAGGACTCCGGTAATCATGCTGAACAAACCGGGCACGTCCAGGGTGGAGATCGTAACGTTCGAGTACTCTGCATCGACATCGTGGGTCACCTTCATCGCGACTGTTTCATCGCCACGCGACAGTTCCAGGGCAACATGGTCCGTGATCTCCCAGGAACGATGGGTCAGCAGATAACGCAGGCTCATCGAGCGCAAACGATCCTTGACCTGCTTTTCCCCAAAATCATTCTTGAGGGCGGCCAGGACCTTGTTCTTGCGATTGCGCACCCGTTCCGAGCGCACTTCACTCATGAAGTTGCCGCGCTCGAACGTTTCGTAAGTCTTTTCGAAAAGCTCCTGAAGCAGGTGACCTTTCCACTCGGACCAGACATCCGGTCCAACGGCCTTGATGTCGGCGAACGTCAGCAGAAACAACATCTTCAGGTTTTCGGCCATCATCATGGTGTTGGCAAAGTCCTGAATCAGGCGAATATCGTTCAGATCTCGGCGCTGGGAGATATGTGCCATATCCAGGTGGCGACGCACCAGAAACTCAAGCCGCAGGCTGTCTTCTCTGGGCAGATTCAGGCGGCGGGCGATCTTGGGCATCATGTCTGCGCCCTTGTTGGAATGGTCCTTGCCTTCGCCCTTGCCGATATCGTGAAACAGCACGGCCAGCACAACCAGCTCCGGCTTGCCTATATCGGCGGCGACCTTGGTCAGCAACGGCCGGGTCTCCTTGTAAACCCCGGACCAGAGCTTCTCGATTTCCTCGACAGCAAAGATTGAATGGATATCGACGGTGTAAACATGGTAGGCGTCGTGCTGGACCTTACAGTAGATCCTCTTGAATTCAGGGATATATTGATTCAGGAACGCGAGGTGATGCATATCACGCAGGCTCTGGGCAACCCCGGTCGGCCCACGCATAATCTCCAGAAACATCTCGGATACTTCACGATTGCGCCGGAAGCCGTCATTCACCAGAGACAGGTTATCGCGAATCTGGCCTTTGACGTCTGAGCTTAAAACCAGCTTGTTCTGTTTGGCCAGCAGGAATGCCTGCATCATGGCTTCGGGACGACTTGCAAAGAGATTTTTGCGGGTCGTTATCAACTCACCGCGATAGCTGAAAAAATCATCGCCCAGGCTACGCCGGCCGAGATAGCCGAAGAGCCCCTTCGAAGTGTCCTTGTCCTTGAAAGCACGCGTGATCAAAGTGGACGCCAAGTGCTCAGTCAGGGTTGCCTGGGCATAATAGTCCTGCATGAACTGCTCGACAGCAAGCGCTTTTTTGCTGTCCTTATAGCCGAGGAATGCAGCGATCTGCACCTGTTTTTCATACTGCATCTGGTCGTTTTTACGCTTGGATTGAAAATGCAATTCATTGCGGATTCGCCACAGGTAGTCATAAGCCGCCTCGACATCCTGGAATTCACGTTCGGTAATAACCCCTTTTTTCAAGAGATCGCGCAGGCTGAGGGCCTTGAATTTGACGCGGGCCATCCATATTGCCGTATGCAGGTCGCGCAGGCCGCCTTCGCCTTCCTTGATGTTCGGTTCAAGCATATAAACCGACGAACCGTATTTGGCCAGACGGGCCTCATGTTCCTCGTACTTGGCCTTCAGAAAGTTCTGGCTGTTGCGGTTCAGTAGCGGCTGCGAAACCTGTTGCTCGAACTCATGGAAGAGCACCTCATCGCCCGCCAGAAAACGGGTATCCAGCATGGCCGTACGAATTGTAATGTCCTGCTGGGCCAGGGTCAGGCAGTCAGATGAAGTCCGCACACTGTAGCCGACATCGAGGTTGAGATCCCACAGCATGTAGAGGACCCGCCCGGCAATCTTTTCGGCGAGGTCCTTGTTCTGATCACTACAGTAGAACATCACGTCAATATCAGAGAGGGGATTCAGCTCGGCACGACCATATCCGCCGAGAGCAATGACTGCAGAGCAGACCTTGCCAGCAGTAGGGAAGTCGGCAGCAGCGCAGCGATATAGATTGTGAATCAGCATATCTGCCATGGACGTGATGCACGCGACGACCTCTCGACCACTGCCTCCGGCATCATGCATCTCTTGACAGTGCCGACGATGATGGTCGAGATAATGACGGGCCGCAAGCAGCAGCGAGGGACGTCTCTCTTCAAAAGGAACATCCCCGGCCAGCATCAATTCCGTGGCAAAGTAATCTGTGTGTAATTCCTGTAGCATCATCTTTAATAAACTCGCATTAGCTCATCGGCTTGAGCATTAGAAGTCTAAGCTATAGGGCGGATTTTTTGCGACGCCATCTTTATCGGATTGTACACTGCATGGCTAAGCAAAAATTTCGTCCTACAAGGCTTGGTGTTGTTTCAGGGGCGAAAGCATACACGGTATGTCGAGGTCCTGAAAAAACACCATAACGCCGTAGGGCGGACTTTTTGCGACGCCATCTTTATCGGATGTACACTGCATGGCTAAGCAAAAATTTCGTCCTACAAGGCTTGGTGTTGTTTCAGGGGCGAAAGCATACACGGTATGTCGAGGTCCTGAAAAAACACCATAACGCCGTAGGGCGGACTTTTTGCGACGCCATCTTAGTTGGCCGCAATCAGCTTGTTGTTAACTGCATAATTTTTGATCGCCCTGGCAATGGATTCAGCAGCGGACTTCTGAAAGGCGCTGTTTGTCAGCCGCTTCTCTTCCCGGGGATGACTGATAAAGGCCGTTTCCACCAGGACAGAGGGCATGGTGGCACCAAGCAGCACGTAAAAAGGCCCCTGACGGACACCAAGGTCACGGATATCTTTGTATTTTTTGCTGAGCCCCTGCACCAGGCCTTCCTGAATTTCTGTCGCCAGGCGGCTGGATTCGTTGATCTTGGCATTCGCCATGAGATCAAACAGAATCAGTTCGAGATCAGAAACCTGCTTGAGCGACGTGCCGTTCTCGCGCGCTGCGACAGCCGCGGCTTTATCATTTTTGGAAAAGTTGAGGTAGTAGGTCTCGGTGCCGTAGGCCTTGCGGTTATGGTTGGCATTGGCATGCAGTGACACGAACAGGTCGGCGCCCACCTTGTTGGCGATAGCAGTGCGTTCTTCAAGCGGCAGATAAACGTCACCATTGCGGGTCAGAATGACCTCGCAGCCGATCTGTCGGGTCAGCTCCGCCGACAAGGCCCTGGCCAGTTTAAGGGTCACGTCTTTTTCCAGGATACCATTAGGGCCGACAGCTCCGGGGTCCTTGCCGCCGTGTCCGGCATCAACCACAATCCGGCGCAGGGATGTTGACGCAGCGACCTTGGGTATGTGCAGCGGCTGCTGGCCTTTAGGCGTATCCTTGAGCACCCTGGCAATGGCGTCACCTGCAGAGTCAGGCAGCGCCGTGATTTCTGCCTCACGGTTTTTCAGTTCAGGGACTTTGTCTCCGGCAATATCAATCACAATCCGCCATGGATCGTTCAAGGGAAAGACCTTGTAATCACCGATACTGTCCAGGTCCAGAACAACGCGAACCTTATCGGACTGTGGCAAACCGGTACGGATCTGGCGCAGCAGGCCATCATCGACAATCGTAGGTTCTCTCAAGCGTTCATCCAGGCCGGTGTTTTCGATATCGATGTAGATGCGCGGATGATTGCCCTCTTTTGGATCGGGCACCAGGTAATGGGTAGAAAATCGGGCCTCATTGGAGACATCCAGAACAATCCGGGTATAACCGGGGTTGGACCAATAGCGAACGGCAGTCAGGCTGCCCCCTCCGGCGGCATCCGCGGGGGTAGCTGATGGCGACACCGAAGACCGGTCCGCCTTCCTTGCCACTTTCTCAACCGCGGTCATTTCCGGTGGCGGCGCATATCCGGCGATAGCCGTCAACCTGGCCCTGGCTTTATTGACCATGTCTCCGGAAGGAAAGTTTTTTACCAGCCGATCGTAAATGATGTAGGCGCGCTGCTTGTTGTCAAGGGCGTTCTCCAGCAATTCGCCGGCTTGCAGAAGGGCATCATCAGCAAGGGAGCTGTCGGGATAGGTGCCGGCCATTTGCTCGAAAAGCGCAACGGCACGTTCCGCATCGAGCTTGATTCGACTGATGGTATAGAGGCCCGCGGTGGTCTTGCCGCACATGTACAGGGCGTCGGCGCCACGCTTTGATTTGGGGAAACGTTCATGCACAGACTCAAACTGGCTGTAAACACGCTCCCACTGTTCACGATACATCTGCTTGCGTGATGAGTTCTGCAGCGCGTGGTAGTTGTCTCGTGCTTTCCGGTAAGCCTGGTCTGCGTTTTCGGCAGAGGCTATAGCTGGCGAGGCAACAAGACAGACAGCAACAAATATGCAGGCAATCATGCGATTCACAGAATTCTTCATAGGATTCAAAGCATCTTCTTCAATTCGTCGAGCAGGTTGAGCGCCTCAAGTGGCGTCAGGACCGTGACATCCATCTCTTCGATACGCCGCCTGACCGGATCAGGCTGCTCAAACAAGCCAAGTTGCGGGGTTTCGGCAGCTTTACCGGCATGCTTGCTGCGGGCCAGGCGTGGCGCACCCGCTTCATATTCACCAGATTCCAGGTTACGCAGGACCTCTTTGGCACGCTCGATGACCGCGTTCGGCAGTCCGGCAAGACGCGCGACCTGAATACCGTAGGAGTGGCTTGCCCCACCCTTGACGATACGGCGCAGAAAAATGATCTGATCGTTCCATTCTTTCACTGCTACATTGTAGTTCTTCACCCGTTCCCGTGTCTGAGCCAATTCGGTCAGTTCATGGTAGTGGGTTGCAAACAGGGTCTTGGCTGCAACCCTGGGATTGTCATGCAAATATTCAGCCACCGCCCAGGCGATGCTGATGCCATCGAACGTCGAGGTGCCACGACCGATCTCATCGAGCACGATCAGGCTGCGGGGGGTCGCATGATTAAGGATATTGGCCGCTTCCGTCATCTCGACCATAAATGTCGACTGTCCACGGGCCAGGTTGTCACTGGCTCCGACCCTGGTGAAGATTCGATCAACAATGCCGATGTGTGCCTTTTTCGCAGGCACCAGACTGCCCATCTGCGCCATCAGCACCAGCAGCGCAACCTGACGCATGAAAGTCGATTTACCGGCCATATTCGGACCGGTGATGATCAGGATCTGCCTCTCAACAGTATCCATATGAACATCATTGGCGACAAAACGCTCACCCAGATTCATCGTTTCGATGACCGGATGCCGTCCCTCCTCAATCAGCAGCTCTGTCGACTCGTCCATCAAAGGACGGCAGTAATTGCGTTCATGGGCCAGGTCGGCCAGGCCGAGCAGAACATCGAGAACCGCCACCTTGTCGGCAGTCGCCTGAATGCGTTGCCCCTGTTGAGCGACCTGTAGTCGCACCTGCTGAAAGAGGTCATATTCGATCTGGACTACCTTGTCTTCGGCACCGAGGACTTTTTCTTCATACTCTTTCAGGGTCGGCGTAATGAATCTTTCGGCGTTGGCCAGTGTCTGTTTGCGCTGATAATCTTCCGGAATACGCTGCAGCTGCGACCTGGTCACTTCAATATAATAGCCGAAGACCCTGTTGTACCGGACCTTGAGCGTCGAAATCCCGGTGCGTTCTTTTTCATCCTGCTCCAGGCGGGCTATCCAGCCCTTGCCTTCGCGGCTGATTGTGCGCAGCTCGTCCAGTTCAGCGTGAAATCCCTCACGGATCAAACCACCCTCGCGCATCACAAAGGGAGGATCGTCAACAATGGCCGTCGCTATCAACCCGACCACGTCGGGCAAACAATCCAGACCATCGCGCAATCGGGACAACAAAGGGCTTTCAATCGCTTCGAGCAGGTCGATAATCTGCGGTAGCTTTTCAAGCGAGATTCGCAGGGCAGCCAGGTCTTTAGCATTACCGGTAGCCATGGCAATCCGGCCATTGAGCCGCTCCAGATCATAGACCTCATCGAGCGCGCGGCGCAGGTCATCGCGGCAAAGACTTTCCCGGACCAGCTCCACGACGGCGCTGTGGCGTTCTTCAATGCGCTGCAGGTCCACGAGCGGATGGGTCATCCAGTGGCGCAGCTTGCGCGCGCCCATGGCCGTCACGGTACGGTCCATGACGCCGAGCAGCGAACCGCGACGACCGGCGTCATGCAGGGTCTCCGTCAGTTCAAGGTTGCGCCGTGTAAAGTCGTCGAGGACCATGTGATCACGCACATGGTAGGTCTGCAGCGGCTGCAGATGGGAAGCGGTCCCTTTCTGGGTTTCTTCGAGATAGTAGAGGACCATCCCGGCCGCCTGAATCGCGCCTGGCATGTCATGACAACCGAAGCTTTCCAGCGAACTGCCCGGGAAGAATTCCAGCAGCAGCTGCCGGGCACGGTCTTCGGCCGCGGTCCAATCGGGCAAGCGCTTGACGATGCGCCCCTGCAGGGTCGTCTGCAGGGCATCGATCAAGCAATCTCCCGCGTCACCCTCGGCAACCAGCACTTCAGCCGGATCTCTCGAGAGCACCTCACCCGCGGTGCTCACCGGATCGAGCAGTTCGGTCACCCGGAATTCGCCAGTGGTGATATCAACGTAGGCGATGCCATAGCAGGCATCGAGAGGTATCAACGCCATAAGGTAATTATTGCGGCGAGGATCGAGCGTGTCGGTATCGACTACCAGACCGGGTGTCACAACCCTGACAACGGCCCGCTTGACAATCCCCTTGGCGGTTTTGGGATCTTCAACCTGCTCGCAGATCGCTACGTTATGACCGTGCTGAACGAGCTTGGCGACATAAGGTTGGCAGCTGTGGAATGGAATGCCGCAGAGGGGGATTTCCTCAGCGGCGCCCTTGTTGCGCGCAGTCAAGGTTATATTGAGGACCCGCGAAGCGATGACAGCGTCCTGCAAAAACATTTCGTAAAAATCACCCATTCGAAAGAACAGGATCGCATCCGGATAATCAGCCTTGATTTCCAGGTACTGCTGCATCATGGGTGTTATTTTAGCCATCACGCTTTTCCCTAAAAAAACAACCCATTGGAGGGTTGTCTTGATATTTTTAATTTCATGGAACTATTCAACGTCTTTGTTCGCAGGTTTATTATGTTAACAAACCGACAAGATAACTGTAAACAGCAAAGACTGTTATATAATCGATTCTGGCGGTTGCCAACAAACCGCAATGTGCATTATGGTTAGCCCGGATTATATGATGAGGAGAATAGCTGTATCATGACACGACCGGCCGAGCTTCATCCCCTGCTGCAGGGGCTCAACAAAGCAGACTACTGCGTGGGCAGCCTGGACGACGAAATCCGTATCGACAAGCAATGTGTCGACCTGCTGCGTCGTCTCTATCAGGATTTGACAAAACAAAGCGGAGTATCGCCTGAACAGGCTGGTGAATTCTGTCATGGAGCTGATTACTTCCTGCGAGAATTCGTTATTGCCGATCGCCGCGAGAATGTGTTTGCCGTAGACGCTTCACACATCCGTCAATTTGCCGGACACTGGTACATCATCCGCACTCCGGAACCTAATCTCAAGGAGTTGACGAGCATCCTCTGCGGAACTGCAGAATTTTACCGTTTCCTTGCCAGACAAGGGCTGATGACTGAAGATCTGGTCAACGAGATTGCCTCTCAATGTCAGGAACTCGACTATTATCAACACAGGATTGAAGACTTCTGGGCCATTGAGGGTGACGGCTTTGATGCCTGGCGGAACGCCTGCCCCCTGGCGCCGGTTAAAGACTGACATGGCCCACTCGACCAGATCACTTAAGCTTGCGGCGGCCCGTCTTTCCGTCTTCACCGCCCTGGCCCTGGCGATACTCAAACTGCTGACCGGCCTGTTCACCGGCAGCCTTGCGGTACTCACCTCTGCAATCGACTCCCTGCTTGACATCCTCATGTCCGGTATCAACATGATGGCGATTCATCATGCTGAGCAACCGGCTGATGATGAGCATCCTTACGGTCATGGCAAGTTTGAAACCCTTGCAACCATCTTTCAGGCGATCGTCATAGCACTCTCCGGCGCATGGATCATCTACGAAGCGATTCAACGCATGATCGAGGCCAGCCCGATCAAACAGACCGGCCTCGGCATCGCGGTGATGTCCGTCAGTACAGTGGCCTCTTTCCTGATCAGTCGCCACTTGCGACGGGTTGCCAAAGCCACCGATTCTTCCGCACTCGAAGCCGATTCCCTGCACTTTTCAATGGATGTTTACACCAACCTGGCACTTTTGACCGGACTGGTCCTTCTCAGTCGTTTTGATCTCCCCTGGCTCGATCCGGTCATGTCGGCTCTGGTTGCTATCTACATTCTGTTTGAATCGCTGCGCCTGCTGCGTCAGGGCATGCGCGACATTCTGGATGTACAGCTCCCCGAGACGGTGCGCAGGGAAATCGAGGAATTGATCGACGACCACAAACTTGAGCTGACCGGCTACCACAATCTGCGCACCCGCCGCGCCGGCTCACAAAAGCTTATCGATTTCCACCTGACTGTGTGCAAGCACCTTTCGGTCGAAGAGGCTCACGACATTACCGACTATATTGAAAAGAAGATTGGTGAGCATATCATCGGCGCGGATGTCACCATTCACGTCGAACCCTGCCGTCGACCCGATTGTCCAGGCCGCGAGGCCTGTCCGATCAAGGCAGTCCGTCACGCTGATGCAGATGCTGATGTTGATGCTGATGAGAAGGAAGGCGTGAGGAGTGAGGTGTGAGGAGTATGTCTTTCCACCTCACTCCTCACGTTGGTTTATCAATTCATCAGTCGGTTTTCCCTTTGAGTCTGCGCAAATCCTCAATAACCAGCAGGCTGCCTTTGCGGCGATCATCCATTTCATCGAAGATCCGCTGTGCCATATCGCTGACGCGATCCACGGAATTCTCTATCTGACGGGTATTCTCTGCCTGTCGAGACGTTGCCAGGACCATGTCGTCGGCCATTGAACGGACTTCCTCTACCGCCGCAACGATGCTTTTGGCGCCCTGGGCTTCTTCGCGGGACGCTCTGGAAACTTGCAATGACATCTCGCCCAACTCCTCTATCGAGGTGCTCACATTAACCACCGACTGAGAAATTTCCTGATTTGATTTACGGATGTCGTGAGCCATTTCCATGGCCTGCCGGGAACTCCCAAGAATCTGAGAAAGCACGTCAGCCATCTCTTCACCGCGCTCCAGACCATCATCGACCAGCTGGTGCGTACAACGGATGTGATCAACTGTCTCCCGTGTGTACTTCTGAATCTCTTCGATGATCTGATTGATTTTGTCGGTCGAGGAGGCCGCCTCCTGGGCCAGCGTTCTGACTTCGTCGGCGACAACTGCAAATGAGCGGCCATGCTCACCGGCCTGTGCAGCGATGATCGCGGCATTCAAGGCCAGCAGATTGGTCTTCTGGGTCAATTGCGTGACCACCGATGTAATCGTGCCAACCTCTTCCCCTTTGAGAGAGAGGTTGTTGATGACACCTTCCGCCTGCTCAACGGCAGTCACAATACCGCGCATGCCGAGGAGAACCTGTTTGACAGTTTCAACGCCATGTTCGGCGCGCTCCTTGACCGTTTCCGCCATGGCATGAGAACGGACACTGTTCTCTTCTACGGCGCTGGCGGTGTACTGGATTTCATTCATCGACGCAATCGAGTTTGCCATGAAATCATTCAGCGATTTGAGGTTACCCGACACCTGATCGATGGACACGGAAATCTGGCCGACAGCCGAGCGCGTAGAATTGACCGACTCCTGGATGACGTCGGCACCCCCTGAGATATCAGCAGTGGCACTTGTTGTTGACGAAGTCGCCGCACGCAAAGATGTTATAAGTTCGGCGTGTTCATCCCGATACTTGAGAAATTCATTAAAAGTATGCTCAAGTTGCTGAGTGAGCGATTCCACGGCATCGAGCAGATTGATGCGCATCATGGACGAAGAGACCTGGTCGGCAAACAGCTTGACCGTGTCAACATCGGTATCGGTAAGTTTGTGACGCTTGTACTTGTTGTCTATAGCCAGCAGACCGATCGCCTGATTGCGTACAATGATCGGGCAAAGGATAAAATTACGAGAGCGCAGTTGCGGAAAGGCATCGAATGGAGGCTGCAGATGATACTCCTCCGGCAACTTGGTAATATCGTCGATCAACATGACCTGACGGTCGCTGACAGACTTGTAAATACAGCCGGCCCGCTTATCAAGCGGTAGTTTGTTGTTGACATCGGCATCGATACTGCTGCCTCGACATACGGCAAAGTAGAGGCGTTGACTTTCTTCGTCTATCATCAGGATATTGACACGATCAAAACCGATCACTTCGTGCAGACCGTCGGCTGTCAGACGCAGAATATCCTGTCGATTGATACTTTTCTGCAGATCTGTATTAATGATGTGAAAATTCTTGATACTCCGGTCAAGTTCAGTAAATCGGCGTTCGAAAACAGTTTTTTGCTCGTCAACTTCTTGATTGAGGAGATCCAGCTTTACTGCGCGGTCATGAATCTGCTGTGACGCCCTTCCGATAAAGAATCCGAAGGAACCCAGGACCATCATGGTGCCGCCACACATGTAGAGGTACATATACCGGCTCTGCTCGGTGCCCATGATATCGCGAATCACCTGATCAGTCAGCGAGCTGCTGTCATCCCAGAACAGCATCAGCCTCAGGACAATCCAGCCCAGCGGCGCCATGACGCCCAGCAACATACCAACAAAGGCATAGACAATCTCGCGTTTGGCGGTAGCGCCGTTAAGAACTTCAGTTACTGCCACAGCATCTCTCCTTTACCTTCATCATGGAAGTGTTGGTCGCCCGAACGTGATCCCGAGCGCCTCTGCAGACCTGACCAGGTCCCCATCCGGCTCAACGAGATTGAGCGAATCAACAGCATCGGCAATATCAACATCATAGACGTGACGACCCTGCAGTGAAACCATGCGGCCATAGCGGCCCTGCGCGATCAGTTCGACCGCCTTGATACCAAAACGGGAACCGAGGATCCGGTCAAAAGGTGAAGGGGTACCACCGCGCTGGACATGACCGAGAACCACGACCCTGGTTTCGACTTGCATCCGGCCGGAAATTTCCTCCGCAACGAAAGCTCCAACACCGCCCAGGCGCTCAACGCCGCGATTTTCGGATGCTGTGAGTTGCACGACCTTCCGGCCTGCAGCCGGGAAAGCGCCTTCAGAGACAACAACGATTGAAAACTTTCTGCCCAACGCCTTGCGTTGATGGATGGCGTCGCACACGGTGTTCAGATCAAAGGGGATCTCAGGAATCAGGATCACATCGGCAGATCCGGCAATGCCGGACTCGAGAGCGATCCAGCCGGCATCACGGCCCATGACTTCGGTCACCATGACCCGATGATGACTTTCTGCCGTCGTGTGCAGCCGGTCCAGAGCTTCCGTAACAATGCCCACGGCAGTGTTGTAGCCGAAAGTCACATCCGTGCCGCGCAAGTCATTGTCGATCGTTTTCGGCACACCAACCATCGGAATGCCCTTTTCCTGGAGTGTCAGAGCTATTTTGAGAGTGCCGTCGCCACCGACAGCGACCAAGGCGTCTGCACCAAGACGTTGAAAATTCTCAACAACTTCAGCAGAAACATCGACCATTCGTGTTGTACCATTATTTTCAACAGGATAAGCGAAAGGATTGCCACGATTGCTGGTCCCGAGAATCGTCCCGCCACGGGGCAGAATGCCGCGTACCGAGGCAAGAGTCAGCTCACGCCAGCGCGGCTCCCCGACCAGACCGTCAAAGCCGTCTTCGATACCGATCACGCGCCAGTTATGATCCAGAATGGCACTGCGAACGACACCTCGGATGACGGCATTCAAACCGGGGCAGTCTCCGCCGCCGGTCAATATAGCAATGGTGCGACTCATAAACGATCACTCCGTTCTTAAATACAGAACCAGTCACCAGTCACCAGTCACCAGTCACCAGTCACCAGTCACCAGTCACCAGTCACCAGTCACCAGTCACCAGTCACCAGTCACCAGTCACCAGTCACCAGTCACCAGTCACCAGCCTCCAGCCTCCAGCCTCCAGCCACCAGCCACCAGCCCCTACTTCTTCCGTTGCTCTGTCGCAATGGCCAGTTTGACAAATCCAGCGTCTCTGGCGAGGTCCATTAATGTAACAACCTTGCCATGTCGCGATTCCTGGTCCGCAAGCAGCAGAACAGTCGTCTGCGCGGCATCAGACTGATGCTCGGCAAGCAGCGCCTTAAAACCCTCGAGAGAAATCTTCTGGTCACGGTGGAAAATATCACCTTCACGGGAAAGATAGATTTTGATCTCTTTTGGTTCGCGATCAATTGTCTGTGACGAGGCCTCGGGAAGTTTAACGGAAATACCGGGAGTCTCCACAAAGGTTGTGGAAATCATGAAGAAAATTAACAGGAGGAAAACGACATCGACCATTGGCGTCAGATCGATTCTCGGCTCCTCACCTGGTTTGCGCCTAAAACTCATTTATTCCCCCAGGAGATCAACCAGGCGGAGGGAATAATCTTCCATTTCAATGATTAACTGATCGAGACGTCCAGTTAAATAGCGATGCGCCAGGATAACCGGTATGGCAACGGTCATACCGGCAGCCGTAGTGATCAGTGCTTCAGATATGCCGCCGCCCAGGGTTGCCGGCGTGCCCATCCCCTGGCTGGCAATCACATTAAAGGCCCTGATCATACCAAGCACGGTGCCAAGCAGTCCCAAAAGGGGAGATATGGTTGCAATCGTCCCCAAAAGCCCTAAAAACCGTTGCAAAGGTGCTGCTTCGCGACGTCCGGTTTCTTCAACCACAGCCTTGATCTGCTCCCGGCTGCGGCCGACAACCCGCAGCGCGGCAAGAAAAACCTGCGCGAGTGGAGAATCAGACTTATGGCAAATGGCAACAGCTTCATCATGTCGATCTTTGGAGACCAATGGTTCAACCTGATGAGCAAGCTCCCTGAACTGCTGTCGGACCTTGATGTAGGTCCAAAGACGTTCCAGGAAAATACCGAGAGCAATGATGGAACAGAGCGCAATCGGATACATCAGGTATCCGCCTTTTTGAAAAACAAGCCACATTTTAGACTGAACTCCTTAACTCAAAAAACCAGGTACAACCAACCAGGCGCAAGAATCACCAATAACTAGCAACAATATCTGTAGCAACAATATCCAGATATTATTCAGGCGATTTTATTGGTTTTTCTACAGGATTACAATGAAAACCCTTGCATGACAGTTCGGCAAGTCAAACAGGCTGCGTCCCGGAAAAAGCCCTGGCAAGCAACGTATAGGTTTTTTCGATATGCTGAGGAATCACCCTGATATCAGCGAGAATAGTCATAAAATTGTTATCGCCTGCCCAGCGAGGCACGATATGCATATGAATGTGATTTGGAATACCCGCTCCGGCAGCCGGGCCAAAATTCCAGCCGACATTAAACCCTTGGGCAGCGCAGATTTCACGCAACACCAGCTGACTGCGAATCATCATCTGGTGGATTTCCAGAATCTCATGACTTTCAAGCCCGGCGGGATCAGATAAATGACGGTAAGGGGAGATCATCAGGTGACCATTTGAGTACGGGTAGCGATTCATGATGACAAAGCAGTGTTCCCCCCGCTTCACAATGAGACGCGCCTGGTCCTCTGCGGGATTTTCATCAAGACAGAAAATGCAGCTGTCATCTTCCGGACTCTGTATATATTCAAGACGCCAGGGCGCCCACAATTGATCCATCATTCACCTCACAAACCAAAGCTGGAACTGTGCAAAAGCAGCAAACGGACCTATTACCCAAACAAAGATCAGTCCAATATTCAACGCTGAGGCACGGAGACGCTGAGAAAAGTGATCAAGGTATCAGTCATTATTCCCTCAAAATGTTTTTTTTACTCTGCATGCTCTGTGTCTCCGCGTTAAACCTTCTTTTGGGTTTTGAATCGTTTTATTATGATGAGTCTTAATCAATCCGAATGATCGTCCCCCGGATTTCTTCGCCAATTTCGAGAAGACCGACGCTATGATATGCCATGCGGCGCCTGTCCGTTGCACTGCCGGGGTTGAAGAACAACACACCATCGCGTCGGTGACAGGCAGGACGATGACTGTGTCCGTAGACCAGGCAATCGATCGGAATCGAAGCGAACTCGGCATAAATTCTTTCTTCGATCCTGTCAGGTGGGCCCCAACCGTGAATCATGCCGATAGTGAAGCCACCAACCTCAATAACTTTCTTTAACGGTACGCTTGGTGTTGCCGGATCCATATTACCACGAACAGCGTGGAACGGATAACCATCAAAGACCTTCAGAAGATCAGGCGCAACCAAGTCGCCGGCATGCAAAATCATGTCAATTGGAGCAAGAGCAGTGTCGATCAGATCAAGGAGGAATGAACGCGCATCATCTGAGTCAGTAAGATGCGTGTCTGAAAGGACCCCCACCCTTAATGGAGAAACCGGCAAAATATTCATGAAACAAAAACCTGTATCGCTTCTGATTTTTTTACGAAGAGATCAAAAGACATAATTATAGCCTTGAAACAGACCTGTCAATCTTTCTGATTTTTTTCTGGTAATAATGCGGTTCTATAACCAAAAAGAAGGTTTAACGCGGAGTCGCAGAGGATGCAGAGGAAAAAAATATTTTGAGGGCAAAAGACTGAACGATGTACTCGCAAATACTTCATGGAATGGCTAAGCAAAAATTTCGTCCTACAAGGCTTGGTGTTTTTTCTGGGGCGAAGGCATACATATGGTATGTCGAGGTCCTGAAAA
>JACZKE010000007.1 GCA_014860225.1 Desulfuromonadales bacterium
TGTCGGACTATCCATGAGCCAGCTGCAAATCCGGCTGTTTGGCCCATATTTCAGCTCCTTTTTGGTCCATAGCTACGGCTATGAACCTGCAAATGAGCTAAAATCTGTTCTCAAACATCCAAATTTTCGCTTCGGCCCGTAAAGTCCGACTGGCTGCTAGTGAAAAATTGCTCGTTTCCAGATCGAAAACTGCGGTCGTGCCAACCGGAGTTTCCGGATGGACACTAACTTGTTTGTTTGCCTGATGATGCCGCCTTAGCTGCGGCCTGCCGCTTCCCCTGGTCTGGGTGAATACCTGGTCTCCTTGCATAAATATTCAAAGATCTCAATCAAGGTTTCCTTGATCATCTCCGGTTCTTTGGGAAATTCATGAGGAGAGAGTTCCAGTACCAACGAATGATCGTATCCAGTTTCCCGCAGATGATTGAGAAAACGGGTCAGCGGGAGTGCGCCATGACCGGGCAAGAGGTGCTCCTGCCCGTTGCCGTAATCGGAAAAATGGATGTTGCGCATCCGGCCCGAGTCATAGAATCGGTGAAAGTCGCCCAGAAAATCAGTGTGCATCGAACCGCAGTGAGCTGTGTCAAAAGTCAGGTAGAGGTTCCTCTCATCCATGAAACGTATCATGTTGTCGATCTTTGACAGCAGGTAGGGATTTATTTTGAACTGCGACAGACAAGGCATGTTCTCTATAGTGACCAGAACGCCATTCTGGCCGATTTCGGCCTGGAAATCCCTGATTTTGTTAAACCACTTCCAGAACTTTAATTCGAAGAAAAGCCAGTTTGGCGGGTGAAAATTGACCAGGGGGACCTCGGCATTCAAGGCCAGTTCCGCACATTGCTTCAGCTGGTCGGATTTGTTCCCCCAACCATCAATCTCAAAAAACGGGGCATGAAGAGAGTGCACCGGGAAGATGCTTTGCAATTCCTGTAGAAGCCTGAGATGCTTCGAGCCGGCAAAGTCGTGATTAATAATGACTTCCATACCGTCGAAACCGACATCCCTGGCCATTTCAAAAACCTGGGTCGGTGGTAAGGTGTAAAGACTTCCTGCGGATAAGATCAACTTCATTTTATATCATCGTCGACGTTTTAATAGAACGGTATTTTAATATTCGGTGCATTAAAGCGACTCCGGTATAGACTTCAATGCGGGTCCTGCAACCAATTGTCGAATCAGGGGCTGTGAACTTTCTCGACCAGGAAGCGCCTCAAATGTTCTGGTGGAGGAGGTGTCAGGCGAGAAACGATGATCATCGTCAGGATGACAAGCGGTGCGCCGATGAGGGCCGAAGACGTTGGCGGAAGTACAGCGCGTAGCGTTGGAGATAGATGTCCGAACAGAATAGGTGCAAAGGTAATTACGCTTCCTACCAGCATACCGGCAATCGCACCGTATTTGTTGGCCCGATCCCACCAGATGCCAAGCAGGAATACCGGAAAGAGCGTATTGCCGGCCAAGGCAAAGGCGACTGCAGTGATCTGGGCAATCAACCCTGGAGGATTGACGGCAATCACCAGAACCAGAAGCGCCAGGACCAGGGTTGCACCCTTGGCCACCAACCGCAGGTGGCGCTCGTTGGCGTTGGGATTGATCAGGCGATAATAAATGTCGTAGGAAATTGTTCCGGCACCTGTGACCAGCAAACCGGTAATCGTGCTGATAGCAGCGAGGATGCCGCCGATTGCAAGCACGCTGACCAGAATCTCGTTAAGGCCGACCCACTCAGCGGTTTTGATGACGATGATATCCGCTAGTGCCAGTGCCTCGACCGGGTCAAGGACCATGCCCGATGTCGTCATCCAGGATCGGGCGAAGGCGCCGAATGCCGGTGCGCTCCAGTAGAGCAGGCCGATAAAGAAGAGTCCCCAGACCACCCCCCAGCGGGCATCGCGATTATTCGGTGCCGTATAGAAACGCGAGAGCACATGTGGCAACCCTGCGGTGCCAACCATCAGGGTGAAGCAAAGTGCAATCCATTCGTAAGGTGTGCCGAACGTCCAGGGGTAAAGATAGTCGCTTGAGACCTGTGTCGGAAGATCGCGTAAAGCACTGCCGTAGCTGAATTGGGGGACAAGCCAGTTGTAGCCCAGTTTTTTTGCGATCATCATGAGTGGAATAATAAAAGAGAGAATCAGGATCAGGTAGTGCATCTGCTGATTGCGGGATGCTTTTATAGCGTCTGCAACCATAAGGAAGGCAAATGTTACCAGAATACCGAAAATCAAGGCCTGGGTGTATTCGATGCCGAACATCCATGCGAAGATCAGGCCGATCCCTTTGTATTGAGCGACACAATAGATCAGTGAGATGACAACCGCGATAACGGCAGAAAAGACCCGGGCCACCGAGGAGTCATAGCGTGCTTCGACAAAGTCAGGAGCAGTGTATTTGCCGAATCGGCGGATTTGACTGCCCATCAGCACCAGCAGGAGGACGTAGCCACCTGTCCAGCCAAGGATGTAGGCAAACGCGAAATAGCCGTGCAGAAAAAAGACTCCGGCTATACCGAGGAAGGATGCTGCACTCATCCAGTTGGAGGCGATCGCGGCACCGATTTTGGCATGACCAATCGAGTGAACCTGGATACCGTAACCGCCCTTGTCATGCTGCCTGGTCAACAGACCCACCACCAAAGAGACAATCAGGACACAGCCGAGCAGGAAAAAAGGCGTATATTTAATCGTGGACTCAATCACGCCATTCTCCTAGCGCCGTCTGCGATAACTGGAGTTCAGCCAGTCGATCAGAACATTGAAGAAGAAACAAAGGAAAATAAACCAGAGGATCAGGAATTGGCCGCTGTACCAGAAGTAAGCGGGAATGCCGAAGATATAAGGAACTTCAGCGAGAGTGCGGACCGGGTCGCTGTGAATCATCGCCAGGTGAATCGGCATGCCGAAGGTCATTATTGCCCAGGCGGCTAGCGTGATCCAGATGATCGTAACCTCTTTGCGCATGAAGCCGGGGCGTGGACGAAAGAAGTTGATGCGAAGATCCTCTCTTTTGAGAGGGTCCTGTCCATTGGTTTGCGGCATGGCCATAAGCTCCTCTAAACCGGGGCAAAGTATCCATTGCAACGAAATAATCACGGTGTTGCCTAGCAGTCTGTCTGGCTATACGGGCCGAAGCGAAAATTTGGATGTTTGAGAACAGATTTTAGCTCATTTGCAGGTTCATAGCCGTAGCTATGGACCAAAAAGGAGCTGAAATATGGGCCAAACAGCCGGATTTGCAGCCGGCTCATGGATAGTCCGGCAGGCTGCTAAACAGTGTTTCGATGACTCATCATGCGGCGCTCGAGGAGCGCTTTTTCCATCGCAAGACCGGCTTGGGAAAGAAATATTTCCAGTGATTCGGTATCCCCGATCGGCTTCTCATCAGGCAGGTTATCACCATACAGAACGGCAACTACCCGGCCTTCACTGATCAGCGGGCCGACGAAAACCTCATCAGGACGTTTGCCTCCCAGGTGGGTGAAGAAATAATCATTCCACTCTGTTTCCCGTGGCTCACTGCGGTAGGGTGCAAAAGATTTCAGAGCTTCAGTGAATACATGCTTTTCTGTTTTCGGCAGCCTGGTATTACGCACCCGAATGTCGGCGGACTCACCATCCATTTCAATGCCGAATTGCCCAAGGCCGACAATTTCCTCTTCCTTGACCAGAAGAATCACGGCCCGATTCATCAATTCACTGGCAAAACGCAGAATCAGCAGAATGATGCCACCACCGAGAGAAGGATTGTTCAATTCCTGCAGCATGCCGCGCAACAGATGCAGCCCCGGAGATTGCTGAGGAATTTGCGGCGAGGCGCCGGTTGCCACCTCCCCCATCTCCTTGAGAAGCTCCGCCCCGATGTTGTACAGGTCCTGCTTTGCCGGTGGATCTTCATCCGGTCTGTCGCCAAGGGTGATCATTGCATCAACCAGAGCAATCAGGCCATCTCGACCGCGCTCATCAAAGACATCGGTCTTCTTCGGTTTGGGGAAAAGTGTCGGCACACCGAATTTGCGTACACTCTGCTCCGCTTCCTGATTGGGATGATCCGACATAACCAGAACCTGGAATTCCGGATATCTGTCGCGAACTTCCTGAAGAAGTTCCAGTCCGCCGAGGACACCGCTGCCGTCGCGGCGCGGCATGATGAGATCGATGACCAAGGTGGTCGATTGAGGGTCGGCAACCTTTACCGCCTCCATAAAGGAATGATAATTGGTAAAAACATGGACCTGGGCTCTGCGTTCCTGCAACAGACTGGCAATTTGTTCGGCTGTCCCCGGATCATCGTCAACCACGATGAACTTGCGAACGCAGAGCGGAACTGTCGAATGCGTTTGCGAATCTTCATCAATGGGTTTGCCATGAGACGCTTCGCCATTGACTTCGGCCAGCAACTGATCAATATCGACCAGAGATTCACTGCCCTCTTCGAAAGCTTCTCCACGGTGCCGCTTTTCGTCGAGGAGTCGGCTGCCCTCCATGGCCAGCCACTGAGGGTTGAGGCCGCTGTCGAGCATGAATTGCAACGGGTTCAGGTTGGTATCCGCCATCTCGCCCGGATCACCCAGTTCAAAAGAAAAAGATCCTTCATCCCAGCTGAAGAAGCTGTAAATGACCTTTTCAACCTGCTCGCGAACAGCCTTTTCAATCGCCTCACGGTCAACCCCGAAGTCACTGACCAGGACGTCACCGATACGACGATTGTCGTCTCTATTCTTCTGAATGACGAGAACCTTTTTGAGGGTCGCCATGTCTGCCAGGCCCGCCCTAAGGACGAGATCGCCGATGTTCTCCGGAAACGTCGAAGCGGAGGCGCGGATGACTTGGCCATCATGAAAGATGACACGCCCTTCCCGCTCACAGCTGTTTAACTGAAGCACACCGGACTTGCGGCTCAGGCTGACAATCTGGAGGATTTCCCCCAGGCCGAGATCTTCAAGGTTACCAACTAGGCTCATAATTTCGTCACAAAAGCATCACTATCAGAGGAACACAATATGTCGTAACAATCGGAAATTAAATGGAAATGAATATACTGCATAGAACGCCACCGAGTAAAGCAGGTATTCCACCTCACACCTCACGCCTCACACCTTTTAATGCTCCCGATCTGAAAATTTCAAGCGAATCGGGCAGGCGGTGAAACCGAACGTCTGACGCAGACAGTTCATCAGGTAACGCTCGTAAGAGAAATGGACACCCGCGGCTTTGTTGACAAAAATAACGAAGGTCGGCGGGCGGACGGCAGTCTGGGTAATGTAGAAGAGTTTAAGCCGTTTGCCCTGATACATGGGCGGTTGATGGTTATATTCTGCGTCCTTCAACAGCTTATTGAGTTTAGGTGTCGACACCTTGCGGTTGAACTCATCGCTGACCATCTCGACATCCGCCATGATTTTACTGATGCGCTGGCCGCTGAGCGCTGATACGAAATGAATCGGGCTGTCGGGCAGGAACTTGAAGGAACCACGCACCTCTTTGATATAGTCGCCCATGGTGGCGTTGTCCTTCTTGACCAGGTCCCATTTGTTCACCACCAGAATGACCGCCCGCCCCCGTTCGTGGGCATAACCGGCAATTGTCAAATCCTGGTCGGTAATACCTTCTTCGGCATCGATGACCACCAGGACGATGTGCGCCCGGTCCATGGCCTTCAGAGCCAGAATCACCGAATACTTCTCGAGCTTCTGCGACACCCTGCCCTTGCGGCGGATACCGGCGGTATCGATCAGCACATAGCGTCGCTGATTATAGTTAAAAGGGGTATCCACACTGTCTCGGGTCGTCCCGGCAGTCGGGTTGGCAACAACCCGTTCGAAACCGAGCATGCGGTTGACCAGCGAGGATTTGCCGACATTGGGTCGACCGATAATCGCCAGACGGGTCTCGGTGACCTCTTCATCTTCGGGAACCTGATCCGGCAACAAAGCCAGAATTTCATCCACCAGATCGCGCGTACCGAGGCGATGCTCAGCCGATATGGAGTGAATTTCGCCAACGCCGAGAGCGTAAAACTCTCCGAGGGTCGCTTCCTGGGCCGGGCCGTCGACCTTGTTGACCACAAACAGCACCGGTTTGTCCACCTGGCGCAGCATATGGGCAACTTCTTCGTCAGCTGGATTCAAACCCTCGCGGCCATCCATAAGAAACAGGATGATATCCGCCTCTTCCATCGCCAACTGCGACTGTTCGCGCATCTGGGCGAGCAGACGGTCATTGCTGGCAGGCTCAAAACCACCGGTATCGATCAGGGTGAAACGCTTCTCGTAACGGGTCACTTCTGCATAATTACGGTCGCGGGTCACACCCGGGACATCTTCGACAATGGCCAGACGTTTACCGAGGATCCGGTTAAACAGGGTTGATTTTCCCACATTGGGGCGGCCAACTATGGCAACAATGGCACTCATGATTACTGGTAATACTCCTTGTACCATTTTACAAACTGGCCAACGCCGACTTCAATAGGCGTGGCCGGGCGAAAGCCGACATCATTGCTCAAGTCATCGACATTAGCCCAGGTGGCTGGTACGTCGCCGGGCTGGATAGGCAGGAAGTTCTTCACAGCCGCCTTGCCCAGGGCTTTTTCAAGGGTTTCAATCAGGTACATCAACTCTACCGGCTTGTTGTTGCCGATATTGTAGACCCGATATGGCGCTGTGCTGGTTCCAGGATCGGGGTTGTCACCCGACCACTCAGGATTCGGTCGTGCCGGCCGATCAGTAACACGCACGACGCCTTCGACGATATCGTCGATATAGGTGAAATCACGCTGCATGCGGCCGTGATTGAAGACATCAATCGGCTCTCCGGCAAGGATGGCTCTGGTGAAGAGGAACAGAGCCATATCCGGCCGCCCCCAGGGGCCGTAAACGGTGAAGAAACGCAGACCGGTGCAGGGAAGCCCGTAAAGATGCGCATAGGTGTGCGCCATCAGCTCGTTGGCTTTTTTGCTCGCAGCATAAAGCGACAGCGGGTGGTCAATGTTGTCGTGCACCGAAAAAGGCATGCTGGTATTGGCGCCGTAGACCGACGATGACGACGCATAGACCAGGTGAGCGACCTGCTGATGCCGGCACCCCTCGAGTATGTTCATGAAGCCGACCAGGTTGGCATCGACATAAGCCCGGGGATTGGTCAAGGAGTAACGTACCCCGGCCTGGGCCGCCAGGTTGACCACCGCATCGAACTTATATTCGGCAAAGAGCTTTTCCATGCCGCCCCGATCAGCAAGATCACATTTCACAAAAGTGAAATTCTCTTTATCTGTCAATCTTTTGAGTCGGCTCTCTTTAAGTGAAACCTCATAATAATCATTCATGTTGTCGAGACCGATGACAGTATCGCCCCGTGCCAGCAGACGTTGGCAGAGATGAGAGCCGATAAAACCTGCGGCACCGGTGACCAGGATTCTGGAACCCGGGCCATGGAGATTTGCTTCTGTTTGTTGATTCATGATTAAACCTTCGTTAAGATTTTTCTCCAGTATTCGTTTTGTTTGGGCAACGGTCAGCTTTTTGGACCAGCCCCAGCCTCACTCTCCCCGTGTGCCGCAGCCGGAGTCGCATGGATTAACGGCGATCAGCAGGGCGAACTGTTTGAGCGTAGCGAGTTTTCGCCCTGCCGACGTTAATCTGTGCGGCGGAGGGAACCCTGCGCAGCAGGGCAAGGCTTCGGGGTGCGTTTCTTTGCTTACTTTCTTTTGCACAAGCAAAGAAAGTAAGGCGACGGGCGGGGGCGCAACCCCGCGGTTTTGCTTTTACGATTCGTTCTGAAATCAAAAGCAAAATCAAAAACAACACCGGCGGGTCGCGTCCCGCCAGACGCCTTACTTTTTTCAACGCCAAAAAAGTAAGCAAAAAGGCTTGCTCCTGCGGAGGGCATTTCTTGCGCCAGATATTATGGCATTTATTACCTACGTTGCCCGAGAAGTTTGTGACGCAGTCATTAAAGCTGGGGCCTATCTTAACGGCCATGAAGACTTGGTGGATGGCTTCAAGTTTTACACCTCAAACCTCCAACCTCCAGCCTCACTCGGTAAAATTGTTAAGAAAATCCAGCAATTCTTCCGTCTTCTGCGCCATCAGCGTCTGATCGCCACGACTTTCAACATTCAGTCGAACCACCGGTTCTGTATTCGACATGCGCAGATTAAAACGCCATTCAGGATACTCGATGGAAAGACCGTCAGTGTAGTCTATATTGACGGCTCCGGAAGCATAGTGTTTCTCGACAGCAGCTATCGCTGCCGCCGGATTGCCCAGAGTCCGGTTGATTTCACCGCTGGCAGGGAACAGGCGCATGCGCTCGCCAACCAGCTCAGTAAGCAGCTTGCGCTGGCGGCACATCAACTCGACTACCAGCAGCCAGGGGATCATACCACTGTCGCAGTAGGAAAAGTCGCGGAAATAGTGGTGAGCGCTCATCTCGCCGCCATAAACCGCATCCTCGGCACGCATCCGTTCTTTGATGAAGGCATGACCGGTCTTGCTCATGACAGCCGTGCCGCCCGCCCGCTGCACGAGATCGACTGTATTCCAGGTCAATCGCGGATCATGGATGATCCTGGCATGCGGCTGTTTGGCGAGAAACGCATCGGCCAGCAAGCCGACGATGTAATATCCCTCGATAAACTCTCCCTGCTCATTGAAGAGGAAACAACGGTCAAAATCACCATCCCAGGCAATGCCGAGACCGGCGCCATGTGCAAGCACCGCATCACCTGTGATGCTGCGGTTTTCCGGCAGCAACGGATTGGGGATGCCGTTGGGAAAAGTGCCGTCCGCTTCATGGCAAATTTTGATGATTTCCAACGGTAGCTGTTTCTCAAGCAGATCAAGGACAGGCCCCGCGCAGCCGTTGCCGGCATTGACCACCACCTTCAGAGGACGCAAAACCGAGCTATCGATATAGCTGAGCAAGTGACGGATATAAGCAACCCGGTGCTCATAGGGCGTCACCTGCCCTGTCCGTCCGGAAACGTCGAATTCACCCTGCTCCGCAAGCAGACGGATCTGGTCAAGGCCACTGTCACCGCTGATCGGCTTACTCTCCTTGCGTACCAGCTTCATGCCGTTGTAATCGATCGGATTGTGGCTCGCCGTCACCATGATACCACCATCGGCCCTGGCATGCGAGGTCGCGAAATAGACCTCCTCGGTACCGCACAGGCCGATATCGAGCACGCTGGCTCCGCCCTCCGTCAGCCCCCGGATCAGGGCTGCGGTCAACGCCGGGCTGGTTGGCCGTATGTCCTGACCGACCACGACGGTTTTCGGCTGCAGGAATTGCGCATAAGCGCGACCGATACGATAAGCCACATCCACATTGAGCTGGTCGGGGATGCGGCCGCGAATATCGTAGGCTTTAAAACAGGATAAATTCATAAAACTCCCAAGACACTCCTCACTCCTCACGCTTCAACGCCCATACTGGTCATCAAACCGCTCAATATCATCTTCCGAGAGCCGCTGCCCCGTCTGCACCTCAACAATCTCAAGAATCTCATCACCGGGATTGCTCAAACGGTGTCTGGTACCGATCGGGATATACGCTGACTGATTCGCCTCAAGGGTCTGGATAACATTTTCACAGGTGACTTCAGCGATTCCGCGCACCACCACCCAGTGCTCGGCGCGGTGCCGGTGGCTCTGCAATGAAAGGCGGGCACCCGGGTTGACGGTAATCCGCTTGACGAGAAAGCCGTCACCCGCATCAAGGCTTTCGTAAGCACCCCAGGGACGGTTGACGCGCCGGTGCAGCAAGTACTCGTCCCGCTCCAGTTTTTTAAGCTGCTCGACAACCTGCTTGACCTCCTGCACCCGATCTTTGGCCGCAACCAGCACAGCATCGGCAGTTTCTATAACCACAACGTCCTGCAAACCGATCCCGGCCACCAGACGCGTGCCGGAATAGAAATAGCTGTCTTTACAATCGATGCTGATAATATCGCCTTTGCTGACATTTCCTTGATCGTCAGATGCGCCGACCTCCCAGAGCGCTGCCCAGGAACCGACATCGCTCCAGCCGGCATCAAGAGGAATGACTATGGCCTGTTCGGTCTTCTCCATCACTGCATAATCGATGGAATCAGCAGGGCACGCAGCAAAAGCTTCGGCATCAAGCCGGGTAAAATCCAGGTCGGCAATTCGCCCCCGCCAGGACAGTTCACAGGCAGCCAGCATTTTCGGAGCAGTTTTCGCAAGTTCGGCGAGACATGTCGATGCCTTGAACAGGAACATGCCGCTGTTCCAGTAGTAGTCACCACTTGCAAGATACTGTTCAGCGGTCGCCAGGTCGGGCTTTTCCACGAAACGCTCAACGACGTAAGGGGTGAGGGGTGAGGGGTGAGGGGTTGACTCCGCGCCCCTGAGGTCTAATGCCGCTCCGCGTTTTATATAACCGTAACCCGTCTCCGGCGCAGTCGGCATAATGCCGAAAGTCAAAAGCGCGCCATTCTGCACCGCAGCGACTCCGGCACTGATCGCCGCACAAAGGGCGACTGCATCAGGGATGACATGGTCGGCGGGCAACACCAGCAGAAGCGGATCATTGCCATCGACCATTGATTGCAGGGCAGCCACAGCCACAGCCGGGGCCGTGTTGCGGCCAACCGGTTCAAGGATTATCGTATCGGCAGCTTGTCCCACCTGACGCAGCTGTTCGGCGACCATGAAACGATGAGCATCGTTGCAGACCACCAATGGCGCAGCAAGATCAGCAAGCCCTTCCAGGCGCAGCACCGTTTCCTGCAGCATGGTTCGCTCACCAACCAGCGGCAGCAGCTGCTTCGGGTAAAGCTCGCGGGACAGGGGCCATAGACGGGTACCGGCACCGCCGGACAGAATCACGGGTATGATCATGTAAACCTCAAAATTTCAGCATGCAAGTGTTTATTGCGTGTCTTGGTGACTTTGTGGCTAAGTCCGTTTATTTACGAACACTATCCTCATTTTTCAGAAACCACCGGTAAGTCTTTTCCAAACCTTCCCTGAGCGAAACCTTGGCTTGCCAGCCCAAAGCCCTGGCCCGCGAGACATCAAGCAGCTTGCGCATGGTGCCGTCCGGTTTACTTGGGTCAAACTCGAGAGCTCCCTCGTAACCAACAACCTCTTTAACTGTTTCAGCCAGTTCTCGGATAGTGACATCAATCCCGGTGCCGAGGTTGGCAAAACAGGGCTTGGGATAGCTCAGCATTTCTCTGCAGAGAGTTTCATCATCCAGTTCCATGACAAACACGCAACCGTCAGCCATATCATCGACATACAGGAATTCCCGCATCGGCGTCCCGGTACCCCAGACAACGACTTTGTCCTTATTCCGTGAGGGGTCACTCCTTACCTGACGAAGTTTGGCTTCATGGAAGCGACGTATGAGCGCCGGCAGCACATGCGAGTTCTCAGGATGAAAGTTATCCCCCGGTCCATAAAGGTTGGTTGGCATCACCGCCACGAATTGGGTACCATACTGGCGGTTGTAGGCCTCGCACATCTTCAGTCCGGCGATCTTGGCCAAAGCATAAGGCTCATTGGTCGGCTCGAGCGGACCGGTCAGCAGGGCACCCTCGCTCATGGGCTGTGCAGCATCTTTCGGGTAGATGCACGATGATCCAAGGAACAACAGGCGCTTAACCCCGCAGCGATAGGCCTGATCGATGACGTTGGTCTGGATCACAAGGTTGATATGGATAAAGTCCGCAGGGTAGGTATTGTTGGCATGGATACCTCCGACCTTGGCCGCGGCCAGAAACACATACTCCGGTTGCTCCGCAGAAAAGAAATCGACAACCGACCTTTGGTCAGTCAGGTCAAGCTCGCCGCTCTCCGGCGTCAATAAATTGGTATAGCCGTCCGCCTGCAAGCGACGCACGATCGCCGAACCGACCAGGCCTCTGGCGCCGGCAACAAATATTTTTGACTGTTTTTCCATTATTGATGCACTCGCAAATACTCATGGAATGGCTAAGCAAAAATTTCGTCCTACAAGGCTTGGTGTTTTTTCAGGGCTGAAGGCATACATTCGGTATGTCGAGGTCCTGAAAAAAAGCCATAACGTCGTAGGGCGGACTTTTTGCGACGCCATCATTATTGACCCTCAAAGTCCGGTAAGGACACTGAGAACAGCCTGTTTTGCCTAAAAGCCAAGAACCTCAGTGAGCTTTGTATCCTTTGTGGAGAATAGCTATTCATCATTAGTGTCCCAACGTTGGGCAGTCACTGAGTCGTAATAGCCCGCAAATTCTAGGAGAAATAGGCATCGTGCCATTTAACGACTTGAACTTTTTCCGGCGGACCAGCCATCTTCGTACAACAATGTGCGGAGGGCTG
>JACZKE010000054.1 GCA_014860225.1 Desulfuromonadales bacterium
CGATTCCGACAGCTCGGCAAAATTGGACGAATTGCCATCGGAATGGGTGGCCGAATTCAATCGGAATCAGTGGACGAATTGGATCGGAACGGGTGGACGATTTGCGTCGGAATCAGTGGCGGAATTGGCTCGGAATACGCACAGCAAGCGCAGCATCAGTTCGTAGTCGGCGGCCGTACCCAACTCAAGGCTGAACAGGCCGTACTTTTCGTAGACCGACTTGCGGACAAAAAAGGTCGGATGCGGCGGCATCCAGCCCCAGTAGAATTTACGGAAATTGAAATCTCCCGATTTCCAGTAACGTTTGGTGGTGAACTGCGCCCCGTCCTCCTCAGCAACATAAAGCAGATCGCCATAACAAGCATCAACAGCAGGATCTTGAAACACATCGGCAACAAGCTGCAGCGTATTGGTTGCCGCGAAAAAATCATCCGCATGCAGAATGCCGACAACATGTTGATCGGCATGCAAAAATGACCCACCTTTGGAGGTAATCGGCGTCCAAAATTGACCCACCTCAGCATATCCTCCAAGCTCTCTGAATTTATCGGAGAGAGGAGCTTTTTAAGGAGATGCTGATTGTGGAAACCATTGCCAAAATTCGACGGGCCTATCACCGGGACAAGAAGCCAATTCGTGAGATTGCCCGGGAGATGAACCTGTCTCGGAATACCGTCCGGAAGATCGTTCGCTCTGATATTACGGAGCAGCACTACGAACGCAAGAGCCAACCCCGCCCAAAGCTTGAACCCTACAAAGAGCAACTGACCCAGGCACTACAAGAGGATCAAGACAAGCCCCCGAAGCAGAGGCGCACAGCATTGTCACTGTTCGAGATGTTGCAGCGTGATGGATTTGCTGGTGGCTACGACACGGTTCGACGCTTCGTTGCTAACTGGTGTGGACAGGTCAAGGGCCATGGTAAGGCATTTGTGCCGTTGTCCTTTGCCCCAGGCGAGGCGTTTCAGTTCGACTGGAGCTATGAGCAGATAGAGTTAGGCGGGAACAACGTCAAGATCAAGCTGGCGCATTTCCGGCTCTGCCACAGCCGTGCGCCCTTTTGCGTGGCCTATATGCGCGAGAGCCTTGAGATGGTCCTGGATGCTCACGTACAGGCATTTGAGTTTTACGGCGGGGCTTGTCGTAAAGGAATCTATGACAACCTGAAGACGGTGGTCAGCAAGGTCTTGCTGGGCAAAGAGCGGATCTTTAATCGGCGCTTTCAGGTGTTGGCGTCCCATTACCTGTTTGAGCCGGTGGCCTGCACTCCGGCTGCTGGCTGGGAGAAGGGGCAAGTTGAGCGCCAGGTCGGTGTTGTCCGGCAAAAGATCTTTGGCAAACGTCGTAAGTTCAAGGACCTGGCTGAGTTGAATCAGTGGCTTAAAGAAGAATGCCGGTCGATGGCAGCAACCCGCAAGCATCCAGAGTTCACAGACCAGACCGTTGCTCAAGTTGCTGTGATTGAACAAGAGTATCTGATCCAAACCCCGGTATTGTTCGATGCTTACTAGGAGAACACAGCCAGAGTGTCGCCGACCTCCCTCGTCAATTTCGATCGCAACCGTTACAGCGTGGAAGCCCGTTGTGTTGGCAAGGTTGTTACGGTCAGGGCTTATGCGACCCGGATCGCTCTGATCCATGATGGCAAGCAGGTTGGCCTGCACCGTCGTCAGTATGGTCGAGACAAGACGCTCTTTGAGCCGTGGCACTATCTCGATGTACTCAAACAGAAACCGGGAGCCTTACGTAACGGCACGCCCTTCATCAACTGGGATTTACCACAGGCGTTGCAGAAGACTCGTGAGCGACTGAACCGTCGCCCCGATGGTGATCGGCAATTCGTCGGCGTCCTCTCAGCCGTCCCTGTTCATGGTTTGGAGGCTGTCGAACAGGCCTGTGCTGAAGCCCTTGTCTCCAAAACGGTCAGCCGTGACCTTATCTTGAATATCCTTTCTCGCACAAACGAACCGGCACCGGCATCCAGTTGCCAGGCACTCGCCCACCTACCTGAGCTGAAACTTCTGCCTCAAGCCGACTGTCATCGCTACAATCGTCTGCTGAGTGGAGGTGACCATGCTTCATGAGCAACTGCTGGACATGTTAAAGGAACTGAAGTTACACGGCATGAAGAGTGCCCTTGACGAGGTGTTGGTAGCCGGAACCAGGCAAAAGGCCATTCCGGAAAAGGTTCTTTTGGAACTGCTCAAAGCCGAGCTATGCGAACGGCAAGCCAGAAGCATCCGATACCGTATGGGCCAAGCCCGATTCCCTGCTACCAAGGATCTGGACCAGTTCGATTTCAGCGCCTCGCCAGTCAACGAAACACAGGTTCGAACTATTTACGAAGGGAAGTTTCTGGCCATACAGAGCAATGTGATCATGGTCGGTGGCACCGGCACTGGCAAGACTCATCTGGCAATCGCAATAGCCCGGCAGGCGATCCGCACCGGCAAACGCTGTCGTTTCTTCAACTTGGTTGACCTGGTGAATCAACTGGAGCAGGAAAAGCTAGTCGGACGGGGAGGAAGGCTTGCAGCAAGTTTGGCTCGACTCGACTTGGTGGTACTGGACGAACTTGGCTACCTGCCATTCTCCAAAAGTGGCGGCCAGCTTCTGTTCCATTTGATCTCAAAGCTCTACGAGCAAACCTCGCTACTGATCACAACCAATCTGACCTTCGGTGAGTGGCCTCAAGTATTCAATGATAGCAAGATGACAACGGCCTTACTCGACCGGGTGACTCACCACTGTGAAATTGGACGCCGATGGTGGGTCAATTTTCAATGCCGATTGACAATAACTGGGCCTCATGAATCGGCAGTATCCTATCAACGCACTTCAACTCCAGAACCAGTCGATTCTCGACGACAATGTCCATTCTGTAGCCGCAGTTCAAGTCTAACCCTTTGTATGAAACTGGCAAAAGCCTCTCACGGTCAAAGTTGATGCCCAGCACTTCAAACTCTCGACACAAGCAAGCGGCATAAGCGGACTCCAAAAGCCCAGGTCCTAAATGGCGATGAACTTCGATAGCCGCAAGAAGTACACGGCTGGTAAGTTCAGATTCAGGACAGTTCTCGTCAATCCAATTCTCCATAATCCCCTCCCGTAAGTTTTCATAAACTAATGACAATAAAAGCAAATCAAAATCAGTTTACCACTGAGGCACTGAGACCACTGAGAAAACCTGAAACCCTTTTTTTGGTTTAAAATCATAAAGATTTGCTTTTGCATTTCTCAGTGTACTCAGTGGCTCAGTGGTTCCAGGCTTTTAAGGTTTTCAAGGCTTTTAAAGCTAAAGCTATTCACCACTGAGGCACTGAGACCACTGAGACCACTGAGAAAACCTGAAACCCTTTTTTTTGGTTTAAAATCATAAAGATTTGCTTTTGCATTTCTCAGTGTACTCAGTGGCTCAGTGGTTCCAGGCTTTTAAGATTTTCAAGGCTTTTAAAGCTTAAAGCTATTCACCACTGAGGAACAGCCAAAAGTAAGCGCCTCTAGACGAGAACTCTGAGAAAGTCCTAGGTGACGTTCTTGACATTTGTACATTTGGTGACTTGGTGTCTGTTCTAGATTTCAAGACGATCAATTTGCTCTTTGAAGCGCTCAAACACTTCGCCAACCTGCTGCACCAGGGGTTCCATGCGATCAGGGAAGAGATCCATAGCGTAGGCGTGGCTGAAAAAATGCCGGAATGCAAGAAACCGGCTGAGTTCGCCAACAACTTCAGCGGTCAAAACTCCTGCTTTCTCGACGGCTAACAACAGATCTCGGTGCCAGGAAGGCCCCGACGGGATGGTGATCTCGCTGGCTCTGCACACCTGCTTCAAGATATTTTCCAGGCCATTGTAGAAATTGTGCAGCAAGGCTGCAACACCGGCCAACTCAAGTTCCGACAACTCGGCCAGAGGCTTGCAGGGCAAAGCTGAAACGGTACGTTCTACCGCCTCATATTCGGCTTCGATACGCTGACGGTAATCAGGCATCGAGTGGGACTCCTTCGCGCAGGACCATGTCCACGAACTTGGACCTTTTTGAAAGATCTATCACGTCCACAGGCTTGGAAAGCGCGCACATCAGCTCACCGTAGAAAGCAAAATAGTCCTTGTCGGCAAGTCCTTCAATGGCGATGTCAATATCCCGGCTTTCAACATTTGCGGACAATGATGAGCCAAACAGCAGAACTTTGGAGACCTGGTATTTACGGGCAATCGCTAGAATCGAGGCTCTGTCTTTATCGGTAATCATAATGGAACCTCCATGAAAAATAAGAAGCTTGGAGTCTACCAACTGAATTAACAGATGGCGAGGCACTCCTTTGAAGATTTAAACTAAAAAGAGGTATACCACTGAGAATAACAGAAAACCTTAATGGGGTGCTTATCAAATCTGATGAACGTTGATCAAGCCTAACCGTAAATCTGGGGTTAGAACCTTTATGCTTTTGCTTAATCCGCTTTTTCAGCGTTAATCAGCGTCCAATTGTCTTTGACTATGCTTTGAAGATCAAAAACTCAATGGGACGCTGATTTTCATGATGAACGCTGATCGGGCAAAACCAAAACCTTTTATTTAGCCGCCCACCTTCGCCAAGGCTACGGCGGACCAAGTTCGGCGGACAGGCTGATCAAGATCTATGAAAATATGCACAATCAATCAACGACCAAACACGCCCTATACGCAACCAAAAAAACGAAAGGCCTGAAATCTTCAATGATTTCAGACCTTTACTTGTGTGTGGTGCCGAAGGCGAGACTCGAACTCGCACGTCCTTTCGAACACACGCCCCTCAAGCGTGCGTGTCTACCAATTCCACCACTTCGGCAAGCGATGTATTTATACTGATATGGTGCGACGCTGTCAATAAAATTGACGCGTTATTTTGCCCCTTCGACGGGGGCTGCTGGAGGAGCGCTCTGGTCAGGCATGGAAGCCGGTGCAGAGACAGGCGCAACCTGGTCAGGCATGACACTCGACGAGCCGGGTTGGCTAAAGAAAATAGCCAGTGCCAGGCTGGTCAGCATGAAGATAACGGCGACGCCTGTCGTCAATTTGCTCAAGAACGACTGGCCGCCGGATGCACCGAAAATTGTGTTGCTGCCTCCGGCTCCGAAAGCTGCGCCGACTTCGGCACCTTTGCCGCCCTGGATCAGAACGATGCCTATCAGTGCAAGGCAGATCAGGATGTGTATTGTCAATAGTATGGTGTTCATGTTGTCTTGTCCCCTTAAAATGATTTTCGTCCGGAAACGGCCCTTTTACGCAATCTCTGCGTCAATCGGCAGATTTGATTGTGCGGCGTAAAGTACTACGCCTCCGCTCAAATCCTTGATTTCCTTGACCTTGCGAAAAATTGCTCGTTTCCAGATCGAAAATGCGACGGTTCTCTATTTTTCAAAAAACGCACTCTAACATAATAGCATTTGCGAGAAAAGCAAGAATGTGACCTCTGTAAAATTATGTAGTGGTCTGGAAATTAACGATTCGGGCGAAATCCTCTGCTTTAAGGCTGGCGCCTCCGACCAAAGCGCCATCAACATCCGGCTGGCTCATCAGGTTGTCGACATTGTCCGGCTTGACGCTGCCACCGTAAAGGATGCGCGTGGCGTTGGCCGTCGGTTTGTCGTAGAGCTCGGTGAGCAGCGCGCGGATAAAGGCGTGAGCCTCCTGAGCCTGTGCGTCACTTGCGGTTTTACCGGTGCCGATCGCCCAGACCGGCTCGTAAGCAATCACAACGCCCGCCATCTGTTCTGCACTGAGATTTTTCAGGCCTAAACGGACCTGGCGGCGCAGGACATCGAACATCTGGTCGGCTTCCCGCTCATCCAGAGTTTCACCGATACAAAGAATGCTGCCGAGACCGGTCTTGGCGAGGGCATGAGCCTTGCTGTTGATCAATTCATCGGATTCGCCAAACAGTTGGCGGCGTTCAGAATGGCCGATAATGACATACTGACAGCCGACATCCTTGAGCAGGGGCGGGGAGACTTCTCCGGTGAAGGCACCTTGCGGTTGCGAATAACAGTTCTGCGCTGCGAGCTTGATGTTGCTACCGGCGATTGCTTCGGCGACCTTGTCAAGGGCTGTAAAGACGGGGGCTACGACGATTTCCACGACCTGATTGGCGGCGACCGCCGGCATGAGCTCTCTGACCAGGGCGGACGATTCCGCCAGGGTCTTATGCAGTTTCCAGTTGCCTGCGATCATCGGTGTGCGCATAGGGTTAACTCCTTGTTGAATCGTTGAATCTCAAAACCTCAATTGGACGCTGATCAAATCTGATGAACGCTGATCAAACTTTAAACCAAAACCTTTATTTAGCCGTCCACCTTCGCTAAGGCTGCGGCGGACAGGCTGATCAGAATCTATGAAAATCTGCACAGTCAAAAGCTATTCACCACTGAGGCACTGAGACCACTGAGAAAACCTGAAACCCTTTTTTTGGTTTACAAATCATAAAGATTTGCTTTTGCATTTCTCAGTGTACTCAGTGGCTCAGTGGTTCCATGCCTTTTTTGCTTTTCGGAAGTGGTCGTTGTCAAGCATCCGTCAGGGCGGCGAGGCCGGGAAGGGTTTTTCCTTCCAGGAACTCCAGTGAGGCGCCGCCTCCGGTTGAAATGTGGGTCATCTTCGATTCTAAGCCGGCTTTCATGACCGCTGCTACAGAGTCCCCGCCGCCGACAATCGAGCGGGCCTTTGATTCTGCCAGGGTCGTAGCAATTGCCATGGTGCCGCGGGCAAAGGCATCAAATTCAAAAACCCCCATCGGCCCGTTCCAGAGCACCATGCGGGCATCGCGCAAAGCATCGGTATAGGCCTCAATCGTGGCCGGCCCGATATCCAGCGCCATCCAGTCGGCAGGGAAGTCGGCGTCGCTGCAGATCTTGTGCTCGGCATCCGGGCTGAACTCAGAGGCAACCACATGATCCTGCGGCAAAAGCAGGGTTACGCCCTTGTCGGCAGCCTTCTGCAGGAGCTTTTTCGCCAGTTCGATGCGGTCTTCCTCGACCAGCGATTTGCCCGTCGGACGGCCCTCGGCGCGCAGGAATGTGTAAGCCATGCCGCCACCGATGATCAGGGTGTCAACTTTTTCAATCAGGTTTTCGATGACAGCGATCTTGTCGCTGACTTTGGCGCCACCGATGACAGCAACGAACGGATGGTCCGGGTAGGCCAGTGCCTGACCGAGATACTTGATTTCCTTCTCGAGCAGGAATCCGGCGGCGGCCGGTTGCAGGTAGTGAGTCACGCCCTCGGTCGAGGCGTGGGCGCGATGAGCCGTGCCGAATGCGTTGTTGACGTAAATGTCGGCATTCTCAGCCAGGGCTTTGGCGAAGTCCGGATCATTTTTGGTCTCACCGGCGTGAAAACGCAGGTTCTCCAGAAGCACAACATCGCCATCCTCCATCTGATTGACCAGCTCCGTTACCGCCGGTCCGATGCAGTCCGGTGCCATTACGACGGTTTTCCCAAGATACTCGGCCAGACACGGCGCTACTGAAGCGAGGCTGAACCTGGCTTCTGGACCGTTCTTGGGGCGCCCGAGATGCGAGGCCAGGATCAGACGGCCGCCATTGTTGACAATGTGACGGATCGTCGGCATCGACGCCTTGACGCGCGTATCATCGGTGACCTGGTTGTTGTCATCGAGGGGTACGTTGAAGTCGACCCGGCAGAAGACCCGCTTGCCCTGGAAGTCGATATCTCTGATGGAGAGTTTCTCAAACATATAGATTCCTTGCTAAAAAATGACTTATCACCAGAATAAAGGTCAGCCACCAAGTCACGAAGTAAACTCTGATCAGGGCTGGTAGGGCAAAAAAGCTGTTGAATCGTTGAATCTCAAAACCTCATTTGGACGCTGATCAAATCTGATGTACGTTGATCAAACTTTAAACCAAAACCTTTATTTAGCCGTCCTCCTTCGCTAAGGCTGCGGCGGACAGGCTGATCAGAATCTATGAAAATCTGCACAGTCAAAAGCTGTTCACCACTGAGACACTGAGATCACTGAGAAAGGCAAAATCCTAATGGTTTTAAACCCAAAGCATTATGGTTTTCTCTGTGTTCTCAGTGGCTCAGTGGTTCCATGCTTTTATTGCTTGGGGAATCAGGACACAATACTTTTGGTTTAACTAGATAAAAAGATTTCGCTATAAAAGGGCAGGTTATTAACCTGCCCCTAATGTATCACGTTAAGCTTTTGCGATCAGTTTGACCAGATCGACGATACGGCTGGAATAACCCCATTCATTATCGTACCAGCTCATAACCTTGACCATGTTTCCGCCGATTACAGTGGTGGTCGCAGCATCAACCGTGGAGGAAGACGGGTTGCCGTTGAAGTCACAGGAAACCAGCGGCTCTTCGCTGTAGGCGAGGATCCCTTTCAGGGGACCGTTTGCGGCGGCTTTCAGAGCTTTGTTGACTTCCTCTACGGACGTTGTCTTCTCGGTCTCGACAACCAGATCGACCAGGGAGACGTTCGGGACCGGTACACGCACGGCCAGGCCGTCCAGCTTGCCTTTCAGTTCCGGCAGAACCAGGGCGACCGCCTTGGCCGCTCCAGTGGTGGTCGGAATCATCGACAGGGCCGCAGCGCGGGCACGCCGCAGGTCGCTGTGAGGAAGATCGAGAATGTTCTGATCGTTGGTATAGGCGTGGACGGTGGTCATCAGGCCCTTGACGATACCGAAATTCTCCAACAGCACCTTGGCAACCGGAGCCAGGCAGTTGGTGGTGCAGGAGGCGTTTGACACGATGTTGTGCAGGTCTGCGTTGTAGAGTTTGTCGTTGACACCCATGCAGATGGTCAGATCAACATCTTTGCCGGGTGCACTGATGACAACCTTGCGGGCGCCGGCCTGAATGTGTTTGGCGGCATCCTTGGCGTTGGTAAAAAAGCCGGTCGATTCGATAACGATATCAACACCGAGTTCTTTCCAGGGCAGGGCGGCAGGGTCACGCTCACTGAAGACCTTGATTAATTTACCACCGATGCGGATACCGTCTGCTGTGGAGGAAACATCTTCAGCGAGAATGCCATGGATCGAGTCATATTTAAGCAGATGAGCGAGAGTTTGCGGGTTGGTGAGATCGTTAATGGCTACAATCTCGAATTCTGACGTGTTCCGGGCAGCACGCAGCACGTTCCTGCCGATACGCCCAAAGCCGTTAATGGCTACTTTAACCGACATGTCCTCATCCTCCTGGTGTGGTTTTGAAAAAAGAAAGATGCCTGACGGAAACCGTTCAGGCAGAAAAATTAGCAACACGGAAATGATATCGAATCAACCCTTGATGGTCAACCGTTTTTAATGGTTTTTTGCACGAAGCCGGTTGCCCGTCAGGAGTGTTTATGTTATGTATTCAGGCACTTTTTGCGCTTTGAAAATGTGTTGATCGGGATACTGCCAGAGCGTTTCTGATGCGCTTCTCTCTTGCATCCTTTGTTTTCTTAAGCTAGTTTTCGTCCGGAAACGGCCCTTTACCGCAATCTCTGCGTCAATCTGCGGATTTGATTGTGCGGCGTAAAGTACTACGCCTCCGCTCAAATCCTTGATTTCCTTGACCTTGCGAAAAATTGCTCGTTTCCAGATCGAAAACTGTGGTCGTGCCACCCGGAGTTTCCGCGGATTACATTCAATAGAGAATCATACATGCGACTGAAACTTTTGACCTCTCGCCGATATTCGCCCTTAGTCCCGTGTGAAGGTCAAAGATGAGAGTCTGCCTGTTGGCGAGCGGCAGCAAAGGGAATTCCCTGCTGGTCGAATCCGGGCGGACGCGACTCCTGATTGATGCAGGCCTCTCTGCCCGGGAAATACGCAAACGACTTGACCTGGTCGGCGTTGACGCTGCGAGTCTCAGCGCTTTGCTGATCACGCACGAGCATACCGATCATGTGCGTGGACTCGGTCCCCTGGTCCGCCAGCTTGACCTGCCGGTCTACCTGCATACCGATCTGGCCCGGAAGCTGCCGGATGTCGGCAAGCCGGGTTGCGTGCATGAATTTGTCGATGGAGAAGATTTTGCGGTCAACGATCTGACGGTCAGGCCTTTTGCCATTACTCACGATTCCCTGGCCCCGGTCGGCTTTACGCTTTCCGGAGAGCAGGGCAAGGTCGGGGTCGCCACTGATCTGGGTATTGCGACTCGTCTGGTAGCGGAGTGCCTGCAGGGCTGTCGTGCCCTGGTCATTGAAACCAATCACGATGAAGAGCTGTTGCGCGATGGACCGTATCCCTGGTCGTTGAAGCAGCGCGTCCGCAGCAATCATGGGCACCTCTCCAATGACGCAGGCGGTTCTTTATTGCAAAATCTGCTCTGGGATGGCCTGACAGCGGTTTTCCTCGGACACCTGAGTGAAACCAATAACCGCCCCGGGCTGGCCCTGGATGCAATCAACTCAGTGCTGGAGAAACAGAACATCTGCGCGCCACAGGTGCTTGTCGGGCGACAGCATATGCCGATGCAGTGGGTGGCTTGAGAACACCGGTGACTGGTGACTGGTGACTGGTGACTGGCTTCAAAGCAAAAAACAGGATCGCAGGCGCTGCGCCCTGCACCCGCCTCACTTTCTTTTTATCCCGCCGAAAAGAAAGTAAGCAAAGAAAACGGCGGCCATGGCATGGAGCATGTCGTGCGCGTGGTTTTTTGTGGTCGGAACAATCAGGGTTCACGGGAGCATCAGGGTGCTTTTCTGTAACGAGACCAAGGGGGCCTGTGTTATCGGCCCCCGCGTTAATATTCTGTTGTGATGACGACAATCTTAAGTTTTGTTGTTTCTTGCGCAGGTTTAAAGGTCACGTCACGTGATTACTGTAAAGGATCGAGTCCATGGCACATTCTCAAGCAACCACCGCGCTGCAACGCAGCGCCGGGGCCAAAGGTAACGGCCCCGTAAAACGGTGAGGATGTGTAATGCTCTGTTAAATTAATTCGAGGAGAGTAGAACGAGCAGAAAGTACGAGCAAGAAAGTGCCCTCCGCAGGAGAAAGCCTTTTTGCTTACTTTTTTGGCGTTGAAAAAAGTAAGGCGTCTGGCGGGACGCGACCCGCCGGTTCTAAAGGTTTTGATTCTCAGCTGATAGCTGACAGCTGAATTAAATACAAAAGGAGTTCAAACAATGATTCCACGTTATACGCGGCCGGAAATGGCGCAAATCTGGGAGCCGGAGAATCGCTTTCGGATCTGGCTTGAGATTGAAACGCTGGCATGCGAGAAGCAGGCCGAGCTCGGGGTTATCCCTGCCGAGGCCGTGAAGGTCATCCGTGAAAAGGGCAACTTCGATATCGCCAGAATTGATGCCATTGAAGCAGAGGTCAAGCATGACGTGATCGCTTTTCTGACCTCTGTGGCTGAATATGTCGGCCCGGAGGCGCGCTTCATTCACCAGGGCATGACGTCTTCCGACGTGCTGGACACCTGCTTTTCGGTGCAGCTGGTTCAGGCCGCCGATGAACTGCTGGCTGATCTCGACATGGTGCTCGAGTCAACCAGGGCGCGCGCCATGGAGCACAAGGACACGGTCTGTATCGGTCGTTCCCACGGCATCCACGCGGAACCGGTGACCTTCGGCCTGAAACTGGCCTCCTGGTATGCCGAAATGGCCCGCAACCGGCAGCGCCTCGTGGCCGCCCGTGAAAGTATCGCCACCGGCGCCATCTCCGGTGCTGTCGGCACCTTCGCCAATATCGACCCGGCCGTCGAAGAATACGTCTGTGAGAAGCTCGGCTTGCGCCCTGAGCCGGTGTCAACTCAAGTCATCCCGCGTGACCGCCATGCTGAATTCTTCTGTGTGCTGGGAATTACCGCGTCCTCTCTGGAGCGGATCGCCGTGGAGATCCGCCACCTGCAGCGGACCGAAGTCCTCGAGGTCGAAGAATTTTTCAGCAAGGGGCAGAAAGGCTCTTCGGCCATGCCGCACAAGCGTAATCCGATCCTCTCCGAAAACCTGACCGGCCAGGCCCGCTACATCCGAGCTTTTGCCATGCCGGCCATGGAGAATGTCGCCCTCTGGCACGAACGTGACATCTCACACTCCTCCGTGGAACGTTATATCGGTCCCGATGCTACGGTCGCTCTCGATTTCTCTTTGCGTCGCTTGAGCGGGCTGATCAAGAACCTGGTCGTCTACCCGGACAACATGCTGAGAAACCTCAACCAGATGCGTGGCCTGGTGTTCTCCCAGAAGATTCTCCTCGACCTGACCCAGGCCGGCGTCTCCCGTGAAGAGGCTTATCGCATGGTGCAGCGCAACGCCATGAAGGTGTGGGATGAGGGCAAGGACTTTCAGGAGGAGCTGCTTGCCGATGCGGCGGTCGTCGAGGCGCTCGGTGAAGAGAAGATCCGTGAATCATTCGATCTGAATTATCACTTAAAGCATGTGGATACGATATTTAAGAGGGTCTTTGGGGAGTAATAAACCAAGCGCCACGAAGACGCCAAGACACGACAAAACTCCAGTAGGGCAGCTATGTGAGAGAACTCTAGTCGCAAAAAATCAGCAAAGGCTTAATTGGCCGCAGATACAATCTGATCAGGGCTGATCAAACTTTAAATCAAAACCTTTATTTAGCCGCGATCAAGATCTATGAAAATCTGCACAGTCAAAAGCTATTCACCACTGAGACACTGAGATCACTGAGATCACTGAGATCACTGAGATCACTGAGAAAGGCAAAATCCTTATTTAAACCCAAAGCTTTATGTTTTTCTCTGTGTTCTCAGTGGCTCAGTGGTTCAGTGGTTCCATGCTTTTATTGCTTGGGGAATCGGGACACAATATTTTTGGTTTAACCATAGATCTTGATAGATTTTCATTGCGGCAAATTTGCCTTTGACCTTAAAGCAACACCTGTTATTTGGACGCTGATCAGGTAAAACTGTTGAATGGTGGCAAAAACGATCTTTTTTACGGGGTTATAGAACCGAAATGAAAACCTTTGTGTCTTCGTGTCTTGATGGCAATAGCAGTTTGTTCGGTATGAAAAGCTTTTCATCATAAGGAGTGACAATGGCCTGGCGAATAGTAGTCGGTCTTAAAGATAGTGTTCGTGATGCCCGCGGTGAACGCGTACGTCGCGAGATTCGTGAGCATCTCGGCATTGAACTGCAGGCGGTCCGCACAATTGATGTTTATACCGTTGATGCGCAGCTTTCCGGGGAGGAGGTCGCCGCGGCCGCCGCCGGGCCGTTTTGCGATCCGATCATCCAGGATTACGCGATCAATAAACCGCTGGCTCATGATTTCGATGTGCTGGTTGAAGTCGGGTTTCGGCCCGGGGTGACCGATAACGTTGGTCGAACTGCCCGCGAGGCAATTCAGTACCAGACCGGTCGCACTTTTGCCGAGGGCGAAGGCGTTTATACCTCGGTGCAGTACCTGTTGTCCGGCGAGATATCGGTCGAGGATGCGGAACGTATCACCCGCGATTTCCTCGGCAACGGCCTGATTCAACGCTGGGATATCGTTGCCCGGAGTGAATTCGACCAGAGCAAAGGCATTCAGATCACGGTTCCCAAAGTAACCAGCAGCAGCAAACCGGCAATCCGTCCTGTCGATCTGGACATATCCGATGATGAACTGATGGAAATCAGCCGTCAGGGCATGCTCGCCTTGAGCCTCGAGGAGATGAAGGCGATCCAGTTCTACTTCCGCCAAGATGAAGTGATCGCCGCACGCAAACAGGTTGGCCTCGGTGCCATGCCGACAGATGCTGAGCTGGAAGCCCTGGCCCAGACCTGGAGCGAGCACTGCAAGCACAAGATCTTTGCGGCGCGGATCGAATATGAAGACGATCAGGGCCGGCAGGAAGTCATCAATTCACTCTTCAAGAGCTACATCATGCAGGTCACGGCGGATGTGCGCAAAGCCAAGGGCAAAAAAGATATCTGCCTGTCGGTTTTCAAGGACAACGCCGGCGTGATCAAGTTCAACGACGACTGGAGCCTGGTGTTCAAGGTGGAGACCCATAATTCACCGAGCGCCCTCGATCCGTACGGCGGTGCCCTGACCGGCATCGTCGGTTGCAACCGTGATCCCTTTGGCACCGGCATGGGCGCTCGTCTGATGTTCAATACCGATGTCTTCTGCTTCGCTTCACCGTTTTACGACAAGCCGTTGCCGCCGCGGTTACTCCATCCACGGCGGATATTCGAAGGCGTCGTCGAGGGCGTCGAGCACGGCGGCAACAAGAGTGGCATCCCCACGGTCAACGGCTCGATCGTTTTTGACGATCGCTTTGCCGGCAAGCCGCTGGTTTACTGTGGAACCGGGGCGATCATGCCGCGCATGCTCAACGGTCGGCCCGGCCATGAGAAGCAGGCCAGGATCGGTGACCGCATTGTCATGGTCGGTGGACGGGTCGGCAAGGACGGCATCCATGGTGCGACCTTCTCCTCGGAGGAGCTCCATGAAGGCTCGCCGGTGACCGCTGTGCAGATTGGTGATCCGATCACCCAGCGGCGCATGTTCGACTTCCTGATCATCGCCCGCGATCGCGGCCTCTACAATGCGATCACCGACAACGGCGCCGGCGGCCTGTCTTCGTCAGTCGGTGAGATGTCTGAAGACACGGGCGGCTTCGAAATGCATCTCGACCGTGCCCCGCTGAAGTACAGCGGCCTGCAACCCTGGGAGATCCTGATCTCGGAAGCCCAGGAGCGCATGACCCTGGCGGTCCCTCCCGAAAAACTCGAAGAATTCTCAACCCTGGCAGCTGAAATGGGCGTGGAAGTCAGTGATCTCGGCCAGTTTACTGACTCCGGTTATTTCCACTGTCTCTATAACGGCGAAACCGCCACCTATCTGCCGATGGAGTTTATCCACGATGGTGTGCCGCAGATGCTGATCGCGGCCCGCTGGACGCCACCGGCGCTCCAGGAACCGGATTTCACCCAGCCGCTCGATATGGACGCCACCCTGCGGCATCTGCTCGGCCGGCTCGATGTCTGTTCCAAGGAATCGGTTGTCCGTCGTTACGATCACGAAGTGCAGGGCGGCACCGTCATCAAGCCGCTGGTCGGCGTCGCCAATGACGGCCCCTCGGACGCCGCGGTGCTGCGGCCGCTCTTCGACTCCTTCGAAGGGGTGGTGGTCGCGCACGGTATCTGCCCTGGGTACAGCGATATCGACACCTATCACATGATGGCTAACGCCATCGACGAAGGCCTGCGCAACTATGTGGCCGTGGGTGGCAACATCGAGCACGTGGCCGGACTCGACAACTTCTGCTGGTGCGATCCCGTGGCCAGCGAAAAGACGCCGGACGGCGAATACAAGGCGGCGCAGCTGGTGAGAGCCAATCAGGCGCTCTACAACTACTGCCTGGCTTTCGGTGTGCCGCTGATTTCCGGCAAGGATTCGATGAAGAACGACTACATGATCGGCGACACCAAGATTTCCATCCCGCCGACCGTGCTGTTCTCGGTAATCGGCAAGATCGACGATCTACGCAAAGCCGTCAGCATGGATGCCAAGGCGCCCGGCGATCTGGTTTACCTGCTCGGTCAGACCCGCAATGAGCTCGGCGGTTCGGAATACTACGCTATGTACCACAAGATCGGCTGCAATGTGCCGCAGGTTGATGCGGAAACCGCCATGCTGCGCTACCGCACAATCAATGCGGCCCAGGCAGAAGGCTTGCTGGCCTCCTGTCACGACCTGTCTGACGGCGGTTTGGGCGTCGCTCTGGCGGAAACCGCCTTTGCCGGTGGATTCGGCCTGCATGTCGACCTCAACCAGGTTCCGGTCGATGCCGTCATGCGTGAAGACAAACTTCTTTACAGCGAATCGGCCAGCCGTCTGCTGGTGACGGTCAAGCCGGACAATCAGAATCGCTTTGAGGCGCTTTTTGCCGGACAGGTGTTTGCCTGTATCGGCCAGGTCGCCAATGATGAATACCTGAAGATCGTTGGCTTGAAGGGTGAAACCCTGGTGCGCAGCACTATCGGCGATCTCAAGGAAGCGTGGCAGAGCCCGCTACGGGAGATGTGATTATGGCGAAACAAGTACGGGCGGTTGTCATCTCCGGCAACGGCACCAACTGTGAGCGTGAAGTGGCCAATGCGTGCCGTCTGGCGGGTGCCGAGGTCGTCGATATTCTGCACGTCGCAGAACTGCTTGCCGGTCATGCCCGGCTCGACGACTATCACTTCCTCAACCTGGCGGGTGGTTTTCTCGATGGCGATGACCTCGGCAGCGCCAAGGCTGGCGCGAATCGCCTGATTCACGCTGCAGTCAAGGGCAGCGAAGAGACCCTGAGTGATCAGCTGCAGCGTTTTATCGCTGACGGCAAACTGATTATGGGCGTCTGCAACGGTTTCCAGTTGATGACCAAGATGGGCTTGCTGCCAGCTCTTGGCGGTGATTATAAAAAACAGTCGGCAACGCTGACTTTTAATGATGGCGGTCGCTTTGAGGACCGCTGGTGCTATCTCAAGGTCGACCGGGAGTCGCCCTGTGTCTTTACCCGGGGGCTGGACGGTATCTATTTGCCGGTCCGGCATGGGGAAGGCAAATTTGTCGTTGAGAGTGAGCATGTGCTGCGGGAGATGGAATTAAAACATCTGGCCGTGGTAAGATACTCAGATGCGGCGTACAAGTCTCCGGTAATGGAGTATCCTCTGAATCCAAATGGCTCCATTGCCGCCATCGCCGGAGTTTGTGACGAGTCTGGAAGGCTTTTTGGCTTGATGCCGCACCCGGAGGCTTATGTCCATCGGACGCATCACCCGCGCTGGACCCGAGAGCCTGATTTGCCAGAAGAGGGGATGGGGTTGTTGTTGTATATTAATGCAGTAAAGTATGTTCGTGAGAATCTACTTTAAGGATTCGAGCGCAACACACGAAAAAGAGTGACAACACATTAACGGCTGATTTTATCAGCGTTGGAGATTATAAACATCATGTTCGATAAGTTTCAGGACGAATGCGGTGTCTTCGGTATTTTTGGTCATCCGGAGGCCGCTAATCTGACCTATCTGGGCCTTTACGCCCTTCAGCACCGGGGTCAGGAAAGCTGCGGGATTGTTTCTGCAGATGGTCAGAACCTGCGTGCCTATCGCGGCATGGGGCTGGTTTCCGATGTCTTCAGGCGCGATTCGATTTTCGATGAGCTGCCTGGCCGCAACGCGATCGGCCATGTCCGTTACTCAACGGCAGGCAGCAGCGATCTCAAAAATGTTCAACCGATCATGGTTGATTATGCCCGCGGCAGCATCGCAGTGGCTCACAACGGCAACCTGGTGAATGCCCAGGATATCCGTAATGGTCTGGAACATACCGGCTCCATCTTTTCTACAACCTCTGATACCGAAGTCCTGATCCATCTTCTGGCAAAATCGCAGAGCGACTCACTTGCGGATCGTATTGCTGAGTCCCTGATGGCGGTCAAAGGCGCTTACAGCATTGTTTTCCTTACAGAGACCCGCATGGTGGCCGTGCGCGACCCGAACGGCTTCCGGCCCCTGGCGCTCGGTAAACTCAACGAAGGATTTGTCGTCGCTTCGGAAACCTGTGCCTTCGATCTGATCGAAGCCGAGTTCATTCGTGAAATTGAGCCTGGCGAGATGATCGTGATCGACAAGCACGGTATGAAATCCTATAAACCGTTCAAGGAAACCAAACCCTCACCCTGTATTTTCGAATTCATCTACTTTGCCCGGCCGGACAGCACCATCTTCGGCGAACAGGTTTACAAGGTCCGCAAGGAACTTGGCCGTCAGCTCGCCAGGGAACACAAAGTCGAGGCCGATGTTGTCATTGCCGTGCCTGATTCCGGAGTTCCGGCTTCCATTGGATATGCGGAAGAGTCGGGGATCCCTTTTGAATTGGGTCTGATCCGGAATCATTATGTCGGCCGCACCTTTATCGAGCCGCAACAGTCAATTCGCCACTTCGGCGTCAAGATCAAACTCAATCCGGTGCGTGAAGTGATCGAAGGAAAACGTGTTGTCGTGGTCGATGACTCTCTGGTGCGCGGCACCACCGCACGCAAGATCGTCAAGATGATACGCAACGCCGGTGCCCGTGAGGTGCACGTGCGCATCTCCAGCCCACCGACCAGTTTCCCCTGCTACTACGGTATTGACACCCCGTCGCGCAAGGAGCTGATATCTTCGTCGCACACCATCGAGGAAATCAGCCGCTACATTACCTCGGATACGCTCGGTTACCTGAGTCGGGAAGGCATGCTTGCCGCCGCCGGCGCTCCCGGTGGTGTGGCCACCGGCTGTTACTGCGATGCGTGTTTCAGTGGTGACTATCCGGTCAAATTTCCAAGGTTGAAAGCTGACAGTCAGTTGGGGCTTTTTTAGGATCGATCACAGAGACTGCGGTCGAAAAACGATAGTTGTTTGTAACTATTCAGCTCTCTTACTTAACAGCACAGCATGTGGACTGCAGCTGTTGCCTGCGTCCAACGTTGTCACTTAACTTACCGCAAGCAACAGCCGCAGCCCACATGCACTCGCTAATATATTGAATAGTTACGGTTGTTTAAAACAGCGGATTTGAATAATTTTTCAGGAGAGAAAGATGACGGAACAGGAACGTAATGAATTGATGCAGATTGTGCGCGAGCTGTCTTACGAAGAACGTGAAGTCACTCTGGCTTCAGGGCGCAAAAGCAACTTTTATTTCGACGGCAAACAGACCGCTCTGCATGCCAGGGGAGGCTTTTTGGTCGGTAAGGCTTTCTGGGACATTGTGAAGACTTTTGACGGTCCAATCCATGGTGTTGGTGGCCTGACCATGGGCGCTGATCCGATAGCCACTGCAACCTCGATTGCTGCCAATCTTGAAGGTCAGCCGGTCCATGCCTTCATCATTCGCAAGGAACCGAAGGGTCACGGCACCGGGCAATGGCTGGAAGGGCGCAAGAATCTGCCGTCTGGATCGCGGGTCGTGATTGTCGAGGATGTCACCACCACCGGCGGCTCATCGATGAAAGCAGTCGAGCGTGCTCAGCAGGAAGGCTTGCATGTTTTGGGTATCATCACCCTGGTTGATCGCGAAGAGGGGGCTCGCGAAAATATCGAAGGGCAGGGGCAGGTGCTTAAATCCGTCTTTACCCGTACGGAAGTCGTCGGCTAGTCCGACAGCCTCCTGGGAGTCTCATCAACAGCCTCCTGGATTATCTGAAATAATTGATTTACCCGGACAGGGGTGCGATATCGCTCCCCTGTTTTTTGGTATAATGAACTATAAGAATCAGGAGGTCATATGAGAAATTTCAGGATGAAACAGATTTACCTGTGGTTTGTCTGCCTGATGGCTCTTGGCTCTGGTTGCGTTGAACCCTCAAGAATGTATTATGGCAATAGCGTTTCTCCAGATAAAGTTATTTCCATACAGAATGGTGGCTCTCATAAAGGTTATGTAGAGACCTTCGACGTCGTCATCAATTATGAATTTGTTCGTGACGGTGAGGTTCTGGATATTGTCGGCCAGGCCGCTCTCAGCGAGCGTAATCAGCTTCTTTTTGCCAGCCTCAGGAAACTGTTTGTATACCTTTTTTTCCTTGATGAAAATTCGCGGGTGTTGGAAACCGTCTCCCTTACCGGAGCTCTGACCGGCGATACGTATGAACGACTCGGGTTCTCCCGGACACTCAAAGTGCCTGCCGGATCTGTAGGAATATCCTTTGGCTACAGCGGAGAAGCCAATGAATCGAATGGAGATGGAAACGGTGGTACATATACCTTCTACCGTTTGCCGTTGCGGTAGCCAGTTTTCGTCCGGAAACGGCCCTTTTCCGCAATCTCTTCGTCAATCGGCGGATTTGATTGTGCGGCGTAAAGGACTACGCCTCCGCTCAAATCCTTGATTTCCTTGACCTTGCGAAAAATTGCTCGTTTCCGGATCGAAAACTATACCTATGTTGTCCGTAGTTTCCGGATGGAAACTAGCTGGTTTTCGTCCGGAAATGGCCCTTTTTGTTGTAATGCTTATGTTTTCTGCAGGTGTTTTCTGCAGGTTGCAATGTACAGTTTTTCCTGTTAGATTAAAAAACATGTATATATGCGCCCCATTCATAAAAAGAGGAGGCAACAATGGGATTATTCAGCAAAAAACCGAACTACCCCGAGCTTGCTTCGGACAACCCTGCCGCTGAACAGGTTCATGAGGTTGAACAACCTTTAAAGGAGCTGATGGGGCAGGTTTCCGATCCACTCGAAGTGGTTCCGGCCGATGATGGAGCTTATGTGTTCATCGGCAAACCGCCGAAGAAGTTCGGTGTCGCCAAGATTGAAGATGGAAAGGTGCAGAGTTTTGTTGTGGCAGCGAAAGAAAAAGGGCTCGATCCGTTGGCGATCCAGAAACTGAACGAGCAGTTCCGCGATGCCTATACCCACAACATGGATGCGCAGCGTTACAAGACCAGTGTGGCCGGCAAGGAGATTGTGGTAACGCCTTCTGCACAACTGGAAAAGGAAGTCAGCCGGATAATGAACAGTATGTGACTTAAGATGTTAAAAAATCAGGGGCTAATGCCGGGATTGAAACATGTTTGTTCTGTGTTTCTCCCGGTTTTTTTTGTAAGTTGTTTTGATGCTGACGTGATTTTGCTAATACTTGATGGGGCGATAACGCCGATGAGGGGAAAGTGCCAGCCGACATGCAAGTCAATGAATACTTTTCTGCAGATTACCAGCAAGCCCGTCGGGCCTTTTTAGACGCGGCACTGGCTGCGGGGGGCAATGTCGAAAGTTTCCTGAACCCGGCTTCAGAGCAGGGCGGCGAACAACTTTTTACGGATATCGCTCTGCTCGGGCCAGAGGACGCAGAAAACATACTGGTATTGATGTCCGGAACCCATGGTGTTGAAGGTTTCGGTGGCTCCGGAGTCCAGGTTGGACTTCTGCGTGAAGGCATTTCCGGAAAATTGCTACCGGACACCGGGCTCGTCATGATTCATGCCGTCAACCCTTACGGATTCGCCAATTTGAGACGCTTCAACGAAGACAATGTTGATCTCAATCGAAACTTTGTCGATCATTCCCAAGCCTACCCTGAGAACCGGGAATATGATCAACTGGCAGATGTCATTGCCCCTCGAAGATTGTCCGCTTATACAGACGTCTCTTCGGCATTGTCTGTTTTATGGTATCGGCTGCGGCATGGCAGTGCCCGTTTGCAGCACGCTGTGACGCACGGCCAGTATGCGCATCCTCAGGGACTTTTTTATGGCGGTCATTTCGCAACTTGGTCAAACCGGAGACTCCATGAGATAGCCGAACGCTACCTTGCCGGCGCAGCTCGTGTCGTCGTCATCGATTTACATACCGGGCTCGGCCCATATGCATACGGAGAGGTCATCGTGAACGATCCGGAGGATGCTCCTGCATACCAGCGGGCAGTCACATGGTGGGGCGAGGAGCGTGTTAAATCAACCATAAAGGGAGAATCAGTTTCAGCTCACCTGTCCGGGACGATCAAGATGGCTTTTTCCCGGATGTTGCCTGATACAGAAGTGACGGCTGTCGGTCTTGAGTTCGGAACCTTGCCGCCCATGGAGGTATTTAAGGCGATAAGAGCGGAGAACTGGCTGTACCACCATGGCGGCCCGGACCATGCCGATGCGATAAAGATCAAGCAACAACTGTTGCGGGCATTTTATCCTGATGATGAGCTCTGGAAATACAAAGTATGGGAGCAGGGGCGATTGGTCGTAGAGCAGGCGCTGGTCAACCTTTAACAATTACTGGTTATCTACTTTACTCAAGTGAGACCCTGATTGCTACTGAGAAACAGAAAAGCAAAAGGCATTGGCCGCTGATCAAATCTGATAACATCGGATAAATCTTTGAATCAAACCCTTAATGTTTTGATTCTGACTAAAAGACTTTAACCATAAGACTTGGGCTTCGGTCTTTGGCCTTTGACCTATCAGACCTGATCAGATTGTATCTGCGGCCAATTAAGCCTTTACTGCTTTTTTGCGTCTTGCTTGACCTCTTTGCGTCTTGAGTGAGCGAAGCGAACGGGTGTTAAGATTAATAGTTGTGATTTCAAGTGGATAAGCAAATAACCCTTAACCTGAATACCGCAGCTGCCCGCGAAAAAGTCTGTTTGATACCCTTTTGTTCAGTTTTCATCGGGGATCTTGAAAATCACATGCACCCCGTCCTGATTTTCAAGCTCAGCACAGTTGACGGACTCGGTATCACCGATGACTCCGATGATCGTGCGATTGGCGCCGGTTGACTGGTGAAAGTCAAAGTCGTTGTCGACCAGATATTGCTTCACTTGGCGCAGCTGCTCTTCGCTAGCCCCTTTCTTCATGACAATCAACATCTTTAGAGACCTTTCGTGCGAATGCGCTCAAGCCGGCGCGATTCGTCAATAACGCGTTCAAAGAGGCGGATGATGGCATCATTCTCCAACGGTCCGGGATTGGCGCTGGACATGGCCACAAAAATACGTTTCTCGCGCTCCGGATCGTAAACCGGGATGCCGTGATCTTTTTTTATCTCACCGATTTTGAGAGCGAGTGATGCGCGCTCATTGAAGATGCGCAGCAGTTCGTTATCGAGTCGGTTGATCTCTTTACGGTAATCATCAATCGTCACAATATTCTCCTGGAGGGTCCCTGGTCTGGGCGTGACCAGAGCAACCTGTCATGCAGGAGGCTGTCGGACTATCCATGAACCGGCTGCAAATTCGGCTGTTTGGCCCATATTTCAGCTCCTTTTTGCTCTATAGCTACGGCTATGGAGCTGCAAACGAGCTAAAATCTGTTCTCAAACATCCAAATTTTCGCTTCG
>JACZKE010000055.1 GCA_014860225.1 Desulfuromonadales bacterium
CGAAGCGAAAATTTGGATGTTTGAGAACAGATTTTAGCTCGTTTGCAGCTCCATAGCCGTAGCTATAGAGCAAAAAGGAGCTGAAATATGGGCCAAACAGCCGAATTTGCAGCCGGTTCATGGATAGTCCGACAGCCTCCTATGACCTCATAACTGACATTTTCGCATCCATTTTTTCCCACTTAGCTCACAACGGAAGTATTGACGGAGAGAGGCATCGATGTTAAATACAAGGGTAAGTTTACGTAAAGGGAAATCACATGACAGACGATCAGGGACCCTTGGTACAGATCGGCAACCTCGCCAAAGAGCTCAGCATCACCACGCGCACCATCCGCTATTACGAAGAGATTGGCCTCATGGGCCCTTCCAAACGAAGTTGTGGTGGAGTGCGCAGCTACAACCGGGATGATGTTCTCCGCATCAAGTTTATCCTCAAGCTGAAAGAACTCGGCATCAGTCTTAAAGAGATGCTGAGTCTGGCTGACACCTTCGATACCCACAACCAGATTTTCGACACGATCACCCCGCAAGTACTCGAGATTCTCGATCAGCACGTTGGCAAGGTTGATGACAAGATCGCCAGGCTCAGCTCCCTGCGCAACGATATCGTTAGCTACCGCAAACGGATATCAGACCTGCTGCAAAATCAGTCGTCAGAATAGCCTAGTCCTGGTCGTCCCGATAACGGTTTTGCACCTGGTAGTCGGGAGCATAAAGCTCAGAGAATGTATGACTCGGCATCGAGGGCCGCAGCAGCGACCGTCCGTTTAGCCGCAAGCAGACCGCTGGCGTCGTACTTGGTAAAGCGGCGCACGCCGGACAAAAGCATCAACAGGCCGTCGCCCTCCTCGACGTAATAGGCCGCCTTCTTCGCTGCAGTGGCAGCTTCCTCGGTGGCATTGAAGGTAAAAACCTTGACAGTCGCCTTGAGTTGTTGCTGTTTGGCATCACTCAGTTTAGACAGGATTTTCTCGGCACGCAGCACGGCGCTTTCGATGGCAAAAATCTGGATGGCGATGTCGGCAGCGGCCATCAGAATCTCCTGTTCATCCTGCAGCTGCTGCATGTACTTCTGAACGCCGGTGCCGGCAAGAATCAGAAAGAGCGTCTTGAGATTCTTGAGCAGCGTCTTTTCAGCGATGAACGGAATGTCTTCGTCCAGCTCCTCAAAGGAAGGAGTCATCAGCACTTCGAAGGCCTTCATCGCTTCAGCCTGCAGTGGCAGTTCACCCTTCATCGCCTTGCGCAGGATCATTCCGGTCGTGAGCAGCCGGTTGATCTCGTTGGTTCCCTCGAAGATGCGGTTGATCCTCTCGTCACGGTAGAAGCGTTCGGCGGGATAATCGCTGACAAAGCCGTAGCCGCCGTGAATCTGAACCACCTGGTCGACCACGCGCGCGAGCACATCGGAGCAGAAGACCTTGGAAATGGCACACTCGGCGGAGTAGTCCTCGATTCCTTTCTGATATTCGACATAATAATCACCACTACCCTTCTCAATGGTCGCCAGCTTGTCGTCGAGCAGTCCGGCCAAACGGTAAACCAGCGACTCGGCGGCAAAGATGTCGGCGGTCAAGTCGGCGATTTTCTCCTGAATGGCGCCGAAAGAACCGATGGTCTTGCCGAACTGCTTGCGCTCGTTGGCATAGAGCAGGCCTTCTCTCAAAGCATACTTGGAAGCACCGGTGACACAGGCGCCTAGCTTGAAGCGCCCGACGTTGAGGACGTTGAAAGCGATCTTGTGTCCCTTGCCAATTGCGCCAAGGACATTCTCGACCGGTACCTTGCAGTTATCGAGGATGATCTGGGTGGTCGAGCTTCCCTTGATCCCCATCTTCTTCTCCTCAACACCAACGACCAGCCCTTCAAAAGTCTTCTCGACCAGGAAGCAGGTAAAATGCTCCTTATCGATCTTGGCGAAGACAATGAACAGGTCAGCGAAGCTGCCGTTGGTGATAAACTGCTTGGTCCCATTAAGGACATAATGCGAGCCGTCTGCGGAGAGCACCGCCGAAGCTTGGGCACCAAGAGCGTCACTGCCGCTGCCCGGCTCGGTCAGACAGTAGGCGGCCAACCATTGGCCGGTGATGATTTTCTCAAGGTACTGATCTTTCTGTGCCTTGGTGCCATAATAGACCAGCGGCAGGGTGCCGATTCCGGTATGGGCGGCGTAGGCGACGGAGAAGGAGCCAGCCGGAGCGATCTTCTCGCCAACCAGCATACTGGTCGCCTTGTCGAGCTCCAGGCCGCCGTATTCCTCGGGGGCATCGATCATCAGCAGGCCCAGCTCGCCGCACTTCTTCATCCCCGCCACCACCAGGTCGAAGTTCTGCTCCTCGATCTCCTCAAGGTGGGGGAAAATTTCGTTCTCAACAAACTGCGTCGTCGTTGCGGCGATGGCACGCTGCTCGTCACTGAAGTCCTCGGGAGTAAACACCGTTTCGCAGGGGGTCTCGGCGACCAGGTATTCGCAACCTTTCAGAATCCTCTTGTCCATGTCCGTCACCTCGTGAATAGATGTGTGTTCCGTTCAGAATTTTTCGAAGATTCCCGCAGCGCCCATGCCGCCGCCGATGCACATGCTGACCATGCCATAGCGTGTATCGCGACGCTGCATCTCGTGCAACAGGGTGGCGGTCAATTTGGCACCGGTACAGCCGAGCGGGTGGCCGAGGGCTATGGCGCCGCCGTTGACGTTGATGATCTCCGGATTCAGCCCCAACTCCTTGATCACAGCCAGAGATTGGGCGGCGAAGGCTTCGTTCAACTCGATCAGACCGATATCGCTCTGCTGCAGACCGGCCATCTTCAAAGCCGCAGGGATCGCCTCGATCGGCCCGATGCCCATAAGCTCAGGCGGCACCCCCTTCACGGCGAAGGCGACGAAGCGGGCCAGTGGTTTCAGCCCGGTTTGCTTGAGAAAGCCTTCTGAGACCACCAGGGCAACTGCAGCACCATCGGTCATCTGCGAGCTGGTCCCGGCAGTGACTGTGCCATGCAGTTTGAAGACCGGCTTGAGCTTTGCCAGCCCTTCGATTGAGGTATCAGTGCGGACACCATCGTCGTTCACAACCGTTTTATTGGTTCTGACCGGCTTATTCTTGACAATGGTGACCTCTTCAGTTTCAACCGGGATGATTTCGTCCGAGAACCGTCCAGCGATGATCGCGGCAGCCGCTTTCTTATGGCTGGCAACTGCGAAGACGTCTTGCTGCTCGCGATCGATGCTGTACTTCTCGGCAACCAGCTCGGCGGTGATCCCCATGGAGGCGAAAGCTTCCGGCCAGCTTGCCACCAGCCCCGGATTGGCGCTGAACTTGTTGCCGCCCATCGGAACGACGGTCATCGATTCGGCACCACCGGCGATGATGCAGTCGGCAAAGCCGGTCATGACACGCTCGGCGGCGCTGGCAATAGTCTGCAGCCCTGAGGAACAGAAGCGGTTGACGGTCTGAGACGGCACCTGGTAGGGGATTCCGGCCTTCATGCTGGCGATGCGGGCGAAGTTCATTCCCTGTTCGCCCTCGGGAAAGGCACAGCCGATCAGCACGTCGTCTATCTTCATCGGATCGATGCCGGTACGTTCGACCAGTCCCCTGATCGCGGCGGCGGCCAGATCATCGGGGCGCATATCTTTAAAACCACCCTTGTTTGCCCGGCAGCCCGGGGTCCGGTATGCCGCAAGTATGTAAGCTTTTTTCATCGCTATTCTCCTCAGAGCCTGCTGACTCTTTATATTTACTAGTTGCGTAGCGGCTTGCCGGTTTTCAGCATCGACTGAATCCGCTCAGCGGTCTTTTTGTTGCCGCAGAGTTTGAGGAAGGACTGGCGTTCGAGTTGCAACAGGTAGTCCTCGGAAACAGGAGTGCCGGCAGGCACATCACCTCCACAGATGACATCAGCGATGAAGCCGCCGATCTCCTGCTCATAAGCAGTGACAAAGCCACCCATCTGCAGGTTCCACAGACTGGCCTTGATGCTGGCTGCGATGCTGCGTCCGGGTGCCGGGATGTTTTCCAGCGGCTTGCCCGGCCGGTAATTGACCGCCAGCGCCAGCACCTTCTGCTTGGCGTCGGCGATCAAGCGATCGAGGTCCATACTTATACTGTCACCCGGGCGCATGTAATTCAGACCACGCAGCTCGGCGGCACCCATGGAGACAGTCGCCATGCCGATCTGCTTGAAATATTTGGAGATATAGGCAGTTGGCTCGGTTTCGTACTGCTGTGCCAGCTCGACCGCACGCAGGCACATCTCCTTGGTGCCGCCGCCGGCCGGCAATAGACCAACACCGATTTCAACCAGCCCCATGTAGGTTTCGGCATAAGCGTTGATGGCATCGGCATGCAGGCTGAACTCGCAACCGCCGCCGAGGGCCATGCCGAAAGGTGCGGCCACCACAGGCACCCTCGAGTATTTAACCGCCATGGTCGCTTTCTGAAAGGCTCGCACCATCAGGTCGATATCCTCGTAAGCCCCTTCCGCCAAAGCCACAGCGAGTAACATCAGATTGGCTCCGGCCGAGAAGTTAGCCCCCTGGTTGCCGATCACCAGCCCGACGCCCTCTTCTTCAGCACGCTTGATCGCCTTGTGGGTCATGGCCAGGATATCGCCGCTGATGGTGTTCATCTTTGAATGGAACTCGAAACCGAAGACACCGTCGCCAAGATCGACCAATGAACAATTAGCGTTCTTCTCCACCAGTCCGCCGGATTTTTTCAGGATCTGCAGATTGATCTGTCCCGGTTTGAAAGGGAACGGCTTGTATTCACCTTTCTGCAGATCGAAGTATTCCTTCTGTCCGGCGTCGTTGAAGCGGTAGAAGCGCTCGACTGTCTTCAGCGCGGTCGGCACTGTCACACCGTCTTTCTGCGCCCGTTTGACGAAGGCAGCGACGCCTATGGCATCGAGCATCTCGAAGGGGCCGATCTCCCAGTTGAAGCCCCATTTCATGGCATTATCGACATTGACCACATCATTGGCGATCTCAGGAATACGGTTGACGGTATAGATCAGGGTGTCGCGCAGGATCTTCCAGGCATAATCGGCAGCTTTGTCATTCCCTTCGACCACCATCCTGACCTTCTGCGCCGGATCGTCGACCATCTTCACTGCGGTGATGGAGGCGAATTTTGGCTTGGCGATCGGCTTGTACTCACCAGTGGTGTAGTCGAAGTAGAAAATCTGCCGTTTGCCGTCGACCTGCTCTTTTTTGTAGAAACCCGCCTTGCTCTTGTTGCCGAGCAGTCCGGCCTCGACCATCTTGTTCATAAACGCGGGGACCTTGAAGACCTCGCGTTCCTCGTCTCCGCTCAGCAGTTCATAGGAGTTTTTGCCGACGTGGACCAGGGTATCAATACCGACCAGGTCGGCGGTGCGGAATGCCGCCGACTTAGGCCGAGCGGTAGCCGGACCAGCGATGGCATCGACCTCCTCAACGGTCATACCCATCTCGACCATATGCTCGATGCCCTTGTAGATGGCATAAACTCCAATACGATTGGCGATGAAATTTGGCGTGTCCTTGGCATGGACGATCCCCTTGCCGAGTCGACGGCTGATAAACTCGGCCATGCCGCTGACCACCTCTGGATCGGAATCCTTGCAGGGTACGATCTCCAACAGACGCATGTAACGCGGCGGGTTAAAGAAGTGAGTGCCCATGAAGTTGCGGCGCACCTCGACCGGTAGAGCCTCGGCCATGACGTTGACTGACAGGCCGCTGGTGTTGGTGCTCAGAACTGCGCCTGCCTTGAGATGCGGCACGATCTTTTTAAAGAGCCCCAGCTTTATCGGCATGTGTTCGATGATGACTTCGATCACCCAGTCGCAATCTTGTAATTTCGGCAGGTCGTCGTCGAAGTTGCCGCAAGAGATCTGGGTGGCGTACTTTGACAGGTAGAGAGGAGCCGGCTTCATCTTCATCAGGCCTTCCAGACCGCTGCGGGCAATGCGGTTTCGCACCTGCGTGCTCTCCAGGCTCAGGCCGGCTGCCTGCTCCTCACTGCTCAGGGCTTTCGGCACCATGTCGAGCAACAGGACATCAAGACCTGCGTTTGTCAGGTGGGCGGCAATAGTGGCGCCCATGACTCCGGCTCCAAGCACTGCCGCACGGTTGATCTGCCTCATGAGTTTCCTCCATTATGATTAATTTGCTGTTGATCATCTGAACCATCGCCGTTATGCAGGTACAGTGTCTCAATCCGATCCCGATATTTATTGTAAATCACCTTGCGTTTAAACTTGAGGGTCGGTGTCAATTCGCCATCTTCCACTGAAAATTCGCGGGGCAGCAGAATGAATTTTTTTATGGTCTGATAGGGAGGCAGCTTGTCATTGACTAATTGCACACGCTCTGCATAGCGCTTATGAACCCGTTGATTGGCGACTAGTTCCTTCACGTCCAGGTAAGCGAGGCCTTCTTGATGACCCATCTGGAGCAGCCGTTCCAGATTCGGGGTCAAAAGCGCAACAAGGTAAGGCTTGCGATCACCGTAAACGAAAGCCTGAGAAATATATTTGTCCATCCTGAGCTCGTTTTCAAGCGGCTGCGGTGCAATATTCTTCCCGCCGGAAGTGATGATGATCTCCTTTTTCCTGTCGACAATATAAACGTAGCCATCCTCATCAATTCTGGCAATGTCTCCGGTATGAAACCAGCCGTCCACAAGAGACTGCTCAGTCTCCTCGGGAGCTTTGTAATATCCGCGCATCACCTGCGGACCGCGCACCAGGAGTTCATTATCGTCGGCAAGCTTGACCTCGGTTTCATACAGGGGCGTCCCCACTGAACCGAAGCGAACTTTCCAGGGGCTGTTCAGCGTTACGGCAGGACTGGTTTCCGTGAGACCGTAGCCTTCAAAGGTTGGAATACCGATCGCCCACATAAACTCATTAATGCTTTTATCAAGTGGAGCTCCACCTGAAATAAAATATTTGAGGCTGCCTCCGAAACGCTTGCGAATCTTGCGAAAAACAAGCCAGTCGAAAAATCGATATTTAACACCCAGCATGCCGACCGGGCCCGGATTTATATAGCGGAGACAAATATATTTACGGCCGATTTCAACCGCCTTGTGAAAGATCGTGCGCTGAAGCGGGGACGACTGGTGGACATTCTCATAAATCCGCGCGTAGATTTTTTCGAAGAGTCGTGGCACGCTGACCATAACGGTCGGCTTGACCTCCAACATGTTCTCAACCACCTTTTCGACGCTTTCACAGAAGGCCACATGGCATCCAGTCATCAGCGGAGCATAATATCCGGCCGTGCGCTCGAGAATATGGCTCAAGGGCAGGAAACTGAGGAACGTCTCATTCATGCTGAGCGCTTCAAGTTTCTGCAAACCATAATAAGCATCGAAGATCACGTTTTCATGGGTGAGCATGACCCCTTTGGGGATTCCCGTGGTTCCGGAGGTGTAGATGATGGTAATCAGGTCTGTAGACCGCACCGCGTCGATGCAGTTCTCTATTTCGCTCCGCTCCAGCTCGGAAATCGCATAGGAAATTTCCGATAGCTGATACAAAGTATAGACAGGAAGATCATGACTGCCGAGGAAGCGTTCGAAGGAGATGACTTGCTCAAGGCCTGGAAGTTGCTCGCGGACTGTAAGCAGTTTCTCATACTGTATGCGATTCGAGACAAAAACGATTTTTGCGGCGCAATGATTGATGACATAGGCAGCCTGTTCGGCCGTGTTCGTGGCATAAATCGGGACCGTGACCCCTTGGGCACACTGAATAGCAAAATCAGCAATCGCCCAGCCGGCGCGATTCTCTGAGAATATCGCGACGTTGTCACCAGGAGCCATCCCCGCCTTGCGCAAGCCGCGGGCAGCCATAAGGACTCTCTCGTAGAACTCTCCATAACTCAAAGAGAGGAACGTGCCGTCCTTCTTATAGCTGATGGCGATTCGGTCAACATACCGTTGAGCATTCAGCTTGAGCATTTCCGGTACAGACCGGTATGGCAATTCATACATAAAAGAAGACTCCCATATGCAGATTATACCTCGATATATAGATTACCTTTACGTTTGCGTCAACAGATAGTTGGCTTCCGCATGGGCATCAGTTAAAACAGTATTTTACTTTAACCCTTATGTGCCTGATGTCCAGCATACCCATCGGGGAGTCCCGGGCAACAAAATCGGAGAGCGTCGGCGTTCCATACGGGTTTCAGTCAGGGGGGTGCCAGCCGCTCCAGCGCTGCAGGAGAGAAAATTCCTGCGGCAGAGCAAGAGCACCGAGATAATGCCGGGCAACCGGGAAACTTCTGAGCCACCAGGTTCCGTCATGTGTGTAAGAACCTGAAAGATGTGCGGCGCCGATGTCTTGATCAGGATCAGAAAAGCCGCAGCCCTTACCTTTCAACCAGGCTTCTTTGCGCGTCCAGATGCGGAAGAAAAATCTGCGCCTGCGAAGCAGGCTGGCAGACTGCAACCAGGACCTCTCACTCGTGGAAAAGAAATGTGCGGCGAGCTTTTCGTAGTCAAGCTGGCAATCGAGCTTCTCGACATCGACACCCACTTCGATGCCCTTGGTCACGGCACAGAGCCCCCAGCTTCCGCAATGAGCCAGGCTGAATGCAGGGGCATCCGAGGCCAGCCCGGCAAGCACAGGCTTGCCGAAGGGGCCATAATTGAAAAGCAGAGTTTCCGGAGCAAGGTCAAGATAGCAGCCAAGAATCTGGCGCAATCGAGCACGGGCGACGATGAAGGATTGCGCTATCGCGGGCACACGCAAGCGCCTGGCACGCTGCAACTCCTGCTCGTTGAGAAGGGACTCGAGAGACTCGCCGCTATGCAGGGGAAAACGCCAGAGATGCACAGCTTGTTCGGTAAGTTCGGGTTGTGCCGGCGGGATTTGCCAGGGCGTCAAAAGAAGTGGCATAGAAAATCCTTAAGAACGGATCTGCAACGGCATAAAGGGATTACCATGGAGTCGCAGAGAATCTCTCTGGCTCTTTTTGCGCTTTAAGTATACTTGAAGCCTTGAAGAGCTGTCTTGATTTATGTCCTTTGCATCTATGCGTTAAATGCCTGTAGTTTTTGTTCCGGTTATTGAAATGGTCATTTCGCCGCCAGCCACGCACGCAACCGTTCGATCCCCTCATCGAAAGACACGACCGCCTGATAGTCGAAATCCCGTCGGGCGGCACTGAGATCGAACCAGTGTGCGGTCGAAAGTTCTCTGGCTACGAAGCGGGTCATACGCGGCTCGCCTTCCAGCTTGAATAGCGTATAAACTTTCTCCAGAACCGCGCCGATGTTGTAGGCCAGGGCCGGTGAGATCGTTCGTGTCACCGGCGGTAGACCACCTGCTGCAAGGATGCGGTTGACCACTTCCCAGATAGGCAGCGGCTCACCCTGGGAAAGAAAGTAGGCCTTGCCAGCGACTCCGGAACCGATACCAAGATGATCAGCGGCCTGAAGATGGGCAAGAGCAGCATTGTCAATGTAGATGGTGTCGACTAGGCATTCGCGCGTACCGATTTTACGCAAAGCCCCCCTTGCCCCGCGCTCAAGGATGCGCGGCACAAGGTGATTATCCTCTGGCCCCCAGATCAGGTGCGGACGCAACGCTACGGTAGCCAGGTTTTGGTCGTTGGCCTGCAGCACCAGCTGTTCAGACACTGCCTTGGTCTGGGGATAGAAGGCCTCAAAATGCTCCGGGTAAGGCAGCGACTCATCGACACCTTGCATGTCGCTGCCGTCGAACACGACACTTGGCGAGCTCGTATACACAAGGCGTTGAATGCCGTGATGCTGGCAGGCGTCGATGATATGCCTGGTGCCGAGAACGTTGACCCGATAGAACTCCTCGTAAGGTCCCCAGACTCCAGCCTTTGCGGCTACGTGAAAAACGATGTCACAGCCCGCGGCAGCATGCTTGACCGCTTCGGCATCGTCCAGTTCACCACGACAGTGTTCAACCCCCATCTTGGCAAGGGCAGGGTGTTCGTTGCGCGAGAAGGAACGCACGCCATCACCGCGCTCATGCAGGAGCCTGACAATCGCCTTGCCGAGAAATCCGCCACCGCCGGTAACCAGCGCCTTCACGACAGTTTCTCCCGGGCCCAGATTGCCAACTGCTCGCGAAAGATCTTGGCGTTATGGCGAATGTCGACCGGGAAAGCCGGATGAAAGAGAAAGGTCTTTATGTTGCGGGTGATCGTATGCTCGGCACCGATCGCAAGCAGTTCCTGGTGGATGCGGGCAAGTCGGGAGGTGTCAGTACCTTTTTCCAGCTCGATGCAGAGCACCGGCCGCTGCCGACCCGGCTCACCGACACCAACCAGAGCGGTGCGAAACACATCCTGATGGGTATTAAAAATTGCCTCGCAAGGGATGGTAAACAAGACTTCTTCACCGCTCACGACCCGGTGTGCTTTACGGCCACAGAACCAGACGCGACCCTGTTCGTCGCGGTAGCCGAGATCGCCCATGCGATGGTAGAAACTGTCATGATCAGGATCGGGGATTTTGCCAAGGGCTGTAGATTGCGGGCGGTTGAAATAGCTGCGCGTCACCTGCGGCCCCTTGACGACAATCTCGCCAATCTCGCCAATGCCAAGCGTCAGCCTGTTCTCCCAGCGCGCGATCGGCTCATCGGCAATAGCAATGATCTCCAGTTCGACCCCCGGCACCGGTTCGCCGACACAGACACCGCAACCACGGTCGGTGGCATGACGGGTCTCGGCGAGGATCTCGGCACTGCCGATGGAACAAACCGGCAGGGCTTCGGTGGCTCCGTAAGGGGTAAAGACCTGAGCCCCGGCAGAGAGCATGCCGGTGAAACGCTCCAGCACTGCTGCCGGCACCGGTGCTCCGGCGGAAATGGCCCGTTTGAGGCTCGGCAGCTTGATCCCTTGCGCTTCGCCGTAGCGACCGACCCGGCTGATCAGAGCCGGGGAGCCAAACATGGTCGTGATCTGAAACCTCTCAATGGCTGCAATAATCTTGGCCGGGTCGACATCGGCCGGGCGGGTGAAGTCCATCTCCGGAATCACTGAAGTCATACCCAACGCCGGGGCAAACAGGGCGAACAGCGGGAACGTCGGCAAATCAATTTCACCGGGGCGGATGTCATAGACCAGGCGCAGCAGTTCTACCTGGGCAGAGAAGTTGCCGTGGCTGTAAACCGCGCCTTTCGGAACGCCGGTACTGCCACTGGTGAAGAGAATCGCCGCGACCTCATCATCATCGGTGTGCGCAGTTTCGTAGTGGCCGTCGTGAGCATCAGTCGTCAACAACCTTTCAAGGGTCGCACCGCCCCACAAAAGCCGCCGGCCAACGGTGAGCAGGATATTGACCGTCGGCTTCCCCCATCCGAGCAGCATGCGAGCAAGGTGTGCTTTGGGGATGCCGATAAAGGCTTGCGGTTGCGCTTCGGCAAAGCAGGTCTTGAGGTTCTTGACGCCCATACCCGGGTCAACCAGAACCGGTACGGCGCCGATTTTGAAAAGAGCGAAGGTCAGGGCAAAGAATTCGAAACCGGGAGGGACCATCAGGACTGTGCGCACACCGCGGCGGATACCGATTGATTCGAGCGCATGTGCCATGCGACCGCTCTCCCGGTCGAGCTCGGCGAAGGTGTATCGATCGTAGAGGGTCTGCTGTTGGCTGTCACAGCCGTTGGGGATGAAGATTGCCGGCGTTTCCGGCTGGAGTCGTGCCATTTCCGGAAGGTGTGCAGCGACATTGGCAGAGGTGACCGGGATCATTACGTTGTGCCGTCAAGCAACCCGGCAACCGGGTCATCAAGCGGATGCGCGGCCAGGAACTGTTCAATTATCGGAATCACCTCGTCACTGGCATCTTCGAGAATGTAGTGCCCGCAATCGGTGAAAGCATGCACCTCGGCTTGCGGGAAGCGACGCTGCCATTCTTTGAGGAAATGCTTGTCGAACACGAAGTCCTTCATGCCCCAGCAGATGGTCATCGGTACATCAGTGAAACGCTGCAGGCCTGCCTCGACGTCACTGATCAGGGAGTAACCGGGGTCGTCCGGCTTGAGCGGAATGTCCTGGACAAACCGCAGGGTGGCAATGCGATCAGCAACTGTATCATAAGGTGCGCAGTAGGCGCCGCGCAGCGCCTGAGACATCGGATTGCGCTTGCAACCGATCCGGGCAGCCATCAGGGCAAACATGTTCAGCCGTTGGACCAGGAACGCACCGAAGGCGGTATCGCGGCAGATCTTCAGGGCCAGCGGCAATTTCTTGCCTGCCGGCAGGTGAAAGGCCGCGGTATTCAGGATGACAAGCCGGGCAATCCGTTCAGGGTGGCGGCAGGCGTAAGCCATGCCGATCATGCCTCCCCAGTCGTGAACAACCAGGGTAACCCGCTCGTGAACATGCAAATGTTCAAGCAACGCATCGAGGTCGTCGACCCGTTGCTGCAAAGTGTAGGAGTAGTCCTCATCCCCGGGCTTTTCCGAAAGACCGCAACCGATGTGATCAGGGACGATGACACGATAGTTATCCCTTAAGGCCCTGGCCAGGTTGCGGTAGTAGAAGGACCAGCTCGGATTGCCGTGGAGCATGACCACCGGATCGCCCTGCCCTTCGTCGAGGTAATGGTATTGCAGACCGTTCAGCTCGAGGAAATTATTCTGAAAGGGGTAGAGATCACTCATTATGTACTCATCTTAAGGCTAATTGCGAAGCAAGACACACCCAATGAGAAGGTAAATGGCTAAGCAAAAATTTCGTCCCACAAGGCGGCGCGGTTTTTCAGGGATGCAGACATACACCAGTATGTCAAAGTCCTGAAAAACCGTGGCAACGCAGTAGGACGGACTTTTTGCGACGCCATTTTACCACTGGATAGCGAGCATCAGGCAGTTCAGCCCGCTGCCGATACCGAGAAAGCCAACGACATCGCCGGGCAACAAAAAATCGCGTTCCTTGGCAATTGCGGCAGTCACCGGCAGAGACACCGTGCCCATATTGCCTAGAAACTCGTAAGTGCTGAAGTCTTTCTCCTGACCAATAGCTATTTTTTGCAGGATCAGTTTCTGATGAGCTTCGCCGACCTGATGGCAAATCACCTTGTCGATCCGGTCAGTGGTCAGTTCCAGTTCCTTGAGAAAGGCGTCCCAGGTTCTTTTGCCCAGTTCCACACCGTACTTCATGACCGCAACCGCGTCGGTCTGCATATAGGGGACGTGATTTTCCGGGTCATCCGACTGGATTCCCCAGCGGCAGAGAGTGTGGTGCTGGGGCTCGGCCAGATTAACCCCTCCGAGCAGTCGGGGCCGTCGCGAAGGCGTGAAGGAGCCATCCGTGAGCAGGACGGCGGCCGCACCGGAGCCACCGGTCAGGGTCGCCAGCGACTTGGTGAAATTTTCCATGGTCGGGTTGTCCAGCATCTGCTGAATCATGGTTTCGTTGATTTCGCGGGAGCTCTCACAGGCAACCACCAGACCCGCGCGTATCTGACCCAGTTCAATGCGGTTGGCGATATCGAGCACGCCATTGAGCACACCAAGGCAGGCGTTGGAGGTATCATAAACCGCGACATTGCCCTGCACGCCAAGGGCCGAAGCCACCTGACAGGCCGTGGCCGGTTCGAAATGTTCGCGACAGACGCCGGCATAGACGACGGCGCCGATATCGACCGGGGATATTTTCCGCTCGCGCAAGGCTTTCTTTGCCGCAGCGATCGCTCCTTCCGAAATGCTCGTGTTCGGCTTCCACCAGCGACGTTCCCTGATCCCGGTCAAGGCTTCCAGCTGGCCGAGGGGAATATGCAGCGCTTCGTACATCGGCTTCAAGCGGTTTTCCAGCTCCGTCGATGTAACTACAATCGGCGCCAGTTCATAGCCGACCGACTCAATATAGACTCGCGAATATCTCATTTACTCCACCATCTACGTTTAATGCCAAGCAGGCACATAGTACAAGCAAGCGCCAGGACTGTAAAGCTGTAAGGCAAAGTCCCGGCAGCTTACCGCCTGATGCGGACGGAAAAGTCCTTCACACGGTAAATGATTTTGCCATCCACCGTCAGGGAGCGGGCCGCTGAGAGGTCCTGTTTCCCGTTCGGTACGAAACATGAGGTAGTCTCGAAAAAGCGGACGCCAATCTGATAGCCTAAGAGGCTCAGAAATCGTTTTCCTGCCCATGAATGCGGTCCTCATCCTCGGTGCCTGCACCCCATCCACTGGTAAACCTTTCCCGCATCCCTCCGTCTTACGAAGAAAACGAAGAGGTGCACCATGCTGCGATTTTTTCTGGTCCTCCTGCTGTTGACGACGACCCAGGCTTTCGCCGGGGAGATTATTCGGCCTGAATTCTTCACGGCCACCTACAATGTCCAGTACAAGGGCTTCAACGCCGGAACAATCACCTTCGAGCTGCGTCCCGCAGATGATGGTACCGTTATCTATGAATCGTCGGTGAAACCCGGTTTCCTGGCAAGTTTTGTGGTAAGTCGGGATGCGATCGAACGGACGGTGCTGCAGATCGACGCCCATGGGGTGCGGCCCCTGTGCTGGTATTCGGAAGACGGTACAGCCGATACCGAGGACGATGGTCAGTTGACCTTCGACTGGGCGGCCCGGGAGGTGACCGGAACCGTCGAGGACAAAACCGTCGCCCTGGCCACCGAAACAGGCCTGCAGGATCGCCTCTCCATGCAGGTCGCCATGTTGACTGCGCTGCTGCGCGGCGAGACGCCCGGAAAGGTAATGATGATCGACGAGGACCGCATCAAGCACTACAGCTACGAGCGCAAGAGCGAGCAGCAGGTCGAAGTGGCCGGCGGCGAATACGCCACCATCGTCTACGAAAGCACCCGCCCCGGCTCCAGTCGCTTCAAGCGCATCTATCATGCGCCCGCCCTTGGCTATCTGCCCGTGCGCTTCGAGAACTATAAGGACAGCAACTTGCAGGCGGTCATGGAACTCGTTGCAGTGACTCCGGGCGGTGGAGCGGGGCCCCGATCGGACTCGGGGCCGGGCCGGTCGGGAACACCCTGATGGAGACCGTCGCTAACGCGGTATGCAGCGATAGGTCAGGGTCTGGGTTCCGGCGGCGTTGGTACTGACGTTGAAAGATGCCACCTGCCCGGAGCGTGCGCAATAGGCATCTGCTGATTTCATTGCTTGCAAGAAGTCGCTATCGGTGCTGTAGGTGTAGGTCTCCAGCGGCGGTGCCGGTGCTTTAGGGGCCGCCAGAATGCACTGGAAGGTTACGGTTTTACTGCCATCCTGGTTGGTGGTGATTGTGCCTTGCATGGACGGGGCCGAGGCGTACTGGCTGCAATAGTCCCGGGCCCGGTTGTTGGCCTCAATCAGTTCTTCATCGGTGTAGAACTTGTAGCTGACCTCGGGGGCCTCGGCTTCCACTTGGACCGGTTCCGGCGGGGTCGAAGCCGGCACGCAGGCGACAACCGCTACCGCGGCGAAAATCGCCAGGCTGATGGCCAAGACGCGGCCCCAAAACTGTGACGGGGGAGAGTGCATGGAGATGTCCCGGCTGCTTTCGGCAGGGATTTCATTTTTCATAGTCTTCTCCTTTTCTCTTCAGGTGAAAAATAGCAAACTATCCATCCTGGCTCTACGCACTGCAGAATCACAGGAAAAATTGGGCCTTAAATCCCTTATACAATCTTCGCGGGGATTGTCAAACCTGTCCAGGTGGATGGCGGGATCACCGGTTTCCTTCCCTTGGTGTTGGCCTCCGCCCTCCTTCGAAGTGAGTCCTTTGTACCTCTTAATCAGACGATCACGCTGCCCGTGCAAAGGCCCCGGATGCGCCGCTTACCGACAGCATTTCCACTCCGAAAAATCACATCGGCCGTAATCCCAAAGCGGATTCCGAACCATAAACGTTATGACAACGACCCTTTGACCCTGATCGTAAAATCCTTCATCTGATAAATGACTTTACCATCCACCGACAGGGTGCCATCCGCCTTAAGAAGCTTTTGCTCATCGTCAATCGCCGTAACCACCGCCTCGACCTGAACCTGATCATTGCTTGGGATGATTTGACCGCGATAGTTCCAGCTGTGCTTTTCACCGAGAGCAACAGTCTCAAACACACTCCCGGCATCGCCTCCCCAGCGTTTGATCGCGACCACCTTGAGCAGCTGCAAAAAGGATTCGAGGCCAAGGGAGCCAGGACACACCGGATCCTGGTAGAAGTGGGCCTTGAAGAACCATTCGTCGGCATCGACGGCTTTGCTGCCGCGGATAAAGCCGAGTCCAGCCGGTCCGCCGTCGGCAACCAACAGTTCAATGTCGTCGATCATGCGCAGCCTGGTCTCCGGGAAGGGCGCATCGACCGGGTAAGCAAACTGTTCTGCCCGGGTGGTTTCCGCCGCAGTCTCCTGATAAAGCCTGGCGTCGCGCACCCCGACCTGTTGAGCCAAGGAATCTGCCGAGAAGAAGCCGAACACGGTGTCGCCGCTATAGACCGGCCCCAGCCGATCGCTGATTTCGAAGTCGTAGCTCTGGATAATCATGCCACCGCTGCTGGCGATGCGGGTGATCTTAACCCGGGTGGTGAGCGTGCCAGATTCCGGGGTGACCGGGCGATGCTGCACGGCATTACCGTCGAGGTTACGGAATTTAAGATCGGTTTTACTCGTCAATGCCGAGCCGAGATACGCCGCCAGCCAGCCGCACGGTTGCAAACCGGTCTCGAGCAGGACACTGAACGGCATTTCCGGCTGGCGCCCCGCCTGGAAATACCAGGCGTCGGTCGGCACGTCATACTCTGCCGCCACCGTCGCGCCCTCAACCAGTCTGAACGGCTCACCGGTGACGGCGGTGATGCGGTCAAGGAACTGGAACGGCGGGCCTGGCAGGCGGGCAATCTTGCGCTCCTCATCGAAGATCCGGTACGGCTCGCCGAAGGCTTCGGAAGGTTTGCCGGTGGAGAAGGCCAGAATGCGTTCATAATTGTAGAGAGGGACAGCCCCCTGAGAAGTCGGGGCAGACCCGTACCACAACGCCTCGACTTTCTCGCGGGTCAAGCCGGACAGCCTGATCGACATGTTCGGGATTTCAACAATCGGCTTGCCATCGGCAAACATCAGCGCATCGACAATCGCAAAGGGTTCCGGCCGGTAGCCGAGCTCCTTGATGCTCACCTGGTAGGTCACGGTCCTGGTTGTATCAATGACCTGGCCGCGGCATTTCAGGCCACTGTCGATCCCGGGAACCGGCTCGCACCAGGTCTCGCCGGCTTCGCCAACCCAGCCCATGCGCAACAGGTAGATGCGCAAGGTGTGCATGCAGCACTCATACATCAATGTGCCGGGCATGACGTTGTCGTCGCAGAAATGACAGGTCAGAAACCAGTCGTCCGCATGGATGTCCATCTCGGCGCGAATCTGGCCGAGACCGTAACGACCGCCCTGCGGATCAAGTTCAATCACCCGGTCGACAAGTTTCAGATGCCCGCCCGGCAGGGTGTAGGGGTTTTTCAGGTTCAGACGGGCAAATAATTCGCCGAAGGCCGCACCAAGATCTCCGGCATAGATCGCATCAACCTGGGCTGCATCGTAGGACTCTACGGCCAGCGGCGCCAAGTCCCGCCAGTCATCGGGCCTGGTGCCCGGCTGCGGCATCAGATCGAGCCTGGTGTGGACGATCCCCTTGCCGGCAGCCAACTCCTGTTCGGTAAAGAAGCCGGCGCAACCGTTCTGCATCGATAACAGCGGTTCGCCATTGACGGTGCCCTCGAAATTGAAGCGAAACAGATAGGTCTGGCCCTGACGGAAGAAATGATCGATCCTGATATCGTAGCGAATCACATCGCCGGGCACGGGCAAACCACGGTGGAAGGTGACGACCGCATCCAGCAGTCGGTATACCGCCTTGCCCTTGCTGATGGAATCGATCCCCAGATAGCCGGAGAGGAAGAGATCGGCCTGGCCGGCCTCGACAGCGATACAGGTCGGGATTCGGCCGCCATCGAGATACCAGCGATCGGATGTGACATCGTGCTCGGTGACCACCCGGCCGCTGGTCATCGAACATGGTTCGCCCTCGACCGACATGATGCGGTCAACCAGCATCAGCGGTTCGTCGGGCAGGCGCACCCGGGTCGGATAGGTATCGACCTCGGCAAACTCCGGTCCGAGCATCCTGGCAATAGAACCGATGGCAAATTCCATGCACATCTCACGGCTGAACTGCGGGGGCTGGGGG